>NZ_BJZP01000021.1 GCF_007992095.1 Paenirhizobium naphthalenivorans
CGACTTCGGCGCTTGCCGCCAAGTATCTCGCTCGTCCCGGCGCGTCCGAGCTTCTGGTCGTCGGCACCGGCCGTCTCTCCCTCAACCTGATCCAGGCGCACGCGAGCGTCCGGCCGATCAAGCGCGTCTCCATCTGGGGCCGCAATCCCGCCAATGCCGAGAAGACGGCGGAGGAAGCGCGCGCGCTGGGCTTTGACGCGATTGCCTGCACTGATCTCGAGGCGTGCGCACGCCAAGCGGACATCATTTCCTGCGCGACGCTGTCGAGCGAACCACTGATCCACGGCGCCTGGCTGAAACCCGGCGCCCATCTTGACCTGATCGGTGCGTTCAAGCCGAACATGCGGGAAAGCGACGATGAAGCGGTGCGCCGCGCGACGATCTTTGTCGACACGCGCGACGGGGCGTTTAGCGAGGCGGGCGACATCGTTCAGCCGCTGAAAGCCGGCGTCATCCGCGAGGCCGACATTAAAGCCGATCTCTTCGATCTCGCCGCCGGTCGCCACAAGGGCCGTTCAAGCGAAGCAGAAATCACCCTGTTCAAATCGGTCGGGGCCGCACTAGAAGATCTGGCCGGAGCGATCCTCGCCTACGAGACCGTGATGGAGCCCTTCACCCACCAGGACACGTAATGTCACCCGATCTGCCCCACTTGCCGGTCAGCAACAGCCTGCCGGCCCTTAGCGCTGCACTCCAGGAGGCCAACCGGGCGATCCTGTCGGCGCCGCCCGGCGCCGGCAAGACGACGATCGTGCCGCTTCATCTGCTCGACCAGCCCTGGCGCGGCGATGGGCGGATCATTCTGCTCGAACCGCGGCGGCTGGCGGCGCGCGCCGCTGCGGCGCGAATGGCGAGCCTGCTGCGAGAGCCGGTCGGCGCGACCGTCGGCTATCGCATGCGGCTCGACAACCGGGTCTCGGCCAAGACCCGCATCGAAGTGGTGACCGAGGGCGTGTTTGCCCGGATGATCCTGGAGGATCCGGAGCTTTCCGGCATTACCGCGGTTCTGTTCGACGAATTCCACGAGCGTTCACTCGACGCCGATTTCGGTCTGGCGCTGGCGCTCGATGCGCAATCGGCGCTCCGGCCGGACCTGCGCATCCTGGTCATGTCCGCGACGCTGGACATCGAGCGAATCGCCGCCATTCTCGATGATGCGCCGGTGATCATAAGCGAGGGCCGGAGCTACCCGGTCGAAATCCGCCACCGCGACCGGCCCGGCGGTGAACGGATCGAGGACACGGTGACGGCAGCGATCCTCGACGCGCATCGCCACGAAAGCGGATCGATCCTTGCCTTCCTGCCCGGACAGGCAGAAATCCGCCGGGTGGCCGAGCGGCTTGCGGGCCGGTTCGACGACAGCACGCTGGTCGCTCCGCTCTATGGCAACCTTGGCCAAAGGGAACAGGACGCGGCGATCCGGCCAGCGCCGGAGGGCTGCCGCAAGATCGTCCTCGCCACCTCGATCGCCGAAACCTCGATCACGATCGACGGCGTGCGCGTGGTAATAGACAGCGGGCTTCAGCGTCTGCCGGTCTATGAAGCCTCCACCGGCATTACCCGGCTGGAGACCGTTCGCGCATCGCGGGCCTCGGCGGACCAGCGCGCTGGCCGAGCTGGTCGAACCGCGCCCGGCATCGCCATCCGTCTTTGGCATCCCGGGCAGACGGCTGCTCTCCCCGCCTTCACTCCGCCGGAAATCCTTTCGGCCGACCTCTCCAATCTCGTGCTCGACATGGCGCATTGGGGCGTTCTCGACCGGTGCGGCCTCTCCTTCATCGATCCGCCTCCGGCTCCCGCTTGGAACGAGGCCAGGGCCCTGCTGCGACTGCTGGGTGCGCTGGAGCCTGCGGGCGCGATCACCGCCTCCGGCCGCAGGATCCGTGATCTCGGCCTGCCAGTGCGACTTGCCGCCATGGTACTTTCAGCGTGCCAAGCAGGCGCGGGCCGCCAAGCGGCCGAACTTGCCGTGCTGCTGACGGAACAGGGGCTCGGCGGCACCGGCACAGATATAGAGGATCGGTTGCGTCGCTTCCGCCAAGAGGGCGGCGAGCGTGCCAAGGCGGCACGTAGTCTCGCTGAACGGCTGGCGACCAGCGCCGGAGCGATAAAGGGGCCGGAAAACCCTGTGCCAGCAGGCGAGCTCCTGCTTTACGCCTATCCCGACAGGATCGCACTCAGGCGCGGCGGGCGCGGGCGATTCGTCATGGCCAATGGCCGCGGCGCCGAGATTCCCGAGACAGAGCGGCTGGCGGGCGCCGACATGCTGGTGATCGCCGATCTGACCGGCCGGGCAGCTCAAGGTCGGGTCCTTGCGGCCGCCGAAGTCGAAAGATCGATGATCGAGTCTGTTCTTCCAGATGCCGTCCAGCGCGGCGAAGAGTGCTTTTTCGATGCGGCAAGCCGGCAGGTTCGGGCGCGCCGGGTGACCCGGCTCGGCGCCATCGTGCTGGACGAGACGCCGCTGGCCCGCCCGACAGGCCCCGACGCAGCCGCAGCGCTGGCCGAAGGTGTGCGCCAGCTCGGGGTTAGTGCTCTTCCCTTCTCCAAGGCAGCCGGACAATTGCGCCAGCGTATCGGCTTCCTCCACCGCACGATCGGCGAACCATGGCCCGACGTGTCGGATGAAGCCCTCCTCGACACGCTTGATGACTGGTTCATCCCCTATCAGACGAGTGCGCGCGGGTTTGACGATATAGCTCCCGGCACGCTGTTCGATGGAATTGTTGGTTTGCTTCCCCATGGGTTGCAGCGCGAACTCGACCGGCTGGCGCCGACTCATTTCACCGCGCCGACGGGGCAGAACCACCCTATTCGATATGACGGTGCGGAACCCATATTGTCGATCCGCGTCCAGGAATTGTTCGGGCTTAAAACGCATCCCGCCGTCGGCGGGGGAAAATTGCCGCTCGTTTTGGAATTGACCTCACCGGCCCACCGGCCGATCCAGACCACGCGCGACCTGCCCGGTTTCTGGGCAGGGTCATGGAAAGACGTGCGCGCCGACATGCGCGGCCGCTATCCCAAACACCCCTGGCCGGATAATCCGGCCGACGCCATGCCGACCAGCCGCGCCAAGCCACGCGGAACCTGACGCCGAGAGAAGCAAGGAGGCCCAGACGCATGACCACTCCCGACACCGCACTGCAATTCGGTCCGTCGAGCCGCAGACTGCGTCTGCAGACGCTGGTCTGGCTGCGCTGGCTGGCCGTCGCAGGACAGGGCACCACCGTGCTGGTTGTCGCTTTCGCCCTGCACTTTCCACTGCCGCTTTTGGCCTGCGCGGTTTTGATCGGCGCTTTGGCGGCGGCCAATTTCCTGCTATCCGTGCGCTTTCCGTCGACCTATAGGCTTGAACCACTCGCCGCCTTCGCAGTGCTCGCCCTGGACCTCTTTCAACTCGGCGCCCTGCTGTTCATTACCGGCGGACTGGCCAACCCGTTCGTCCCGCTGATCTGTGTGCCTGTCATCATCTCGTTTGCCTCACAGCCGCTACGTCATGCGATGGCGCTGTTCGCTCTCGCCATGCTGCTGATCTCGGCCTTGCCGCTCTCGCCCTACCCGCTTCCCTGGTATCAAGGCGGTGCCCCAACCCTTCAGCCGGTGATGCAGGTCGGCGTTTGGTTTGCGATCACCTCGATGATGGCCTTTGCGGCGTTTTATGCCTATCGCGTCTCGCAGGAGGCAGCCCTTCTCGCCGATGCGCTGTCGGCAACAGAACTGGTGCTTCAGAAAGAAAAGCACCTCTCCCAGCTCGACGGACTTGCAGCCGCCGCCGCCCACGAACTGGGAACGCCCCTTGCCACCATCAGCCTGGTCGCCAAGGAGATGGAGCGTGAACTCGGCCAGGACGAGCGTTTCGGCGAGGACGTGCAATTGCTGCGGAGCCAAAGCGAGCGGTGCCGCGACATTCTCAAAAGGATCGCGACGCTGCCATCCGAGAGCGAGGAGCATATGCGCCGGCTGCCACTCTCCTCGCTGATCGAGGATGTTCTGGCGCCGCATCGCGAGTTCGGCATCAAGATCGATCTCATCGAGAAATCGGATCGCAGCCAGGAGCCGGTCGGCATCCGCAATGCCGGCATTCTCTACGGCCTCGGCAATCTTATCGAGAACGCCGTCGACTTCGCCCGCGAGAAGGTCACCGTCACCGTCGAACATGACGCATCGAAGGTGTCGATCATGATCGAGGACGATGGCGAAGGCTACTCGCCGGATGTGCTGCAAAGGATCGGCGAACCCTATGTGACCAATCGCCAGCGGGATGACAAGGCCGGCGGACTTGGGCTTGGCCTGTTCATCGCCAAGACCTTGCTCGAACGCTCCGGCGCGCGGCTCCGCTTCGAAAACAGGGCTCCGGATCAACCGGGCGCCCGGGTCGAGGTCGTCTGGCCCAGGCATCGGATGGAAGCCTGAAATATGGCGAAATGACTTTACCGGCATGGCATTACTGGCCATAACCACAGACTGACGCTCGAGATTTCCCGCAGGAATGCTTAGTCATGACAGAAAACGCAAACTCTGATCCCTCGCCGATGAGCGGCGAAAACGCGCTGGGTCCCAACCCGACCCTGTTGATCGTTGACGATGATGCGCCCTTTCTGCGTCGCCTGGCTCGTGCCATGGAGTCCCGTGGCTTTGCCGTTGAAATGGCTGCGTCGGTCGCCGAGGGCATAGCCAAGGCCAAGTCGGCGCCGCCGAAGTATGCGGTAATCGATCTGCGGCTTGGTGATGGCAATGGCCTTGATGTGATCGAGGTGATCCGCCAGCATCGCGACGATACGCATATCGTCGTCCTTACCGGCTACGGCAATATCGCCACCGCCGTTACCGCTGTGAAGCTCGGTGCGCTCGACTATCTGGCAAAGCCCGCCGACGCCGACGAAATCTTCCTCGCGCTCACCCAGCGTCCGGGCGAGAAGGCAGAAGTGCCTGAAAACCCCATGTCGGCCGACCGGGTTCGGTGGGAGCATATCCAGCGCGTTTTCGAGAGCTGCGATCGCAATGTTTCCGAAACCGCCCGTCGGCTCAATATGCACCGCAGGACCCTGCAACGCATTCTCGCCAAGCGCGCACCGAAATAGGGTCAGTCGCGCGGCGGCGTATGCGCCGCCCATTCCGCCGCCATCAGTCGTTGGGCGGCCGTGCGCGAGAAATTGAGTGTAACCGCCTTTCTGGTTGCCGGCGCCAACTTGTGTTCCGGCGCCTCGCGCAATAGATGAGCGCCGTAGCCGTCAGACAGCAGCAGACCACAATCCTCAGGGAAGATGTCGAGCGGTACCTCGGGATGGGTGGCGAAGAACAGCCGGTCGCAATAGGCACGGTAGTCGGGCCATTTGCGATCGACGCGGAAGTCCTCGATCGAGGACTTGATCTCGATGATCCAGATCTCGCCCTTCTCCGACAGACCCACCAGATCAGCGCGACGGCCGTTGGCGAGCGCCAGCTCGGGCAATACGGCGAGCCGCATGTCCTTAAGCAGGACCTGCACACCACGGCGCACAAGCATAGCCCGCTCGGACTGCCGGCCATCGATTAACGGATTGTTTACGGCGATAGAAAGAATCGTCATGAATCAGGTCCAGGAAAGCAGATCCGCATGTTGCAAAAAAGCCATGCGGAGTCATTTTGCAGCGCCGAAGCCATCGGGCGGAGATCCGCTACTTGCAAAGGCGCTTTTAATCAAAAATAAACCATAATCAAAGATGGTCACGATAACCATCTCCCAGCCCAAATGAACGAGTTTCCCATGCGCCTCCGCAATGCATTGACTGTGTTCGGCCTCGTCGCGACGATCGGCCTCACTGGTTGCACGACCACGTCCGATACCGCGTCCGGCACCTCGACCGAAAAGGTCGAAGCCACGACCGCCAAGATCTTCACCGATTCCTATGGCAGCGTTACGGACGCTGGCTATGCATTGCCGGCGATCCCGATCAATAAGGTCAACCCGAAGTTCCACCGCCAGATCGTTTCCTACCAGACGAAAGAGCGTGCCGGCACGATCGTTGTCAACACGCGTGAACGCTTCCTCTATTACGTCCTGCCCAACGGCAAGGCTGTCCGCTATGGCATCGGCGTCGGCAAGCAGGGCTTTGCCTGGCAGGGCGAGGCCTATATCGCCTGGAAACAGGAATGGCCGACTTGGCATCCCCCGAAGGAAATGGCTGTCCGCAAGCCGGACGTCGCCAAATATGTCGAGGATGGCATGGGCCCGGGCCTGCGCAATCCGCTCGGCGCACGTGCCCTCTACTTGTTCAACGACAAGGGCCAGGACACGCTGTTCCGTCTGCACGGCACACCGGAATGGGCCTCGATCGGGACCGCCGCCTCGTCGGGCTGCATCCGCCTGATGAACCAGGACATCATCGATCTCTACAGCCGCGTCCGCCCCGGCAAGAGCGCTCGCGTAGTCGTTCAGCAGTAATCTGCCGCGGGATTGACATCAAGAGAAGGCCGCCGGAACGCTCCGGCGGCTTTTTTTTGGCCCATTACCTGCCGCTCAGCCCTTAAGGCTCGCCTTCAGCTCGAGACGGCGGCGATGCAGGACCGGCTCGGTATAGCCGTTCGGCTGTTCGCGACCCTTGAGCACCAGCTCGACGGCCGCCTGAAAGGCAATCGAACCATCGAAATTGCCGGCCATCGGACGATACACAGGATCGCCTGCATTCTGACCATCGACCACAGCGGCCATACGCTTCATTGTCTCGACGATCTGCGCCTCATTGACGACGCCGTGGTGCAGCCAATTGGCCATGTGCTGAGCCGAAATGCGCAACGTGGCGCGGTCTTCCATCAGGCCGATGTTGTTGATGTCAGGAACCTTGGAGCAGCCGACGCCCTGGTCGACCCAGCGGACGACATAGCCGAGAATGCCTTGCGCATTATTGTCCAGTTCTCGCTGGATCTCTTCCGGTGTCCAGTTCGGCCGGGTGGCAACCGGCACGGAGAGAATGTCGCGCAGATTGGCGCGCGGACGGCTCTTCAAGCTCTCCTGAACCTCGGCGACGTTGACGCGGTGATAATGCGTCGCATGCAGGGTCGCGGCCGTCGGCGACGGCACCCAGGCGGTATTGGCGCCGGCCTTAGGATGGGCGATCTTCTGTTCGAGCATGGCGGCCATCAGGTCAGGCATGGCCCACATGCCCTTGCCGATCTGCGCATGCCCGGAAAGGCCACATTCCAGGCCGACGTCGACGTTCCAGTTTTCATAAGCCCCGATCCATGCGGCCTGCTTCATGTCGCCCTTGCGGATCATCGGACCGGCTTCCATCGACGTATGAATCTCGTCACCGGTGCGGTCGAGGAAGCCGGTGTTGATGAAGACGACACGATCCTTGGCGGCGCGGATACATTCCTTGAGGTTGACCGTGGTGCGGCGCTCCTCGTCCATGATGCCCATCTTGATGGTGTTCGGCGCCATGCCGATCAGATTTTCGACGCGCGAGAAAATCTCGCAGGCGAAGGCGACTTCCTCGGGACCGTGCATCTTCGGCTTGACGACATACATCGAACCCTTGCGAGAATTGGCGCGGCGGCCGTTCGGGCCAATGTCAAATAGCGCGATCAGACCGGTGAACGCCGCATCCATGATGCCTTCCGGCACTTCGTTTCCGTCGCGGTCGAGGATGGCCGGATTGGTCATCAGGTGGCCGACGTTGCGCACCAGCATCAACGAGCGGCCATGCAGGCTCAGCGACGATCCGTCCGGCTTTGTGTAGACACGGTCGGGATTCAACGCGCGGGTGAAAGTCTTGCCGCCCTTTGAGACCTCTTCCGTCAAGTCGCCCTTCATCAGGCCGAGCCAGTTGCCATAGACGACGACCTTGTCCTCGGCGTCGACGGCAGCGACCGAATCCTCGCAGTCCATGATTGTGGTGATCGCCGATTCGAGCCAGATGTCGTTGATGCCGGCCGGATCGCTCTTGCCGATCATGCCCGCCGCATCGATAACGATCTCGGTGTGGAGATTGTTCTTCTCCAACAGGACGGCTTCCGGCTTGTCAGCCGCGCCGCGATAGCCGGCGAACTGTGTCGGATCGGCGAGGCCCGTGACACCACCGCCCGCAAGCGTGACGAACAGTGCGCCCTTGTCGATCGCGAGGTCAGCCACTTCGCTCCACTTGCCGGCGGCGAGCGGCGCAGAATCATCAAGTAGCTGGCGCCCCCAGGCGATGACTTTGGCGCCGCGTACGGGGTTGTAGCCCTTGCCCTTTTCCGCACCGTCGGTTTCGGCGATCGCGTCGGTTCCGTAGAGCGCATCATAAAGCGATCCCCAGCGGGCGTTCGCGGCATTCAGCGCGTAGCGCGCGTTCATGACCGGAACGACCAGTTGCGGGCCGGCGATCTCCGCGATCTCGGCGTCGACATTGGATGTCGAGACCTGAAAATCACCACCCTCCGGAAGGAGATAGCCGATCTCCCGAAGGAAGGCCTCATAGGCGTCCATGTCGATCGGCGCGCCATTCGCCTTGTACCAGGCGTCAATTTTCGCCTGCATGTCGTCGCGCTTGGCAAGCAATGCGCGATTCTTCGGCGCAAGATCATGCACGATGGCAGAGAAACCCGCGAGGAAGCTCTCCGCGTCCTGCCCGGTTCCCGGCAAAGCCTTCTCGACCAGGAAATGATAAAGTTCAGTATCGATGGAAAGTCCGTGGCTTTCGATCCGGCTCATGGTGATGTCTCCTCGCAAATCCCTGCTGCTGTCTGTGTTGCGCACAATGATCTGTTCTCATTCACTGTCAATCGGGCACAAATTACAAAGATTTATACCAAAAAAGAAATTACACGGCGGACGCCAGCCGCGGACGGCCGCTGGCAGTGGCGATGAAGCGTGCCTCGATCAGCTTGCGGCTGCCGTCGCTTTCCGGCGCATCGACCTCCTCGACGAGGACTGCGACCGCATCGGTCGCGCCGTTCTGCCTCGCATGGGCAAGGGCGGCATCCATGGCCCGCGCGCGGGCCGCTGAAAAGGCTTCCTGTACCCGCACGAAGCGCATGCTCTCGCCGGCACCCGAGAGCATGAACAGGCCCTCTTCCGGCGCCGTGACGAAAGTAGTCACGGTGGCGCGAATGCGGCCGACGACCGCGCCGATCGCATTGGCAACGTCGGCGTCACGGGGAACCTCGCAAGATGACGCCAACATGGCGCCGATCGCCGGATAGTAAGTCGAGGCCGAAGCGCCAAGACCGATCAGCGGCCGGTCGAGCGACAGGGAAAAATTGACGATACCGGCCTGCCGTCGCAGCGCCCGATCGATCAGCAGCGAGCGGGCCGGATCGATGTCGGCCAGGTCACTTTCCGCAAGCGAGGCCATGAGGACAATCTCGGCCGACTGGCGTGTCAGCCGGTCGACAATCCGTTGTGCAAGGTCAGCAGACGAAGCGGCGATTGGCTGGCCGGCACCGTCCTTGCGCCGCGCGGCAATGCGCAAGCCGAGTTCCGCCGCATGCCTGTTCCACTGCCCCTGCCGGTCGAGCACATGCATGGCGTCCGACGGCGTGAGGCCGCAGATGTGCACGAGTCCCCGTGCCACCAGACGGTCGATCATCGCCAGTTGCGGTGTCGAGGTCAGCAATTGATCGAGCGCCACGGGCTCCGGCCCAATGCGGGCGAAGAGAGCGGCTTCCTGCGACGACAAGCCGGTGGCCAGATGGTGCGGAACGCCGGTGCGCACAGCCAATCGCCCGTCCTGGCGACCGGGATGCGCGGCCCGCACTTGCCGCTCCAACCTAGCTATCACGGCGTCGCCGTGGAGCATCGCCGCGAGGCTGAGCGGCACCAGCCGTCTCGGCCCAAGCTCGATGCGCACCTGCAGGCCGCGATCGTCGATCCTGACCTCGGAATCCCCACCCAGCCCATAGGTGCGCATGGCCACTGCCTCGACCATGGTGCGGTATCCGCCGACCACGGCTCCCTCCGCATCGAGCCTCGGCAGACCTCCGTCGAGGATCGCCACGTCGGTGGTCGTGCCGCCGATGTCGGCGACCACCGCATTGGCAAGCCCCGTCAGGTGGCGCGCGCCGACGAGGCTTGCCGCCGGGCCGGACAGGATCGTTTCGATCGGCCGAAGCCGCGCTTCGGCAGCGGAGATGAGCGCACCGTCACCGCGCACGACCATCAGCGGCGCCTCAATACCCCGGCTTGCGAGGAATGCCTCGCAAGCTCCGACCAGACGGTCGATCATCGACACCAGCCGGGCGTTCAAAAGCGTGGTTAGCGCCCGACGCGGGCCGCCGAGTCTGGATGACAACTCATGACTGCACGTCACTGGCAGGGCGCAATGATTGCGGATCAGATCCCGGACCCGGATTTCATGGGCCGGATTGCGCACGGCGAAATAGCCGGCAATGGCGAAGGACGAGACGGTTTCACCCAGGTGCGGCAAGGCTTGCTCGAGCGCCGAGATCTCCAGCGGCGTCTCGTTGCCGTGCACGTCATGTCCGCCGGGCAGGAAGAGCACCGGGTCGGACCCGAGCGCATCGACAAGCCCGTCGCGTTTGAGGTCCTCCGGACCGAAACCGATCATCACCAGCCCGGCGCGACCGCCCTGCCCTTCGACCAGCGCATTGGTGGCGAGTGTGGTCGACAGCGAAACCAGGCCAATGGAACCCCTGTTGATGCCGGCGGCGGCGATCACCTTGTCGAGCACCTCGGCGATACCGATCGCGAGGTCATGGCGCGTCGTCAGCGCCTTGGCCTTGGCGAGGATGCCCTTCTCCTCGCTATAAAGCACGGCGTCGGTATAGGTGCCGCCGGTATCGATGCCCAACATATAATGGAGTGTCACGCGAACTGCCTCGGTCTGGTTCTGGGCGTTTTGCCGGATGCGATTATCGCACGGCAAAAGATTGTCGCACCAGCCGACAAGCGGCAAATTATCGCCTGGCCGGACGCATCATGAC
Source organism: Paenirhizobium naphthalenivorans (assembly GCF_007992095.1). Lineage (GTDB taxonomy): Bacteria > Pseudomonadota > Alphaproteobacteria > Rhizobiales > Rhizobiaceae > Allorhizobium > Allorhizobium naphthalenivorans. The sequence goes on from NZ_BJZP01000021.1 coordinate 10,906, forward strand.
GCGCATCGGTAGACCACCCTGCGGCTGGGTTGTGAGCTTCTGCACCGGCCAGGGCCTTGTTTCCTCGGTCACGTCGAACCGATAGAGCCGCATCAAGACCGCAAGGGCGATCACAGCCTCCTGCAGAGCGAAGGTCGCACCTATGCAGACCCGTGGCCCTGCACCGAAGGGAAGATACTGAAAGCGGTCGATCCGGTCGCGATTCTCCGGCAGGAAACGGCTCGGATCAAAGACCCTGGGCTCGTCCCAGTAAAGTTCATGCCTGTGCAGTGTCCAAGGCATGATCAGGATCGTCGTGCCCTTGCGAATATCGAGGACAGTGCCGTCCGCGGCTTCAAAGCAGTCGTCAGCGACCGCTTGCCGATTGATCGACGGGGCCGGCGGATAGAGCCTCAGCGTCTCTTCGAAGGCAGCGCGAACCAGCGGCATGCGCTCCAGCCAGTCAACCGGATCGGCGCCGCTTTCCACGACCGCGTCAATCTCGGTTTCCACACGTTCGCGAATGTCCGGGCATTTGGCGAGGCAATAGAGGGCCCAGCTCAGCGCCCGGGCCGTCGTTTCATGGCCGGCACCGACGAAAGTCAGGATATTATCCTCGATCTCCGCGGAGGTGAGCCCCTTTGGCCCCTCGATTTCCAACAGCAAGGTCAGGAAATCCCGCGGTGCCGCCTGCGGATCCCGCGTCATCGCCGCCTTGCGCACCTCCATGGTGGTGCGCACCAGCGCGCGAAACTTGCGCAGCACGCGATAGCCGCCGATCCGCCTCAGCCGCGGCATCCACTGCGGCGCCGCCAACAGATCGAGCGGATCGATCCGGCCCATGGTCTCAAGCAGCGCATCGACATCACCCGCGATGTCACCGCTATCGGTGGCGATCTCACCGGAAAACAGCGTCTCCGACAGGATGAGATAGGTAAGCTCGGTCATGTCGACCGCGATATCGCGCACCATGCCGACCGACGCCTCGGTCGCGTAGCGCTCGGCGAACTCCTCGCTCTTTTCCAGCATCTGACGTGCGAAGCCCTGGGCATGGCGCGGGGTGAACACTGGAGCCATCGCCTTGCGGGAGCGCTTCCACACACCGCCTTCGGCAGTTAACAGGCCATCCCGCAGAATAGGTCTCAGCACCAGTTGGCGAACCTCGTCCATCCGGTAGTTGCCGGTATTCTCCACCAGCACGCGCCGAATGAGATCAGGATCGTTGACGATCAGGGTGCTGCGGCCGAAGAACCGGGTCTCGATCCATGGCAGCGTATAGGATGGAACGCCCCAAAGCTCGAGCGGATTGCGCAGGACCGTTCGGATGATGGCTAGCCTCGACAGCGGCACCGGACGAGGCTGCGGGGCCGGCGGTTCGAAACGGTCAGGACGATCGGCATTTGCCATGGTTCGTCTCCGCAGGCTGCCCCTGCCCTTCGGCTAGAAAAGGCGTTCAAGTTCTTTCAGTCGGTCATTGACCAGCCAGCCATAATAGTTTTCCTCAGGCCAGACCGGCGAACTTGAAGCCGCGTTCTTGGCCGCAAGGATCCGCGCCCGCTGCAGGGAATTACCGACATTGAACAGTGTCGCTGTCACGCCCGGGTTTCTTGAGATGTCCATCCCGGCCACCGAGCGATAGTCGTCGATCGCCTTGCGCAGCACGCCAGCCATGAAAGCGAGCGAAAGATCCGGATCCATGATCGCCTTGTAGACGCCTGCCGCATCGTTCTCGTCGAGCTTAGCTACTCCCGACGTCTTTGAAACCAGGTCGGACAGCATGAGTGCAGTCAGCGGATTGATCTGGCCGAGCCCGAAGGTCTGGCCGGCGTAAAAGGGCTGGAAAAACACCGCACTGAAACGGTTGTTCGGATAGGACTTGCCGCCAACGGTACGGCCCCGAAAGGTCTTCTCCCAAACATCTTCGCGGCACGACCAGAGATGATAGGAATCCGTCTCGTCCGCGCAGGCGCCGAATTCCGGTCGGGCCACGAAATCAGCAATACTCTCTTCATCGTAGGCAAAGCGGAAGCTGTTGCCGGCATAGGAGGCCGCCTTCACATAATAGCTCTGCAGGGTATCATAGACGTCAACGTTGAAGGTATGCTCGCCGACAATCGCGCCCACCATATGGATCGGATCAATGCCATAGGCCGCTGCCGTCGCCTTGATCTTCGATCGCAGCCGATCGTCCGACGCGAGAAGATCGCGTACTTTCTCGTATTTCAGGTCAAAGGTGGTCTTGCCAGCTTGAGTGCGGCGCACCGAAGCACCTGGAATCGCCGGCTGCTCTGTGTGGCGGTTGCCTGCGGGCACGACCCGGACGGAACCTGCGCTAGCGCCTGTCGGAGTAAGGACAAGCAGCACCAGGAAGATTGCCCGAGTAAAACGACCCACGTACCTTCACCTCCAGTTCAAGACCATCGACTTGCCTTTGCCAGCGGCGTCACCCTTATAGAAACAAGGCCGCGCTTGTCGACCTTGCTACGCCTCACATTTGCGACATTCCTTCGATGAAGGCGCTTTTCTACATCCGCCTTACAGAATGTAACGCGACAGGTCAGCGTCGGCAGCGATCTCCCCGACATGTTCACGCACATACTCCGAGTCAATCATCACGGCAGACCCACCGCGATCAGGCGCGTTGAACGAAATATCGTCGAGCACGCGCTCCATGACGGTCTGAAGGCGCCGCGCGCCGATATTCTCGACCGAAGTATTGAGTTTAACGGCGACATCGGCAAGCGCATCGATCGCATCCTCGGTGAAGTCGAGATTGAGTTCCTCGGTTGCCATCAACGCCTTGTACTGGCGGATCAGGCTCGCCTCGGTCTCGGTCAGGATGCGGCGGAAGTCCTCCTTGGTGAGCGGCTTCAGCTCGACTCGGATCGGCAGACGGCCCTGGAGTTCGGGCAACAGGTCCGATGGCTTCGATACATGGAAAGCGCCGGAGGCAATGAAGAGGATATGGTCAGTCTTCACCGGTCCGTATTTCGTCGATACCGTCGTGCCCTCCACCAGAGGCAGCAAATCACGCTGGACGCCCTCGCGCGACACACCGGCACCCACGCCGCCGTCGCGCGCGGCGATCTTGTCAATCTCATCGAGGAAGACAATACCGTCGTTCTCGACCGAACGGACTGCCTCGCGCTGGATGACTTCATTGTCGATCAGCTTGTCGGATTCGTCGCGGATCAAATCGGCGTAGGAGGCTTTCACAGTGGTGCGAACCTTCTTGGTGCGACCACCCATAGCCTTGCCGAACATCTCTGACAGATTGAGAATACCGACATTAGCGCCTGGCATTCCCGGGACCTCGAAGCCGGGCATCCCGTTGCCGCTGTCAGCAATCTCGATGTCGATTTCCTTGTCATCCATCAGGCCGTCGCGCAGCTTCTTGCGGAAGCTGTCTCGCGTTGCAGGAGAGGCAGTTGCTCCGACCAAAGCGTCAAGCACCCGCTCCTCGGCGCCAGCGTGAGCCTGGGCCTGCACCTCGGAACGCTTCTTTTCGCGAACCAAGCCGATGCCGATCTCGACAAGATCGCGGATGATCTGCTCGACGTCGCGGCCAACATAGCCGACTTCGGTGAACTTCGTCGCCTCGATCTTGATGAAGGGGGCGCCGGCAAGCTTGGCAAGGCGGCGCGAGATCTCGGTCTTGCCGACACCAGTCGGGCCGATCATCAGAATGTTCTTCGGCATCACTTCGTCGCGCAGGCTCTCGTCAAGCTGTTGACGGCGCCAGCGGTTGCGCAGAGCAATCGCTACGGCGCGCTTGGCGTCGTGCTGCCCGATGATAAAGCGGTCGAGTTCGGATACGATCTCGCGGGGAGAAAAAGTCGTCATGTCGCTTGTTCCAATCGATCGGAATTGAGTGAGGATCAGCTTTCGCTGTCGAGCGTCTCGATCACAACGTTACCGTTGGTATAGACGCAGATATCGGCGGCAATCGCCATGGCCTGGCGGGCGATCTCTTCTGCCGACTTGTCCGTGTCCATCAGGGCGCGGGCGGCGGCGAAAGCATAATTCCCGCCGGAGCCGATCGCGATGGCCCCATGCTCCGGCTCGAGCACATCGCCATTGCCGGTGATCGCCAGCGTGATGGACCTGTCAGCGACGAGCATCATCGCCTCCAGATTGCGCAGATACTTGTCGGTACGCCAGTCCTTGGCCAGTTCTACGGCAGCACGCATCAGCTGGCCGGGATATTGCTCGAGTTTCTTTTCCAGCCGCTCGAGCAACGTGAAGGCATCGGCCGTCGCTCCAGCAAAACCGATGATCACATCACCCTTGCCGATACGGCGCACCTTGCGGGCATTGCCCTTCATCACGGTCTGACCGAGGCTCACTTGGCCATCACCGGCCATGATGACCTTGCCGCCCTTGCGCACGGTAATAATCGTTGTCATTGACGCTCCTGCTGCCCGTCCACCGGGTGTTGGATTGGATGCGCGAAACCGCGCTGTTTGTTCCTATGTAAGTTGGTCCCGCGCGAATGCAATCTCGTGACGCATTGCGATATGGAGCCGCCTGCTTTTGCTGGATATTTGGCTGGTCGCCTGATAAGGAACCCCTGACCAAGGAATGGAGCAGACCCTGATGGGCGAAACAGCAATGCGACGCGTGGGAAGCATTTCCCGCAAGACCAACGAAACCTCCGTTTCGGTTTCCGTCAATCTCGATGGGACCGGCGTGGCGACGATTTCCACGGGCGTCGGCTTCTTCGACCATATGCTCGACCAGCTTGCCCGACATTCGCTGATCGACACGGAGATCGACGTCAAGGGCGACCTTCACATCGACGATCACCACACGGTCGAGGATACCGGCATCGCCATCGGCCAGGCGATTTCCAAGGCGCTCGGCGACCGGCGTGGCATCACCCGTTATGCCTCGATCGACCTCGCCATGGACGAAACCATGACCAAGGCGGCGATCGACGTCTCCGGCCGGCCGTTCCTGGTGTGGAACGTCGCTTTCAGCGCCCCGAAGATCGGCACTTTCGACACCGAACTGGTGCGTGAGTTCTTCCAGGCCCTAGCGCAGAACGCTGGCATCACCTTGCATATTCTTAATCACTATGGTGCCAACAATCACCATATCGCCGAGACCTGCTTCAAGGCCGTGGCGCGGGCGTTGCGGACGGCACTCGAGATCGATCCACGCCAGGCAAGCCGCGTCCCGTCGACCAAGGGCACTCTCGTCTGAAGTCGCCCGCCGGGAGACTGCGGCAGGCAGCTTGATCATCGCATTGCGGCGCGGCGGGGACCTCTCTCCATCGCATCGCTTTCAGGAAGAGGACGTTCCACGATGCGCGTGGCGATCATCGATTATGGATCCGGAAATCTACGGTCAGCCACCAAGGCCTTCGAGCGGGCTGCACGCGAAAGCGGCATCGACGCGACCATCGAACTGACCGACAAGGCCGAGCGCGTGGCAACGGCCGATCGCATCGTGCTGCCGGGCGTTGGCGCCTATGCCGATTGCCGTCGTGGCCTCGACGCGGTCGCCGGCATGCATGAGGCCATCGTTGAGGCGGTGGAAAAGAAGGCTCGCCCCTTCTTCGGCATCTGCGTCGGCATGCAGCTTATGTCGACCCGAGGGTTGGAAAAGACCATCACGCCCGGCTTCGGCTGGATCAAGGGCGACGTCGTCGAGATGACCCCGAGCGACCTATCGCTGAAGATCCCGCAGATCGGCTGGAACACGCTCGACCTGCATCAGCCGCATCCTTTGTTCGATGGGATCAAGACAGGGCCGAATGGTCTGCACGCCTACTTCGTCCACTCCTATCATCTGGCTGCGGAAAATCCGGAAGAGGTGATCGCCACCACAGACTATGGCGGACCAATGACGGCTTTCGTCGGCCGCGCCAATATGGTCGGCGCCCAGTTTCATCCGGAAAAGAGCCAGGCACTCGGCCTCAAACTGATTGCCAACTTTCTTTCCTGGCAACCGTAAGTCTCCTCGCGTATCGGGCATTCCACATGATCCTCTTTCCCGCCATCGACCTCAAGGACGGCCAGTGCGTACGGCTCAAGCTCGGCGACATGGACCAGGCAACCGTCTACAGCACCGATCCGGGCGCCCAGGCGAAAGCCTTCGAGGACCAAGGTTTCGAGTGGCTTCATGTCGTGGACCTCAACGGGGCCTTCGCGGGGACGAGCGTCAACGGGGCTGCCGTCGATGCGATCCTAAAAGCGACCAAGAACCCGGTTCAGCTCGGCGGCGGCATTCGCAGCCTCGAGCATATCGAGAACTGGCTCAATCGCGGCTTGTCCCGCGTCATCCTCGGCACCGTAGCCGTGCGCGATCCGGGTCTGGTAATTGAGGCCTGCAAGGCCTTTCCGGGCAAGGTTGCCGTTGGCATCGACGCCAAGGGCGGCAAAGTCGCCGTGGAAGGCTGGGCGGAAGCCTCCGAACTTGGTGTGATCGAGTTGGCGAAAAAATTCGAGGGAGCCGGTGTATCCGCAATCATCTATACCGATATTGATCGCGACGGCATCCTGACTGGCATCAACTGGGAATCGACGCTGGCGCTGGCCGATGCCGTCTCCATCCCGGTGATCGCCTCGGGCGGACTTGCCTCGATGAACGATATTCGCCGGATGCTCGAGCCGGATGCGGCCAAGCTCGAGGGCGCGATTACCGGCCGTGCACTCTACGACGGCCGCATCGATCCGGCCGAGGCGCTGGCACTGATCCGCGCCGCACGCAGTTAAACAAGGATAGACCGATGACGCTCAAAGCCCGTGTCATTCCCTGCCTGGACGTAAAGGACGGCCGCGTCGTCAAGGGCGTGAACTTCGTCGACCTGATCGACGCCGGTGATCCCGTCGAGGCGGCAAAGGCCTATGACGCCGCCGGTGCCGACGAACTGTGCTTCCTCGATATCACGGCGTCTTCGGACAATCGCGACACGATCTTCGAGGTCGTTGCGCAAACCGCCGATCACTGTTTCATGCCGCTCACAGTCGGTGGCGGCGTTCGCACAATCGCCGATATCCGAAAGCTGCTGCTCTGCGGCGCCGACAAGGTGGCCATCAATTCGGCCGCTGTGAAAAATCCGGATTTCATCGCAGAGGCGGCGGACAAGTTCGGCGACCAGTGCATCGTTGTTTCGATCGATGCGAAGCAACGCCGAAAGCAGGAAGCGGGTGGCGACAACTTAAGCGCCTGGGAAATATATACGCACGGCGGCCGCACGCCGACCGGCATAGATGCCGTCGAGTTCGCATTGAAAATGGTGGAGCGCGGGGCAGGAGAATTGCTTGTCACATCGATGGACCGCGACGGAACAAAGATTGGGTACGATCTCGAATTGACGAGAACCATTGCCGACAGCGTGCGGGTCCCGGTCATCGCCTCCGGTGGCGTCGGCAACCTCGATGACCTGGTCGCCGGCATCAAAGATGGGCACGCCACCGCCGTGCTCGCCGCCTCGATCTTCCACTTCGGCACCTATTCCATTGCCGAGGCCAAGCAATATATGGCGCAGCATGGCATAGCCATGCGGCTCGACTGAACCACGCGAAAGGGATCTGTGATGAGTGATTTCTCCCTGACCGACCTCGAGAAGATCGTTGCAAACCGCGCGCAGGCCAGTCCTAGCGAATCTTGGACGGCGAAACTCGTTGCTGGCGGACAGTCGAAGGCGGCAAAAAAACTGGGCGAAGAAGCTGTCGAGGCGGTGATTGCCGCGATCAAGGACGATCGGGAAAACCTCGTCTACGAGAGTGCCGACCTCATCTATCACCTGATGGTCGTATTGAAAATCGCCGACATCCCGCTACAAGCGGTGCTTGACGAGCTTCAACGGCGCACAGCCCAGACGGGCCTCAGCGAAAAGGCCAGCCGGCAGGATCCATGACGACAGCGACACGGGAATCCGAAACGCCAGAGATGCTCGACCACTTTCAGGCGAACGGCTATTCGCCCTATCTGTTCTTCACTTCGGAAGAATGGGCCCAATTCCGGGCCGACACGCCGCTGACGCTAACGTCCGACGAATTGAAGCGGCTTCGCTCGATCGACGACCCGATCGATCTCGATGAAGTGCGACGCATCTATCTGTCGCTATCGCGCCTGCTTTCGGCTCATGTCGAATCATCCCAGTTGTTGTTTCAGCAGCGCAGTCGCTTCCTCAGCACCGCGGGCGTCTCGAAGACGCCCTTCGTGATCGGCATCGCCGGCTCGGTGGCGGTTGGCAAGTCGACGACGGCACGCATCCTGAAAGAGCTCCTGGCACGTTGGCCGTCGAGCCCGAAGGTCGACCTCGTGACGACTGATGGCTTCCTGTATTCAAACGCCCATCTGGTTCGTCACAATATCCTCAATCGCAAGGGCTTTCCCGAAAGCTACGATACCGGCGCGCTTCTGCGCTTCCTCTCTGCGATCAAAGCGGGCCTGCCGAACGTCAAGGCGCCAGCCTATTCGCACCTCATCTACGACGTACTGCCGAACGAGCACAAGATCATCGATCGCCCGGACATCCTGATCTTCGAGGGCATCAACGTGCTTCAGTCGCGTGACCTGCCGGCTGACGGCAAGATCATACCGATCGTTTCGGACTTTTTCGACTTTTCGATCTACATCGATGCGGAAGAGGCGCTCATTCATCGCTGGTATGTCGATCGCTTCATGAAGCTGCGGCAGACCGCGTTCCGTGATCCGAATTCCTATTTCAACCGTTATGCGGCAATCAGCGAAGAAGAAGCGCTGACGATCGCAGAGGGGCTCTGGCAAAATACCAACCTGAAGAACCTGCGGGAAAACATTCTGCCGACTCGGCCGCGCGCCGATCTCATTCTGCGCAAGGGCGACAACCACCTCGTTGAGCAGGTGGCGCTCAGAAAACTGTAAGCGATGCATCACCGGCTATTCGTTCGATAGCCCGCCATCAATGTCGGTCAGCGATTGACCCGCCTGAGTGTCAGATTGATGCGCCCGCCATTCTTCAGAAGCGTCGAGGTCGCCGGATAAATCCGGTCGACACCATGGAAGCAGAGCCGTCCTGGTCCGCCGATGATGAAAACATCGCCGCTCCTGAGCTTCAGGGAGATGGTCGGATCTTTGCGGCTGGTACCGCCGACACGAAACAGGCAGGTATTGCCAAGCGAAACCGACACGACCGGCGCCTCGAAATCCTTCTCATCCCGATCCTGGTGCAGGCTCATGCGAGCGCTGTCGTCATAGAAGTTGACCAAACACGCCTCCGGTCGCTTGTCACAACCAGAAACCCGGTCCCAGATATTGAGCAACATCGCGGGAATGGCGGGCCAAGGCTTGCCCGTGACCGGATGGGTGGATTGATAACGATAACCGCGCTCCTTGTCGGTCACCCAACCAAGCGGACCGCAATTCGTCATGCGAACCGACATTTCCTTGCCCGTACCGGGCATGGCCGGAACGAAGAGCGGCGCCTTCACCGCGATATCACGAATGGCCGTGACGAGGTCTTCCTGGTCTCGGCGGTCGATGAGATCAGGGACATAACGAAGGCCTTCCGGCAGGCTACGCTTGGAATGCTCAATCATAACGCGAGAACGGCGGCGTTTCCGCCGCCGCCTTCACCGCAAAATCAGTCGGCGAGATCGGGAATACGCAGGACCTGGCCAGGATAGATCTTGTCGGGATGGGTCAGCATGGGCGTGTTCGCTTCGAAGATCACGGTGTGCTTGGCACCCTTACCCTTGCCGTATTGCGCCTCGGCAATCTTCCACAAATTGTCGCCCTTCTTCACGGTATAGAAGACCGGCGCCTTCGCTTCCACAAGCGTCGCCGCGTCGGGGCCGGCGATCTTGAGCTCGTCCGCCTGCACCTTGGAAATCCCGAGCGTATTGCCCACGGCAATTACCGCCTTTTCAAAGGCCGACTGGTCCTTCACGGTGCCCTTGAGCACGACCTTGTCATCGATGACGGCAACGTCGACCTTGTCGGTCCCGAGATTGTGGGAGGCGAGTTCCTTCTTGACGGCCTCGACATCGGGGGCAGCATCATCGTCGCCGATTCCGAGTTTCTTGCCTGCGCTCTTGATGAAGTCGAAAAAACCCATGATCACTCCCTTCGGATTGTCGTTATGCTAAGCGAGAAAACGCACTTTGGAAGACTAGGTTCCATTCGCAGAATGGCAAGCTAAATTAGTCTCCCGCAGGTTTGCCGCGCATTTTCTTGACTTCAGATCGTCCCGATTTTTCCTTCAGCCGGCGCTCCACAGAACCCTTGGTCGGCTTGGTTTTTCTGCGCGGGGGCGGCGGGGGAGCGGCGGCGGCGAGGATCAGTTCCTTGAGCCGGTCACGCGCATCCTCGCGGTTACGCTCCTGGCTACGAAAGCGATTCGCCTCGATCATCAGCACGCCCTCCTTCGAAGCACGCCGTCCGGCAAGCTTCAGGGCATTCTCCTTGACCCTGTCAGGGAGAGCGGGCGATCCGGCAATGTTGAAGAACAGTTGGACCGCAGTCGACACCTTGTTGACATTCTGTCCACCCGGACCGCCAGCCAGAACAAACTGCTCCGTCAGTTCCCAGCCGGCAAGGGTGATCCGGTTATTGATAAGAAGTGCTTCGCTGGCCATGTCCTGTCTCCGTCCGCTCTATTTCATATTCGAACGCTGCGGAAAACAAGAAACCCGGCGGTTTGATCCGCCGGGTTTCATTAAGTCATGACTGCCGTCTTACTCAGCTGCGATATTTGCGCTCGGAGCAGCGGCGCGGACCGAGTGATCGACATGATCCTCGAACTTGGCGAAGTTGGTGATGAACATCGCCACCAGCTTCTTGGCCTGCGCATCGTATTCCGCTCCATCCGACCAGGTCGAGCGCGGGTCGAGGATCGTCGTGTCGACCCCTTCGACCGCAACCGGAACGGCAAAGCCGAAGCTCGGATCGATACGGGTCTCGGCCTTTTTCAGTTCGCCGCTCAGTGCGCCGGCGAGCAGAGCGCGGGTGGCCTTGATCGGCATACGATGACCGACGCCGTAAGCACCACCGGTCCAGCCGGTGTTGACCAGCCAGCAGTCGACATTGTGCTTGGCGATCAGATCACGCAGCAGATTGCCGTACTCAGCCGGATGACGCGGCATGAACGGAGCGCCGAAGCAGGTCGAGAAGGTGGCTTCCGGCTCGGTGACGCCCTTTTCCGTACCGGCAACCTTGGCGGTGTAACCGGAAAGGAAGTGATACATGGCCTGTTCGGGCGTCAGCTTGGCGATCGGCGGCAACACGCCGAAGGCATCGGCCGTGAGCATGATGATCGTCTTCGGATGACCGGCACGGCCGGTGTCCGATGCGTTCGGAATGAAGTGCAGCGGATAGGCGCAACGAGTGTTTTCTGTGCGCGAGGCATCGTTGAAGTCCGGCACGCCGGCGTCATCCAGCACGACGTTCTCCAGAACGGTGCCGAAGCGCTTGGTGGTGGCGTAGATTTCCGGCTCGGCCTCGGCCGAAAGACGAATGGTCTTGGCGTAGCAGCCACCTTCGAAGTTGAAGATGCCATGTTCGCCCCAGCCGTGCTCGTCATCGCCAATCAGCGTGCGGCTCGGGTCAGCCGAAAGCGTCGTCTTGCCGGTGCCCGACAGACCGAAGAAGACGGCAGCATCGCCGGCCGGGCCAACATTCGCCGAGCAGTGCATCGGCATAACGCCCTTCGGCGGCAGCATGTAGTTGAGTGCGGTGAAGACCGACTTCTTCATTTCGCCGGCATAGGACGTACCACCGATGAGAACGATGCCGTTGGTGAAGTCGCAGGCGATGACCGTTTCTGTACGGCAGCCGTGACGGGCCGGATCGGCACGGAAGCTCGGCAAATTGATGATCGTCAGCTTCGGCTGGAATTCGCTGAGCGCCGAGCGCTCCGGGCGAATCAGCAAGTTGCGGATGAACAGCGAGTGCCAAGCAAGCTCGGTCACGACGCGAGTCGGGAGTTCGTTCTCGGCATCAGCGCCGCCGATCAGGTCTTGGACGAACAGATCCTTACCTGCCGCGTGGGCCAACATATCCTTGTGCAGGATACCGAAGTGCTCCGGCGACATGGGCTTGTTGTTGTCCCACCAAATCTGGCCGTCGGTGTGGCTGTCGCGGACGATAAACTTGTCCTTGGCCGAACGGCCGGTGTGCTGCCCCGTAACCGCGCAAAGCGCGCCATCAGCAGTCAGCACAGCTTCGTTACGGCGAATCGCCTCTTCATAAAGGTCGCGCTCACGGACATTGTAGTAGACGCGAGCCGCGTCTCCCAAACCGATCGCTGCTACCCCGATGAGGGGATTATTTACACCAAGCTCCTCCATGAGCGCGCATCCTCTTGTATTAGGAAAGTGACGTTGAATTTTGGCGAACCTAGTGTTCGAGTTTTCAAAACGCAAGAAGCAAATCAAAAAACATTCAATAATTTCAAATAATTAATCGATTTAAATCAGAATCACATTTTTTAAATCGGTTTGCATGACCATCTTTCGGTTGTTGTGACAGCACATTGCACCCCGATTGCCGCAGGACTTACGGCACGCCCCTTTATCTTTGCCACAATTTGTTCCACCTTTATCCTCAATAAGCGCATCCGAACGCCACCACACCTTGGGTTGGGACGATACCAGGAGTCGCGCTTCATGATGACGGAGACAAATACAATGCAGACGATCGCGCTCGTAGACGACGACCGCAATATTCTCACGTCCGTATCGATCGCGCTCGAGGCCGAAGGATACAAGGTCGAGACTTACACCGATGGAGCATCGGCGCTCGACGGCTTGCTGGCACGTCCGCCTCAACTCGCAATCTTCGATATCAAAATGCCACGCATGGACGGCATGGAACTACTGCGGCGCCTACGGCAGAAATCGGATATTCCAGTGATCTTCCTGACCTCCAAGGATGAGGAGATCGACGAGCTGTTCGGTTTGAAAATGGGAGCCGACGACTTCATCACAAAACCGTTCTCGCAGCGCCTCCTGGTCGAGCGGGTCAAGGCCATTCTTCGCCGCGCTGCGAGCCGGGAAAACCTGGCCGCCGGCGGCCCCCCGAGGACGGCCGCCGAGCAGCAGGCCCGTACGCTGGAACGGGGACAGCTGGTCATGGATCAGGAGCGCCACACCTGCACCTGGAAAGGCGACCCGGTAACACTGACGGTGACAGAATTCCTTATCCTGCAATCGCTGGCTCAGCGTCCTGGTGTGGTGAAAAGCCGCGACGCGCTGATGGACGCGGCCTATGACGAGCAGGTCTACGTCGATGACCGTACGATCGACAGCCACATCAAGCGCCTGCGCAAGAAGTTCAAGATGGTCGATACCGACTTCGACATGATTGAAACGCTCTACGGCGTAGGCTACCGCTTCCGCGAAGCGGCGTAACGCCGCGGCGGCCTGATCGGCCGCCCGGCAAAAGGGTTGAGCGTGGCCAAGCAATTGGATAACGGGATGATGGACGAACTGGATGGCGGAGGCGAACAGCGCCACTTTCCAGTCCACCCGTTTACGCTGATACGACGGATTTTCGGTCATGCGCTGTTTTCCAGCCTGACCCGACGTATCGTCTTCTTCAACCTTGCCGCCCTGATCGTGCTGGTCGGCGGCATCATGTACCTCAACCAGTTCCGCGAAGGCCTGATCGACGCGCGCGTCGAAAGCCTGCTGACCCAAGGCGAGATCATCGCCGGGGCCATTTCCGCCTCGGCCTCGGTCGACACCAACTCGATCACCATCGATCCGCAGAAACTACTGGAACTCCAAGCCGGACAGAGCATAACACCGGTTCCGAACGACGAGGACCTCGAATTCCCCATCAACCCGGAACGGGTCGCACCTGTGCTCAGACGGCTGATCTCGCCAACACGCACGCGCGCTCGGCTGTTCGACGCAGACGCCAACCTCTTGCTCGATTCGCGCCACCTCTATTCACGTGGCCAGGTTCTGCGCTTCGATCTGCCACCAGTCGAAGGTGACTCCTCCAGCGTGACCGACTGGGTGGCACGCATCTTCAACATGGCTCTCCAGCCGTCGAATCTCCCGGTCTACAAGGAAGCGCCTGGTGGCGACGGATCGATCTATCCAGAGGTGATGAATGCGCTCACCGGTGTGCGCGGCGCCGTCGTGCGCGTCACCGACCAGAGCGAACTTATCGTTTCGGTCGCTGTGCCCGTCCAGCGCTTTCGTGCGGTTCTCGGCGTCCTGCTGCTCTCCACGCAGGCCGGCGACATCGACAAGATCGTCCATGCCGAGCGTCTGGCCATCCTGCGTGTCTTCGGGGTCGCAGCCCTTGTCAACATTGTCGTCTCTCTGCTTCTGTCCTCGACCATCGCCAACCCGCTGCGGCGACTTGCGGCGGCGGCGATCCGCGTGCGCCGTGGTGCCAGGGAGCGCGAGCAAATCCCCGACTTCTCCGCTCGCCAAGACGAAATCGGCAATCTTTCCGTCGCCCTTCGCGACATGACCAATGCGCTTTATGACCGGATCGACGCGATCGAGAGTTTCGCTGCCGACGTCAGCCATGAGCTGAAAAACCCCCTTACCTCACTGCGCAGCGCGGTGGAAACCCTGCCGCTCGCCAAGAGCGACCACTCGCGACAACGGCTGATGGATGTCATCCAGCACGACGTACGTCGCCTCGACCGATTGATCAGCGACATTTCCGACGCCTCCCGTCTCGACGCCGAACTGGCGCGCAGCGATGCAAAGCCAGTCGACCTCGAAGTGCTGCTGTCCAGTCTAGTCGATGTCTCGCGGCAAATCAGAAGCACCAAGAAGCCGGTCGAGCTTGACTATATCATCGATCAGAAGCCAGGCGCCAAGACCGGCTTTGTCGTCCAGGGACATGATCTCAGACTCGGCCAGATCATCACCAATCTGATCGAAAATGCCCGCTCTTTCGTGCCGGAGGTAGGCGGTAAGATCACCGTGAAACTGTCCCGCACCCGAGGGCGCTGCCTCGTTCAGATTGAGGATAATGGCCCGGGCATCCAGGCCGAGGACATCGACCGCATCTTTGAGCGCTTCTACACGGACCGACCCGAGGGCGAGAGCTTCGGCCAGAATTCCGGTCTCGGTCTTTCCATCAGCCGGCAGATAGCCGAGGCCCATGGCGGCAGCCTGAGGGCCGAGAACATCATCGAACCCGGAACCGGCAGACGGCTTGGCGCACGGTTCATCCTGTCGCTGCCTGTTGAGGCTGCGGCTTGAGCGGCCGCGGCGTCAATATCCACGCAACAGCGATCGTCGTCGGCACCACCGGCCTCGTCTTCATCGGCCCATCAGGATCGGGAAAGTCGATGCTCGCCTTCGATTGTTTGTGCGAGGCACGTCTTCATGGCCAGTTCGCCGCCTTGGTGGCGGATGACCAAGTTTTCATCTCCCGTTTCGGCACGCATGTCGTGGCTTCGCGACCCGAGACCATCAAGGATCTGATCGAGTTGCGCCACGGCGGCATAGCGCGGATCGCCAGTATTCCCCGCGCCCTGCTGCACTATGCTGTTGTCCCGGTGATACGGGGCGAGGCAAAACGATTGCCCCCCGAAAAGGCAAGGGAAACACTTTTTGGCGAAGTCAGCTTGCCAGCACTCCACGTTCCGAGCGACCTGCGCTTGCCTTTTTCTTTCATAAATGCCTTGATCGCTTCCTAAACCGCGTTCGCTTCATCGAAACGGACCGCAGTTTACGCTTGAACTTCGCGCTTTCATCGCCAAGATGGCGAGCCACTGATGGACGAAGTACCTGCGTTGCGTTATCTCCGCCATCTGTCTGCGCAGGCAAGGGGTATTAGAAGAATGATCGGACTTGTGCTTGTCACCCATGGCAAGCTGGCTGAGGAATTTCAGCATGCCGTCGAGCATGTCGTGGGACCTCAGAAATTCATCGAAACCGTCTGCATCGGTCCGGACGACGATATGGATCAACGTCGCCAGGACATCCTGGACGCGGTGATGCGTGCCGATGACGGGCATGGTGTGATCATCCTGACGGACATGTTCGGTGGAACACCTTCAAATCTCGCCATTTCCGTGATGAACACCGGCCGGATCGAGGTGATCGCTGGCGTCAACCTGCCCATGCTCATCAAGCTGGCTGGCGTGCGCGGCGAGAACGATATGGAAAAGGCGCTGGCGGATGCCTCCGACGCCGGACGCAAGTATATCAACGTCGCCAGCCGCGTGCTGAGCGGCAAGTGATCTGTCCGAAGGTCCTTCCATGCCTAATTCGCGGGAACTGCTGATCATCAACAAGCGTGGCCTGCATGCCCGTGCCTCGGCCAAATTCGTCCAGACAGTGAACGATTTCGACGCTTCCGTGCAGGTCACCAAGGACGGCACAACAGTCGGTGGCACCTCCATCATGGGATTGATGATGCTGGCTGCCAGCCCGGGCTGTTCGATTACGGTTAGCGCCACAGGCAATCAGGCGAGTGCGGTGCTTGACGCCCTGGAATCCCTCGTCGCGGACAAGTTCGGCGAAGAGATGTAATCACCGCTTAATCATATAAAGACATAAAGACCTCTTTATGTCATCTTGCCAATCTCGGTAATCCCTGCTAAACGCGGATCAGAAACCCGTCTTTTGCAGAGGGGTCACGCATGGTGCTTGCCTTTCGCCGATCACGGAGCCGGGCCTGCGCCGTCATCCTAGCCGGGAGCGCTTCATGACCGCACATAACGACTATATCGTCGCAGATATCGGCCTCGCCGATTTCGGCCGCAAGGAAATTGCCATTGCCGAAACTGAAATGCCGGGACTGATGTCCTGCCGCACAGAGTTCGGCCAGAGCCAGCCGCTGAAGGGCGCCCGCATCACCGGCTCGCTGCACATGACCATCCAGACTGCTGTTCTGATCGAGACGCTGGTGGCTCTCGGCGCGGAAGTGCGCTGGGCCTCCTGCAATATCTTCTCGACCCAGGACCATGCGGCCGCAGCGATTGCCGCCGCTGGCATCCCGGTCTACGCCGTCAAGGGCGAAACGCTTGAAGAATACTGGACCTATACCGACCAGATCTTCCAATGGCGTGACGGCGGCGTCTCGAACATGATCCTCGATGATGGTGGTGACGCCAGCATGTACATCCTGCTCGGCGCACGCGCCGAAGCCGGCGAGGACGTGCTTTCCAATCCAGGCTCGGAAGAGGAAGAGATTCTGTTCGCGCAGATCAAGAAGCGCCTCGCCGCTTCCCCTGGCTGGTTCACCAAGCAGCGCGATGCGATCCTCGGCGTGACCGAGGAAACCACCACGGGCGTTCACCGCCTTTACGAACTGAGCAAGAAGGGCCTCCTCCCCTTCCCGGCGATCAACGTCAATGACAGCGTGACCAAGTCGAAGTTCGACAATAAGTACGGCTGCAAGGAATCGCTGGTGGACGGCATTCGCCGCGGCACCGACGTGATGATGGCCGGCAAGGTCGCCGTCGTATGCGGCTATGGCGATGTCGGCAAGGGATCCGCTGCATCACTGCGCGGCGCAGGCGCCCGCGTCAAGGTCACCGAAGTCGACCCAATCTGCGCCCTGCAGGCTGCCATGGACGGCTTTGAAGTCGTCACGCTGGAAGACGTCGTCGCCTCCGCCGACATCTTCATCACCACCACCGGCAACAAGGACGTCATCCGCATCGAGCACATGCGCGAGATGAAGGACATGGCGATCGTCGGCAATATCGGGCACTTCGATAACGAGATCCAGGTCGCCGCTCTGCGCAATCTCAAGTGGACCAATGTCAAGCCACAGGTTGACATGATCGAGTTCCCCAAGGGCAACCGGATGATCCTTCTTTCGCAAGGTCGCCTGCTCAATCTCGGCAATGCGACCGGTCATCCGTCCTTTGTCATGTCGGCCTCCTTCACCAACCAGGTTCTGGCGCAGATCGAGCTCTTTACCAAGCCCGGCGAATACAAGAACGAGGTCTATGTCCTGCCGAAACACCTCGACGAAAAGGTCGCTCGGCTGCATCTCGAAAAGCTCGGCGTGAAGCTGACCACACTTTCTGAAGAACAGGCCGCCTATATCGGTGTGACGCCGCAGGGCCCGTTCAAGGCGGACCACTACCGCTATTGATAATCCTCTGGATATCTACCAAATCTAGTGACCGCAGCCTTGACAAAGGCTGCGGTTTCTTTTTTGCCCCCGACCCTTCCCGCAGATTTCCTTAAGCAGTATTGTTTTAGCACTTGATTCGTGGCGCACCCATCAGGGCGTCGGCGAAATGGGATGTCTTGTCGACGATGCGGCACATAGGACGGAGACAGACCGAGGATGTCGGTAAATAACAACGGCCCGTTCAATCGGAACAAAGCGGCGGGTGTCGATCCCAAAGCAGCGCGGCGGCGCGCCCGGGATTGCAACCAAGAAAACGCCAGCGCGAACGAGGGAACTCGTTCGCGCGTGAGACCGGGTCTGCTGCCACGATTGTGGCGCGCCTGCATGGGCGGAACCATCCTGACCGGCTTTTTCTCTCCCAGTTTGGCGCAGACAGACGCGGTGATCCCGCCGAGTGAAAAGCTCTTCACATCGGTCGAAATGGTCGGATACGCACTTGTTCTCGGCATCCTCTCGGCGGCGATGCTCTCTGCCGGGTGGCTGATCCGCCAGCGCGGACGGCTCGAGGCCGAAGGTGCCGAAATGCGTTCAGCCCTCTCCGACGCGAAACAGCAGATCTCACGCTATCACGCGCTGATTGCCGAAAAAAACCGCCGGATTGTTATCTGGGATGGACAGAACGGCAAGCCGGAATTCCTCGGCCAATTGCCGGTCGAGACCGGAGCGCCGCAAACCGATGGGGAGTTCCTCGCCTTCGGACGCTGGCTGAAACCAGCCTCGGCGAGCGAATTGGAAAAAGCGATCGAGGCCTTGCGCTACGGGGCCGAGAGCTTCGACGTCATCATAGAGACCCATCGAGGCGAAGTGATCGAGGTCCAAGGCCGCCTTTCCGGCGGGCGGGCATTCGCCCGTTTCGTCGCCCTCAACAACCTGCGTGCCGAACTCGCCGAACTGAAGATCGAACGCAACCGCTTGAGGAATTCCATCGCAACGTTCGAATCACTGCTCGACGCCATCGAACAACCAGTCTGGCGCCGCGACGCGGAAGGACACCTGATCTGGGTCAACCATGCCTATAGTGAAGCGGTCGAGGCCAAGTCGCCTGATCAAGCCGTGCGCGAAAGCCGAGAGATCCTCACCAGCCTGACCCGGGAGAAGATCAAGGCAAGCGCGACGCCCGAATCGCCCTTCCATGACGTCGTCTCCACTGCCGTGCGCGGCAAGCGAAGCTTCTTCGATGTGGTCGACGTTCGCGAGCCTTCCGGTTCTTGCGGCATGGCAGTCGACGTCAGCGGCGAAGAAGAGCTTCGCGAGGAACTGGCCCGCACACTGAAGAGCCATGCCGAAACGCTTGAACACCTCGAGACCCCGGTCGCCATCTTCGACGGCGACCGACGCCTGCAATTCTTCAATCAGCCGTTCCAGAAACTCTGGGACCTCGAACCGCTTTTCCTCGAGTCGCATCCAGACCATGGCGAGCTGCTGGACCGCCTACGTTCGGCCCGCAAGCTGCCGGAGCAGCTGAGCTGGAAGGCGTGGAAAGAAAACACGCTTTCGGTCTATCGCTCGCTCGAGACCCAGACTGAGCTCTGGCATCTGCCGAACGGTCAGACACTGCGGGTTATCGCCTCGGCCCATCCGCAGGGTGGCGCAACCTGCGTTTTCGAAAACGTCACGGCGCAATTCGACCTGGAAAGCCGCTACAATACGCTGCTCAGGGTTCGCGGCGAGACGATCGATCATCTGTCCGAAGGAGTCGCGGTATTTGGTCCGGACGGGCGTATAGAACTATCGAATCCAGCCTTTCGCGCGCTTTGGGGTATTCCGGAGGCTGACGCCAAGCATGGAACTCATATCAAGGCGATCGAAGCTGCCTGCGCCCCGTCCTATGAGGGAGCCGACGGCTGGAAGGCCTTTGCCAAGATCATAACCAGTTTCGAGGACGAGCGGCCGTCGAGCCAAGGCACGCTGGAGCTCTATTCCGGCCTGGTTCTCGATTATGCCGTGACGCCCCTGCCGAATGCACAGACCATGCTGACCTTCGTCAATATGACGGACAGCGTGCGAGCCGAGCGAGCACTCAAGGAAAAGAACGAAGCGCTGCGCAAGGCTGACGAGTTGAAGAACGACTTCGTCCAGCACGTCTCTTATGAATTGCGCTCCCCGCTCACCAATATCATCGGCTTCACCGATCTCCTGAAGACCCCGGCGATCGGACCGCTCAACGAACGCCAGGCGGAATATATCGACCATATTTCGACCTCGTCCTCAGTTCTTTTGACAATCGTCAATGATATTCTGGATCTGGCCACTGTAGATGCCGGCATCATGCGGCTCGACTATACGGAGATCGATCTCAACGACCTGCTTGACGACGTGTCGATGCAGATGACCGACCGACTGCAGGAAGGCAATGTCTCCCTGGAGATCGCGGCTGTCGCCCAGCTCGGCCATATCGTCGCAGACCAGCAGCGGCTCAAGCAGATTCTGATCAAGCTGCTCACCAATGCCGTGAACTTCGCGCCGGAGGGATCGTCGATCGAGTTGAAGTGCTGGCGCGACGATGGTGATTTCGTCTTCACGGTCCACGACAACGGTTGCGGTATGTCGCAAGACATGCTGGCCACTGTGTTCAATCGTTTTTCGACCAATGCCAAGACCGGCAAGCGCAGTGGCGCAGGGCTCGGGCTTTCCATCGTCGAGAGCTTCGTCAACCTGCACCAGGGCGAGGTTTCGATTGACAGCGAGCAGGGACGCGGCACCACCGTGACCTGCCGCATCCCTTCCGCCGTGCTCGAACCGCAAGCCATCGCCGCCGCCGGATGACCGACACGCGATCGAGCCTTTCGCTGCGCCTCGCCGACGAAACCGAGACCGACCGCCTCGGTGAGGAATTGGCCCTAGTGGTGAAGCCCGGCGACTGCCTGGCGCTCTGGGGAGATCTCGGCGCCGGCAAGTCGACATTGTCGCGCGCCTTGCTGCGGGCCATGGCGGATGATGACTATCTCGAAGTGCCGAGCCCGACCTTCACGCTGGTCCAGAACTACGATCTGCGATTGGCTGTCGCGCATTTCGACCTTTACCGTCTCACGGACCCCGAAGAGCTTGAGGAGATAGGCTTTTCCGACGCCCTTGACAGCGGCGTCTGCCTTGTCGAATGGCCGGACAAGGCGGGAACGGCTTTGCCCGGGTCACGGATCGACATCGCTTTCGGCTTCGAACCAGGTGGCGGACGCCAAATCACCATCACGGCGCCAGCGCTCAAGATCGCCCGCATTGAGCGCGTCTTCCTCATCCGGCGCTTTCTCGACGCGCATGGCTATGCGGGCGCTCGCCGGCGGCACCTGACCGGTGATGCCTCCACCCGTGCCTATGAGTACATTTATCCGGCCGACGCCGGCACAAGACGTATCCTCATGGATGCGCCGCGCCAGCCAGACGGCCCGCCAATCCGCAACGGCAAGCCCTATTCGCAGATCGCCCATCTGGCCGAAGACGTCTACCCCTTTGTCGCTATCGATACGGCCCTGCGCGACCGGGGATTTGCCGCTCCGGAAATCTATGAAAGCGATTGCGAAGCCGGTCTGCTGCTGATCGAGGATTTAGGCCAAGAGACTGTTCTTGACGAGGACGGCAAGCCGATCGCCGAGCGCTACCGGGCCAGTGTCGAATGCCTCGCGGCACTGCACGCGACGCGCTTCGACCGCGACATTCCGCTGCCGACCGGCGGCATGCACCATGTGCCGGACTACGACCGTACGGTGATGAAGATGGAAGCCGAGCTTCTGATCGACTGGCACCTGCCGTGGAAGCGAAACGGGGCGCCGGCATCGGACGAAGAGCGCGCGGAATATGGAGCAATCTGGGACAGACTGATTGACCAACTTGCCGATACCGAGAAGAACCTGGTCCTGCGCGACTTCCATTCGCCGAACATTATCTGGCGCGGCGCCGAGCTGGGCGTTCAGCGTATCGGCCTGATCGATTTCCAGGATGCGATGATCGGGCCGTCTGCCTATGATCTCGTGTCGATCGTTCAGGACGCCCGCGTCACGGTCGAAAGACCGCTCGTTGACCAATTGATGGCCGACTATCTTTCGCTTCGCCGTGCCGAGCCGGACTTCGATGAGCAGTCCTTCCTCAAGGCATGGGCGATCATGTCGGCCCAGCGCGCCTGCAAACTGAACGGACTTTGGGTCCGGCTGATGAAGCGCGATCATAAGCCCGGCTACATGAAGCATATGCCACGCACGCTTTGGCATCTTTCCGTCGCCTTTGAGCACGAAGCGCTTGCCCCCTTGCGCGACTGGTGCGCACGGGTTGGAATCGGCCCAACCGAATCACTGGCGCAGGCATAATGAAAATCACCCATGCAATGGTGCTCGCAGCCGGGCTCGGGACTCGGATGCGACCGATCACCAATACCATGCCGAAGCCGCTGGTTGCGATCGCCGGAAGACCGATGATCGACTACGTGCTCGATATCCTCGTTGCGGCTGGCGTCGAGCAGGTGGTGATCAATGTCCATCACTTCGCCGAACAGATGGAAGCCCATCTTGCGGGATATCATGGTCTGAACATCCTCATTTCTGATGAGCGCGAGGCGCTGATGAATTCCGGTGGCGGACTGGTCAAGGGGCTGAAGCTGCTCGACCGTTCGCCGGCCTTCGTGATGAATGCCGACCTGTTCTGGATCGGCGACGAAAGCGCGGACAAATCCAATCTATCGCTTCTGGCCGATTTCTTCGACCCGGCGCGGATGGACATGGCGCTGCTCTGCGTGCCGCTCGAGCGGACCACAGGGCATAACGGTAAGAAAGACTTCTCGCTTGGTGCCGACGGCAGGCTCAAACGCTATACGGAGGGCGATCCCGCTCCGGTCGTCTACGCGGGTGCCATCGCGCTCTTGCCGGAACTCTTTGACGACGCGCCGCAGGATGCCTTCAACCTGAACATCTATTTCGACCGGGCCATCGCCCGCAGCCGGCTCTATAGCGTCGAGATGGCTGGTCAATGGCTGACCGTTGGCACACCGGAGGCGATCAGCGAGGCGGAAGAAACGATCAGACGCTTCCCGCCCGCTGACAGCGATGGAGCCTGAGGATGGCTCGGACCCACCAACCGCGTGTCCTGACGATACCGGCGGGGCTCCCCTTCCTGAAGATCCTGGCGGCGCGGCTCCTCGACGGCACCCTGTCGCCCAGCTACTGCTACGATCCCGCCGATCCCCTATCGCTCGCCAAAGTCACGATCCTCGTACCCACGCGGCGCGCGGCGCGCGTTCTGCGTTCGGAATTCGTCGATCTGCTCGGTGGTCGCTCGGCCATCCTGCCGGTCATCCGGCCACTCGGCGAGACGGAAGAGGACAACGGCTTCTTCGAGGCCGATCAGCCCGCCCTCATCGATCTAGCCCCACCGGTCAGCGGCACCGTCATGCTGCTAGAACTGGCACGGCTGATCCTTGCCTGGCGCAACCAGCTCCCGGCGATCGTGCGCAGCATCCATGCCGATACGCCGCTCGTCGCCCCGGCAAGTCCGGCGGACGCCGTGTGGCTGGCGCGCGCGCTGTCCGAATTGATCGACGCGGTAGAGACCGAGGGCTGTGATTGGGCCGATCTCGTCAAGCTGGATGCGCGCGACTTTGCGTCCTGGTGGCAGCTGACTGTCGAGTTCCTGAAAATCGCCACCGCCTTCTGGCCCGCGCGTCTGGAAGAGTTGATGCGCTCATCGCCGGCCCGTCACCGCGACGCGGGATTAAGAGCTGAGGCCCAGCGCCTTACCGGGGTCGAACATGGCCACCCGGTGATCGTCGCGGGCTCGACTGGTTCGATCCCGGCCGCCGCCGACCTGATCGCCGCCATTGCCGAACACCCGCAGGGCGTCATCGTCCTGCCAGGTCTTGACATGACCATGCCGCCGGAGGACTGGCTGAAGGTCGGTCTCGAGCAGGAAGCCGGCCACTCAGCCGAACCGGCCAGTCGCGGCCATCCGCAATACGGTCTCTACCGGCTGCTGCAGCGACTACAGGTTGACCGCTCGGACGTCGAGACCCTTGGCATCGCCAACAATGCGCTCGCCGATCGCGCCGAGATACTGTCGCGTGCGCTCGCGCCTGCCGGCGCGACCGACGGCTGGCAAGCATGGCGAGCGGGTTTTGGCGATACACGGCTTCAGACCGCCCTTGCTGATATGGCGCTGATCGAGGCGGCAAACGAGCGGGAGGAGGCGACTGCGATCGCCATTGCCCTGCGTCTCGGGCTCGAACGTCCGGGTGCCGACGGCAACGAAAGCCGTGTGGCGCTGATCACCCCCGACCGCGCCCTTGCCCGCCGGGTAACCGCCGAGCTTGCCCGCTTCGGCATCGTCGCCGACGATTCGGCCGGCACGCCCTTCAGCGCCACACAGCAAGGCATCCTCACCCAGCTCCTGCTTGAGGCCACGCTGCGTCCCGGAGACCCAATCCCGCTCGTATCAGTCTTGAAGCATCCGCTGGTGCGCTTCGGTATGAGTGCCCAAAGCTATCGCCAGGCTGCGGACGCGCTGGAGATGATCGCCCTTCGCGGCGGCATTCAGGCGGTCGATCTCAGTACTCTGCCCGCCCTATTCGAGCAGCGGTTGGCGGAGCATCTCGCCGACCGCCATGCACCACGGTGGCGGCTTTCGCTGGCGCCGGAATCCCTTGAAAGGGCACGCGATCTCGCCGCACGGATTGCCAATTCCGTCGAGCCGCTGGTTTCCGCACTCGTGCGCATCGACGATGACCGCGTTCTCACCGACAAGCTGCCACTCGGCCAGTGGGCGGAGCACACTGGCCGAGTGCTGGAAATGGTCTGCGCAGACGAACACGGCGATCTGTCGGCTCTCTGGTCCGATGAGGCCGGCGAAACGCTCGCAAACCAGCTCGGCGAGATCATGTCGACCGATGGCGAGATCGTGGCTGACGGACCACAATGGATCGACATCTTCTCGGCCCTGACGGCGAGTTCAGCGGTCAAGCCACGTGCCATGCGCCATCCCCGCGTTTTCGTCTTCGGCACACTCGAAGCGCGGCTGCAAGACGTCGACATGCTGGTGATCGGTGGGCTGAATGAAGGCTCATGGCCGGGACAGACAACCAACAACCCCTTCCTGTCGCGCACGATGAAGGCGGAGATCGGGCTCGAGCCGCCCGAGCGGCGGATCGGCCAGTTGGCGCATGACTTCGAGATGGCGAGTGGCACCCGCCATCTCGTTTATTCCCGCGCCTTGCGTCAAGGGTCGGCGCCAACGGTCGCGTCCCGCTGGTTGCAGCGGCTGGTGGCGCTCTGCGGCAGCGAGTTCGAGCGTCAGCTGAAGTCACGCGGTGATCTCTATCGGCACTATGCGGCCCTTCTGGATCGCGCCGAGAGTCAGGCTCCGGCCCAGCGCCCTGCCCCGAAGCCTCCAGCCGAGCTTCAGCCGACTCAGTTCTCCTTTAGCGAGGTCGGCCGGTTTCGGCGCGATCCCTACGCGCTCTATGCCCGACGTATCCTGCGTCTCGATCCAGTCGACGGCTTCAACGAGGATCCGGGTGCGGCCGAGCGCGGCACGCTCTACCACAAGATCGTCGAGCGCTTCGTCAGCGAGGCCCATGACCCGGCAGGCCCAGAGGCGCCAGCCGTCATGCGACAGATCGTTGACGAACTGTTTGATGCCGAAGGACTGCCGATCCATATCGACATCGTATGGCGCCAGCGTTTTGCCAGCGTCGGCCGAGCCTTCATCGAGTGGGAACGCAAGCGTCGACCCGAGATCCGCAAGACCTTCACCGAGGCGCGCGGCCGAATCGAGCTGGCGAACGGCATCACCCTTAGCGGTGTGGCTGACCGGATCGACCTGAAGGGTGCCAATCATGCCGACATTATCGATTACAAGACCGGCCTCAGCCCCAGCCAGGCGCAGGCCCGCAGCCTGCTTGATCCGCAGCTTTCGCTTGAGGCCGCTGCCCTCATGGCCGGCGCTTTCCGGGATGCCGGCCGGCTGACGCCTGAAAATCTTCTCTATGTGCGCCTCAAGCCTGCCGACAGCCTGATTGTCGATCCGGTGAACAATGAACTCACCGGTCGCGGCGACAACAAGAAATCGGCAGTGGACCTCGCCGAGCAGTCTGTCGAGGAGCTGGCGAGATTCGTCGAAGCCCTGAGGAGTGGCGAGCGCGGCTATGTCTCGCGCCTGATTCCGGCCCAGCAAAATGATTTCGGTGGCGAATACGACCATCTGGCCCGCGTGGCGGAATGGTCGACTGCCGACAGCGAGGAACCCGCCAATGACGACTGATGATGGCCTGTTGCCGTCTGGCGACGATCCGGCGGTCTGGCTCGACTGGACAACGCTGCAACAGGCGGTGGCCTCAGACCCGGCGCGATCCGCCTGGGTGTCCGCCAATGCCGGATCTGGAAAAACCCATGTCCTGACCCAACGCGTCATCCGCCTCCTGCTTGCTGGCGCCCGCCCCTCCTCGATCCTCTGTCTGACCTATACCAAGGCTGCGGCCTCGGAAATGTCTAACCGCGTCTTCTCGCGGCTCGCCGAATGGGCAACGTTGCCGGACGAGAAACTGGCCGAGCGTCTTTATGCGATCGAGCGTCTCCAGCCGGATCGGATCAAGCTCGCCGAAGCGCGGCGGCTGTTCGCCCGTGCGCTGGAAACACCGGGTGGCCTGAAGATCCAGACCATCCATGCCTTTTGCGAAGCGCTGCTACATCAGTTCCCGCTAGAGGCCAATGTCGCGGGCCATTTCACCGTGCTCGACGACCGTGCCGCCCATGCGGTTCTTGCCGAAGCCCGCCGCTCGCTGCTGACGGCGACCTCGTCCGAGGATGACGCGACTCTCGCCGATGCCTTTTCCCAGGTCCTCAGCATTGCCGACGAGAACGGACTTGAAACACTGCTTGGCGATCTCGTCGCCAATCGGCATGCGATGCGCGCCTTTGTCCGGGCCGCGGAAGCGGGTGGTGGCGTGGATGCGCTGCTGCGCAAAGGGCTGGGCATTGGCGCGGATGACACGGAGGACAGCCTGCTTGCAGAGAGCTGGCCCCTGCCCTCGCTCGATGGAGCGATGCTCACGACCTATATCCTTCTGGCGCGCGACAAGGGCGGCAAGACGGTGCAGGAGGTCGCCGATCTGCTGGAAAGCGCCGCGCATGAAATCGATTCGCGCAAGCGCCTCAGCCTGGTGGAAGCCGCATTCTTGACCAAGTCGGGAAAGCCGAAGGCAGACACGTCCCTGATCGCCGCCGCCATGACCAAAGCGGCGGCGCATCTACGCGACGCCATGCTGGAAGCGCGCGACCACTTCGTCGCCTTCCGAGACCGGCTCGCCCTGTTCCGCATGTATCAGGCGACCCTGGCGGCGCTAACGCTCGCCGCTCGGCTCGACGACGACTACGAGGAGCTGAAGAAGAAGCGCAGCCAGCTCGATTTCGAGGATCTGATCGTGCGCACGGCCGAATTGCTGCTGCGCAGCGACGTCGGCCCCTGGGTGCATTACAAGCTCGACCAGGGCATCGACCATATTCTCGTCGATGAAGCGCAGGATACCAGCCCGGTGCAATGGTCGGTCATCCGCTCGTTGCGCGAGGATTTCTTCTCCGGCGAGAGCGCCCGTAGCCTGACGCGCACCTTCTTTGCTGTCGGCGACGAAAAGCAGTCCATCTATTCTTTCCAAGGCGCCCGGCCGGAGCGTTTTTCCGAAGAGGCCTTAGCCACGGCGCGCGCCGTGGCAGCGGGAAGCCAGATCTTCAGCGAGGTCCGCCTGCCGCTCTCCTTCCGTTCGACGTCCGCGGTTCTCTCCGCCGTCGACCAGGTCTTCTCCGTTGAGAGTAACGCGAGAGGTCTCAGCGCCCGTGGCGAAGACGTGGTGCACATGTCCAGCCGGCTTGGACACCCCGGCACGGTCGATCTGTGGAACATGATCGCGGCGGAACCTGCAGCCAAGACGGAAGACTGGACGGCCCCCTTTGACGCGACGCCCGAGAGCGCACCCTCAGCTATCCTTGCACGGCGGATCGCCTTCACCGTCGAGCAGCTGATCGGCAAGGAAACCATCGTCGAGAAAGGCAAGCGCAGGCCGATCCGGGCCGGCGACATTCTCGTCCTGGTGCGCAAACGCGACAGCTTCGTCAATGCCCTCACACGTGCGCTGAAGCGACGCAACAATATCCCGGTCGCCGGTGCCGACCGGCTGAAGCTCACCTCGCATATCGCCGTGCAGGATCTGCTGGCACTCGGCCGCTTCGTTCTCCTGCCCGCTGACGATCTCTCGCTCGCGGCGCTTCTGAAGAGCCCGCTGTTCAACCACAGCGAGGAAGACCTCTTCGAACTGGCTGCCAATCGGCCCGCAAACTGCGGTCTTTGGGACCATATGCGCGCCGCCGCCGAAGACGCTCCGCACCAATGGCGCGAAACGGTCAGTCAGCTTGACGCGTTTTTCCGTCTGTCCCAGGGGCTGCCTGTGCATGATTTCTATGCCCGCGTTCTCGGTGTTCATGGTGGCCGCCGCGCCTATCTTGCTCGCCTGGGCAGCGAGGTGAGCGACATCCTCGACGAGTTCCTGAGTTTTGCGCTGGCCTTCGAGACAGCCGGCCTTCCCGGCTTGCAGGCCTTTGTCTCCACCCTTGAGACAGAAGCACCCGAGGTGAAGCGCGAACAGGACAAGGATCGTGACGAGGTGCGCATCATGACAGTGCATGCCTCGAAAGGACTGGAAGCACCGATCGTCTTCCTGGTCGATGGCGGGGGGAAGCCCTTCAACCACAGCCATCTCGCCAAGTTTCGCCTGATCGAGGCCCGCGACGATCTACCACAGCTTCCCGTTTGGGTGCCGAACAAGACGCTGGCGAACTCCCTGGTCGAGGCTGATGTCGAGCGGCGTCGGCAGATGGCGGAGGAAGAGTATCGCCGCCTGCTCTACGTAGCGATGACGCGCGCCGCCGATCGCCTGATCATTTGCGGCTACCGCGGAGTGCGCGAACCCGGTGAAATCTGGCATCAGATGATCGCCGACGCTTTGCGTGCCAAGGCAGACACTTGCCGCGAGGTCGAATATTCCAGCCCGGACGGCACATGGGAAGGCCTTGCCTGGCGTCTTGCCGATCCGGCAAGGGACTTTGACAGCGAGGCCGAAAGATCCGCCGAGACGCGCGACGATGTCTTGCCGGATGCGCTTCTCACGCCTCTTCCGGCAACCCCCGGCCTGCCGCGACCGCTCAGCCCCTCGGGCGCCGGTGCGATAATCATCGACGAGGCCGACGACGCGCTGGTGACTTCTCCCCTCTTCGCAGAACGGGAATCGGCCGGCATCGCCCTGCAAAAAGGTCGCCTCGTGCACCGGATGCTGCAGATGCTGCCCCTAATCGCAGCACCCGAACGCGAGGCTGCTGCCCGGCGCTATGCGGCGCGGGCAGCCCGCTTCTGGCCCGCCGCCGAACGGGAGAAGCTTGTCCAGACAATCATGGCGGTGCTTGAGCACCCCGACCTCGAAGCCATCTTCTCGGACGACGGCCAGGCGGAGGTCTCGGTGATGGGCAGTTTCCTGCTAAACGGGGAGGAGCGTGCCGTTTCCGGCCGGATCGACCGCATGGCCGTGGTCGATGAACGAGTGATGCTGGTGGACTACAAGACCAATCGCTCCTCGCCGCGCAGCCCCGCAGACGCCCCGCTGTCACATCGTGCGCAGCTGGCGATCTATCGCGAGATCCTGCGGCCGCTCTATCCGGACCGCCAATTCGACTGCCTTCTCGTCTACACGGAGGCGGGCACTGTTCTGAGCCTTGACGAGGATACCCTGTCGCAGTCCCTTGCCGCGCTCAAGGCATCATGAGATACCGCATATTGAAATTGCGGCTGGTTCACATCACATATCTAGCTGAAACCGTTACCGGTAAAGGAGCAACTCATGGCTACGGTAAAAGTCGATAATTCCAATTTTCAGGCTGAAGTCCTCGATTCGGCCGAGCCCGTGGTCGTGGACTTCTGGGCCGAATGGTGCGGTCCGTGCAAGATGATCGCCCCGAGTCTCGAAGAAATCTCCAACGAGCTGGCCGGCAAGGTCAAGGTCGTCAAGGTCAATATTGACGAGAACCCGGAAATCGCCGCCAAGTTCGGCGTTCGCTCAATCCCGACCCTTGCCATGTTCAAGGGCGGCGAAGTGGCCGACATCAAGGTCGGCGCGGCGCCGAAGACCGCTCTTTCGAGCTGGATTTCCAGCGCAGCGTGATCGGCCTCGTCGGTTACATGCAAGAAAGCCGGGCTTGAGCCCGGCTTTTTCTTATTTGGGCGGTGTACCGTTATCGGCTAGGACATTGCCGACGAGATAGAGCGAGCCGCCGATCAGGATACGGGGCGGGGCGGCGTCCGGATCGATCCGCTCGGCGATCTCCTGAAGCGCCTCGGCAACCGATTCCATCGGAGCGGCCACCAACCCGGCCTCGAAGGCGGCATGAGCCAGAGCGACGGGATCAAGCGCCGCGTCCGTGCCACGGATTGGCACCGTGAATACGTCCTGGGCAATATCGGCAAACGCGCGGAAATAGCCAACCGGGTCCTTGGTATTGATCATCCCGGTGATCAGGTAGAGCGGCCGCGACTGACGCTCTTCGAAACCGGCCATGGCCTCGGCGATTACTTCACCCGCGCCCGGATTGTGCCCGCCGTCGACCCAAATCTCCGCGCCCGACGGCGCGAAGGCAATCAGATTGCCTTCGGTCAGCCGCTGCAGGCGACCTGGCCATTCAACCGAATTCATCGCTTTTTCCGCCATGGCTGCAGTCACCTCGAAGCCGGCGGCCTTGACCGCGCGAATCGCTGCCGCCGCGTTGCCATACTGATGCCGCCCCGGCAGCCGCGGCAGCGGCAGATCCATCAGGCCGAATTCGTCCTGATAGACAAGCCGACCGAATTCCTCGTGAGCACCGAAATCCTGACCAAAGACAGCCAGCGGACAGCCAAGACGCTCAGCCGTTGTAACCAGCACCTCACGGGCCGAGTCATATTCCTGCTGACCGATCACCACTGGTTGGCCGCGCTTCATAATTCCCGCCTTTTCAGCGGCGATCAGTTCGACCCGGTCTCCGAGATAGGGCTGGTGGTCGAGAGAGATCGGCATGATCACCGAGACGGCCGGCGTCTCGATGACATTGGTCGCGTCGAAACGACCACCGAGGCCGACCTCGATGATAGCGACGTCGGCAGGCTGTTCGGAAAAAAGCAGGAAAGTCACGGCCGTCAGGATCTCAAAGACGGTAATCTGCTGACCGCCATTGGCGATGGCGACCCGCCGTAAGGCATCGGCAAAAACCGTATCCTCAACCAGTTGCCCCGCCCCACCCTTGACGCCGATACGGTAACGCTCGTGCCAGCGGACCAGATGGGGCGACGTGTGGACATGGACGCTGAGGCCCTGCGCCTCGAGCAGCGCACGGCAGAAGGCCGTCACCGAGCCCTTGCCGTTGGTGCCGGCCACATGAATGACCGGTGGCAGCCGGTCCTGCGGATTGCCCAGCAGTTCCAGTAGCCGACGGATGCGTGTGAGGGAGAGATCAAAGCCCTTCGGGTGCAACCCCATGAGCTCGTTGATCACCTGTTCTGCCTTGCTGAAGGCGGGGTCGGCCATATTCACAATATTCCGCTGCTTCGCGTTCCAGGGCCGATAAGCGACTTAGGCCGATGCCTTCTCAGGCACGGCAGACTCGGCTGCTGTCGCGCCCACGCCGACCGGGCGCTTCAACATGATCTTCAAAGTCCGCGCGAGCAGCGACGGAATATCATGGCGCTTGACCACCATGTCTATCATGCCATGTTCCAGCAGATATTCGGAGGTCTGGAAGCCTTCCGGCAGCTTCTCGCGAATA
Source organism: Paenirhizobium naphthalenivorans (assembly GCF_007992095.1). GTDB lineage: Bacteria > Pseudomonadota > Alphaproteobacteria > Rhizobiales > Rhizobiaceae > Allorhizobium > Allorhizobium naphthalenivorans. Next base: position 42,756 of record NZ_BJZP01000021.1, read on the forward strand.
GTCTGCTCGATGACCCGCTTGCCGGCAAAGCAGATCTCTGCGCCTGGCTCGGCAATGTGGAGATCCCCTAACATCGCATAGGATGCGGTCACGCCACCGGTGGTCGGATTGGTCAGCACGACGATATAGGGAAGGCCTGCTTCCTTGAGCATGTCGACCGCGACCGTGGTACGCGGCAACTGCATCAGCGAAAGGATACCTTCCTGCATGCGGGCCCCGCCAGAAGCGGGGAACATGACGAGCGGGCACTTCTCCGCGATGGCACGTTCAAACGCCTTGACGATAGCCTCGCCGGCGGCAATCCCGAGCGAACCACCCATGAAGTTAAACTCATGAACGACGGCAACCAGCTTGACGCCTTCAACCGTGCCAACGCCGGCGAGAATCGTGTCTTCCTGCTCTGTCTTCAGGCGGCTGTCCTTCAGGCGGTCGGCGTATTTCTTCGAATCGCGGAACTTCAGCGGATCCTGTGCCACCTTCGGCTGCGGCAAGGCTTCATAGCGCCCCTCGTCGAATAGATCGGTCAAGCGTGCCTTCGCCGGCATCTTCATGTGATAGCCCGAGGCCGGGATCACCCACTTGTTCTCCTCGAGATCCTTGTGAAAGACCATCTCGCCCGTTTCGGGACATTTGATCCAAAGATTCTCGGGAACCTCGCGGCGGCCCAACATGGAATTGATCCGCGGCCGCACGTAATTGGTAATCCAGTTCACTTGACTAACTCCTGACTGTCCCAGTCAATATGGGAAGACTATTCGGCGGCGGCAAGGCGAGCGGCATGAACGCCGGCCGAAAGACCACGAACGAAGGTGGCGACTGCCTGCACCGTATCGGCGGAGGCGTGGCCATCCTTGTCGAGCGAGGTCGCCACCTGATTGACGATCGCGGTACCGACCACCACGCCATCGGCGGAGGCGCCGATCAGGCGCGCGTGTTCGGCGGTCTTGACACCGAAACCGACGCAGACGGGCAGATCGGTCTGGCTCTTGATCCGCTGGACGGCACCGGCGATCTTCGACGGATCAGGCAGGGCCGAACCGGTGATGCCGGTCATCGACACATAGTAGACGAAACCCGACGTGTTGGTCAGCACCTTGGGCAGGCGCTTGTCATCGGTCGTCGGCGTGGTGAGGCGAATGAAGTTGATGTCCTTGGCGCGCGCCGGGATGCACAACTCATTATCCATCTCGGCCGGCAGGTCGACAATGATAAGGCCGTCGATACCGGCTTCGAGCGCATCCTCGAGGAAACGATCTACGCCGTAGACGTAGATGGGATTGTAGTAACCCATGATCACGATCGGGGTTGTGTCATCGCCCTTGCGGAACTCGCGGGCCATCTGCAGCGTCTTTCTCATCGTCTGGCCGCCCTTCAGCGCACGCTGGCCTGCCATCTGGATGGCCGGGCCATCGGCCATCGGGTCGGAAAACGGTGCGCCAAGCTCGATAACATCGGCACCGGCTGCGGGAAGCGCCTTCATGATTTTCAGCGAGGTTTCGTAATCTGGATCGCCACCCATGAAATAGGTGACGAGCGCCGGCCGGCCCTCAGCCTTCAGTGCGGCGAATTTCTTGTCCATACGAGCGGTCATGTCAGAGCCCCATACCCAGAATCTTGCCGACGGTGAAGATATCCTTGTCGCCGCGGCCACAGAGATTCATCACGATGATCTGGTCCTTGTCCATCTTCGGCGCGCGCTTGATGACTTCGGCCAGCGCATGGCTCGGTTCCAGCGCGGGAATGATGCCCTCGGTGCGGGTCAGCATCTGGAAGGCCGCCAGCGCCTCGGTGTCCATGATCGGCACGTATTCGACGCGGCCCTGATCTTTCAGCCAGGAATGCTCCGGACCGATGCCCGGATAGTCGAGGCCGGCCGAGATCGAATGGCCTTCCTTGATCTGCCCGTCGCCGTCCTGCAACAGATAGGTGCGGTTGCCATGCAGAACGCCCGGCGAACCGGCCGTCAGCGAGGCGCAATGCTCTTCGCCGTCGAGACCCTTGCCGCCGGCTTCGACGCCGACGATCTTGACCGACGCGTCGTCGAGGAAGGGGTGGAACAGGCCGATGGCGTTGGACCCGCCACCGACGGCCGCCACCAGCATGTCCGGCAGCCGGCCTTCGGCCGCCATCATCTGTTCCCGGGTTTCGCGTCCGATCACCGACTGGAAGTCACGGACCATTTCCGGATAGGGGTGTGGACCGGCAGCGGTGCCGATCATGTAATAGGTGTCGTCGACATTGGTGACCCAGTCGCGCAGCGCCTCGTTCATCGCGTCCTTCAGCGTGCCGTGGCCGGAGGTCACCGGCCGCACTTCGGCGCCGAGAAGCTTCATGCGGAAGACGTTCGGCGCCTGGCGCTCCACGTCGGTCGCGCCCATGTAGACGACGCAAGGGATGCCGAAGCGCGCGGCAACGGTCGCCGAGGCGACCCCGTGCTGGCCGGCACCGGTCTCGGCGATGATGCGGGTCTTGCCCATGCGCTTGGCGAGCAGGATCTGACCGAGGCAATTGTTGATCTTGTGGCTGCCGGTATGGTTCAGCTCATCGCGCTTGAAGTATATTTTCGCGCCACCCAGCTCTTCCGTCAGCCGCTCGGCGAAATAGAGCGGGCTCGGACGGCCGGTATAATGGGTATTCAGATGGGCAAGTTCGGCCTGGAACTCGGCATCGGTCTTCGCCTTCTCCCACTCGTCCTGAAGTTCGAGGATGAGTGGCATCAGCGTCTCCGCGACGAAACGTCCGCCGAAAATGCCGAACAGGCCGTCCTCATCGGGTCCTTCGCGGAAGGAGTTGGGTCTGGGTGTCTCGTTCACTGTGCGCTCCCTGAAACCGGCTCGCGGGCCGAAGCCCGTTCGACTGCCGCGAAAAACTCGTCCATCTTGTCCAGATCCTTGACGCCCGGTGCGCTCTCCACGCCGGACGATACATCGATACCTCGCGCCCCGGTTTCGCGGAGCGCGGCGGCGATATTGTCCCTATTGAGGCCACCGGAAAGCATGTAATCGACACTGTCGTCAAGCGTCTGCAAAACGCACCAGTCGAACGATACTCCGTTGCCGCCCGGCAGATCGGAACCAGCTGGCGGCTTGGCGTCGAACAAGAACCGATCCGCGATACCGATATAGGGCTCGATCCGCTTCAGGTCATCGGGCTCGCGGATGGAAAACGCCTTCATCACCGGCAGCCCGCTCACCGCCTTGACGGTCAGCACCCGTTCTGGGCTCTCCTTGCCATGGAACTGCAGGATGTCTGGCCGAACCAACGCGATGATCTCGTCGAGCTCGTCGTTGTCGGCATCTACGGTAACGGCGACGATCTTGGCGCGTCCCCTCACCCGGTCGGCTAGGTGCCCGGCCAAGTCCGGTTCGATATTGCGCGGGCTCTTTTCAAAGAAAATGAAGCCGACATGGGTGGCCCCACGCTCGACGGCACGATCCACCGCCTCCGGCGTCTTCAATCCGCAGATCTTTATATCGGGTATCATGGCAGCCGAAGTCGCACGAAAATGCAAAAGAGTCGAGCCAATTTGCTACGCAAGCTGTTCGCCGCGCCGACGATCAATCGAAGTCGACGGCATGCAACTGGGTGCCATGCCGCTTCAGCCAGGCCTTAGCCGTCTCCATATGGGGACAAAGGTCGCGGCAAAGCGCCCAGAAAGCCGGTCCGTGGTTCATCTCCTGCAGGTGCGCGACCTCATGGGCCGCAAGGTAGTCGATCACCGGCGGGGGCGCCATGACAATGCGCCAGGAGAAACTCAGCTTGCCATCCCAGGAACAGGAGCCCCAGCGGCTGCGGGTATCCTTCATCGTCAGTGACCTGAAGGACTTACCGACAGCCTTTGCATGTCCGTCGACCAGCAGCTCGAGATCATGCCGGGCTTCCTTCTTGAGGAAATCACCGATGCGACGACCGAGATGCTCTTCCATGCCGCTTACGCTCAGCACTGGACCAATCTCGGAATCGATCGCTTCAGTCAGACCGCGCAGCCGGCCGGAATGGATGATGCGGTGAGGAACGCCCCGGAGCAGTATTTCGCCACCATCGGCGAGCCGTTTGTCACTCGAAAACTTGGCAAGCTTCACTTCGAGCCAGCCACGATGGCGCTCGAGAAAATCGGCGATCTCGCGTTCCCGCAGACCGGGCGGGATCGTCATCTTCAGCCCCCTGCCGCCCGGCTCGATGCGCAGCGTGATGCGGGTGGCGCGCGGGTTGCTGCGGATCGCCAGCGGCATCTCGCGACCGCTCACCTCGAGCACGCGGCTCGATGTGGCCGGTGCCTTTGACCGGGCTGGCTTTTGCAAGAATGAAAACATGACTTCGTCTTAGCCGATTCGGACATTACGCGCATAAAAAAGCCGGCACGCCAAGGTGCCGGCCGATTGCTCTCGATAAGGATCAGACGCCGGTCGCGCCGGAAGCAGCGTTGTCGCTGCGGCGCTCGGTCGAACGGCCACGCATGAAGCGATCGAATTCCTCCTGATCCTTGGCGCGGCGCAGTTCGCGGACATAGCGGTCGAAATCGGCACGCATCTCGTCGAGCTTACGACGTTCCTCTTCAAGGCGATCAAGTTCCGTCTTGCGCCAATCGTCGAAGGCGCCATTGCCGGTAGAGAAATGAGCGCCGCGGAATCCGCTGTGCCGGCACTTAGCGAAGATGCCGTCGGCCGTCTGATTGGCGTTCCGCTTGAAAGCGGCGAAACGATCACCAAAGACAATATAGGCCAGCATGGCCAGGCCCAGGGGCCAGAACACCATGAAGCCGAGCACCATCAAGGCAACGGTCGCCGGCGTCCAATCCGGCCGAAGCAGTGCTGACTGGTTCATCATCAATTACCCTCGCTTTCATCGGGGGCGATATGCCGTCCGATGAAATCGATGTGGGAAACGCTCCCCTTGCGTTCAAGGAGAGCATTTTGGCAATCGGCTAATATACTGAAACCTTCACGAAAAACGTGAGCACATCAAGCGGACTTGCCGCCCTTGATGACACGCTTGACCCGGCTCTGCTTCACGCTGCGGCTCTGCTGTGTGGCGAAGGCGATGATGCGCGGGGCGATTTCCTTGCGGAAGCGCGAACCGTTGAATACGCCATAGTGACCGACATCCGGCTGCAAATAGTGCATCCGTTTTTCGTCCGGGATATTCGGGCAGATGGTCTGGGCCGCCTGTGTCTGGCCGATGCCGGAAATGTCGTCGTTTTCGCCCTCCACAGTGAGTAGCGCGACATTGCGGATCGCCTTGGTGTCGACCAGCTTGCCGCGATGCATCATTTCGCCCTTTGGAAGAGAGTGCTTGATGAACACGGTATCGACCGTCTGCAGGTAGAACTCGGCGGTGAGGTCCATGACCGCCAGATACTCGTCATAGAAGTCGCGGTGCTTCTCAGCCGAATCCCCGTCATTCTTGACGAGGTGCATGTAGAAATCCTTGTGGGCGATCATGTGCCGATCGAGGTTCATCGACATGAAGCCCGACAGTTGCAGGAAACCCGGATAGACGGAACGCATGACGCCCGGCTGTGGCCAAGGAACGTTCATGATGACATTGTCCCTGAACCAGTCGAGCGGCTTGTTCTGGGCGAGTTCGTTGACTGCGGTCGGGTTGATCCTCGTGTCGATCGGGCCACCCATCAGCGTCATGGATGACGGATAGAGCGGGTCATTGTTGGCCTCCATGACTGCAACAGCGGCCAGAACCGGCACAGCCGGCTGACAGACGGCAACCAGATGTGTGTCGGCACCCAGATGGTGGACCATGTCGATCACGTAATCGATGTAATCGTCGAGATCGAAATCACCGTCGGTCACTGGCACCATGCGGGCGTCGACCCAGTCCGTAATGTAAACGTCGGCACCCTGCATCAACGCTTCCACGGTGCCACGCAACAGCGTCGCATAATGGCCCGACATCGGGGCGACGATCAGGATGCGCGGTCCGGGTGCCGAACCGGCCGGCAGGTCCCGGTTGAAATGGATCAAATTGCAGAACGGTTTCTGCCAGACGATCTCTTCCCGTACGGCAACCGTCTGGCCGTCTACGGTCGTCGTGGCAAGGCCGAACTCCGGCTTGCCATAACGGCGTGTGACGCGCTCGAAAACTTCGAATCCAGCAGCGAGCGTCCGACCCATGACCGTATGGGTCAGGGGATTGAGAGGATTGCTGTAGGCGAGCCGCATGGCATCGGCTGTGGCCCGGAAGGGCGCCATTGCCGCATGGTTCATTTCATAGAGCTGGTAGAACATGAAATCTCGCCGCCTTTTGGTTTCCGCGTCGCGCGGTTTTTCCGTGGGTCTGCAAAACTAGCAGAGTTTGGTTAATTAGGAACCGCTTTGTTGGTACCCTCCCCCTGCTATCTTGGGGGTAGGCTATGATAGTCGTCATCCCGACAATTACACGAAGGCGTTAAAGTTCCACGGGCGAAGCTGGTTAACGCTGCTGCTCCTTGCATTCGATGGCGGCAAGGACAGGTGCTACACCTTGCAAGCAAATGCTCGACCTATATCTAATCTCGTCGCACTCACTTATCCCACAGACCTAACCTATGTCTTTGATCCGGAGCTCTTGTCCCCATGACCACCAGCAATAGTCGCACTTCCGAATTCGATATCGACCCGATCTTTCTCGATCGTTGGTCACCGCGCGCGTTTACCGGTGAGGCAATGGACGAAACGGTGCTGTTGACCATTCTCGAGGCTGCACACTGGGCGCCTTCGGCTAACAACTACCAGCCATGGCGCTTTGTCTATGCGTTGAACAGCGAGCCTGAATGGGACCGCTTCGTCGGTCTGCTGAATGAATCAAACCAGGTCTGGGCAAAATCTGCCTCCGCGCTGGTCTTTCTTTTTTCCGATACGCTGAGCCGCAGGCATGACGGGTCAGAGCCCAGGCTGATGCGCAGTCACAGCTTCGACACGGGGGCGGCCTGGGCAATGATGTCGCTACAGGCACTTCGCTCGGGTTATCTCGCCCACGCCATGGCCGGTGTCGACTTCGACGAGGCGATCAAGGTGCTCGGCGCGCCGGTCGGCTTCCATGCCGAGGCTGCAGTGGCCATCGGCAAGCGCGCCGACCCGGCCGGTCTACCGGATCACCTCAAGGCCAGAGAAATGCCGAACGGGCGGAAAAAGCTCGCTGATGTCGCCTTTGCCCGCGGCTTTCCGGTCGGCTGATCGTCCAGGTTAACGAAGTGTTTCACGTGAATCACTCCTTAGCCGGATTCACGTGAAACAACCTCATCAAATATCGAGGTTGGCGACGCTCAGCGCATTCTCCTGGATGAACTCACGACGCGGCTCGACCTCATCACCCATCAGGCGGGAGAACAGGCCATCGGCATCCGTCGCGTCGTTGACCCGGACCTGCAGAAGAGAGCGGACGTTGGGATCAAGCGTGGTTTCCCACAACTGCTCGGCATTCATCTCGCCAAGACCTTTATAGCGCTGCATCGTCAGGCCCTTGCGGCCAACCGCGAAGATTGACGCCAGAAGCGCGCGCGGTCCGGAAATCTCGCTCTTGTCTTCCTTACGCTGCAAGACCGGCGGGATACCGTAGATATCATGCAGACGTGTCGCCATCTGATCGATATGGCGGGCGTCAGCCGAACCGATAAGGGCATTGTCGAGGTTTGCGGTTTCCTTGACCCCGCGCACCATACGCTCGAAGCGCAGGCCCCCCTCTTCGGTCACATGACCGGTCCAGCCGCGTTCGGTCTCTTCGGCGATGAGGTCAAGGCGCTTGGCCACCTCGGCCGCAGTCGCTTCGGCCTGATCGTGGTTGCCCGTGAGCTCGGGATTGAGCGCGCCGCAAATGGCAGCCTGTTCAACGACATTGCGATTATAGCGCGAATGCAGGTTATCAATCAGCGAACGCAGCCGCAGTGCGTCCTGAATGACTTCGCGCAGGTCCTGGCCGGCACGCACTTCGCCATGACCGAGGGTAAGCATCGTATCCTCAAGGCCCATGGAGATCAGGTATTCTTCGAGAGCCTTCTCATCCTTCAGATATTGCACAGACTTGCCACGAGCCACCTTATAGAGTGGCGGCTGGGCGATATAGATATGCCCGCGCTCGATCAGTTCCGGCATCTGACGGAAGAAGAAGGTCAACAGCAGGGTCCGAATATGCGCGCCGTCGACGTCAGCGTCGGTCATGATGATGATCTTGTGATAGCGCAGCTTGTCGGCGTTGAACTCGTCCTTGCCGATGGATGTTCCAAGGGCAGTGATCAGAGTGCCGATTTCCTGGCTCGACAGCATGCGGTCGAAGCGGGCTCGTTCCACGTTCAGGATTTTGCCGCGAAGCGGCAAGATGGCCTGGGTTTCGCGCGAGCGCCCCTGCTTGGCCGAGCCGCCAGCGGAGTCACCCTCGACGAGGAAGAGTTCGGATTTCGACGGGTCGCGCTCGGAGCAGTCTGCGAGCTTGCCGGGCAGCGAGGCAATGTCGAGAACGCCCTTGCGACGCGTCAGTTCACGGGCGCGCCGCGCGGCCTCGCGCGCGGCAGCGGCTTCAACCACCTTGCCAACAAGGATCTTAGCATCCGACGGATGCTCTTCCAGCCAGGAACTCAGCGCTTCATTCACCAGGCTTTCGACGACGGGACGAACCTCCGAGGAAACGAGCTTGTCCTTCGTCTGCGACGAGAACTTCGGATCCGGCACCTTGACCGAGAGCACCGCCGTCAGGCCTTCACGGCAGTCGTCGCCTGTGAGGCTGACCTTCTCCTTCTTGGTGATGCCGGAGCTATCGGCATAGGAGGTGATCTGGCGGGTCAATGCCGCCCGGAAGCCCGCCATATGCGTGCCGCCGTCGCGCTGCGGAATGTTGTTGGTGAAGCACAGCACGTTCTCGTGATAGCTGTCGTTCCACCACATGGCGACTTCGACGGTAATGCCGTCCTTCTCGCCTCGGATCGAGACAGGCTTTTCGACGAGCGGCTTTTTTGCCCGGTCGAGATAGGCGACAAAGGCCTCAAGCCCGCCATCATAGACCATTTCTTCCTGACGAATGTCGGACCGTCGCTTGTCGGTCAACAGAATGTGCACACCGGAATTGAGGAAGGCGAGTTCGCGCAGCCGGTGCTCGAGCGTGCCATAATCGAACTCGATGTTGGTAAAAGTCTCGGGACTCGGCAGGAAGGTCACTTCCGTGCCCGAACGGCCATCATAGTCACCGACGACAGCGAGCGGCGCATCGGCAACGCCGTGCGTAAAGTTGATTTCATGGACTTTCCCGGAGCGGCGGATCCTCAGCTTCAGCTTGACGGAAAGTGCATTGACGACCGAAACGCCAACACCGTGCAGACCACCGGATACCTTGTAGGAATTCTGGTCGAATTTGCCGCCGGCATGGAGCTGCGTCATGATGACTTCGGCCGCCGAAACGCCCTCGCCCGTGTGTATATCCGTCGGAATACCGCGACCGTTATCGGTAACGGTGACCGACCCGTCGGCATTGAGCGTCACGGTGACGATATCCGCATGACCAGCCAGCGCCTCATCGATCGCATTGTCGACGACTTCATAAACCATATGATGAAGACCGGAACCATCGTCGGTGTCACCGATATACATGCCGGGGCGCTTACGGACGGCGTCCAGCCCCTTCAGCACCTTGATCGAATCCGCACCATATTCTGCTTGTGCAGCATTCTCGGCGATCGGTGTGTCGGTCATTCAGCAATCTTTCCAGTCAAATCTTCAAAAGGCCGGATCCTCGAATCACCGGCTTCAAGCGAATGAACTATAAGAGGTTTGAAGCAAGTTCCAAATGCGGGATCCGCATATCCCGTGGATATGCGGCGTTTCTCGGGCCGTCAGGCCGGTTTTCCCGCCGCTTCAACCAAGTTTCTCAATTCTCGTACCACATCGGGCGAAAGGTGGCGAATCTTCAGCGCCAGTTCATTCGCCAAAGCGGTATATTCGGCGGGCATACCGGATGTATCGACGATGACGCGCGGATGGGAGGCATCGGCCACCATGAACAATTCTTCCGCCTCGTCCCAAATGATGTTGAAATAGCCGGCGACACGCTGGAGAAAATCAAAATTCGGCCGGCCACGTCGTCCGTGCTCAAGGGCCGATAGGTAAGCCGGGGAAACGCCGATCGCCGCCGCCATTTCCTTTTGCGAGACGCCCTTGCGATCGCGCAGGCGCCGCAAGGCTTCGCCGAAGGGGGTTGTCATCGCCTTTCTCCCCCACCGCGTGACAGGCGGACATACAGAGCGCCCTCTCCGCCATGTTGCCGTGCCGCTGTCTCATAAGACGAAATGAGATAGCGGAATTCCGTCTTGGAAAACCACAGCGGCACGGCGCGCTTGAGGGCGCCGTCGCTGCCGAGCGAACTGCCCTTGCCGGTGATCACCAAGACATGGCGCAGACCGCGCTCGTGGGCCCGGATGAGAAAGTCGAGCAGGATGCCATGCGCCTCGCTCTGGATCAGACCGTGCAGATCGATCCGCGCTTCGAGCGCCAGGTGACCGCGGGAGAGCTTGCGCTTCACCGGCTTTTCCAGCGGATGATGAGTACCGCCCGGTTTTTTCTGTGGCAACGAATTCTCGGGCTGCCCGGAACTGTCGATATCCGGTTTGCTCACAACCGATGGCGCCGTGGGCTCACTGAACTCTTCCTCGAACTCCAGCAAATCCTGGAGCCGGCCTGGCATGGGTCGCGTCGAGCGCGCTACCTTGCCCCAGAGGATGCGATCTTCCGCGTTCAGTTTTCCTTTTCCCGTCACCCGCCGAACCTCGATGCCGCTTGCTTCGGAACGAGTATATAGAAATCGGCGGCGTTGCGCACGGCACCAGCCAGGTCTCCGGCCCGCTCACCCGAGCCTGTAAAAATATCACCGCGTGCGGGCCCAACGATGGCCGTTCCGGTTTCGAGCGCCAGCATCAGTCGCGCGAAGGGACGCCCCTCATCAAGGCGTGTCAGGCTCTCGGCGTGGATAAAGAACGGATAGCCGAAGCTGTGGATCTTACGGTCGACGGCGAGCGAGCGGCCGGCGACCAGTGGCACCTTGGCGGCGGCGATCGGTCCAAGGGCGCTGTCTTCGACCTCTGCTTCCCGGAAGAAAATGTAGGACCGATTGTGCCAGAGAACCTCGTCCACGCTATCTGGATGCGCCGCCAGCCAGGCGCGGATCGACTGCATGGAAATCTCAGAAAGCGGGATCTCGCCCCGCTCGACCAGAAACCGGCCGATCCCCGAAAACGGATGTCCGGCCTTCGCCGCAAAGGTGACGCGGGTCTGCCGGCCGTCGCCAAAGCAGAGCCGGGCAGCCCCTTGGACATGAGCGAAGAACACATCGACCTTCGATTTGGCCCAGGCAATCTCCAGCCCCCTGCCCTCCAGGTAGCCCTGATCGATAGCGCGACGATCGGGATAGGCGGCAATGCCGCTTCCCGTCGCAAGGCCAAAAGCATAACTCTGGTCGAGTTCGGGTGGCCGGTTGCTATCGTCTACGTCGATAAGATCGTCAGGACGGCGATAGAAGGGGAAACAGTAGACGGAATCCGGCCGTGGGGAGACCTCGACCTCCGGCTCGTAGAAGGCGGTAACGAACCCGCGCGCGCCGTCCGCCAGATCGATTGCGAACGGCCGGCACTCAGCCTCGAAGAACGCCCGGGCTTGCGTCGCATTCTCTGGCTGCACATTTGCCGCCGCATCCAGCAAGGGTATGAGATCATCAGAGGACAAACCGCTCAACCCGGTACGATAGGGCTTTTCCTCAAGAATATGCCTTCGACAGGCCGCAAGGGCGGAAAACAGTGGGCTCGGATCATCCTCGGCCCAGCCCGGCAGCGCATCGAAGCCGACCGGCCGAAGACGGAACTCCATGACTTAGCCCTCATGCATCCGCTTCGGTGGCGACCAGCTTCCAGTTGGGATCGCGCGAGCGAATGTCGCGGGCGAATGTCCATAGATCATTGACTTCGGTGACCTGCTCTGCGTCGCCATCGATCAGCGTACCGGCCTTGTCAAAGGTCGCACTGATCAGCTGGCAGAGGATGCGAACGGTGATCTGCTCTTCATTGTCGCGCACCACGGCCTGGGTGATCTCGGCCTTCTCGATACCGACAAAGGTCGATTTCACCACCTCGCCGCGGGATTCGCGGTCGGCGATCACCGACTCGAAACCCTCGAACACTTCGCGTGACAGCAGCCCTTTCAGCGTCTTGCGATCGCCATCGGCAAAAGCCATGACGATCATCTCATAGGCCATGCGCGCTCCGTTGAGAAATTCCTTCGGATTGAAACTCGGATCGTGCTGGACCAATTCGCGCAGCGCGCTATTGAGCGCCGTGTCCGGCTTGGCAAAGGCATCGATCGCGGCGAAACTTTCGTCGCCTGCGTCATCACGTTTCGGCAGGGTCACCACCTTGCTGTCATCGCTACCTGGGCCCTTGGCCAGATCGCGTGGGCTATAGGGATCGAACGGCGGCTTCTCGTTGCCTGTCCGACGACCCAGCACGCTACGCAGCTGAAGAAAAATCAGAACAGCAGCAACAAGAAAGAAGAGAGTGACAAAATCGTTGGAGCCCATGGCAATCAGTCGGCCTTGTTTAAATTTTAGGTCGTGTCACCCATATAGTCTGCGAATGCTGATCATTCAAATAGCCAATCGGCTTTCTTTGATAAGCCCCATCATCCTTCCTCGCGTCTGAGACCCCGACGCGAGATCTGACCGGAGTGACCGAAATGCGCCTGCCGCTCGCGATCCTGTTCTTCCTGCCGCTTGCGGAGATTGCTGCCTTCGTCGTGGTGGGCAAATATATAGGCGTGTTGGCCACGCTCGGTCTGACTGTCCTCACCGGTGTCGTCGGGCTCTCGTTACTGCGTGTGCAAGGCGCCGGCATTCTTCGCAGGCTTCAAAGCGAAAGCCGCAACGGCGCCGATCCAGGGCGCGAAATCGTGCATGGCGCGATGATCGTCATTGCTGCGTTCCTGCTAATCATCCCAGGTTTCCTGACAGACATCGTCGGCATCCTTCTGTTCTTGCCCTTCATCCGTGATTTTGCCTGGAAACTGGTTAAGCCGCATGTGGCGGTCGTGCGGGAAAGCCGCTTCTCCTATCAAGCCTCCTCGTCCACCTCGAACGACCAAAGCCCGTCCGAATCGACAACGATCGATCTCGACGAGAATGACTTTCATCGCGGTCCGAACCGCCAATCGCCCTGGTCGCTTGACAAAGGTCGCAAGGATTGACTCACAGGGTCAGCCCATTGGGGCCAGGGTTGTAAGGCCTGTGGCAAAATGGTAGATGGCCTCACCAAATCAAGCTGTGAGGAACGCCCAATGGCCGACGACAATCAGGGAACTGGAAGCCCTTCCCTCAACATTCTTGCCCAGTACATCAAGGATCTTTCGTTTGAAAATCCCGGTGCACCGCGTTCGCTGCAGTCGCGCGACAAAGCCCCGGCAATCAACATCAACGTCAATGTCAACGCCAATCCGCTGACGGATTCCGATTTTGATGTCGTCCTGGCGCTCACTGCTGAAGCTAAGGAAGGCGACAAGGTTTTGTTCGCGGCCGAGCTTGTCTATGGCGGCGTTTTCCGCGTCACTGGCTTTCCGCAGGAACACATGCTGCCGGTCCTCTTCATCGAGTGCCCGCGCTTGCTCTTCCCATTCGCCCGCCAGATCATTGCCGATGCGACCCGCAATGGTGGCTTCCCGCCACTCCTGATCGATCCGATCGATTTCGCTCAGATGTTCGCCCAGCGTGTCGCCGAAGAACAGGCTCGCGCCAAGGTTCAGGCTGTACCTAACTGATTTAGGCGACGGTCTTGAAAGTGCTCAAAGCCCGGTCTCGTGACCGGGCTTTTTATTACGCGCCGTATTTCCCCCAGATCGCCTTTTGCCCAAGCCGTGCCACAAGGCCTGCATGGCCCTGCATTTCTGCGGCCGAGATCCGCGGCGGCAGAGGGCGGGGCCGCTCGTAGCTCACCTCGATGACCTCGGTCTCCTCACTGCCTCGCTCACGCCCTTCCTGCACCGGCATCAGGCCGAAAGTTGCCTGGCGACCACCAAGCATCTCAATGTAGACTTCGGCAAGCAGCTCGGAGTCGAGCAGCGCTCCGTGCTTGGTGCGATGCGAATTGTCGATGCCATAACGGCGGCACAGCGCGTCAAGCGAATTGGGGCCCATGGGATGCTTGCGCCGAGCCAGCGCCAGCGTATCCACAACCAGCTCGCCCGGCACTGCCTCGCGCCCGATCCTCGCGAACTCGGCATTGATGAAGGTCATATCGAAGGTGGCGTTATGCGCCACCCAGCGCGCGCCGTCGAAGAACTCCACCAGTTCGTCGATGATCTGGTCGAAGGTCGGCTTGTCTTTCAGGAAATCGTCGGTGATCCCATGGACGGCGAGAGCGTCCGGATGAACCCGCCGATCACCGGGATTAATATAAACATGGAAACTGCGCCCGGTCGGAAAATGGTTAAACAATTCGATGCCGCCAATTTCGATGACGCGATCGTTCTTGAACTCAAGGCCAGTGGTTTCCGTATCGAAGACGATCTCACGCATTCGGCATTTTCTCCTTGCCAGCTCTCAGTTCAGCAATGATCTGTCGCACGCGTTCCCTGGCCGCGTCCACACCATGGCCTGTATCGATGACAAAATCCGCTCTCAGGCGCTTTTCAGCATCCGGCATCTGCCGCGACAAGATCATTTCAAATTTCTCTGCCGTCATTCCCGGCCTTTCGAGCACGCGCTGCCGCTGGATAGCCGCGTCACAGCTCACCACCACGATCTTATCGACACGCGAGGCGTTGCCGGTCTCGAATAGCAGTGGAATGTCTAGGACGACCATGTCGGCACCCGCGATACGCTGGAGTTCGAGAAAATGCTTTTCCCGCTCGCGCACCAGCGGATGGACGATCTCTTCAAGATCCCGAAATTTATCCGGATTCTTCGCCAGATTCTCCGCGAGTAATTTGCGGTCGACCACCTCATCCCTGATGGCGTCGGGAAACAGCTTGCCGACCTCTTTGACCGCTTCGCCGCGATAGAGATCATGCACCATCTGATCGGCGTCGTTGACCGGAATTCCGGCCTCGGCAAAAAGGCTCGCAGTCGTCGACTTGCCCATACCAATGGATCCAGTGAGACCGAGAACGATCATCCGTGCGCCTCCATATCGGCTATGACCAGGGCCCGTAGAACCTCGTCAACGACAGGCCGCTTGCCGAACCATTTTTCAAAGCCAGGAACCGCTTGATGCAAGAGCATGCCCAGACCATCAACAGTCGCCAAACCTACTCTTTCGGCCTGATCGAGAAACGCGGTCTTCAGTGGCACATAGACAATGTCGGTAACGACCGCATCAGATTCCAGGCTGTGAAAGGGCAGAATAGGTGCTGGATCCCCGTCCATGCCAAGCGACGTCGTATTGACGAAGAAGTCAGCACCCTGCATCACCTCGGCACAAGCTTCCATGGCATGCGGGTAGACGCGCGGTCCGAAACGGTGCGCCAGCTCCCTCGCCCGCTCAAGCGTTCGATTGACGACATGGATCTCCCTGAACCCCCTTTCACGCAACGCTTGAATGACCGCCCGGCTCGCGCCGCCGGCGCCGAGCACGACGGCTGTCTCGCCACGATCCCAACCCAGATGACGATCATCGAGATTGGATGTAAAGCCGATCCCATCCGTATTCGTCGCCTTAAGCTTGCCATCGTCGACCCAGAGTGTATTGGCCGCGCCCAGCTCATCGGTCAGTGCATCCGTTTCATCGGCCAGTGCGTGCGCAGCCTCCTTATGAGGAATGGTTACATTGCCGCCACAATAGCCAAGCGCCCCGCTTTTTACGCCTGCGATGAAATCGGCAAAATCCTCGGGAGAGACAGCCACGCGTTCATAGGTCCCGACAATACCCATAGTTTTCAGCCAATGACCATGTATCAATGGCGAGCGCGAGTGTTTGATCGGGTAGCCGACAACAAAGGCATGATGGTTAATTGTTTCACGTGAATCAGACATCGATTTCTCCAAGCGCCCGCAACCGTTCCAGCAATGGTAACAAGGGGAGTCCGAGTATCGTGAAATAGTCGCCCAAGATCGTAGTGAATAGCTGGATTCCGATTCCTTCAAGCTGGTAGCAACCGACGCTTCTCATCACCGCCTCGCCGCAACGCTCCAGATAGTCATCGAGAAAATCCTCGGAAAAATCACGCATCGTCAGATCCGCTATCGAAACGTGACGCCAGATTTCCGCGCCGTCCCGCACCAGAACCACACCACTGTTCAGCCGATGCGTCTTGCCCCTCAAAGCTTGCAGATTTGTCCGTGCTTCCACGCGGTCGCTCGGTTTGTGAAAGACCTCCTGTCCAAGCGACATGGTCTGGTCACAACCGACGACGAGCGCTCCTGGAAAACGGTCGCTGACTTCGAGCGCCTTTTGTAAGGCAAGTTCAACCGCGAGTTCGGCTGGCCCTAGACTGCGGTGTTCAATCGACCGCTCCACTGCCCGTTCATCGATCGCGGCGGCAACCGCTGCAAAAGCGAGGCCGGCATTTTCCATCAGCGTCCGGCGTGATTGGCTCGCTGAGGCAAGCACGAGTGTTTCAGCCATGACGGCAGCATCCTTGGAAACGGTTAACCCTGGGAATCGGATTAACGCAGCTTGATCCTCAGGGCAACGATCGCCGCCGCCGTTTCCTCGATCGAGCGACGGGTCACATCGATGATCGGCCAATTATTTCGGGCACAAAGGGCCCGCGCATATTTCAGTTCCTCAGCAATCGTGGCTCGATCGGTATATTCACTGCGATCATAGCCCGGCGTTGCGCCGAGCTCGCGGTTCTCGCGCACCTGAGAGATACGGTCCGATGTAGCGATCAGACCAACGATGAGTGGATTTTTCGCCCGCATCAGACTTTCCGGAAGCGGCACACCGACGACAATCGGAATATTAGCGGTCTTAATACCACGATTGGCGAGATAGATGCTGGTTGGCGTTTTCGATGTCCGGCTTATGCCGATAAGCACCACGTCGGCGCCGTCATAATCGTCCGGTGCCTGCCCATCATCGTGATCCATTGTGAAGTTGAGCGCTTCGATCCGGGCGAAGTATTCGGCGTTGAGGACATGCTGTGCGCCCACCCTCCCCCGCGACGGCGCACCGAGATAGGTCTGAAAAGTATCCACTACCGGCGCCAGCACATTGACACTCGGCACACCCATTTCGCGGCAGGTGGTGTCAATGAGAGTCGCAAGGTCGGGTTCGACGATGGTGTAGAGGACGATTCCCGGCTCGTTGTCGATCGCTTGAAGTACCAACATCAACTGACGCTTCGAGCGGATCAACGGATAGACGTGCTCTATAGCATTGGACGCTTTGAATTGTGCCGCGGCCGCACGGCCAGCGGAGATGAGAGTCTCGCCCGTTGAGTCAGAAATGAGATGCAGATGGAAGAAGTTTTTCCGGTTCTCCACGTTCTTCTCGGCCACCTGTTGATAATTCGGGACAAACAGAGGTAGCGGCGCAAGCCCGCCTCGGGCAAGGGGAAAACTGCCAACTTATCCACATCGGCCTTTGTTCGGCACTCTCTCAAGGATGATTGTGGATTGTGGTAAGAAGCCGCAGTTTTTCAAATTGATCCACCACTTATCCACAGCTAAGCAGCAATCTCAAATCTCTATAACAAAATGATTTATTTACCTTTTTTGACGCTATCCCCAATATTTAGAAATAACCGCCGTGCTCTGACCACTTCATAGAGAATGCGGTGCCGAAACCGGGTTCAACTGTGGATGGGGTTTAATGCTTGATAGTCACAGACTCTTAGAAATAGAAGAAGATTCAATTATCTTTTCTTTTTTAAGAGGGCTGACGCCTTGACCGGTACCGAACGGAAAATCCTCGAAGTCTTGAACGGCAAGACAGTGAGCCCACCGCCTATCTGGTTGATGCGGCAGGCTGGGCGCTACCTTCCGGAATATCGCGAGACACGTGCCAAGGCCGGGAGCTTTCTCGATCTCTGTTACACGCCCGATTATGCCGTCGAGGTCACACTGCAGCCCATTCGGCGCTATGGTTTCGATGCGGCGATTCTTTTCTCCGATATTCTGGTGATTCCTGATGCGCTGAATCGCAATGTCCATTTCACCGAAGGGCATGGGCCGCAGATGGATCCGATCGATGCCGAGGGTATCCGCAAATTGGTTTGCGGTGATTTCATGCAGCATCTTGCTCCGGTCATCGAAACGGTCGGCCGTCTAAGGCAGTATTTGCCCAGTGAGACGACGCTGCTTGGATTCTGTGGCGCGCCGTGGACCGTCGCGACCTATATGATTGCTGGACACGGCACACCTGATCAGGCGCCGGCCCGGCTCTTTGCTTACCGAGAGCCGGAGGCTTTCGCCCATCTTCTTGATTTTCTCGCAGACATGTCTGCCACCTATCTGGTGGCCCAGATCGATGCCGGGGCGGATGCCGTGCAGATCTTTGATTCTTGGGCCGGTGTTCTCGGCGAGGAGGAGTTTGGCCGCTTCTGTGTTCGGCCCATGGCGCGAATCATCGCTTCGGTGAAGGCGCAGAGACCCTACGCGAAGGTTATTGCTTTTGCCAAGGGGGCTGGTCTTCTGCTGCGCGACTATCGCCAGAAGACCGGCGCGGATGCGATTGGCCTCGATTGGACGGTGCCCTTGAGTTTCGCAGTCGAGTTGCAGAAGGACGGGCCGGTGCAGGGCAATCTCGATCCCATGCGGGTCGTCGCCGGAGGGCAGGCGCTCGAGGAAGGGATCGATCGTATTCTTGACAAGCTTGGGCATGGACCGCTGATTTTCAATCTCGGCCATGGCATCACGCCTCAGGCTGATCCGAAAAACGTCAGCCTTCTCGTTGAGCGTGTCCGAGGAAGGGGGAAGTAGCATGGCCGAGCGGCAGACGGATCTGGCACCGGGACGTAAGGCGGCCACCAAGGCGGCGATCGCACTGGTGTTCTTCGGCGCCATCGCTCTGGCGATTGCCGTTTTCGGTGAGGATGCCGCCTATTCCTGGATCAAGGCGCTGCATGTCATCGCCATCATTTCCTGGATGGCGGGTATGCTCTACATGCCGCGACTTTTCATCTACCACAGTGATTGCGAGCCGGATTCCGATCAGGCCCGGACCTTCAGCGTGATGGAGGTGCGGCTCATGAAGGTGATCATGAACCCCGCAATGATCGTTTCATGGGTCCTGGGCCTCTATTTGGCCTGGACGGTATTCGGCTTCCAGGGTGGCTGGCTTCATTTGAAGCTGCTCGCCGTTCTTGGTCTTTCTGGTGTCCACGGCTTCTTCGCTCGATCGGTCAAGGCTTTTGGACGTGGGCAGTATGTGCGCGACGCTCGTTTTTGGCGCCTGATGAACGAGGTTCCGACGCTTTTGATGATCGTTATCGTCGTCCTGGTGGTCGTCAAACCGTTTTGAGCGCGCGTTTGAACGACTCTGGACCTTTATTTTCGTCCGATTCTGCTTTTTGCTTGCGGGCAAAAGGCTGACCCGCTATTTTCCCGCCATCTCATCTTTTCGGCTTGCGTAATATTCTGTCATTTGCGGCCTTTCGCGATCGTACCGAATTCAACCGGCTCGCCTTCCCCTGAAAAAATAAACGAACGTGGTCCATCTTCATGGCTGAAATGAAGCTACAAGAACTTAAGAGCAAATCGCCGACCGATCTGCTCGCCTTCGCCGAATCGCTTGAAGTCGAGAACGCCAGCACGATGCGCAAGCAGGAGCTGATGTTTGCAATCCTGAAAATGTTGGCGTCTCAGGACGTCGAAATTATCGGCGAGGGTGTTGTCGAGGTCCTGCAGGACGGTTTTGGCTTCCTTCGCTCGGCCAATGCCAATTACCTGCCTGGTCCGGATGACATCTACATTTCTCCTTCGCAGCTCCGGCGCTTCTCGCTTAAGACTGGCGATACGGTCGAAGGACCAATTCGCGGACCGAAGGAGGGTGAACGCTATTTCGCCCTGCTCAAGGTGAATACAATCAATTTCGAAGACCCGGAAAAGATCCGTCACAAGGTTCACTTCGATAATCTGACGCCTCTCTATCCGAATGAACGGTTCAAGATGGAACTCGACGTTCCGACCTCGAAGGACCTGTCTGCCCGTGTCATCGATTTGGTAGCACCACTTGGCAAGGGTCAGCGCGGCCTGATCGTCGCGCCGCCGCGCACTGGTAAGACCGTGCTTTTGCAGAACATCGCCCACTCGATCACTGCTAACCATCCGGAATGCTATCTCATTGTCCTGCTGATCGATGAGCGCCCTGAAGAAGTGACCGATATGCAGCGCTCGGTTAAGGGGGAAGTCGTGTCTTCTACCTTCGATGAGCCGGCTGTCCGTCACGTTCAGGTCGCTGAAATGGTCATCGAGAAGGCCAAGCGCCTTGTTGAGCACGGCCGTGACGTTGTCATTCTGCTCGACTCGATCACCCGTCTTGGCCGCGCTTACAACACTGTTGTCCCCTCTTCGGGCAAGGTGCTGACGGGCGGTGTGGACGCCAATGCCCTGCAACGTCCGAAGCGCTTCTTCGGCGCAGCACGCAACATCGAAGAAGGTGGTTCTCTGACCATTATCGCGACGGCGTTGATTGATACAGGTAGCCGTATGGATGAAGTGATCTTTGAGGAATTCAAGGGCACCGGTAACTCGGAAATCGTGCTCGACCGTAAGGTCGCCGATAAGCGCATCTTCCCGTCGATGGATATTCTGAAATCCGGTACACGTAAGGAAGATCTGCTCGTTCCGCGACAGGATCTACAGAAGATCTTTGTTCTGCGCCGTATCTTGGCTCCAATGGGAACAACGGATGCCATTGAGTTCCTGATCGACAAGCTGAAACAGACCAAGAACAATGCGGACTTCTTCGATTCGATGAATACCTGACTTAGGCTTGAATTTGATGCAATTTCTAACGAGCGGCGGGTCAAACTGCCGCTCGATTCGCTTCCGAACCAAAGTCGCTCATGCCTGTTGAGGTGATAAGCCATGCTTCGCTCCCCTCGGGAAACTATATTTGCGCTGTCCAGCGGTGCCCTCCCCTCTGGGGTGGCGATTGTTCGTGTGAGTGGCCCAGGTGCAGGTTTGGTTGCGCTGGAAATGGTGGGGAGATTGCCGGCACCAAGGAATGCCGTGCTTCGCTCGATTCGTTCCCGTAATGATTTATTGCTCGATCAGGCCCTCGTTCTTTGGTTTCCGGCACCACACTCTTTCACTGGAGAGGATTGTCTCGAGCTTCATCTGCATGGTGGTCGCGCACTCGTGCGCAAGATTCTCGAGGAGTTATCCACATTCGACAATTGCCGGATGGCCGAACCTGGTGAGTTTTCGCGGCGCGCCTTCGAACACGGAAAGCTCGACCTAGTCGAGATTGAAGGGCTATCCGACCTCCTGGCAGCGGATACAGAGATGCAGCGTCGGTTGGCGGTTGAGCAAAGCGCCGGCCATCTGTCGAGTCTCTATGAGGGCTGGCGCGGTAAGCTGGTCGAAGCGCGGGCTATGATCGAGGCGGAGCTCGATTTTTCCGATGAAGGCGATATTCCCGGTTCGGTTTCGGATCGAATCTGGAGCGACATGCGCGCCTTTCAGTCGGAACTTGAAAAGGCCTTGGACGCTCTAAAGGCCGGAGAGATTATTCGCGACGGGTTCAAGGTTGTGATTGCGGGTCGGCCGAACGCCGGGAAGTCAAGCCTTCTTAATGCGCTAGCCGGGCGGGACGTGGCGATCGTTACGGAGTATGCGGGTACGACGCGTGATATCTTGCACTGCGAGCTGGATATTGGAGGCTATGCGGTGCACTTCTACGACACAGCTGGCATTCGCGATGCCTCGGAACCTGTTGAACGCGAAGGGGTTCGTCGGGCACTTGGTCAGATTGACGAGGCGGATCTTGTACTGTCCCTCGCCAGCGTCGATACCCCCGATGATTTTGTCGAGGTGCCAGCTGGTTGTTCCGTCGTACGTGTGTGCACCAAGGCGGATCTACTCACTGATTCGGATCCGAAACCGATAACTGATATTCTCATCTCCAGTGCGTCTGGCTATGGAATTACGGAGCTAAAGGCGAAGGTCTTGGCGTTTGTGGAGCAGCGAGTGGGGACATTTTCGCTTGCGATTCCCAGCCGACTGAGGCATGGACAACAGCTTCGCGACGCGATTGATGAAGTTGGGCGAGCCATTGAGCGTGACGATCTTGGTCTCGAGATTCGCGCTGAGCATCTTCGACGTGCTTCCGATGCGCTCGGCCGCATCACAGGCCGGATCGATGTGGAAATGTTGCTCGGGAAGATCTTTTCCGAGTTCTGTGTCGGCAAATGATTCACGTGAAACAACGCTTCCGAAATGGTCTGCGGCTTTGGCCGCATCATCGGTGGAGGAATGGGAATGGCAGATCTACCTTTTGACGTTGTCGTCATCGGTGGCGGGCATGCGGGCTCCGAAGCAGCCAGTGCTGCCGCTCGCATGGGCGCGCGGGTGGGATTGATAACCCACCGTGCGGATACGATCGGCGGGATGTCCTGCAATCCGGCGATTGGTGGCTTGGGTAAGGGCCATCTTGTTCGCGAAATCGACGCCTTGGATGGTATTATGGGGCGTTGCGCGGATCTTGGCGGCATTCAGTTCCGCATGCTGAACCGCCGCAAAGGGCCAGCGGTGTGGGGGCCTCGCACCCAAGCTGACCGCAAGCTCTACAAGAACGCAGTTCAAGCGGCGCTGGCTCAGCAAGAACGCCTGATGATTCTCGAAGGAGATGTGGTTTCTTTTGCGCTGGATGCTGGTGGTGCTATCCGTTCCGTCACACTCTCAAATGGCCGAGAAATTCGTTGCGGCGCGGCCGTTCTCACCAGCGGGACCTTCTTGCGAGGCCTCATTCATATAGGTGACCGCAAGATCCCTGCGGGTCGCGTCGGTGAACCGCCGTCTGTGGGCTTGAGTGCTGTGCTTTCTGCCGCGCAGTTGAAAATTGGACGACTTAAGACGGGGACGCCCGCGCGTCTGGACGGCAAGACGATCAACTGGAGTGGCCTCGACCGCCAGGAATCCGATTCGGATCCGATACCATTTTCATTCATGACCAATCAAATCGAAACACCACAGATCAGCTGTGGTATAACCAGAACAACAGACGCGACCCATAAGGTGATCCGCGACAATATTCATTTGTCGGCTATGTATTCTGGGCAAATTGAAGGCGTTGGGCCGCGATATTGTCCGTCGATTGAAGATAAGATCATGCGGTTTGGCGATCGGGATGGTCATCAGATCTTTCTGGAGCCGGAAGGGCTTGATGACGATACTGTCTATCCCAATGGAATTTCTACCTCGCTGCCTGAAAATGTGCAGGAGGCATATATTCGTACCATTCCCGGCTTGGAGAACGTGCGGATCTTGCAGTGCGGATATGCGATTGAATATGACTATGTGGATCCGCGGGAGTTGCGGCCTACCCTCGAGGTAACCAAGGTGCCGGGTCTATTCTTGGCGGGCCAGATCAATGGCACGACCGGTTACGAGGAGGCTGCTGCGCAGGGTCTTGTGGCGGGCCTCAATGCGGCGCGTTTGGCTGGTGGTGCTGACGGCGTGGTGTTCAGCCGCACGCAATCCTATATTGGCGTTATGCTGGATGATCTGACGACTTCGGGCGTCACCGAGCCCTATCGGATGTTCACTTCTAGGGCTGAGTATCGCTTGACGTTACGGGCAGACAACGCGGACATGCGGCTGACACCTTTGGGCATCGACCTGGGATGTGTTGGCGGCGAGCGGGCTTCACGGTTCGCGGCCTATGAGACTGAAAGATTGGCTATCTATCGGGCGCTCGGGGAACTGTCGGTAACGCCAAATGAGGCCCAAGCCGGCGGAATTTCGGTGAATCAGGACGGGAAGAGGCGCACGGCGCGGGAACTATTGTCTTATCCGGATGTGGATTGGCATGCGCTGTGTCGCATCTGGCCTGAACTTGGCGCTGTTACGGGCGGAGTGGCAACGGGTGTCTCGATTGACGCTCAATATTCGGCCTATATCGAGCGACAAGACGCGGACATACTGAGTGTTCAGCGCGAGGAAGAACGCGTGATTCCGTCTGACTTCGACTATTCGGTGCTACCTGGTCTGTCTAATGAGTTGAAACATAAGCTTGCCGCAGCGCGTCCATGGTCGGTTGCCCATGCGAAGAGGGTAGACGGTATGACGCCGGCGGCACTATCGCTGTTGATTGCGCATCTGCGCAAGGCGGTGCCGCTGTTGAAGGTCGGATAACAATGACGAAAACTCTCTCTGATCTAGGATTGAACGTTTCACGTGAAACGCTCGGGAAACTCGAACGTTTTGCGAGTCTTTTTCAAAAATGGGCGCGTGCGATCAATCTTGTGGCACCATCCACAAAGGAATCCCTCTGGGAGAGGCATATCGCCGACAGCGCGCAAATCTTTAAACTCGCTCCGGAATCGAAACATTGGATTGACCTTGGTAGCGGCGGGGGATTTCCGGGCGTGATTACAGCGATTCTTCTTTCAGATCAGGGAGATGGCTGGGTCGATCTGGTGGAGAGCAATCACAAGAAGGCAGGTTTCTTGCGTGTCGCATTGAACGAGACGGGCGCGCGCGCAGCGGTGCATCCGATCCGGATCGAAGAAGCCCAGAAGAAACTGGTCAATTGCGATGCCATCTCTGCTCGCGCACTGGCCGATCTGGATCAATTGCTCGTTTTTGCGGCACCTTGGGCGGAGCGCAATCCCTCACTGCGCTGCTATTTCCACAAAGGTCGGGATTATCTCGGTGAGATCGACAAAGCCCGTGGTCGCTGGCACTTCGATCTGGTAATACACCAGAGCGCGATCGAGGCCGACTCCGTCATTTTGGAATTGGCCAATATTCGGCGCATTGGTCAACCAGCGTCAGGTGCGGAATGACTGTTGAGAAAAACCGGATCATTACCATTGCTAACCAGAAGGGTGGCGTCGGCAAGACGACGACTGCAATTAATCTGGCCACTGCGCTTGCCGCCATCGGCGAACGCGTTTTGATTGTCGATCTCGATCCGCAGGGGAATGCCAGCACAGGCCTGGGTATCGATCGGCGGGATCGCAAGTTTTCATCATATGATGTTCTAGTCGGTAGCCGTTCCGTTGCCGAAGCGGCTATTGAAACGGCTGTGCCGAACCTGGCCATCGTTCCGTCTACGCTAGACCTCCTCGGTTTTGAAATGGAGATCGCCCAGCAAGCGGACCGCGTTTTCCGGCTCAAGAAGGCCCTTGCGACGGATGATGCGCGGCGGTTCACCTATGTTCTGGTCGATTGCCCACCCTCCTTCAACCTGTTGACCATGAATGCCATGGCCGCCGCGCATTCCGTCCTGGTTCCGCTGCAATGCGAGTTCTTCGCGCTCGAAGGCCTCAGCCAGTTGCTCGAGACGATCAGCCAGGTCCGTCAGACGGTCAATCCGAGCCTCGATATCCAGGGCATCGTACTGACGATGTTCGATGCGCGTAATAACCTTGCGCAACAGGTTGTCAGTGATGTGCGGACGCATCTGGGCGAGAAGGTCTATACGACGCTCATCCCGCGCAATGTCCGTGTCTCCGAGGCGCCCTCCTATGGTAAACCGGCGATCCTCTATGATCTGAAATGTGCCGGCAGCCAAGCCTATCTGCAGCTGGCATCCGAAGTCATTCAGCGGGAAAGACAGCGCAAGGCGGCGTGATTGTTTGCGCTAATTAGTTATGGAGCATAATATATGAGTGACGATCTTTCCAAGCGGCGGCTTGGTCGGGGCTTGGCTGCTCTGATCGGAGAGATGGATCAGCCCGTGCCGGTGGGGGAAGTCCGCCCCAGAATTAATCCCGACCGCACCGTGCCGATCGAATTCGTCGCCCGCAACCCGAAAAATCCTCGCCGCTATTTCGACGAAACCGAATTGCAGGATCTGGCTGGCTCAATCCGGCAACATGGTATCGTCCAGCCGGTCGTCGTGCGGACCCTTGCCAAAGATCGTTTTGAAATTATCGCCGGCGAACGGCGCTGGCGAGCGGCTCAGCTCGCAGGGCTGGTCGAGATCCCCGTTGTTGTGCGCGACGTAGATGACCGCACCGCGCTCGAACTCGCCATTGTCGAAAACGTTCAACGGGCCGATCTCAATCCGCTCGAAGAGGCGCTCGGCTATGAGCAACTGATTGCCGAACATGGTTATACCCAGAATGATCTTGGCGAAATCATCGGCAAGAGCCGTAGCCATGTGGCCAACAGTTTGCGGTTGCTGAAGCTGCCGGAGCCGGTGCGTGATATGTTGGCCGAGGGCAGTTTGTCGGCCGGCCATGCCCGGGCGCTGGTGTCCACCCCGGATCCGGTGACGCTTGCCAAAACCATAGCCGCCAAAGGGCTGTCTGTGCGTGATGCGGAGAAGCTGGCCCAGACCCATATCAAGGCTCAGAGCGCACCGCCGGCGGAGCCCCGTGAGCCGAAGGATTCCGATACAGTGGCGCTGGAGCGTAGCCTGACGGATCGGTTGGGCCTGGCTGTTGCCATCAACCACAAGGGCAGTGGCGGTCAGATCAGGATTTCCTACAAGACCCTCGAACAGCTCGAGGAAATCTGCCGTCTGCTCGAAGGTCGAAGCTGAGCCCCTCAGGCGCGGCGATTGCGCCGCGCCGATTGCAATGTGGTCGATAAAAGCGTCTGCATGGCCAGCTTGTCTTCAAGCGCCGCCTTCTTGCGGGTCTGTAGGATCGTCGCCTGGATGCGGCTGGCTTCCCTGGCCAGATCGGTCGCGTTCCAGTTGCGCAGGGCCCGCTCAATGAGCGGCTTTCGGCGGAAGTGTATTCCCCGGCCCAGCGACTGTATGACCTGGCCCGCTTGCTGTTGACGATCTTCCATCTCGATTCGCATCAGTTCAAGCTGCTGGAACTGACGCAGGCAGGACTGGAGCACAAGAAAGACCGGCGTCTTGGAGGTTACGATCTTCTGTAACGCATGCAGGAAGCCATCGGGGTCGCCAGATAGCACCGCGTCAACCACCTCGTCGGTCGAGATGGCGCTCGCGTCGCCGATGATGTCGACCACATGCTGCTCGTCGATTATCGGCTCATGTAGACAGTATAACAGCAGCTTGCGTACTTCGCTGCGGGATGCGATCCGGTCACCCCCGAGCGATTCAGTCAGAAGCTCGCGCGCGGCAGGCGTGATGCGCTGGCCTGCCCCTGAAAGTTCTGTGTCGATCAGCGCGTTGATCGCCCTTGCATCGTCCTGGTAGCAGGGAACGATTGCTATGCTGCGAGCTGCCTCGGCCACCTTGCGCAGCGCTGATCCCTTCTTCAGATCGCCCGCTTCGATGAGGACGGTACTGTTTTCCGGCGGGGCTTCGACGATGATCTGCAATCCGTCGACCAAAGCTTTCTCGTTGGCCGCGCCACGAATCCAGACCAGCTTGTCGCCGCCGAACAGACCGAAGGAATTCACCTCGTCCATCAGACGGCCGGGATCTGAAGTGATGTCGCCAACGTCGAGCCTGATTAGCGCAAAGTTGTCAGAGAGGTCGACCCCCGTGGTTGCGGCTATCTGCGCCGCGCGCTCGGCCACCAGGCCGCGGTCCGGTCCGTAAACGACAAAGATGCGGTAATGCCGCACGGATTTCTGCAGGAAGCCTTCAAACTCGTGGGATTTGACCTCTGCCATGGTGCGGGTGCCCTCAGCGCCCGAGAACCATGGCGAGATCGGCACGAATGAGTTCGGCCAGCTCGCGGGCAGCACGGTTTTCACCATCGCGAATGGCCCTGTGCTTGGCAAACTCCTGAGCCGGGAAATCAACCAGCGAGACGGCTTGGCGATGACCGGCCTTGAGTACGGTGTTGTCGGCGATACGCTCGAGCGTATAATCCGCCGATACCGCCACGCGGCCCGCCTTGAATGTGTCGGAGGATCGATCGAGCAATACGCCGGTCGTCTTGGTTTCGACCTTGAGCTCGACCCTATACTCTGGCGCGGCCGGTTCCCCCGCCCCACCCCCGGTCATGAAAATCAGCTGATTGCGCACTTCGAGCTCAACGCGATCATCCGCTTCGGAATAGGCTATTGCCCCGAGGCTCTTCTGAGTTGCGGCGCTGTCGCCATAGAGTGGGCGAGCCTGGCACGAGGCGAGAATCGCCGAAAGGCCCAAGGCAAGCAGTAGGCTGGTCCGGCGAACCGGCAGGCGGACGGGGTCAGACGACAATGTTCACAATCCTTAACGGAACGACGATGATCTTCTTCGGAGTCTGCCCGGCAAGGGCGGCCTTTACGGCGTCGAGTGCAAGAACCGCATTCTGGACAGCATCTTGGTCCGCGTCGCGGCTGATTGTCAATTCAGCGCGCTTTTTACCGTTGATCTGGATCGGCATGACGACCTCGTCCAGCTGCACGAGTTGCGGAATGAAGGCCGGCCAAGGTGCGGTGGCGACCAGTCCCTCGCGGCCGATAGCCTTCCAGCATTCCTCCGCCAGATGTGGCGTCATCGGGCTAATCAGCTGGATCAGGATCTCTGCGGCGTCCTTAACGGCGGCGGTCATTACTGCGTCGACTTTAGCGTTCGCGACATCCATGAGCGGTCCGGCCAGGGTGTTGACCAACTCGTAGATACGCGCCACGGCCTTGTTGAAAGCGAGCTTGTCATAGTCGCTCTGGACAGCGGCGAGCGTGCGATGCGCAGCCTGGGACACCGTCATGGCGGCGCCCTCTTTAGCCGGATTCGCCTCTGTCGTTGCCATGGCTTCCGCGGCTTCGGAAATCAGCCGCCAGACGCGCTGTACGAAGCGGTGTGCACCCTCTACCCCCGCCTCGGACCAGATCACGTCGCGGTCGGGTGGCGAGTCCGACAGCACGAAGAAGCGCGCCGTGTCGGCGCCATAGGACGCGATGATGTCATCTGGATCGACGACGTTCTTCTTCGACTTCGACATCTTCTCGATCGAGCCGATGGCGACTTCCTCGCCAGAAGAGAGCAGATAGGCCTTCCGGCCTCCATCAACCTCTTCGATGCGGATGTCAGCCGGCGCCACCCATTGGCCTTGAGCGCCGGCGCCAAGCTTATAGGTCTCGTGCACCACCATGCCCTGGGTGAACAAGCCCTTGAAAGGCTCGCTCAGACCGACGTGGCCCGTCTCGCGCATGGCGCGGGTGAAGAAACGCGAATAGAGCAGGTGGAGGATCGCGTGTTCGATGCCGCCGATATACTGGTCGACTGGCAACCAATGGTCGGCGATTGCCGGAACGGTCGGCAGGTCCTCGCGCGGTGCCGTGAAGCGGGCGAAGTACCAACTCGAATCGACAAACGTGTCCATCGTGTCCGTTTCACGTCGTGCCGGCTTGCCGCATTCCGGGCAGGCAACGTGGCGCCAGGTCGCGTGACGGTCAAGTGGATTGCCGGGAACGTCGAATGTGACGTCATCGGGCAGCTTGACCGGCAGGTCCTTCTTCGGCACGGGGACGACGCCGCAATCGTCGCAATGGATGACCGGGATCGGGCAGCCCCAGTAGCGCTGGCGGGAAATACCCCAGTCACGCAGGCGGAACTGGACCTTGCGTTCGCCCTGCGGCGCATTGCCGAGCATGGTCGACGACAGCTTGTCGGCCACAAGCTTGAAGGCTTCCGCGGTATCCAGGCCGTCAAGGAAGCGGGAATTGATCATCACGCCGTCGCCGTCATAAGCCGTGTCGCCCACCGAGAAGGTTGCGGCATCGCCGTCCTTCGGCATGACGACCGGAACGACGGGCAGGTCGTATTTGCGGGCGAAATCGAGGTCGCGCTGATCTCCCGAGGGGCAGCCGAAGATTGCGCCCGTGCCATAGTCCATGAGGACGAAGTTGGCGACATAGACTGGCAGTTCCCAGGAGGGGTCGAAGGGATGGCGCACTTTCACGCCGGTGTCTATGCCCTTCTTCTCGGCCGTCTCGAGCGCCGCGAGCGAAGTCCCTGCGCGCCGGCTCTCGTCGCAGAAGGCTGCCACCTTGGCGTTCTTCTCCGACACCGCCTTGGCCAGCGGATGATCGGCGGCGATGGCCAGGAAGGAGGCGCCGAACAGGGTGTCGGGACGGGTCGTATAAACCGTCACTTCCGAATGACCTGCCGGAGCAGCGCCGGTGATCTCCCAGCGCAGCGTCAGCCCTTCCGAACGGCCGATCCAGTTCTTCTGCATCAGGCGCACTTTTTCCGGCCATTGGTCGAGCGTGTCCAGCGAATCGAGCAGGTCCTGGCTGAAATCGGTAATCTTGAAGAACCACTGGGTCAGTTCGCGCTGTTCGACCAGCGCGCCGGAGCGCCATCCGCGACCTTCGATGACCTGTTCATTGGCAAGCACCGTATGGTCGACCGGGTCCCAGTTGACCTTCGACTGTTTGCGATAGATCAGGCCCTTTTCCATCATGTCGAGGAACAGGTACTGCTGGCGCTGGTAGTATTCGACGTCACATGTGGCGAATTCGCGCGACCAGTCGAGCGATAGGCCCATCGACTTTAGCTGGCCGCGCATGGTGGCGATATTCTGGTAAGTCCATTCTTTCGGATGGACCTTGTTCTGCATGGCGGCATTTTCCGCCGGCATGCCGAAGGCGTCCCAGCCCATTGGATGCAGGACGTTATAGCCGCGGGCGCGCTTGTAACGTGCAACCACGTCGCCCATCGCGTAGTTGCGAACGTGACCCATATGGATGCGGCCCGAAGGATAGGGGAACATCTCAAGGACGTAGTACTTCTCGCGCTTGTTGTTGTTGTCGGTGACGAAGACGCCTGCTTCGGACCATTTCGCCTGCCAACGGGGCTCGGCATCGCGCGGATTGTAACGTTCGGTGGCCATATTTCGCATTTCCGGAATAGCTAGGAAGGATGTGCCGACCTTCACCACGAAACCGGCCAAGCGTCAAGTTTTCGAGGCCATTGCGGCGATTTGCCGGTCGCTGCTAAAAGCAGCTACGAATAAGTCGATCAACTGGCCATTGCCCCCGTGAGATCGGCGTACAGGAAACCGGAAACGAACGGATTGAGACATGAGCGTAGAGGAAAGATTGGCCGAAGTACGTCAGCGAATCCGGAAAGCGGCGGCCGAGGCTGATCGTGAGCCGGATTCTATTGAGCTCATCGCCGTCTCGAAGACCTTCGATGCGGAATATATCCGCCCGGTAATTGCTGCCGGCCAGCGGATGTTCGGCGAGAACCGTGTTCAAGAGGCTCAAGGCAAGTGGCCGGGTCTCAAGCAGGAGACAGGGGGGATCGAGCTGCATCTGATCGGTCCCCTACAATCGAACAAAGCGGCCGATGCCGTCGCTCTTTTCGATGTAATCGAGACGGTGGATCGCGAGAAAATCGCCCGCGCACTCGCTGTCGAAATGCAGCAGCAGGGTCGAACCCCGCGCCTTTATGTTCAGGTAAATACGGGCATGGAGCCGCAGAAGGCCGGGATCGCACCGGACGAGGTGCCGACTTTTCTGAAGCTGTGTCGCGAGGTAATCGGCCTTTCGATCGAGGGACTGATGTGTATTCCGCCGGCCAACGAAAATCCCGGACCGCATTTCGCGTTGCTGGCCAAGCTTGCCGCGGAGAACGGTCTCGATAGACTGTCCATGGGAATGTCCGGAGATTTTGAAACTGCCATCGGGTTTGGGGCGACCAGCGTTCGGGTTGGGTCGGCGATCTTCGGGTCGCGCTGACGAGTGCTCTTGCGCCGGAGGCTATAGGTCTGTCTGCCACCGGGGCGGGCATACCGCTTTCGTCTGACTTTCCAGATGCCAGTTCCATCCTTAGTATTGCGGCAAAACCAACAATAGTCTCGCGTCGCATCGGGAGGGATTCATGCAAGGTAACTATCTGGAAACCTATCAATCATGGATGGGAGATCCGGAAGCTTTCTGGAAGGACCAGGCTAACCGTCTCGATTGGTTCAAGCCCGCCGATAAGATCTTCGATGCCGATGCCGGCGTTTACGGACGCTGGTTCACCGGTGCGGAAACCAATACCTGTCACAATTGTGTCGATCGTCACGTGGCCGCTGGACGTGGTGCGCAGAACGCGATCATCTACGACAGTCCGATGACTGGGGAAAAGCGGAGCTACACGTTTGATGACCTGCTGACCGAGGTTACGGCGTTTGCTGCGGTGCTGAAGAATCATGGCATCGGCAAGGGTGACCGGGTCATCATCTACATGCCGATGATCCCCGAGGCGGTGTTCTCCATGCTCGCCTGCGCCCGCATCGGTGCGATCCATTCGGTGGTGTTCGGTGGTTTTGCCGCGCATGAACTTGCGACGCGCATTGATGACTGTAACGCCAAGGCCGTGATCAGCGCGAGCTGCGGCCTTGAGCCCGGCCGTATCGTCCCCTACAAGCCGCTGCTCGACCACGCGGTCGATATGGCGAAGGTCAAGCCGGAATACTCCTTCGTGTTGCAGCGTGACCAGCTTCATGCGCCGCTGCGTTATGAGCATGGCGATGTCGACCTGGCAAAGGCGGTCGAGGTCGAGAAGGTCAATGGCACGCCCGCCGCCTGCGAGCCTGTAGCCGCGACCGATCCACTTTACGTGCTTTACACCTCCG
This sequence comes from Paenirhizobium naphthalenivorans, assembly GCF_007992095.1. GTDB lineage: Bacteria > Pseudomonadota > Alphaproteobacteria > Rhizobiales > Rhizobiaceae > Allorhizobium > Allorhizobium naphthalenivorans. Next base: position 75,305 of record NZ_BJZP01000021.1, read on the forward strand.
GCACGACTGGCCAGCCCAAGGGCGTCGTTCGCGACAACGGCGGCCATATGGTGGCGCTTGCCTGGACGATGGAGAATATCTACGGCGTGAAGCCGGGCGAGGTCTTCTGGGCCGCCTCCGACATCGGGTGGGTCGTCGGTCATTCCTACATCGTCTATGCTCCACTCCTGGCTGGCAACACGACGATCATTTTCGAAGGTAAGCCGGTCGGTACACCGGATGCCGGTACTTTCTGGCGTGTTGTTGCCGATCACGACGTCAAGGCGCTTTTCACCGCGCCGACCGCGTTCCGCGCGATCCGCCGTGACGATCCGGATGGCGAGTTTGTCCGAAAGTACGATCTGAAGGGTCTACGCACGCTCTTCCTTGCCGGTGAACGCGCCGACCCGGAAACCATCAAATGGGCCGAGAAGATGCTTCAGGTGCCGGTCATTGACCATTGGTGGCAGACTGAGACAGGCTGGGCGATTGCCGCCAATCCGGTGGGCCTCGGTCTACTTCCGGTCAAGTATGGTTCTCCAGCCGTGCCAATGCCGGGCTATGATCTCGACGTGCTCGACGATGCCGGCCATTCGGTGCCGCATGGCACGCTCGGCAATATCGTCGTCAAGCTCCCTCTGCCCCCAGGCTGTTTGGTCACTTTCTGGGGCGCCGACGAGCGCTTCCGCTCGTCCTGCCTTGATGAGTTCCCTGGCTACTACAAGACAGCTGATGCCGGCATCATCGATGAAGACGGCTATGTCTTCGTCATGGCACGCACCGACGATATCATCAACTGCGCCGGGCATCGTCTGTCGACGGGGGCGATGGAAGAAGTCTGTGCGATGCATCCGGATGTCGCGGAATGTGCGGTGGTCGGAATTGCCGACGCGCTCAAAGGTCAGATCCCTTGCGGCTTCCTGGTGCTAAAGCACAATGTGAATCGCGATTTCAAGGCGATCGAGCGCGAGATCGTGCAGCTCGTGCGCGACGAAATCGGACCGGTCGCCGCCTTCAAGAACGTGATGAAGGTCGAGCGTCTGCCCAAGACCCGTTCTGGCAAGATTCTACGTGGAACCATGCAGAAGATCGCCGATGGCATGCCGTGGAAGATGCCTGCGACGATCGACGACCCGGCCATCCTCGACGAGATCACCGTGGTGCTTAAAGAGCACGGCATGGCCCAGTAAACGCCACGCAAGAAAAAGCCCCGGTCAGCAGTTTGACCGGGGCTTTTTTCGTTCCAGACGACGTTACGATCAGAAGCGATCGTCGTCCTCGTCCTCGGTGCGATCCGACTTTAGTGATTGCAGCTTGGCGAAGACGGCATTTGCGTCGATTTCTTTCTCTTCATGGTAGCTGAAATCGAGGTTCTCGGTTTCGCTGGCCGACTGCAGCGTCGCGCCGAGTTCGGCGGCGGTCGGCAGAGGGCGACCCTTCGAGGCCTTTTCCACTTCCATGTCGAGGTCGATCTGGCTGCAGAGGCCGAGCGTGACCGGGTCCATCGGCGCCAGGTTGGTCGAGTTCCAGTGGGTGCGGTCGCGGATCTGTTCGATCGTCGACTTGGTCGTGCCGACGAGACGCGAGATCTGTGCGTCCTTCAGTTCCGGATGGTTGCGAACCAGCCAGAGAATGGCGTTCGGGCGATCCTGGCGCTTGGACACCGGCGTATAGCGTGGGCCGCGGCGTTTGCTCTCCGGAACGCGAACCTTCGGCTCGGAGAGCTTCAGCTTATAGTTGGGATCCTTTTCGGCGCGGGCGATTTCATCGCGCGACAGCTGGCCTGTGCCGATCGGATCGAGACCCTTGATGCCCTGCGCCGCCTCGCCGTCCGCGATCGCCTTCACCTCAAGCGGGTGCAGCTTGCAGAACTGAGCGATCTGATCGAATGACAGCGCTGTGTTGTCGACCAGCCATACGGCCGTCGCCTTTGGCATGAGCAATGTCTGAGCCATGGAAACAATCCTTCTCTGCGTCCGCGCCGGGAGCCGCGGGCCGTGGGTCTCAACCACAATTTCCGGAAATCAACGGCTATATAGCCGCAAAAGTCAACGAATGCAATTCATCTGCTTGCGAATGACCTTTGTCTAATTGCTGTAGCGGCTTTAGCTGCTATGAATGACGCACAGGGGTCTCGGGAGGAGTGCCTGCGGCCTGAATAATAGTTGGCGCGTCAACATGAGGAGGTGTTCATGTCAGCCAAAATCTATCCGGTGCTCAAATCGGCCAAGAATCGTGCCCTTATTGACAAGGACAAATACCTGAAGTGGTATGAAGAGAGCATTGAGAATCCGGAAAAATTCTGGGACAAGCATGGCAAGCGGATCGACTGGTTCAAGCCCTACACCAAGGTGAAAAACACCAACTTTAAGGGCAAGGTGTCGATCAAGTGGTATGAGGATGGCCTCACCAACGTTTCCTACAATTGCATCGACCGTCACCTGAAGACCCATGGCGAGCGCACCGCGATCATCTGGGAAGGCGACAACCCCTATATCGACAAGAAGATCACCTATAATCAGCTCTATGAACATGTCTGCCGCCTCGCCAACGTGCTGAAGGAACAGGGTGTCAAGAAGGGCGATCGCGTCACCATCTACATGCCGATGATCCCGGAAGCGGCCTATGCGATGCTCGCCTGCGCCCGCATCGGTGCCATCCATTCGGTGGTGTTCGGCGGTTTCTCGCCGGAGGCGCTGGCTGGCCGTATCGTCGACTGCGAATCGACCTTCGTCATCACCTGCGATGAGGGGCTGCGTGGCGGCAAGCCGGTTCCGCTCAAAGAAAACACGGATACGGCGATCGACATCGCCGCCAAGCAGTATGTGATCGTCAACAAGGTCCTCGTTGTCCGTCGTACCGGCGGCAAGACCGGCTGGGCGCCTGGCCGCGACCTCTGGTACCATGAGGAAACCGCCAAGGCGAAACCGGACTGCCCGCCGACCAAGATGAAGGCGGAAGATCCGCTGTTCATCCTCTATACCTCCGGTTCGACCGGCAAGCCGAAGGGTGTTGTGCATACCACCGGCGGCTATCTCGTCTATGCCTCGATGACGCACGAATACGTCTTCGACTACAAGGACGGCGAAATCTACTGGTGCACGGCCGACGTCGGATGGGTCACCGGCCATTCCTACATCGTCTATGGACCGTTGGCCAACTGCGCGACGACGCTGATGTTCGAAGGCGTGCCGAACTTTCCCGATCAGGGCCGTTTCTGGGAGGTCATCGACAAGCATAAGGTCAACGTCTTCTACACAGCGCCGACAGCCATTCGTTCGCTGATGGGCGCCGGTGACCAGTTCGTCGAGCGTTCGTCGCGTTCGTCGTTGCGTCTGCTCGGCTCGGTCGGCGAGCCGATCAATCCGGAAGCCTGGGAATGGTATTACAACATCGTTGGCGAGCAGAAGTCGCCGATTGTCGATACTTGGTGGCAGACCGAGACTGGTGGCATCCTGATTTCGCCACTACCGGGCGCGACCGATCTCAAACCGGGTTCGGCTACCCTGCCCTTCTTCGGCGTCAAGCCGCAGCTGGTCGACAACGAAGGCAATGTGCTCGAGGGGGCCGCCGATGGCAACCTGTGCATTATCGACAGCTGGCCGGGGCAGTCGCGGTCGATCTACGGCGACCATCATCGCTTCGCCGAGACCTATTTCTCCACTTATAAGGGGAAGTACTTCACCGGTGACGGCTGCCGACGCGACGAGGACGGCTACTACTGGATCACCGGTCGCGTCGACGATGTTCTCAATGTCTCCGGTCACCGCCTCGGCACGGCCGAAGTGGAATCGGCGCTGGTGTCGCATCACTTCGTCTCCGAAGCGGCGGTCGTCGGCTATCCGCACGGGATCAAGGGCCAGGGCATCTATTGCTATGTGACACTGATGTCCGAGCACGAGGGTGACGAGGCGCTTCGCCAGGAGCTCATCAAGCACGTGCGCACAGAGATCGGTCCGATCGCCACACCGGACAAGATCCAGTTCGCTCCGGGCCTGCCGAAGACCCGCTCCGGCAAAATCATGCGCCGCATCCTGCGCAAGATCGCCGAGGACGATTTCGGTTCGCTCGGCGACACGTCGACACTGGCCGATCCGAGCGTCGTCGAAGATCTGATCGCCAACCGGCAGAACAAAAGCGCCTGATCGATCCTGCCGTCATAAGCTTAAAGGCCTCTCCGTTCATTTGGAGGGGCCTTTTGTATGTTGCGCGGTCAGCAGCCGATCGTGCCGCGGATCCGGTCGACCTCGTCGCGCGAGTGGCAGACGTTCTCGCAAGGAATGCCATCGTGGTCGGCGTCGGCGCGGCTATAACCGCTGCACCAGAGTTCTACCGCCTCGGCGCAATTCGCCACCTGCTTGCAGGTGCGCCCCGCAGCGAGCCAGATCGGAAAGTCCGGATTCTTCGGCTGTTTGGCTTCAGCGCCCACCGGCGGCAAGAAAAGGAGCATCGCAATCAGCAACTTGGCGAATGCGTGTCTGGAGGGCATGTAAACCGTGGGGCTGATCATGCAGGGATTGAAGACGATGGAACCGCCCTTGTCCACCATCTTCGTCAACCAGGACTTGTTCCCCTTCCCGCTTCAGGGACAGACGGCCAGCTTTTTCCGGCCGCCGTGGTAAGGAACGGCGATCCCAGCGGCAAGCAGGGTATCGGCAGGATCGCTGCCGTCAGCGAGCGTGATCGCGGCGACCACGCGCCCGTAGTACTTGTCACCCGATATGTCTCGCAGCGCCACGATGGGCGAAGCTTCAAGCAGTTGCGTGAGTGTGGATTGCGCCCGTTGCGCTGCCGAGCGGACCGTCGGGCAGTGTGATTTCAATTCCGGCGCGTCGATGCCTCTTAGTCGGACATAAGTCGTCACGTGATGATTCGGCCAGGGCGTAGCGCTTACCAGCACGGTATCGCCGTCAATCACGCGGATAAGTTCGGCTGCTACCGGCCCGGCAATCCTCTCGCTGCCTTCGACATTGCCCGCTGCCGAGATAGTGGTCAGCAAAGCAAATACGAACTTGGTGGTGGTGAGAGGCCGGAGATCACGCATGAAGAGAAGATATTCCTATCACGCATTGGGATCAATAGGCTTTTATTCAGGTTAGAAATCGATAGCCCGGCCCTTGATCTCCCAATCACCGAAGCGGGCGGGGTCGGCGCCGCCGCGACCGCCGATTTCGGGCGCAGGTTCTGCCTTTTGTTCGGCCCTTCTCCGTTCCTCCGCCTCCGCCAGAGCTCGCTTTGCCGCTTCGCTGAGCGGCTTGCGAGGCGGCTGTTCGGCGAGCGTTTCGTTCGCTGAGGTCTGGTGGTTGTCGTTGTCGGCGCTGCTGCTCATGTCCGATTCGTTCCGGTCATCATTGAAACTTGCTGAAGGCCGTTTACATCTAGTGCAGTCGGGCGCGTCAACCAAGCGTCGACCCGCGATTTGCGCGTAAGGACGGAGAAAAGCGATGAATTTCATGCGTACCGCCATGCTGCTCGCCTTTATGACGGCCTTGTTCATGGGAGTCGGCTATCTGATTGGCGGTCAGAGCGGTATGCTGATTGCCTTCGTCGTCGCGGCGGCGATGAATTTCTTTTCCTATTGGAACTCCGATCGCATGGTGCTGTCCACCTACCATGCGCAGGAGGTCGACGAGCGCACCGCTCCCGAGTTCTACTACATGATCCGAGATCTTTCGGCGAATGCTGGCCTGCCCATGCCACGCGTTTATGTCTTCGACAGTCCCCAGCCCAACGCCTTCGCGACGGGTCGCAACCCCGAAAACGCCGCGGTCGCAGCCTCGACCGGTCTCCTGCAACGCTTGACTCCCGAGGAAGTGGCTGGCGTCATGGCGCATGAACTTGCGCATGTCGAAAACCGCGATACCCTGACCATGACGGTGACGGCGACACTTGCCGGCGCCATCTCCATGTTGTCGAACTTCGCCTTCCTGTTCGGCGGTAGCCGCGACGACCGCAACAATCCGTTCGGCTTCGTTGGCGTGCTCATCGCGATGATTGTTGCACCCCTGGCGGCCATGCTGGTGCAGATGGCGATCAGCCGCACGCGCGAATATGCGGCAGACCGGCGCGGCGCCCAGATTTGCGGCAGTCCGCGTTCTCTCGCTTCTGCCCTACAGAAGATCGCCGGTGATGCTTCGCACATCGAGAATTACGATGCCGAGCGTAATCCCGCGACAGCACATATGTTCATCATCAATCCGCTCTCCGGCCAGCGGATGGACAACCTTTTTTCCACCCACCCGAACACCGAAAATCGTATCGCGGCCTTGCTCGACATGCCGGAAAGCGGTTCTGGGGGATCGACGTGGCCGGAACGCACTGCTAATGCGCCCCGCAAGGCGCGTTCCGTCCCGAATACGGGGTGGGGTCGCGGCGGCTCCGAATCACCCAAGGGTCCATGGTCTTGAACGACGAGAAATCGCGCGGAAAATCGAAAAATACCAAGCCGGGAAGGCCGACAGGTTCGGCTCGCCGACCTGACCCCATCGAAAAGGCAGGGCTTGATGCCCGGATCGCGGCCACCCGGATCCTGAGTGCGGTCATCGACAAGAAGACCTCGCTGGATGGTATGCTGGATGGCGAACACGGCAATCCCGCGATCCGCAACCTCTCCGAGGCTGACCGATCGCTGGTGCGGGCCATTCTGCACAGCGCGCTGAGGCATCTTCCGCGGATCGAAGCTATTCTTGACAGCCTGCTCGATACGCCGCTGCCAGAAGGTGCCCGTTCGCTCAAGCATCTGCTGATCATCGCGGCCGCTCAAATGCTCTACCTCGAGGTGCCGGATCATTCGGCGGTCGATCTTGCCGTCGAACAGGCCAATCGCGATCCGCGCAACCGTCGTTTCGCCAAGCTGGTGAATGCCCTTTTGCGCCGTATCGGACGCGAGAAGGAGGCGCTCATCGAAAGCGTCGCGGCGCTTCCCTGTCTGCCTGCTTGGTTCCTCGACCGACTGACTGCCATCTACGGGCGAGACGCTGCGTTGGCCATCGCCGAAGCTCAGCTTCAGCCCGCGGCGATCGATTTGACGGTCAAGCAGGATGCCGCAGGCTGGGCCGAAAGGCTGAACGGCAAGGTCCTGCCAACCGGCAGCGTACGGCTGGAGAAGTTCCGCGGTGCGATCCCGACCCTTGAAGGGTTCGAGGATGGTGCATGGTGGGTGCAGGATGCCGCCGCCGCCATTCCCGCCCGCCTGTTCGGCGATATTCGTGGCAAACGCGTCGCCGATCTCTGTGCTGCCCCCGGCGGCAAGACGGCGCAGTTGATCAACCAGGGCGCCGCCGTGACCGCCGTGGAGCAATCGCAATCCCGCCTCAAGCGGCTAGAGGGCAATCTCGCTCGCCTGGGTCTCAAGGCCGATTGCGTGCTCGCCAGCCTTCTCGACTTTTACCCCGACCAGCCTTTCGATGCCGTCCTTCTCGATGCGCCCTGCTCATCGACCGGCACAATGCGGCGCCATCCCGATGTTGCCTGGACCAAGGGGCCGGCCGACATTGCCAAGCTGGCGGAGCTCCAGGAGAAGTTGCTTCGCCATGCCCTGACTCTGGTCGGCTCCGGTGGGCGCGTGGTCTTTTCCAACTGCTCGCTCGATCCGCTTGAAGGCGAAGACATGGTCGCTCGCGTCCTTGCCGACAATCCGGACTTCCGCCTTGTTCCGGTCGCACCGCAGGATTGGCCTGGGCTGGAGGAAGCGATCACACCGCGCGGCGAAATACGAACGACTCCGGCCATGCTGGGAAGCGATGGAGGCGTCGACGGCTTCTATGCTTGTGTAATCGCTAAAATTTAACGGAAATTTCATTAGAATTGTTGGATCTTGAAGGAATGCGCACTCGGCGCCTCATCGGGCGGGTGCTGCGGCGACATGTTGACGGGCAGGGCCCGGTCATCAAGGCAGGCGACAGAGCGGATCAAGGCGGGACGGTCGGAGGCGACGACCCTGCCGGATCGGGTCCTGTGCCACGGCTTGGGAAGACGATGCGACTGACGCAACGCCAAAGGTTGGTCTATCTCTATCTCGCCCAAACCCGGCGATGGCTCGCCCGTGTTCTACAACAGCCTCGGGCATTATCGGTCAGCCTTCCGGGAACTGGCACGGGCCGCCTCATCGTTGCTCCGACCGATCTGCGTGCCATTGATCCCTTCGTTGCGGAAGAAATCTACGAGGGGCGGTTCCCCTTGGCGGGGCGCGTTCTTGATGCCGGAAACCAGTCGCCCTTCCTGCTGGAACTGCCGTCTTACCATTTCGCTGTGAGGCTCCACAGTTTTTCCTGGCTCCGGCATATTCGTGCCGACAAGAGTGCGGGAGCCTGCGCCAATGCCCGTGCCATTCTTGATGATTGGATCGATCTGCATGGATCGCGGGTCGATGGAGTTGCCTGGGAAGCCGATGTGCTCGCTCAGCGGGTCATTGCCTGGCTTTCCCATTCCACCGTTGTGCTCCAAGACGCCGATAGCGCCTTCTACCGCCGCTTTCTCGCGAGCCTGTCCTTCCAGGTCCGCTACATGCGTCGCTTGGTGGGTCACGCGCCGGCCGGTCTACCGCGTCTCAGGTTGCGCATAGCGCTCGCCATGGCATCGATCTCGATGGAAACGCGCGTGACCCGGCTCCGCAGGGCGGCGCGCGAACTCGACCGCGAACTCGAGCGGCAGATTCTGCCGGACGGAGGCCATGTGTCGCGCAACCCCCAGGCGGCGGTCGATCTCCTGTTCGATCTCTTGCCGTTGCGGCAGACCTACATCAACCTTGGCCATGACGTGCCGGCGAAGCTGATCCCGGCGATCGATCGCATGTATCCGGCGATCCGTTTCTTCCGCCATCAGAGTGGCGACCTCGCCTTGTTCAACGGGGCAAGTTCGACGCTTGCCAATGATCTCATGTCCGTGCTGCGCTATGACGAGACAGCGGGTAAACCGTTCAAGGCGCTGCCTCATTCACAGTATCACCGGATGGCCGCCGGCAGTACGGTGTTGCTGATCGATACCGGTTTGCCGCTTTCGTCCGAACTGACGCGTACGGCGCATGCCGGCTGTCTCTCCTTCGAGCTGTCCTCCGGTCGGCACCGTTTCATCGTCAACAGCGGCTCGCCGCGCTTTGCCGGTGAAAAACTGCGCCAACTCGCCCGCACCACGGCTGCCCATTCCACTGTCTGCGTCGGAACGGCCTCTTCGGCTCGCTTTTCCGAGTCCGATTTTCTCGGTCCGGTGATGATTTCCGGTGTATCCAAGGTCGATGTCTCGCGTCAGACCGGCCCGGACGCCAGCGACCGCCTCTGTGCCAACCACGACGGCTATCTCGGCAAGTTCGGTGTGCTGCATGAGCGCGAGATCCGCATCAACGAAGCCGGCAACAAGATCGCCGGGCGCGACCGGTTCCTGCATGCGGACGGTACGCCCGAAACCGAGGCGCTGTCCGAGCCGGCCATTGCCCGCTTTCACATTCATCCCGCGATCATGCTGGAGCGCATCGACGAGCGGAGGATCCGGCTGATGGCAACGGACGGCGAGAGCTGGACTTTCTCTGTTCCGGCAGGCACACTCGAGATCGGTGAGGACGTGTTCTTCGCCGACGCTTCCGGCATTCGGCCCTCGCAGCAGCTGGAAGTGGCCTTCCATGGCCCGGAAATACGCTGGTTTCTCGCCCATCACGCATAGAATGGTTCCATCCTTGGGTAAGCTGTGCTAGGCGGCGGCATCGCGCTCGCGATCTCCCATCTTCACGCGGCGCGGCACCTCAGATCGGAGCAGAACCATGGCCGTCGTATCCAAGAAAATTCCCGTTCCCGAGCGCGTCAAAATCCGCACCGCCCTGCTGTCGGTTTCCGACAAGAGCGGCATTGTGGAGCTGGCGCAAGCATTGAATGCCATGGGCGTGAAGCTGCTGTCGACCGGTGGCACGCACAAGGTGATCGCCGCCGCTGGTCTACCGGTCATCGACGTTTCCGAGGTGACGGGCTTTCCGGAAATCATGGACGGCCGCGTCAAGACGCTGCACCCGAATGTGCATGGTGGCCTGCTGGCGATCCGTGACGACGAGGATCATGTCGCTGCAATGCGCGAGCACGGCATTGAGAGCATCGATCTCTCGGTCATCAACCTCTATCCCTTCGAGGAAGTCCGTGCAGCTGGCGGCGACTATCCGACGACGGTCGAGAATATCGATATCGGCGGTCCGGCAATGATCCGCGCCTCGGCTAAGAACCATGCCTATGTGACCGTGCTCACCGATCCATCCGACTATCCGGCGCTGCTTGAAGCGTTGAAGGCGGACGATTGCCAGACGACCTATGCGCTGCGCCAGAAGTTGGCCGCCAAGGCCTTTGCCCGCACCGCCGCCTACGATTCGGTGATCTCCAACTGGTTTGCCGAGGCGCTATCGATTGACATGCCGCAGTATCGCGCGATCGGCGGCGTGCTGAAGGAAGCCATGCGCTACGGCGAAAACCCGCACCAGAGCGCCGGTTTCTACGTTACCGGCGACCAGCGTCCGGGTGTTGCCACCGCGACCCTGCTCCAGGGCAAGCAACTGTCCTACAACAACATCAACGACACCGATGCCGCTTTCGAGCTGGTGGCCGAATTCCCGCCGGAGAATGGTCCAGCCTGCGCCATCATCAAGCACGCCAATCCCTGTGGTGTGGCAACCGGCCCGAGTCTGGTCGAGGCCTACAGGCGGGCGCTGGCTTGCGATTCCACATCGGCCTTTGGTGGTATTATCGCTCTTAACCAGATGCTCGACGCCGCGACGGCCGAAGAGATCGTCAAGTTGTTCACCGAGGTCATTATAGCTCCGTCCGTTACCGACGAGGCGAAGGCGATCATCGCCGCCAAACCGAACCTGCGTCTTCTCACCACCGGCGCACTTCCGGACCCGCGTGCCCGCGGTATCGTTGCGAAGACGGTTTCGGGTGGCCTGCTCGTCCAGTCGCGCGACAATGTCATGGTCGAGGACCTCGAGCTCAAGGTCGTCACCAAGCGCGCGCCGACCCCGGCCGAGCTGGAGGACATGAAGTTTGCCTTCAAGATTGCCAAGCACGTCAAGTCGAACGCGGTGATCTATGCTAAGGCCGGTCAGACCGCCGGCATCGGCGCTGGCCAGATGAGCCGGGTCGATTCCGCCCGCATCGCAGCGCTCAAAGCCGAGGATGCGGCTAAGGCGCTCGGCCTTGCAGAGCCGCTGACCAAAGGGTCGGCCGTTGCTTCCGAGGCCTTTTACCCGTTTGCTGACGGGTTGCTCGCGGCAATCGCCGCCGGCGCCACCGCCGTCATTCAGCCGGGCGGATCGATGCGCGATGCAGAGGTGATCGCGGCGGCCGATGAGCACAATGTCGCGATGGTCTTCACCGGCATTCGCCATTTCCGCCACTGATCGCGGATCAGTATGGGTGATCGA
>NZ_BJZP01000022.1 GCF_007992095.1 Paenirhizobium naphthalenivorans
GTTAAGGATGCCGAAGGCTTCTGGGATGAGATCGGCTCTTCCAGCCCGCGCGCCGGCAAGGTGGTCGAAGCCTTCAAGAAATACGCCGTAACGATGGAAAAGGCCGGCTATCCCTACCGCTGAGCGGTCGGTACGCCTCTCGCCACGACTTTCCGTGGCAAGACGAAAACTGGCGGCGCGGATCTTTCGCGCCGCCGCCTGATACGAATTTCCCGGCATCCAGGCCGGAAGACACCGCATGAAAGGGAGCGGGCATGCTCCACGCCAACGCGCCACCGAAACCGCAGGAAATTTTCGACGTCGCCATCATCGGCGCGGGCGTGGTGGGCTGCGCGACGGCACGCCGCTTTGCGCTTGCAGGCGCCCGCGTCGTCCTGATCGAGAAGGGGGCCGACATCCTGTCGGGCGCCTCAAAGGCCAACAGCGCCATTCTGCATACCGGCTTCGACGCGCCGCCGGACAGCCTCGAGCTGGAACTGGTCAAGGCCGGACGGCAGGAATATCTGGAGATCCGCGAAAGCCTGAGCCTCAGGATCGTCGAGACCGGTGCGCTGGTCTGCGCCTGGAACGCATTGGAGGCCGACAAGCTTGAAGCCATCGAGGAAACCGGTCGCGCCAACGGCATTTCCGAGCTGAAGCTTTTGACGGGAAGTGCTGCCCGCGCCACCATGCCCGGCCTTTCGGAAAACCTCGTCTCGGCCATCGAGGTGTCGGGCGAGCATGTGATCGATCCGTGGACCGCGCCGCTTGCCTATCTCACGCAGGCGGCCGCGCTGGGCGCAAAATTCCTCCGGAGTACCGAACTGCTGAAGGGCACGTTCGATGGCGAATGGACGCTTGAAACATCTTCAGGCGAGGTACGCGCCCGCGCCGTCGTCAACACCGCAGGTCTCTACGGCGATGTGGTGGACGAAAAGCTGGGCTTCGCGCCGGAATTCACCATTCATCCACGCAAGGGCCAGTTCGTCGTGCTGGACAAGGCCGCCTTCCGACATGTGCCGCGTATCGTGCTGCCGGTGCCGACCGAAATCACCAAGGGCATCGTCGTCTGCCCCACCGCCTTCGGCAATGTCATCATCGGCCCGACGGCGGAAGAGCAGGACGACCGGGTCCGCGCCACCGTCGAGGCCGACACGCTGAAGGCACTACTGGCCCGCGGCGCGGAAATCGTGCCGGCACTGGCAGGCATTCCCGTGACCGCGCTTTATGCAGGACTGAGACCCGCGACCGAGAAGAAAGCCTACCGGGTTGCCTGCCGTCCTGAAGCCCGGGCGATTACGCTCGGCGGTATCCGTTCCACCGGCCTTTCCGCCGCGCTCGGCCTCGCCCGCCATGCGGTCGAGCTTCACGCCACCTTCGGCGAACCGCTGATGCCGCCCGCATCACTGCCTTCCATCGTCATGCCGAACCTCACCGAAACCGAGGAGCGTGACTGGCAGCGACCGGATCACGGCGAAATCCTCTGCCATTGTGAACTGGTGACGCGGCGGGAAGTGGAGGCTACCTTCACAAGCCCCGTTCCGCCGGGAGATTTCGGGGGCTTGAGACGGCGCACCCGCGCCGGGATGGGCCGCTGCCAGGGCTTCTACTGCAATGCGCATCTTGCCGCCCTGACCGCCGGAAAGCTGGCGGCGCCGCTTGCCGTCGATGAAGGAGAGGCGAAATGAGCGCATTCGACGCGGATGTCATCATCGTCGGCGGCGGCCCTTCCGGCGTTGCCGCGGCACTGGAACTGAAAAAACGCGGCGTCGGCCAAGTCATGCTGCTCGATCGGGAAGACAGGCTCGGCGGCGCGACCCGCCATTGCAGCCATTCGCCCTTCGGCATGCGCGAGTTCGGCCGGGTCTATTTCGGCGCCGCCTACGGCAGACGTCTGCAAGGCGAGGCAGAGGCGGCCGGCGTCGATATCCGCCCGCAGCACTCCGCCGTTTCGCTCGGCGAGGATGCAAGCCTTACCGTCACCTCGCCGCTCGGGGTCGAAGTGCTGAAGGCGAGGCGGGTGATGCTGGCGACCGGCGCGCGCGAAATGCCGCGCTCCGCCCGGCTCGTCTCCGGCGACAGGCCCGCCACCGGCATCGTCACCACCGGCGCGCTGCAGGCCTATGTCACCTTTCACCATCTGATGCCGTTCAGGCGGCCGCTGATCGTAGGCTCGGAACTCGTCTCCTTCTCTGCCGTGCTGACCTGTCTGACCCATGGCGCGCGGCCGGTGGCGATGATCGAATCGGAAGGCCGGGCTCTGGCGCGCAAGCCTTTCACTCTGTTTCCCGCGCTCGCCGGCATTCCCTTTCACGCCGGCGCCGAGATCGTCGACATCAAGGGAAGCGGGCGCGTCGAGGCCGCGACCGTCCGGCTGACGGATGGCACCACCCGCTCCTTTTCCTGTGATGGCATTCTCTTCACCGGACGCTTCACGCCTGAAGCAGCGCTTCTCCTGCAATCCCCGCTGGGTGTTGCGTCGGGAAGCAGTGGCGCCGCCATCGACCAGACGGGGCGCATGGCGAACCCGCTCTATTTCGCCAGCGGCAATGTGCTGCGCGCCATAGAGACCGGCGGATGGGCCTTCCGGGAAGGGCGGGCGGTCGGTGCGGCACTCGCCTCCGACCTCGCCCACGATCCCGCCAAGGTCGAGCCCGTGCCCGTCACCTTCGATGCACCGCTGAAACTCGTGGTTCCGAGCCTCGTGAGACGGGGGGGAAATACTCCCGCCTTCCACGATTTCCAGCTTCGTTTCCTTCACTCTGCCAGCGGCCGGCTTTCGCTGGAACTCGACGGCCACGAGGTCTGGAGCAGAACAGGCCATTGGCTGCCGGAACGCCGCATTCTGGTTCCTGTTTCCACCGGCGCGACAGAGGCCGGGAGCGTCCATTTCCGTTTCAGAGAGCAAGGCTGATGCGTGTCGCTGCCATCGATCAGGGTACGACGTCCACCCGCTGCCTCGTTATCGAAGACGGTGGACGCTTCCATGTCGCGGCAAGCCGCCGGCATGGACAGCATCATCCGGCCTCGGGCTGGGTGGAACATGACCCGGAGGAACTGCTCGCCAATATTTCAGCCGTCCTTGCCGCCGCAGGCCCAGTCGATGCAATAGCCATCGCCAATCAGGGCGAGAGCTGTCTTGCCTGGGATGCCGAAACGGGTAAGGCTCTTTCTCCCGTAATCGTCTGGCAGGATGCGCGCACCGCCGATGCGCTTGCCGCCCTCGGCCCGGAAGCCGAGGCAAGGTCGAGGGCCGTCTCAGGCCTGCCGCTCGATCCCTATTTTTCCGCGAGCAAGCTCGCCTGGCTGTTGCAGAACATACCCGCCGTTGCCTCGGCTCATGCCGCAGGACGGCTGAGGCTCGGGACCACCGATGCCTTCTTTCTCGACAGGCTCGCCGGCAGCTTTCGCACGGATCTCGCCACCGCCTCGCGTACCGGCTTGCTCGACCTTTCCGCAGGAAGCTGGAGCGCGGAGATGTGCGCGTTGCATGGCGTGCCGATCGAGTGCCTGCCGGAAATCGCCGCCGTCGATGCGGGCTTCGGCGCGATCGCCGGCGTGCCCGTGCGTGTCTCGATCGTCGACCAGCAGGCGGCGCTTTACGGTCATGGCTGCCGCAAGCCCGGCGATTGCAAGGTCACCTTCGGCACCGGCGCCTTTCTGCTCGCCGTCACCGGCGAGTTGCTCCCCGGCACCGGTGGTCTGCTGCCTACCGTCGGCTGGCAGAAAAAAGGCGAAGCTCCCGTCTATGCTATCGAGGGCGGGGTCTATGACGCAGGATCGGCGCTGGAATGGGCGAAACGCATCGGCCTTTATGACGATGTGGTCGAACTCGACGGTTTCGAGGGACCCACAGCACTTTCCCGCGGCATCGTCTTCGTGCCGGCCCTTTCGGGACTTGCGGCCCCGTGGTGGGACCGTCAGGCCGCGCCGGTTTTTATCGGCATGGATCACGCGACGAACCGCCGTGATCTCGTCCGCGCCATTCTGGAAGGCATTGCCATGCTGACCGTCGGCCTGATCGGGGCGGCGGGTGACGCGGTTGCGGCAACGGCTCCGATCTCCATCGATGGCGGCCTGTCGCAGAGCGCATCCTTCGCGCAATTTCTTGCCTCTGCCAGCGGGCGCACCATCATCGTGCCGGCTATGCACGAGCTGACCGCGCTCGGCCTTGCCGAACTCGCCGGCATCAACGGCTCGACCACCCGCGTGGACGCCCGCCGCTTCCAGCCCGACGGCTCCGTGTCCGAAGCCGACCGGCAGCGTTTCGCCGAGGCCGTGCAGAGGGCAAGGCAGTGGCGAGGCACTGAATAGAGCTGGTTCGTGAAATTTGAACAGCGTGGATAAGTGGAATTTCTGCCTGACTTTGGCATAGATGCCGGAAGCACGAGAGACCATGACGAGACGGACCGCGCCGGAACCACGGTCCGGCTTTCAAGGCGAACGTGGCGCTTGCCGACCAGGGGGTGCGTGGAGAAGGGGGGCATCTCGAGAAACGCCAGAAATCAGTCCGTGCGCGAGCAGCGATGGAATCGGTCGGCTTCCGGGAAGTAAAGTGGCAGGTAGCGGGTCAGGATGCGATGCCATAGCTCGGTCTTTGCCCGCGTATGGCATCGTGGGTCCTGGGCAATTCCTGTATGTCGTTTGTGCCGGCGACCATCGGGTCCTGGAAGATCTGAACCGCGCCGATCTGCAGCAAAATAGCCTAGGCATCCTTCGGGGCGTTCTTGTCCCAACTGTTGTGAAGTGCCTCACGTGCTAGAGCAGCCGGGCGATGTATCGGTAGTGGACATCAAGGCGTGAACCGCCGCGCCGACCCTGTTTCGCCGGCGTCACCGACCTCCCGCGCACTGGCAGTCCAGGCGATGGTTGTCGAAATGCCAATCCCAAATCAGGGCGCCGTTGATCGCGCCTACCATCACATGACGCTGCCAGGACACGGCTACGGAGACCATCGCCAAACGCCCGGGTCATATTGCTTCCGACCAAATCGCCAGTCGGAGCGATGGAATCAGAATTCGTTCAGAAAAGGAATCCTCAGCCCGATTCCGATTTCAACGGACTCGCTCTAGGTCGACGTGGCTATTCGCGTGCCTGCCTGACCTTCGAGAATGGCCAACGCATCCTCGAGCCGGCCTATGCCTGTGAAGCCACCGTTCATGGCGAAGTCAATTCCGGCGCTGACTTTCGGGCCCATGGAGCCGGCCGGAGCATCCAGCGCCTTGGCTTCAGCGGGGGTCAGATGGGTGATCCGCGCTGCCTTTTCCGTGCCGAAGTCGTGATAGACCGCATCGACATCGGTCAGCAGCAAGAGCGCATCGGCATTCAACTGCCGGGCGAGCAGGGCGCTTGCCGCATCCTTGTCGATGACCGCCTCGATCCCGACAAGACTACCATCGTCGCGCTGCACGACCGGAATACCGCCGCCGCCGGTGCAGATAACGATCACCCCCTGATCCAGCAGCAGCTTCAGCACGCGCAGATCCGGAATCTCGACGGGCTTGGGAGAGGCGACGACGCGGCGCCATTTGGCGCCATCGGCGGCAATCGCCCAACCTGCGGCTCTGGCCCGTGTTTCCGCCTCTTCCTTTTCATAGACGGGGCCGACGAATTTCGTCGGCTTGCCGAAGGCCGGATCGCGGTGATCGACGATGACCTGCGTCAACAGCGTTGCCACCGACCGGTTGTGGTCGAGGGCATTCTCCAACTCCTGTTCGATCATGTAGCCGATCATGCCCTCGGTTTCGGCGCCGAGCACATCGAGCGGATAGGCCTCGTCCGGTTTGTAGGACGCGCCTTGCAAAGCCAGAAGCCCGACCTGCGGCCCGTTGCCGTGGGTAACCACCAGCCGGTGTCCGGCCCGGACGATGGCCGCCAAGGCCTCGGCCGCCCGTTTCACATTGGCGCGCTGCGCCTCCGCCGTCAGCGGTTCACCGCGTTTCAACAGGGCATTGCCACCCAGAGCGGCGACCACCAGCATGTCAGGCTCCCAGCGTGGCGACAAGCACCGCCTTGATCGTGTGCAGCCGGTTCTCGGCCTGATCGAAGACGATCGAGGCGGGGCTCTCGAACACTTCTTCGGTGACTTCCATGGCACTGATGCCGAATTGCGCCTCGATGTCGGCACCGACGGAGGTTTCGGTATTGTGGAAAGCCGGCAGGCAATGCATGAACCGCGTACGCGGATTGCCGGTCTTGGCCATCAGCGCCGCATTGACCTGATAGGGCATCAGCAGCTTGATCCGCTCGGCCCATTTCTCCTTCGGTTCGCCCATGGAGACCCAGACATCGGTATAGACGAAATCCACGCCTTTCACCGCGGCATCGATGTCCTCGGTAATCATGATCCGCGCGCCTGTTTCCGTGGCAATGGCCCGGGCCTCATCCTGGATTTCCGTTGATGGCCAACAAGCCTTGGGCGCGCAAAGCCGCACATCCATGCCCATCTTGACGCCGCCGATCAGCAGGCTGTCGCCCATGTTATTGGCTGCGTCACCAATGAAGACGTAGGACACCAGGTGCAGCGGCTTTTCGACATGCTCCTGCATGGTCAGGAAGTCCGCCAAGATCTGGGTTGGGTGGAATTCCTTGGTCAATCCATTATAGACCGGGACACCGGAATATTTGGCCAGTTCCTCGACGATCTCCTGACCAAATCCGCGATATTCGATCGCATCATAAATTCGCCCCAGAACCCGGGCGGTGTCCTTGACCGATTCCTTGTGGCCGATGTGGCTGCCGGTTGGCCCCAGATAGGTGACACGAGCGCCCTGGTCGTAGGCGGCGACCTCGAAACCGACGCGGGTCCGGGTCGAATCCTTCTCGAAAATCAGGGCGATATCCTTGCCCTGAAGCGTGGGGACTTCGGTGCCGGCATATTTCGCGGTCTTGAGGTCGCCCGCGAGCTTCACGAGGAAACTGATCTCTCGCGGAGTATAATCGCGCAGCGTTAGAAGGCTGCGGTTTTTCAGATTGAAAGCCATTGTCTCGATCCCTTGAAATCAGATTGCATCGCGGATGGTCGGGCAGCTCATGCAGTGTCCACCACCGCGGCCACGGCCAAGTTCTGCGCCGGGAATCGCGAGAACCTCAATGCCGACGGCTTTGAGGGCCGCATTGGTATCGTCGTTGCGGTCATAGCCGACCACTACGCCGGGACGCAAAGCCAGCACATTGTTGCCGTCGTTCCACTGTTCGCGGGCTCGCTCCTCTTCGGTATTGCCGCCGGTTGGCACGATTTGCAGTTTCTTATAGCCAAGTACTTCGGCAACGATCTCGAAGATCGGGCGCGGGTCATGGCGGAAAGATAGCGGTGCCTTACCGTCGCCAGGGCGAATATCGTAGCAGACCAACTCGTCGGCAACTTCCTTGAAGGTCGTCACCACATCGCCGCCGCACAGCGTGAACACCGTGTCGAGATGCATGGCGGCACGTGATTTCGGGATACGGAAGGCGAGAACGCGATCAACCACACCCTTGGCAAACAGGGCTTCCGCCAATTGTCCGACGCCTTGCGGTGACGACCGCTCGCCCATGCCGACCAGAACCGTGCGATTGCCGACCGGCATGATGTCGCCGCCCTCCAGCGTCGCCAGCCCATGTTCCTTCGTCGGGTCGCCCCAATGGATGTCAACCTTTCCGGCAAACTTGGGGTGAAACTTGTAGATCGCCGTGTTGAGCAGTGTTTCCGGACGGCGCGCAGGCCAGTACATCGGGTTCACCGTCACCCCGCCATAGATCCAGGCGGAGTTGTCACGGGTGAACAGTGCATTCGGCAGTGGCGGCAATATGAAGCCGTGATGACCGAGATAGCTGCCGAACAGGCCGGTCGGCGTGAACGGAAGATCGTCTTCCGCCAATCCGCCCAACAGGTATTCCGCGAGCTTTGTGCCTGGCAGTTCTTCCATCCAGGCACGCAATTCGTCCATCATGCCAACGCCGACCTGATCGGCGTTGACTCTATGATCAAGCACGAAGGCGCGGCCTTCTTTAGTGTCCAGCGTTTCCGCCAGAAGCACATTGACGTCGAGCACCTCGACGCCTTCGCCGCGCATGGTGGCGGAAAACACATCATGATCCTTCTGGGCCTGCTTGACCCAGAAAACGTCGTCAAACAGCAGTTCCTGGCAGTTGGCAGGCGTGAGGCGTCTGTGGGCAAGACCGGGGCGGCAGACAATGACCTGCCGCAGTTTTCCGGTTTCGGAGTGGACGCCAAGTTTCGCATTCGCGTTCATTTGATCGCTCCAATGTTTGAGGGCTCAAAGGGCGCTGATAGCACCGGTCCACATCAGGTACCCGGCAATAACCGCCGCGATTACGATGCCGACGCCGATCAGGGATTCAATGCCCGAGAAGGCTTTCTCGCCGCGTGCTGACCGGGCAAACCAGTAGACTGGAACGCCGACTGCATAGAGAATCGCGCACATCAGCAGGTAGTTGGGGCCAGCCGCATAGATGAGCCATGCGCCATAGACGGTCGCCAGTGCACCGGTGAACATGTCGCGGCCACGACGCTCACCTTCCCTGTAGCCTTCTCCGCTGAGGGCCAGCTTGAAGGCATAGGCGCCGGAGAGCACATAGGGAACCAGAATGGCGGTCGATGCGATGTAGAACAAAGCGAGATAGGTCGAGTTGGCATAAAGTGTGACGATCAGGAAAATCTGTACGAAGATATTGGTGATCCACAGCGAGCCGGCTGGCGACCCATTCTTGTTCTCGGTTGCAAACACAGCCGGCAACATGCCTTCTTTCGCTGCGCGATAAGGGATTTCGGCCGCAAACACGGTCCAGCTCAGAAATGCACCGGCAACCGAGATGACAAGCCCGATACGCACGACGACCGAGCCCCAAGGGCCGACGGCCTGCTCAAGCACATTGGCCATGGAGGCCGCAGCCGGCAGGGCAGCCAGTTCCGGCTGGCTCATGATGCCGAAGGAAAGAAGCGACACACACAGGTAGGCGGCGAGGGCAATGATAAAGCCGATGATCGTGGCACGGCCGATATCCGCGCGTTTTGCGGCGCGGCCCGAGACGACACTTGCGCCTTCAATACCGATAAAGACCCAAAGCGTTACCAGCATGGTGCTTTTGACCTGCGCCATGACGCTGCCCAGATCCGGCGTTTGCGCGCCCCAGAAGTCGAAGCTGAATTTCGGTAGATTGAACGCGACCGTCACCAGCAGGATGAAGAGCAGGATCGGCAGCAGCTTGGCGGTCGTGGTGACGACGTTAATGATCGCGGCCTCCCTGACGCCCATCAGGACAAGCGCATGGGTAGCCCAAAGAACAATTGATGCCCCGATGATCGCCTGGGTCGTATTTCCCTCGGCACCGAAGGCAGGATAGAAATAGCTGAGGGCACCGAAGATCAGCACGACATAAGAGACGTTGCCGATCCAGGCGCTGAGCCAATAGCCCCAGGCACTGTTGAAGCCGACGAAATCGCCAAAGCCAGCGCGAGCATAAGCATACGGACCGGCATCGAGTTTCGGCTTGCGAGTCGAAAGGCCTTGATAGACGAAGGCCAGCGCCAGCATGCCAATGCCGGTGATCAGCCAGCCGATGAGGACGGCCCCCGGAGATGCGCCCTTGGCCATATTCTGCGGCAGGCTGAAAACGCCGCCGCCGATCATCGAACCAACGACCAGAGCGACAAGTGGCACCACACCTAGCTTGCTGGATAGTTTTGCCTCGGATGCGGGTTTCGCATCAATATCCGTAGCACTCATGTTTTCACTCCCTGGGTTGAAAATAAATTTTACAGCACCCGTCCGGGCAACCCGTTTTGCGTGCCTCTTCTAGAGTCATGTTACCTTTACGCGTACAATGCTACTCGACGTGTCGCCGGGATGTTTTGACACATGTCAAACTCGCCAAAAAGTCCTTGGGTGAAACGTAGGCTCTCACCAGATGCCGATTTCCAGAGATACAGCCCGGCGGTCTGGAGCGGCGAGAAGAAGTCTTCGCCATCAACCTGCTGGTCATGACCAGGCCGCGCCTCTATGTTCGGGACGATCATCTGGCGGCGTGGAAATGGGACACTGCGGCGGTTCCGTCTATTGGCCCAATCCCGACTATGCCAAGCGGGCGCAATACATCGCCCAGTCGATCGACGAAAAGCGATCCTGAAAACAAAGGGCGGTACTTATCTTCTACCGGGGGAATTCGGCTTTCCAGGGTGGGATCCATCATGACCACGGCCAGAGAGCCTGAGTGGAATATCCAGACCAGACCGCCTTGCCCCGCTTTACTTCGCCCGCTGAAGCATGCCGAACAGGTCGCGCGGATCGTCGGGGTCCGCGATGATGTCCAGTTCCTGATAGAGCCCGGTCGCGTCGAGCTTGCTGCGGACATATCGAAGCGCGGAAAAGTCCTCAATGGCGAAGCCAACGCTGTCGAACAGGGTGATCTGGCTGTTGTCGCGGCGGCCTTCGGCCTGCCCGGTCAGGACCTGCCAGAACTCCGTTACGGGGTAGTCGGGATCCATCTGCTGGATCTCGCCTTCGATACGGGTCTGCGGCGGATATTCGACGAAGGTGTCGGCGCGCTTGAGAATATCCCGGTGCAGTTCGGTCTTACCTGGGCAGTCGCCGCCGATGGCGTTGATATGGACGCCGGCGCCGATCATGTTGTCGGTCAGGATCGTGGCAAGCTGCTTGTCTGCGGTGCAGGTGGTGATGATCTGGGCGCCTTCGGTCGCGGCTTGGGACGAGGTGCAACTGGTGACCGTCAGTCCTTTTCCGGCAAGGTTCCGCGCGGCTTTGGCGGTCGCCAGCGGATCGATGTCAAAGAGCCGGACATGGTCGATGCCGCAGACGGCCTTCATGGCGAGCGCCTGGAACTCGGCTTGGGCGCCGTTGCCGATCATCGCCATGGTTCGGGCGCCCTTCGGCGCCAGCCTGCGGGCAACCATGGCCGAAGTGGCGGCGGTTCGAAGCGCCGTCAAAAGCGTCATTTCCGTCAGCAGCACTGGATAACCGGTCGAGACTTCCGCCAGAAGGCCGAGGGCGGTGACGGTCTGCAAACCTTGCGCCATGTTCTTTGGATGGCCGTTCACATATTTGAAGCTGTAGATTTCGCCGTCCGAAGTCGGCATCAGTTCGATCACCCCTTCGCGTGAATGGGAGGCGACCCGCGGTGTCTTGTCGAACCGCTCCCAGCGGAGGAAGTCGGCCTCGATGAAGTCGGCCAGTTCCGCCAACATGGTTTCGATGCCGATGTGATGAACTAGGCGCATCATGTTTTCGACGCTGACGAAAGGGACGAGCGCTTTTTCTGACGGCAAGCTTGATGACATCGTGAACTTCTCCTGCGCGAACTGCATTCCAAGAGGCTATCGATCGATGTTGTTGGCCGAAAGCGCAATTATGTGCTATTTTTGCTATGGTATTGATCAATTTGGTCAAGTGTAATGTGCACATTTTATATCGGCACGATCGGCAGTGATCGTTGTAGAATACGCAACAGACGAACGGGGCCGACGGATGGGTATCAATGGTTCGGCTTCACCGTTCGGATCAGGCTGCGGTTGGTGGTATTATCTCCTTCCAAATCCTGTATGAAACGGCCTGCTGTCGCCCGTCGCGTTCGAGCGACAGCAGAAACCGTAAGCCGAAGGCCTTTATGAATACCGCGGCCGTTGTCAGGCGTTTGCCGTCTTCTCCTTCATATAAGCCCGCCAGCCGCCGAGTTCGGTGATCTCGCGGGCGCCGGTAATCGCGTGGCCCTCGCAGAGAAAGCCCGAGACCTGGCTGCCATCGTCAAGCGTGACCTTGCCGATGCCAAGGGGGGCCGGAATGTTCTGCACGAAGCGCCCGAATGCTGCCGGTGTCACCTTCCAGACTTCAACTTCAAGGCCCTTGCCGGCGAAACCTGGTTCGCGGATGAGGCCCGGCTTGGGCGGCGTGGTGTCGGGCAGGACGTAGAGGCGGTAATCCGGCGCGGTTCGGCAGGTCTTGACGAGCTTGCCGCCCGGCCCGGTGAGTTCATGATTGAGCGGCATGCCGGTCAAGTGCGCGCCGACAACCACGATCGGCACAAAACCGTCGTCCAAGGCCTGCACACGGCTTGCTCCAGGAATGGCCGCCGTCTTGTCCTTGCCCATGCCTGCGGCGAGCGTGCGGTGCATGGCATCGGCGAAGGGAGCAAGCGCATCGTCGGAAAAGGCGGGACCGAACAGCGTGATGCCGGCGGGCAGATGCCCCTTGCCGTCGAAGCCGGCGGGTACGGCGATCGCCGCATAGCCGAACAGATTGGCGAAATTGGTATAGCGGCCGAAGTGACCGTTCCTGGCGATGGGATCGGCCAGCATCTCTTCTACGGTATAGGTGGTCGGCGAGGTCGGCAGCATCAGCACGTCGACCGTTTCCCAGGTGGCCAATGTGATCTGCCGCAGGGCTTCCAGCTTGTAGCGACCTTCAAAGGCGTCGACGGCGTTGTAGGTGCGGGCGCCTTCGATAATGGTCCTGACTGTCGGATCGAAGTCCTCCGCATTGGTGGCGATAAAATCCTTCACCGCCGCCAGCCGCTCGGCCACCCAGGGGCCGTTATAGAGCAGTTCGGCGGCCTGGCGGAATGGCGCGTAGTCGAACGGCACGATGGTCGCGCCGAGCGACTTCGCCCGCTCGATCGCGGCATCGTAGAGGACTTCCACGTCCTTGTTGCCATGGAATTCGCGCTCTGCGTCGTCCAGCACGCCGATCCTGAGCCCGGAGGCTGGGAGGGCGACCGGTTCTGCCTTGCGCGAAAAGGGGTCGGCCGCGTCATATCCGTCCATTACCTTGCGGATCGACAATCCGTCACCAACAGTTGCGGCAAAAACCGTGACCACATCGACGCTACGGCAGGCCGGCACGACGCCGGTATTCGGCACCAGCCCCGGCGTCGGCTTGATGCCGACCAGATTGTTGAAGGCCGCAGGCACCCGGCCCGAGCCGGCCGTATCGGTGCCAAGCGCGAAGCTTGCCAGACCGGAGGCAACGGCCACGGCCGAGCCGGAACTCGAGCCGCCGGAGACATAAGCCGGATCGAAGACCGAGCGCGACGCGCCATAGGGAGAGCGGGTGCCGTTGAGGCCGGTGGCGAACTGATCGAGGTTGGTCTTGCCGATGACGATGGCGCCTGCCGCCTTCAGCCGGGCAATGACCGTTGCGTCCTCCTTCGGTTCATAGGCATAGGCCGGACAGCCGGCGGTGGTCGGTAACCCGGCGACATCGATATTGTCTTTCGCCGCGAAGGGCACACCCCAGAGCGGCAGGCTGTTGGGCTCGGATGCGCGCTGCATCAGGGCGATCGCGGCGGCGCGCAGGTCGTCGTCCGGGGTGGGTGTGATGAAAATCGCCGGATCGCTGGACGCCTTGCGCCGGGCGATGATCTCCTCGACGAGTGCGAGCGGTGTCAATCCGTCGGCATAGGCCACCTTCAGCGAGGCGAGATCGAGCATGAGGGGAAGCATCATAGGTCCTCCAGTATGGCGATGACATCGCCTGCTTTGACTGTGCGCCCAGGGCCTGCGCGCAAATCTCGCACACGCCCGGCGGCATGGGTGGTCACGGTGATTTCCATTTTCATGGATTCGATGATGGCGAGTGTTTCGCCTGCGGCAAGCGTCTGGCCGGGTTCGACCAGCAGTTTCCAGATATTGCCGGGAACAGCGCTTTCGATGCCGAAGCAGCCGGCCGGAACATCCCCAGCAAGATCGGCGACACCGGCATCCGTTCCGACGAAGCTGTCCAGTCCCTCGTCCTTCCAGCGTTGCCGCTCCGCCTCGAAGGCGGATTGCTGATTGGCCTTGAAGGCGCCGATCAGAGCCGCATTGGCGGTGATCTCTGCTTCATAGTCGGCGTAGGAGAATTCTGTTTCCTCGATGGTGACCGGATAGCCGCCATGCGGGAAAGCGGCGCGGGCCTCGGTAAGCTCGTCATGGCTGACGGGGAAGAAGCGCACCTGGTCGAAGAAATTGAGCAGCCACGGCTTTCCTTCGGCAAACGCATCGGTCTTGCGCCAGGTGTTCCACACCTGGATCGTTCGACCGAACAGCTGATAGCCGCCGGGGCCTTCCATTCCGTAGATGCACATATAGGCGCCGCCGATACCGACGGCGTTTTCCGGTGTCCAGGTGCGGGCCGGGTTGTACTTGGTGGTCACCAGCCGGTGGCGCGGGTCGAGCGGGGTTGCGACCGGTGCTCCCAGATAGACGTCGCCCAGCCCCATCACCAGATAGGACGCGTTGAAGATTGTGTCCTTCACCGCCTGCTCGTCCGGCAATCCGTTGATTCGGCGAATGAACTCAATATTGGACGGGCACCAGGGGGCATTAGGCCGCACCAGTTCCTGATACTTGCGCATCGCCAGTTCCGCCTCCGGGTCATTCCAGGAGAGCGGTAGATGGACGGTGCGGCTCGGCACCTTAACGGCCTGGGCCGGCGGCAAGCTGCGCTCTATCTCCGCCAGAAGACCGAGAAGCCGCATGCGGGTGAGGGCCGCACCGTCATAGTGGATCTGTAAGGAGCGTATACCGGGGGTGAGGTCGATCAGTCCTGGAACGCGGGCTTCCTGCACTGCCTGCATCAGCAGATGGACACGCAGGCGCAGCCCGATGTCGAGCGCCATCGGCCCATATTCGACGAGCAGGTTATCATCGCCCTGGCGGCGATAGACCACCGGCACCGGCCCCGTATCGCTGCTGCCGATGATCGCCGATCCGGCGATCTCCGCGATATGTTTCACCACTGGTCCGGCGACGGGGTCGCCGGCGCGCTTGAGCGGATGGAAGCGGATCGTGTCTCCCGGCTTGAACTGGCCCATCTTCCACTGCTCGTCACGGGCGATCACGGCCGGGCAGACGAAGCCGCCGAGGCTTGGGCCATCGGGACCGAGAATGATCGGCATGTCGCCGGTAAAGTCGATCGCGCCGATGGCATAGGCGTTGTCGTGCAGGTTGGAGGGATGAAGGCCCGCCTCGCCGCCGTCGGTTCGGGCCCATTTCGGCGCCGGGCCGATCAGCCGCACGCCGGTTCGGGCGCTGTTGAAATGCACCTCATAGCGCGTGGAGAACAGCGTCTCGATGTCGTCCTCAAGGAAGAAGTCGGGGGCGCCGTGTGGGCCGTAGACGACGCCGACCTCCCAGATCCGGGTGAGCGGCGCCGGTTCCGTTGCCGGCTTGGCGACCGGTTGGGCCGTGCGGGCAAGACGGAGCACGTGGCCGGCGCGTAGCGTGCCGGTGGCATTGCCGCCGAACTGGCCAAGGCCGAATGTGGCACGCGAACCGAGCACCACGGGCGCGGCAAGGCCGCCGGCGACGGCGAGGTAGGCGCGTTGTCCCGGCCCGGAAATGGCACCGATCGTCAGCGTCTGGCCGGCGCTGATCGCTATTGCCGTGTCGTGGGGCACCGGCTCGTCGTCAAGCCGCATCGGCATGACGGCGCCAGCCAGCGCCACGCGGCTGTCGGCGAAGAATTTCAGCACCGGGCCGGACACGGTCAGTTCCAGCGCCGCCGTTTCGTCGGCATTGCCGACCAGCCGGTTGGCGTGGCGGAAGGAACGCTCGTCCATCGGCCCGCTCGGCGGCACCCCGACATGCCAGAGCCCGATGCGACCGGGCAGTTCCTGCAAACTGGACTGGGCGCCGGGCGCGATCACCTCGATGACGTCTGGAATGAAGGAAAATTCGCGCAGAGCGGTCGTCGCTACGCCGCCGCTGGCCAGAAGCTCGGACGCGGCAATCGCTTTCAGATATTCTAGATTGGTCTCGATGCCGGAAAGCGATGTGGCCGAGAGGGCCGATTGCAGCGCCGCGATCGCTGCCGGCCGATCCTTGCCCGTCACGATCACCTTGGCCAGCATGGGATCATAATAGGGCGTGACTTCGGTGCCGGTTTCGATCCAGCCGTCGATCCTTGCACCGGCGGGAAAAACGACTTCCGTCAGCAGGCCGGCGCTCGGGCGGAAATCGGCATGTGGCATTTCCGCATAGACGCGCGCCTCGATCGCCGCGCCCTTCGGCTTGAGATCGGCGGCTCTCGTAAGCACATCCTCGCCGGCCGCCTGGCGTATCATCCATTCGACGAGATCGATGCCGAAGACAGCTTCCGTCACGGGGTGCTCTACCTGGAGCCGGGTATTGACCTCAAGGAAATAGAATTCCTCGCGAGCCGGATCGTAGATGAACTCGACGGTGCCGGCGGAGGCATAGCCGACCGATTGCCCGAGCGAGACGGCGGCCGCATGCAGGCGGGCGCGGACCGCATCAGACAGGCCGGGAGCCGGGGTTTCCTCGATGACTTTCTGGTTGCGCCGTTGCAGTGAGCAGTCCCGCTCGCCAAGCGCGATCACGCGACCCTCGCCATCGCCGAAGATCTGCACCTCGACATGGCGGGCCTTGGCGACGAAACGTTCGAGATAGACGCGGGCGTCGCCGAAGCTCGCGCGCGCCGTCCGTTGCACGCTTTCGAAGGCGGCCTTCAGGCTTTCTGCATCCTGGCAAAGCTGCATGCCGATGCCACCGCCGCCAGCAGTGCTCTTCAGCATCACCGGATAGCCGATGATCTGCGCTGCCGTGAGCGCTTCGTCGGCATTCCCCAACAGATCGCTGCCGGGCAAGAGCGGTACGCCGCTTGCTTTGGCGAGTTCGCGGGCACGATGCTTTAACCCGAAGGCCGACAGGTGTTCCGGGCGCGGGCCGATGAAGGTGATGCCTTCGGCGGCCAGTTGTTCGGCAAAAGCAATGTTTTCCGACAGGAAGCCGTAACCCGGATGGACCGCCTCGGCGCCGGTCTCCTTGCAGGCGGCGATGACGGCCTCGACATTCAGATAGCTTTCGGCCGCCGGCGCCGGGCCGACGCGCACGGCTTCATCGGCCATCAGGACGGCCTTCGAGAAGCGGTCGGCATCAGAATAGACGGCGACCGAGGCGATCCCCATCCGGTTCAACGTCTTTATGACCCGGACGGCGATCTCGCCCCGGTTTGCGATGAGAACTTTCTTGAACATGTCAGTTCTCGCTGTCCCAGACGAGAACCCGGATGGGGGTCGGGTCGAAGCCATTGCAGGGATTGTTGACCTGCGGGCAGTTGGAGATGACGCAGAGCACATCCATTTCGGCCACCAGCTCGACATAGTCGCCGGGGGCGGAAATACCGTCGACGATGGTCATCTCGCCGTTCGGTTTGATTGGCACATTCATGAAGAAATTGATGTTGGGGACGATGTCGCGCTTGCCCATGCCGTATTTCGACACTTCCAGCGCGAAGTTGTCGCGGCAGGCATGCAGGTACTTCGTGCCGTGACCGAACCGCACGGTATTGCTCTCGCAGGAGCAGGCGCCGGCGGACGTATCGTGCCGGCCGCAGCTGTCGGCGGTCATGGTCAGTATGACCCGACCTTCGTTGGAGATGATCTTTGTGCCGGTGCCGATATAGGCGGCACCCTGCGAGCGCATCGTATCCTGGCTGGAATAGCGCTCGGCGTAGTCGTCGGCGCGGTAGAACAGCGTGTCGATGGCCTGCTGGCCGTAGCTGTCCTCGATCCGCACGGTCTGGCCCTTGCGGATGATGCCGGACCAGGGCTTTTCTGCCGGAATGCGGTGGTCCTGCACGGCGTTTTCCGGGTTTCGGCTGGTCGAGGTCTGGATAAAGGTGTTCATGGTTCCGTTCCCCCTGTCAGGCCGTTGCAAAAGCGTTGTTTTCAAAACCGCGAACGGCTTCCGCCGTCGCCGTGCGGCAAAGGTCGCCGGCTTCCGGCACGACGGCCGCGAGCCGCGTCACGGTCACTGGCTTCGGGGCGCAGACGGGGTTCGGATCAAGTGGGTGCGGGCAGTTTGAAAAACCGACGGTCATCTCCATCTCGGCCCGCAGGTCGATATAGTCGCCGTCGTTCATGAGCTCTGGGCGCCACTCGAAGCGGCCCTCGCTATCAACGCGAACTGGGGCAAAGAGGCTGAGCGCTGCAGGAATATCGCGTCGGTCGAGCCCCAGCTTGGTCGCGAGCAGAATGAGGTTGTCGCGGGTGTTGCGGGTGATCGCATCGGGATATTTCGCCGCGTTCGACTGGGTGTTCGAGCCGCCCATCAGGCAGTCATGGGCGGCTGAACTGTCTTCCGTGATCGAGAACATCACGCGCCCCATGTCCGAGAAGATGACGCGGCCCTTTCCGAGGCCGGTCGTCCATTGGAGCTTGACCGTATCCGGCAGGTTCAGCCGTTCGCTCGGCTCGGAGGCCTTCCAGGCAACCATCGCCAGGCTGGAAAAGCCGGCATCCAGGCTGATGCGCAGTGTCTCAAAGGGCTTGACACGGGTCGACCAGTACCAGCCGCCCGGAATGATCTCGCGGTGGATGATGCTGGCGGCATCGGCAACAGGCGCCGGTAGCGGGCTCTTGCCCGGCAGGGCCGTCGGGGCGAATTCCAGGCCCTTTTTCTGGTGTTCCTCATAACGCGCCCGGTTGGCGGCGATCTCCTCGGCGGAGCGGCGGATATGCATGGCAGTCTCCTATGGACAATTGACCGGGTCGTCCCGGTGTTTACCCGAAGAAGCGACCGGGCCGTCCCGGTCTGGGCGAATGAGCGAGGCCTCGCCGGCACGGCGTGGCGGCCAGATGGTGATGTCCTTGCTGATGATGGCGCCGTAGCGCTCCTTTTCCTCCGGTCGGTCGCGTGGCCGCTCGAAGGCGATGACGCGGGTGGCAAGCGTGAAGGCTTCGCGCATGTCATGGGTCACCATGACCACGGTCATCGGGGCCTCGTGCCACAGGCGTTTCATCAACACATGGATTTCAGCACGGATGCCGGGATCGAGTGCGCCGAAGGGTTCGTCGAGCAGCAGCACCTTGGGCCGCATGATCAGCGCCTGGGCAAGCGCCAGCCGCTGCTGCATGCCACCCGACAGCTGGGCGGGATATTTGTCCTCGCTGCCGGCAAGCCCGACTTCGGCGATCAGCGTCCTGGCTTCATCGACCGCCTGACGGCGAGCGGCACCGAAGAGCTTTGCAGTCAGGCGGGAGCCCTGCATCTCCTTGCCGAGCAGGACATTGCCAAGCACGGTCAGATGCGGGAATACCGAATAGCGCTGGAAGACGACACCGCGATCCGGACCCGGTTCGTGAGGCAGCGGCTCGCCATCGAGCAGGATGCTTCCGCGTGTTGGCCGCTCCTGGCCCAGCAGCATGCGTAGAAAAGTGGTCTTGCCGCAGCCGGAAGGGCCGACAAGGGCGACAAAGGCGCGCGGTTCTATATCGAGCGATATGTTCTCCAGGACGATCTGGTCGCCATATTCCTTCCAGACGTTGTCGATCTTGATCGCGCTCATGCCTGTTTCTCCAGTTCTGACCAGGGAAACAGCGATATTCTCAGGCGATCGAGCAGCAGGTCGGTGACGACGGCCAGCAGGGTGATCCAGAGGACGTAGGGAAAGATGACATCCATCGCGAGGTATCGGCGCACCAGGAAGATGCGGTAGCCGAGACCGGAATCGGAGGAAATCGCTTCCGCGGCGATCAGAAACAGCCATGCGGGGCCGAGCTGCAATCTGATGCTGGTGATGAGGCGCGGCAGGATTTGCGGCAGGACAACCCGCAGAGCAATCTGCCAGGAATTGCCGGATAGCGTTTCGGCCTTGATGATCTGCTCTCGCGGCAGCTCCAACACCTTCAGCGCCAGGTCACGCACCATGATCGGCGCCACGCCGATGACGATCAGCGTGATCTTCGAGGTTTCGCCGAGGCCCATGACGATGAAGAGGATAGGCAGGAGCGCAAGCGGCGGCACCATGGAGACGGCGGCGACGAAGGGTGAGAGCAGGGCGCGCAGATAGGGCAGCATGCCGATCGTCATGCCGATGAACAGGGCAATCAATGTCGATATGCCAAGCCCTGAAAACAGCCTCACCAAGCTTACAGCCGTATCGGACCACAGGATGTAGTCGCCTGTGCGGGCGTCGGGAATGAAGGCCACACGGTTGATGGCATCGGCAAAGCCGGCAAGGCTTGGCAGAAGCTTGTCATTGGCGTTTTCCGCCAGTCGGGTGGCCGATCCTGCGGCATAGGCGATGACCACCGCCCCGAAGGGGGCAAGGGTCAGTGCCAGGCGCGCGCCACTGCTTGGCCGCGAATTGATCCAGCGCATAGCAAAGTCTCCGCTCTGAAGAGGTGTGGGGCGGCCGGAACCATTGACGGCTCCGGCCGGCTTGCTCTCAGAGCGTGCCCTTGGCGGCTGCATCCATGAAGGTGTTGGTGAAGCGGAACTTCACATTGCCCTTGTCGCCGAGCACCGAACCATCGGGCATTTCGATGCCGATCACGTCGGCCGAGGCGGCGCCATTGCCGAGCAGGCCCTTGTCGAACAGGAAGGTCCTGACCAGATCCATGGTCTTCGGCAGATCTGCCGATGCGGTAAAGGCCACGGCATCAGCCGCCTTGTCGAACAGTTTGGTGGCGGCCATCTGGCTTTCGAAGCCGGCAAGATCGGTGCCGGAGGCAGCGCCCATGGCTTCCCGTGCGGCCTTGCCTTCAGCTGTGTCGGCAGTCATCAGTGCGGCGGTCTCGTACCAGATGCCGGCGAGCGCCTTGCCGAAATCCGGATTGTCCTTCAGCACATCGGAATTGGCGGCCATCAGGTCGATGATCTCACCGGGGACCTGCGCGCTGTCGAAGACCTTCCTGGCCGAGGGATCCTCCATGATGCTGGCGACCAACGGGTTCCAGGTGACCACGGCCGTGACGTCGGCCGACGTATACGCGCCGACCAGATCGGCGTCTGACGTGTTGACCACGGTGACGTCGCGCTCGGTCATGCCGACGCTTTCCAGCGCACGGGCGAGCAGGTAGTGCGAAACCGAGTATTCGACCAGATTGACCTTCTGGCCTTTGATGTCGGCAAGCTTATCCCTGTCCTTCAGGATAACGGCATCATTGCCGTTGGAAAAATCGCCGACGATGACGGCTGTCGTGTCGACCCCGCCGGCCGCCGGAATCGAAAGCCCGTCCATATTGGTCAGCGTCACCGCGTCGAAGGCACCCGCGGTATATTGATTCATGGATTCGACGTAATCGTTGAACTGGGTGACTTCGATGGTGAGGCCGTATTTGTCGGCCCATTTCTTGACGATGCCGTGATCGGCGGCATAGCCCCAAGGCATCCAGCCGACATAGATCGACCAAGCCACCTTGAAATCGGTCTTCGGCGCGGCGGAGGCTGGTGCGGCAATGCCAAAGGCTAGCGATGCTGTCAAAGCGGTGATCGAAAGAAGTCTCGAAAAAGTCTGCATTGAAATTCCCCTTTTTGCGTAGTTTGAAAAAGGGATCAGCACAGACCAAAACGTTGCCAATCCCTTGGCTAACGAGGTCTCCCGGGTTTTTATCCCGCCGTGCACCCGGTGGGATGTCTCCCGCACCGGTGGCAGCTCTCGGACCAGACATGCCTATCAGGCATCGGAACCCTAGCCGCCAACTCGGAACATGAGACGCAATCAGCATGCCAATTTTCAAGTGTTTGATTTCGTTGTGATATGTATCTTTAGCTGTTGCTGAATAATTGGGCAGTGCAGACCCGTGGAGTGATTTTCGCTTAAAATTTATGCGGCCGTATTCTTCCCCCTTGTGTCTGCGGGGCGCTGCGAACGCGATAGCGACACGCCGTTTTTCAATGTCAGTACGAAAATGGATTCTCTCGCCGGGCAGCCTCTCTCCGAGATTGTGGACGTCTCTCTCAGAGGGTGGCTTGTTGCTTTCAGACATTTCGGGACGGTCGTTGCAGAGCCAGCTTCCCGGCAATGCCGTTGCTGTTTGTATTTGTTCACCATACGGCGACGCAGTGGCGCCATATGGGTAGCTTGACCTGGCGGTTTGGCGCTCTATTTAGCAACGTTCGATATTGGCGAAAAGCTGTAGTCGATTCTCAAATTCCAAGGATTGCTAGCCTAATGCTCAAATCCGTCTTCATCGCAATCATTACGATTGCCGTTGTCGCTCTGGCCGGGTTTGGTATCTATGCCTACCATTCTCCGCTGCCCGCAATGACCGCCGAAGAACGACCGACATTCGACGCCGCGACGATCGAGAAGGGCCGTGTGCTGGCTTCGGCGGGATACTGTTCCACCTGTCATACCGCAGAGGGCGGCCAGCCCTATGCGGGCAATTACAAGATCGAGACCGCGTTCGGCGCGATCTACGCGTCCAACATCACGCCAGACCCCGATACCGGTATCGGCACCTGGTCTCCGGAGGCCTTCCGCCGTGCTATGCATGAGGGTGTCGACCGCGAGGGTGCGCATCTCTTCCCGGCCTTCCCCTTTGACCACTTTGCCAAGATGACGGACGAGGACGTTGATGCGATTTACGCCTATGTGATGAGCAGTGTTCCGCCGGTGAAGGAGGAGACGAAGGAAAACACCATTCCATTCCCGCTCAACCTGCGGATCCTGCAGGCCGGGTGGAAGCTGCTCTTCGTTGATTTCGGTCGCTACGAGCCGGATCCGGCAAAATCGGCGGAATGGAATCGCGGTGCCTACCTTGTCGAGGGCATTTCGCATTGCGGTGCCTGCCACACCCCGCGCAACGCCGTGGGTGCCGAGATGACGAACGCGAAATTCGCCGGCGCCGAGATCGACCGTTGGATCGCCCCGGCGCTCACTGCCGCCAACCCCTCTGCCTTGCCGTGGACCGCATCCGAATTCACGCAGTATCTCGAGACCGGTTCAGGCACTTATCACGGCGTTGCCGCCGGTCCGATGGGTCCGGTCGTTCATGCCGGCTTGCGGGAACTTCCGAAGAGTGATCTGGAAGCAATCGGCGCCTATCTCGGTGACGTGGTTGGAGCGCCCGCCGCTGATCCGGCCAAGAACCCGATCGTTCAGGCAAGCCTTGAAGCCGGACGTCCCGACCAGACCTATCGCAAGGATCTTGGCGAGCGGCTCTACGCAACCGCCTGCGCCTCCTGTCACTATAACGCAACGAGCGTTGTCGCGGGGCGTCCTGACCTGGCGATCAATTCGGCGACGCGACTGGACCAGCCGACAAACCTCATCCACGTGATCCTGGACGGCGTGAATGCCGCCAGTGGTACAAAGGGTGTGGTTATGCCGGCTTTTCGCACGGCGCTCTCAGACGAAGAAGTCGCTGCCATCGCCGGCTATCTGCGCGACAAGCGCACTGACCTTGCCCCGTGGTCCGACCTTGTCGGCAAGGTTGCTGAAATCCGTGCCGAGGCTGCCACGAAATGACAAGGACATGACCATGATCGAGTTCACCATCAACGGACGCGCCGTCAAAGTCGACGTGGAGCCTGATACCCCGCTGCTCTGGGTCGTTCGTGACGAGGCCGGCCTAACCGGCACCAAATTCGGCTGCGGTATCGGCATGTGCGGCGCCTGTACCGTCCATGTCGGCGGGCGCGCCACTCGTTCCTGCATCACCCCGGTTCAGGATGTGGCGGGTGCCGAAATCACCACAATCGAGGGGCTTGATGCAGAAGGGAACCATCCCGTCCAGCAGGCCTGGCGCCATCTGCGGGTGCCGCAATGCGGGTACTGCCAGTCCGGGCAGATCATGCAGGCAGCGGCCTTCCTGCAGGACATACCCAATCCGACGGACGACGACATCGATGCCGTGATGACGGGCAACCTCTGTCGCTGCATGACCTATAACCGCATCCGCGAAGCCGTGCGCGAAGCCGCCGCCGCGATGAGAGGGGAGGCCACCAATGGCTGATACCGTGCGTTTTTCATCCCGCAAGAGCGATGGCCCCGACCTCAGCCGTCGCGGCTTCCTGATCTCCATGTGTGCCGCCGGTGCGGTGTTCGGCTTCCCGCAGAAGGGCTTTTCCGCAATGAACCCGGCCGTGGCCGGTGGTTCGCCGATCGAGGCGGTGGGCGCACGCTACGAGCCCGCGATCTGGTACTGGATCGACACGCAAG
Source organism: Paenirhizobium naphthalenivorans (assembly GCF_007992095.1). Classification (GTDB taxonomy): domain Bacteria; phylum Pseudomonadota; class Alphaproteobacteria; order Rhizobiales; family Rhizobiaceae; genus Allorhizobium; species Allorhizobium naphthalenivorans. Next base: position 23,883 of record NZ_BJZP01000022.1, read on the forward strand.
GCAAGGTCAACGTCAACATCATCCGCGCCGAAATGGGGCAACATGTCGGTACGGCGATCGCGCGCATCCTGGCCGATGAACTCGGCGCGAACTGGGACGATGTGCATATCGAGCATGTCGATACTGCCGCCAAGTGGGGCCTCATGGTCACCGGTGGTAGCTGGTCGGTCTGGCAAAGCTGGCCGGTCTATCGCCAGGCCGGAGCCGCGGGACGCATCGCGCTTGCCGAGAAGGCCGCTGAACTCTGGGGCATTGACGTCTCCGAAATCACAGTCACCAGCGGCACGGTTTCGGCAGGCGACCGTACTGCGACCTTTGGTGAACTGGTCGCCGCGGGCATCACCCGCAGCTTTACCGAGGATGAACTGAAGGCACTTCCGCTCAAGCCCCATTCCGAACTGACGTTGGTCGGCAAGGACGTGACTGCCCTCGACATCGCCGGCAAGACCACTGGTCAGGCGATTTTCGGCATCGACGCCAAGGCGGATGGTATGGTTTTCGCTGTGCCTGTTCTGCCGCCGACCCGCTACGGTTCGGAGATCACCAGTATCGACGACAGCGCGGCGCGAACCGTCAAGGGTTACCAAAAGACGCTGAAGCTCGACGATCCATCCGGAACGGTGCCAGGCTGGGCGATGGTGATCGCCGACAGCCACTGGGCTGCGTCCAAGGCCGCCGAGCGGGTCAAAGTCGAATGGAAGGCCGGTGACGCGACCAAGGTGAGTGAAGCCGACATTCAGGATCACGCCCGCAAGCTGATCGCTGACGAAAGCAAGGGTGCCGTGCTTGACACGGGCGATACCGATGTCGATCCGGTCTTCGCCAAGGCGGCGGATACGGTCGAGGCTGAATATACGACGGCGACCGTCCTGCATTTCCAGCTTGAGCCGCTGAACGCGCTTGCCTTCCTCAATGCGGACGGTGTCTGGGAGATCCACACTGGTAACCAGTGGCAGTCGCTTGCCCTTCCATGGTTGCAGAAGGCTCTGGGCGTTGATGAAAATGGCGTCATCATGCGCAGCTATCTCCTCGGTGGCGGTTTCGGTCGCAGATTGAATGGCGATTATGCCGTGCCGGTTGCGCTCGCCTCCAAGGCGTTGGGTGGCAAGCCCGTCAAGATGGTGATGTCGCGTCCCCAGGACGCGTTGTTCGACAGCCCGCGTTCGCCCTCGGTGCAGAAACTGCGCATGGCGTTTGACGAGAACAAGAGCGTCATCGCCATGGATTCGGCGATTGCCGCCGGCTGGCCGACCAAGGTGATGATCCCGGTGTTCATGCCAAAGGGCGTGAACGGCGAGGCCTACGATCCTTTCGCGGCCGATGGTATTGATCACTGGTATTCGGTTGGGGCCCAGCGGGTGCGGGCGATTTCCAATGATCTCGCCGAAAGCACCTTCCGCCCCGGTTGGTTGCGCTCGGTCTCTCCAGGCTGGACCAACTGGGCGGTTGAGAGTTTCATGCATGAGGCGGCCGCCAGGACTGGCAAGGACCCGCTGCAGTTTCGTCTTGACCTCCTGACGGCCGAGGGCCGCAACGCCGGCTCCGCGCCGAATTCCGTCGGCGGAGCCTCGCGTCAGGCCCATGTGCTTGCGCGTGTCGCCGAACTTTCTGGCTATGGCAAGGCGGCGCTGCCCGCAGACACGGCCATTGGCCTAGCGACTACCTTCGGCCAATCGCGCTCCATGCCAACCTGGGTGGGCGGCGCGGCGCAGGTCCACGTGGACCGCAAGACCGGGCATGTCGATGTGCAGAAGATCTGGCTGGTCGTCGATTGCGGTATCGCGGTCGATCCCGATGGCGCTCGGGCGCAGTGTGAGGGTTCGGCACTCTGGGGCCTTTCGATGGCGCTCTACGAAGGGACCGAGTTTCAGAACGGTCTGGTGCGCGACCGCAATCTCGACAGCTATACGCCGCTCAGGATGATCGATGCGCCGGAACTGGTGGTGGAGATTGTTGAAAGTACCGAGGTTCCGGTGGGGCTCGGCGAACCGGGAACCACTGTCGTGGCGCCTGCGGTCGGCAATGCCATATTCGAGGCTGTCGGTGTTCGCCTGCGACACCTGCCCATCACCCCCGAGGCGGTGCTTGCCGCTTTGAAGGCCTGACATGATCCGCCGCCGGATTGACGATCCGGCGGCGTTACTGCCCCAAGTGGGGGCTCCTGTGGGAGATTCAGGCGCCGTCGGCGGGCCGGTTACCTTGTTGTCATTGCCGAGCGCGGTGTTGGACGCTCCTCTACGTGACGGGCTATCTGTGTTCAGCATAAATGCTGCATCTCCCTTGCGAGACGTCTTCTTCTCTCCGCTTCCGTATTGATCGGCGTGCGGCGGTTCATTCTGCCCTGACGGCTGGTCCGCATTCGGCTTTTCCCGACCCCAAGAAAGCGCTTCAGAGAGCATTGACAGATGCTCCACGTCACGCAATCATTTGTGTACGAACAATGGGCACAAAGACCCGGGGAACGTCATGTCTATTCTGGCTGAAGAGAGCCGGCAGCCAATGTCAGGATTGGCTTGTGCGGAGCCGTGTCTTGCCCCGATGAGGGGTTTCGGAGCGCTAGGGCATGCGAATGGCCAAGTGCCTCCGTCAGCCTGGAAAAACGCATGATTGCCCGGCCGGTCACACTTCAGGTCAATGGGGAAATCCACCGCTTCGATCTTGCTCCGGATACGCCGCTCCTGTTTGTCCTGCGCAATGACCTTCAGCTCAACGGGCCCAAGTACGGGTGCGGACTTGGCGAATGCGGTGCATGTGCGGTGCTCGTCAATGGCCGGGCCACGCGGTCCTGTTCGATCTCGGTTGCCGCCGCCGAGGGGCGCGAGATCGTGACGCTGGAAGGCTTGGCTCAAGGGGACGCGCTCCACCCGGTGCAGCGGGCCTTTGTCGAACATCAGGCGGCACAATGCGGCTACTGTCTGAACGGCATGATCATCGCCACCGCCGGACTGCTCAACCGCATTGCCGAGCCGCAGGAAGCCGACATTCGAGCGGCACTGAAAAATCACCTCTGTCGCTGCGGAACCCATATGGAAATCCTCGCTGCCGCGCGACGCGCCGTCGGACTTGTGCATGAAGAACGAAAGGCGGAGGTGTCGTCATGACGGGACCGCGCGAGGCGTCGCTCGACGTTTATCTGAATGCGCCTGAAGCGTTGCTGGTTGTCCGCTCGGGCGCCGACAACACAAGGACCCTTTATCTGGCTTTCGATCGCGATGGCCGGATCACGGCGTTCAATGGTCATGTCGATCTTGGAACGGGTATTCGAACCGCCTTGGCGCAGATTGTCGCCGAAGAGCTGGATGTGCCTTTCGAGCGGGTCACCATGGTGCTTGGTACGACCACGGTCGCGCCGGACCAGGGGCCGACGATCGCCAGCGAGACCATTCAGGTGGCGGCAATTCCCCTGAGGCAGGCGGCTGCGACCGCGCGGCGGCATTTTTTGGAAAAGGCTGCGGCGCTGCACGGACTGGACCCCGCCGATCTCATGATCGAAGAGGGAGTGATCCGGCCGAAGGCTGATACGAACTGGATTTTGAGCTTTGACGAACTGGTCGCCGGCCAGCATGACCGGATCGAGATAGACCCGGCAGCACCGCTGAAACCGGTCGCTGACTACCGGCTGGTCGGAAAGGCCCAACCGCGCAACGATATTGCCGCCAAGGCAACCGGGCAGTGGACCTATGTGCATGATGTCCGCGTTCCCGGCATGCTGCACGGCCGGGTCGTACGGCCGCCCTATTCGGGCTTCGACAGTGGCGATTTTGTCGGCAACAGCCTGATCGATGTCGACCGGGAGTCCATCGGCCATCTTCCAGGCATCGTGGCCGTGGTTGTGGATGGCGATTTCATCGGGATCGTTGCCACGCGCGAGGAATTTGCCGCACAAGCAGCCCGCGAGCTCAAGGCGACTTGGTGTGCCTTGCCGGAGATCGGCGACCTCAACGAGCCGGAAGAACCGCTCAGGCTCAACCGTTCGACGCCGCGCGTACTGCGGGATGAGGGGGATGTCGAAAGGGCGCTGGGAGCCGCGTCGCCATTGATGGAGCGGACCTATGTCTGGCCTTACCAGATGCACGCCTCCATCGGTCCGTCCTGCGCGGTGGCCGACTGGCGGCCCGATCGCCTTGTCGTCTGGTCAGGTACACAGAACCCCTTTCCCATGCGGCGTGATCTGGCGCTGTTGCTCGGCATGCCGGAAAGCGCCGTTATCGTCGAGCGCATGGAGGCGGCAGGCTGCTACGGCCGCAATTGCGCCGACGACGTCACGGCCGACGCGGCGCTTCTTTCCCGTGCCGTCGGCAAGCCTGTCAGGGTGCAGTTGACCCGCGAGCAGGAACATGCCTGGGAGCCCAAGGGGGCGGCCCAGGTCATCGATGTGCGCGGCGGGCTGGACCTCGATGGCGGGCCGGTGGGCTATGACTTTGATACGCGCTATCCGTCCAATCTGGCGCCGACGCTGGCGCTTATCCTGACCGGTCGCGTGCCCAATAGCCCGAACGTGGCCGAAATGGGCGATCGGACGGCGATCCCGCCCTATGCCTTCGGCAATATGCGGGTGACTGTACACGACATGCCGCCGATCGCGCGGGCGTCATGGTTTCGCGGCGTATCGGCGATGCCGAACTCGTTCGCTCACGAGAGCTTCATCGACGAACTGGCTGCGGCTGCCGGCGTCGACCCGGTCGAGTACCGGTTGCGCTATCTGACCGACCCACGGGCTGCCGATCTCGTGCGGGCTGTCACCGAGAAGGCGGGCTGGACGCCGCGGACGCGACCGGGAACGGCGGGCGGCGAGGGCGATCTGCTCTATGGACGCGGCTTTGCCTACGCCGTCTATGTGCATGGCAAGTTTCCCGGCGTTGCGGCCGCGTGGTCGGCCTGGGTCGCTGATGTGGCAGTCAACCGCAAGACCGGCGAGATTGCCGTCACCAAGATCACGGTGGGGCAGGATTCCGGGCTGATGATCAATCCGGATGGCGTGAAACACCAGATCCACGGCAATGTCATCCAGTCCCTAAGCCGGGTTCTGAAGGAGAAGGTGAGCTTTGACGGCGCGAGTGTCGAGAGCGTCGAATGGGGCGGTTATCCGATCATGACCTTCCCGGAGGTGCCGGATATCGACGTACTGATGCTGCCCAGACCAGACGACGAACCGCTCGGCGTCGGCGAGTCGGCTTCTGTTCCCAGTGCGGCGGCCATCGTCAACGCGGTTTATGACGCAACAGGCATTCGCTTTCGGGAACTGCCGCTCACGCCGGACAAGATCCTCGCGGCCTTGCGCGAGCAGCGCGGGGAGTTCCTGGAGAAACCCGCGAGCGCCAGGTCCGCAAAGCGCGGTGGATGGTGGAGGGTGCCCCTTGCTCTTGCGGGCATTGCCGGCGCTGTGGCGGGCGGCATCACGCTTGCCTCGCCGATACGCAGCGCATTTGCCCCGATAGCCAGACCTGATCCGGGGGTCTTCAGTGCCGCGACGATCGAGAAGGGACGTCTCATCGCCGCTGCCGGCGCCTGCAATGTCTGCCATGTCGGCGTTGATGGCACCGCCTTTGCCGGTGGACGGCCGTTCCAGACACCGTTCGGCACGGTCCATGCAACCAATATCACTCCCGATCCGGCCAAGGGGATTGGCGCTTGGTCCTATCCGGCCTTCGAGAGGGCCATGCGCCAGGGTGTTTCGCGCGACGGGCATCATCTCTATCCGGTGCACCCCTATGCGGCGTTTGCCGGTGTCGAGGAGTCCGATCTGCAGGCACTTTACGCCTATCTGATGACTCAGGCGCCGGTGGCGATGGTTGCGCCCGAGACGCGGCTCAAGGCGCCTTTCAACATGCGCGGGCTGATGGCCGGCTGGAACAGTCTCTATCTCGATCCGAAACCATTTGCAGTCGACCCGGTCAAATCGGCGTCCTGGAACCGTGGCGCTTATCTGGTGGAAACGCTTGGCCACTGTTCCGCCTGCCATACCGAACGCAATGTGGTGGGCGCGGAAAAACGCGGGACGGCGCATTTGGCGGGTGGGTTCGTTGATGGTTGGGCGGCGCCGTCGATCAATGGTGCGGGCAGCGGGCCTGTCGGCTGGACGCAAACCGCGCTGTTTGACTATCTGCGCAGTGGCCATTCGGCCGATCATGGCAGCGCCGGTGGGCCGATGGCCGATGTCGTCAAGTCGCTGTCCGCCTTGCCGGACGAGGATATCGCGGCGATGGCCGACTATCTGACCAGCCGGGGCGAGGCGGTGACGGTCGAGGAGGCGGCTCACCAGAAGGAGGCCCGGATGGCGGCGGCGGATGCTGCCCGGTCAAGGGCGCTCGACCTTTCTCCCAATGGTGCGCGGATTTTCGAGGGGGCCTGCGCCTCCTGTCACGAAAGCGGCTCACCGCTGGCAAACCTCGCCTTCAACACCAGTCTGGCCTCCAGCCGGCCAGACAATCTGATCAACGCGATCCTGCATGGCACGGAGGCTCCAGCCGTCCTGACCGCGCATGCCAGTGCGAAGGATCTGGAGATCATGTCGATGCCGGGATTTTCCGGCAGTCTGAGTGATCGCCAGATCGGGGATCTGCTTGCCTATCTGAGGGCCCGGTTTGCGCCGGAGGCGGCCGGTTGGACTGACTTGGCGGCGACCGTTTCGCGCATCCGTGCGGTTGGTGCCGGCGGTTAGTTAGAGCACTTAGCCGACGAAGGCGCGCTCGATGACGAAAGTGGCTGGTGCATTGTTGGCGCCTTCGATGAGCCCAAAGCCCTCCAGCATGGCCTTGGTGTCCTTCAGCATCGCCATGGAGCCGCAGATCATGGCGCGGTCTTTTGCCGGCGAGATGTGGGGAAGGCCTGTCTGCTCGAAGAAGGTGCCGCCGATCATGAGGTCGGTGATGCGTCCCATCCGCTCAAACGGCTCGCGTGTCGTCGTGGTGAAGAGCTTCAGGCGACCCTCGACCATCTCCCCGACCAGTGGATCGTTGACCAGATCCGTGACGAGATGGGTGATATAGGTAAGTTCGCCGACCTCGCGGCAGGTCTGGACAAGGATGACTTCCTCGAATTTCTCATAGGTCTCGGGATCGCGGATCAGGCTGGCGAAGGGGGCGACGCCGGTGCCGGTGGAGAGAAGATAGAGGCGCTTGCCGGGGACGAGCGCATCATGCACCAGCGTGCCGGTCGGCTTCTTGCGCATCAGGACGGTGTCGCCGGGCTTGATCTTCTGCAGGTGTTCGGTCAGCGGACCGTCCGGCACTTTGATGGAATAGAACTCGATCTCTTCGTCCCACGCCGGGCTGGCAACCGAGTAGGCGCGGAAGACTGGCCGCTCGGCATTGGGCAGGCCGATCAGCACGAACTCGCCGGAGCGGAAACGGAAGCTGGCCGGACGGGTGATGCGGAAGCGAAATAGCCGGTCGGTGAAATGTTCGACCAGCACCACCTTTTCGGCGAAGACATTGTCCGGGATCGGGAAAGCCGGCGGGCCACTGGGGGCGGCATCCGGCTCCGTCAGCCGGTGATCGATGATGCCTGAATCCGTCATGCTTAACCCCGCGAATATCATTTGTATACGAATGAATATTTGCGCGGTTGCGGGCAAAGGTCAAGCCGTCTCAGCCGACGGTTGGCGTGGACAGGAGCCAGAGGCCGAAAACGGTGTAGAAAACCATCACCAGCGCCAGGAATATCTGGCTTACGGTCGCGCGGTGCGGAGGGGTGAAATATTGCAGGGCGATCATGTGGGCGAGAAGAATACCGATGCAATGGCCGACAACGATGATGATGGTCTGCGCCGCCCACAGTCGCTTGACGCCTTCGATGTCGATCAGGAACGAGGCCGTGACGTGCCATTCCGCGGTGCCGAACAGGTTCCAGCCCAGAGCGAAGGGGTCGGATATGACCGCATAGAGATACTGCCCGTTCATCAACATCAGGCTCAGATAATGGGCGCCATGGAAGGCGATCGAGATCGGTACGATGGAATAGACGAGGTGGCTGGCGAGCTTCAGCATGGCGCCGAAGGATCTTTCTCCTGCGATCCGGGCGCCGAGCAGAACCGCTGACAGATACAGAAGCGCCAGAACCATCGGTGCGGCGATCAGGCCGAAGGTGTTTGCCACCGTGACCGCGCTTCGGCCGGGAAATTCAAGGGGATTGATGCCGATCGCCGAGAGCCAGGTGAAAGTTTCCGAAAAACCGTCGAAGGAGGCTGTGCCGAGGGTGAGGAGCAGAAAAAGGGCGGCCGAGATCGGCGGAGGCGCCAGATCGACGCAGCGCTGGCCGGGCCATGACAGGCGGATGGTGCCTCTTGTTTCTTCATCGCTGGGTGGACTTGCGGACAATGGCGCCAGCAGGCCGATCATGCGGAAGTAGACGGAAAAGGGCTCGCCCCTTTTCGTCCATTCGGCTTCGCCAAACAGGATCATGGCTGCGAGCGTCAAGACCCAATAGGTCGTAACCGCAAGAGCCAGGCCCGACGGGTCTTCCGGGGCAAGGGAAATGAGTTCGTACCAGGCGAACAGGAAAAAGACCGCGATGGCGGATGTGTAGCCCAGCGCTGGCGGCAGGGTGAGGAAAGGCGTCTTTCCGAGTGGCCGATCACTCAGCTTGCGCAGCAGCGCCAGTGGACCGGTCCAGGGATTGAGCCAGGGCCAGAGATTGCCGAGGACCGCCTGCAGCAGCGTGAAGGCCACCCAGAAAAAGGTCCAGACGAACAGGGGCAGAGGGTTTTCCAGCGGATCGCCGGTGGAATAAAGACCGGTCGCCACGAGAAAGGCAAGGAAGAGGAAGCTTAGCAGGCTTGTTGCTGTGACGGGCGGCAAGAAAACGCCGGAAAAGATATGCGAGGCGCGCGCCGCTCGGGCGAACCAGCCCTCAGGGAGAAGAAGGAGTATGGTAAAGGAAGCGGCGACCGCGATTGCGCCGCCCGTCAAATAATATTCCGTCGGCAGCAGCATGACCAGACCGCGTTCGGTGCCGTGGGCGCCGGCATCCGTGGCCATCACTGTGGTGGAAAGGGAGGCTAGAGCGAAATATAGCGGCTTCAGATTGTGGACGCGGCGACTATTATCGAACAACATACAGTGTCCTTCTCCAATCAGAATGACGTGCCGCCAACGGAACGTGAAAGCGCCTTTGACAATCCCCCGGACTGGGTCATCATCCTTTTGCCGACCAAACCGCCAGGATGGGACGTGGGAGAACGTCAGGGAATGCTCAATTCATTCGCATACAAACAGGGTTGTGATTCCATGTCCATTCCCACGAACTTAAATTCGAGTGATACGGAGAGCCTTCTTGTCAATTCTCAAACATCGTGATTTGTTAGTAGACGAACGATCCGCGCATCAGAAAGACGGACGTCATTTCCACTAAGAGGGGAAATTTCATGACCGATAAGATCATCAAGCCTAAATCCAGTTTTACCCGCCGCTCGACGCTTCTTGGAATGGGGGCGGCCGCGGGTGCCGGCCTTGTGTCCTCTGTTGCGCCGGGGTTCGTTCGCTACGCGCAGGCCCAGACCTCCGCGCCGATCAAGCTCGGTTTTGAGTGTCACCGCACCGGCATCGGCGCGTCCTACGGCCGCTGGTACGAGCGTGTGGCGAATGCCGCCGCCAAGATCATCAATGAGGAGGGCGGCATCAATGGCCGTCCGGTCGAACTCGTCATCGAAGACGATGGTACCGACCCGAAGCGCGGTGCCGAAGTGGTGGAGAAGTTCGCCACGCAGCACAAGGTCGATGCCGTTTTCGGCACGCTGTTTTCCCACGTTGTCGTCGGTGCCGCACCGCGTGCCGGCGAGCTGAAGATGCCGTATCTGGTTGTCTCTGAAGGCACGCATGTCTCCTCCGGCAGCCTCAACCGCTACTGCTTCCAGCCCGGCATCTGCGATGTGAAGAGCCAGGTCATCTCCATGGCGCCCTGGATCACGCAGAATCTCGGCAAGAAGGTCACGATGATCTTCCCTGACTATGCCTTCGGCTATGACCACCGCGACAACCTCAGCGCCTCCATCAAGGCTCAGGGCGGCGAAATGCTCGAGCTGATCGCCGTGCCTCCGACCGAGACCTCGTTCACGCGTTATCTGCCGCGCATTCCGTCCGATACCGAAGTGCTCTACCATGTCATGGTCGGCCCGGCGGTTCTGACCTTCGTGACCGAGCTTGGCCAGTTCTATGGCTCCAAGCGTCCTGAGATTTTCGGCTTCATCGACAGTATCGAAGCCGTGGATCTTGCCACACCGCAGCTTTCCTTCCTGGAGGGAACCTATTTCTGGGAAGGCATGCCGCGCTATGCCCAGAAGGATCAGTCGCAGTGGGACAAGCTCTATCGTGCCGCCGTTGGCGTCGACGACAATGGGGCGAGCCTGGCCGATCCCAAGGATATTTCCACTTACGCCCATATGTTCGGCGTCTGGGAAACCTTGTTCACCATCAAGCAGGCCATGGAAATGGCTGGCTATGCCGGACCGGAGGACAAGGCCAAATTCATCGAGGCGCTCGAGTCGATCGAGAAGTTCGATGAGGGACGCGACCATCCGCAGGGTGACAAGATCTTCAACGGCAAGAACCATCAGTGCTATGGCCATCAGAACATCTCGAAGGTCGAAGAAAGCCGCCTGAATGTCGTACACCGCACCTCGATCGAGGATGGAATGTACGAAGTCACGGCCGATTATACGAAGATGGCGCTCTGACTTTGCGGACGCTCGGTGAGCCGTAAGATGTGGCTCGCCGATTTCTCCGCCTGATCGCTCTTTCCCTTCCATTTTCGACTGGTAACCTGCAGGCGCGGGCGACATGGCTCGTGCTTTAGGAGCAAGACTTTGGCATTTGGTCCATTTTTATTGCTGGCAACGCTGGAGGGGCTGCTTCAGGCGGCTGTCCTGACCCTCACGGCGCTCGGGCTTTCGCTGGTCTTCGGCGTCATGCGCGTTGTCAATGTCGCCCATGGCGAGTTCTATATGCTCGGCGCCGTCGTTGCCTGGTGGGTGACTTCGACGATCGGCCTGCCTCCTGCGATCGCCTTCTTCGTGGCGTTGATCATCAGTCCGATGGTGGTCGGAGCGGTGGCCCTTACCGGTGAGCGCCTCATCCTCAAGCGGCTCAACTACAATCCGGAATCGACCATCGTCGCGACGATCGGCATGCTCTACATCATCCAGCAGACGGTGCTGCTCACCTACGGTCCCGATGCGCGCCCGGTGACCGCGCCGTTCTACTACCGCATACAGCTGCCGTGGTTCGGCTATTCAGGCTACAATCTGTTCGTGATCGCGGCTGCGGGCGTTCTGCTTTTGCTGGTCTGGTTCGTGCTGAGCCGGACGCGGCTGGGGCTTGTTATGCGAGCGACCCAGTTCGACAGTGAAACGGCACAAGCCTTCGGCATTCCGATTGAGCGGGTCTACGCCTTCGTCTTCGCCGCCGGTGCCATGCTCGCGGCCGTGGCCGCAGTGCTGATCGTGCCGATCCGTCAGGCCCATTATCTGATGGGGCTCGATCCGCTGCTTCTGTCCTTCATCGTCGTCATCATCGGCGGACTGGGCAGCCTGCGCGGCACCGTTGTCGCGGCCCTTCTGATTGGTTTGAGCGACGGCATTATTTCGGTGTTCTTCTCGCCGACGCTGGCGAAGATGATCTCGACCCTGCTGGTAGCGCTGGTGCTGGTCTTCAAGCCGGAAGGGCTTTTCGGAGCGAAGGCACGATGACGAAATCTCACTTCGGTCGCGTTCTGGCGCTTCACCTTGGTCTCGTCGCCCTGCTGTTCGGTTTGCAGTTTGTGCTGCCAGACTATCACCACCTGGCAATGACCCGCGTCATGGTGCTTGCGGTCTACGCCATGGGCTACAACATGCTGTTCGGTTACACAGGGCTCCTCAGCCTCGGCCATGCGATGTTTTTCGCGGCCGGTCTCTATGGGGCCGGACTGACGGCCTATTACACGGACTGGGGCGTTCCTGTTGCCTTCCTGATCGGCATCGCCTCCGGTTTCGCCCTGTCGCTGGTGATCGGTCTGATTTCCCTGAGGACGACCGGTGTCGCCTTCATGATCGTCACTATGATGTTTGCGCAGGTGGCCTATCTCACGACCACCTACTTCACCGACTTCACCCGTGGGGAAGAAGGTCTGACCATGCCACAGGCGGCACGCAGCTTCGATCTGTTGGGCCTGCATGTCGATCTGACCAACGCCGCGCAGCGCTATAACCTTGCGCTCGGGCTGCTGGTTGTCGCGCTGGTGGTCATCTTTGCCGTCGTGAAGGGCCCGATCGGCAGGGTGCTGATCGCGATCCGGGAGAACGAGCCGCGCACCTTGATGCTTGGATATGACACCTTCCGGCTGAAGCTGGTGGCTGTGGTGCTCTCCGGCACGATCTCGGCAATGGCGGGTGCGGCCTACGCGCTGCTGTTTGGCTATATCGGGGCGACCTTTGCCACCATCCAGTATTCCATCGAGCCTTTGCTGTTCACCCTGCTCGGTGGCGCCGGTACCATTCTCGGGCCGCTGATCGGCACGGCCGCCATGTTCTACATGATCGACATCGCCAGTAATTACACGGCCGCCTATCTTCTGGTGACCGGTGTCGCGCTGGTGCTGCTGGTTCTCTACTTCCCCAAGGGCATCCTCGGGACGATCCGTGAAAGGTGGTGGCCATGGCTTCCGTGACCCTGCTCAAGACGAAGGGGCTGACGCGCCATTTCGGTGGGCTGAAGGCCGTGAATGAGGTCGATTTCGAGATTCGCGAGGGCGAGATCCGCGCATTGATCGGCCCGAACGGCGCCGGCAAGACGACATTCGTGTCGCTGCTGTCCGGTCGCATCGCGCCGAGCGCCGGATCCATCGAATTCCTCGGTCGCGACATCACGAAAGATCCCGCCCACAAGCGGGTGCGCGACGGCATTGCCTACACGTTCCAGATCACCAGCATCTACCCGGGACTGACGGCTTTCGAGAATGTGGCGTTGTCGGTGCAAAGCGCCCAGCGGCGGGCACCGAAACCGGCCGGACTGTCGGCGCGTGACCTCTTGCATAGGAAAACGCGCGATGCGCTGGAGCGGGTCGGTCTCGGCGAAAGGGCTGGGGATCTCGCCGGCACGATGTCCTATGGTCACCAGAGGCTTCTGGAGGTCGCCATGGGGCTGGCGCTCGAACCCAGGCTGCTCATCCTCGATGAGCCGACCCAGGGGCTTTCCGATGGCGAGATCGAGAATTTCTGCGCGCTGGTCAAAGAGATCGCCCGCTCGGCCACTGTGCTGCTGATCGAGCACAATATGCCGGTCGTCATGCAGCTTGCCGACAGCATTACGGTGCTCGACCATGGCGAACTGCTGGCCAACGGTACGCCGGAGGAAATCCGCGCCAATAAAACCGTGCAAGCGGTCTACCTCGGAGCTGACTGAGATGCTGGAAGTCAAGGACCTCGATGTCTATCACGGCAACAGCCAGACGCTTAAAGGTATGTCGCTTTCGCTCGCCAAGGGCGAGGTTCTGTGCCTGCTCGGGCGCAATGGCGCGGGCAAGACGACGACGCTCAAGGCGATCATGGGGCTGATGCCGGCGCGCGCCGGCAGCGTGAGGCTCGAGGGAGAGGAACTCACGAAGCTCTCGCCCCACGAAGTGCCAAAACGGGGGATCGGCTATGTCCCGCAGGGGCGACGGCTCTTTTCTGAGCTTACGGTGCGGGAAAATCTCGAAATCGGCCTGATGACACGCAAAAGCCCGCGCTCCGTGCTGGAGGAGGCGCTTGCACTATTTCCACGGCTGGAGGAACGGATGGGCCAGGTGTCAGGCACACTGTCCGGTGGCGAGCAACAGATGCTGGCAACCGCCCGGGCGCTTTGCATTGATCCCTCCGTCATCCTGCTGGACGAGCCGACCGAAGGCTTGATGCCGTCGATGATTGCGACCATTCGCGAGGTGGTAATGACGTTGCGCGATCGGGGCAAAGCAATCCTGTTGGTCGAACAGCGGGTCGAGGCCGTGCTGTCGGTTGCCGACCGGGTCTGCTTTGTCGAGAATGGCAGGGCGCAGGCTGTCATGCCGGTGCAGGCGCTGAAGGATGATCCGTCGCTGCTCGGTCGCTATGTCGGGGTCGGCTAAGATGGCCTCGACTCAGCCGATCTTGCGGATGAGTTCCAGCAGCATCATCCGTTCGCCGGCGGTCAGAGGCTCAAGCGTCTTTTCCGTGACCTCGATAGCGGCAGAAAGGTTCTTTTCGATCACTGCCTGGCCATCTTCGGTCAGAGACAGGACGAGGCGGCGGGCGTCAGTCAAATCGGGTTCGGTGCGGATGAGACCGCGCTTGACCAGGCGGTCGACCACACCCTTAATGGTGGCGACGTCCATGGCCGTTTCGCGGCCAAGCAGGTTTTGCGAGCAGGGTTGGATTTGGCCAAGCTTGGTGAGTGCCGCCCATTGGGTCGTTGTCAGCTTGTCGCCGATCAGTGACGTAAAGATCGAGACATGGCGTTGATTGGCCTGACGCAGGAAAAATCCAATCTGCTGATCGACCTGATAGTCACCCGGATCAGATTGTTTGTTCTCGATCGTTTTGTTTTTCTGCCGTTTGACGGCCATGGCGAGTTCCGTTTGGCAGCGACCTTTGCGAGTCCGGGTTTAAACGGGTGGGCGCGATTGTCAATGTCAGGGTGGGGAAAGCCGTGCGGGGCAAGGGTTCGGATGTGGAGGCGGGTGTTGTTGGCATGGTGGCTGACGGACTTGCGGGCGGGGGCTTCCCAAACGGGCGGCGTGCTTGACAGTGGTTTCGGTCGGGTTGATACTCATTCGTATACAAATGAAATACACAGCCGGGACAAGCTCCCGAATGCATCGTGAAGGCACACCGTCCGCAATGCCGGACGCTTTCGGAGGAGGTCTCCATGGTCAAGCAACAGGTCGAAAGCACGCTCAATGGCAAGATCCGCTGCGATGCCTGTCCGGTGATGTGCTACATTGCCGATGGCCGCGCCGGTGCCTGTGACCGCTACGCCAACGTGGCGGGGGAACTTATTCGCGTCGATCCCTTGACGGTCATCGAGGCGACCGAGGCGGAAGGCGGCAAGATCGTAGCCTTCTTGCCGTCCGGGGGGGCTGCCGATTGGGATGGGGACATCGTCCAGTCCCGCAATGCTTTCGTGACCGCCGTCGGTGCCGGGACGACCTATCCCGATTACAAACCGGCGCCCTTCATCGTCTCGCGCAAGGAAAACGGCGTCGACATGGTGACGGTCGTTACTGAGGGTATCTTCAGCTATTGCGGCGCCAAGGTGAAGATCGATACCGATCGTTTTCTCGGGCCGGAAGCGGCCGCAGTTCGGGTCGATGGAGAACCGATCGGGCACGTCATGACCAGCGAGTATGGTTCGCAGATGCTATCGCTCGGCGGTGTGCATCACCTGACCGGCGGATCCAAGAAGGAAGGCCGGGTTACCTGCGATGCGCTGTTGAGACTCTGCAACGGGCAAGCCGTCGAGATGGCGATTGACGGCGGCTCGACGCTTGTCGTGACGGCAGGCGAGGCGCCGATCATCAACGGTGAGCAGGAACAGCGGATGCGCGTCGGTTGCGGCTCGGCGACCATCGGCATGTTTGCCCGTCAATGGCTGGGCCATGTCGATGAGGTCGTCGTCGTCGACGACCATATCACCGGGGTTTTGTCGGAACACCAGGCCGGCAAGCTTCTTGATATTCCGGCCACCGGCATCAAGATCAAGGGACGGCGCTCAACCCCGGGCCGCTATTTCCAGGTGGCTGCACCGGGCACCGGCTGGGGCGGCACAGACATTACCGACCCGCTCGCCATCCTCGGCGATTTCGATCCGAAGACTGCCTATCCGGGGCTGCGGATGCTGATGGTGTCCACCACCGGCGAGCAATATGGCTATTACATTCTGGATGAAAATCTGAGGCCGGTGCTGCAATCTGCGCTACCGGCTCCGCTTCAGCAGTCGGTGGAAATCATCGAGGAGAATTGCGAGCCGGCGCTCGCCTCCGTGCTGTTCATGGGCGGGGCGGGCGGCAGCCTGCGGGCCGGGGTAACGAACAATCCCGTGCGGCTGACCCGTTCGGTAAAGGAAGCACTCACCCATGTGTCCTGTGGCGGGGCGCCGGCCTATGTCTGGCCGGGCGGCGGTATTACCGTCATGGCGGACGTGACCGAAATGCCGAGCAACTCCTTTGGCTATGTGCCGACGCCGGCACTCGTGGCGCCGATCGAGTTCACCATGCGGCTTTCCGACTATGAGGCGCTTGGCGGTCATATGGAGGCAGTCGTCCCGATCGAGGAGGCGCTCGCGCTGGCCGAACGCAAGATCGGCCCGGTGGCCTCCGGCGCCTGGCCAACCGACGAGCGCAACTTTCGCTGGGGTGCATGAACCTGACCGGGCAGGAGAGGTCCATGGGGCGGCCGACGGCATATTATCTCGACGGGCACAAAGAGGGGCGGCTGCATTTGCAGCATGGACCGATCGATCTCGTTATCGGCGTCGATGGCGAAGGCCCCGGCATCTCGGAGCAGCGCACGGCTGCTTTCAATGCCGCCTTTGCCCGCCTTTCTACCATTCTTGACGAGCTGGTCGCCGAACTGCCTTTACTGAAACAGGCCGTGCGGCCGGGCAGTATCCGGCCGGAAAATCCGGTCGCCCGCCGCATGATGGAGGCCGTGCGCCCCTTTGCGGCTTACCGTTTCATCACGCCGATGGCCGCTGTTGCGGGGGCTGTCGCCGACGAAGTCCTGGCGGCGATGCTGGCTGTCTTTCCTGCGGATCGGCGGCCCGCCCGCATCTATGTGAACAATGGCGGCGACATTGCCCTTCATCAGGAGCCCGGTGCCGAATTCCGTGTCCGCATGGCGCGCGAGGACGGAATTGCCTTCGGCGATCTCAGGATTGGCCATGATGACCCGAGCCGGGGGATTGCCACCAGCGGTCGGGGTGGGCGCAGCCTGTCCATGGGGATTGCCGATTCCGTGACGGTTGCCGCTGCCAGCGCGGCTATTGCCGATGCGGCTGCGACGCTTGTTGCCAATGCCGTCGATCTTCCCGGCCATCCGTCGATCGCTCGGGCCCGTGCGGTCGATCTCGTCGACGACAGCGATCTCGGCGAGCGACTGGTTGTTACCGGCTGCGCGGCTTTGACCTTTGCAGAGTTGGATGCGGCGCTTGCCGCCGGCGTCTCGGAAGCGGAACGCTTCATCGCGCAGGGCCTCGTTCATCGCGCCGGGCTGTTTCTGCGTAGCGAAGGCCGGCTAGTCGCCGTGCCGTCATGCAATCATTCTCATTTTATCCGATCATCACCCTTGCCAGCGGAGCATCGTCGCCATGCCTGAACCAAAAGTCCGGAAATTCGCCATCACCATCGAGGAAATCTACCACGATGGCGGCAAGCCCGTTGCAGAGCCGCTGAAGAAGGGGGCGATCCTTGCCGTGGTCGAAAACCCCTTTGCCGGCAGCTATCACGAGGAGATCGAAGGCTTCATGAAGGATCTGGAGCCGCTGGGCGTGGAGATGGCGCGGCGGCTTTCAGAAGCGCTCGGCGGCAAGGATGCGATCGAGGGATATGGCAAGGGTGCAATCGTCGGCCAGGCAGGCGAGCTTGAACACGGTGCGCTGTGGCATGTGCCCGGCGGATATGCCATGCGCGAAATCCTCGGCGATGCCAAGGCAATCGTGCCGTCAACCAAGAAGGTTGGCGGGCCGGGCACGCGGCTCGACGTGCCGGTCACGCATATCAATGCGTCCTACGTTCGTAGCCATTTCGACGCCATGGAAGTGGGTATCGGCGATGCGCCGCGCGCTAATGAAATCGTTCTTGCGCTGGTCATGACAACCGGCGCGCGGATTCATGCCCGCGTCGGCGGTCTGAAAGCCGCCGACATCAAAGGCGAGGATGGCCTGCGGTGAGGGCGGAAATCCGCAAGATCGTTGTTTTTCTTGAAGAGGTGTTGAGCGAGGCGGGGCGACCGGTCTCGCCACCGACGCGACGTGCCGCGGCGGTTGCGGTGATCAGCAATCCCTTTGCCGGACAATATGTGGAGGACCTGTCGCTCTTGATCGATATGGGTGCCGAACTCGGCGGCTTGCTGGCGGAAAAATGCGTCGCTGCCCTCGGGATCGCTCCGGCGCAGGCCGAAAGTTACGGCAAGGCGGCACTGGTTGGCGAGGACGGCGAACTGGAACACGCGGCAGCGCTCCTTCACCCGGCGATGGGCAAGCCGGTGCGTGCTGCCCTTGGCGGCGGCGCGGCGCTCATTCCCTCCTCCAAAGCGCGCGGTGGGCCCGGCGAGGTGCTCGACATTCCCCTCGGACACAAGGATGCGGCCTTCGTGCGTTCGCATTTCGACGGAATGCGGGTGCGTATCAACGACGCGCCCCGTCCGGGCGAGATCGTCGTGGCCGTTGCCGTGACCGATAGCGGACGCCCGTTGCCGCGCGTTGGAGGTCTCACGGCCGATGAGGTCGTCGGCAAGGATGGATTGCGCTGAATTCCGGCTCCCTGCTGCTTGACAGTCGGTGGAAGTCGCCTCAAAATTCGTTTGTATACAAATAAAATCGGGAACGGCCGTGCAACAGAATCCAGCGAAAACTGAAGGCCGCCAGTCGCAGGTGGCGGGTATCGACGTGGGCGGAACCTTCACCGATCTCGTCCTGTTCGATTCCGAGCACGGAACGGTGCGTCTCGCCAAGACGCCGACCACACTGGACAATCAGGCGACGGGTGTGTTGAACGCGCTTGATGCCGCCGAGGCGGATGTCGCCGCACTCGACCTGATCGTCCATGGAACGACCACGACCACCAATGCCGTGCTCGAGCGCAATCTCTGCAAGACCGGGCTGGTCACGACCATGGGCTTTCGCGATGTGCTGGAACTTGGCCGGCGCACCCGCCCGCAGGCCTATGGGATGAAGGGACATTTCGTGCCGATCATTCCGCGCGATCTGCGGCTTGAAATTCCCGAGCGCATGGGCGCGCGCGGCAACGTGATCGTGCCGCTCGACGAGGAGGCCCTGCGAACCGCTCTTGGCGGCCTGATCGAAAAGGGGTGCGAGGCGCTGGTCATCCACTTCTTACATTCCTACGCCAATCCGGCCCATGAATTGCGTGCCGGCGAGATTGCAAGGGAGGTCTGGCCGAACGAGAACATCACCATCGGCCACGTCCTGCTTTCGGAAAGCCGCGAGTATGAGCGGGGCGTGACGGCGGCGGTCAATGCCTCCGTCCAGCCTTTGCTGCGCCGTTATGTCGAGCGGCTGGCCGACCAGCTTGCGGCGCGCGGCTACAAGCATGACGTCCTCGTCATGAACGGCAATGGCGGCATGGTCTCGGCCCGTCATGTGGCGGCGGAGGCCGCAAAGACGGTGATGTCCGGCCCGGCCTCGGGCGTCATGGCTGCCGCCTATACCGGGCGCCGCGCCGGCATTCCGAACCTCATCACCTATGACATGGGTGGTACGTCGACCGATGTGGCACTGATCCGCAATGCGGAACCGGTGGTCTCCAACGAGATCGAGATCGAATATGCCATGCCCATTCATGTGCCAATGGTCGATGTGCGTACCGTCGGCGCCGGTGGCGGCTCGATTGCGCGGATCACGTCGGCGGGGCTTCTGCAGGTCGGGCCGGAAAGCGCCGGGGCCGTACCCGGACCCATCTGCTACGGGCGGGGCGGCGTGCTTCCGACCATTTCGGACGCGAACATGCTGCTTGGCCGTTTGAACCCGGCGCGGCTCAATTCCGTTCCTGGCGGACCGACGCTCGAGAGCATTTCGGCGATCTTCGAGGAGACGCTGGGCAAGCCCCTCGGGGTAGATGCGATCGGTGCCGCTGCTGCTGTGATCCGCATCGCCAATGCGCGTATGGCCGACGCCGTGCGCATGGTATCGGTTAGCCTCGGCGAAGATCCGCGCGACTTCGCGCTCTTTGCCTTCGGTGGCGCCGGTCCGCTGCATTCCACGGCGATTGCTCGTGAACTCGGGATTCCGAAAGTGCTCACGCCATCGCGACCCGGCATCACCAATGCGCTTGGTTGTGTGGTTGCCGATCTGCGCCACGACCTTGTCAACACGATCAACCGACCGCTTCATTCGATCGACATCGGCGCTGTGCACGCGCTCTTCGCGCGCCAGTCGGCGGAAGGCCGCCAGCTGATCGACAAGGAGGCTGTCGCGATCCGCGAGATCCGAGAAATATGGTCGGTGGACATGCAGTTTGTCGGCCAGACCCATCTGCTGCGTGTGCCGCTTTCGTCGCCGACGCCCTCGATCGAGGAGTTGCAACAGCGCTTCGAGGAGGTCTATTTTCAGCGTTTTCGCGTCGAGCTTTCCGACATACGGGCGAGCCTCGTCAACGTGAGTACGTCCGTCATAGGGCGCCGTGCCGAGATCGATCTGTCGCTGCTAATTGATGCGGACGGGCGCAAGGCGACCCTTGCGGAGGCGCGAACCGGCACGCGACGGGTCTGGTTCGACGGATGGATGGAGACTCCGATCTATTGGCGCGATCATCTGCCGGCCGACGCGCAGATCCTCGGACCGGCGATTATCGAGCAGATGGATACGACGATCATCATCGAACCCGGCGATGTCGGCGCTCAGGACCGGGACGGCAACATCATCATCACCCTTGGAGGCGTCAAATGAGTATTGATCCGATCACGCTCAGCGTCATCCAGTCCGGCCTGCAGCAGGTCTGCGATGAGATGGACCTGACTTTTTCGCGCGCTGCCTTTTCTCCGGTCATCGCCGAGGCGAACGACCGCTCCGACGGGATCTATTCGGCCGAAGACGGTTCGTTGATCGCCCAGGGGGTTGGCGGCCTACCGGTCTTTGTCGGCACCATGCAGTATTCCACCCGCACGCTGATCGAGATGATCAAGGCCGGCACGGTGGCGGCGCCCAAGCCGGGCGACATCTATATCGTCAACGATCCCTATCTCGGCGGCACGCATCTCATGGATGTGCGCTTTGCCATGCCGGTCTATCGGGGCGGTGAGATTTACTGCTGGCTCTCAAATACCGGTCATTGGCCGGACACGGGTGGCGCTGTGCCCGGCGGCTTCTCGGCGTCGGCGACTTCTGTTGAGCAGGAAGGCTTGCGCCTGCCGCCGGTGCGCTTGTTCAAACAGGGTGTTCTCGACACAGAAATCTACTCAATCATTTGCTCGAATATCCGTGTCTCCGAGCAGCGGATCGGCGACGTGAAGGCGCAGGCCGCCGCCCTTCTGGTGGGTGAGCAGAGGCTTACCCGTATTCTCGATCGTTATGGCGATGACACCGTGCGCGCGGCAATCGCCGAATTGCGTGTGCGTGCCGCCGACCAGATGCGGGCCTATGCGCGGCTGATTCCGAATGGTGTCTATCGTTCGGTCGCTTATGTCGACAGCGACGGCGTGGTCAATGAACCGCTGGAAATCCGTCTGGCGATCACGGCGCGCGATGGCGAGTTGGAATTTGATTTCACCGGCTCTTCTAAGCCTTGCATGGGGCCGATGAACTCGGTGCTGGCAACGACGCTATCCTCCGTCTACCTCGCGATGCGCCATATCTTCCCTGACGTGCCGATCTCGGCTGGAGCTTTCGAGCCGCTGACGGTCATCCGTCCGGAAGGCACATTCCTCGACGCGCAATACCCGCGCCCGGTCTCCGGATGCGCCGCAGAAGTGTCCCAGCGCATCGCCGAAGCCGTTTTCAGCGCGCTGGTCGAAGCCTTGCCGGACCGCGTGACGGCCGCACCGGCCGGCACATCTGGCAACTTCGCCCTCGGTGGCCACGATCCGGAACGCGACCGTGGCTTCGTGATGTATCAGATCTCTGGCGGAGGGTACGGCGGCAATGCCGACAATGACGGCCTTGCCAACGGCTGTTCGACCATCGGTATCTCAAAAGCACCGCCGGTCGAGATCATGGAGCAGCAGTTTCCGGTGCTCTATCACCGCTATGCGCTGCGCGAAGGCTCCGGCGGCGCGGGCAAGCAGCGTGGCGGCTTCGGTCTCGACTATGAGGTGGAATTGTTGCGTGGCCAGGCGACGGCGAGCTTCGTCATGGATCACGGCCGTTTCGGGCCGCCGGGTGCGCTTGGCGGCGAGGACGGCATGGCGAATGCCGTGTCAGTCTGGCGCGAGGGGGAATGGATGGTGCCCGAACATCTCTCAAAGGCGCAGGATATTCCGTTGAAGCCCGGCGATCGGGTTCGCGTCGGAACGCCAGGCGGCGGTGGATATGGCGATCCCCATGAGCGCGATCCGGCTCTGGTAGCCGAGGACGTGCGTCTCGGACGCTATACGATAGAGCAGGCACGCGAGCGGTTCGGGGTTGTCGTTTCCGAAACCGGCGCGGCCACACGTTTTTAGGAAGCGTGGGCATTTAGAAATGACATGAGTTCTCGCGCTTTGTCGCGCAGGATCACCCGCCAGTGAGCGGTTCGGCGGTCGCATGTGAAGCATGCGCCTGAGATTTGACATTCAGATGTCACGCCTCTACCTCCTGTGGCACAAAATTGTAATGTTCGACTGGTGACGAGCGTGTTCACCGGACGGATCTCGGGAGGTAGCATGACCCTTGCTGTGCGCGGATCCGAAGGGTTTTCCCGTATCCAGGAGCAGTTCACGGTCCGCGCGCCGGCGATGATCGTCACCATCTACGGTGATATTGTCGTGCCGCGCGGCGGTGTATTGTGGATGGGCACGCTGGTCGAGATCTGCGCGCGGCTGGGTATCAGCGAGACGCTGGTGCGTACCGCGGTCTCGCGTCTGGTGGCGGCGGAACAACTGGTCGGGGAGAGGGATGGCAGACGGTCCTATTATCGCCTGGCATCGGGCGCGCGAACCGAATTCGCGGCTGCTGCGGCGCTGCTATACCGCCCGCAGTCGCCGGCCGAGGGGTTCCTCATTCATCACGCACCGGACCTTTCCGACGAGGTCGCGCGCCGTGCCGGCCTCGGCCGCATGGGGCCTGACCTCTATCTACGTCCCAATCACGCAGCAAACGTTGCCATTCCTGGGCTCACCTTCCGCGCTGACGTGATGAAGGATGGCGGCCTGCTGGCCGACTATGCGTCGACGCTCTGGAATCTGCGGTCTTTTTCCGACGACTACCAATCCATGATCGCGCTTTTCTCGCCGCTGATGATGGCTTTCGAACAGGGCGAGACACTGCCTCCCGCCGATGCGGTGAGCGCGCGGCTTATGTTGGTTCAGGCTTACCGTTCTGTGCTGCTGCGTGACCCGCGTCTCCCCGCCGATGCGCTTCCCCAGGACTGGCCGGGTGCCGAGGCCCGCTTGCTTTTTTCCCGGCTTTACCGGTCACTCTCCCCCTTGGCCGATACCTATATCGGCGCCCAGTTCGAAGGGCGGGATGGTCAGCTACCGGCTGAGACAGCCGAGACCGTAGCGCGACTGGAGTCGCTCGCGTTTGAGGAATCCCGATAAGCATATGAAAGAAAAAGGACAATTGTCTTCTTCCGGCTTTTTGAGTCAGAACATCACAGGAAACATAAAAAAATCCTTTTATGTGTGATGTTTTGGTATTATAGATTGACCGATCGGTTGGCTAATTCGGAGTGGCGTCAACCGCACCTGATGCCCGAGGAGGAGTCGATCAATGCAGCAAGCCTTCATCTGTGATGCCGTGCGCACGCCCGTCGGCCGTTATGGCGGGGCCCTCGCATCCGTGCGGGCGGATGATCTGGCTGCCTTGCCGCTTGCCGCGCTGATGGCGCGCAACCCCGGTGTCGATTGGTCCAAGGTTGACGATCTCATCTACGGCTGCGCCAACCAGGCCGGCGAAGACAACCGCAATGTCGGCCGCATGGCCGTGCTTTTGTCCGGCATGCCGATCAACGTGCCGGCAACCACCGTCAACCGTCTGTGCGGTTCCGGCATGGACGCCGTCGGCATGGCGGCACGCGCCATCCGCGGCGGCGATTGCGACCTGGTGATCGCCGGCGGCGTCGAGAGCATGACGCGGGCGCCCTTCGTCATGCCGAAGGCGGATGCGGCCTTTTCCCGTTCGAACGCGGTCTACGACACGACGATCGGCTGGCGCTTTCCCAATCCCGAACTGAAGAAGAAGTTCGGCACCCATTCCATGCCGGAAACGGCCGACAATGTCGCCGAGCAGTACAATGTCAACCGCGCCGACCAGGACGCCTTTGCCGCCCGCAGTCAGGCCCGCTGGGCCGCCGCCCAGGCCGCCGGCGTCTTTGCCGACGAGATCGTGCCCGTCACGATCCCGCAGAAGAAGGGCGAGCCGCTGGTCGTCTCGGTCGACGAGCACCCGCGCCCCGGCACCACCGCCGAACAACTGGCGAGGCTGAAAGGCGTCAACGGTCCCGATCTCACGGTCACTGCCGGCAACGCTTCGGGCGTCAACGATGGCGCCGCCGCCCTTGTGATCGCTTCCGAGGCGACGGCCAGGGAGCAGGGGCTGGTGCCGCGGGCAAGGATCGTGGCAATGGCGGCGGCGGGTGTCGAGCCTCGGATCATGGGTGTCGGCCCGGTGCCGGCGGTCCGCAAGGTTCTCGCGCGCGCCGGCCTGTCGCTGTCGCAGATGGACGTGATCGAACTCAACGAGGCCTTCGCGGCCCAGGCGCTGGCGGTCCTTCGGGAGCTTGGGCTTCCAGACGACGCCGCGCATGTCAATCCGAATGGAGGCGCAATCGCGCTCGGGCATCCGCTCGGCATGTCCGGTGCCCGCCTCGTCACCACCGCCATGTACCAGCTGCACCGCACCGGCGGACGCTACGCGCTCTGCACCATGTGCATCGGGGTCGGCCAGGGCATCGCCATCATCATTGAACGGATCTGAGCAGGGAGGAAACCGCCATGTATGCGCAAATGGTCAAGACCGACAGTGATCGGGTGAAGTCGCTGAACGAGATGTCGCCGGAAGAGCGGGCCTTTCAGGAGCGCATCGACCGGGGCGAGAAGATCGAGCCCAAGGAGTGGATGCCCGAGAGCTACCGCAAGACGCTGATCCGCCAGGTCGGCCAGCACGCGCATTCCGAGATCGTCGGCCAGCTGCCGGAGGGTAACTGGATCACCCGCGCGCCGACTCTCGAGCGCAAGGCGATCCTGCTCGCCAAGGTGCAGGACGAGGCGGGCCACGGCCTCTACCTCTATTCCGCCGCCGAGACGCTCGGCGTCAGCCGCGACGAGCTTCTGGCACTGCTGCATTCCGGCAAGATGAAGTACTCGTCGATCTTCAACTACCCGACGCTCAACTGGGCCGATATCGGCGCGGTCGGCTGGCTGGTCGATGGTGCTGCGATCATGAACCAGGTGCAGCTGCAGAAGACCTCCTACGGTCCTTACAGCCGGGCGATGATCCGCATCTGCAAGGAAGAGAGCTTCCACCAGCGCCAGGGCTACGACATCATGATGAAGATGGCCGCCGGCTCGCCGGAACAGAAGGCCATGGCGCAGGATGCGCTCAACCGCTTCTGGTATCCGTCACTGATGATGTTCGGCCCGTCCGACAAGGATTCGGTGCATTCCGCGCAGTCGATGCAGTGGAAGATCAAGATCAATACCAATGACGAGCTGCGCCAGAAATTCGTCGACCAGACGGTGCCGCAGGCCAAGTATCTCGGCCTGACCATTCCCGACGAGAACCTGCGCTGGAACGAGGAGAAGGGCGGTCACGACTTCTCCGAGCCGGATTGGGAAGAATTCTTCAACGTCATCGCCGGCAACGGACCCTGCAATGCCGAGCGCCTTGGCGCCCGCGTCACCGCCTGGGAAGAAGGCGCGTGGTTCCGCGACGGCCTGATGGCCCATGCCGAAAAGCA
The DNA here is from genome assembly GCF_007992095.1 of Paenirhizobium naphthalenivorans. GTDB lineage: Bacteria > Pseudomonadota > Alphaproteobacteria > Rhizobiales > Rhizobiaceae > Allorhizobium > Allorhizobium naphthalenivorans. The sequence goes on from NZ_BJZP01000022.1 coordinate 49,641, forward strand.
GGAAGCGCGCCGCGCCGGTCGCAAGGCCGCCTGATCGATCCAATCCGGGAGCGGTGCACCCGCTCCCGTCCGTCACCTGAACTTGGGAGGAATAGCAATGTCCAGCGAATGGCCCCTTTGGGAAGTCTTTATCCGCGGTCAACATGGCCTCAACCATCGCCATGTCGGCAGCCTGCATGCCCCGGATGCCGAGATGGCGATCCGCAATGCCCGTGACGTCTACACCCGCCGCAACGAAGGCGTGTCGATCTGGGTGGTTAAGTCGGTCGACATCACGGCGTCGTCGCCGTCGGAAAAGGGCCCGCTGTTCGAACCGTCGAACTCCAAGGTCTATCGTCACCCGACCTTCTTCGACATCCCGGCTGAAGTGGGGCATATGTGATGGCGACCGCGATCCCGGCGGTCGATCAGGCCGCGTTCTTCGAATGGCTGCTCAGAATGGGCGACAACACGCTGATCCTCGGGCACCGCGTGTCCGAATGGTGCGGTCATTCGCCCGTCCTGGAAGAGGACATCGCGCTCGCCAATGTCGCGCTCGACCTGATCGGCCAGACCCAGTTCTGGCTCGGTCTGGCCGGCGAAGTCGAAGGCAAGGGGCGCACGGCGGACAATCTCGCCTATCTGCGCGATGCCGCGGCCTTCCGCAATGTGCTGCTCGTCGAGCGCCCGAACGGCGATTTCGGCAAGACGCTGATGCGGCAGTTCCTGTTCGATGCCTTCCACATCGAAATGCTCCGCGCGCTGGTCGCCTCCAGCGATCCGCGCGTCGTGGAAATCGCCCAGAAGGCGCTGAAGGAAGTGTCCTACCACTTCGAGCGCTCGGCCGACCTCGTCATCCGTCTCGGCGACGGAACCGAGGAAAGCCATCGCCGGATGCAGAAGGCGCTCGATGATCTGTGGCCCTATACGGCCGAGATGTTCCTGGCCGATTCCGCCGACGAGGCGGTTGCGGCAGCGGGGATTGCACCGCTTCCCTCGGCGCTCAAGGCGGCATGGGACAGTTCGGTTGGCGAAGTGCTCACGGAGGCGACGCTCGTTGTTCCCGAGGGGAGCTACCAGCACAAGGGCGGTAAGCGCGGGATCCATACGGAGCATCTGGGCTACATCCTCGCCGACATGCAGTTCCTGCAGCGGGCTTATCCGAACTCGGTCTGGTGAGGGTCATGTCATGGACGCCAGGACAAGGCCTGAACCGGAAGAGATTTGGCGCTGGCTGGGCGAGGTGCCGGATCCGGAAATTCCCGTCATCAGCCTGACCGATCTCGGTATCATCCGGGACGTCGCCTGGGACGGCGATACCCTCGTCGTCGCGGTCACCCCGACCTATTCGGGCTGTCCGGCAACGAGTGTGATCAACCTCGACATCGAGGCGGCGCTGAAGGCCCGTGGCATCGACAAGCTGCGGCTCGAACGACGGTTGTCGCCCGCCTGGACCTCGGACTGGATCAGCCCCGAGGGGCGCGACAAGCTTCGCGCCTATGGCATCGCGCCGCCGATCGACGGAACGGCCGCCGACGGGCGACTGATGGCTCGCGCCAACCGGCTTGCCGGCTCCAACCTTGCCGTCGCCTGTCCGCGATGCGGCTCGACCAAGACGGAGAAGGTCAGCCAGTTCGGCTCGACCCCGTGCAAGGCGAGCTACCGATGCTGCGACTGTCTGGAACCCTTCGACTATTTCAAGTGCATCTGAGGATGCGGAGGACATAACGCATGGCACGCTTTCATCCCCTGACCGTGACCGACATCCGCCACGAGACCCGTGATGCGGTGGTCGTCACGCTCAAGCCGCGCGAGGAGGATCGCGCAGCCTTCGACTTCACCCAAGGCCAGTACCTGACTTTCCGTCATGATTTCGACGGTGAGGAACTGCGCCGGTCCTACTCGATCTGTGCGGGCAAGGACGAGGGCGTCCTTAAGGTCGGCATCAAGCGCGTCGACGGCGGCGCCTTCAGCAACTGGGCCAACGGCAATCTGGCACCGGGCGACGTGATCGAGGCCATGCCGCCGATGGGCCGCTTCTACATGGACATCGATCCGGCTGCCGGGAAGCAGTATCTCGGTTTCGCCGGCGGTTCCGGCATCACGCCGCTGCTGTCGATTATCAAGACCGTCCTGGCACGCGAGCCGAAGTCCCAGTTCACGCTGGTCTATGCCAACCGGCAGATCAACTCGATCATGTTCCGCGAGGAGCTGGAGGATCTGAAGAACACCTATCTCGGCCGTTTCTCCGTCCTGCATGTGCTGGAAAGCGAAGTGCAGGAGATCGACCTGTTCACCGGCCGTCTCGACGAGAACAAGCTCTCTGCGCTGTTTTCCACCTGGATCGATCCGAAGTCGATCGACGCCGCCTTCATTTGCGGGCCGGAACCGATGATGCTGACCATCGTCGCGAGCCTCAAGGCGCACGGGCTGAAGGACGAGCAGATCAAGTTCGAACTGTTCGCTTCGGGTCAGCCGGGCCGCGCCAAGAACCGCGTCGCTTCGGTCAGTGCCGACGAGGCGGCGGCCGTGGTCGAGGCGACGATTACGCTCGACGGCACGACGCGGACCTTCAACATGCCCAAGCACGGCGTCAGCATTCTCGAGGCCGCAATCGCCCAGAGCATGGATGCTCCTTTCTCCTGCAAGGCCGGCGTCTGCTCCACCTGCCGGGCGAAGGTGCTCGAAGGCGAAGTCGAGATGGACACCAACCATGCGCTCGAGGACTACGAGGTCGAAGCCGGCTACGTACTGACCTGCCAATGTCACCCGCTGACCGAGAAGGTCGTGCTCTCCTACGACGAATAACCTCCCAGGCGGCGGGGCCATTTGTGCCCCGCCGACCGCACTGAATAAACCGATCCAGGAAGGATAACTTCATGAATGTTTCGGCTCGCGTTCCGCGCCGTCTCGAAAGCTATGTCTGTGGCCGCTGGACACCCGGCGAGAAGCAAGGCGTACCGCTGCTCGATGCCTCGACGGGTGCCGCAATTGCATTCATCGACTCGACCGGCATCGATTTCGCCGCAGCACTCGCCTATGGCCGCGAGGTCGGCGGACCGAACTTGCGCGCCCTGTCGTTCCACGAACGGGCGCAGATGCTGAAAGCCCTCGGCCAGGTCCTGATGGACATGAAGGAGGAATTCTACGCCGAGAGCGCCCTGACCGGCGCCACGCGTGCCGACGGCTGGGTCGACATCGAGGGCGGCATCGGCACGATGCTGTCCTATTCGTCCAAGGCCCGGCGCGAGTTGCCGAACACCCGCGTGCTGCTCGACGGCGACGTGGAACTTCTGTCGAAGGACAACAGCTTTTCCGCCCAGCATATCCTCACCCCGCTGCACGGCATCGCCGTCCACATCAACGCCTTCAACTTCCCCGTCTGGGGCATGCTCGAGAAGATCGCCCCGACGCTGATCGCCGGCGTGCCGTCGCTGGTCAAACCGGCAAGCCAGACCGCCTATCTCACGGAACTCGTGGTGCGGCGGATCATCGAGACCGGCATCCTGCCGGAGGGGGCGTTGCAGCTTGTGTCCGGTTCGGTCGGCGATCTGCTCGACCATGTCGGGGGACAGGATGCGGTGACTTTCACCGGTTCGGCCTGGACCGGGCGCAAGCTGAAGTCGCACCCGGCGGTCGTCGCCAATTCGGTGCGCTTCACCATGGAAGCCGACAGCCTCAACGCCTCGGTGCTCGGCCCCGATGCCGGCCCGGGCACCGAGGAATTCGACCTCTTCGTCAAGGAAGTGGCGCGCGAGATGACGTCGAAGGCCGGCCAGAAATGCACGGCGATCCGCCGTGTGATTGCGCCGAAGGCCCACGTTCAGGCGCTGGTCGCGGCGCTAGGCGATCGCCTTGGCAAGACGACGCTCGGCAACCCTTCTGACGAGGGGGTTCGCATGGGACCGCTGGCAAGCCTTGCCCAGCGCGACGAAGTGCGCGAGCGCATTCGTGACCTTTCGGCCGATGCCGAGATCGTTGCGGGTGATCCCGACAATGTGCGTGTGTTCTCTGGTGATGCCGAGAAGGGGGCCTTCCTCAATCCCGTCCTTCTCTATTGTGACAAGCCTTTTTCCGCTTCCGCGATCCACGATGTCGAGGCGTTTGGTCCGGTGTCCACCGTGATGCCCTATGAGGGGCTCGAGGAAGCGATCGCCCTTGCACAAATGGGTAAGGGTTCGTTGGCGGCTTCGGTCTTCACCAATGATCCGAAGGTCGCTGAGGAAATGGTGATCGGCATGGCGCCGTACCATGGTCGCATCCTGATCGGAAACCGCGCGTCGGCAAAGACCTCGACCGGCCATGGATCGCCGCTTGCGGGGCTGGTTCATGGTGGTCCTGGCCGCGCCGGTGGTGGCGAGGAAATGGGCGGCATGCGCGGCGTGAAGCATTACATGCAGCGCACCGCCGTCCAAGGGACCCCGCGTCTGCTCTCTGCCGTCACCGGCCGCTGGCTCGAAGGCGCCGGCGCCGGTGACACGAGTGTCCATCCGTTCCGCAAGTCGCTTGCCGAACTCAAGATCGGCGACCAGATCGTCACGGCAAAACGCACGGTTTCGCTCGATGACATCGAGCACTTCGCCCGCTTCACCGGCGACACCTTCTATGCCCACATGGATGAAGCGGCCGCCAAGGCCAATCCGTTCTTCGACGGGCGGGTGGCGCACGGCTATCTGATCGTGTCCTTTGCCGCCGGCCTGTTCGTCGATCCGGATCCGGGTCCGGTTCTCGCCAACTATGGCGTCGACAACCTGCGCTTCCTGACCCCGGTCAATCCGGGCGATACGCTGCAGGTTCGCTTGACCTGCAAGGAAATCAATCCGCGTGCCAATGCCGATCATGGCGAAGTGCGCTGGGATTGCCAGGTCACGAACCAGGACGGTGCGGTCGTCGCGCAATACGATGTGCTGACCATGGTCGCCAAGACCTGGAAGGCATAGGGACAAGCAGAAACCGACGGCGGGCGCAAAGGCCGGCCGTCGGTTTGAAAAATGTTCGTGAGCGAAAGGCCTTCGGCGGAATATCGCCTGATCTGTCTTAGCGGACCGCCTTGATGCCTTCGAGAATCAAGGTCGTCGCAACATCGGCGTAGTCGTCGCGGGTGATCCTGCCGCCATCGCGGAACCACATGTAGACCCAGTTCATCATGCCGAACAGCGACATGGTGACGGGCATCAGCAGGGGTCTCTCCTTACTGTCGAGCTCGGGATTGATCTCCCGCAAGAGGTTCGAGAAGCGCCGCACGATACGCCGTTCGATTTCGGTTATGCCGGCCTTCTGCTCATCGGACAGCGCCGATGTCGCATTGAGCTGCACCTTGTGCTGGTTGTCGGCGCCGCGATAGTCCTCGAGCACCGCCCCGACCAGTCGCCGAAGCCGCTTCTCCGGTGCTTCATCCGGGGCATCTGCCGCCTGGATCGCCTCATCAAGCTCTTCCAGATGAGTGATGATGATCGCATAGATCAGCGCATCCTTGCTGGGATAGTAGTGATACAGCAGCGCCTTGGAGACGCTTGAGTGGGTCGCGATCTGAGACATGGACGCCTTTTCCATGCCCTGTTCGGCAAATACCGCGGCAGCATTGTCGAGAATGCCGCGCCGTTTTTCCTCAAAGTCGGTTGCCCGGGTGCGAGCCATGATTTCACTTTCCTGCTTGCAGAACGCCTGCAAAAGGGGGGCATAACTGCCCCCTCTTCAATATAATGATTGCCTTTGACCTGTCACGGGTGGCCGTTCAGGTCTTCGGGCGGTTGTCCACTACGCGCTTGGCCTTGCCTTCCGAGCGGGCGATCGAGGTCGGGTCCTGCACCTCGATCTTGGTGCTGATGCCAACGACGCTCTTGATATGGTGAGCCAGTTCCTTGGCCGACTGGGCGCGCGCCGCCGCATCGGTGGAATCGGCCGCGCATTCGACGTGGACGATCATGTTGTCCATTCGGCCGGCGCGTGTCAGCTCGATCTGGAAGTGCGGGGCAAGGCCGCCACACTTGAGGATCTGCTCCTCGATCTGGGTCGGGAAGACGTTGACACCGCGCAGAATGATCATGTCGTCGCTACGGCCGGTGATCTTCTCGATACGCCGCATCGAGCGGGCTGTGCCTGGAAGAAGACGGGTCAGGTCGCGGGTGCGATAGCGCACCATCGGCAGGCCTTCCTTGGTCAGCGTGGTGAACACGAGCTCGCCAAGTTCGCCGTCCGGCAGCACGGCCCCCGTGACCGGGTCGATGATTTCCGGATAGAAATGGTCTTCCCAGACATGGAGCCCATCCTTGGTTTCCACACATTCGTTGGCGACACCCGGCCCCATGACCTCGGAGAGGCCATAGATGTCAACCGCGTGCATGTTGAACGCCTGTTCGATCTCGCTACGCATGGCATTGGTCCAGGGTTCGGCGCCGAAGATGCCGACCTCGATCGAGCTCTCGCGCGGATCGATGCCTTGACGGCGGAACTCGTCGAGGATCGAGAGCATGTAGGAGGGCGTCACCATGATGATGCGCGGCTTGAAATCGTTCATCAGTGTGACCTGGCGTTCGGTCATGCCACCGGAGATCGGCACGACGGTGCAACCAAGGCGCTCGGCGCCGTAATGCGCGCCGAGGCCACCGGTGAACAGGCCGTAGCCATAGGCGACATGCACGATGTCGCCTGGTCGGCCGCCGGAGGCTCGGATGGAGCGGGCGACGACGTCGGCCCAGACATCGATGTCATGCTTGGTGTAGCCGACGACCGTCGGCTTGCCGGTGGTGCCGGAAGAGCCGTGGATACGGACAAGCTGCTCCCTGGGAACGGCGAACATGCCGAAGGGATAGGTATCTCGCAGGTCGGTCTTGGTGGTGAAGGGGAACTTGGAGAGGTCCGAAAGGGTCTTGAGATCCTCCGGATGAACGCCGTGCTCGTCGAAACGCTGGCGATAGAATGGCGAGTTCTCGTAACAATGCTTCAGCGAGCGCTTCATCCGGTGAAATTGGAGCGCTGAGATTTCATCGCGCGAGGCGATTTCGATCGGGTCCAGATCTTGGGGACGGGTTACAAAGTCGAGCATGATTTCCTCCCTGGAATGCATGGTGTTCAGGCGGGATCGGGCAGGTGAGTGCCCTTCACCGTGCGCGATAGGCCGCGAAACTCGGCGACCAGGTCGCCGCTCTGATTTGAAATACGGATGTCGTAGATGCCGGAGCGGCCCTTGCGCGAAATCTCGCGGGCTTCCGCCGTCAGCCGATCACCGATCCTCCCGGGGTGAATATAAGTGATCGTGCAATTTTGGGCGACCGTCAGCTGATTGTAGCCGTTGCAGGCAAAGGCAAAGGCGCTGTCGGCGAGCGTGAAAATGTACCCGCCATGGCAATTACCGTGGCCATTGGACATCAATTTGGTGATCTCCATCGACAATGTCGCCTGTCCCGGCGCGATGTGCTCGATGCGCATGCCGAGATTTTGCGAGGCCGTGTCGAGGTCCCACATGGCCTTGGCGCAGGCCTCCGCCATTTCCTGTGCGGTCATCGTCATTTGCCTGAAAACTCCGGTTTGCGCTTTTCGAGAAAGGCGGTGACGCCTTCTGCATAGTCGCTCGTGCGGCCGGCTTCGCGCTGGCAATCGCGCTCCATGTCGAGCTGTTCGTCGAGGCTGTTGGTGGCCGCAGCCTGGATGAGGCGCTTGGTGAGGCCGAGGCCCCGTGTCGCGCCTTCGGCTAGCGAGCGGGCGAGCGTCTCGGCCTCGCCGATCAGCTGGTCGTCGTCGGCCGCCTTCCAGATCAGGCCCCATTCGGCGGCGCGCTCGGCCATCAGCGGTTCGGCGGTCATCGCCAGAGCCTTGGCGCGTGGCTCGCCGAGGATCCTGGCAAGGCTCCAACTGCCGCCAGCATCGGGAATCAGGCCGATCTTGGCGAAGGCTTGGATGAATTTGGCCGAGCGTGCGGCAATCACGATGTCGCAGGCCAAGGCGATGTTGGCACCAGCGCCGGCCGCCACGCCGTTCACCGCGCAGATCACCGGTTTTTCGAGCGAGCGAATCAGCCGCAGCGTCGGATTGTAGAAGGTCTCGAGTGTGTGGCCGAGATCAGGAGCAGACCCGCCCTTGCGCGGATCGCGATCGCCCAGATCCTGGCCGGCGGAAAAACCGCGACCGGCGCCGGTCAGCAAAACCGCGCGTACGGCGACATCGTCATGGGCCCGCTGTAGCGCAGCGCGCAAAGCGATGTGCATCTCTTCATTAAACGAATTGAGTTTGTCCGGACGGTTCAGCGTCAGTCGCAGAACGCCGTGATCCATCGTCACCAGAACGGTGTCGGATTGGTGCATTGCTCTCTCCCTGGTCCCCGCTCCGAATTTTCCCGGGGGCGCAAAAAGATCTTGCATAAACCGACCGGACGGTCAATGATAAAGGCAGGAGTAGGGAGGAAATTGCCATGGACGACTTGTTCGACCGTCATCGCGGCCTGCTGGAGACGGCTGTAAGAGCCTTGTCCGAGCGGGGATTTTGGTCGCCATTTCCGGAAGTTCCCAGCGGCAAGATCTATGGCGAAACCGCCAAGGATGATGGCGAGACCTCCTTCAAGGCGTTGCTCGGGAGGCCGTTCGAACTGTCCGGCCATCCTGAAGGCAAGCGTCTCGGTGCAGAGATGTCGCCATGGGGACCAGAACTCCAGATTCTTTATCCGGCGGCCGATGCTGCGACGCTTATTGCCGCCTCCAAAGGCGCTGGTGTTGCCTGGGCCGATACCTCACCGGAGCTGCGGGTTGGCGTGTGCCTTGAGATCCTGACGCGCCTCAACCGCATCAGCTTTGAAATGGCCAATGCCGTCATGCACACCACAGGTCAGGCCTTCCCGATGGCATTTCAGGCCGGCGGCCCCCATGCCCAGGATCGCGGTCTTGAAGCGGTGGCGACCGCATGGGTGGAAATGACCCGCACGCCGGGTCAGGCAACCTGGGAAAAACCGCAGGGCAAGGCGCCGCCGATCATCCTGGAAAAGAACTGGCAGGTCGTGCCGCGTGGCATCGCGCTGACCATCGGTTGCCAGACCTTCCCGACATGGAACAGTTATCCGGGTCTGTTCGCGAGCCTTGCCACCGGCAATACCGTCATCGTCAAGCCGCATCCGGGCGCGATCCTTCCGCTGGCTTTGACCGTGAAGGTGGCGCGTGAAGTTCTGGTCGAAGCCGGGTTCCCGGCAGACGTCGTTCTGATCGCGGTTGATCAGGCGGGTGCCGAGATCACCAGGGAGCTGGTCACCCATCCGGACATCGGAATCATCGATTACACCGGCTCCAGCGCCTTTGGCGAATGGGTGCGTGACAATGCCCGTTCTGCGCAGGTGTTCACGGAGGAAGCTGGTGTGAACTCGATCGTCATTGCCGCGACCGATGATTTCGCCGGTATGTGTGCCAATATCGCTTTTTCGCTGTCACTCTACTCGGGTCAGATGTGCACCGCCCCGCAGGATCTTTTCGTTCCGCGCGCCGGCATCGCGACCAATGAGGGACACAAGAGCTTCGATGAGGTCGCGACCGCGATCGGCGCTGCGGTGGATGCGCTTCTGAGCGATCCTGCGCGGGCTTCGGGCGTTTGCGGTGCGATCGCCAATCCTGCCACGCTTGCTCGGGTCGACACGGCACGCAGCTTCGGTCGTATCGTGCGCGATTCGCAGCCGCTTGCCGTTGGTTGCAGCGCAACGCCATTGATCATCACTGTGGACGCGAGCGAGACGAAGGCTCACGAGGAGGAGTGCTTCGGACCGGTCGCCTTCATTGTCGCCGTAGACAACGCCGAGGCCGGCATTGAGGCGGCCGCTGACCTTGCCCGCCGCAAGGGCGCGATCACAGCCGCGCTCTACGATACCGACGAAGCGCGTATCGCCAAGGCGGTGAAGGCCTTCGCCCGTGCCGGCGTCAACCTGTCGATCAACCTGACCGGCAACATCTTCGTCAATCAATCCGCTGCGTTTTCCGACTTTCACGTCACCGGTGGCAATCCCGCCGGCAACGCCAGCCTGACGGACACAGCTTTCGTCGCCAACCGGTTCCGGTTGGCGATGTGGCGCCGCCCCAAAGCGGCGTAATCGACTTCTTTATTCAATGTTCTCAGGGAGGAGATACAATGAAAGCGACGACAACAACCGCACTTGCCATGCTGATGGCGCTCGGCATGGCAACTGCGGCCCAGGCCGAAATCAAGATCGGGGCCACCGTGTCTGCAACGGGTCCGGCCTCGTTCCTCGGTGACCCGGAAGCCAAGACGCTGGAAATGCTGGTGGAGGAGATCAATGCCGCTGGCGGCGTGAACGGCGAGCAGCTCAAGCTCGTTCTCTATGACGATGGCGGTGATCCCAACAAGGCACGCACCTTCGCGACCCGCCTCGTCGAGGACGACGAAGTGGTCGCCATCATCGGCGGCACAACGACCGGCACGACCATGTCGATCATTCCGGTCGCCGAGGATTCCGAAGTCCCGTTCATCTCGCTCGCCGGCGCGATCGAAATTATCGATCCGGTCAAGCATTGGGTCTTCAAGACACCGCATACCGACCGCATGGCCTGCCAAAAGATCTTCGAGGACATGAAGAAGCGCGCTATCACCAAGATCGGCGTGATCTCCGGCACCGATGGCTTCGGTGCCTCGATGCACAAGCAGTGCGTCGCCGTTGTCGGTGACTACGGCATCGAAATCGTCGCCGACGAGACCTATGGTCCGCAGGATGCGGACATGACCCCGCAGCTGACCAATATCAAGGGTGCGGCCGGCGTGCAGGCCGTGCTCAATGCCGGCTTTGGCCAGGGCCCGTCGATCGTGACGCGCAACTATTCGCAGCTCGCCGTCGGCCTGCCGCTCTATCAGTCCCATGGCGTTGCCTCGGACGGCTTCATTGGCCTTGCCGGCGCAAAGGCTGCCGAAGGCGTTCGCCTTCCCGGCACTGCTTTGCTGGTTGCCGGCATCCTGGCGGACGGCGATCCGCAGAAGGCTGTCGTCACGGCCTACAAGACGGCCTACGAGAACAAGACCGGCTCTGCCGTCTCGACCTTCGGCGGTTACGCCCACGACGCGTTGCACATCCTGGTCGATGCGATCGGACGTGCCGGTTCCAGCGAACCCGCAGCGATCCGTGATGCCATCGAATCCACCTCTGGCCTGGTCGGCACCACCGGCGTCGTGACGATGTCGGCACAAGACCACCTCGGCCTCGATCTCTCGGCATTTCGCATGTTGGAGATCAAGGACGGTGGCTGGACCATCGTCGAGTAAACACCCGACCCGTCCCGGCCGCGGGACGACAGTATTGGCGTGGAGCCCTCATGCAAGATGTAGGCTCCACGCCAGAAATGTTCGGCCACAGTGGGATCTTCGATGCCTGAACTGATGCAGTTTCTATTGTCCGGCCTGACGGTCGGCGCGGTCTATGCGCTTGTCGCGCTGGGCTTCACCATCATCTACAACGCCTCGGATGTGGTGAATTTCGCCCAGGGCGAATTCGTCATGCTGGGTGGCATGATCACGGTGTTCGCATTTGACGCCGGCCTGCCGTTGCCGCTGGCAGCCGCGATTGCGATCGCCGTGACCGCGGCGATCGGTGTCGCCTTGAACAAGCTGGCGATCGGACCGGCGCGGGGCGCACCCGTCGTCTCCCTGATCATCATCACCATCGGCGCGTCGATCTTTATTCGTGGCGTGACCCAGCTCGTGTTCGACAAGCAGTTGCATCGCTTCCCGGCCTTCACCGGTGACGACCCGATCCACATCCTGGGCGCGACCATTCTGCCGCAGAGCCTGTGGGTCATTGCCGGTGCCGTCGTCGTCTTCGTGGCGCTCTGGCTTTTCTTCACCCGCACCCTGACCGGCAAGGCGGTGCTCGCCACATCGAACAACCGCCTGGCAGCCCAGCTCGTCGGCATCAATACCAACTGGGTCATGACCCTGTCTTTCGCGCTGTCGGCAGCCATCGGCGCTCTGGCCGGCGTGCTCGTCACGCCAATCACGCTCACCAGCTACGATCTTGGTATTGCGCTGGCCCTCAAGGGCTTTGCCGCGGCCATGCTCGGCGGCATGGGCAACCCGAAGGGCGCACTCGTCGGCGGCATTCTGCTCGGGCTTTTCGAGGCGTTGACGGCCGGTTTCCTCAGCTCGCAATACAAGGATGCGGTCGCCTTCGTGGTCATCCTCGCCGTTCTCTTCGCCATGCCGCAAGGCCTGTTCGGGCGTAACTCGGTCAATCGGGTGTGATGATGCGGCTCACGACAAAACAGACCACTTTGCTGGTGCTCGCGCTGCTGATCGCGGCAACGCCGTTCTTCTTTCCGTCCGCCTTCTATTTCCGCGTCGGTTCGCTGCTGTTCGTGAACGGTGTGGCTGTGCTCGGCATTGTCATCCTGACGGGTTTTGCCGGACAGATCAGTCTCGGTCATGCGGGCTTTGCCGGTATCGGCGCCTACGCCTCCGCGCTGGCGCCTGCGCATCTCGGTCTTCATCCGGCCTTCGCCGCGGTTCTTGGTGCGGTTCTGTCTGCTATGATCGCCTATGTGGTCGGCAGGCCGATCCTGCGGCTCAAGGGCTATTACCTGGCGGTCGCATCGCTCGGTTTCGGCATCCTGGTCTCCATGGTGCTGTCCAACGAAGCTTGGCTGACCGGCGGGCCGGATGGCGTCGCAGTCGCCGATCTCGGGTTGCGGCAGGCCCTCAAGAAAGTCGGGCTCGAGCTTTCGGCGCCGCAGTTCTGGTATTTCTTCTGTGGGCTCTGCCTGTTGATCGGCGCCTGGCTGGCGCTCAATCTCTATGACAGCCCGACGGGCCGCGCCTTGCGGGCGCTGCATGGTTCGGAGATTGCTGCCAGCACGGTTGGGGTCGACGTGCCCCGGTTGAAGCTTCAGGCCTTCGTCATCTCGGCCGTCTACGCGTCCGCCTCGGGTTCGTTGCTCGCTTTGCAGAACAAGTTCATCACGCCGGACGTGGCGGGCTACATGCACTCGATCGAACTGGTCACAATGGCCGTGCTCGGCGGTGCCGGATCCGTACTCGGCGCGATCCTGGGGGCTGGCATCCTCACGCTCCTGCCGCAGGTGCTCACCGTGTTTGCAGAATACGAGCAGGTCATGCTCGGGCTGGTGATGATGCTGGTCATGATCTTCCTGCGCGAAGGGCTGCTGCCGTCGCTGCTGCGTCAATTTACCGGGAGGGGAGCATGAGCCTTCTCAGTGTCGAAGGATTGGGAATTGCCTTCGGTGGCCTGCGCGCCGTCGATGATGTGAGCTTTTCCGTCAATCCGGGGGAAATCGTCTCGGTGATCGGGCCGAACGGGGCGGGAAAGACCACCCTGTTCAACATGATCTCCGGCGTCTACATGCCGAAATCCGGCAAGGTCAAGCTCAGCGGCGAAGAAGTCACCGGCTTTGCTCCCCATCTTCTGGCCCGTCGCGGCATGTCGCGCACGTTCCAGAACCTGCAAATTTTCCAGAACATGACCGTGCTGGAAAACGCCATTTCCGGGTTTCATCTGCGGGAAAAAGGCTCAGTATTCGCCGACCTGCTCGGGCTTCCGGCCTCGCGCCGGCGCTCGAGGGACGCACAGGCCGGAGCACGTGAACTGCTGGCCCGTGTCGGCCTTGCCAATGCCGCCGAACTTGAGGCCGGTAATCTCTCCTATGGCGCCCTGAAGCGGTTGGAGATCGCGCGCGCCCTGGCGCTTGACACCAAGGTCCTGCTGCTCGACGAACCGGCGGCCGGCTGCAACGCGGTTGAGACGGAGGAGATCGACCACCTGATCGCTGAGGTCGCAGCGTCTGGTGTCGCCATTCTTCTGGTCGAGCACGACATGAAAATGGTCATGCGTATCTCCAACCACATCGTCGTGCTTGATCATGGGGTGAAGATCGCCGAGGGCGACCCCGCGGCCGTCGCTCGCAATCCGGATGTCATCGCGGCCTATCTCGGAACCCAGGCACAGGAGGCGTCCCATGCTGACAGTTGAGGGTCTGCGGTCGCGCTATGGCCGCATCGAGGCACTGCACGGCATCGACCTGCATATCGATTCCGGCGAGATTGTCACCATCGTTGGCGCCAACGGTGCGGGCAAGACGACCCTGTTGCGCTGCCTGTCCGGCCTCCAGCCGATCAGCGCCGGGCAGATCATTTTCCGGGGCGAGGCGCTTGCCTCCACCCCCGCCTATAAGCGGCTCAGGCGCGGACTTGCGCAATCGCCTGAGGGCCGCCAGATCTTCACCAACCTGTCAGTCGAGGAGAACCTGCGTCTCGGCGCCTTTCTCTTCGCCGACGACCGGGTCGAGCGGGACATGGAGAATGCCTTCCAGATGTTTCCGATCCTCAAGGAGAAGCGCAATCTTGCCGCCGGTGGCCTGTCGGGTGGCCAGCAGCAGATGTTGGCGATCGCCCGCGCGTTGATGGGGCGTCCGTCCTGCCTGCTGCTCGACGAGCCCTCGATGGGGCTGGCGCCCATCCTGGTCCAGCAGATCTTCGACGTGGTCAAGAGTATGCGGGACCTGAAGGTTACTGTGCTTCTGGTCGAGCAGAACGCCTTTGGCGCCCTGTCGGTCGCCGATCGCGGCTACGTCATGGAAACCGGCAAGATCACCATGGAGGGACCGGCCAGCGAACTGCTCGCCGATCCCCGCATTCGAGAAGCCTATCTGGGAATCTGATTACACATGTCCATCGTCACCATCGCCCGTGAGGGAAACATCGCCGTCGTCACCATCGACAACGCGCCCGTGAATGCGCTGAGCCAGGCCGTGCGCCAGGGACTTTCCGACGCGGTGGCCGAACTGGACCGTGATCCGGATGTCTCCGCGGTGGTGCTCACCTGCGCAGGGCGGACGTTCATCGCCGGCGCTGATGTCAGCGAATTCGACAAACCACCGCAGCCTCCGCATCTGCCCGATGTCGTGTCCGCTATTGAACTGGCGGCCAAGCCTTGGGTCGCGGCGATCCATGGCTCGGCGCTCGGCGGCGGTTTTGAGGTTGCGCTTGGTTGCCGTTTCCGTCTTGCCTCGGCCGAGGCAATGGTCGGTCTGCCCGAGGTGACGCTGGGGATCGTTCCCGGTGCCGGTGGTACGGTGCGCTCTGTGCGGCTCGCCGGCGTCGAGGCAGCAGTGGACCTCGTGACGACGGGCAAGCCGGTGCGCGCGGCGCGGGCTCTGGAGCTTGGCCTGGTCGACAAGATCGTCGAAGGTGATCTGCGTGCCGCTGCCATTGCCTTTGCCGGGGTCGGCTTTTCCAATCCGCTTCCCCAGCCATTGTCGCTTCGCCCGGCTCCGTTGGCGCCGGAGTCCTTCTGGACCGAGGCCGAGGCGGCAATTGCCAAGCGCGCCAGGGGTGAGGTCGCGCCGCTTAAGGCTCTTGCTTGCCTGCGCCGGGCAACCGAAACCGATTTCTCCACGGCGATGCAGTTCGAGCGCGCGACCTTCCTCGAGCTGCGTGTCACCCGGCAGGCGGCGGCGCTCCGCCATGTCTTCTTCGCCGAGCGGGCCGCGCCGCGGCCGAAGGCCTTGACCGGCGTTCAGGCGTGTCCACTGCGCAATGCTGCCGTTATCGGCGGTGGCACGATGGGCGCCGGCATTGCCGCGGCCCTGCGTGATGCCGGCTTGCCGGTCATCCTGATCGAGCGGGACGAGGCTGCCGTTCAACGCGGCATCGCCAATCTCAGGGACATCTTCGCCGGTGCGGTCAAGCGCGGGCGTCTCACCGAGGCGGCCGCCGAAGCGCGGCTTGCCGGAGTTGTCGGGGCGACGGACTATGCCGCGCTTGCCGATACCGATCTCGTGATCGAGGCGGTATTCGAGGAGCTTTCGGTCAAGCGGCAGGTGTTTGCGCAGCTTGGCCGCGTCTGCCGACCGGATGCGGTGCTGGCGACCAATACCTCCTATCTCGATCCGCGAGCGATTGCGGAAGGCCTGCCCAATCCGGAACGCTTCATCGGTCTGCATTTCTTCAGCCCCGCCAACATCATGAAGCTGCTGGAGATCGTGCCGGTGCCGCAGACGGCCGACGCGACGTTGGCGACCGGGTTCGCGCTTGGGCGGATGCTCGGCAAGGTGCCGGTGCGCGCCGGCATCTGCGAGGGTTTCATCGGCAACCGTATTCTCAAGCGCTACCGTGCCGAGGCCGAAGCGCTGGTCCGGCAGGGTGTCGCGATTGCCGCCGTCGATGTGGCCATGCGCGGTTATGGCTTTGCCATGGGGCCTTTCGAGGCGCAGGATCTGGGTGGTCTCGATATCGCCTTTCTGCAACGCGAGGGCGCACGTGCGGCGGGGCAGGATGTGCCAGAAACGCTCGGCGATATTCTCGTGCGTGCGGGCCGCAAGGGCCAGAAGACCGCCGGCGGCTGGTACGACTACAAGGCCGGTGATCGTCGCCCACTCGCCTCGAAAGAAGTCACCCGTCTTCTCGCTGCGCAGATCCAGCACGGCCCGATACTGGATGGCGAGGCGATTGCTGATCGTCTGGTTGGTGCCATGGCCCGCGAAGGTGAAGCGATCCTGGCGGAAGGGATAGCCGAAAAGGCCTCAGACATCGATCTCGTCGAAATCCACGGCTACGGCTTCCCCCGCTGGCGCGGCGGCCCGATGTTCGCCACGCGCCAGACATCGGCCTGACAATCGGCTTCAGCGGCAGGGTGCTCGGCTCATCGTGAAGCGCTCACTTTTGAGCGAGCCGTGTTCGGCTGTCTCCCCATGGCAGTTTTTTGACGTATGCCCGCCGACACGAGACCCGCTGCGCGACAAGCTTTTTGCGGCGCGATGTCGGGTGCCGAGGCTTGTGGTTCATGCGTGAAAGGAGGGGGCAAAGGCGTTTTGGAAACACCTGGTTAAGGTTTGTTTTCTATTAACAGGGTTGGTGTGACAGCTCGTGTGATGGTCCTGCGTAACATGCAATTTCCCCCTTCCAGTATCCGCGTTTCCAATGCCAATAATGCCGAATCCGATGCAGAGCACGGCCATGCGGCATCGCATCCTTACGGGCCCGGCGTGGACGGGCAGCCGTCGACCCAGCCGGCCTCTGATGCCGTGATCCTCGATCCGGAAAAGCTCCCCACGTGGCAAAGGGCCTTTATTCTGGGGCCCAACGTGCGGTTCACCCGCACGCCGGGGCAGAATTATGCCAAGCGCGAAGCCGACGACGATGTCGCTCCGGCACATGCGGCGGACATTGTCGCGCCGGCCCGGCAGTCCGCTGCCGAGGCAGAAGCCTCGACAGTGACTGCGGCCGGTTACGTCTTGGGACGTAGCAATTCCGCCTTCAAGGCGGCCGGGCAGGCTACAGGGTCGCCGGTCGGCGCGCTTCAGCAGCAGATCGTTCGGGCGCTCTCGGATGCCGAAAAACGGACAAGTGACCCGCAGCCGGGAGCCGTCGATCTTCAGCCCGCCACGCCAAAGCTTGTCCTGCCGCCGCGCACGGGCGCGCCGTTGAGGGTTCCGCCAAGGCCGCTCCGTGAGCCGCTGTCCAACCGGCCGGTAGAACCGATTGTTCGCCCGCCGCAGGGCATGGAAGCAAGAGCAGCCGTCGCAACGACGACGGTTCATCATGAGGCGCAGGCGAGAGCCGTTCCGACTCAACCGTCTACAGTCGGTGTAACGAGCAGGTCCGCAATACCGGCGTCGAACGGGGCTCCCGCACGATCATTCGCGGCAATTCCCGATCATCTGATCTGGGAAATGATGAGCCTCGGTGCCTCCGAAGTGGCAGGTGTGCGTCCTATGCCCGGCATGAGCCATGTGGCGCAGGGCGCGGTGTCTGCGACACGCTCCGAGCCTCAGCCGGTCGCATCGCAAGCGCCCATGTCGCCTGTTGAGGCATGCGACATGCCAACGATCGCGGCGGCATCTGTTCCTGTCGTTCCGCCTCCGGTTGCGCAGAGCTCCGTGGCGTCGGCTTCTGTCGCGCCTATGCGGGTCTTCTCACCTGAGAGCGACGAGGCGCCTTCGGCCGTTCATCTCTATCGGCAGGTCGAACTGGTCCGTCCGGTTCGGGTCATGGCGCCTGAGCCTGTCCCGACGGTCTTAGCGCCTCGTGCGACGGATGAAGCCACGGTCGCGCAGCCCGTCGTATCGGCGGAGGCGCCTTCGATGCGTCTTGCGGCGAAGCGCGCCCCGGGGTTGCTCTCCTTCATTCAGACGGAAGATTATCTATTCCCTTCTGTCGACCTGCTGCAGGCGGCCGATCATCGGCAGACCGGCGTCATGAGCCCGGAAGCGCTTGAGCAGAGTGCAGGGCTTCTGGAGAGTATTCTCGAGGATTTCGGCGTCAAGGGCGAGATCATTGACGTGCGTCCCGGTCCTGTCGTCACGCTTTACGAATTCGAGCCGGCGCCGGGGGTCAAGTCGTCGCGTGTGATCAATCTCGCCGACGACATCGCCCGCTCCATGTCGGCGCTCTCGGCGCGTGTCGCGGTTGTCCCCGGCCGCAATGTGATCGGTATCGAGCTTCCCAATATCGAGCGCGAAACGGTCTACTTACGGGAACTGATCGAGAGCAGCAGTTATGTCGGCACCGACTACCGCTTGCCGCTGTGCCTTGGAAAGACGATCGGCGGCGAGCCGGTCATCGCCGAGCTTGCCAAGATGCCGCATCTTCTCGTCGCCGGCACCACGGGTTCTGGCAAGTCGGTTGCCATCAACACGATGATCCTGTCGCTGATCTATCATCTGCGACCGGAGGAGTGCCGCCTGATCATGGTCGATCCGAAGATGCTGGAGCTTTCCGTCTATGACGGTATCCCGCATCTGCTGACGCCGGTTGTTACCGATCCGAAAAAGGCGGTGCTGGCGCTCAAATGGGCCGTCCGCGAGATGGAGGAGCGCTATCGCAAGATGTCGCGGCTCGGCGTGCGCAATATCGACGGCTTCAATGCACGCGTGGCCGAAGCCCGCGCCAAGGGCGAGACGATCATGCTGAGCGTGCCCAACGGTTTCGACCGGGCGACCGGCGAGCAGACCTTCGAGGATCAGCAACTCGATCTGGCAGCACTTCCGTATATCGTCGTCATCGTCGACGAGATGGCCGACCTGATGATGGTTGCCGGAAAGGAAATCGAAGGGGCCATCCAGCGGCTTGCCCAGATGGCCCGCGCCGCCGGCATTCACCTGGTCATGGCCACCCAGCGCCCGTCTGTCGACGTCATTACCGGCACGATCAAGGCGAATTTCCCGACGCGCGTGTCCTTCCAGGTCACCTCTAAGATCGACAGCCGCACCATTCTTGGCGAACAGGGCGCCGAACATTTGCTCGGTCAGGGCGATATGCTGCACATGGTCGGCGGCGGGCGCATTGCCCGCGTGCATGGGCCGTTCGTTTCCGATTTCGAGGTGGAGAAGGTCGTTGCGCATCTGAAGACGCAAGGCCAGCCGGCCTATCTTGGCAGCGTCACCGAAGATACCGAGGACGCCGGGGCCGAGGACGCGGAAGACGCCGCTGTCTTTGACAATACTGCCATGGGCGCCGAGGACGAGGGGGACGACCTCTTCGAACGGGCGGTCAAGATCGTCCAGCGCGACAAGAAGTGCTCTACCTCCTACATTCAGCGGCGACTTTCTATCGGCTACAACCGTGCGGCCTCCCTGGTGGAACGCATGGAGCAGGAAGGCCTGGTCGGCGCACCCAACCATGTCGGCAAGCGCGAGATCCTTGGCCAGGGACTGCAAGGCGGCAAGGACAGCGAAGGCTGATCGGGGTCTATCTCGCCGGTGCGCCGGCGGGATGTCTGGACTGCGGCAGAACGAAAGGCACGTCCGGCGCGGGCATGCGACCGACCGCGCCGCTAATGCCGTAGACGTCCGTTATGATCGGATCGTCGATCGTCGACAGGGGCGGGCCTTCCGAGACGATTCGTCCTTTGTGCATGACGACCAGATGGTCGGCGAATTCGGCTGCCAGATTGAGGTCGTGTAGGATAGCGAGGACGGCGCCGCCACTGCGGGCGAAGTCGCGGGCGATTTCGAGCACGCTGATTTGGTGACCGATGTCCAGGCTTGAGGTCGGCTCGTCGAGGAAGAGGCAGCGAGCCAGTCCATCTGCGACAGGTGAAGGTACCTGGGCCAATGCTCGGGCAAACTGCACACGCTGCTGTTCCCCGCCCGAGAGCGCCCGGTAGGGCCGTGCCTCGAAGCCGTCGAGGCCAACCCGGACGAGGGCAAAACGTGCCGCCCGGGTCGGATCGAGGCTGCCGTGGGCGATTGCTCCCATGCGAACGACTTCGAGGGCGGTGAAGGGAAAGGAAAGTGTCGTCGACTGCGGCAAGACTGCGCGGCAGGCAGCGAGTTCGAGCGCCGAAAGACGGGAGAGCGGGCGGCCATGACAGCGAATCTCACCTCGGTCTGGCACCGTTTCTCCGGACAGAGTCTTTAGCAAGGTGGACTTCCCCGCACCATTCGGCCCGATCACGATGGTGAAGACACCTGGGCGAAGGGTAAGATCCGCGTCGGCCACCAGTGACCGTCCCTCGCGGATGACGCTTACGTTGTTGGCGGCGATCATTACAAACCCTCCAGATTGGCACGACCGTTGCGGCCGAGTAGCAGCATGAGGAAGACCGGGGCACCGAGGATCGCTGTGATGATACCTATCGGCAGTTCGGCCGGTGCAGCGATTGTGCGGGCAATGCTGTCGGCCAGCAGCAACAAGGCCGCGCCGCCGATCGCCGAGGCCGGTAACAGGAAACGGTGCGAGGGGCCAATTGCAAGGCGCAGCAGATGCGGCACGACAATGCCGACGAAAGAGATCGATCCGGC
This sequence comes from Paenirhizobium naphthalenivorans, assembly GCF_007992095.1. Taxonomy (GTDB): domain Bacteria; phylum Pseudomonadota; class Alphaproteobacteria; order Rhizobiales; family Rhizobiaceae; genus Allorhizobium; species Allorhizobium naphthalenivorans. The sequence goes on from NZ_BJZP01000022.1 coordinate 70,349, forward strand.
CACCGCGACGGTCGCGCCACAGGCGGCGGCAACCGCAATGATGGTCAGGCGTTTCAGGCGCTGCACCGGTACGCCCATGTGGAAGGCGGCCGCATCGCCGAGGACTAGCGCATCGAGACCGCGGGCGACAAATGGCAGCACCAACATCACCAGCAGGATGAACGGCAAGGTGGCCATGACCTTGGCATAGCTAGCCCCGCCCAGCGAGCCGAGTGACCAGAAGGTGATGTCGCGTAGCGCCCGATCATCGGCGATGAAGATCAGCAGGCCGGTTGCGGCGGCGCTCATAGCGCCGATGGCGATGCCGGACAGAATGAGAGCGGTTGTCGAGGTCTGGCCGTTTCGGGTTGCGATCGCATATAGCAGGAAGGTGTTGATCAAGCCGCCGGAAAAGGCCATCAGCGGTAGGAACTGATTGCCGAGCAGGGCCTGCAACGGGGCCAGAGCCGTGCCTCCCAAAACGATCGCGCAAACAGCGGCGAAGGCGGCGCCTGAGGTGACGCCGACGATGCCTGGATCGGCCAGCGGATTGCGGAACAGACCCTGCATCATGGCGCCCGAGACGCCAAGTCCGGCGCCGACCAGAAGGCCGAGTGCCGTCCGAGGCAGGCGAACCGCTTCGAGGATGATACGGTCCTGGGCGGCGAGGTTCTCGCCGTTGCCGCTGGCATAGGTGACGAGGTCACTGAGGCCGACACCGGTCGGCCCGCTGACCAGCGACAGCAGTGCTGCGCCGGCGAGCAGCGCAAGCAGCAAGACGATGACGGTGAGGCCGAGTACAGAACGGTCACCCGGCACGGATCGCCGTGCGATCATCGTGGCGACAAGGCTCATGGCTTGAAGGCTTCCGGATAGAGCTTTGCGGAAAGGTCGCGCGCGGCTTGCGGCGTACGCGGCCCCAGACCGAGCAGATAGAGACCGTCCATGGCGATGAAGGCCTTCGTTTTGGCAGCCGGACTTGCCTGCAGGGCTGGCAGGACGAAGGCTTGCTCGGCAGTCATGTGCATGGCGCCGCCATCCATCACCAGCACAACCTCCGGAGCGGCGGCGATCACGGCCTCGTCGCTGAGTGGCTTGTAACCAGTGACATCAGTCGCGGCGTTGATGCCACCGGCGAGCCGGATAATCTCGTCGGCGGCGGTGTGGCTGCCGGCAGCCATGACACGGCCATTGGAGAGTGAAAGGGCAAACAGTACGCGCTTCTTCGGCTCGGTGATGGTGGCGACCTTTTCCTCAAGCGATTTCAAGCCACTATCGACCTCCAGAGCGAGTTTTTCGGCCGCGGCCGCCTTGCCGATCGCCGTGCCGACAGCCCTGATCTTGCCGGCGATCGCCGCGGCTTCCGGCGGGGTCGGAACGGAGATCAGTGGCACGCCGCTTGCCTTGAGGATCGCCACGGCGTCGGCCGGACCCGCTCCGGCTTCGGCGATGATCAGGTCCGGCCTCTGCGACAGCACACCCTCGGCCGAGAGCTGGCGGATGTAACCGACGTCGGGCTTGCCGGTGGCTTCGTTGGGGTAAGTGCTGGTGCTATCCACTGCGGCGATGCGATCCTGCTCGCCGAGCGCGTAGATGATCTCCGTCACGGTGCCGCCAACGGAAACGATGCGCGTGACATCGGTCGGGGCCGGCTGGGCAACCGCTATCGCTGTCGTCAGCGTCAGGGCAACAAGCGGGGTGAAGAGGGATCTTGCGGTTGATCCAAGCGATCCGGAAAAATACATGCCTTGAAAGTCCTGTTTGCCGAAAAGGAAGCGCCGGTTGCGGCCCAAGGGCCGAACGGCTCGTGACGAAGTGCTTGCGCCGCAGTGGCGACAATTAACTTGACTTAAATACACATGTTTAAATACGAAGGCAACATGGCGCAATCGTCGGTCAGGCGAGCGCTCGTCGCTAAGAACGCGTGGTTGCCGCGCAAGGTAGCGACGTCCGGAGATCAAGAGAGGATTTCAGTCATGTTTATTGCAATGAACCGTTTTCGTGTCGTGCCCGGTCACGAGGAGGCCTTCGAGGCGATGTGGGCGAACCGCCAGGGCCGCCTTGCCGAGGTTCCGGGGTATGTCGAATTCCACATGCTGAAGGGCCCCAAGGCCGCGGATCACAGCCTCTATGCCTCGCATGCCGTTTGGGAAACCGAGGCACACTTCAAGGCCTGGACACAGTCCGAGCAGTTCCGTGCGGCCCATGCCCGCGCCGGCGAATCCAAGGTCCAATACCTGTCCGGCCCGCATTTCGAAGGGTTCGAGGTCATCATTCATGAAGACCGTGACGGAAAACGCGTCGATCAGGCTGCCTGAGGAGGACGATCCATGGATGTGTCACTGAGCGCCGGCGAGCGCCTCGAGCGGGCCCGTGCCGCGCTCGCTCAAAAGCCGGATGGGGTTGTTGAGGCGATCGCGGCGCAGGCCGGTGTGACACCGGCGGACATTCTGGCGATCCTCCCGGACGGTGCGGCGGTTCTCGCCTTCAGCGAGCAATTCCTGCCGATCTGGAGGGACATGGCGGAGTGGGGCGATGTCCTGTTGATCGTCCATACGGACGACATTGTGCTGGAGGTGACTGGCTCTCTTCCCCAGGGCGGCGAGGGGCACGGTTGGTTCAACATCCACGGCGACAGCCCGATTGCCGGACATATCCGTAAGGACCGCTGCGCCTCGATCGCTTTCATCGACCGCGGTTTTCATGGCCGGCGGTCCTGCTCGGTGTGGTTCATGAACGCCGACGGTCGGGCCATGTTCAAGGTCTTCGTCCGTCGAGACGCCGAGAAAGCTCTGCTTTCGGACCAGTTGCTGCGCTTCGAGGCTCTTCGTGAGAGTTTGGCCGCTTCCGCCTGATCGCTATGCCCTTCAGGCTTTCGATCACGAGAAACTTTCCAAGGTTTTTTCGTCAACGAAGTCGGGGTGGTGCAGCGATGCGCCACCCTTTTTTGCATGGAGGGCCAGGCGGACATGGAGAAGGTCGACCAACAAACGGCAGATACACTCTTGAACCACCTTGCCTCTCTTTCGGCCATGGTCGCATGACGCGCCGAGCGTGCGGTACGGCCCTCATTGCGCCGGTTTGACGGATGGGGGAGCGTTGGCGGCACTGTACGACGAGAGGGTGAGGTCGCACCCAGGACGAGATTGCCGCAGCCATGGGAATTCGTGCCAGAGCGTCCAACGCCTCGTTTCGCTCGTGATCGCCGAGACGTTGATCAAGGTGCGTGTTGATCATCCGGTCGCAGTCTACATGGAACTCGCCGAAGCGGCCAAGGAGAGGTGCCGCCTGAAACGCTGATGAAACAGCCGGCTCCGCTTGTGATCGCCAGGCAGGCCCGGCCAGCGTGGCTTCGCTGGCGATTGCTGCCAGATTTTCCCCGGACATGGCTGCCGCTGGCTGCGAGCCGCAATTTACATGAGCGAAATCATGCGGCGCGGATGACCATGATGCGCCACCGGACCGAACTCACCCATTTGCAGTGAAACAACTGGACCATCCGCGCGGTCCACACCGCTGACGTACCTATGCCGCGGAAGCGGTTGCGCTTTCGGTGGGAGGTATAGCAGCCTCTCGTCCCGAACCCCTGCATCGGGGCGGCGCATGGAAGCGCAGCAGTGCGGCAAGCGCGTCGTTGCCGGTAACCAGATCGGACAAAAGCACTTTGTCGAGGGAGTTGTAAAAGGCATCCACCGCGTCACCGATCGCGTTGCGAAGCCAGCAGGCGTCCACCAGCGGACAGGTGTTGGATTTGCTGAAACACTCGGCGAAAGGCAGATCCGCCTCGAAAATACGAAAGACGCCGCCGATGTTGATCTCGGCCGGGTCGCGCATCAGCTGAATTCCGCCGTGACGTCCACGGGTGGCGTCGATGAAGCCGTGCTGGCCGAGGGTGCGGATCACCTGGGCGAGATGGTTCTCCGATGCGTTGCAGGCGACGGCGATGTCGCTCTTTCGCACGGTGACATCCGGGTTGACCGCACAGAACATCAGCGTTCTGATGGCAAGATTGGTTCGCATCGTGATGCGCATCGGCTTCGGCTCTCCCAGGTACCGTTATTAAATAACCTGCATAGATGGCATTTCCGGCTTTTGCTTGATCTAGGTCACGCCGGCGCGATTGCGGCGAAAAAAACTTGATCCAAGTCCTGTTTGCTTGGCACCATTCGTATAAACAAGCATGTCGAATGCATGAAATGCCGAGGCTGAGCGTGACCAATTCTGAAACGAAAACGCAGGATCCCGGCGCAAGGAGATTGAAGGCGATCGAAACGAGCGCCATGGGTGGACTGAGACCTGCGAGTTATCTGGCCGCGATTGCAGCGCTGATAGTCCTGCCGCAGAGTGCCTTGGTGGGGCTTAGCCTTGGCTCCCTTGTTACAGGGACGGTGCCGTTCCTCTCTCCTCTCTTAAGCGTCATTGCCTATGTCGGGTTTGGCCTTCTGCGCCACCTGTTGGATGCCTGGGGAGGACGGATTGGATTTCGCGCGGCCCAGAGGGTTGTGGCGCTAGAGCGCCAAGCGCTGGTTGCGGCGGAGGGGCGCGTGTCGCCTTTTTCGCCAAACGGTGTCTCGTCCGCCGAAGGTGCCTCCCTGATCGGAGACAAGCTCGACCTGCTTTTGCCCTATCTGACCCGCTATCGGACCGCTTCGATGAAGAGCCGTATCATTCCGCTCTTTATCTTGGGTGCGACGGCCTGGGTTTCGTGGGCGGCGGCGCTGATCCTGCTGGTGGCCGGGCCGCTCATTCCGCTCTTCATGGCGTTGGTCGGCTATGCTGCACGCGATGCCAGCGCCAAGCATCTCAAGGAAACGGGTTCGCTGAACGCGCTGCTGCTGGAACGGTTGAACGCCTTGGTTGATATCAAGCTGCTGGACGGACGTGACGTTATGGTGCGCCAGTTTTTTGCCAGCGCCGAGTCACTCAGGGTCCGTACGATGGCCGTGCTGAAGGTAGCCTTTCTCTCTTCCACGGTGCTCGAATTGTTTTCAGCGCTCGGCATCGCCATGGTCGCCGTCTACGTTGGTTTCAGCCTGCTGGGTACGTTCAGTTTCGGCACTTTCGGCGCACCGCTGACGCTGGCGCAAGGGATATTCGTCCTGCTTCTGGCGCCGGAGTTCTTCGCTCCCCTGCGTGAACTGGCAAGCGCATGGCACGATAAAGCAGCGGCGCTCGCGATCGCCGAGGAACTCGAGGGCATGAGCGGACGCCCGCGAATGAGCATACTTGGGGCGGGCGGGGGGCCTGAAGCCCTCGCGGGACCGGTTCATGTCACGACCCGCGGCCTGCGCTATTCGTCCGGAGGCGGCTTTTCCATTACCTATCCGGACATCGACATCCAGGCGGGCGACGCAGTGGCGATCTCAGGTCCCAGCGGCGTCGGAAAAAGCACGCTGCTCGCCCTTCTGGCCGGTCTTGCGCGTGCCAACGACGGTGAGGTCCGTGTTTGCGGCGTGGTCCTGAACGACGCTGCCGCGGATGCCTGGCGTGCCCGGCTCTGCTGGGTTTCGCAGACCCCTCATTTCGCCAATGCCAGTCTTCTGGCCAATATCACTGGCTCCGTCATGCCGCGAGACGAGCGGCGGTTTGACGAGGCGGTGAAGGCGGCAGGGCTTGTTCCGGTCATCGCCTCGCTTCCGCGGGGGGCGCTCACCCGGCTTGGGGAAACCGGCAGCCGGCTTTCCGGTGGGGAGGCGCGCAGGGTGATGTTGGCGCGCGCCCTTTACGCGGACGCCGACGTGGTTCTCGCCGACGAGCCAACCGCCGATCTCGACCCTCTTAACGCCGAGCGGGTGGTTGATAGTCTTCTGGCGCTTGCCGAACGTGGCAAGACATTGATCGTCGCCACCCATGACCGTCGGCTGATCGAGCGGCTTGGACGCGAAATTGCGCTGGGAGAAACCGTATGAAACGCGTCCTTCGCATCTTCGTCCGGGTCTGGCGGCCGCACATCAAGGGGCTGGCGCTTGGCAGCCTGCTTTCGGCTCTGGTACTTGTCGCTGGGATAGGATTGCTGGCGCTTTCCGGGTGGTTCATCACCGCAACAGGCATCGCCGGATTGGCAGGCATCGGCATTGCCTTCGATGTCTTCAGCCCGAGTGCGGCTATCCGGTTTCTGGCCCTTGGTCGCGCGGCTGCCCGCTATGGTGAACGCGTACTGACTCACGACGCGACGTTGAAGGGCCTTGCCGAACTGCGCGGACAATTGCTGGCTGCCATGACCCGCGCGCCGCTGCGCAAGCTTGCCGCACTCAACGGTTCGGAACGGCTCAATCACCTGACCCTTGATGTCGATGCGCTGGACGGACTGGCGCTTCGGCTGGTTATTCCTTTCCTCGCGGCCTTCGTCGTTGTGACCGCCTTCCTGTTGTTGCTCTGGCAAATCGAAAGTGGGGCCGTCGCAGTCTGGCAGGCGGCAAGCTATGGGCTCGGCCTGATGCTGGCGCTTGCCCTTATGCTGAAGACATCACTCAGGCCGTCTCGTCTGGCACACAAGGCGTTGCAGGCGGTGAGATTGCGCTTCATCGACCTGATGCGTGCGCGGCCGGAACTCGCGGTTGCCGGGCAGTTGGAGTCGCAGGGGCGGGCGGTGCTCGCCGCCCAGGCACGATTGCAGCGCGACCAGGCTCGCGTCGATCTTGCCGAGCGGATCTCCGGTGTGCTGCTTGCCTTTGCCGGCACGATCGCCAGTGCCGGCAGTCTCTATCTTGGCATCAAGCTTGCCGAGGCAAAGGCTATCGATCCCGCTCTCGCGGCGCTCGGTTTCTTCGGAGCCCTGGCAGTTACTGAGATCATCGCACCGATCCATCGTGGCCTTTCGGAACTCGGCCGCCTGGCGGATGCCGCGCGTCGCGTGGAAGGGCAGATGGCGGGTGAAGTCGAAGTCCCCGCAGGCCTGGTCGACCCGTCCTGCCCTCGTGATGACAATGCTCCCATCCTCCGGTTTGAAGGCGTTTTCTATAGCCAGTACGGTCGTTCGATCCTGCAGGATTTCGACCTTTCCATTCAGGCCGGTGAGACGGTGGCATTGACCGGTCCGAGCGGTATCGGCAAGTCGACGGCGCTGCTGCTGACGATCGGCCAGTTGGTACCCGACAGCGGCCGCATCCTGCTTGGCGGATGCGAAATCCGGGAGTTGGGCGAAACCGAGCTGTTCCGTGCGGCTACCCTTCTGCCGCAGCGAACAGCGCTGATGAGCGGGTCCATCATGGATGCGCTCCGGCTGGCTGCGCGCGATATTGACGAGGCGGAAGCCTGGCGCGTGCTTGGTGCAGTGCGTCTTGACCGGGTCATTGCCGACAAGGGTGGGCTCGATTTCATGCTCGGCGAGGGTGGCTCGGGCCTTTCCGGCGGTGAAAGGCGACGCCTCGCTCTCGCCCGTGTTCTGCTGCGGGGCCCGCGGTTGTTGCTTCTCGACGAACCGACCGAAGGACTGGACGAAGAGACGGCGCGGCAGGTTCTGATCGGGATCCGCGATTTTCTGCCCCGTGCAGCTATTGTGATGGCCTCGCACCGGACAATTGAACGCGAGTGGGCAGATCAAGTCATCAAGCTTACCTGAGCGCTGCGACCAATTGGCGCAAAGGAACATTTACAATATACGTTATTGACCTCGATCAACTCTCTTGAATTGGAGTATGACTAAGAAGCAGGGTACCTGCATTTAGGATGCCTGTTTCAGGTCAGAGAGAGAGTTGAAACCATGGAAATCGACATAGTCGAGCTGTCACGTCTGCAATTCGCGATGACGGCCTTATACCATTTTCTATTCGTTCCCTTGACGCTTGGCCTTTCCATCATCGTTGCGATCATGGAAACGGTTTATGTCATGACGGACCGTCCCATCTGGCGACAGATGACAAAATTCTGGGGCACGTTGTTCGGTATCAACTTCGTGCTAGGCGTGGCCACCGGGATTACCATGGAGTTTCAGTTCGGCATGAACTGGAGCTACTACAGTCATTATGTCGGCGATATCTTCGGAGCACCTTTGGCGGTCGAGGGGCTCATGGCCTTCTTCCTCGAAGCGACCTTCGTCGGTCTGTTCTTCTTCGGTTGGGATCGTCTTTCAAAGCGTGCCCACCTGATCGTCGCCTGGCTGGTGGCGATCGGTTCCAATTTCTCGGCGCTGTGGATCCTGATCGCCAATGGCTGGATGCAGAACCCGGTGGGTGCCCAGTTCAATCCGATGTCTATGCGCATGGAGATGACTTCATTTTTCGACGTCGTCTTCAATGAGGTCGCACAGGCGAAGTTCGTCCACACTGTTTCCGCCGGCTATGTCACGGCATCTGTTTTCGTGCTTGGTGTTTCGGCCTGGTATCTGCTTAAGAACCGCCATACCGATCTTGCGCGTCGTTCGATCGCTGTTGCCGCGAGCTTCGGCCTGGCTTCGGCGCTTTCGGTCGTGGTCCTCGGTGACGAATCTGGCTATTCGGTCACCCACTCCCAGAAGATGAAGCTCGCCGCGATCGAAGGCATGTGGGAGACACTGCCGGCGCCGGCTTCGTTCACGCTTGTCGGTTTCCCCGACCAGCAGGCGCGTGAAACGCATTACGCTATCCACGTTCCTTTCGTCATGGGCCTGATCGGCACCCGGTCGTTGACCCACGAAATTCCCGGCATCTCGGACCTTGAAAAGCAGGCGGAGGAGCGTATCCGCTCCGGCCAGATCGCCTACAACGCATTGATGGACTATCGGGCCAACAAGGGCGTGGTATCGGATGAAGTTCGCACGGCCTTCGAGGAGCATAGCAAGGATCTTGGTTTTGCCCTGCTATTGAAGCGTTATGTCGATGATCCGCGGCAGGCAAGCGATGAGCAAATCACGATGGCCGCCAATGACACCGTCCCGACCGTCTGGCCGTTGTTCTGGGCGTTCCGCTTGATGGTTGCGCTCGGCTTCTCATTCATTGCCGTCATGGCCTGGTTCTTCTGGATGGCTTCGTTCCGCAGGATGCAATTCCCGCGGCTGGCACTTTGGCTCGCCGTCATCATCATTCCGACCCCGTGGATCGCTGCGGAGCTGGGCTGGTTCGTCGCCGAGTTCGGACGTCAACCCTGGACGGTTGACGGTGTTCTTCCGACAGCGCTTTCCGTCTCGCAACTGTCCGTCACCGATCTCGCGATCACGCTGGCCGGCTTCGTCTTGTTCTACAGCGTCCTTTTCGTGATCGAGATGGGCCTGATGGTCAAATACATTCGCAAGGGTCCGTACATGGACGTGTCCGAGACGGATGAATGGCAAAAGCAGCATCGTGCGCGGCTGAGTGCACCCTCGCCGTTTGCTCAACCCGCGGAGTAAAGATTATGATTCTTCATCAACTCATCGATTTCGAACTGCTGCGGGTGGTCTGGTGGGTGCTGCTTGGCGTCTTGCTGGGCGGATTCGCCCTGACCGACGGCTTTGACCTGGGGGTCGGCACCCTGCTACCCTTCGTCGGTCGGACCGATGTCGAACGGCGTATCGCCATCAACACGATCGGTCCGGTTTGGGAGGGTAACCAGGTGTGGTTCATCCTCGGTGGCGGCGCGATCTTCGCCGCCTGGCCGCCGCTCTATGCGGTCAGCTTCTCCGGCTTCTATCTCGCCATGTTCGCTGTGCTCGCCGCGCTGATCCTACGCCCGGTCGGTTTCAAATATCGCTCTAAACGGGACAGCGCCGCATGGCGTAGCACCTGGGACTGGGCGCTCTTCATTGGCGGTGCTGTGCCGGCGCTGATTTTCGGCGTCGCCATGGGCAATGTCCTGCAAGGCGTGCCCTTCCGTTTCAATGAAGACCTGATGATCTTCTACGACGGCTCTTTCTTCGGCCTGCTCAATCCTTTCGCCCTTCTCGCCGGCGTAGTCTCGCTGTCGATGCTGGTGATGCATGGAGCGGCATGGCTGCAGCTCAAGGCTGAGGGGCCGGTGCGCGAACGTGCCCGCAAGTTCGGCTCCATTGCCGCGCTTGTGACGATCGCGGCCTATGTTCTCGCCGGTATCTGGTTGGCCCTCGGTATCTCCGGTTTCGAAATCGCCGGTATCCCGGTGACTGACGGGCCGTCCAACCCACTGCTGGGCGACGTCGCACGCACGCCGTCCTGGTTTGCGGCCTATTCCGAGCGGCCGTGGATTGCCGTTGCTCCGGTTCTCGGTGTTCTCGGCGCAGTCCTGGCGTTCTTCGGCCTCAGGGCCGGCCGTGAGGTCTCGACGCTGTTGTTCTCGAAGCTTGCGATCACCGGCATCATTGCGTCGGTCGGGTTGACGATGTTCCCGTTCATCCTGCCGTCCTCGATCGATCCGAAGTCGTCGCTGACGGTTTGGAACTCCTCGTCTTCGCACCTGACGCTGTTCGTCATGCTGGTCATGGCGGTGATCTTCGTGCCGATCATCCTTGCCTACACCGCCTGGGTCTACAAGGTGCTGTGGGGCAAGGTGACTGAAGAGGAAATCACCAGCAACAGTGGCACTGTCTACTAAACAGGAGAACGTCGATATGTGGTACTTCGCTTGGCTGCTTGGCCTGCCGCTCGCCGCGATTTTTGCCGTCGTCAACGCCATGTGGCTTGAGATGCAGGAAGATCGCGCAATGATGAACGGATCACACGAGGATACCGGCCGCGCCCGGTGATCCTTGAAGAAAAATTGGGGAGCATCTTCCCGATGAGACTGGCCCCGGACAACTCAGGGGCCTGGGGTTGGCGGGGCGGTGACAATCACCGCCCCGTTTGACCTTCTGGCGGCGGTCAGAAAGACATCGCCGTCGCCCGTGCCATCTTTGGGCAACCGTTCGCCGCAGTGCTTCGGCGCGACCCAGATCACCAAACGTAGCCTCCGCAGACGGCGCTTCTGCCAGTCGGAATCAACGCCAAACACGGTTGGGCACAAATTGGCGAACCTTGGGTTCGCTTCTCCCTATGGGCTGCTGGGAGTGGCGACTGGATCAAGGAGAGTCAAACCAGCGAGAGTGCGGCGCCGCTCTTGTACAGAACATAAAGCGCCACGCAGATGATCAGTCCGGCGAATAGCTGGTTGAGCAGGTTGCGTTTCGTGGCAAGCCGGGTCGCAAGCAGCATGCCGCCTATGCCCCCGACCACGCCCCCGCCGATGAATTCGGCAGCGATGCGCCAGTCGATGAGTCCTGAGACGGCATAGTTGAGGGCTGTCGCCAGG
>NZ_BJZP01000023.1 GCF_007992095.1 Paenirhizobium naphthalenivorans
AATTTTCAGCCGCCGCCTGCGGGCGTCGTCAGAAAATCGGCTCCCCCGCTTGCCGCCTCCGGCGGTCGCGTGCCGCGCTCCCTGACCCCTCGCGGCTATCGTGCGGTCTCCTTCCGTCAGAAAACGAAAGGAGACTTCTTATGACACAGCGCAAGATCAAATACATCGATGGTGGAAGCCCGGAATACTGGCGGCAGCGTACCGAGGGGTTCCGTCTCATCCGCGAGGCAGAACGGGCACTGGTCCGTGTCAAAAACGCGCCGCAATACATTGCCGGCAGCTGGGACGACGACTATGGCGACTATGAGCCGGTCGAAAATCTCGGCCCCTATGACGATATGGATGAGGCAATCCGAGCCATCGAGGCCAATGAGACGGCCGTCGATATCCTCGTTGCCCAACGCCGAACCCATTTCGGCGACTGGCCTGTCGCCGCCGTGATCCGCGAACTGGGGACCGACTGACATGCAGACGAGAGGCCGCACGATCGCCTCTCGTCTTTTCCGCGTGGTCCTGACCGCTTGCCGGCATCGAGCCTGGGCGCGGTCTTGAGGGGAGAGACTTGCCGCCTCTCCCCTCAAACACCCCTCTCCCTATTGTGCGTGGCAAGCCCCGCCCGGCCTTTCGGGCCGGTAAACGGACGCTGCCGCGACTTCCCCAAACAATACGGAGAGGATGATCGTCCTGCGCTGCGCCCTCATGCTTCGGGCATCCGCTCCAGACGATCATCCTCTCCTGCGGTGCGCTCGCCGCCCCGTCGTTCGCATGTCATCGATGCCCGTTCCCTTCGGTCACGGGCATCCCGACTGCTCCCGAGGGCGGTTCGCTTCAACATCTTCCACCACCATGTCCGGACCACGTGCTATTCCTCCTCCGCGGATCACAGGTGGTACACCTGTGATCGCTGTCGCATCGTCTGACGACTCGCAACAGCATTGGCGGGTCGGGCACGTGGTCCGGACATGGTGGTGGAAGATGGCAGGATAGGCTAATGGTATACCATTAGCCGTTTAGCCCGAGGGGCGATGGTCGCCAGAGCGACCGGGCATCTCCGTGATCTGCAAACTTTTGCCAGTATTGGACAAGAACGACGGGTGTGAGCGATCGATGTCCGGCCGGAAGTGAGGAGGGCGGTTGCGCCTGTTTTGAGGGGTTCCCGGAGCCTTCATCCGGCTGGAGATATCCCGTAATTCCGGTGATCGGCGATTGTGCAGTTAAGTGAACAAGCGAATAAGTGGGCAGGTGGGTCAGCGAATCCGCGGCTGAGCGATGGTGTGAATGAGTGCTTTGCCGAGTGAGTGCATCGGCAAATAAGCGAATGAGTGGCGCGGTGCTTGGCCGAATAGGTAAATCGGCAGATCGGCAAAGAAACGTATCGGCGAAATGACGCAACGCCTATTCGCCGAATAGGTGAAGGAGTGAACCGGTGTATGCGCGACCAGGCGAATCCGTGATTGGGCAAGTCGGTGAATGAGCGAATCGGTGTTTACGCCAACCGGAGAATCGGTCGATCAGCAAAGAAGAGAAGCGGTGAAGCAGTGAAGCGGTGAAGCGGTGAAGCACCGGTTGGGCGAAGAGGTGAAACCGTCAAAAGGTTGTTCTGTCATTGAGCAAACCGGCGAACGGTCCAATCGGCAAATAGGTCAATGAGCGAACCGTCATTTTGATACGACAGGCCCAAACATCTCCGCCGGAACGATCGACAGCAACAGATCACAAAATGTGGCTTGCGATTTTGAACGCATCCGTTGAGCGCGGAAAGCGGGCGTGGCGAAACGGTTGCCTGAAGCGGCCTCTCCACCCAGCTCTTCTCGGGGATCTGGTCTAGGGTCAGGACTCATTGCTCATAGCCAGAAGATAACGGTCGCAGCGAGAGCGATGGCGGAGAGAAAGGCCATTGGGCACCGGTCGTAACGCGTAGCGACACGCCGCCAGTCTTTGAGACGCCCGAACATGATCTCGATCCGGTTGCGCCGTTTGTAGCGGCGTTTGTCGTATTTGATGGTCTTCTTGCGGGATTTTCGACCTGGAATGCAGGGAGTGATCCCCTTCGCCTGTAAAGCGTCACGATACCAGTCGGCATCATAGCCACGGTCGGCCAGCAACCATTTGGCCTTGGGAAGTTCATCAAGCAAGGCGGCAGCACCGGTGTAATCGCTGACCTGGCCTGCCGTTATGAAGAAGCTGATCGGGCGACCACTCGCATCCGTTACGGCATGAAGCTTGGTGTTCATGCCGCCTTTCGTGCGTCCAATCAGGCGGCCCGCGCCCCCTTTTTTACCCGCAAGCTGGAAGCCGTGCGGTGGGCCTTGAGATAGGTCGCATCGATCATGATGGTCTTGTGCTCTGCGGCTTCAGGCACGGCCAGACCTTCCATCATCTGGATAAATACGCCCTTGTCGCCCCAGCGTTTCCAGCGGTTATAAAGCGTCTTCGCCGGGCCATATTCCTTCGGCGCATCACGCCAACGCAGCCCGTTGCGGTTGACGAAGATGATGCCGCTCAGAACGCGTCGATCATCAACGCGCTGGCGGCCATGGCTCTTGGGGAAATAGGGCTGAAGACGAGCCATTTGCTCGTCCGTCAGCCAAAACAAATTACTCATCAGTCGGGCTCCTATACGCCCATCTGAATCACAGCCGTCAGTTCAAATCAATGGGTCCTGACCCTAGCTGAGGGGGTAATCGGTGAATCGCGGGCTGCTGAACTGCTCGGTATTTCCGTTCGCGAACTCGACCGGAGGCTGGACCAGGTGGCGGCTTGAACGGTGGCCGTTCTTGTTTCCGATCCGTTAGTTCAGTTCGACCTGAAATGACCCAGTGTTCTGGAAGGAATGTTTCTGCTGCTATTTGAATGTGCTGTCCAGCTTGGGCTTGAGGTCGAGACATTGACGTCCGGCGAACTCCGTCGGGCGAGCCGCGTTGGCCGGTAATATGCGCAGCTGTCGAGGATGTGTCCGAACGGTAGTTTTCCAGCGCCAAGGCGGTCGGTGCAACCACCCGCGAATCTCAGGGGGGACACGACCGGATTGCTTTGGCCGGTTCCACCACCAAACCTGACTTCCCCATCTTGAGCGTTTCGACTATGACTGCTACAAACTTGTATTGAAGTGCAAGTCGCGTCGCTGTGCTCTCACTATGTTCGATGACATTTCTTTCTTGCTGCAAGGCGATGAGCGCCGGCTATGCACTGATATCCGCAAGTCCCACCAGCAAAATAGCAAGACGGGTTTCCCACTGACAAGCCACCGATCTCTACTGACGAAGGAATGGTACCGTGTACCGGTCAGCATTGATTGCCCGCACTGCGGTGCTGAGACGCGGACCGCAGGTATCGTGGCTGGCCCATCCAGTCTGGTGAGCACCGCAGAGTTATCGGCTGAGAGTGATGTCAAGCAAGCCTGGACGCGGTTTGGCGCGTTCGCATTCGTCGAGTCGCTTGGCGGCCGCACCGAAAACATCGAACGCTTGGTTCTCGGTCGTTTTCACAACACGTTCTCTGTCCGGAACGATCAGTTGGTGCAGATCTGCGAGCACTGCGAGGAAGGTCTCGCGCCAAATCTCATCCGTTCGGGTGTTATGAACGGCTTCGTGCGCCTCGGGCAACGGCGGCTGCTGGTAAACGAACGTTTGCTGCTGTTCTCGTCTGTGGTGGCTCTTACGGAGTTTGCTTGCGGGACCTGGATCGAGGAGTGCGACGTTCCTCTTCCAGACTACGCGATGATGCTCACCTGCGACACGGAAACCCAGGACGGCGAAACCGGTACCGTCGAACTGTGGCACAGCATTGCCCGCAACGACTATGCGATCGTCGTCAAGGGCCATGATGGACGTGAACTGTTTCGCGATGGCCTGAATGATGACCTCAAAGAGGTAACCACGACCATTGGAACGCTTGGGTTGGTCCTGACCAAATTGCATCTGGCGCAGCCTTCGTCGCCCTATTGCGGGCTCGCAAGGGATCTCTTTCTCGAAGCCCTCGAACATGCCGGATATCAGCAGGAAACTTAGGAGGTGAGCCGTGCAAATCTTGAAGGCGCTGTTTTGGCCTATGGCCGTCGCAATTCCCTTGGCCGCATGCGGGCGGCTTGAGCAGCCGCCCCGGCCGCTGCCGCCAGCGCCGTATGCCTATCTCAGCCTCACAGCCTGCAGGAATTATCCCAGAAATATCACCGAGTGCCAGCTGGAGTATGGCACGTCGTTCGGGCGCCATCGTCTTGGGCCGGTGCAGCAGGTCTCACGTGGCCTCGCGCCGAATCTTGATGGTTCTCGTTATCAGGTTTCTTCTTGCTGGCCGGTATCCAGGATCCAGCGGGAACTGCCAAATTTTACGTGCCGAATCTATCAAGGACAGTCAGGTGCCGACGCCGGTTCCGTGCTGGTCAAAGGGGGAACCGCTGTTCGTTTGGCTCAAATTCTTGGCGATCGAGACCAGATCGAGTATCGATGGAAGCCGGATCGGTGGTCGCGGCTAAAGGATTGATTTTGTGTAGTATTTCTGAAGGCGATATCGGCCTTTGGGATAAAACTTGTACTCCAGTTATATTTTTCAGTTGATTTCCGGCGCGGATTGCAGTCCATAACTTGTATTGAAGTACAAGTTATGGACTGGTTCGGAATGGATGACAGCCTGCTTTCTTCTGTGATTAGACCGCGATCCAGAGTGTTACGAAGGGCAGTCTGGCCTGTGGTGACGTCTGTGCTCCTGGCTACATGTCTTGCCGCAACGTCCGCCGAGAGCGACCCACTCAAGATCGGCGAGAATCATGACCATACCGATTGGTCGTTCCGGTTCGCGGGTGAAACCTCAAGTGAGCCCGGTGCGCTGTCAGCACTCGCCGTCGACGCTGACCCACACCCACCGCCAAGCATCGACCTTACCAGTTTCAATGAGCGTTTTGGGGGACAGGCCAATACCAACGCAATTCCCGCAATTCTTTCATTTGTTGCAGAAGCAGCGATTGAAACCGACGACAGTAACACAGAGCTACCGGGAGAAGCGGCCGGCAGCATGAGAGCACGGCGCGACCGCGCCGTGCTCTCGCCCATCAGCGTTTTCTCGTCTGACGCAGGCACTGTCCGTCGGTCTGCCAATCCGGCCATCGAACCCCGCACGTCTTCCGATCGCACAAGGACGCCAGCCCGTCCCGATCTGCTTTCCGGCGTGCCCGAAGACTACGCGGCACTTGCAATGGAAATCGCTGCTGAGGAGGACGTCGATCCTAACTGGGTTCTGTCGATCATGCGGGCGGAAAACGCAAGGTTCGATCCCGGCCTTGTCAGTTCGGCCGGCGCCATCGGTTTGATGCAGGTCATGCCGAAGATCGGCGAGGCCTTTGGCGTCCATGACCTCACCGACCCCGAACCGAATATTCGCGCGGGCACGCGTTTCCTGCGGGTGCTCATCGACAAGTATAGCAACCCTGTGCTGATCGCCTCCGCATACAATGCTGGAGAACCCCGCGTTGACGCGCATCAATCCCTGCCGCTGATCCGCGAAACCGCGGACTATGTGACACGTGTTGTCGGCTACTATACCGGCAAGTCGGCAAGCTCCCAGCCTCCGACACCTGCTCCGACACCTGACTCTCAATCCAATCAGAACCGCCGATCAGGCCCGGCCGACCGGGCAAGGTCCCCGATGCTTGTTTTCTCAGCTGCAAGCCCGCTCGCTTTGGACAGCCGCTACCCGCAGCCGCTGAAAGCGGCGCAACTCGGCGGTCCGGTCAAAATCGTCAAGGAAGAGGTACTTCAATGAACATAGTGGTCATGGCAATTCTTGTTGGCAGCGTAACCTGCCGCTCCCTGGTCAAACGCAAGTGGGCCGGCCATGCCGCGATGGTGCTGCTTGCCGCCTCGGTGCTGTTCGTCAGTCAATACGAGCCGGCGGCAGCGCAGAGCCTTGATGCCCTGGAGAATGCTGCCGACAGACTGGTACAGTTCTTCACTGGCGCATTCGGTCGCTCCGTCGGCGCGATCGCGTTCATCGGTATGTTCCTGGCAGCGGCCTTTGGCTTCTGGTCCTGGGGCGCGCTTCTGCGGGTCGGTGGAAGCCTCGCCGGCATGTTCGCTGCCGCTGAGCTTGTCGACTTCTTAGCTGGGGCGGGATCGTAATCATGGCGAACTCCGGCAACAAGACGTCAGGCGGTGACGACTATATCGAATCCTATCCCGTCATCCTGGCCCTCACGCGGCCGCCGACGGTGATGGGGATCCCTTACACCTACTTCCTGGCGGAATGCTTTGTCTCGCTGATGGTGTTCATGGTGCTGGGCTCCATCCTCTGGTTTCCCGTCTCCTTCGTCATCCTGCACGGGATTCTTTATGTGCTGACGGTCAAACTCGATCTCTGGTTCTTCGACATCCTCGGCCGTCTCAGCATGTGCGGCATAAATCCCCTCGGCCGCAGACTTGGCGGGGGTATCCGGACCTACGGAGCCTGACCGATGAGCACGATGGCAAGATCGCTGAAGGGAAGTTTGTCGAAGGGTTGGGAGATCTTCGCCGATCGCAGTATCTCGACCCATGTTCCCTTCTACGTTCCGATCGAAAACGGCATTATCCGGCTGAAGAACGATTGCCTGGTCTCGACCCTGCGTCTCACAGGTTTTTCGTTCGAAACGGCCGACATCGAAACGATCAACATGCTGCAGCGGCAGCGAAACTCGGCTTTCCGCGCCATTTCCTCGATTGGCAATTTTGCGCTCTACACCCATGTTGTCAGGCGCAAGGTCGCACCGTCCTTGCCGGCAACCTTTACCGACCCCTTTATCCAGCGTCTGGACGATGTCTATCAGGCGAGCATCTCGCGCAACGAGATGTTCGTCAACGACACCTACATCTCGCTCGTCGTGCGCCCGCTGTTCAAACAAGGATCCGCGCTTTCCCGCATCATGGGCATCGGTGGCGATGTCGTTCGCAAGGAGCAGTTTCGCTCGATGCGAGACAAATTGGTTGAAGCCACCAAGGCGCTCGAGAAGTCGCTTGCCGCTTACGGTCCCAAAGTCCTGCGCGACGTACAGCGCATCCAGGTGGATCTTGGCAACGGCAAGACGATCTACCGCGACTTTTCTGAAAGCATGGAGGTCGAGGAGGGAACCTCCAAAATCTGGTTTTCGGAACAATGCGAATTCTTCTACACGCTGCTGAATGGCGGCCGTGTCCGACCGATCCGGCTCGGCAACCTTCCCATAGACGCGATGCTGCCAGCGCGCCGCACATCGATCGGCAACCGAACCATCCATCTTCAGGGCGATACGCCTGGCGATGACCGCTATGCCGCGGTGGTGTCCTTGAAGGAATATCCGCCCGAGACGGGCGCCGGCATGCTCGATTACATTCTCAAGCTCCCATTCGAGATGGTGCTTGCCCAATCCATGTCTTTCATTGACGACATGGCCGCGAGAAGCAGGATCGAGCGCCTCGACCGGCAGCTGTCGAAGGCAGACGAGGGTGGTTCCAGCGTCCAGGCCAATCTCGATCTTGCGCGTGACGAACTGGCGAGGAAACGCGTTGCCTTCGCCGAGCATCATCTCACCGTCATGCCAGTGGCGAGATCGGCGGCCCAACTCGACGATGGTGTCGCCCTGATCGGCAACGAACTTGGTGCGCTGGGTGCCTCCTATGTCCGCGAGGATCTGAACGCGGAACCGGCCTATTGGGCGCAGCTCCCTGGCAATCAGGCCTATATCGCCCGACGTGCCGTAATCTCGACGCTCAATTGCGCGGGCCTGAGCAGCTTTCACGCCTATCCCTACGGCAAGCCGGACGGCAATCATTGGGGTCCAGCGATCACCATATTCGAAACGACGTCAGGCACGCCGTTCTTCTTCAACTTTCACCAGGGCGATGTCGGGCACACAACGGTGTTCGGACCGACGGGTTCCGGCAAGACCGTGATCATGGCCTTCCTGATCCTTCAGGCCTACCGCGTCAGCCCGCGCCTGAAAACGATCGTCTTCGACAAGGACCGCGGCCTCGACATCATGGTACGGGCGGCGGGCGGAACCTACATGACGCTCGAACCCGGCGAACCGTCGGGATGGAACCCGCTGCTCCTCGACGATACCGAGGAGAACCGCGTCTTCCTCTATCGTCTCCTGAGCTTCATGCTAAAGCCGGCGAAGGAAGGCGAAAGCCTGACGCCACAGGAAGAGACCATCATCCGCACCGCGATCAAATCGGTCCTGAAAACGAAGGACCGGTCCTATCGCCGACTGTCGTCACTTCGCGCCCTGCTGGCAGGCAGCGAGCGAACGGAGGGAAGCCTGATTGCGCGGCTCGACAAGTGGGTCGATCACGGACCCTTTGCCTGGCTCTTTGACAATGCCGACGACAATCTCGACGTCTCCCGGCCGATGATCGGCTTCGACATGACGTCTATCCTCGACGATCCACCGGTGCGAACCGCAGCACTCCTCTACATGTTCCATCGGCTCGACGAGGTTTATGACGGCAAGGCGCCGATCATCAACCTCATGGACGAGGCCTGGAAGCTGCTCGACGACGACGAATTCAAACGCACCATGAAGGACTATTTCAAGACCATCCGGAAACGGAATGGTCTCGTCATTTTCGGCACGCAGTCGGCCGACGACGTGGTGCAGTCGAGCGTCAGCCGGACGATCATTGAGCAGACATCGACCAACATCTTTTTCGCCAATCCGAAGGCGGACGAAAACTCCTACATGGAGCATTTCGGTCTATCCAGGGCTGAATTCGATTGGGTCAAGAATGGCGATCCGGCCTCGCGCTTCATGCTGATCAAGCAGGCAAAGAGCAGCGTAATCGCCCGTGTCGACATGTCCCATATGCCGGAATTCATCAAGGTCCTGTCCGGTCGCGAGGAGACCGTCCGCGAGGTCGAGATGCTGCTCGACGAATATGGCAACGATCCGAAGAACTGGCTTTCGAAATTCTGTGACTGGGAGGGGGATGTATCCGATGACCAACGCAAGAATTCCTGAGCTGGCCACCGTTGGCGCTATCGTGCTCTCCACCTTACTCACATCCGCACCCGTCTTTGCGCAAGTGCCGGTAATCGATAACGCCCGCCGGAAGATCCAGCAGGCGACGGAGAACTGGTACAAGACCTATCAGTCGGACACGCAAGCGTTGAAGGGTGCGTCAGGCGGCACGACAGACAGCGTAGCGCCCGGGCAGGGATCCGGTGCGCCGGCGGATTGCTCGGCCGATGGCATGGCCGGTGAGACCACGCCTGCCAGCCCGTCGAAGCGCACGCATAGCCAGCAGGAGGTCGCCCGTATGGTCGCCGACGAAGCGATCCGCCAGGGGGTCGATCCCAATTTCGCGCTGGCGATCGCCGAGCAGGAGTCACGCTTTCGCCAATCGGCGCGGTCTCCTGTGGGGGCCACTGGCGTCATGCAACTGATGCCGGGGACTGCAGCTGGGCTTGGTGTCAATCCCTACGATCTGCGCGACAATATTCGTGGCGGGGTCAAATACATCAAGCAACTGCAGGGCATGTTCGGTAATCGCTACGACCTGATCGCCGCCGGATACAATGCTGGGCCTTATCGTCAGTCCCTCCAGAACGGACGGATACCCAATATTCCCGAGACACAGGACTACGTCAAAAAAGTCTCGGCCTACTACAGCCGGAACAAGGCTGAGAACGGCGACCGGACCCCGTCGGGCGATGATGTCGAGACGGAAACCGTCAGTGATGCACGCGGATGCGGGGAGCAGCTGAAAAAGGCGGTCGACCGCAATACTCAGGCGCAGGTCGAACGTGGTTCAGTCTGGAACGAGCTCCTGGGAAAATCGCTTGCGGCAAACCAGCAATATTTGCAGCGTCTGCAGGCTGGGCTCCAGTCTTCTTCCGCGGCCTTGCGCGGCTCGGGAGGCGGCAACGCCAAGGACCACGATGGTTCGCTCGTCATGGCTGAAGTCCAGTGCCCCTCGACCATCATTGATACCGGCAGCACCCGATGCTTTGCGGTGCCAACGACCGCCACCACAGATCAGATTCAGCGTTGGCTCGAGGACCTTCAGGAGCAGGCACGCGCCAGTGGCGATGTCGCGACCTTTTCGGTGTTGGAGGACCCGGCGCTCGGGCTCGTGACAGTCGTCGACGCCAGGCCAACGGCAAATTGAACAGGAAGAGAGAGAGGACAGGCAGATGAAGAAAATCGTTGTTGCCGCAGCGCTCAGCATCACCAGCATGTCGCACGCCCTTGCGCAGGTCCCGGTCAAAGACGCGGCCAATATCGCGATAAGCCAGGAGATCGAAAAGCTCTCGAAGCAGATCCAGGGCGACACGTCGATCGTCAAGGACAATACGATCAAGACGCTTCAGGCGATCACTGGCGACCGGTCACAGGATGCAAGCCAGTTTGCCAAGCTCGCCACCGGCAATGGGTTCAGCATGGGCCAGGCGCCTGATTTCAACAGCATCCTGTCGGGAAACGAAGCGTTGTTCGGCGGCATCAGCGGTGAATTCCAGAACACGGCCGCCAAGCTCATCAACGGGCTCAATCTGGTGAAAATGGTCGTCGATACCGTCAAGGGCGGCGAGCTTTCAGGCGCCAACCAGGCCTATTCACAAGGCATCAACGCGCTGACGACGCTGACTGCCCTGACCGACGCAATGAACAGCGCCACCAAGGACCGGCAGAACGCTTTCATGCAGGCGACGCAGCAGATCGGTACGGCGCAGGATCTCAAGGGCGCGTTGGAACAGAACACGCAGATGGTGCTGCAGGGTAACCAGACCGCCAACGAGGCCGTCGGCTCGCTGAACAACCAGGTGATGCTGCTGAACCAGCAGTATAAGGCGGCGCTTGCAACCTCATCCCAGAACCTCAAGACGTTCGCAACGCTTCCCGACAGCGTGATGCGCGATGGCGGTGGTGGCGCGGGCGAGGCTTCGATTCGCGAGCAGCTGCAGGCATTCGAGGAGCAGAACCAGTGAGGTTTATCCCTGTGCTGGTCATCGCCCTTATCATTTTGTCCGGATGCGCAAGCAAGTACGAACAGCTGGCCAAATGCTCAGCCGACGAGAACCCCGTGCCGGCGCTCGGCTACGAGGCACAGCAGGAACCGACGGCGCCGCAACAGGCGCTCACGGAAATCGTCAGCAGTGATTGCGGTCCGATGCGACCCGTCAATTCCTTCCAGGGGGAATGATGGATCCGGTCAGCTACGCCGTGAATTTTTATGGCGATGCACTCGCATACTTCGACAAGATCAACGAGGCGTCGCTGGAGAAAGCCTGGGGGCTGTTCGCCGAGAACAGCAATCTGGTCTCATCGATCCTGGCACTGTTTCTCATTCTCTATTTTCTCTGGGGCGCGCTCGGCCTGTCGAGCGTATCTCTTCAGGACATGGCGATCACGGCCTCGAAACTCGCGTTTGCCTATGCGCTGGTCATGTCCTGGGCCACCTTCTACGACAATATCGGCCAGATCGTTCTGACGTCACCACAGGACCTCGGTGCTGCCATTTCCTCGGCGATGGGCGGGCAGGCGGCCGGCTCCGATCTTGCCTCTCAGGTCGCGAGCATGTCCCGCAAGGTCTACGACTTTGCCATGCAGCTCTTCAATTCCTACGAATCCGGGTGGATGCCGAACGTCACCGGCGCGGTGGTGGTGTTCATCGTTCTCGTTTTTGGACTCCTGCCAATGTTGCTGATCCTGACCGGAGTGACGCTGTTCGCCAAGATGATCACCGCAGTCATGCTGGCTATCGGCCCGATCGCCATCCTTTCCTATTTCTTCGGTATCACGCGTTTTGTCTTCGAGGCCTGGGTCAGGGGCATCGCCTACGGCATGTTCATGCTGCTTTTCACCTACGTCATGGCCGGACTGTCGTTCGGCTTCCTGATCGGCATGATGGATACGATCAATGGCGAAATGGCAACCAAGGAAAACGCGCTCGCCATCGTAGTGGCCATGGTGCTCTACCTGGCGCTGATCTCCTATTTCATTTTCCAGGTACCTGAATTCGCGAGGACATTTGCCTATAGCTCGATGACAGCGAATACGCCTGGTGGCGGCGGTGTTAGCACAATGTACGGCGCTGCCCGCGCGAGACTCGGTTCCAGCACTTCCAGAAGCGGACAGGCCGCCGCGGTGGCCCTCGGGATGTTGGCCGGACCGAAAGGCGCGGCCGCAGCGGCGGCCCTCGCCAGCCGCGGCACGATGGCGGGTGCCGGCGCGCTCGGCCGGATGCTGACCATGCGCCGGCGTAGCGGTGAATGAGGCGAGAAATGCGCGGGTCGAATCCAGCTTTTCCAGATGTAAGCCGGGTCTGACCGACGACGCAACTCGCAAACCTTAACGACGAACATGATTTTGGGGATTGAACTTGGCATTGTTCAGAAAGCAATTGCGTACCACACCGACCGACCAGGTCGCCGGTCCGCAGGACATATACGATCAGCACCTTTCCTGGGGTGAGAAAAACCGATCACTTCGTACCTTGATCGGCGTCATCCTGCTGGGGTTTGCCGTGGCCGGCTGGGCCGTCGCAGGTGTGCTGTCGTTTTCGGTGGCGCAGCTCTTTCCGCTTGTTCGCACCGAGGTCGTTCCGCTGATCGTCGATCGGAACACGGGTTACATGGAGACGGTAACCACGCTCGATAAAGACCGTGCGACGGTTTCGGAAAACCAGGCCGTGCGCGCAGCATTCGCCGGCAATTACGTCATTCGCCGCGAGACCTACGATCCCCGCTATCTATCGGATAATTTCGACATGATTGCGCTGTGGTCAGAACCGGGCTCACAGGCCTTCAAGGATTACGAGACCTGGATGAACCCCTCCAATCCGAGGGGACCGGTCAAGATGCTCGGCGCAACCGGAGAAATCCGCCCGGAAATCCTCTCGGTCAATCCGCTTAATCCATCGACCATGGCTGTTCGCTTCGAAACAAGGGAACGTCGCCGTGGTGGCGATGTCGTCACGCGCTGGTCGGCGACGATACGCTACCGGCAAATCAACCTGCCCGCCAGCAACCGGGTCCGTCTCTTCAATCCTCTCGGCTTTGTCGTGACCGAATATGCAAGGGTCCCCGAAACCATGCCGTCGGGGATCACGCCATGATGAGGCGGACGGCAGCAATTTCCCTCCTGGTACTGCTCGGGCCGCTGGCTGCACATGCTGAACTGGTCGCCCGGCCGGGACGCCTCGACCCAAGAATCCGGTCACTTCCCTATTCGGCCGAGCAGGTCTTCCTCGTAACGGGCACCTACGGGCTGGTCACGACGATCCTCTTCGGCGCCGATGAGGACATAACACAGGTCGTCGCCGGCGATACAGTCTCCTGGCAGATCCTCACTTCGGCTGATCGGCGCTCGCTCACCCTGAAACCGATGGAGAAGGACGCGGCCACCAACCTGTCGGTGGTCACGACGAAGCGAACCTATTCCTTCGACCTGCGTGTCAACGACACCAAAGCGATGCAGAACCAGACCTTCAAGTTGCGCTTCACCTATCCGGAAGACGCGGGTCTCAAAGGCACGGCGGAGCTCTGGAAACAGGCGCAGGATGCGCAGCGCAATCCCAACATCAAGAATATCCGCCGCGACAAGGTCAATTACGACTACGGGTTCAAGGGCAGCGACGGAGCCAAACCGCTCTGGGTCTTCGACGATGGATTGAAGACCTTCATGAAATTCACCGGTGACATCCCGGCAATCTTCATCGTCGATGGCAGGCGCCGCGAGAGCCTGGTGAATTATCGCCGCGAGGCCGACTACATCGTTATCGACAAGGTCTCGCGGCAATGGACGCTGCGCTTTGGTACCGAAGCCGAAACCTGCCTTTTCAATCTGAGGACAACGCCTGCCGATATACCGGCGCCGATCGAGGGCGCGGTATCGCCGAAGCGAATTGGCAGCGGGACATCCAACCAACAATCGCAATCAAGATAGGAGGCGCTCATGTCGGATCCCAACTACCATTCCATCGACGCTGATGCATCCATCGGCGGACAGGTCAGGCGCGGTGGTATAGGCCTCATGCGCCCGTTTGCAGTCGTCGCCAGCATCGCCGGCGTTGGTGTCGTCCTGTATTTCCTTCTGGCGGGTGGGGAGGCAGAGCCGCCGATCGACACGACCCCTCGCGAGGAATTCCGGCCGGTCCAGACACCGAGAAATGAAGGGTTCCGGACGCCGTCACCGCCACCGCTGCCCACGGTCGAAGTCCCCGCAGCACCACCTCCGCCTCCGCCACCACCGGCGCCGCGGGTGCCGGCCTCAGCTCCTGTCGCACCGCCTGCGGACATCGATTGCTCCCGGGGCAAAAATCCCGACGACCCGAAATGCATTGAGCTGGAGCGGAAGGCGAAGTTGCTGGAGCGCGTCCGCTCCTCCGCCATGGTCTTCGACCAATCCGACCAGACGAGAAGCGCTTCGGCGACGTCGTCCGACGCTGCTGGCGCAGGTCCGTTTGGGGCGAGTAGCACGGCCAGTGCATCAAATACCGTTACTGGAGATGGCGGCGGGGCTGTCGATGGCGATCGGGCCTTCCTGAAGGCGATGGGCGGACAGGGGGTGGAGGTGTCGGCCGCCACAGAAAATCGCCGTACCGATGCCTGGATACCGCAGGGCACGATGATCCGCGGTACGCTCGAAACAGCCATCAACTCCGATCTCGCCGGGATGGTGAAGGGGATTGTGCGTGAGGACGTCTATTCCTTCGATGGCCGTCGTATTCTTATCCCCGCCGGATCCTCGCTGATCGGTGATTACAAGTCCGGCGTCCAGAGGGGGCAGGAGCGGATCCTGATTGTCTGGACGCGGATGATCCGCGGCGACGGCGTCTCGGTGCAGCTCGGTTCCTATGGGACGGACCGTCTTGGCCGTTCGGGCATGACCGGCATGGTCGACAGAAAGAATTGGGAGCGGTTCGGACCGCCGGCGCTGATGACGCTGATCGGCGGCGCGACACAGTACATCGCGCAGCTTGGCCAGAAGGAAGACAGCTACATCACCATCGTTAACGACAACGGCACGGTCACCCGTATCCCGCAGGATAATGGGGAAAGTTCTCAGGACCGCGCCCGCTCGATAGCCGCAGAAACCATTGCATCGGGTATCCAGCAAATGGCAGCAACGGCGTTTGAGGATTCCCGCAACATCCGTCCGACCATTCACATTCCGCAGGGCTCCGATATCAATGTCTTCGTGACGCGCGATCTCGATTTTGCCGGCCTCTATCCTGACCCGGTGCGCGAAGAGTTCGAGCGGTTGCGCAAAGTGAGATACGGCAAATGAATGCCCGCCCCCAGATTTCCGCCGAACAGCACTTTCTGACCGAGGCGCTCGAGCCGATCCGGCTGTTCCTCGACGACCCCGCTGTCGTCGAAATCTCTTGCCAGCGCAGCAACGAAGTCTGGCTGGAGAAGATCGGCCAGCTCCGGATGGTGCGCCATGAAATCTCCGGACTGGACCAGGATGTCATCCGCCACATGGCGTCTCGCGCCGCTTCCTTCACAAAGCAGACGATCAATGCGGAGAATCCACTTTTGTCGGCGACACTGACAGGCGGCGAGCGCGTTCAGTTTGTTCTGAGCCCGACCTCGGCAACCGGTCACGCTTTCTCGATCCGCAAGCAGTTCATCCGACGGTTCGACCTCAACGACTATGAGGAAGCGGGCGCCTTCCGTTTCACCAAGGTCACCGGTGACGATTATCTCGATGATGTTGATATCGAGCTCTCGCGATTGTTGCGGATCGGAAAGGCGCGGGCTTTTCTGGAGCTGGCAGCCGCCAATCATCGCAGCATGCTGATCTCGGGTGGCACCTCCACCGGCAAGACGACCTTTCTCAACACGATGCTGACGGCAATCCCGAACCACGAGCGTTTCATCCTCATGCAGGACACGGCCGAGCTCGAACCCCGCCAGGAAAACGTCGTCTCGTTGCTGGTCTCGAAGGGCGGACAAGGGGAGGCGAGGGTGACAATGGGCGACCTGCTGGCGACGGCGCTTCGTCTCCGTCCCGACCGTATCTTCATGGGGGAGCTGCGCGGCGACGAGGCGTTCGATTTTTTGAATGCGATCAACACCGGTCACCCTGGCTCGATGTCAACGATCCACGCCAACTCGCCGCACCATGCCTTCAACCGCCTCTCGACGCTGGTGCTGAACAGCAATGTCCGCATGGAACGCGATGATATCATTCGCTATATCCGCTCGATCATCCCGATCGTAGTCCAGTTGAAGAAGAGCGATGCCGCCGGCGGTCGCGGTGTCAGCGAGATCTATTTTGCCGACGAGGTTGATGAACATGGCCAGCGTATACACGGACGGAGAGATTGATCGCCCGAAATGGACGGGCCTCCAGAAGCTGTCTTACCTGACATTGCCGGTCGCGCTGCTTGGCGTGGTCTGCATATGGCTCGCCTTCTTCACGCTGATTTACGATGCCTACGTGGTGTCGTTCGGATCGACGTCGTATTTCGACTATGTGAGCCGGGTACGGTTCGGTGATGCTGCTCGCTACACCTGGTCGATCATCCATACGCGCAACACGGTCGGTTTGTCGCTTCTGGCATTCACGCTTGCGTCACCCTTCCTATTCTTTCTGATGTGCATCTGGATGCTGAAAGGAGGCAGGGCGCTATCGCGCAAAATCCTCTACCTCCTGCATGTCCGCTCGATGTTCAGTCTGATTGCCCTCACCGTGATGATACTTGCCGCCGCCTGGGCTGGCGCTTTTATCTACGGCTTCGCCTTTTATCTCGTTGCCACGAAAGCTGGCGAACATGCCGACATTGCCAGCTATTATGGTAGCCATCTTGCCGCCATGTATCAGGCACCGTTCGGCACGACCGATGCAGCCGGTGGCTACCAGCGGCCATCCCGGCAGACGGTCCAGGCCACACTTGCGGGGCTCGCCGCAGCCGGCGCGCTGGTGGGGTTTCCGATCGGTGCAGCAATCCAGAAGCGCCAGCAGATGATCATGGGCAAGGCCCGCCTTGCGACCCTCAAGGATGCGGCTGACTTTCGCCTGCGCGACAAGCACGGGATCGTGCTCGGGTTGAAACAAGGGCTTCTTCTGCGCAACGACGGTGACCAGCATGTGATGCTGATCGGCTCGCCGGGGCAGGGGAAATCACGCGGCTTTGTCATCCCCTCGATGATGAGTTTCGAGGGGTCGCAGGTCGTGCTCGACATGAGCGGTGAGTTGTTCGAGGAGACTTCCGGTTTTCTGAAGGACAAGGGCTTTGAGACCTTCCTGCTGGCGCCGGGATCGAAATTCACCGACGGTTACAATCCGCTCGACCTGATCAGCACCGATCCGCACCAGCGCATCACCGATCTCCAGAAGCTGACACAGATGCTGCTGCCGGAACGATTGCGCTCGGATTCCTCCGATTTCTGGGAGGAAAGCGCCCGGATCCTGCTCACCGCCATGCTTGGCTTCGTGCTCGAATGCCCCGACACCCGCAAGTCGCTCAGCGAACTGTACCGTATCCTCAACTCGATGTCCGACGAGCGCACGGCGATCGTCCAGCTGCTGGAGAACTACGAAACGGTCCTCTCCGACCAGACCCGCATGCAGCTTACCAAATTTGCCGGCCGGCATGAAAAGCTGGGTGAGGGGATTGCGGCCGAAATCGTCGCCAAACTCAATTTCCTGCAGAACCCGCTCGTGGAGGCGTTGACATCAATCACCACCATTCCGGTCGATACCATACGGAAGCGCAAGCTGGTGATCTATATCCAGGCCGACTGGAATGCCATCCAGATCTACGAGCGCCTGATCTCGATGTTCATCCAGCAAATGGCCGACAAGCTGGTTCAGATGGGTCCGTTGCCCAACGGTGAGCACGAAGTCATGATGATGCTTGATGAGTTCGGCAATGGCGGCCGCATCGACACGGTGCTGACGCTCGCGCCCCTGATACGAAAGAACGGTGTGCGTTTCGTCTTCATTCTCCAGGACGGCGCCCAGTTGGAGCGGTTGTACCAGCGGTCTGGACAGAAGATCCTGATGGGGGCATCGACGATCAAGGTCTTCATGAATTTCCAGAACCAGGACGATGCGATGGCGGTCTCGTTGGCGGCCGGGAAGACGACGGAATGGGTCGAGCAATCGTCTTACTCCCATCGCCACGGTCGCCGTCAGCGCTCGATCTCGAAAGTGCCGGTCTCCGTCGACCTCCTGCCGGTCAACACGCTGATGATGATGAAGCCAGAGGAGGCGATCCTGCAGGTCACCGGCATGCCGGTGATGCGGATCATGAAACTGGATGCTGGCGGCGAACGGATGTTTGCGAAAGTGCGAAAGTTCAAGATGGTGCCGAAGCCCTGTATGAAGCCCGTTGAGTGGACGATTGCTGACAGTGACCGTTTCGGATCTCTCGCGCGCTCCGCGCCGGGTGATCAGGGCGGTAATTCCGAACCCGGAGCTGACCTAGACCTTGCTGCGGTCGAGCGCGTCCGCAAGCCCCAGGATTTGCGCTTTGTGGTCAAGGAAGGCATTCGTCACGTTTATATTTCTTCCCTCGATGAGCTACGGAGGCGGCTCGACCTCGATGAGACGCGCGCGGCAGGTGTCGCCGAAGAAGACCTCGGCGGCGGGCAACCGCAGCCGGCTCGTAAGCCTGCGCATGGTCCGCCCAGCCGGAAAGCAAAGCGGGGCGAGACAAAAGATGCGCACACCGAATCCGCTGACGACGTCGATCTTGATATCGATGAAGAAAAGCTTGGCCAGAGCGTCTATTCCGGATCTCCAGTAAAGCGGCGCAGTCAACGGGATGGCTCAGGCGTTCCTACAGGTGCTGCCGGCGAACGGTCGTCCGGTTTGCCCATTCTGAAACGCCAGGACGTGAAGGAAGCATTCGGAGGTGATCTTAAAGCCCTGAATGACGTCATCTTCCAGCAGGCCGGCGAAAATGTGGTTGAACCAGGAGATTTGAATGCGGACGTCGAGCTCTTGATAGACACGCTTTCAGGCAGGTTGTCGGAGGATAGTTCGAGAGCCTGGCTGCGCGAGTTCGCGGACACGGCGCGCGATCCGCTGGGCGAAGAAGATGCGGAGCCCGACAGCGTGCCGGGCCGCACGTAGTGGGCCAGCGTCAAACCAAACCCCAGTTTACAGGGCTCGACAAGAAGCGGTCGTGCTCCCCAGCGCAAGGACAACGGCAACCATGGCCAAAATCGAACGTCTCTCAACCCGGCACGTTTCCAGTGATCGTAGCCTCGAACGGATCGTGGCCGCGGCCAGGGCCGAACCGGGGCTGTGGCTGATGATAAAGGAGCGAGAAATGGAGCTGAGAACAATGCGGGCCGAACTAGAGCGTCTCGGTGCGAAGGAGGGCGATATCGACCATCTGTTTCCGCAACGGCTGAAGCCAACCCTGTCTGAACTTGCCGACGATCTCGTCTCACGCATGTTCGGAGGCTGCCCTCCAGACATGCTGGCTCCGGTTCAGGATACCCTGCTTGCTGCCGCAAGGCACGACCTGGATGCCTCGCCGGGTTGAAGAACCCGCATGGCCTCCGAGGCGTCACTTCAGACATGTCGAACCTTCTCGATCACCCACTCTTGCAGCCGTTTCGCTGTATTTTGTGCGTTCGCCTCGCCGAGGTCCTGGGGAAAAATACTGAACATCGGGCCGAGATGCTTCATGCGGGGAACGGTCTTGTCCTTGGCGTCGCGATACTCTTCCGTTTCCATACCGAAGGCCTCGATGATCAAAATAGCGGTTCCATGGTCCTTGTAGGTTGCTTCCAGGATGAAATCCGGCCGGCAGGGCCCAAGCGGTGTTTCGATTGCAAAGAGCGGCTTGGTGATCTTGATTCGGAGATCAGGAATGCTTTCAAATAGCGACCCCTGAAGCCAGAAGAGGAGATGGCACACATCTCTTTCGAAACCGGATTCCACCGGAAACAGCGTGTCGCCATTGTAGACCGGCTGGGCGTAGGCCTGGACAGCCCGCGCTGGCCCTTCGTCGTCGTCGCCGAAGTCCACGTTAAGCAAACCGAGGAAGGGGCCTCGATGTGCCGGGTCGCCGCGCAAGGGTTGTCGCACTTTCCCGAGCACCTCGATTGAACGCGAGGACGAGGCGGGCATGATTGCCTGCGCGGAAACGCTTTTCGCAAAAAGCAGCATGAAGCCGGTTCGGCGAAGCGTTCCGGGCCAGTCCGGACGTGAGGTTTCGAGCAGGCGTTGCCAGCGGCTACCTGATGCCCAGTAGTCGGCCGCCCACGTCGACAGCAAGGCGTTGAGAGACCATGTTCTCAAGACCCGAAGGTGCCTGGCAGCGGCGCGCAGCTCTGACAGCTGATTTCGAAGCGAAGGGTCGTGGTCATCCTGCAGTGGCGGAACGGCATTCATGCCAGCGTCATCAAGCAGGCGCCATAGGATGCCGCCGAGCCTGGACGGCCTGTCGTTGCGTTCCGTCGAGCGGTTAATCTCGTGGTTTGCGACGTCAGCAAGGCGGTCTGGAATGGCCGGCAATGCATCGATGTAACTCTGATCAGTTTTTCGGAGAGGCCGAATGTGATAGCTACGGTCGATGAGCGCCGGCGTGGCGTCCTTATCCACGTGAAATGGGCAGGTGCTTGTATGATTTGGCCGCTCTTCATGTCGAAGAGGGTCCTCGTCCTTTGATGTCAGTCGTCGCAGCGTATAGGTATGCTCTTGCCGGATCGGGGCAAGTAGTGGCTGGAACCGGCCGGCGAGACAGTCGCACTCGATCCAGCCGTTCATCACTTTGGCTTGCCGGATCACAGCGAGAGCGATTGCCTTATCGGCATTGGAAGCAGCGTCGCCGTACCAGGCGCGCAGTGCTGCGGCTTCTTCCTCGGTGAGCTCTGCCAGACAGTGAGCGGGGCCGTTTCTGACAACTATCCGCATGAATTTTGCGAACCCACAGGATGCAGGTCTTCCTCCGGTCCTGCGGACCAAGCAGCTCCACTTGCATGGGCGGATAGGGCCGGTGTAGGAAGCATAACAAGCTTGTGAACTGCCCCGTTTAAAATATGGACAACAATTGGTTTACGCTTGGGCGGTGTGGTTTGCAGTCGACGGGTAACGGATGAGCAAAAGAGTTTCAAGGATATTTCCAATGCGCCGCCATGGCGCGCCTTGCCGTCACCTTGTCGGCATGTGCGTCTGTCGCTGCGTAAGTACGGTCCTGTCCGGGGATGGTGGCCGATGCCTCGTCTGAAACGCGAGCCGCCTGTCGAGGCCGTCGACATTTCTGTACTCGACTCCCTGTCGTTCCAGGAGAGGCTTGCCATTGGCCTCGAACGGTTGAAGGCCCAGCGCAAGTTGACAAATCGGGATCTGGCCGAGCAACTCGGCGTGCACGAAGCATATATATCGCAGGTGACGCGTGCGCTGCGGGACGTCAAGCTGTCGACGCTCGACAAGATGCAGCGTGAGTGGGATGTTGTCATCGAGGATTTACTCAAGATCACCGAAGCCGACCTCCCTCGGGTAGCGGTCTGGAAAGCCCGCCGCAAGAAACAGAAATCTGCCGAGACAGACCAGTGAGCGCTAGTGGTTCAGGTTGAACCAGAACCTCTCTTTCACCCCGTCCTCGTTTGGAATATCGAAATAGTAGGGATCCGCGCGCCGCGGGCGCGGAGTGGCGACCTGCTGTATGCAGCTTTCGCCATCCCGATTGCTGTTGAAGTAGTGGCCCGAGGTCCCGCAGACATTGACCGTTTTGATGCACTGGTTGGGTTCACCCCGCCAATTGTTGTCGCCGCCTGAAGAAGAGTAGCCGACAGTCGTTCCCGCGGGGCAATCCTCGTAGGTTTCGTGGCCCGGCTTACCGGAATTGGCCTCGTGGCAAATCGGCCAGGAGAAGCCGGGCTTGGACATGGCGGTGATGAGTTTTTGCATGGGTGGAACGCAATAGGGGACGCCATGCCAGGATGGGCTTTTCGATGCGGCACACAGCAGAACCTGACATCCCCATTCGGCGTCCTGTGCCTTTGCTGACACCCCAGAAAACGTGCTTATCAAGCCTGCGGCCAAGAACATGATCGCTTTCACCGTCCGTCTCCTTTGAGTGATCTATTGGATCTGCACCCAGGTGCCGTCGATTTTCGCAAAAGACAGGGTGCCGGGCTGCGTCGTACCCGCGAAGGAACCGCTTGTTGTTGTGATGATGCCGGTACAGGTGACACCGGGTACGGCCTGACGAGGTTTGCACTCCGAGATGCGGATCGAGCGGCCCGATTTGGCGATCGCGGCACTCGCTTGACTGTCGTCGGGAAAGTCAAATGTCGGCTGCCGTTGAAGCTCACTCTCGAGCCGCGCGACCTCCTGTTCAAGCTCCGCCATCCTGTCGGCCCGTTCAAACTCGTTGATCGTGTACCCGCCGGCAGATCCCACGACGAAAGCAATGCCGGCGGCGACAAGCGATCCGTAGTCGAGCTTCTTCATCGGCAACCTCAATATCCTTCGATCCCGAGGCGCTTCAGGATAGCGATCGGATTGGTTTCGCACTCCGATTTCCATTCGCGATGCTTGGCGCAGGCGTAGGCGTATTGGCTAAGGTCGGCCGAAGACAGGTCTGCAAGCCTGTTGCCAACCGCCTTCCATTGCTGCACGTCTGCCGGATCACAACCAGCACCGCCCGCACCGCAAAAGTCCGGATCGCGTTGCTCGATCTGGGTTTGGGTGGCGCCGTCCTGCGCGCCGGCGGCAACCGGAGAAACAGCCAGTAGAATGGCAATAATGGTCGAAGTTTCGAAAGGGCGTTTCATTTAACCTCCGTGCACCTGCGTGAACGACAGTGCTTTGTCGGGAGTGACGGGCAGGGGCAGAGGAAGCCCCTCTTCTGTGGCCGACGCGGGGCCATCAGACACATCACCAGGCTCTGGCGATGCATTGCAGAGCCAGGGAGGAGACAGGTCAGGCGACGACCAGATGCCGAAACCAAGCCCTCTCGCCCTTCTTTCAATATCGAAATAGGCCGGGACTTGGGGTTCATTACGATAGTTGAAGGCGTAGCCGATCCCTTCCGCGATTGCCGTCGCTGCAAGATTTGTCTCGCCAACAAAACAATGCGCGATCAGGTTCTTGTTGCTGTCGCGACCTATAGGCGCGCAGTTGACGTCCTGGCCAAGAGTTCGAAGGATCATCCAGGCACGCGAGACCTGACCGACAGGCCATGTCACACCTTCGGTCGTTGCGTTCTGCGCCAGTCTGGGGGCTTCATATCCAGCCAGACGGATAAGCTGACGCGTTTTGACGAACTCGAATGTGGTGCCATCAATGACCTGAACCTTGCCGTATATCTGACGGGGAACGTCGGATGGGCGGGCTTGCGCCAGCGTCCCTGTCGGGATGAGGGCGAGGACAATCGTCAAGATGGTGGCAAGCTTCATCGCGACACTCCGGCTTGTTGCATCAGAACAGAGACGGGGTGCGGCAAATCGGAATAGTCCCAAAGACCCGCGCGGGCGGTGCGGGCGCTTTCCTCGGCGACTCTATATCCGGGAACAATGACCTGGCCAGTGCTGTCGACTGCCGCAAATCCCCATCCTTGCGCGATAACGTAGGTCGCAAGATCATATCGGTGCTCCCCGGCAGTCGTCTGGCATGCAACCACGGCATTGTTCTGGTCGACCAACTGAATGGTGGCGCAGACGGGCTTTGTGTCCCTGACCAACGCCTGCATCATGATCACGTTGAGTTCACCGCAGTCGCGCGAAGTCCCCTGAGATAGGGCAACGGTAGTCCCGCGCAGGCATGACTGTAGACCATAGAGCCGGTACCGTCGCCCGTTTGAGACCCAGCTATCGCCGGTCTCAAACTGCGCATGCGTCGGGAATGGTGTGAATGCGGAAGATGGCGGAAGCGCCGCGTCTTCCGTGGGAGGAGCATCAGCTTGCGATGCCTGGACGGGAACGACCGGCAGCCTAGAAGGCTGCATTTGTGTTAACTCGCCACCGGTGAGCATCGGCATTATGACGAAGCCTGCGTAGAAGCCGGAGACTGCGATCGTGGAAATAAGCATCAAAGTTCCGATCCGCATCAGTGCATTGTCGGATTTGCGCGGTAACGCTCGCCGTAGGGATGGAGGAAATGGGCGCTGGCCCAGATACCGGCTTTCGTTCCTCGCGCGCCTTGTTCCGCCCGAGCATATTCCGGGAAGATGGGCTGGCCAGTCCGATCACGGAAAGCAAACGCCACTCCTTTGCTGATCAGCACCTCGGAAAGTGATCGCACCGTGTCTCCGTCCATGAAAAAGCATTCCGCATATCGAACCGTCGGCTCGCCTGGGGTCCGCCCGAGCTCATGGCAGGGGAATGCAGTGCCAGCGATAGCCTGTACCTCGCCGATGGTCGCCGTCATCGCGGCAAGCGAGATCATGGCACAGGTGGCTCTGACACCCGAATATTCGAGTGGCTCGGTCGAAAGGCAACCCTGAAGGCCTGCGAGTTTAATGATCGTTCCATCCGCAGCGAGAAACGCGCTGCCGCCCAACGCGGCTTTCGGGCTGACACTTTGAAGATCGAGTCGCGTTGTGATCGAGGATGTATCGAGTGGTGTTGGCGACGCGGGGACCAGGTCCTGCCCCTGAACATAGGCCTGCTGGTAGTAGCTCACGAACTCCCCAGCCGCATCCGCCCTCACTGTTTCGGGCAGTGAGACCAGAGCACCAAAAAGGCCATAAATGAGGTGGCGAGAAGATCGCCATGCGCCATTCTTCATGTTCGCATCCGTCACCTGTTGACTTTTTTGAACATGCACGAAATTGTACTGTAGTGCAAGTATGGAAAAGCTCTGAAAATTGAGGTAAGGTTGTTCAGACGTTTGATTTGTGTGTGGGGATAAGAGGATGGCGATGTATCGGAAGGCGCTCACGGTCTTCACTCTTCCATTCCGCGCTGTTTGGTTGTTGATCAAGATTGCAGGCTTTTTGCTGGTGTCAGCGGCATGCCTTCTGGTTGCGGCCTTCGTCGGCTACTGGATCGTCCTGACGGTTTCCTATGCTTTTCTGCCGCTTGAAACGACCGAGAACATTTGGGCGTGGGCTTCCAATCTCTATGATCGATTGGCTTGGTTCAAGGCGGCGACAATCGCCGCGTTCTTGCTGCTCATCCTCCCGATCCTTCGGTTTTGGCCGGGCGGAGATCCGATTGTCGAGGCGTTACGTGAGCGCGACATGAGGCGGTTTCAGGAGGGCGTAGTCGCAGCCCGACTACAGGAAGAAGTAAGAGCAAAGCTTCGCGGCCGATAAGAGAAAGCGTTTCCCTCGTGTCAGGTGGGGAGCGAAGGCAACTTGCCGAATCGGATGGATTTCGATCTTCCGCATGCGAACGTGTGGGCGGGATCGGTTGATCGTGACATCGGTTTCGGCTCAAAGGGTGAGAAATCCAATGATAGTCAAACCTCTCTCGCTCGCCATATCGACCTTCAAAGGCGGGGCCGGAAAGTCGACCCTGAACGTCAATCTTGCTGCGGAGTTCGCCCAGCAAGGTCACAGGACGCTTCTGATCGATTGCGACGAGCAGGAATCGTCGACGCGCTGGTTTAATGTATCCATGAAGCGGGGGCTGTTACCGACCGACGGAACATTGTTACATTTGCGCGTAGCGCCGGGAGACAGATTCCGTGAGCGACTCGACAAGGCTCCGGAGGCAGATATCCGGATCTATGATGTCGGCGGTTATGTGCATCAACGTGCGATCGAGGTTTACCACGAGTGCGATGCAATCCTCATTCCGGTCATTCCTGAGCCGACGGCTGCAACATCGGCAATCAAAGTCGCTACAATTTTGACGGAGATAGGCCGGAAGCGGGATCGTGGGCCGATCCCCTACGCGGCGATCTGGAACTACGTGGACATGATTGCGCTCAAACATAATCGATCCCTTCCCGAGGTTCATGCCATCCTGGCGAGCGGCCGGATTCCGATGGTTGAGACAGTCATCCGCAAGAGCAACCATTTCAGCGATGTCGGGGCGGGTTATGGTTCCCTCTACTCCAAGCTTGCGGGTATCGCAGACAATCCGTCGTTGACGCCGTCGGCCAAACAGCGGGCGTCAGAAAGCGTGCTCGACGCAATCGATCTGGTGAAGAGGATCAACAACGAGTTCATCGGACTTCTGCAGGCGGAGGCCGCCTAAACGATGTCGAGGGAAAGAACGCCTGCCGGAAACATTCTCGCCCTTGCCCGATCCCGTGAAGAGCAGGTTAAGGACGTGGAGGAGGCCGCGACATCGTATATGCCGACGACCATCGACCTCGACACACTCATGCCCGATGGTGATGCACAACGAGAGGAAACAGCGTCTTCTGAGGCCGATGTGCCTAAGGCCCACACGCCAGCCAGGCAAGAACGCAAGGGGCGACCTGTGGCGCCGGCGCCGGCCAAGGCGGATGGCGTGTCCAGCAAACGAAAACGGATATCGCTCTATCTCGAAGACGACGTGTTGACGAAGATTTTCAGGGTTTCGTTGGAGAGCCATGAGCAACTGTCGTCGGCAACGCACAGGCTCATCCTGGAGGCGCTGAAGGCGAGGGGGCTGTAGATCGCATGCGACAGCCGCCCATCATGTTTCGCCTACCAGATCACGTCCTGAGGAATGTCGACGCTCTCGCCGGGCGGCTCGACGTCTCCGTCAACATCGTCGCCAAGCTGATCGTCACCAGGGAGATCATGCACGTTCCCGCAATGCTCGAGGAACATGATCGGCAAATGGCGAACATGCATCAGTTTCTCCGCGAACTTGCCTGGCGCAATGAGGCATTTTTAGCGCAAGAGGTCGGACACGCCGAGGGCACCAGATTGATTGCACAGAAGCTGGATGAGGTGATGGGGTCCATCGACGCCATCCGCGATGCCGCCTTTGTTCGGCCGTCGTCTTACATTGTCGAGCTCATCAGGAAACACGATGAACAAGGTCTCCAGAAATCCCTCGAAGTCTAGACCTGAAGGTCGGCGACTGCCGAGCTATCTTGATTTGATCGAAGACGATCTGCGCCGACGTGGCGGCGGCGGAGGCGGAAAACCATCGCCGGCCGGCCAGAGCAAGAGACCGTCGACCAAGCATGCCGGCGCGGCCTCGGCGATTAGCCGGGCCGCGGGCAACAATGCTGTGGTGGTCAAGGTCCTGTCCTATGGTGCCGGTGCTGGTTCCGCCCGTAACGTGCTTGCCTACCAGAGCAAGGAAGAAAAGGCTCAGGATCAGGACGGTCGCGAAGTATCGGATCTGAACGAAGCGGTGCGTTCATGGGAAAGGGATTTCGGCAATCGCAAGGGGAGCAGCGACGTGCTGCGTCTGACTTACGAGCTTGAAAACACCCGCCGGGAAGGCGTAGCCCGCGCACTTGCTTCACTCGCCGCCGACGGTTTTCATAAAGCCGGCGACCCTGCAAGAACCTACGCCTTCAGTGTGAGCGACGGCGTAAACGGGCAAACAAGATTGCATTTCGCACTCGTTATTGCTCATGAAAAGAAGGACAGGTCGGATCGAAGCACCGGCAATCGCATTCCAGGAGAACTCGATGTGGCGCATGCGATCGATGCACGCCTGGATGAAGCTTTCCGGAAAGAGGGGCTCACCCCGATCTCGCGATACCCCGCCGAGTTCTCGTCAGGCCCGAAAGGGCTAACGGCGACGCTGCACGCCATGCAGCGCAAGGGCGCGGAGGTGACGCTTTCGACGACGACGCATGTCGAGGAGCGCCCTGGCAGGAGCGGACGTTATCTCCATGGCACTGAGCGGCGCGAAATCACCACTGCTGATCACAAGCAGCTTGCGGCAGAAGGGAAAGTCGTTGGCGCTCTGATGCAGACCCGACAGCCGCGGGATTTCATGCACCTGTTGCTGTCAGGACCGGCAAATGTCGATCGCGAAAAGCTTATTGACGCTGGCCGTGATTTCCTGAGAGAGCAATTTTCAGGGCACCGCTATGCCTCGGCAGTCCACAATCGCAGCGATCTCGACAAGCATCCACACATGCATGTGATTGTCGCCCTGCGTAACTCCAATGGCAAAATGCTCAATCCGAACATCCGCGATTTTACCGAATGGCGGCTCCGTTTCGCCGACAAGGCCCGTGAACGTGGCATCCCGATCGATCGTCAAAAGCGCCTCGAGCGGGCCGGCCCGCCTCCCGTGAAGCGTTGGGAATGGGAGATGTTCCGGCGGATGGGAGCCACGGCTCCGAGCAACGTCGTCGACAAAGTCCTGGCAAAGATTCGAGATACACCGACTTCTCCCAGATTGCAGGATGCTCAAAAGCGGCTCGATCAGAGCCGGCGCTCAGTCGGACTTGTTCTGAAGATGCTGGACGGGATAGCAAAGGACCGATCCGCTCCCAGCACGGCGCGCGAACTTAGTCAGGACCTGTCTATAGGGCTCCAACGTGAATACCAGCGGCTTGAAACAGCCGTCCGTGCCGGTCGTGACCCAACAAACGAAAAAGGAGCAGAGCACATGCTGAGATCCACACCTATAAGCGCCGCCCAGGCGAAGGCCGCGAAGGAGACTCTGGCGAGCACCGCCGTTAGCCTGGCTACAAAGATTGCCAATCCATCCGATCGGCTGATCTTCGAGCAGGCAACCAAGATCATTGGGAAAGTCGTTGGGCTCCAACTCGACTCACGCGTGGCCAAAAACCGCGATCTCGGTGAAGTCGGGAAAGACAAAAGCGGCCTTGATAGTTTGGCGACGAAATCTGCGGCCGGTCGAGATCACGTTGCAGAGCAGGGTGTCGTCAACAAGAGTTCGAA
The DNA here is from genome assembly GCF_007992095.1 of Paenirhizobium naphthalenivorans. Lineage (GTDB taxonomy): Bacteria > Pseudomonadota > Alphaproteobacteria > Rhizobiales > Rhizobiaceae > Allorhizobium > Allorhizobium naphthalenivorans. Next base: position 28,680 of record NZ_BJZP01000023.1, read on the forward strand.
CAACCGGACGATCGATCAAACGCGCATTGCCCGGTCCAATGCCGAGCACGACAGGCCCGAAGCCGATCGCGACCGTGACAAGACCCAACAACGTACGCGAGAGGCGCAAAAATCGGTCAAGCTTCGCGCTCCTCAGGAAAAAGATCGGGACCGCAGTCGCTGAAACGTTCTCCACCCTGCATCTAGGCTGAGCGACGCCGGTTCGAACTCAAGATTCTTTGGATCTCGTCGTTGAGCCATCGGGCTTCCATGGTTTCAGAGGGATAGGGAAATTGCGGATTCGTTTCGAGCGGAGAAGGAACAGGTTGATCACCTTGCACCCCAAAATAGTGGATGCCGGTTATGCCCGCCTCACTTGCTGCAAGCAGTCCCGCGGCGGTGCTACTGACCAATATGGTCTCCTTCTTTTCGACACCGTACCACTCGATCGCACGCAACACCGTATTAGCGGTAACCCTGCGGCGCCGCCCATCTCGAACTTGAAGGAGCGCGGGTTCTTGCAAAAAAGTGCCCCATCGCATCCAGAAGTCCGGTACGGCGCCTCGAGTCTTCAATAGATCGTCGAGTATCCGGGTCAGAGCCACGAATTCAGAGCTGCCGTGGGTTCCGCCGTCCATGCCCCTTGTGTCCGAAATAAAGCCGAAACGAACCCCCGCCTCACGAAGCTGCTGCAGCATCTGGACAAACACGTTGCTGACATCCCCCAACATAAAGTCGCGGGTGGAATTATTCAGTCGCAAAAGGGTGCCATCTCTTTCAAAGATGACAAGGCCCGTTGAACCAATTCTTCGCAAAATGCTGTCGCTGATGTTCATTGCCTGGCGATCAAAGCTGGCCGCCAGCTTTGCCTTCTTGAAACGAAAAACTTCAGTCCGTCCCTCCCGGTTCTGGTTGGCTTCCAGTAATACCGGTCAAGCGGTCATGAGCGCTGGCATTTCGACTTCCCGCTTGGAAAACGAACGGCCCGAATACAGGGGGACGCTGACCTGCAGGCTCTGTTGCATTTGCGCCCGCACGCGCTGTGAGACCTCGAACACTCCACAGCACACCGGAAATCTGCCATAGCCATCTGCGCGACCGAGCTCATCGAACTCAGCTCCGGCGCGCTTGTACAATCTCCGCATTTGCGGTTCATAGTTCGAGATCAGGGTATCGATGCCGTTATCGAGGGCAACTTCGCAAAGCGCCAGAAGGAGCAGACAAAAGGCACGATCAGGACGTAGGTCAAGGAGATCGCGGTCTATTGCCTCTTCGTCTATGCACATACGTGTCCCTTCCCAGATTCCCGGTGCGATGAGATCGCATGCATTGGGGAATGTCTCACGGAAGACGTCGTATAAAAGTGTGGGACCCGTCGTCGGCATGAGGCGGACCGATCCGTAGAGTTTCTCTGTGCTGTCATCACACCAGAACAGATAGGCAGGATGCAGATCGTCATATTGGTCGCGCTCGCAAGCGCCGGATACGCTAACCTTCCAGCATAATTGATCCGCAAACACTCTCTTGCGCAGTCGAAACGATTGATCAAGCAGATGCCGGTACCTGTCGAATTCGTGGGCTTGCACAAGAAGATACATCTTTGCCTCCATCGTTTGATGGTAAGCAACATGAAGATTGCTCGGATAACGATAAATACCCCAAGATGGTACCCCCAACTAGGGGTATTGCGAAAACGCCCATATTCGATAACGGCCGTCGCAAAGCCAGCAAATGTGTCTTTCATCCGCGAGCGTTTCGTGCCTGCTAAGGGAAAATGAGTGTTAGACCGTCCGGAAGCCGTTTCCCAGCAGTCAACTGGTTGACTGACTGCATCAGCGACTGCCTGTCGACGCGGAAATGGCGGTATAGATCGCGGATCGTTCCGGTTTGTCCAAAATGCTCGACGCCGTGGGAGATCGTCCGGTGCCCCGCAACGGCGCCCAGCCAAGACAAGGTCGCCGGGTGTCCGTCGATGACGGTAACGATGTCGCAGTCGCGAGGCAGGGGATCGAGCAGCGTCTCGATATGACTCCGCGCTCTCGGATTGCCGCGCGCGCTCCCTCTGCGCGGCCGTCCACCCGGCATTGAGACGGTCGGCCGACGTTACGGCGAGCACGCCGATGTCCCGTCTCGCTTCGCCGATCACACCAGCAGCGGCGATAGCCTCGTCGGCGACCGCGCCCTGATAGGCGATGACGACAGCGCAGTTCGGCCCCGGCTTGCGCAGCCAATAGGCGCCATCGATGGCGCCCTGCCGGAAGTCGTCGTCGACGCGCTTTGCCGGTTGCTCGAGCGGCTTGGTGGTGAGGCGCAGATACACCGACCCGCCGGTCTCGTCGCGCAGCCATGTGCGCTCGTCCCTCTGTCCTTCACCGTCGCGCTGTAGATAGTCGAAAGCCCATTCCATGATGACGGCAAGTTCGTCGGCAAAGGCGGGCTCGAACGCCGCCAGCCCATCCTGGCTCATGCCGATCAAGGGCGTTCCGATGGACTGGTGCGCACCGCCCTCGGGAGCCAGTGTTATGCCCGAGGGCGTGCCGACGATGATGAAGCGCGCATCCTGATAACAGGCGTAGTTGAGCGCATCGAGGCCGCGGCACACGAAGGGATCGTAGACTGTGCCGATCGGTATCAGCCGCTTGCCGAATAGGGAGTGGCTGAGGCCGGCCGCGCCGAGCAGCAGGAAGAGGTTCATCTCGGCGATGCCCAGTTCCACATGCTGCCCCTTCGGCGTAAATTCCCATTTCGCGGTCGAGGGGATGCGGTACTCGATGAAGGCATCCGCCATGGCCTCGCGGGCAAAGAGCTTGCGCCGGTTGACCCAAGGACCAAGACTGGTCGTGCCGGTGACGTCCGGCGACGTCGTTAATATGCGAGCGGCCAGTTTGCTTTCGCCCTTGGCGAGATCGTCGAGGATCTTGCCGAAGGCGGCTTGGGTCGATATCTCGCGCGCGCTGTCGATTTCGATCGGCGGGACGTCGATGTGCGCGTCATCGTGGCGCCGGGGTCCCTTCGAGAAGAAAGGCACGTTCGCAAGAAACTGCTTCAGGCCGGGAATGTCGCCGACACTGGCGAACGGTTCCCACTCCTGCCCGGCGGCAATGCCCATATGCGCCTGCCAGTCGGCGAACTGCTTGCTGTTCATCAGCCCGCCGTGGTTGTCCTTGTGACCGGCTATCGGCGTGCCCCAGCCCTTGATCGTATAGGCGAGAAAGCAGGTCGGGCGATCGGGATCAATCCGGGCGAAGGCATCTGCCATCGTCTCCACGCAGTTGCCGCCGAGATTTTCCATCAAGGCGGCAAGCTCGGAGTCGCTGCGGCGGTCGATGAGAGAGGATATGTCGCCCTGGTCGCCGAGGTCGTCCATCAGGCGTTTCCGCCACACCGCGCCGCCCATGAAGGTCAGCGCCGCGTAGTCCTGGTTGGGGCACCGGTCTATCCAGTCCCGCAGCCGGTCTCCACCCGGCTCCTCAAAGGCTGTGCGCTGCAGGGCGCCGTATTTGACGCGAACGACATCCCAGCCGAAGGCATCGAAAATTTTCTCGATGCGCTCGAACAGTCCCTCGCGAACGATGCCGTCGAGGGATTGGCGATTGTAGTCGATGATCCACCAGCAATTGCGTAGGTCGTTCTTCCAGCCCTCCTGCAGGGTCTCGTAGATATTCCCCTCATCGAGCTCGGCATCGCCCATCAAGGCAACCATGTGGCCGCATGCCAGATCGTCCCCCCACTCCTTCGCCCGAATGAAGTCCTGGACGATGGAGGCCAGCGCCGTGATGCCGACGCCAAGCCCGACCGAACCCGTCGAGAAATCGACATCGTCTATATCCTTGGTTCGGCTGGGGTAGCTCTGCACGCCGCCCAAGCCACGGAAGTTTTCCATCTTCTCCCGCGTCTGGTTTCCCATGAGATAGTGTATGGCATGGAAGACCGGCGAGGCATGCGGCTTGACGGCGACCCTGTCCTCGGGCCGGAGCGCCGAAAAGTAGAGCGCCGTCATGATCGACACCATTGAGGCCGAACTGGCCTGATGGCCGCCGATCTTGATGCCGTCGACCTTGGGCCGGACATGATTGGCGTTGTGGATCATCCAGTGCGACAACCATAGCAGTCGCTGTTCGATGGTCTTGAGGTGCAGGCGTCGGAAATCTATCATCGGTGCGTCCACAACTGCGGTGAGGGGTCGGGCTCGGAAAGAGGGCTCAGCCCTCCCTGTAGTAATAGCTGTAGCCGTTGAGCGCCGGCGCGCCGCCGAGATGGGCATAGAGCACTCTCGATCCCTCCGGGAAAAAGCCCTTGCGCGTCAGGTCGATCATTCCCTGCATCGACTTGCCCTCGTATACCGGATCGGTGATCATTGCCTCGGTGCGAGCGGCGAGGCGGATGGCGTCGTTCGTCTCCTCCGAGGGAACGCCATAGGCCGGATAGGCGAAGTCCGGATTTATGACGATCTCGTCTTCGCGAACCTTGCGCCCCAGGCCGACCAGTTCCGATGTATTGTCGACGATCGCCCGCACCTGCGCCCGGGTCTGGTCGAGCGTACCGGAGGCATCGATCCCGATCACCCGGTCGGCGCGGTCCTGCGCGGCGAAACCGACGATCATGCCGGCCTGGGTGGAGCCCGCGACGACGCACACGACGATGTAGTCGAATTTGAAGCCGAGCGCCTCTTCCTGTTCCGCGACCTCTTCGGCGAAACCGATATAGCCGAGCGCACCGTATTTGTGCACCGATGCACCGGCGGGGATCGGGTAGGGCTTGCCGCCTTGATCCTTGACGGACTGGATAGCGTCCTCCCAGCTCTTGCGGATGCCAATGTCGAAGCCGTCGTCGACAAGGCGGCTGTCGGCGCCCATCAGGCGGGTCATCAGGATGTTGCCGACGCGATCATAAACGGCGTCATAGTGTGGCACCCAATTCTCCTGGATCACCACGCATTTCATGCCGATCTTGGCGGCGGTCGCGGCGACCATTCGTGTGTGGTTCGACTGCACCCCACCGATCGAGACAAGCGTGTCCGCACCCGAGGCGATTGCGTCCGGCACGGTATATTCCAGTTTGCGCAGCTTGTTCCCCCCATGGCGAGGCCCGAATTGCAGTCGTCACGCTTGGCGTAAATCTGCACCTTTCCACCCAGCGCTTCGGTCAGGCGTGGCAGATGCTCGATCGGAGTCGGCCCGAAGGTGAGGGGGTAGCGTTCAAAACTTGCGAGAAGGGACATCGGGGGCTCCGGAAAGGGTGGATCGGTGTTTGCACGTCACCCACAGAGTAATGGACCTTTGCTGAAAGGTGCTTCCGAAATCAGCCCTACTTATGTAGCCTATTGTATGAACGGGCGAATTAATGAAGAGAATGATCTCATCATAGGTAAAAATATGGAAGAATCTCTCAAGGGCTTATTGGACCGCGCGGATTTGCGCATCCTGCGAACGCTTCAGGCCGAAGGACGACTGACCAATGCGGAACTGGCGACCCGGGTCAATGCCAGCGCAGCAACCTGCCATCGACGCACCCAGCGCCTATTCGAAGAGGGCTACATTACCGGCGTTCGTGCCGAAATCGCACCGGCGTCGGTTGGCCTCGGGGCACTCGTTATGGTCGGCGTCGTATTGGATCGATCGACCCCGGACAGCTTTGCCGCATTCGAGGGGGCGGTCCTCGAACTGAAGGAAGTGCTGGACTGCAATCTGGTGGCTGGTGACTTCGACTATCTTTTGAAGATCCGCGTGCGCGACATGGCGGATTTCAACAAACTGCACGGCAACAAGCTGATCGCACTGCCCGGTGTCCGACAGACACGGACGTTTTTTGTCATGAAGAAAGTCAAGGACAATGCGCGCCTTCCATTCTAAGGTTGGGTCACTTCACAGGTATGGCGGCGCCGCACCCCCAAAAGGTTTGATCAGGCGCATCTGTATCGCCCGCGCGATGGTAAAGGTTATGGAGCCGCCTCCGAGTTTGTGGCGGGCTGACTTGATATAGGCGCGGATAGTATGCTCCGACAATTTTAACATGACCGCGATGTCGATGCTGTCTTTGCCCAAGGCCGTCCAATGCAGGCACTCGATTTCACGGCTCGAGAGTTGCGGAACCGGATCGTGTTCGCCGTGTAGCTGAAAGATAGCTTTATGATGGATGAGAAAGGCGACATCTGCCCATTCACTCCGGTATCGGCTGACGGTCTCGCTCCATTGATATGTAGACTGGTGTGAATTGATCGAGAAGAGTGCTCTGCGCGCCTTGTCGAGTATGGGAATGGAATAGCCGTTGGGACCGATCCCGTGATTATAGGCATCCAGCAGGAAGTCTCGGGCATTTATCGGCACTTCAACTTCACGCCAGTCGAACGGTATTTGCCTGATGAGGCCCTCACGAAGTATCGGGTCGATTTTGACATAATCGCGCAGCAGATAGCGGGAAACCCATGTCGGCCCGTAGGTGGTCCGGACGAACGGGGTGTCGACAACATCGGCCACCGTTAATGCGAGATGGTAGGTTACGAAGTCCAGACCATAGGCGCGCTGGAAGATTGGTAGGGCATCTTCGACGGTCGGTGCCGCTCCGACGTCTGCAAGAAGTTTTTCCACCCTGTTTGGTTGTTGCACTCCCATCAATCTTCCCCCTTGTGAGCAATCATTAAAGGTATTACATTTAACAAACAATCCTTGTGGCGGGGAAGTTGAAACGTCCGCCGGTTTGCAAAGTAGAACTGTCCGATCAGCCCCGATCTGAGCGGCTGATACCGGTTGCAAGATCAGATCGGGGCGGGTGAGGGACCACTTCTTCGGCTTTGGCTTTGAGACGCCTCACTCAGCAGCCTGCTGCCGCGACAGCGCCTTCTTTCGCCGCGCAATCACAGCCGGATCGTTGGTGAAGTCTTTGCGGCGACCAGGCCCACGAGCGCGTTTGACATAACCATTCTTGTCGCTGTTGCTCTTCACCTTCGGCTTGTCCTGCTGCTCCTGGCGTTCCTTGATATAGGCAAGAACATCACCCAACCGCTTGTTCTCGGTGATCGCCGCGTGTGTCACACGTTGATCCTTGGCAAACACCGTGTAGGGCAGGCGATGCCCTTTCCAGCGCACATCCAATCGACCGTCGGCATAAGCGTAGGTCTCGACATATTTGCCAACAAGGCCACGCGTGACGTCGGTTTCCTCCAGCATGATCCGCTGTCGCTCATACGAAAATGTCAGCTGCGATCCGACATAACGCTGTTCTCGCTTGCACAGGATCTCCTTCAATCGATCCGGTGCCAGGTTCACCGGTCGATGCAAATCCTCGGATCGGGCAGGGCAAACCGCAAAACGGGCATTGTAGTCCTCCATGAAGCCGGACAAAAAAGCATTGCCAGCCTCCATGCTGTCGATGCCGGCCAGCCGCAATTCCTTGACCAAGCGGTCCTGCAGCGTCCGGTTCATCCGCTCGACACGACCCTTGGCCTGGCTGGAATTTGCACAGAGAATCTCTATGCTTAGCTCGCAAAGCGCTCGCCCGAACTGCGTCATGCCCTGACCACCTCTGGCATCCTTCTTTGCCACCCGAAACACCGAATGTTTGTCTGAGTAAAAGGCAATCGGCGCGCCGTGGCACTGGAGATAGAGCTCCAATGCCTCGAAGTAAGTGAAGGCACTTTCGGACCGCACAAAGCGCAATTGCATCAGCTTGCCGGTCGCGTCATCAACGAACACCAGCAGTGAGCAGGGTGGTCCGCGATCCTCAAACCAACGATGCTCCGAACCATCAATCTGCACCAGTTCGCCATAGGCCTCGCGCCGCAACCGTGGCCGATGAAACGTCCGGCGCTGCTTGCGCGACAGCCAAATGCCAGCATCGACCATCCAGTTGCGCACCGTCTCGCGCGACACAAACAAGCCATCGCGCTCAGCCAGCTTCTCCGTCGCCAATGTCGGCCCGAAATCCGCATAACGCTCATGAACCAGCGCCACCGCATAATCACGAACACCGTCACTGATCCGGTTGTTAGAGGGTCGGCCGATCGCCTTGTGCCGGATCGACGCCGCGCCGCCAGTCCGCATACGCTCCAGCAGCCGACGCACCTGGCGCTCGCTCAGATCAAGAACATGCGCCGCTGACACAGTCGTCATCCGACCGGAAACAACCTTCGACAAAACCTCGATCCGCTGAAGATCGCGCTCGCTCATCGCTATCAATCCCTTCTGCAATCTCCCAGATGCCAATCAGACCCGGGGAGTGTGACATTCCAACTTTGCAGAAACAGGACACTTTAACTTTGCGGCTACAATCCTTGTCAAAGCTGATTAGAGATGCGACGCCGCTAGCCCGTTAGAAATGCGACACTGGCTCCGACAATCAGCCCCCGACCGTACCGGCTGGGCCGGGTTGCAAGGGTAGGGAGGGGGCGGGTGATGGAACTCCCTCTTCGGCTTTAGCTTCCTCAGTAGCAATTATCTCATTGCCAGCGGATAATCGTTTTGCACCTGCATCAGGCGGGTAGGGATCAAAGCGACATGATGCTTCCGGAAATCAAGCTGCATGGTGACGTCGATGTCGCCGCGCTGTCACCACTTCTTCGCGGCATGCTTCTTTCGGTTGCCTATGCTGACGGTGAGGGGGGCATAGGATTGACGGCAACCGGCGCCATGAACCGCAAGTTCGTGCATTGGGCCGCTGTTAACTTCCTCTGGCCCGACTTTACAGCCGAAGATCTCTACAGCATGCACAAGGTGCTCAATGAACGCGACATGCCGCCACTCTGGGTCGTGCGCGACATGACCCGTCATCTGAAGCTGTTGCGTCGGAAAAAGGATGTGCTGCTGCCAACCAAACGCGGCCGGGAGTTTCTGCTGGACCCGAACGCCTTCTTTGATCTGATCGCCACGGATTATCTCTATTCCTATGTCCACGACGCCGAACGGGAAGAGGAGGTCCGAGCACGGCTACGCTGGTGGCGCGCAGAACCGCCACCATCTCGTTTTTAGGGTTCACATATTGGCGTAGACCGGCCCTTCGCCGCCTTGTGGCGGCACCCAGTTGATGTTCTGGTTGGGGTCCTTGATGTCGCAGGTCTTACAGTGCACGCAGTTCTGCGCGTTGATGATGAAGACGTCCTGACCGTCCTTCTCCACCCACTCGTAAACCCCGGCCGGACAGTAACGTGTCGACGGGCCGGCATAGACATCATGCTCGCAGCGCTTCTGCAGATCCATGTCCCTGACATGAAGATGCACCGGCTGGTCTTCCTCATGGTTGGTGCCCGACAGGAACACCGATGACAGGCGGTCGAAGGTCAGAACACCATCCGGGCGCGGATAATCGATCTCTTTGTGTTTTGCCGCAGGCTCAAGGCTCTCAGCATCCGTCTTGCCGTGTTTCAGCGTGATGGGTGATGTGCCGAATATCTGGTTGATCCACATATCCAGAGCACCAAGCCCGACGCCGATTGCCGTGCCGAACCGCGACCACAGCGGCTTGACGTTGCGAACGCGCTTCAGATCCTTGCCGATATCGCTGGCGCGCCATTCGTTTTCGATCTCGATCACCTCGTCATTGGCGCGGCCGCTGGCAATCGCCTCGGCGATCTTGTCTGCCGCCAGCATGCCGGACAGAACCGCATTGTGGCTGCCCTTGATGCGCGGCACATTGACCAGACCGGCCGAACAGCCGATCAGCGCACCGCCCGGGAAGGTCAGTTTCGGCACGGACTGATACCCGCCTTCGGTGATGGCGCGGGCGCCATAGGACAAGCGCTTGCCGCCTTCGAAGGTTGGCGCAATCGCCGGATGCGTCTTGTAGCGCTGGAATTCCTCGAACGGAAACAGATAGGGGTTCTTGTAGTTCAGGTGCACCACGAAACCGACGGCCACCAGATTGTCCTCCAGATGATAGAGGAACGAGCCGCCACCGGTCTTCATGCCCAGCGGCCAGCCGAAGGAGTGCTGCACCAGACCCGGCTTGTGGTTCTCCGGCTTCACCTGCCAGAGTTCCTTCAGGCCAATGCCGAACTTCTGGACATCCGAGTCTTTCGACAGGTTGAACTTGGCAATCAGCTGCTTGGCCAGCGACCCGCGCACGCCTTCACCGATCAGCACGTACTTACCAAGCAGTTCCATGCCGCGTGTATAGTTCGGGCCGGGCTCGCCGTTTTTCTCGATGCCCATGTCGCCGGTGGCGACACCGATGACGGCACCCTCATCATTATAAAGCACTTCACTGGCGGCAAAGCCCGGATAGATCTCGACGCCAAGTGCTTCTGCGTGGCCCGCCAGCCAGCGGCAGACATTGCCGAGCGAGACGATATAATTGCCGTGATTGTTCATCAAGGGCGGCATGGCGAAGTTCGGCAGGCGGATCGAGCCGGCAGGGCCTAAAAACAGGAACTGGTCGTCCTTGACTTCAGTCTTGAAGGGATGGCCTTCTTCCTCACGCCAGCCGGGCAGCAGGCGATCGATACCGACAGGATCGACCACCGCACCCGACAGGATATGCGCGCCGACCTCGCCGCCCTTTTCCAGAACGACAACTGAAAGCTCAGGATTGATCTGCTTCAGCCGGATCGCCGCTGACAAACCCGCAGGACCGGCACCCACAATCACAACGTCGAATTCCATCGACTCGCGTTCAGGAAAGCGGACAGCTTGATCTGTCATGAGGCTGTGACCGCCTGTTCTAGCTTGGGCAAAATGTCAAACAAGTCCCCGACCAGGCCGTAGTCAGCAACCTGGAAGATCGGTGCTTCTTCGTCCTTGTTGATGGCCACGATGACCTTACTGTCCTTCATGCCGGCCAGGTGCTGGATGGCACCGGAAATGCCAGCGGCAATATAAAGCTGCGGTGCAACCACCTTGCCGGTCTGGCCAACCTGCCAGTCGTTTGGTGCGTAACCGGCGTCAACAGCCGCACGCGATGCACCAACGGCAGCGCCCAGCTTGTCAGCAACCGGCAGAAGAACTTCCTTGAACTTTTCCGACGAACCGAGTGCACGGCCACCGGAAATGATGATCTTGGCAGATGTCAGTTCAGGACGGTCAGACGATGCCAGCGCATCCGATACGAAGGACGAAACGCCCGGGTTGGCAGCAGCAGCAACCGCTTCAACGGCAGCAGAACCACCGGCAGCAGCCGCAGCGAACGAGGCCGTACGCACGGTGACGACCTTCTTGGCGTCAGTTGCCTGTACGGTCTGGATGGCGTTGCCAGCATAGATCGGACGCTTGAAGGTGTCAGCGGACACCACTTCGGTGATTTCCGAAACCTGTGCAACGTCGAGCAGGGCTGCAACGCGTGGCGCAACATTCTTGGCCGATGCCGTCGCAGGTGCGATGATGACATCGTAGGAACCGCTCAGCGATACGATCAATGCAGCAAGCGGTTCTGCCAGCTGGTTTGCGTAGGATGCGTCATCAGCAAGAAGTACCTTGGCAACGCCGGAAAGCTTTGCTGCTTCATCGGCTGCAGCCTTGGCACCGGAACCAGCCACCAGCACATGCACGTCTCCGCCGATCTTGGCAGCTGCGGTCAGCGTCTTTGCTGTCTGGTCGGAAAGGGTTGCGTTGTCGTGTTCTGCCAGAAGAAGAATGGCCATAATAAAATCTCCCTTATCCGTCTCTTACAATACGCCGTCGGCCTTGAGTTTCGATACCAGCTCTGCGACCGAGCCAACCTTGACGCCAGCCTTGCGGCCAGCCGGTTCTTCGGTCTTCAAAACCTTGAGGCGCGGTGCAATATCAACACCGAGATCAGCCGGGGTCTTCTTGTCCAGCGGCTTCTTCTTGGCCTTCATGATGTTTGGCAGCGACGCGTAACGTGGCTCGTTCAAACGAAGGTCGGTGGTGACGATGGCAGGCAGTTTCAGGGAAACGGTCTGCAGACCGCCATCGACTTCGCGGGTGACCGCAACGGAACCGTCCGCGATCTCGACCTTGGAGGCAAAGGTGCCCTGACCCCAGCCGAGCAATGCTGCCAGCATCTGGCCGGTCTGGTTGCTGTCGTCATCGATTGCCTGCTTGCCGAGGATCACCAGATCCGGCGTTTCAGCGTCAACCACGCCCTTCAACAGCTTGGCAACCGCCAGCGGCTCAACCGTTTCATCGGTTTCAATCAAGATGGCGCGGTCAGCACCCATGGCGAGCGCCGTACGCAACGTTTCTTCCGCCTTGGCCGGACCAATCGACACAACAACCACTTCTTCGGCCTTGCCAGCCTCCTTCAGGCGAAGAGCCTCTTCGACGGAGATTTCGTCGAACGGGTTCATCGACATTTTCACGTTGGCAAGTTCAACGCCCGTGCCATCTGCTTTCACGCGGATTTTCACGTTGTAGTCGACAACTCGTTTAACTGCGACCAATACTTTCATAGTGGGTTCTCCTCAGGCCAGCGTGTAGGCGGTCTTCACCGTTGTGTAGAACTCGGCGGCGTGACGGCCTTGCTCGCGGGGACCAAAAGACGATCCCTTGCGACCGCCGAACGGAACATGGAAGTCTACGCCAGCTGTCGGCAAATTCACCATGACCATGCCTGCTTCCGCATTTCGCTTGAAATGCATCGCATGCTTAAGGCTCTTGGTCGCGATGCCCGAGGACAGTCCGAAGGACGTGTCGTTAGCTACTGCGAGTGCTTCCTCGTAATCCTTGACGCGGATAACTGCGGCCACAGGCCCAAAGATTTCTTCGCGCGAGATGCGCATCTCATTCGTCGCTTCTGTGAAAAGGGCTGGTGATAGGTAGAAGCCAGGCGTTTCTCGTTTCAGTAGCTCGCCACCGAAAGCAAGCTTCGCCCCTTCTGCCTTGCCGATCTCGATGTAATCAGTGTCTTGTTTAAGCTGGTTCTCATCGACAACAGGGCCGATATGAGTTCCTGTATTTAGCGCATCACCCACAACCACCCTCTTCAGTCGCTCGCAGACGGCAGCGACAAAGCGATCATGGATGCCTTCCGTCACGATGATGCGAGACGAGGCTGTGCACCGCTGACCGGTGGAAAAGAACGCCGAATTGACGGTAGCCTCCACCGCAACATCGAGATCTGCATCGTCGAGCACAACGAAGGGATTCTTCCCGCCCATCTCAAGCTGAAACTTTCGGTTATGCTCAATAGAAGCGAGCGCCACACGCTTACCCGTCGCGGTAGATCCGGTAAAACTCAATGCATCCACATCTGAGCTGTCGAGCATGGCCTGCCCCACCACTGACCCACGCCCCATAACAAGGTTCAAAACGCCTTCAGGCAACCCGGCCCGCATCAGAATGTCGACTATGGCCCAAGAGCAGCCTGGTACGAGGTCGGCTGGTTTCAAGACAACGGTGTTGCCGTAGCAGAGCGCCGGAGCAATTTTCCATGCAGGGATTGCGATCGGAAAGTTCCAGGGCGTGATTATTCCGACGACCCCAATCGGCTCGCGCGTGACTTCCACTCCGACGCCCGGGCGCACCGAGGGAAGCACCTCCCCCGCAAGCCGCAAGCATTCACCCGCGAAGAAATCAAATATCTGGCTGGCCCGCACTGTTTCGCCAATTCCTTCCGCCAGGGTCTTGCCTTCCTCGCGCGAAAGCAGGCGGCCGAGCTCGTCCTTTCGCGAGAGGATCTCATCTGATGTCTTTCGAAGGATCGCGTGGCGCTCTAGAATGCCGGAACGAGACCATGCCGGAAAGGCAGCCTTCGCCGCAGCTATAGCATCCCGGGTGTCCTCGGCGGAGCCGCGAGCAAACTCGCCAACTACGTCATTGATATCGGATGGGTTCACGTTTTTGGACGCTTCGTTGCCGACCCATGCGCCACCGACTAAGTTCTGGAAAAAAGTCACGATATTCTCCGATATGACTGAAAGTTAAGACGCTGTGGAAGAGCGCTTCGTCCACCGTTCGATAGCCAATCCGACAATACCCTTGCGAAACAGAAGCACGCAGGCGACGAAGATGGCACCTTGGGTGATCGTCACCCAGCTTCCAAAGTCGGCTAAATAATTTTGAAGTGCGACAATAAGAGCCGCTCCGACCAGTGGTCCAAAGAATGTCGCGACTCCGCCTATCAGCGTCATGAGCACCACCTCGCCGGACATAGTCCAGAAAACATCGGTCAAAGAAGCCAACTGGAAGACGATCGCCTTCATTCCCCCCGCCAAGCCGGACAGAACTGCCGAAAGGACGAACAGAGTTAGCTTATGCTTCTGCACCTCGTACCCCATCGAGATCGCGCGTGCCTCGTTTTCACGGACTGCATGCAGCACTCGTCCAAACGGCGAATTCACGATCCTATGGATGACGAGTAGAGAACCGAAAAATATCGTTGCTACCAGGGCGTACATCGATGCGTCACTGCTTAGATCAACGATGCCGAAGAGCGCTCCGCGGGGTATAGCCTGGATACCGTCTTCTCCTCCGGTGAACGGAGCCTGTAGAGCGACAAAGTAAACCATTTGCGCTAGGGCGAGGGTAACCATCGCGAAGTAGATGCCCTGTCGGCGGATAGCCAAGCTACCAAAGACTAGGCCCAGCCCCCCCGCCGCTATTGCGCCGATGAGGATTGAAACTTCGGGAGACATCCCCCAAACCTTTGCAGAATATGCGGTGATATAGCTCGCCGATCCGAAAAAGGCGGCATGGCCGAAGGACAAGAGTCCTCCGTAGCCGAGGAGAAGGTTAAATGCCGCTGCGAACAATGCGAAGCATAGGATCTTCATCGCGAATATTGGATATACGACAAGCGGTGCCATCAAGAGCAGAACGAGTAGTATTCCAAACTTGATAAGCGTGGATGAGCTCGTTTGAAGCCAATTTTTAGAGCCTGCATTTTCCTGTGAAATGATGTTCATAGCCATCTCAAACGCTCCTGCCAAACAAACCTGATGGTTTGATCATCAGGACAATAGCCATGATCACAAAGATCACCGTAGATGCAGCTTCGGGATAGAAAACCTTGGTAAGACCTTCGATAATTCCCAGGCTCAAGCCAGTAATAATCGCGCCGAAAATCGACCCCATTCCACCGATAACCACCACCGCGAATACAACGATAATCAGGTTCGCGCCCATGTTGGGATTTACGGCATATACAGGTGCGGCCAACACACCTGCGAAAGCAGCCAACGCCACTCCAAGACCGTAGGTGAGCGTTATGATCAACGGTACATTGATACCGAACGCCTGCACGAGCTCCGGGTTTTCAGTAGCCGCGCGAAGGAACGACCCAAGTCTGGTCTTCTCGATCACGAGCCACGTCGCGATACATACCAACAATGAGGCGACAACTATCCAACCGCGGTAGTACGGCAGGTATATAAAACCGAGATTTACGCCCCCACTCAACATTGCGGGAACTTGATATGACAAGCCCGACACGCCGTATGCGTTTCTGAACAGGCCCTCTATTATCAATGCGAGACCAAACGTGAGAAGGAGACCGTAAAGGTGATCCAGTTTGTAAAGTCTTGAGAGCAACAACCGCTCAATAATCATGCCCAGAACAGCTACGATCAACGGCGCTATGATCAGGGACGGCCAGTAGCCAATCCCAAGATAATTCAACAACAGCCACGCCATGAACGCACCCATCATGTATTGTGCGCCATGGGCAAAGTTGATGATGTTTAGCAATCCAAATATGATTGCCAAACCAAGGCTCAAAGTCGCGTAGAAGGCCCCGTTAATCAGACCAAGTAACAGTTGCCCGGGCATCGTCAACTTAACGGAATGTGGAATTCGATGTGCGATGACGGGCGATGACAGACCGTGATCCACTCTATCGCCGCCATCGCTTTCCGGCTGAAATCATTGCCCACGCCGTTTGGCTGTATTTCCGTTTCCCTCTTAGCCTGCGGATGGTTGAGGACTTGCTGGCTGCCCGTGGGATCATTGTCTCGCATCAGACGGTCCGGCTGTGGGCGGAGAAGTTCGGCCGGCATTTCGCCAAAGACATCCGTCGTCGCTCATCCGGCCAGCTTGGAGACAAGTGGCACCTCGATGAGGTCGTCATTTCGATTCGAGGCAAGAAGCACTGGCTGTGGCGCGCCGTTGACCAGGACGGATTTGTTCTGGAGGTGCTGGTGCAAAGCCGCCGAAATGCCAAGGCCGCCAAGCGCCTGATGCGCAAGCTCTTGAAGGGCCAGGGACGATCGCCGCGGGTGATGATCACAGACAAGCTGCGATCCTACGCCGCGGCGAAGCGGGAGATCATGCCGGGTGTCGAGCATCGCTCCCACAAAGGGTTGAATAATCGGGCGGAGAATTCTCACCAGCCAGTCCGGCGGCGAGAACGGATCATGAAGCGCTTCAAGTCACAGCGACATCTACAACGTTTCGTCTCTATCCATGACCCGATCGCCAACCTATTCCACATCCCGCGCCACGACATCCCTTCCAACCATTATCGCGAATTGCGTTCAGCGGCGATGAACCTGTGGGCGAAAATCGCCCGAGCATGACCGACGAACTCGACCGGCGCCATGGTTTGCCCTCGTTGCCGTTAAGTTTACGACGCCTTTAACGGCTCGCGGGCGATGTTTTCCGCAAACGACTGCATGGCACCCAGATCGTCGGAGGGATCGGCCAGCAGCAGCGGAATTTCCAAGAGATCCGCGGCGATAGCCTGGGCGGCGCGGCGATGTCCGAAGACGATGATATAGCTGTTGCCGCCCTCCGGATCGAGTTTGACGATCGGTGGCTGAACGACGCCGATGGCCCTGATCGATGCGCACAACAGCGCGTCGGACTGGGGTGATGATTTCGAATGACGGGACCGGTCAGGATTGTCCTTCAGGCTGCGCGGATCGGCTGTAGTCAACTGCATGGGAATTACCTCTTGAGCTTCGGGCGGACGGACTGTCCTTGCCTCATCTTCTTTTCGAAGACATTTCCCGAACCGCAGGGCGGGACGGCGGCTGCAATTGCGCCGGAGCAGACCTGGCTTGCGCGCAAGCGAGGCACACCTGCCTTGCGAAGCACGCTGGCCCGGTCTCGGCGACCGACGCGATTGAGGGAACCGTCAGCCGTTGGACCGTCCTTGCGAACCGGTTTCCGTCTCCTTTTCCCCCCATCTTTTCCTCCCCTTCTCCATTCCCCGACGATGTCATACGATTTTAAGCAATTGCTGCTGAACTCTGGCCATGACAAAGCCGCCGCGCAAAAAATCCCAGCCGCTTTTGCGGGAGACGGACGCTCCGATCCGCTCGCGACCGCGCAAACCACGCGACCCAGCGCAGCCGCAGCTTCCCTTCGACCCGATGCCCGATCGCATCGAACCGTGCCTGGCGCTCTTGAAAGCAAAACCGCCACCGGGACCGGACTGGATCTATGAGATCAAATGGGACGGCTATCGTGTGGCTGTTCACATTGAGCCGAACTCGGTGCGGATCATCACACGTGGCGGTCATGACTGGACCGATAGGTTTCCGGCAATCGCCGCCGCTGCGCGCAAGCTTGGCGTCGGGACCGCCATTCTCGATGGGGAAGCCGTCGTCCTTGATCCAGAGAGGCGTTCGGATTTTGTGGCGCTGCAGCGTTCACTGGGCGGGCGCGGGGGCAGACAAGCGTTGGGCGATGCTATCCTCTACGCATTCGACCTGTTGTATTTCGATGGCCATGACCTGACGAAGATGGAGCTTTCTGGACGTCGTCACCTGCTGGAACACCTGATTGGCGAAAGCAAAGGAGCGATCCGCGTCTCCGAGGTGCTCGAAGCCGATGGCGCGACACTTCTGGCGGCCGCGCGCGAACACGGTCTGGAAGGCATCATCGCCAAGCACCGCGACAGCACCT
This sequence comes from Paenirhizobium naphthalenivorans, assembly GCF_007992095.1. Lineage (GTDB taxonomy): Bacteria > Pseudomonadota > Alphaproteobacteria > Rhizobiales > Rhizobiaceae > Allorhizobium > Allorhizobium naphthalenivorans. The sequence continues at coordinate 46,391 of NZ_BJZP01000023.1, forward strand.
ACCGCTCGGGTCGCCTGGGCGACTGGCTGAAGATCAAATGCATCCAGAGCGACAGTTTCGTGATTGTCGGATACGAACCATCCACCGCGGCACGCGGCGGGATCGGCAGCCTGCTGCTCGCGGCCTACCAGGGTGCTGCGTTCGTCTATGTCGGGTCGGTCGGGACTGGCTTCAAAGAGAAAGAGGCAATGGAACTGCGCCGGATGCTGGACACGCTGAAGACCAGGCGTGCTCCGATTGCGGTCGACAAGAAGGGGGTCGTCTTCGTTCAACCGACACTGATTGCCGAGATCGAATACCGCGCCTGGACCGACGACGGCAAATTGCGACATGGCTCGTACAAGGGCCTGCGGAAGCTGCAGGACAACGCGGCGATCTACAAACTCGCGGATTAGCATCAGCTCGGAGCGTCCGTGTCGCAGCAGACTTGTGCACAACCACAAATTCGAAGCGTAGAAGCAGGTGTCGGACGCTGAATATCTCACCCGACACGGGACTGGTGGTCATGCGGCCTATTGGGACAAAGGTGTGATGATACCTGCAGGATTGGATGTTCGCGGCAGTTGGGGTATGAGGCTGGACCTCACAACTAACCGCGGGTATAACCTTGACAGCATATAACTCTGAGATCATATTATGACAAAGGAATGGGCAGTTCTGCTCCACGACGAGTTCGACCCGGAATTTTCGGCGCTGCCTGAGGAAGTCCAGGACGAAATCTTCGCGGCACTGCCGCTTCTGAAAGCTTATGGTCCGCAGCTGGGTCGTCCATACGCCGATACGCTCAAGGGATCGGCACACGCGAATATGAAGGAATTGCGGTTCAAGGCTGCAGACGGTGTCTGGCGACTGGCTTACGCGTTCGATCCCGAGCGCCGGGCAATCCTTCTGGTCGCAGGCAATAAATCGGGCCGTAGCCAGACGCGGTTCTACAAAGTGCTGATCGCAAAAGCTGATCAGCGATTGACACAGCACCTCGACGCAATGAAGGAGAAAAAGAATGGCTAGATCATTGGATGACGTCCTTCAGGGCCTTCCTGCGAAACGTCGCGAACGGCTCGAACAGCTGGGTAATGAGCGGCTTGAGGAATACCGGACGCTGCAGGATCTGCGCAAGGCGCGCGACCTCACCCAGGTCCGTATGGCCGAAACGCTCGGTGTAAAACAGGAAAATATTTCGCGTCTGGAAAAGCGAAGCGATCTGCTTCTGTCCACGTTGCGCAGTTATGTCGGGGCCATGGGCGGCACCCTGGAACTTGTCGCCCGTTTCCCGGATAGGCATCCGGTCGTCCTGTCCTCCTTGTTCGATGATGATGCAGGGCCTGTCACAAAAAACCCGGCAAGATCTCGTGCCAAAAAACAGCGCTCTGCTGCCTGACTGGCGGCTAAAGAATTGAGGTCCAATGGCAAAAAGTGCCCACGCACTTGAAACCGAAAGGGCGCTCGACCCTTTCGGGGAGCGCCCTTTCCGACCCGGACAGTTTCAAACGCGCGGCAATCGCCACTGCAGGAAACCATCGAAACGGGTGATGACCGATAGATGTGTATGGTCCGACCCCGTTTCAAGTGACGGTGAATATGCCGTTTTCTATGCGGCTTCCTGGCGATCCTCCTCTGTTTCATCGGCGGTTGCCGCAAGATCCCTTTCGATCTCGTCCAGATGGCTCAGTTTGAGTTCGAGCTCGGCTTCGAATGAGAAGCTCTCTCCCAAACGCGGCGTATAGGAGGCGAGACGTCGTTTCGCATCGACGAGCCTATTGCGATGGTTCTCGCGTTCCTGTTCAAACCCGCCAAGCGCATGTTCGAGCCGCGAGATCGCGCCGATCGGCGTGGTGGTGACGGCCAAATCGATCTCGTAGTCTCCACCTGTGCGTTGGAGCAGGGTGTCATAGCGATAACCATCCTTGCCAAACCTCTCGCCATGATAGGCAAGATCGAAGCCGCCGATCGTGGCGATGATCACCTCTTTCTCCTCCTGAAGCTGAACCAGCGTCAGAATCTCTTTCATCAGCGCGCGGCCAGCGAGTTTGCGCTCGTCGAATGTGTCTTCACCGACTTGCATGACAAAGGCGTCGCCAGTTGTCGGGACCAGCCGCTCTATGTCCTTGCCCACATCCTCGATCCGGCGGCTGGAAAGCTCGATGTCCCGTTCGGCGTCACGGATCTGTCGGCGGATCGCGTGCTGATCGTCGATATGGGCGGCCCGCAGTCGGTCGAGACGGGCAATCTCGGCCTCCAGTCCCGCCTTCTGCATCAGCCGCTCGTCGCCGGACGCGATGGCCTTGGCCATGGCAAACTGGTTGGCCTGCCCCTCGCCCATATCCTCAAGCCGTCGAACGCTGGTGTCGCCTGACAGGGCGGCGGCGATGAAACGAGCCTTGCGCTCATTGTTCTGCCACATGGTGGCGTCGAGACTGCCGAGCGTTGCGTAGGCGAAGACGTCGACCTCATCGTGCTGGTTGCCCTGGCGGATGATGCGGCCCTCGCGCTGCTCGATCTGCGATGGCAGCCATGGCACATCAAGGTGATGCAGGGCTTTCAAACGAGCCTGGACATTGACGCCGGTGCCCATGGTTTCCGACGAGCCGATCAGCACGCGCACCTTTCCGGCATTGAAGTTGTTAAACAGCCGCTGCTTGGCGTCCGACTTCTTGTAGTCCTGCATGAAGGCAATCTCAGAGGCCGGCACGCCAAGCCGCACGAGTTCATCGCGCATCCAGCGATAGGCGGAAAAGCCCCGCGTCGCCTCGACATTGATCGTGCCGAGATCGGAGAAGATCAACTGGCCGGCGCCCGGCCGTTCGAACGGCTTGCCGTCCTTGCGACGATACTCCGCCTCTCCGGTTTCCTGCCAGATCCGGTGGGTGTTCGTGACCAGCGCGTTCAGCTTGTTGGCGGTCTCGTTGCCCATCGCCTGATCGACCAGCCGCAGATCGATCGCCGCATGGCGGCCGTCGGTTATGACCGACAGCAGGATGTCGTCGCCGGGCTTGGCCGGGCCATCGCGCATCTCGATCGCCTTGATCCGAGCGTCCAGCTGTTTCTGGTAGGACTTGAAAGCGGCCGTCGGCTCGGCGGTAACGATCTGGCGCTTGCCGCCGGAGACGTCGGGCACCTTCACATAGGTCCTGAGATCCGCTGACAGCACAACGTCGGCAAACGACCGGAACATGGCGATCAGTTCCGGCACATTGACGAACTGGCTGAAGCGGGTGACCGGCTTGTATTTGCCCGACGGCTGCAGTTCGAGTTCGGTCGAGGTATCGCCGAAGGTCGAGGCCCAGGCATCGAACTCATGCAGACCACGTTCCGACAATGCTGCCGGATCCATCATCCGCTGCACGGAGAACATTTCGCCGAGCGTGTTGGTGATCGGCGTGCCCGACGCCAGCACCAGCGCCCTGCCGGGGTTTTTCGTCTCGATGAAGCGGGATTTGACGAACAGGTCCCAGGCCCGCTGCGAGCCGTTCGGATCCACACCGCGCAGCGTCGACATATTGGTGGCAAAGGACAGCTTTCGAAATTCCTGCGCCTCGTCGACGATGATCTGGTCGATCCCGAGCTCCGAGACGGTCAGCAGGTCGTCCTTGCGCGTTGCCAGCGCTTCGAGCCGTTCCTTGTGGCCCTCTTTCATGCGCTCGATGCGCTTGCGCGACAGCCGATCCTGGCTATCGACCTTGACCAGCAGGTCCTCGTAGAGCTCGAGCTCATCCTGGATCATCTGCGCTTCAAAGGCCGAGGGCACCGATATAAATCGGAACGCCGAATGGGTGATGATGATGGCGTCCCAGTTGGCGGTCGCTGCCCGCGACAGGAAGCGTTGGCGCTTGTCCTTGACGAAATTCGTCTCGTCGGCGACCAGGATGCGGGCATTCGGATAAAGCGCCAGGAATTCACGCGCCGCCTGGGCGAGGCAATGGCCGGGCACGACCAGCATGGCCTTCGAAATCAGCCCGAGCCGGCGCTGCTCGATGATCGCAGCCGCCATGGTCAGCGTCTTTCCGGCACCGACGGCATGGGCGAGATAGGTGGCGCCTGCCGAAATAACCCGCCAGATGCCGCGTTTCTGATGCCTATAAAGAGAAAAGGCGCCTGAGGCGCCGGGGAGTTGCAGGTGATCACCGTTGAAAGATCGCGGCGCGATATTGTTGAAGGTGTCGTTATAGACGCGCGCCAGCCGGTCGGTGCGATCTGGATCCGACCAGATCCAGGATTGGAAAGCGGTCTTGATCTTGGCGAGCTTTTCCTTGGCGGCTTCCGTCTCCACCGTGTTCAGCACTCGTCGCTCGGTCTCGCCGTCGCGGACGGTGTCGAAGATCTGCGGGACAGACGAGTTCAGGGCGTCGGAGAGAAGCTGGCCGGCATGGCGGCGGTGCGTGCCCCATTCCGTCGTGCCAGCAGCCGACCATTCGAGTTGACGGGCATTGACCGTCCAGGTCGCCAGTTCCGGCAGGTGGTGGATGGAGATGTCGGCGTCCATCGTCTGTTTGACGAAGGCCACGACGTCACCGGACGGGATCCAGGGCGCACCGAGGCGTGCGGTGATATCCGAGGGCCTGAGATCGGCGGGCTGGACGCGCTCCAGCGCTGCGACGTTGCGCTGAAAGGCCGGATCTAGGTCCGCGGCGGCGCGTGCAGTTACCAGTTTCGAGCGGACTGCGCCGGACAAATAGGCATCTGACATCTGCCAGGAGCCATTGGACGGATCGCGGAAGATTGCGTCCGCCAGCTCGCTGATAACATCCTCAACGTGGAGGTGCAGCAGCTCGGCGACATGATCGAGATCGACATGGCCGCGCTCGTTGAGCACCACGGCGAGCGAATCAAGCGCCGAAGTAATGATAGGTGCCGGAGGCGGAGCGATGACGCGTTCGGTAAAGATCGGCCCGGGCTTGGCGGTGTTGGTCTCGAGATCGTAGTCCTCGATCGAGGCCACCAGCCAGCAATCGGGATCGTCGAGGAAAGGCGCGATATTTGGCCGGCGATGGACCTCCCTGACCTCACCGGTTTCCGGATCCTCCGATGTCGAAACGGAGGTGAAGTTGATCGGGCCGAATTCGCGCACGAAACTCGACCAGGCGATGCGCAGCGCGACCTGCGCCTTTTGCCAGGGCTGGTCGCGCTCCTGAAGCTTGAGGATGAGCCGGACCGCATCGCGGATCGGGATGAGCTTTCGGATGATCAGGGCGTGCTTGGCGAAGATGCCGTCGGTGCTGCGGCCTTTCCTGACTTCGACCGGAACAGCGAGCCCGTCCACCACCTGCATCAGCGCCGTGGCCTTGCCGATGAAATAGCTGCCTTCGCGAACCTTGGGATCATCCGGGCGCTCTGTCATGGCTTCCGCGACTTCATCCTCAAGGGCGAAGTCGATTGTGGAAGCCTCACCGTCATAGACCCCGGCCGGGAGCTGACTGATTGCGGCGTTCAGGTTCGTTTCAAGATCATCACCAATCGGGAGGCATGTGTATGTTTCGCCGAAGGGACCTGTCGTAATCGCATGGCGTCCCAGCACCATCTCGGGATGATCGGCGAACCACCTGTTGATACGGACGCTGTCGCCCTCACCTTCCACCTTTACATCCGCGAGATCGACCCATCTGTCGTCTCCAACCTGCTCGTCGGCGCGGCGCTTCCGGAAGAAGAGGATATCAACGACAACATCCGTGCCCGCGTCTGCACGAAAACTGCCCTCGGGCAGGCGGATTGCTCCGACAAGATCGGCCATGCCGGCGATGTGGTCGCGGGCACGGGCGTCGGCCTTGTCCATGGTGCCGGACGACGTCGCAAAGGCGGCAAGCCCGCCAGGCTTCAGCCGGTGGATGGACTTGGTGATGAAATAGTCATGCAGCCGCAAGCCGAGAGAGCGGAAGGCCGGGTCACTCTTCACCGTTCGGTCGGAAAACGGCGGGTTGCCGATCGCCAGATCGAAATGCGCCGGCAACTCCGTCCGGGCGAAATCGCCTGACATGATCCTGGCCCGTGGTTGCAGCAGGCGGACAATGCGGGCGGTGACCGGATCAAGCTCGATACCGGTGACATGGCTTACCTTGGAGAGAGCATCCGGCATCAGCGCCGGAAACATGCCCGTGCCGATACCCGGCTCCAGGATCCGTCCACCATCGAACCCCATGCGGACCAGGCCCGACCAGATGGCACGAACGATAAACTCCGGCGTGAAGTGGGCATATTGGGTGCAGCGCGCCAGAGATGCGTAGTCCCCTGCCGCGACGGCGCTTTCCAGATTGCCGCCGAGCTCCTCCCAGCCTTTGCGAAATGCCTCGTCGCCCGGACGCCGGAATATGCCGTTGGCCAGGTCCGACGCGCCGAAGCCGGTGAACTTGATCAATCTGGCCTGCTGGTCAGGACGAGCCGGCAGGCCCTGACGCTCGATCTCGTTGGCCAGCAGGATGGCGGCAATATTGTCTCGTGCCCGGTCGCGCCACGATTTTGCGAGACCGCGAGAACCCTCCAGCCGAAAATCGACCTTCGCCCGCGTCTGCGCTTTGGACTTTGGTTCTTTGCGAACATGTGCGGTCAGCGCCGGCGTCGACGGCGGCGGGTCGATATCGGCCCCGAACTCTGCTGCGAAACCCGGCAGGCAGAGATCGAAACCGGATGCGAGAGCTGTATTGCCGAACAGGTCGATGGTGAAAGGATCACTATGCGCCATTGGAAACTCCTGTGAGTGGGCGCGCCGAGGCACACTCGCGGGAAGAAGCGGTGTTGCCAGGCTGCGGATGGTGGAGGTTTGGAAGTGAAGGCTGCCGTCAGGCAGCGATGGTTTCCGGCAAAAGACGGAATTGTACAGGCAGCTTGGCAGCGATCTCCTCGTCGGTCAGATCGTCGAGCAGTTTCCAGATCTTGCCTTCAGCAGAGGGGTAAACGAGCACGATCTGGCGATTGCGCAGATCGGCTGGAAAGCGCTTGTCGGCATAGCCGCGGAAATCCGGACCTGTCGCACTCCAAATATGATCGAGCTTTTCCTGTCGGTTCATGGCGCGCACCGGGCGGGATTCGCGGGCGATGATCTCGGCGCGCATCCGGGCGGGCGACTGGCGATCGCCCAGGTCGCAATAGCCGTGAAACCAGCGGGAGCGATCGTCGATCGTCAGCGCAAAGAACACGCTGGTGACGCTGGCGGCCAGAAACTCGCGCATGGCGAACATGTCCCCGCGATAGAAAAGCGGCGGCAAGATCTCGAACATATGATCGTGGTCCGCTTCTGTGATTTCGAACCATTCGCCGACATAGCGCCTGCCGGAAATACGGTCATCGTCGAATGGCGACTGGCTGTGGCGGTTGAACAGGGCGTACATCTCGTGGCGGGTGGCGACGCCTTCGAATACTTTGCGGATGGTGGGAGGATTAAACATCTGCGGCTCCTTGGGGTTGCGACTGAAGCGAAGCCTGATCGACCTCTCTGTTCAGTCCTTTGATCACCCCTCCTCAGCCGGCGCTTCGCGGGCAGCGGGTCAAGGGCCGCCGTCAGGCGGGCGGCAGCTTCACCCTTGATGCGCTGTCCGCGTATGCGGCAGCTCTCCTCTCTCCCTCCTCTCCTTCAATTCCTCATTCCAATCCTCAGCTTCCGGCCGTAGCCGCGAGAAATCGCAAGCAGCGCGATCTGCCATCTGGCGCAGACGATCGGCAAAAACCTCACCCTGAACATTGTTGTCGGTTGCGGCCACAAGCCACGCGCCCTCCCCCGCCGCTAAGTTTTCCAACGCCTGCGCGGTCAGCGGCGACCAGCCGCCGCCTGTACTGACATAAAGTGTGTCGGATCGTGTCTGCTCGATTGCGGTCAGGCTGAGCGCATCGATCGCCGCCTCCGTCACACAAATCCGACGTGCTGTGTCACTGCCGAAACGGAACAGCGCCTTGGCCCCTCCAGTGGAAAACCCGCGCCAGTCCGGACCGCGCTCCTCCCAGCCGATGACGGTGCCCGCCTCATCGACATGCTTTGCCCACATAGAGCCGTAAGGCCCTTCCCTCAACAAATCCGCTTCGATTGCCACGGAGATAACCTGCCATGGCAACGCCCGGCCCTCTCGAAGGTAGTTCCATGTCGCCGATGCGCGCCACGGCCCTTTCCTGTGGTTCCAGCGGTCAGCGATCGAAGCCATCGTTTGTGTTTGACGGAGAGGCTTCTCCCAGGTCGGTGCGGTGGGCTGAAACGCGACGAGATCGCCGACCACCGCCAAGGCCTCGGCAAAGCCGATCCCGTGGAGATAGCTTGCGAGCGCGAAAACGTCGCCCTTGGCTTCGGATCGGGCGTCGAACCATCCCCTGTCATCGTGGATCACAATGACGATGTCGTCGTCGCGCCGGAATTTGACCGCCCGGCGTGTGCTCTCTTTCCGGTCTATCGCGAAGCCCTCATGGTCAAGGACGGCTGCGCAGCCCACCCGGGCTCGCAGTTCCTCAATGTCATTCTTATTCATTTCGCTTCCTCTGCTTTCTGACTTTTCGGACTGGCAGCGCCCAGGCCGCGAAGATGGAAGCGTGCAAGGGCGCGGTTCGCAATGTGCAGATCTGCCGGACAAGCTCGCGGCGAAGCCTCCCTTGCGCGCGCATCAGCGCAAGCGGCACGCCTTCCCGTCGAAGGGGTGATCGGCTCAATGAGCCGATCCATAGGCAAAGGGGTCATATTCGTTGATGATGGCGTCTTCATCGCCGTCATACTCGGCGGAAGGCATGACGCCGATCTCGCCATCGATTTCGAAGAGGGTGACCGGGACCATTAGGGTCCGGGCAAGATCGAATGCGTGGTTTTGTGCGAGGCTGAGATCCGACATGTGAGGCTCCATCCGGTGGCGGGGCCAATCCCCGCTCGATGGCGTCCGTTTGATCCGGACCCGGCCGCGGTCACCTCGGCGGCGCAGACAGAGAGGTCGCAGGAACTGCGAACCCCTTGTGGGTTGACCGTCCAAGGTCGGGATTGGATTAGGGATGCCAGACAAGAGAGCTGGGTTGGCAACGCCAATGGTTGGAGCAGATTGGTATTCGATCTCGCCGCACTGACCTTCGTCCAGATCATCCGGACTGCCATCAACCGGAATGACGTGAAAATAAGGAACGGCTTTGTCTTCCAATGGGAGACTTCGGCACAGGAACAGCGTTCGCTTTGTCGGCCAGGTGATCATCGATCGCATCAGTGCGACGGCGCGCAGGTTGAACCCTTGGCGTGGAGGGTTAAAACCCGACGAACAGGGCGCTGTCATATTGGACCGACACGGGACTTTGACACTATCGATTTTTGTCAATTACAAGTTGACAAATTCAATAGTTTTTAAAGTCATCTTGATATTTACTTTGAACTCTGGCCATAATGTCCATTATGGATGAACAGACAACGCCGAAGCTAAAGTACCTGATCCAATCAGTCCCACCGGGCTTCATCGTCGATGCGGCCTGGACGGCACGTCATGCGATTTCACGCCAATCCGTATCGGCGTATATCAAGCAGGGCTGGCTCCAGCGGATCGCGACAGGCGTCTACCGACGCCCATTTTCGGCAAGAGAAACGTCGGAAGCCGCCACGGGCTGGAAGATTCCCTTGTTATCCGCGCAATGGATCATGGGACATGCATTTCATGTCGGAGGTCTGACCGCGCTTGGATTGCGGGGCCATTCTCACTACGTGCAGCTTGGCGGTGATACACGCGTGTACCTCTATGGCTCCGATATTCCTGACTGGCTTATGACATTGACAACCGATGCCAGGTTCGTCCGACGAGGTCATGGACTGTTCCTCGACGAGAACAACGGCGTCGAGGACAGCGAATTCAGCCTCTCCGATAGTCCAGATGAGGAACTGGCGATGAGCCCGTGGCGCTGGCCCATCAAAATGTCGTCTGCAGAGCGGGCTATACTGGAGATTCTCGATGAACTTCCGAAGAACGAGAGCTTTCACAACATCGACATGGTGTTTGAGGGAATGGTCAATCTGCGCCCGAAAATGTTGACGACGCTGTTGAGCCAGTGCCGCAGCGTAAAGGTTAAGCGCCTTTTTTTCGTCTATGCCGACAAGCACGCGCATGCGTGGCTGAAGCATATAGACAGATCGGAGATCGATATGGGACGCGGCGATCGGGCACTTGCCCCAGGCGGCAGGCTTCACCCGATTTATCGCGTAACGGTCCCTGCAGACCTGTTGCCAAAGGAGAGTATGGATGGCGCGTGATCGCTATATGCGGCAGGTCGAGCTGCTTGTTCGGACGTTGCCCTACATCGCTCGGCAGGATGTCTTCGCCCTCAAGGGGGGAACGGCCATCAATCTGTTCTACAGGGATATGCCTCGCTTGTCGGTCGATATCGACCTCACCTACCTTCCCATCCAGGATCGCGACACGACGCTCAGCGGTATCGACGCCGCGCTTGACCGCATTCGCGACGACCTGCTGAAAAATCTGCGCGGCGTCGAAGTCCAGCGTATCGCCGGTGGCGGCAACAATGACACGCGGGTGCTCGTCCGGCAGGGCACCACCGAAATCAAGATCGAGACCTCGCCGGTCTCGCGTGGAACAGTACATCCTCCGGAACTACGGGCGGTAACGGATGGAGTGGCCGAGGCATTTGGCTTTGCTGAAATGCAGGTCGTGTCATTCGAGGATCTCTTTGGTGGCAAGCTTCATGCCGCCGTGGACCGTCAGCACCCGCGCGATCTTTTCGACGTGAAGCTGCTTTACGATAATGAAGGGCTCACCGATGCGTTGTTTCGGACCTTCCTCATCTACGTCGCAAGCTCCGGCCGCCCGCCGCATGAGCTGATCAAGCCGTCATTATCTAAACTCGAAGATGCCTTCGTGAAAGAATTCGAAGGCATGACCATTGAGCCCGTCAGCCTGATCGAACTGAAAGACGCACGGGCCCAGCTGACAGATGACCTTCGAGCCCGCCTCGATGATAAAGCGATGCGGTTTCTGCTTACACTCCATGATACCGAGCCGGATTTCGACGCCATCGGGTTGCCGCAGGCAGCGGCACTACCGGCAGTACGGTGGAAGTTGCTCAATCTAGCAAAGCTGAAGCAGCAGAACCCCGATAAACACGCCATGCAGCGTGGGGAGATTGAGAATATGTTTGCTTGAGCCCACGGCATGCGATATCGCGCCACCTGCAGGCTCGCGCAAAGCCTGGAGCAAGATATTGAAGAGCATCGGAGCTTTCAGCATCGCGCCGGCCGAACAGGGCGGGAAAGCGGGAATTCTCGACACGGTTCGCCCGGAAAATGGGGAGCCGCAGGAGCCTTAGCATCGCGCCGCAAAGCGGAAGGCGGGACCGACTGCCCACGGGAGAACCGTTCCATTGCAGTCTGTCGCGAAAGTCGGATCCAACGTCCGAGTTTCACGACACAGTCCGTGACAACGGTCCACTCTTCCCACTCCATCCCGTCGATTAGTCGGGCCGCCACTCGCCGACCTTGATGGAACCGCTCTCGGTCAGCTCGGTACATAAAAAGTGTAAAAGTTCATCGTGCGTGATGACGGCGGCGCTCAGCCGGCCAGTCCGATACGCTCCGGTATCCAGTGCTATGCGATTTAAGTAAACTTCGGGCCGCAGCGACTTTGTGATCGTGTGACCGTGTAAAACGACGTGGTCAAGGACGTCCATGTGATCGAGAAAACCGGCTCTGATCCAGCGCAAGTCGTATTCGTCCTGCTTTGCGAGCAGGATGCCGGGACGTATTCCAGCGTGAACAAAACAGAAGCGCCCCATTTCCATGAACGTATGCGCGTTTTCCAGCAAGTCCACATGATGTGGGAAGACGCGTCGGATATCGGCGGCGATATTCTCAAAATCAGGCACCGGACGACTGGAATATGCGCTTACTGTCGCGACGCCTCCCCAGTCCATCCAGTTGACGGCGTCCTCATAGGTGAGATCACCGCGAAGGAGCTCACGCAGGTAAAAATCATGATTGCCGAGAATGAGGCGGGAGCCCGGATAGAGATCGAGTGTCGAGCAGACCTGATCGAGTACCTTCGGACTGTGAGGGCCGCGATCGATCAGATCGCCCAGAAAGATCACGACAGGCTTAGATTGATGATTATTCGCATGAGCGGCGATGTACCCAAGCATGGCTTCGAGAAGATCGGCGCGTCCATGGACGTCGGCAATGGCATAGACGGTAGATGGTAAGCTCTCGGTCGGTATCACTACTTTTTCCTGCAGGCGAAGCCGGTGCATGGCGATAGCCCTTGTGCTTGCAATATGTCGGAACTTTGAGCGGCGGGGACTGGACCAGGGCCAAAGCTCGGTGGTGGCATTCCTATAGGCGATGCCGGCAGTGGCACGCTACCAAAAGTGAGTGTGGCGCGAGATTTTCCGCCCTGCCTATCGCGCGTTCCTGCCCTGAACGGAATAGTGCGACCCGATGGGGCATCAAAGCGTCTCTTCAAAAGAGATCAAAGCAAATGTGGCCGGCACCAGCCACTTCTAAGGTTATTGCAAGCCAGTTTCGACCATCGTTTGCACCATGTCGGCATCACGACGCGGGGGCTCACCGAAAAGGCGCTTGTATTCCCTGCTGAATTGCGACGTGCTCTTATAGCCAACAGCGAACGACACAGAAGCTGCATCGGCTTCCTTCGAAACCATGCGACGGCGGGCTTCCTGCAGCCGGATGTGCTTTTGATATTGCAGCGGACTGAGAGCCGTTACCGCCTTGAAGCGTCGGTGGAACACGGACTCGCTCATACCAGCCACCGCAGCCATGTCCTCAATGCTCAGTTGTTGCGTGTAGTGCTCACGGATCCACGCCATTGCTTGCCGAATGTGAGACAATCGGGAATCGACGCCCGCGATCTGGCGTAGCATCTCGGCATGCGGACTCAACATCAGCCGGAACATCAGCTCATGCTCCAGGTGGAGTGCCATCACGGGGATTTCCTTGGGACGCTCATACATCGCCAGCAGTCTTTGCCAAGCGCCGATCAGCTCGGCATTGGCCATGCTGAACGCGAAGCCCGGCTGCATCTGCATCTCCGGGGTCTCGGACAGGTAGAGCACCACGTTCATGATTACTGCTGGATCGAGATCGAGGTTGATCGCCAGGAAAGGCTTGTCCGGCGATGCCTCTATGATCTGACCCATCGCGGTGATTTCCGCAGCTACGACCATGGTCTGTCCGGGGCCGTACTCGAACACCTGATCGCCGATCAACGTCCGCTTGGTTCCTTGCAGCACGATGAACGCCATCGGGTTGTAAACCAACGCATTCAATTTGGTCGGCTCGGTGATGCTAAAGATACTCAGCCGCGCCATGCCGGGATGTTTGATACCGGCATGGCGGATCGCAAGCGCGCGGATTTCATCGAGTTTGTCCATGTCTCATCAGAGGTCAATTGCCTGAAAAAATCAACCCATCGGCGGGATCAGGCAATTTATCAGGACCATCAGGCATGGCCAAGACCTCTCCCATGACCCAGATTGCTTTCACACAACGAAAGGTAAGTTCATGCAAAAACGTAAACTGGGCACCAATGGCCCGGAAGTCTCTGCCATCGGTTACGGCGCCATGGGCTTTCATCTGGCGTACGGTTCCGCTGACGAAGAGGCAGGGCTGGCGACAATCCGTCGTGCCTATGATCTCGGCGTGACGTTCTTCGATACGGCCGAGCTTTACGGCTGGGGCGAAAACGAGAAATTCATCGGTCGCGCCGTCAAAGGTTTTCGCGACGACGTGGTGTTGGCAACCAAGTTCGGCTTCACCCCCTCATGGGAGGCTGACAGCCGGCCCGCGCACATTCGCGAAGTGACCGAGAACAGCCTGCGCTATCTGGGTGTCGATCATATCGATGTGCTCTACCAGCACCGGGTTGATCCGAACGTGCCGATCGAAGATGTGGCCGGAACCGTCAAGGATTTGATTGCCGAGGGCAAGGTTAAGCATTTCGGATTGAGCGAAGCTGGCCCTCTGACGATCCGTAAAGCGCACGCCATACAGGAGGTCGCGATGCTTCAAACCGAGTATTCGGTGTTCGAGCGCGACGTGGAAGTTCTGTTCCCGGTCTTAAGGGAGCTGGGTATCGGCTTCGTCCCCTACTCGCCACTCGGCCGGGGCTTTTTGACAGGGGCGGTCAAGCCGGCCGCGGAACTGGAAGAGAGCGATATGCGCCGGGGCGATCCGCGCTGGCAGCCAGGCAATTTCGAGAGGAACGTCGAAGCTGTCCGCCAGTTGAAGGAGCTTGCTACGTTGAAGGGCGCCACCGTTTCGCAATTGGCGCTTGCCTGGTTGCTCGCTCAGGGCAACGACATCGTGCCGATACCGGGCTCTCGCAAGGCGGAGCGCGTCGCGGAAAACGTCGGAGCGGCCGACCTAGTGCTGACGGTGGAAGATTTGGCCAAGACCAAGGAAATCCTGCCTGAAGGCGGTTTCGGCGAACGCTATGCCAAGGAATTCGCGCCGACCTGGATTTGATGCCTGACAACAAATGGGCTGGTCGATAACCGAACGGCCCACATCCGAAAAAAGGAGATCAAATGATTACCCCTATCGAAATTGTATCTGAGTTTTGCACGGCCTTCGACGAGGATGGCGGCAGGCCTGCCATCAGGCGGTGGTTTACCCCTGAGACGGTTTGGACCAATGTGGGAATCTCATCCACGACCGGCATCGATGAAGCCATCGGGATGGTCGACGAGCTTGAAAAATCCATGGGCATTGCGACGGTTCGCATTGAGATGCTCTCGATCGCAGCGGACGGCAACCGGGTCCTCACCGAGCGTCTGGACATTTTCGAGCGCGCCGATGGGAGCGAGATCGGCAGGGTGAGCCTGATGGGCATCTACGAAATCGAAGGTGAGCGTATCGTTGCCTGGCGCGACTACGTGGACGTCAACGCCATCACAAAACTCGCTGCGGGCTGACGGGTCGATCGCCCCCCGCTCCACCCACAGATGCCAATGTCGCCATGCTCCTTCGCCTGGCTGTGTATAGACACAACCGAAACTGAAATCTCATTCCGCGGTAGAATATTGCGGGTCTAGACGCTCAAGAGGCCATCCCCCACCCGTTTTTGAACAAGTCACGAAGGACGACTCGTGTACCGTGATCGTCCAAACCTGTGCCCCCCGCCCATGCGACCGCCAGCGCGCCGACGAAGATATGTCTACCGGTCAGAGCGGGCTGGGCCAGCCCCGCGCCCTGAGCGGCGCGGAGAAATGTATCCGTCGCGTCGATCAAATTCTGGCAAGTGGGTTTCAAAGGTGAGTTTGAACGGGACCACGCCGCCCTCAGCGGCTCTGACAGGCCATCATAAACCAACATCCAATCGCCCAAGGCATCGATCCATCGTTCCAGCGCGCGACCAGCATCGCTTTCCTCCGCTTCGATAACCGTCTTTTTCTGCAGCATGTCCTCGTAATGCTCATCAAGGAGTGCGGCCAACAGAGCATCCTTGTTGGGGAAATGCCGATAAAGCGTGGCGGAACCTAGCCCTGACTGCCGGGCTATGGCGTCCATCGAGACGTCAACGCCGTCACTGGAAAAGGTCTGACGCGCAACGTCGAGAATCTGCGTTCGGTTATGCTG
Source organism: Paenirhizobium naphthalenivorans (assembly GCF_007992095.1). Classification (GTDB taxonomy): domain Bacteria; phylum Pseudomonadota; class Alphaproteobacteria; order Rhizobiales; family Rhizobiaceae; genus Allorhizobium; species Allorhizobium naphthalenivorans. The sequence goes on from NZ_BJZP01000023.1 coordinate 61,923, forward strand.
CGCGTCTTTGCGCGTTCGCCGGTCTGTCGAAAACTCAGCCATTGTTTTCCTCATGCCCTTGAATAACGGGGACACTCCCCGTATTTATTCGAGAAGCGGGGATAGTCCCCATATAGCCATATTCGACTGCCGAGAACAGTGCGGATGTCGTATTTTGGAGAACAAGCTTAAGGCGTGGCGTCACAGATGATCATCGGCATGCATTTGGGAAATGGCTATGGATCTTAGCCAGGCGCGTGGCGTATGCCATGGGTCGATCCGACGAGCTATACAAGTTTCGACGCGAAGGTGCGCCATGCCCAGGCCGCTGAGCGCGGCAAACTCCAGTTCCTGTTTCTTACCGATGGTCCAAGTCACGTGGGTGACATCGACAACGAAGGCACGACCCTACGCGACCATTTGGGTGCGCCGCCCCAGTACGGGGTTGATCCCCGTGTCACCGGCTGACCCGCATACTAACGCTTTCTACCCAGTTCCCAACGAAAGGACATTATTATGAACATTGGCATCATCGGCGCCGGCAACATTGGCGCATCGCTTGCGAGGAAACTGGCGATCACCGGTCACGTGGTCAAACTTGCAAACTCCCGAGAACCCGAAAGCCTGCAGGACATCGTCCAGGGCACAGACATTATCGCTGCAACAAAGGAAGATGCGGTGAGGGACACCAATGTGATCATTCTCTCCGTCCCCTACGCCAAGATGCCGGAACTTGCGGCGCTTTTGGCAGATGTTCCCGCCGGTACCGTCGTTGTTGATACCTCCAATTATTACCCGGCTCGAGACGAGGCGATTGCCGATGTGGACAACGGCAAACCGGAAACCCTTTGGAGCAGCGAGCAAGTCGGCCGCCCACTCGTCAAGACGTGGAACGCGCTTCTGGCACAGACGCTCGACGAGGGTGGTTCGGAGTCGGGAACGCCCGACCGGATTGCCATTCCGATCGCAGGCGATGATCCTGCCGCAAAGGCGGTGGTTTCCGACCTGGTCAGCGAAACCGGCTTTGATGCTGTCGACGCTGGCACAATCGCCGAATCCTGGCGGCTGCAGCCGGGAACGCCGGCCTATTGCACGGAACTCCCTGCCGAAGATCTAAAAGCGGCACTAGGGGTTGCGAAAGAGGGTCTTGCACCGTCGAAGCGCGATGCAATCATGCGGTCCATGGTGGACGGTTCGGTGCCCTTTAATCGTGCGGCGATGATCGCCAACAATCGGGCCATGACGGCTTGATGCCAAGTTGGTTCAAGCCACTGGGGCGGCATTCGTTCTGCCGTCCCGATTACTTTGGAATGGGCATAGTGCGGAAAGGAACCAATGGTCGAAGCGCGTCGATTAACGAAGCGGTCCCATAACGAACGTCGCCACTGGGCTCGACGTCAACTAGCCCACCCTTGTTGTGAGCGTGGTAGAGATTGACCAGAAGCTTGGCGGCACTTTGGCTCAGGACGTGCTCGAAATTTTCCTGCCATTGCGATCTGGGAACCGCTTGCGCGGAGACCTTGCGACCCAGCAACGCACCGAGCGCCACGGCGACGTCGTTGGCGGTATACCGACGCGGCCCTTCTGCGTGAACAACTTGCAGGTCTGTCCCCGCGTTTGGGTGTAGCAGCAGATCGGCAGCGATCAAGCCGAGGTCCGACGCTGAGATCGTTGGAAACTCCATGTCGACCGGGTCGTGAAAGCTCGGCAGAACGCCCGCCGCGACCGCTACTGGAATGACGAGGCCCCAGCCCTGCATGTGTTCTGCCGATCGCAAAAACACCTTGGGTATGTCGAGTTGGCGCAGGCGCTCCTCGAAAATGCGGAACATGGTGGGCATTCCGATATCTTCGCGAACATGTGCGCCATAGTCGGAAATCGCCAGCACGCGGTTCGGACGCGCCTGCTCCAGCGCCTCGGCCAGACTTTCGATCGACCGCCGCATTTCTCCGACACCGTCCGGTGGGAGGATCACTTGCACGGCGTCTGCATTCGCGACCGCCAAACCGAGCGCGGTAGGGTCCTGTAGATCGGCCACTGCGATATCACATCCGATTTCGCTCAGCGGGCCTGCCTTCGCCCCGTCGCGCAGGACCGCCCTGACAGGCACGCCCGCCTTACGTAGTGCCAATGCTGTAGAATAACCGACTTTTCCGGCGGCGCCGACGATTGCATACATGTTTCATTTCCTTTGTCGTGACGCGCACGGCGTAACGCCCATGCAGAACAACTGCCTGGAAACGCCAGATGCACTTTGATTTCGAGCTTGTTAAGTGGCCTGGGGCCTAAGTGGTCTGCTTGCCGACAGCAGCGGCGAATCCCGCTGTGTCGAAGTAATCACGCCAACGCACGATCTTTCCGCCCTCGATCTCCATTACGCCGAGCACGCGGACCGTTAGGATGATCGTGCCGTCGTGTGCGCAGAAATGGTCGAGCCACTCGGCATAGACCCGGTTGCCAACGCCGGACAGAACAAGGTCCTCGATCCGCATGTGATCGAACGGAATAGGAAAGGCGCGAGCGAAGGTAGCAGCCTCATTCGGCCCAACGGTTCTGGCGACGCCTACGTTCTCCCACACCGTCGTCACATCGAAGTAAGCGTCGAAAGAATTCCAGAAGCCTTCGGGCGTCGCGACGGTGGCATCAAAGAATTCTCGAACGAGCACCGTCTCGTATGTTGTTGCTGACATGGCCATTTCCTTACTGAAGACGTGCAAGGAGTATGCAGTGGAACAGCACTGGTCGCTCAGGTTCGGGCCAATCTTTGCAAATTCGGGCGGAATTCACTGGCATGTCGAGCGATCTCGCCAGGAGTCTGGCCAAGGACGCGGCGTATTGTGGAAGTCATATGACTCTGATGAGCAAACCCGGCTGCCAACGCGATTTCGCTCACCGACATCGTCGTCGTGCCCATCAGGGCGCGCGCATATTCAACGCGACGGTGGATCACATACTGATGCACCGAGGTGCCCGTGCTGTTGCGAAACAGCGCCTTCAGGCGCGTGACGCTGACACCGGCGAGCACTGCAAGGTCTGCAAGCTGGAGCTTTTGATCAAGATTGGCCTCGATATACTCCGTCAGAACTCGTAGCTTGCGTTCCGGAAATTTCGCCTCGCCATGCTTTTCTGGAGCCGGAAACCCGCCGTTTGCAGTCTCGATCAGTCGGACTGCCAAGGCATTGGCAAGAAGCTCGATGAAGAGTGGATCAGACGGTGTGTCGGCCTCTAGATCTGCCTTTACGGCCCGGCCAATCCCCTCGAGGCGGGCGTCACGAACCTGAAATCTGGGGAGCAGTTCGATCTTACCGGCATCGCGGCCCATATCCTCGGCGACGTGCTTGAGTAGTGAAGGGTGGAGGCTCAATCGCAGAATATGGCAATCGGCATCGTCTTCCCATGAACCACCGATGCCGGCCGGAACGATATCGATGTCGCCCGGCTTCTGGACACGACGCATCCGTTTGCCACCGATCGAGCAATCGGCGTTGACGGGAGGTCCATAGTGCATGCCGAGTCGATGCAACTCGCCGCCCGGTACATGCGACAATCCTCGGGGGATATGCACAAAATCGGCATCCAACCCGGTCCAATCCCTTCCGACGCTGGACAACAAGATACTGGGCGAGCGATGTTCCGTGTACGTTGTCATCATCAAATTGAACTCAGCCTCATCTAGCTTGGCGACACAATTCATCAATCTTCGATTTCGGCCGCCATTGAGAATTCAACAGCGAAATCTCGCATTGCAAGGGGAGATGATACTCAGATTACCGCCCGGTGGCCAGCACGGGCGTGCTGCACACCTTGATGGGATGTGAACCGTTGACCCGCAATCCGTGATCTCCAACGACTGATGGATGCCGGTTTTGTTCGCATGAGGGTCACTTACGGAACTGCTCGACTTCACAGAAATAGTTTTTCCTTCCCAGGACTGACCGGTGCACGCTGCAACTTTACGAGAGCGTCAGCTGATTGAGCTGGTATCACGCTTCGGTCGTAAAGACGTACCAAGGCCGATCAGTGACAAGCCAATGATCATCAATGTCGTCAGTACTGCGGTTTCGGCGGAGATAGTCTTCGACGTGAAATGGTCGAGGCAGCCAAGGGTTGTGACGACCATGTTAGCGATGCCGCCCGCTCCCAGCCACGTCCATGCTTTTGCGGGTTTCGTTGAGGCACCGATCACGTACAATTGGACTGCTGACATCGCGAGCAACCCATAAAACAGCAGTGAACCAAGCGGTGATAAGAGCAAGGGGTCCGTTTTCAACGTGATGCCAATGCCAATCTCTAACGCACCGAGAACAGCCCAGTCCCAATAAATTTTTGGCCGACCGATCCTAAAAATGATGATCGATATCAGCAATCCGCTGAACATTGCAGCCATTCCGGGCCAATAACCCCAAGTCACTCGACCTAATGACGACGAAAGAAACCCCAACACGGTCAGATCGACGACGATCACGCCAAGCGCGATTAATCGTCTCCAATCGTGCCCACCACTAAATCGCTTGTTGTCTCGGTCGCTGTTGTGCTGGGATTGGAGTCCTCGCAACCAGTGAAGACCCGAGGCGCGCGGCGGCGACGCGCGCCTCGGCGGATGACCATTCTTCGGGCGGGACTTACTCCTGGCCATCCAGCACCTCCTCCAACCTCCATCCAGCGGAATCAGCGTGATGCTGAAATCCTCGATGGCATTCAAAAGTTAACATACGTACGGATCGTTTGTAAATATTGATTTTTGGCTCTTTCTGTCGTCTTTTGAGGCGCACTATCGACGGAATTTGACAAGGGAGTTCATCCTTTCGTAGGACTACATGACAGCGAGGAACATTATGAAGCGAACAAAAGAAGAGGCCGCCGAAACCAAGCGGCAGATCCTCAAGGCTGCAGAACTTCTGTTTCTGGAGCAAGGCTATGAGACTGTAACGCTGGACGAAATTGCGACGGCGAGCAGCGTTAGTCGGGGAGCTGTACATTTCCACTTCGTCAACAAGGCGGGGCTTCTTTATGCTCTGAGAGACGATGCCCAACTGCCCTTGCAAGAACTGGCGGTCGGCCTCGATTGCAACGCGACCGTCGACCCACTCCTTTTGCTAGGCCAGACAATCTCGGCAATGTTCTATGAGTTGCATTCTGATGAACGGCGGCGCGGGCTGATCCGCTTGATGATGCATCTTGATCTTACCGACACCAAGGCCGACATGCGTGCGCACGATTCTTATAAAGCAATCGAGCGGATATTTATAGAAGCCAACAGGCATCACGCGCTGGCGCCTCCCTGGACACCTAAAAGCGCTGCCTCCGCTGTCAGCGCGGTTGTCGTGGGAATCCTCGAAGAATGGGCTTTGGCACGGAGCGAGTTTCCTCTTGTTCCTTACGGGCAGGACCTCGTTCGTATGGTCTTGCGTGGCTTCGCCAACCCTTGTGCCTGATCCAGCACCACACTCACGTGCTTAAATGAGCTTACGCTTCGCGGCGATCGGCAAGGGTGGTCCTGTCACGTACTGTTAAAAGGCGCGCGCAGATCTTCTCACCAAAAACTGTTTTACAATCATTCCGTATGTTTATAAAAGGACGAGTCTCCGTAGTGGGAATCCGCTGACGTTTTGTTCTTTCGAAAGGCTCGACATGCTCCTCACACTCTCTACAAACACCCGACGCGGATTTGTCCTTGCGGCGTTGCTTTCTGCATGTTCGACGGCAGGGTTAGCTCAAGATGCGCCGATTGCTTCAGTCACCGTCGCTACAGTGAAACCGGTCAAATATACCCTGACGGCTCGGCTGCCAGGTCGGATCAAGGCGTCAACTCAAGCGGAGGTGCGTCCGCAGATCTCCGGAATTATCCGTGAACGGCTGTTTGAAGAAGGCGCGTCCGTGGAAAAGGGACAGGACCTCTACAAGATTGATGATGAGAACTATGTCAGCGCCGTCGCATCCGCCAAGGCCGCAGTCGCGGAAGCACAGGCCAACTACGATCTGGCAGTCATCGAAGCCAGGCGCGCAGCTGATCTTTTTGAAAAACAAAGCGGTACCGCTTCGAATCGTGACAACACAGCCGCGCAAAAGCTGAAAGCCGACGCAGCTTTACAGCGAGCCCAAGCTGACTTGACGACCGCTGAAATTGATCTCGATCGGACGACTATTCGTGCGCCTATCGGGGGGGCGATTGGTTTGTCTGAGACCACGCAAGGCGCTCTGGTCGCAGCCCAGCAGACGACCCCTCTAACCACGATCCGGACACTCGATCCGATCTTCGTCGACGTTACCCAGTCGGCGACTGACCTGCTCCGCTGGAATGCAACCGGTGGTGCCGGCGCTCTCGACAAGGGTGCGACCGCCACCATGATCCTTCCAGATGGCACGACCTACCCTCTGAAGGGCAATCTGACGGCGGCCGAGCCCAGAGTCGAGCCGACGACCGGGATGGTCACGCTCCGGATTAGTTTCGCCAATCCCGATCACAGGCTGTTGCCAGGGCTGTATGTCGAGGTGGACCTTCCGCAGGCCACAGCCGACAATGCCATTCTCGTTCCGCAGAGCGCCGTTATGCGAAACAGCAAGGGAGAGCCGTCCGTCTGGGTCGTCTCGAACGACAAAGTGGAACAACGGCCGCTGACTGTTTTCACGACGGCGGGCAATGAACTCGTGACAACCAGCGGTCTTCGCGAAGGTGATGCCGTCATCACATCCGGCTTCCAGAAAACCGGCCCCGGCGCGACCGTCAAAATAATCGACACTGCCAGCAATCAGGCACCACCCGCGAAAGAAGGGAACTGAACCGTGGCCCGTTTCTTTATTGACCGCCCCATATTTGCGTGGGTTGTCGCCATCATCATCATGGGACTTGGCACCCTTTCGATCCTCAAGCTCCCGGTCTCGCAGTACCCAACGATTGCGGGTCCTTCCATCGTGATCGGCGCCGTCTATCCGGGGGCGTCGGCAGAGACTGTGGCCGATACGGTCGTTCAGATCATCGAAAAGGAAATGACCGGTCTCGATGGGTTGCGTTACATCGATAGCGCGACAACATCGACGGGTCTCGCCACGATCACTCTGACGTTCAACCTTGGAACAGACCCCGACATTGCCCAGGTTCAGGTGCAGAACAAGCTCAGTCAGGCCGAGGCGAGCCTGCCGGACGAAGTCACCCGACAGGGTGTGACTGTCGAGAAATCAGCGACCGGTTACCTCATGGTCGTCGCGCTCGTTTCACAAGACGGCTCGCGCAGCGCCGTCGATCTCGCCGACTACCTGAACTCCTATATGGTGGAGCCAATCTCCCGCCTGAAGGGCGTGGGCAAGGTCCAGGTGTTCGGATCGGAATACGCGATGCGGATCTGGCTCGACCCGCAAAAGCTGAAATATTACGATATCTCCCCCTCCGTGGTAACTGCAGCCATCAGAGCCCAGAACGCTCAGATATCCGCCGGATCGTTTGGCGCAATGCCATCTCCGGCGGGCCAGAGTCTGAATGCAACGGTGACGGCTCAGTCGCTTCTCAAAACGCCGGCCGATTTCGAACGAGTCGTGCTGCGCGCGGATACGGATGGCGGGATGGTGCTGCTCCGAGACGTTGCGCGCGCTGAACTCGGATCCGAGAATTATGAAATCACGAGCTACTACGATGGCAAGGGATCATCTGGTATGGCGATCCAGCTCGCGTCTGGCGCGAACGCGCTAGAAACTGCCGAACTCGTGAAAGCTCGTATTGAGCAGCTCTCCGAAACAATGCCGGAGGGTGTCAGCTACATGATCCCCTATGACACGACGCCCTTTGTTTCGCTGTCCATCGAGGCGGTCGTCTATACTCTGGTCGAGGCTATCTTTCTCGTCGTCCTCGTCATGCTGCTGTTTCTGCACAACATCAGGGCCACCCTGATCCCGACGCTGGCGGTCCCGGTCGTTCTGCTTGGCACCTTCGGCATCATGGCGCTGCTGGGTTTTTCTATCAATACCTTGACCATGTTGGCGATGGTTCTTGCAATCGGCCTTCTGGTCGATGATGCAATCGTCGTTGTCGAGAACGTCGAGCGGATCATGCGCGACGAGCATCTGGGGCCAAAGGAAGCTACTAAGAAATCCATGACGGAAATTTCAGGAGCGCTCGTGGGTATCGCCATGGTCGTTTCCGCAGTGTTCGTGCCTATGGCCTTTTTCGGCGGGTCAACCGGGGAAATGTACAAGCAGTTCTCCGTGACGATCGTCTCCGCTATGGGGCTGTCCGTCGTCGTGGCGATGATCTTCACGCCTGCCCTTTGTGCCACTTTGCTAAAACCGCATTCCTCAGAGAACAAGAAGGGCATTGCCTCGCGTTTCACGAATGCGTTCGAGCACTACTTCTCGAGGCTCACAGACGGCTACGGCAGCGTCGTCGGGTTTTCGGTCAAGCGTCCGCTGAGAATGCTGATGGTCTACCTGCTCCTGGCCGCCGTGATGGTCGTGTTATATCAGCGCACGCCAACATCCTTCCTTCCGGATGAAGACCAGGGAACACTGTTCGCAATCGTTCAGACGCCACCTGGAACGACTAGCGAAAAGAACGAAGAGGTTCTTCGCAAGGTAGAGGGTTATTTCACCTCGGTTGAAAGCAAGAATGTCGAATCCGTCTTTTCTGTCCAGGGTTTTTCGTTTGCTGGCCAGGGTCAGAACATGGGCATGATGTTCGTCAAACTCAAAGACTGGTCAGTTCGTGAAGGCCCAGATAACTCGGCGCAGGCCATAGCCGCCCGCGCATTCGGACCGTTAATGGGTGGCATACAGGAAGCGATTGTGGTGCCGATTGTGCCGCCGCCGGTGCTGGAACTCGGTAACTCCAATGGCTTTACGGCCTTTCTTCAGGCCGAATCTGGCCAGACGCATGAAGAGCTTCTCGAGGCCCGCAACATGCTTCTGGGGTTGGCCGCAAAGAGCGATAAGCTCACCGCCGTCCGACCGACCGGCGTGGAGGACGCTTCACAATTCGAACTGAACATCGACTGGGGCAAAGCCGGTGCCGTTGGCGTTACCGCAGCAGACGTAGGCTCGTTTTTGACGACCGTCTGGTCTGGCTCCTATATCAATGATTTCCTCTACGCAGGGAGAATGAAGCGCGTCTATGTTCAAGGCGAACCACACGCCCGTACGGGTCCTGAGGATCTCTCGTTGTGGCGCATCTCAAATGCCAACGGGCAGTTCGTCGATTTTTCGACTTTCGCCACCCAGAACTGGATCTTTGGGCCGCAACAGGTCAGCCGCTACAACGCCCTCCCCGCGATGAAACTGGAAGGGTCTCCCGCCAGCGGCTTCTCATCAGGTGATGCGATTGCCGAGATGGAGAGGCTCGCCGACAACCTACCCAAAGGGTTCAGTCTTCAGTGGACCGGGCAATCGCTTGAAGAAAAGGAAGCGGGCGCTGGTGCGCTGCCTCTCTATGCCTTGGCGCTGGCGACTATGTTTCTGTGCCTTGCGGCTCTCTATGAAAGCTGGACGATCCCTATTGCGGTCCTTATGGCCATGCCCGTCGGCATCCTCGGAGCACTCCTGGGTGCGTGGATCGGCGGGCAGTCCAATGGCGTCTACTTTCAGGTCGGCCTTCTTACGGTGGTAGGCCTAACCGGCAAGAATGGCATTATGATCGTGGAGTTCGCACGTGAGCGAATGGCAAAGACAGGTGCCTCGGCCGTGGAGGTCATAGGTGAAGCCGCGAAACTGCGGTTCCGCCCGATCCTCATGACATCCCTTGCGTTCGGCCTCGGTGTCGTGCCCTTGATCATCTCCACCGGCGCCGGGACCGGCGCACGTCACGCGATCGGCTTTGCCACCTTCTTCGGCACAGTAACCGGAACGTTATTGGCGATCATCTTCGTACCGGTCTTCTTCGTCGTCGTGAATAGAGTATTCCACAGACGCAAGGCGCCTGCTGTAACCGACATCAATTGAAGCGCGCGTTCCGGGGCGACCCGGAACGCTCTTTTTCTGCGGGAGCTCAGTTGCTCCGGTAAGATCTACGGTGTCTATGAACCGGCGGAACTCAGGCGACCAAGTCCATACGCTCATTGCATGAAGCGCGGCCCCATCGACCAACACGGAGCCCGCAGGCCACTACCATAAGCCTCACCAGGAGATTCGAACGCTCGCGAGCCGCGTTAAACTGCGTTCTGAAGTCTGCACTCAACTTCAGTTTTGCGCCTCTGCACAGGGTTCACTCCCACCAAAGACCAAAATGGGGTCTATTTAATGTAGGTGTTTAATTTCAGGTGAGCGTCAAGCTCACCCCATCTTGCGTCGATATCGCAGGCGCGGACAGCGGAGAATATGCCCAAGCGATCGTGCGGGAGGTGTTCGAATGGTTCAAGCGTCGAGGAAGGCCTTGGCCTTAGCCAGGAAGGCGTCGTGATACTGGAAGATGCCGCCATGCCCGGCGTCGGGGTAAAGGACGAGCTGCGCGTTAGGGATGCGACGCACCGGTTTCGATTTGACTGCGTAGAAATCGGACGCCCAGGCGGCAAGGATCGTCCGTTTGTCATCGATCGACAGGGATGGCGCTTTCACCACATCGGTCGGCCGGCGAAGCGGCGTACCTCGCATCAGAACAGTCGGTCCCATCGCCACTGCACTGTCGACCGCCTGCTGCAACGTGATGTCTCTCATGAAACCACCTCACTGCACGTGGGGACCGCTGTCGCTTCGCATACGAGAAGCCGTGATCGCTGAAGTTTCAGGTGCAAGAAGCTCATGCTTTTCCGCGAAGGCTGCGAACAGGCCGCGCGCCGTCTCCGCTTCGATTTCACCGCGAAGCGCCGCCTGACATGCTTTCAGGGCAATAGAGTGGGCCGCGTCCCTGAACGAGGTCGGCCACTCGACAAGGTGTCGGTAGGCGTCCATGACGCTGTGAACTTCCGCAGGCAAGCCCAAACCGACGAGAATGGTGACAGGTTTTCTGAACATATCGGGTTTCATTGCTTTCTCCTTTCCAACCCGGAATGTTGACGGGCGCCGTCCAGACGGCGCCCTGATCCAGTGGTAAGCGTAGATATCAAGCCGCCTTTTGCGCCTCGATCTGCGCTGGAGCGACAGAGGTCAAAGCAGGTGTGCTCTGGATCGTGATCTTCCGCGGCTTCAAGGCCTCAGGGATCTCACGGACAAGCTCGATCGACAGGAGCCCATTGCTTAGATCGGCGGCGTTCACCCGGACATGGTCAGCGAGTTCGAAGCGGTGTTCGAACGGACGACCGGCAATGCCGCGATGCAGGTAACCATCTGTGGGCGCTTCCTCCTTCTTGCCGGTGACGGTCAGCAGATTGGATTGGTAACTGATGTCGAGATCGTCCTGGGCGAATCCCGCAACCGCGATCGAGATACGGTACTTGTCTTCACCCGTTTTGACGATGTCATAGGGGCTCCGTGGGCATTTCTACATTAATACACGCTAAGGGAATTTGAAGTTGTTTGGATTGAAGCGGTTAGCCCGGATTGGCCTGAAGCGTTCGAGGGGTCGGTCAATTTCGTTCCAGAGGTAGTCGCCGGTGAGCGCGATATGCGCCCATGGTAGTGGTGCGACCTGGGAGAGCAGCTCGTCCGGAATGATAATACCCTGACTGCTGATATAATCGACAGCACGGCTGAGATAGACAGTGTTCCACAGGATGATGGCGTTGACGACGAGGTTAAGACCGGACGCGCGGTAAGCCATGGTTTCGGCGACGCGGTTGCGCAATTCGCCGAGCTGGTGGAGGAAGATGGCGCGTGCGAGAGCATGACGGCTTTCACCCTTGTTGAGGATCGCATGCGATCTGCGGCGCAGTTTCGTATCGAGCAGCCAGTCGCAGATGAAGATCGAGCGTTCTATCCGGCCCATTTCGCGCAGGGCCTGGTTCAGCCGGTTTTGTCGCGGCGACGCTGCCAGCTTCTTGAGGATGACGGAAGGCGGCACCAAACCTGCAGCGATCGAAGCCTTCAGCCGCAAGACCTCATCCCAGTGGTGCTCGACGACATCCATGTTGACGGTTCCAGCGATCAGCGCGTCGAGCGGTTCGTAAGCCGGATCGCGATCAATGACAAAGAGCCTGCGATTGCCGAGATTGCGGATACGGGGAATGAGCCTGTAGCCAAAGGCGTGGAACATGGAGAACGTCGTTTCGGTGGCGCCAGCGGTATCGGTTGCGTGCTCATAGATTTCGACGGAGCTTTCGTTGTGAAGGAGGCCGTCGAGAACGTAGGGGGCTTCGCCCTCGGATGCCTGGATCATGCGGGAGAAGAAGGAAGCAAAACGGTTGGACAGGAAGCCATAGATCGACGCCCCCGGTCGCTTGCCGTATTTTGCATTGTAGTCGAGGCTGGCTTCGCCACGCCCGCCAGCCGGAAAGAACTGTCCGTCCGAGGAGGAGATATGGCCGTCACCCCAGATCGCGGCAAAGGGATGGGCCTGCTGCGCATCGACCAGCACGGCGGTCGCCGTGGCGTAGGTTTCCGATCGCATATGCCTGTCCACCATCAGCATCATCTGGTGGATCGTGACGCCGCGTGAGCTTTCCGCCATACGTTCGGCTCCGGCATTGGTGGCGTCGGCAAGGATCGCTGCCATCAGCGCTGCCTCGTCGTTTGCCGTCTCACCGGTACGATAATGCGTGAAGCTGTCGAGGAATTTGGTCCAGCTTTGCACCTCGGCAAGCAGGCTGGTGATCCTGATCCGTGGCACCAGAACATATAGTCGGCGGCTGAGCGCGACGATGCTGTCGCGCTCCTCCTCGCGGATCGGCGAGATCGACAGGCCCTTGTCGGAAATCGCTGCATCCGGAATAGCATTGGCAGCCGCCGCCTTTGCCAGCTCTTTCAGCTTCGCATCGAGCGTGGCGGTCCGTTCTGCTCGCCATTCGGCAAAGCTGTCGGGGAGTGCGAGCCCGAGCCGCCCCTCGGCGCGCATCAGCTCGAAGATCGGCCGAGGCAGAAGATAATCCTCGAAACTGCGCCATGCCCGGCTGCCTTCGACCCAGATGTCACCGGCCCTCAGACGCTCTCGCAGGTGAACGAGGACCGCCACTTCCCAGGCGCGCAGGTCGATATCGGCACTGTTCGGGCGCACGCAGCGTCGCCATTTGCGGGTCAGAAAGGCGAGCGGCACCTGCGCCGGCAATTTCCGGCCGCCATAGAGCGCGCGCAGATGGTCCACTGCTACAAGGATCGGATCATCAGCACGAAACGACCGGAACGAGAACGTGCGGAACATCAGTCTGCCCAGCTTGCGCAACGATTTGTGCCGCTTGATGAGCTCGTCGAATTCGTTACTGCGATCAGGGTGGACGACAGATCTGGCTGCCGCCATGCTGGCGACCAATCCGTCCCAGCCGAGGGAGGCTGCGATCGCCGATGCAAGATCGGTTTTGCTCGCACGAGCGGCCAGAAGCGCCTCGCCGAGCTTGAGATGCTCAAGCGCCACCCCATCAAGAACCTCGGCCTCTTTTAGCCGGCGTTCCGTGCGGCTGATCTCGGCCTTGCGGCGGTTGCTCCCAATCATTTTGCAGAACATGTCGATCGTCAGGTCGGTGATCGACGCCTGTCTCTCGATGACGAAGGCGGCCAGCGTGGCGTAGCGACGTTCGGATGTCAGGCGTCGTATCTCCCGGGCATGCAGAATGCGTGCATCCCTGGCGATGATGCCGTAGCGATTGGCATGGATCGTCTTGCGACGGTCGTCGGGAATGGCGGCTGAGCGCAATACCTCGAGGCGGGCGATCAAGCCTTTGAGGTTCTTCAGCTTCGCCCCTTCAGGTGCTTCCGCAATCCAGCCAAGGTGGCTCCGATCGCCGGCCCGCTCAGCGAGGAGCTGATCAAGCGCCTCGATCGAAGGCTGCTCCAGATCCCGGATCAATTCGCGATAGGCTTGTCGACGCGCCGCCGCCCGGCCGGCCAGTGCCAGACGGATCAGCAGCTCCGGCATAGGAACGAGCAACTTTCGTTCCTTCAAGGCTTCGATCACGGCCTTGGCGATCGGCGCACCTTGTTCAGTGGCCGCCGCCTCGCGTGCCGCCGCCGTTATCAATTCGCGATAGTCACTCGTCCGGACAGGCTGAAGCTCCAGTGCAGAGACGATCTCGCGCGCGTGTTCCCGGCGCGTTTCGTCGCGCTGGGCGTAGAACTCGAACACTGCAGGGTCGATGCCCAGCTGGTCGGCGACAACAGAGACAACCGCCTGAGGTGGAACTTCGCCTATTCGCAGCAGACGGCCCAGATCACGCACCAGTGCGAGTTGGATCGCAAAGCCAAGCCGATTATGCGACCGGCGATGCTCCTTGACGAAGACAATATCCTCGGAAGTCAGTGCATAGCGCGCTTGCGCATCTTCATAAGCTTCGGGTGGTTCGAATAAAACGGCACGCGATTGCTCATCGAGAAACGCCATCAGCCACGGTCACTCGTCAAACTACGGTTTCGGGCGTGCCGGTCTTGCCGGGGCCTGTCCATCCAGTCCGCTTCAACGTGTCGATCAAGGTCGAGCGCGCCACCTTGAACGTCCGGCACACGGACGCCTTGCTGGCGCCAGCTTCCAAAGCAGCTAGAACCTGCTCGACCTTTTCCGCATCGATCGTTGGAGGTCTCCCGCCCTTACGGCCACGTCGGCGAGCCGCCGCCAGGCCGGCATTGACCCGCTCGGTGATCAGCACTCTCTCGTATTCTGCAAGCGAGCCGAACAGGTTGAACAGAAACGCGCCGTGCGAATTCGTGGTGTCGATCGCCTCCGTGAGAGATCGGAAGGCGACACCACGTTCCTTCAAATCCTCGACGATGCGGATCAAGTGGGAGAGTGACCGGCCTAACCGATCTATCTTCCAGACGACCAGGACATCGCCTTCGCGCAATTCGCCGAGGCATGCCTTCAGACCCGGCCGGTCATCACGCGCTCCGGAAGCGCGATCCTGATGGAGATGGCGCTCATCGACCCCGGCCGCGAGCAGGGCATCGCGCTGCAAGGCAACCGACTGGCGCTCGTCACTACTCGATACCCGCATGTAACCGATCAACATGTGCGACAAACCTCAAATCAGGTGTTGCCGCACAGCCTAACATTCCGACAGGGTTTGTCGCGCAAAAAATGGCCCTATTGCGTGGCCAGTTTGCCCCGCGATCACGGTGAGCGGAAATCATGTGTTTCCCGTCACCTGCAAAATGCCCTTAGCGTGTATTAATGTAGAAATGACCACAGAGCCCCTAAATCGAGGACTCTCATCCCACCATTCCACGGATATCACTGGAGATTGCATCCCGATGAAGAAGCCAACGTCAAAAATCCGCGAAGAACTTGCCCGTTTGCAGGAACAG
>NZ_BJZP01000024.1 GCF_007992095.1 Paenirhizobium naphthalenivorans
CCGGGGAAGTTGCCCTCCCCGACGCGGATGTTCCGTAACTCGCGTTGCCACAGCCTCAAGCCATCCAGTCAGATGATCAAGATCGTCTGTGATATACCTGCACAGTTCAAATTAAACTTGCTAGTTTGAACAACCATAGAAAATTGTAACGACATATAACGTCAACACTCGCATCATCCGCGCTTTTCTCGGCAAATACCTATAGAAATGCGACAAAAATGGAATCCGGCCAGATGAGAACGCTTGATAAGACACTGTGCAGGCATGCCTTTGATGACGCTGTTGTCGCTATAGCTCGACTCGCGGCATTTTCAACATCTCGTAGCCTCAAAGCAATCGGTCATGGCGAGTATTATACGATCTCGGCAGATCTTTGCAAAAAAGATCTCTTGATAGCGGCGATATCCGTTAGGAAATTATCAGAAATAACAAGCACATCATCTACACTAAAGAATAATTCAGTTCGCTTTCTGGAAAACAAAACACAACAAAAATTGGCGTCATCAATATCTGTTTGGGATCTAATCGGAAACATAATTCATGGTGTCGAATTGGAGATAATAAAGAACATAGGCATGTTTATGTTCGCCTCCACAGATCCATTGAGAGCAATGAATAGCACAGACGAAATCGACGCTGCAGTTATCATAAAATCTGACAAATTTGATCGTCGAGCATTTAAACTCAATGATCTAATTTCCCACGTAAACACTTATATCGAGGAAGCCAACGACGAGATGGCAAAGCACCGTATCTTTTTGGGCAGTGGGTACGAATAGGCCGGGAAAATCCCGGCCTAAACGGTACTAGAGAATTAGTTGCGGTCCTTGTCGACCAGCTTGTTCTTGCCGATCCAAGGCATCATGGCGCGCAGCTTGGTGCCGACTTCCTCGATCTGATGGCTATCGTTGAGACGACGGATACCCTTGAAGCGTGCGGCGCCCGAACGGTATTCCTGCATCCAGTCCGAGGTGAACTTGCCGGTCTGGATGTCCTTCAGGACGCGCTTCATCTCGGCCTTGGTCTCGTCAGTGATGATGCGCGGGCCGGTGACATATTCGCCCCATTCTGCGGTGTTCGAGATCGAATAGTTCATGTTGGCGATACCGCCTTCATAGATCAGGTCAACGATCAGCTTCACTTCGTGCAGGCATTCGAAATAGGCCATTTCCGGGGCGTAGCCACCTTCGACCAGGGTTTCGAAGCCGGCGCGGATCAGTTCGACCAGACCGCCGCAGAGGACGACCTGCTCGCCGAACAGGTCGGTTTCGCATTCTTCCTTGAAGTTGGTCTCGATGATGCCCGAACGGCCGCCGCCAACGCCGCAGGCGTAGGAAAGGGCAACTTCAAGGGCGTTGCCCGAAGAGTCCTGATGAACGGCAACGAGGCAAGGAACGCCGCCGCCCTTCTGATATTCGCCGCGAACCGTGTGGCCCGGGCCCTTCGGTGCGATCATGACCACGTCGAGCGAAGCCTTCGGCTCGATCAGGCCGAAATGGATATTGAGGCCGTGAGCAAACGCG
Organism: Paenirhizobium naphthalenivorans; assembly: GCF_007992095.1. GTDB lineage: Bacteria > Pseudomonadota > Alphaproteobacteria > Rhizobiales > Rhizobiaceae > Allorhizobium > Allorhizobium naphthalenivorans. Next base: position 1,524 of record NZ_BJZP01000024.1, read on the forward strand.
ATGGCAGCGCCGTCACGGATGTTGTCGGCGATATCGGCCTTGTAGATGTCGGCCTGCAGCTCGTCCGGAGTCGCCATCATGATCAGGTCGCCCCACTTGGCGGCTTCCGCGACGGTCATGACCTTGAAGCCGTCGGCTTCAGCCTTCTTGATGGTCGGCGAGCCGGCCTTCAGGGCGATGACGACGTTGGCGGCGCCGGAATCCTTGAGGTTCAACGCATGAGCGCGCCCCTGGGAGCCGTAGCCGACGATGACGACATTCTTGGCCTTGATGAGATTGAGATCGGCATCACGATCGTAATAGACGCGCATTGTATGTTCCTTCCCTATGCTTGTCAGTTGTGGTGACTATCACTAACCGGCTGACCGGAACGGGTTGCCCCGTCGCGGCCCGCCAGAGCTTTTTCCGTGCCATAGAGCGCCAGGAAGGCATGAACCGCCTTCTCCGCCCGAGCAGCGAAACCCTTGGTCTGCGGCATATCGCCGAGCAGCATGCGCACATGCATATCCGAAACGATCAGGCCGTAAAGTGTGCGATAGGCCTCCTCGCCGTCAGCGAAACGCAGCAGGCCGTCGCGCTGTCCCGCGTCGAGCAACGCCCGCGCCCGCCGGTCGATCTGGCGGCGGCCGCGCTCAAGCAGCAATGTGCCGAGCTTCGAACCGTCGCGATTGGTCTGGCCGATCGCCAGCCTATTGAGCGCAAGCGACACATCACCGGCCAGAACCTCCAGCAGATCGTGCGCAAAAACCTCGAGATGTTCGGTCAGGCTTGCCGCTGTCAGCCGCTCGCCCGGTCGTTCGAAAGTGCGTACCTTGCTCGCCTGATAAGAGATCATCGCCGACAGCAGTCCATCGCGATCGCCGAACCACTTGTAGAGGCTTTCCTTGGAGCAATTGGCAGCACGCGCCAGTCCGGCCGTCGTCAGCGCCTTGTCGCCACCCTCCACCAGAAGCCTCAAGGCTTCGGCGAGAACGGCGCTCTGGCGCGGTGTGAATTCGGCGTTGGCGGCTTCGGTCTGCACGATTGACATCTCTTAAGTACCGTACGGTACGGTTCTGTTTAAAGAGGAAAAACCGTACAGTCAAGAGGTCGATCAACCCCGCCGGATCGGACGTCGACTACAAGGCGGACGAGGCATCACTTTTTTTTGAGAGCGGGCAATAAGGGCCTTTTGACAAACGTTTCCACGACTTCTGGAACAAGCTATCCATATGTTTTTGTGCAATTTTCTTTTCGCATAGAAAGTCTTTCGGAGCTTGCAAGATATCGAACCGATTAGTTCGATTGTGCGCAATGTTCTATTGCCATCACCTCTGAACAGGTCCAAATACCCACTCATCGAACCAAACAGTTCGATCAAAGTTCGAGACAATTCAGAGGATTTCATCATGAAAATTGCAATCGCCGCCGCAATCGCCACCCTCGCCGCCGCACCGGCAGCTTTCGCGCTCCAGCCAATCCCGGGGTCGATCACCTACAACGGTCACCAGGTACAACTCGAAAAGGCCCCTGCCGGCTCGAATTTCTACCGCGACTTCTTCGGTCCAAATGGCGAGCATGTGCACGAAACATACCAGGTCAACGCCGACCGCTCCGCATCACTCGTCTCGCGCGTCAGCTTCGACCGGTAACCCCTCAGGGGCGCGGAACACATGCGCCCATGATGCCGCTTCGGGAGCGGGCCTGGAAAAGACCTGCCTCGATCCACCAACCAAGGAGACATATCATGAAGACCCTTACCGCAACCGCCCTTATCGCTACGCTTCTCGGAGCCTCGTCCGCCCTCGCCCTCCAGCCGATTCCTGGCTCGATCACCTATAATGGCCATCAGTCACGGCTCGAAAAGGCACCGGCAGGCTCGAACTTCTTCCACACGTTCTTCGGTCAGAACGGCGAGCAGGTGCGCGAAACATACCAGGTCAACGCCGATCACAGCGTATCCCTCGTCTCGCGCGCCGTCGCCAACGACAAGTAAACCGGTCATGTGACCATAAAACGGGCTCCGAAGCGCAAGCTCCGGAGCCGTAACTCGGACAAGCAGGGTCCTCGGCCCACTTTTAGCCTTTGGCGAAAACGGCACCCGGCGTTATGCCTTCATCAGCCAAATGACCAAGGAGCCATGCCGATGCAGCCGCGACGCCTCACCCTTATTCTCAGCCTTGCAATTCTGGCTGGTCCACAACTGGCCGCCGCCAAGGAAAACCGCTGTGGCTGGATCCAGAACCCGACGCCCGGCAACTATTGGCTCGACGACCGCGACGGTATGTGGGTCATGTTGACTCAAGGCTCGGACGAAGAGCCGCGCGGCTTCGAGAACTTCCCCGACATCTCTACCGGCGATTATGTCGCGAGCAATGGCAATTATGGCTATACTTGCGGCTGCATCCAGGCCGAGACGGAGCGCAACAAAGACCCGCAGGATGCCTCAGCCGGCAGGATTACCGCCATTTACGGGGTGAAGCTGCTGCCGTTGAAGAAATGCCTGGCGGATCGCAGCCTGCCGAAGCCGGAGTAATTCCGACGGCGTGATCCGATCGGCAGAACTAGCGAAGCCTGGCGCGCGGCATATGCCGAAGAATCGACAACTTTTGAAGAGCCGGACTTTTAGTTGTTCCCGGCAACGGCAAGTCTTGCCTTCAGCTCGATCCGGACAGCCGCACCGGCGCGGTTTCGCTGTGTCCGCCGGGTTCCAGTTCGTCGGCGGAAAACGCCACACGGTGTTCGGTCGGCAACTTAACGGCCAGAGCCGGGCAGCAGGAGCAGTGGCAGCGGGCGCTCAAGCGTTGCGCTCGTCAAAGCTCCGCCGCGCTTCCTTGACGGCGAGATAGTTCGCCTCCGCCCAGTCGAGCAGGCCGCACAGGGCCGCAAACAGCGACTGCCCGAGTTCGGTCAGCCGGTATTCGACGCTCGGCGGCTTCGTCGGAAACACGGTGCGCAAGGCGTAACCATCACGCTCGAGGTCCCTCAATGTCTGCGTCAGCATCCGCTGCGAGATGTCCGGGACCAGCCGCCTGAGTTCGCCGAAACGATAGGGCTTTTCCGACAGCGCCAGCAGGATCAACGTCGACCATTTTCCGCCGATGTGATCAATGACGGTGCGCACCGGGCAGTTCTCCAGGCCCGGCCCGTCGCCGCTATATCCGGAAATCTTGGCTTGAAACCTTGTGATGGCGACGGTCATGGCGGTTCCCTGTCGGTTCGCTAGGCACTAAAAACTGCCTCCTTTACAATGCTGGGTCAATTCCCAATTTAGCCTAACTCTCATTTTGAGAGCACCAATTCATTCGGCGGCTAAGCCCGCCACTGCTGAAGGAAAAGACCATGAGCAAGATCCTCGTCACCGGCGCCTCCGGTCATCTCGGCCGTCTCGTCATCCAGAACCTGACAGATGCCAACAAGGTGGCGCCATCCGGCATCGTCGCCGCGAGCCGCGACCCCGGCAAACTCGCAGACCTCGCCGCACGCGGGATCGAAACCCGGCGCGTGGATTTTGACGACGCATCCAGCCTCGCAAACGCCTTTGCCGGCATTGACCGCCTCCTCATCATCTCGACCGACGCACTCGACCGCCCTGGCCGTCGCCTGGAACAGCACACAGCGGCCGTTGCGGCAGCCAAGGCCGCCGGCGTCGGCCGGATCTTCTACACCTCGATGCCGAAACCCGAGACCAGCCTCGTCAGCTTTGCCCCGGATCACGCAGGAACCGAGAAAGCGATCGAGGAAAGTGGCATCCCCTACACGATCTTTCGCAACGGCTGGTACATGGAGAACCTGTTGATGAGCCTGCCGCAGTCGCTCGCAAGCGGACAGTGGTACAGCGCGGCAGACAAGGGCAAAAATGCCTATGTGGCGCGCGCCGACATCGCCGCTGCGATCGCAGGCGGTCTGGCAAATCCGGAAAGCGGCAATGCCATTTACACGTTGACGGGCTCCATAGCCCTATCAACCGAAGAAATCGCAGCGCTCGTCACTGATGTGAGTGGCAAGCCGCTCACCGTCGTCCACCTGAACGACGAGCAGCTCGCTGGCGGGATGAAGAGCGCCGGCGTTCCCGATTTCCTCATTCCGATGCTGATCTCGTTCGAGACGAACACCCGGGCCGGCGGCTTCGACGTCGTGACCGACGATGTAAAGAAGCTATCCGGCCGGGCCCCGCTGGACCTCAAGAGCTTCCTCGAAGCCAACAAGGACACACTCGCCTGAGGCTGTTCGTGCCCGGCCATCGTTTTTGATGGCATCATCACTGAAGCCGGCGCGACGGCTCGCGCCGGACAACATCTCAGGCCAACTGGCCGCAGGCGCGGCGGAAACGGCGCACAGTCTCTGCAAAGCCGAATTCAAGCGCATCGGCGGTCAACCCATGGCCGATCGACACTTCGGCGAGGGCGGGAATGCGTTGCATCAGTGCCGGCAGGTTGGCGACGGTCAGATCATGGCCGGCATTGACCGCGAGACCGACGGCAAGCGCGGCATCGGCAGTACGACCGAGCAGATCAATCTCCCGCGCCGCCTTCTCCGGATCGTCATAACAGCCACCGTAAGGGCCGGTGTAGAGTTCGATCCGATCGGCACCCGTCGCCCGTGCCTTTCTCGTCGCATCGACATCACCGTCACCATCAGCAAACAGCGAGACCCGCATGCCCTTGGACTTCAGACGGCCGACCACCTCGGTCAGGAAGGACTGGTGTCCGGTGAAATCCCATCCGTGATCGGACGTCGCCTGGCTAGGATCGTCCGGCACAAGCGTGACCTGTTCAGGCTCTGTCGCCTCGCAGAGCAGGAGGAAATCCTCGCTCGGATACCCCTCGATGTTGAACTCGGCCTGCGGGAACGAATCGTCGATCAGAGCCCGCAGCACCGGCAAATCGCTGAAACGGATATGCCGCTGGTCGGGGCGCGGATGAACAGTCAGGCCACTGGCACCGGCCTCAAGAGCGATCCGACCGAAACGAGCAACATCCGGCCAGGGCAAATCGCGGCGATTCCGAAGCATGGCGATGGCGTTCAGATTGACGGAGAGCTTGGCAGGCATCGGAAATATCCATGAGAAGGCTTCATTCTGGTTTCATTTAGGCGATACCGACCGGGAAGGCCAACGAGAATCGCACATACGTCCATTGAGGAAACTGATGGATGGCCCCGCTGGGCGCCAAATTCGGCCTCTACGCTCCCTAATCTACGGTATTGACAGCGTTTTCTGAGGAGAACGTTGAGATTCGCTTTGTGTCATCCGTCACAGTCGCTAAGTTGATGAACAGAAGCGCCGCGACACCGCCTAGCCGTGCCGAGAAAGGGCGAACCAGACCACCTCAAGACAACTGAGACGCGAGGCGACAGCAAACCGGATGGAGACGCAATGAACCACGACCGGCGCATCGAAACCGAGAAGATCAGCCGGGCGCTTGCGGCGATCCTGTCCAGCCAAACTTTCGCGCGTTCGGAGAGGTTGCGAACCTTCCTCAAATTCGTCGTCGAACATGAGCAGCTCGGCCTCGCCCATCAGATCAAGGGTTACACGATCGGCATGGACGTCTTCAGTCGAGACGGCGTGCTCGATCCTGGAGTTGAGGCGCTGGTCCGGGTGCAGGCCGGCAAGCTCAGGCGGCTGCTTAATCTCTATTATGCCGACGAAGGACGAAATGATCCCGTCCGCATCCGCATTCCGCTCGGCGGTTACGTCCCGGTCTATGAGGTGCGGGCGGACGTCCGGCGCACGCTTGAAAGCGCAGTGGCCGGCCTCCCCGCCGCGGAAGGGGATCTGGACGGTGCGATCCGCATAGACCGGCCGACTGGTGCTGGCAGCGACCACCAACCCGGACGTGGTCAGCCTGCTCAGACCCCCGACGATCAATTGCCAGACCTTCCGCAGATCCATATTGTGATCAGTTCAACGAGCGACTGGCGCGCGAGAACTTTCGAGAATGCACTACGATTCTTGGAGACGAGACTCTGCGCCTTGAGTCTGGCCCCGCTGCGATCTCCCTTCCCGGCCGAACCCCGATGCCTTGATTTCCTGCTCAAGCTGGATTCGGCGCACGGCACCGGCCCGCTCCGTGCCCGCCTCGTGCACCCCGCCACCGGCGCAACGATCTCAGCGCAATCGCGTCCCGCCGCGGGCTCGGCCAGCAGCCGTCAGGTCGCCGCCTTCGCCAACCTGTTCGGCGCGCAGACTATGACGCTTAGCGGGGAGATCTATGCGTTCTGCAGCGAAAATGGTATTTCGACGCCGCTAATGGACTCCCTTGAGGCGACATATCATTACAGACTCGAGAACTCGCATGACGCGTACCTCGAAGCGAGCCGCCACCAGCAGCGCCTCGTCCACCCCCAGAGGCTACCTGCTTTCATCACTGAGTTGTCTGACCTCCTGGCCCTGACAATCCGCCAATCCTGAGCCACCTTCGGCTTGACGATAGCATTTGCCAAACCGTCAAATGCGGACTAGTCTTGTTCATTCGCATATTAAAACACAACTGTGGGTGGACGCAGCATAACAGCGCAGGGGGATGCGCTGGGCCTTGTCCTTTGCGAAAGCCGTTAGAATTGCAGACTAGATGCAACGCTAGACAGGGAGAGGTCATGGCGGACGGATCGGAACACCTGCAGAAAGACAGCCATCGCCCCTTAGCCCCCCCTGCGGGGGCCATCCACCTTCCAGACATCCCGCTGCCGCGCGACATGCCGGCAGAGCCCATCCCGATTGCCGACATGGCCGAGATCTTCGGCATCACCCACCGCACGCTTCACTTCTACGAGGAAAAAGGCCTGATCTCTGCCCAACGCATCGGTCTGATGCGGGTCTACGGCCACTCGGACATCGCCCGCATGGCGCTGATCAACGCCTGCCGCGAGATTGGCATGCCGGTAGCCGGGATCCAGGATCTGCTTGAAGCACTGAGATCGGCGAACTCCACCGCCGAAGCCAACCGGATTTTTGAGGACGCGCTCCTCGCTCGCAAGCGCGAACTGACTGCCGATCTTTCGACCATTCATAGACAATTGCAGCAACTCGCGTCGCTCGTGTCGCATGGCGTTATCGACGGACCAGTCGACCGCGCTGCCCTGCCCGACGACACCATTGCGCTAACCGAGCTTGAGCGCCGCTGCGTCGAACTGATGGCCGAAGATTATACGCCTGCGCGCGTGGCACACGCCCTGTCGCTGACCAGTTCGCAAGTCGAAACGCTGGAGACGGCGATAATCCGCAAACTCGATGCCCACAACCGCTTCCAGGCAGTCGCCAAGGCTGTCCTGCTGGGCTTGGTCGCATCATGAACAATACTTGGGCTTTGTCAAAAATGACGACGATTTAACGGGACATGGCAGCTGGACGATATTAACTGTTGGACGAAAACAACAAACAGATGGTCCTCCCAATGCCCACCTTCCTTTCACGCTATGCCACGCCCTTCACCACCGGCCTCTTCCTCGTCTCGCTCATCTCGGGCATCGCCCTGTTCTTCCACTTCAGCACTTCGGCCTTTCGGGAGATGCACGAATGGCTGAGCATGGTGCTGATCCTTCCCTTCATCCTTCATATCTGGAAAAATTGGCGGCCGTTCCTGACGTATTTCAAGCGTCCGCCCATGGCGATCGCACTCGGCCTGTCGCTTGCCGCCGGTATCGTCATGGCGTGGCCGGCCCTAACCGGAGAATCCTCCGTTTCTCCCCAGGTCGCCATGATCGAGCTCGTCACCAATGGCACGCCTGCCCAGGTCGCACCGCTCTATGGCCAGACGGAAGAGGCTTTCATCGCCATTCTCAAGGAAAAGGGCTTCACTGCGGCAGAAACCGGCAAGTCGCTGGTCGATATAGCCACCGCCTCCGGCAAGGGCGAGCGTGACGTTGCCATGACCCTGACGATGCTCAAGCAGTAAGTGATCAGGGAAAGACGCTCACCGGACGATGGTGAGCGTCTCCGCTGCACGGGTGACCGCCGTATAAAGCCAGCGCTCGCGCGTATCGCGAAATGCCCAGCTCTCGTCGAACAAGACGACGTCGTTCCACTGCGAACCCTGGGCCTTGTGCACCGTCAGCGCATAGCCGTAATCGAATTCATCGTAGCGCTTGCGTGTCGACCAAGGGATTTCCGTGTCGACATCCTCGAAGGCCGCCTTCAGCAGTTTGATCTTGGCGGCCCCGCGATCCATGTCGTCGTCTTCCGGCTTGATCAACAGATTGATGCCCGGCTTCACCGTCTCGCGCGAGGACGTCATCACCTGCCACAGCGAGCCGTTAAGCAACCCCTTTACCTGGTCGTTCCTCAGACACACGAGCTTGTCGCCGGCTTGCGGATGGTCGACCGTAAAGCCCTTCAGTTCCCGCAGCCGCTTATTATAGCGCCGCCGTGTCTTGTTGGTGCCGACCAGCACCTGATCGGCACCCAGCACCAGATCCTGCGTCACCTCGTTCTTCGAGATCACCCTGGCGGTACCATAGTCGCCATACATGATCTCCTTGCCCTCGCGCACATGCATGGCGAGCTGGATGATCGGGTTGTCGCGCGCCTGGCGGTGAATGTCGGTGAGCAGGTAGTCGGGCTCCTGGTCGGTGAAGAAGCCACCGCCCGAAACCGGCGGCAGCTGGCCCGGGTCGCCGAGCACCAGAATCGGCGTGCCGAAGCTCATCAAGTCGCGACCGAGCTGCTCGTCGACCATCGAGCATTCATCGATGACGATCAACGCAGCCTTCGCCACCGGACTCTGCCGGTTGATCGAGAACATCGGCGCAATCGACGTGCGGCCGGTTTCCTCATCCTCAACGGCTTCCTCGCCGCGCGGACGATAGATCAGCGAGTGGATGGTCTTGGCGTTCGACGCGCCGCGCGAGCGCAGCACCTGGGCCGCCTTACCGGTGAAGGCGGCGAATAACACGTCACCATCGACATTCTCGGCGAAATGCTTGGCAAGGGTCGTCTTGCCCGTGCCGGCATAACCGAACAGGCGAAACACCGGCTGCTTGCCCTCCTTCAGCCATGTCGAAACGGCTTTCAGGGCTTCGTCCTGCTGGGGTGCGAATTGCATGGAATGGTGCTTGGCAGGATTCCCCGTCCTTGGCAAGGCGAAGGCCGGACCTCGGTCGACCCGTCCCAAGGTTTGCGACGGGAGCCATCATAAAGATCACCGCCGTGGGCAGAGAACCGGCCGAGGTGCCAGAATGCCCATTTTGCGTTTTACATTCGCAGGCGCTACGCAACGTTTGGCGCGCCAACGCCGTTTCCTTGACGCCTCTGCACGGGCAAAAAGAATATCGTGTCAGGGTGGGAATAAAACGGCCTCTTGCGATGTCTACTGCACAGGCAAGCCCATAACGGCGCCTGCCGTAACCTCTCCGGAGAAGACATCCATGAGAAACCGCATTCTCCTCAGCATCGCGCTCGCCGCCTTGGCCGGCTCCGCGCTCGCCGCCCCGGTCAAGACCGTGAAGAGCGGCAAGGGACCGGTCGTCGCCGCCGACAACGGCATGACCCTCTACACCTTCAAGAACGACAGGAAGGGCGTCTCCAACTGCTATGACGCCTGCGCCAAGAACTGGCCGCCCTTCATCGCCGCTTCCGGCGCCAAGGCCGAAGGTGCATATTCGCTGGTGACCCGCAAGGGCGGCACCCTGCAATGGGCCAAAGACGGCAAGCCGCTCTACTTCTGGGTCAAGGACATGAAGCAAGGCGACGCCACCGGCGACGGCGTGAAAGGTGTCTGGAATGCCGCAAGGCCCTGACGACGATAACCGGAAGCCGGGGGAAACCGCTCCCGGCTACGGCCCGTTCGAACGCGACGTCCTCGCGCTGCTTCCACAGCTCAGGCGCTACGCGCGCAGCCTTGCCCGCTCGGATGCCGAAGGTGACGACCTGCTGCAGGATTGCGTCGAGAAGGCCCTGACCAACCGGCGCCACTGGCGTGGCATCAACCTCAAGGCCTGGACCTATGCGATCATGACCAACCTCTATCGCAACCGCTATCGCCATAACGCGCGTCATCCGGCCGTCAGCATAGACGAGGCGGCCGGACTGCCGGCGGCCGAGGTCCCCAGCGATCCGCTCGAGCGCGACCGGCTGGTGGCGGCCCTCGACAGCCTGCCGGAGGAAAACCGTGCCGTACTGATGCTGGTCACCGTCGAGGGCTACGGCTATCAGGAAGTGGCCGACATGCTCGATCTGCCGATCGGCACCGTCATGTCCCGCCTGTCGCGCGCCCGCCAGCGCCTGCGCGATCAATTGAACGACAGCAACATTATCTCGTTGCGGAGACCGCGATGACCGACAGAAACACCCCCGTCAGTGAAAACGACCTGCATGCCTATGTCGACGGCTTTCTCGATCCCGATCAGCGGCGTGAGGTCGAGACCTGGCTGGACGCCAATCCGGACGCCGCCGCGATGGTCGCCGACTGGCAACGGCAAAATGCGGACATCCGCGACCTCTTTGCCAGCCTCGCCGAGGCACGGGCGGACGACGACACCCTTGTTTCGAAGGCTGGTGCGAGGACCGAACGCGGCTCCGCCCGAAATCACCCCCGTCTCTGGCAGGCCGCCGCCGCGGTGACGATCTTCGTCGGCGGCACTGTTGCCGGTCAGTTGGCCCCGCCATTGTTCACCGGCGAACCGCAACCGGCCCTGCAGAGCGTCGCCACGCTGCCAGACCAGTCACGCTCGGCTTTCCTGATCTATGCCAGCGACATCCGCCATCCGGTCGAGGTCGGCGCCGACGAGCAGCAACATCTCGCCGCTTGGCTCGGCAAGCGGCTCGACACGCCCTTGCGCATCCCCAACCTCACGACCATAGGCCTGAAACTTGTCGGCGGCCGGCTCGTGCCAGTCAGCGGCAAGGCCGGCGCGCTGCTGATGTACGAGGACGATGCCGGCGAACGGATCACCGTGCTGCTCGGCCGCAACGAGGAAAACCGCGAAACCAGCTTCCGTTATGCGAGCCTCGGAGATCTCGAGACTTTTTACTGGATCGACGGCCCGATCGGCTATGCCGTGACCGGCGAGATCTCGCGCGAACGGCTGCAGCAGGTGGCCGACGAGTGCTACCGGCAGTTCGAGACCTGACAAGGCCAAACGGGCCGGAGGCACAGCCGACCGACACCTGCCGCTTCCATCCAGTCAGCCGACGACCGCCAGCTCGACCTCCACCGAGGCGCCACCGTTTTGCGTGCCGGCCATGACCACGACCGGCAGCTTACCCGCCTTGGCCAGATCCTCGGACGACAGGGTCACGACCAGCAGGCCCGCAGTCTTGAAGACACTGTCCCTCTTCTTGTCGCCGACCTTGACGGTGGACTTGGCATCGAAGCCGCTGCCCTCCACCTTGAGCGTCAGGTCCGGGTCATGCACTTTCTTGACGGCTGGATCGAGCCTGTCGATCTTCGGCCGCGCCACGACCGGCTTCTCAGCCGTGCGGAACACCGCCTTGAAGATTTCCTCCAGCTTGTCCGATGCCTCCTTGGCGAACATGCCGGCCAGCGCGCCGAGTGCGGCAAAGCCGAACGGATTGGCCGTGTTCATCACCGCGCCGCTGTCGTTGAGCGAAGCCGAAAACAGCCCGCCGCGCACCACCATGTAGAGGAACAGCGACAGCCCCATGCCGATCGGCACCTTCATCAGGTACCACCAGGTCCAGCTAGGCTCATAGCGGCCGAGGCCGTGGAAATTGGCGTAGGTGCGCGCCGCGGAGACCGCGCTTCCGAGCGCACCCGAGACCAGCACGATCATCAGCAGCCGGACCTCGACCTGATCGGTGAAGTTCCATAGGGATCGCAATTCGGGGATGGTCTCCCCCAGAGGCGTAAAGGGGCTCGGCCAGATCGCCACCAGCAGACACGTCAGAAGGATCGGCAGGATCAACAGATAGACGCCGAGCGACCGTTCCCGTCTCTTCTCGTTCACGAGTTCCTTCTTGGTCTGCGCTTCTGTGTCTTTGGCCTGTTGTTCCCGGTCCTCTGAAATGGTTGTTTCCGCAGCCATCCGGTCCCCCAGCTTGCATTGCCCGTACCTATGTCGGACGATACTCCAAGCAGAAACAAATGCAACCGAACCGGGAATACGGAAATCAGGAGCAACGCAGCGGATCGTTGGCGAGCACGATCGGGCTGCCATGCGGCGTGGCCTCTGCCGCACGCTTCCAGCTTTCCTGCAGCGAAAGCACCGTCTCCGTCTCGGCGAGCCCCTTGGCGGCGAGCAGCGTGGTCAGCGCGGCCACCCAGCCGTCGAAATAGTCCGAACCGTCCGCGGCCCGCCCGGGCCTGTGCAGTTCGTCCGACAGGGACTTGGCCCACTCGCCCCAGCTGAACAAGCCCCTCTCGTGCAAATGCACGGTCATAGCAAACGCCTGCGCATGCCACGGCTCGCCAAACACCGGATCTCCCTCGGTCGACTTCGGCAGGCCGGGCGATTGCCACAAGGCGGACGTGATCTCACAGGTGCTCAAGATAGCTCTCCCAGGCGTCGACCGACACGGTGAGCGTCGGGTCGCAGCCGTCGCCCCAGATCTCGGCCGCGTCGAAAACCACGGTATAGACCCATTGGGGGTTCTCGCCGTTCCCATGCGCATTGTCATCGGGGAATACGAAGCTGCCCTGCACCGCCTCGATCCTGCCGAGCTTGCCGCGCGCATAGCGCGGCAGGCGCGTATGGGACTCCGGATGAGAGTTGCGGGTCTTGACGCGGTCACCGGCGGCAAACTGAGGCTCGACATGCACAGGCCGGTCGCACGGCCCACCACGGGCGAGCATGCCGGCCACCATCTCGGCCTTCAGTATGCACATGGGCACCGCCCCTTGCGTCAGGCTCTTCCCCGAACGAAGCTCGTCGCGCGTGGCAAATCCGTGCCGTTCCAGCAACGTGTCGAGCGCCCGGATCCAGATCTCGTAATAGCTCGCCGAGAGATAGTCCGCGGGCGGAATGCTTTCGCGCACGTGCCGGCTTTCGTCGATGTTCCACGCTCCGAAGGCGCCGCAGGACAACGTCAGGCCGAGCGCCCGCTTCTCCCAGTCTGCATGGAAGACCGGTTCGTCCTTCTCCGGCGCCACCGGGCCGAAGCCCATCTGTCCGCCGAGATCGTGCGGCCCGTTCACGATGCGGTTCTCGGAGCGAGCGCCAAGCCCGTGCCGATCATCGAATCGCGGGTGACGAGGCCGGCGAGAGCCTCCTCGCCCAGGTCGTCCATGCCGGCGGGACGCTCGGGCACGACGAGATAGCGAAGCTCCGCCGTCGAATCCCATACGCGGATCTGCGTTTCCGGGCTCAGCGTCACGCCGAATTCGGCCAGCACGGCGCGCGGATTGATCACGGCGCGCGAGCGGTAGGCCGGCGCCTTGTACCAGACCGGCGGCAACCCGAGCACCGCCCAGGGGTAACAGGAACAGAGCGTGCAGACGACCATGTTGTGGGTGTCCGGCGTGTTGAACACGGCGCGCATGTGCTCGCCCTGGCGGCCGGTGTAGCCGAGGCTGGCGATCGCCGCGGTCGCGTCAACGCGCAGCCATTCGGCAAAATCCGGATTGGCCCAGGCCTTCGCCACCACGCGCGCCCCGTTGCGCGGGCCGACCCTGGTCTCGTAGGTCTCGACAATCGCGTCGATGGCCGCTGGATCGATCAATCCCTTTTCCGTCAGCAGGGTCTCCAGCGCACGCACCCGAGCCTGCATGTCGGAATAATGGTTGTCGTGATCATGATCATGGCTGTGGTCAAACAAATCACTCTTCCTTCATCCAAGCGCTTAGTCTTATTCACGCTTGGACCATTGGCAATAGCGTCGAATTGACTACTTGAGCATAGGCCACAGGCTGGCGACCAGTAGCAGCGCCATGGTGATGTTGAACCACTTCAATCGCACCGGCACGGAAAGCCATTCGCGCAACACCGAGCCGAAGCTTGCCCAGGTCGACACGCTCGGCAAGTTGACCGCGGCAAAGACCAGGCCGACAACAATCACACTCCACAGATAGCTGCGCTCGTCGACATAGACCGACATCGCCGTGACAGCCATCACCCAGGCCTTGGGGTTGACCCATTGGAAGGCGGCAGCACCGAGGAAAGTCATAGGCTTGCCACCAACCTTGCCCTCTCCGAGAGTGCGCGAAGAGCCGATCTTCCAGGCTATATAGAGCAGATAGAGGCCACCGGCGATCTTCAGGCCGGTGTAGAGGATAGGAACGGTGGCGAACAGCGCACCGAGCCCAAGCCCCACTCCGATCAAGAGCGACAGGAAGCCGACGCCAATGCCGAGCATATGCGGGATCGTCCGGCGGAAGCCGAAATTCACCCCCGAGGCAAACAGCATCATATTGTTCGGCCCCGGTGTGATCGAGGTGGCGAAGGCGAAAGTCATCAGCGCCGTCAGTGTAGCAGTATCCAAGGCAGGTCTCCCGAAAAAGCCGCTGCACGTTAGTTGCGGGCGCCGCCGGCCGCCACTGTCGATTTGTCACCGTGGCAATCTGGCGATCCTTGCAAGCAGCAGGCACTCGGCTAAGCTGGCGTGACTGCCAGCGACGAGGTATTCCGATGCACGAACCGATCCCCACCGTCACCCTGCCCTCCGGCATCGACATCCCGGCGCTCGGCCTCGGCACCTGGCAGATGGGCGAGGCAAAGGCGCGCGCGCGCGACGAGATCGAAAGCCTGCGGCTCGGCATCGATCTCGGCATGACGCTGATCGATACGGCGGAAATGTATGGCGAGGGCGGCGCCGAACTTATCGTCGGCAAGGCGCTGGAGGATAGACGCGATGAGGTCTTCCTGGTCTCCAAAGTCTATCCCTGGAACGCCAGCCGCGAAGGCACGACTGTCGCCTGCGAGGCTAGCCTTCAGCGGCTTGGCACCGACCGGCTCGATCTCTACCTGCTGCACTGGCGCGGCGAGCATCCGCTGGCCGACACGGTCGCCGCCTTCGAGACCTTGCGGGCCGCCGGCAAGATCTGCGCCTGGGGCGTCTCCAATTTCGACCGCGCCGATATGGAGGAGTTACTCACAGTTCCCGGCGGCGAAAACTGCGCCGTCAATCAGGTGCTTTATAACCTGTCACGCCGCGGCATCGAATACGATCTGCTCCCCTGGTGCCAAACGCATAATATACCGGTTATGGCCTACTCGCCGATCGAACAGGGTCGCCTCATCCAGCATCCGGAATTGATCCGCATTGCCAAGGTCTACCAGGCCACCCCCGCGCAGGTCGCGCTCGCCTTCCTGCTCGAGCGCGACGGTGTGAGCGCCATCCCGAAATCCTCCAACCTCCGACGTGTGCGGGAAAATCGCGATGCCGTCGACCTCGACATCAGTGACGAGGACTGGGCCGTACTCGACACCGCCTTCCCGCCCCCGGAGAGAAACACGCCTCTCGAAATGCTGTGAAGGCCAAAAGCGCCAACCGGCACTCCGTCAAAACGAGCTATTTAGCTCTGGAACTAAATAGCAAACATTCCATAGACATTTAGGAAGCTTCCTAATTATAGAAATTCAGGCAACTGGATGCGCATTTCAACGACGGTATATTGACGTGAAGAAGCAGACAAAAAAGAAGATTTCCGGCAAGGATGAGCGACGCGTCCAGCAGGTCTTCCAGGCGCTGAGCGCCCCGCCGCGTCGTGCCATCCTAAAATATCTCACCGCCTCCGGCCTCACCGCCGGCGAGATCGCCAGTCATTTCGACATGGCCAAGCCTTCGATTTCCCAGCACCTCACGATCCTCGAAACGGCCGGACTGATCACCCGCGAAAAGCGCGGCCAATTCGTCCACTATGCTCTGGCACGGACCACCTTGATGGATATCCTCAGTGGCTTCATTGCCGAATTCAGCACAGCGGAAAGCGCTGCTCAGCAACAGGCCAAAGCGAAGCCAGACACGCCCGGCTCAAGACTGAATCCGAAGCCGAAGGCCGGACCGGACGAAACCATCGCAAGCGCCGAGCCCGAACCGGAGGCCAAGCCAACACCGGCGCAGATGTCGATGTTCTAGCCTCAGCTTCGGTCCGCCAGCCTCTTTCTCGACGAAACAAAAAAGAAAGCGGGCGACCGATAGGCCGCCCGCTCATATGCCAAACAAGAGACCCTTGCAGGCAGATCACATGCCCTGCGGGCCTCGGTTCATCGCAGCGATACCGGTGCGGCAAATCTCGTTCAGGCCGAGCGGCTTCATGGTCGCCACGAACTGATCGATCTTTGCCGACTTGCCGGTGATCTCGAAGATGAAATGCTCGACGGTTGCGTCGACGACCTTGGCCTGGAAGGCGTCGGCCAACCGCAGCGTCTCGGCGCGGGTCTCCCCTGTTCCAGCGACCTTGACGAGGGCCACTTCCCGCTCGACCGGGCGCTCCTGACCGAGGTCACGGGCGCGCACCGTCAGATCCACCACCCGGTGAACCGGAATGATGCGCTCTAGCTGTGCCTTGATCTGCTCAAGCACGCTCGGCGTGCCGCGCGTCACGATGGTGATGCGCGACAGATGTGCCTCGTGCTCGGTCTCGGAGACCGTCAGGCTTTCAATGTTGTAGCCCCGGCCGGAGAATAGGCCGATGACGCGGGCGAGCACACCCGGTTCGTTGTCGACGAGGACCGAAAGCGTGTGGCTCTCGGCGGCAGCGGTTTCCTTGGCGATGAAATAGGCCGAACCGGTCGGCTGAAGCTGTGCGTTCATGTCTTTGTTCCTATTCAATCGTCAAACCAACTGGCGGCCCTTGGCGTCAATGGCATTGGCCACGGCCTCGTCAGTCGCCTCGTCGGGCAAAAGCATTTCGTTATGCGCCTTGCCCGACGGGATCATCGGGAAGCAATTGGCAAGATTGGCGACGCGGCAATCGAAGATCACCGGCTTCTTGACGTCGATCATCTCCAGGATGGCGTCATCGAGATCAGCCGGATTGTCGCAACGCAGGCCGACCGCGCCATAGGCGTCCGCCAGCTTCACAAAGTCCGGCAGCGCTTCGGTATAGGAATGCGACAGCCGGTTACCGTGCAGGAGCTGCTGCCACTGACGTACCATGCCCATGTACTGATTGTTGAGGATGAAGATCTTCACCGGCGCCTCATATTGCACGGCACACGACATTTCCTGGATGCACATCTGGATCGAGGCGTCGCCGGCGATGTCGATGACGAGGCTTTCGGGATGAGCGATCTGCACGCCGATCGCCGCCGGGAAGCCATAGCCCATGGTGCCGAGGCCACCCGATGTCATCCAGCGGTTCGGCTGCTCAAAGCCGAAATACTGTGCCGCCCACATCTGATGCTGGCCGACTTCGGTGGTGATATAGGTGTCACGACCCTGGGTCAGCGCCGACAGCCGCTCGATGGCGTATTGCGGCATGATGACGTCCTTCGACGGCGTATAGGCAAACGACTTGCGCGCCCGCCATTGATCGACGCTTCGCTTCCAATCGGCCGTCTGGCTGGCGTCCGGCTTTTTCTCCAGCGCCCGCCACAACCTGACCATGTCCTCAAGCACATGGCCGACATCGCCGGCGATCGGAATGTCAACCCGAACGTTCTTGTTGATCGACGACGGATCAATGTCGATGTGGATCTTCTTCGAGTTCGGCGAAAATGCGTTGAGACGGCCGGTGATACGGTCATCAAAGCGCGCGCCGATGCAGACCATGACGTCGCAATCATGCATCGCCATGTTCGCTTCGTAGGACCCGTGCATGCCGAGCATGCCGAGCCAGTTTTTGCCCGAAGCGGGATAGGAGCCGAGCCCCATCAAAGTCGAGGTGATCGGGAAATCGGTAAGGTCAACCAGTTCGCGCAGCAACTTGGACGCTTCCGGCCCGGAGTTGACGACTCCGCCGCCCGAATAGATGATCGGGCGCCGTGCATTGGCCATCAGCTCGACGGCAGCGCGGATAGCGTTGATGTCGCCCTGCACCTTCGGCTGGTAGCTCTTCTGGATGACGTGATTGGACGGCGGCGTATAGGTCCCCGTGGCGAACTGCACATCCTTCGGCACGTCGACCAGAACCGGGCCGGGACGACCGGACTGGGCTATGCGAAATGCCTCATGGATGACCCGGGCGAGGTCGTTGACGTCTTTGACCAGCCAGTTGTGCTTGGTGCATGGCCGGGTAATGCCAACAGTGTCGCATTCCTGGAAGGCGTCGGAACCGATCAGCGAGGTCGGAACCTGGCCCGAAATGCAGACGAGCGGAATACTGTCCATCAGCGCGTCCTGCAACGGCGTGACGGCATTGGTGGCACCCGGACCGGAGGTCACCAGCATGACGCCGACCTTGCCCGTCGAACGGGCATAGCCCTCGGCCGCATGCCCGGCGCCCTGCTCGTGGCGCACGAGGATGTGCTGGATCTCGTCCTGCTGGAAGATCTCGTCATAAATCGGCAGCACGGCGCCGCCCGGATAGCCGAAAATATGCTCGACCCCGTTGTCCTTCAGCGCCTTGAGGACGATCTCCGCCCCCGTCATCTGATTGTCTTTGCCCGTCATGCCTCTTCCCGTCTGAACTATCTTGCGTGTTTTCTTGAAAAGGGTGCTACCCCGGTTTTGGCCATAAAAAAAGGCCCCTTTGAGGAGCCTGTCATCTAGCGCATGGGTGGCTGTCGCCGGGTGGTTACACCACCCTGCCCATGCGCTTTCCCACCACGATAAGGATCTGCGAATTATTCATGCTGAGAGAGATAGCCAGAAATCCGGCAGGCGTCAACGTAGACCAGACCAAAAAAATGGGCCATTCCGGTCCGGATCGGGCGCATACGCCCACAATATCGCACAATCGCTATACGCCCTGTTAAAGCCTGAACGACTAGACTACGCCCGACAAGGGAGCAAATATTGCGCAACGGTGATCTTCACACATCCGACGCCGCCGGCGAACAGGACCGTCGTGACCGGATGGCTCCGGGCAATCGGCTGCTCGGTCGCGTGGTCGCGTGCAACGGCGCGCGCGCGACCATCGCCGCAGTGGCGGAAGGCGGCGGCACGGATTTGACCGAACTCTGGTCGGTCGGCCGGCTGATCTCGATCACGGTCGGCACGAACCGCGTCGTGGCACTCGCCTATTCCATGCAGACCGGCTCGAAGAACTGGGGCGAACACGACGACAACTACTTCCTCATCGAGGTCGAATTGCTCGGCGAGGTGCAGGTCGCAGACAACGGGCGCGAGGATTTTTCAACCGGTATTTCCCGCTACCCTTATCTCGGCGCCATCGCCCACCGCATCCGTGCCGCAGACCTGTCACGCATATACGATACTGGCCAGCGCGACACCGCCGTGATTGGCAAACTGACCCAGGACGCGAGTATCGACGCGACGATCCACGTCCCTTCCATGCTGTCGAAGCACTTCGCCGTGGTCGGCTCGACCGGTGTCGGCAAATCGACAGCCGTCTCATTGCTCCTGCGCAAGGCGATCGAAAGCGACCCGAAACTACGGGTGCTGATCCTCGATCCGCACAATGAATTCGCCGCCGCCTTCCCAGAATACGCGGTCGTCATCGACACGGACACGCTCGACCTCCCCTTCTGGCTGATGAGGCTGGAGGAATTCGCCGAAGTCCTGTTCCGCGGCCGTCCACCGATTGCCGACGAACTCGACATCCTGCGGGACCTGATGCCGGAGGCGAAGCGAGCCTTCCGCGGCAATGAAAGCGCATTGATGCGCCGCTCCGGCGACAAGAGTTCGATGACCGCCGACACGCCGGTCCCCTATCGCATCGCCGACCTGCTCGCACTGATCGACGAACGCATCGGCAGACTCGAGGGGCGCGGAGAAAAGCCGCTGCTGCGATCGCTGAAGATGCGCATCATCGCAGCGATCAACGATCCGCGCTACCATTTCATGTTCTCCAACAATACGATCAGCGACACGATCATGGAGACGATCGCCCACATCTTCCGCATCCCGGGAGACGACCGGCCGATCTCGACCTTCCAGCTTGCCGGCATCCCGTCGGAAGTGGTCAATTCCGTCGCCTCCGTGCTTTGCCGCATGGCATTCGAGCTTGCGCTCTGGTCGAATGGCGCAATTCACATGCTGGTCGTGTGCGAGGAAGCCCACCGCTACGTGCCCGCCGACCCCAATCTCGGCTTCTTCCCGACCCGCCAGGCCATCGCCCGCATCGCCAAGGAGGGGCGCAAATACGGCGTATCGCTCGGCGTCATCACCCAGCGACCCGGTGAACTCGACCAGACCATCCTGTCGCAGTGCTCAACGCTCTTCGCCATGCGCCTCTCCAATGATCATGACCAGGAGATCATCCGCTCGGCCATTCCGGACTCGTCGATCTCGACCACGAGCTTTATCTCGTCAATCGGCAATGGCGAGGCGATCGCATTCGGTGAGGCAATCGCCGTGCCCATGCGCATGCGCTTCACCCGCGTCGACCAGAGCCATTTGCCCAAGGCCAATGGCGTGACCGCGAAAGTCTCTGACGAAGGCCCTGACACCGTCGACCTGCGCACCATCGTCAGCCGCATGCGCGCCATTTCCGGCCCTGACATTTCCGCCTTCCAGCAGAGTTTCGACGCTGCCACTTCCTATCATGGCGGCCCCGATGGCGAAGACACGGCACGCTCCGACATTGCGGGCGAGGAGGCGACCGACACCACACTCGATCAGCTTCCCCCGCTCCGTGCTGACGCAACCTTCGAGGAGATCCGTCAGGCGCTGCTTAAACCTGCTCCGGACCCGGTTGAACGGGCTGCCCGGCGGTCCACCTTCAGCCCCACCTCCTCCGCCCCGCAGGCAACGGAGCCACCGATCGAGCACTACCGCCCGGACATGCTGCCGCGCACCTCGCCGGGCGACGAACTGCCTCGCGGCTTGCGTCGTTTTGACGATCCGGTCATCCCGACACGCGAAGCCCTTGCCGCAAGGTCCGGCTCACAGCCATCGCCCGAGCACATAGAGCCCGCCCCCACCGCCCGCCGGGAGCCTGGTTTGTCCTTGCGCGAAAGCATTCTGAAAAAGCCGTTGTCGAGCCTCTATCGCAAGGATTGAAGCCGGCATGGGCTGATAGCGGCGGTCCACACGGTTCTGCCTCAACCGATCCGTTCCCAGCTGTCGTCCATCTGGTTGCGCAACCAGGTCATCTGTCGTTTGGCATATTGCCGGGTGGCCGCCGATGCCTGCTCGATCACCTGTTCCGCCGTCATATCGCCCCGCAGCATGGCGGTGATCTGCGATACGCCGATTGCCTTCACCGCCGGCATTTCGGGTGAAAGACCGAGCCGCAACAAGGCCTCGACTTCGGCAACCGCGCCCTCATCGAACATTTTTTCGAAACGGCGATTGATCCGTTGGTGCAGCACCGAGCGGTCTGGCAGTTTGACGATCTTGCGCGCCCGTTGCGGATCGACGACGACCGGCCCGCGCTTTTCCTGGAACGCAGCGATCGACTGTCCGGTCGCGTCCAACACTTCGAGCGCCCGAACGATCCGCTGACCGTCCTGCCGATTGAGCCTTGCGGCAAGCGCCGGATCCCGCACTTCGAGTTCGCGGTGAAGCACCTCCGCACCTTCCTCCGTCAGCCGCTGCCGCAACCGCTCGCGGATCTCGGCCGGGACCTCCGGCATATCGGAAAGCCCGCCACTAAGTGCCTTGAAGTAGAGCCCCGTGCCCCCGACGATCACCGGCAGCACGCGCTTGGCCCTCAACTCCGCGATCAGCGCCGCCGCCTCGCGTAGCCAGTCACCGGTGGAATAGGCTGCACCGGCCCGCACATGGCCGTAGAGATGATGGGGTATGCCCCCCATCTCCGTCTCGGACGGCCGCGCCGTCAACACCCGCAAGGTGTCGTAGACCTGCATGCTGTCGGCATTGAT
Source organism: Paenirhizobium naphthalenivorans (assembly GCF_007992095.1). GTDB lineage: Bacteria > Pseudomonadota > Alphaproteobacteria > Rhizobiales > Rhizobiaceae > Allorhizobium > Allorhizobium naphthalenivorans. The sequence goes on from NZ_BJZP01000024.1 coordinate 23,292, forward strand.
GACATGTCCACCATGCTGCTTTGCGAGTTCCAGCGCCAGCGCAGACTTGCCGCTGGCGGTCGGTCCGGCTATCAGGATCGCGTCGATGTCGTTTTCAGGATTTTCCATCATGGCCCTCGTTGCCACGCTTCTCGCCAATCCGTCAAATCCGATCCTAACCACAGCACTCGCCGAGCGCGCCGCGGAAAGTCTGAATGCCTCCGGCCTTTACTGGCTGGCGGACGGCATCGCCTGCGACATCGTGCTGAAGGACGGCACGGACGGATCCGTTGCCGAGGCAAGCCTTCGTGCACTGATCGGCGAGCAGAAGATCGACGTCGCCGTGCAAAACGTCGACACCCGGCGGAAGAAATTCCTGATCGCCGACATGGATTCGACCATGATCGGTCAGGAGTGTATCGACGAACTGGCGGCCGAAGTCGGGCTGAAGGACAAAGTCTCGCAGATCACCGCCCGCGCCATGAACGGCGAAATCGCCTTCGAACCGGCACTACGCGAGCGCGTCGCACTGTTGAAGGGGCTGCCGATCAAAGTGGTCGACGAAGTGATTGAAAAGCGCATCACGCTGACGCCCGGCGGACGGGAACTGATCGCCACGATGAAGGCCAAGGGACATTACACGGCGCTGGTATCTGGCGGATTTACCGTTTTCACTGCGCCGATCGCGTCCCGCCTCGGTTTCCACGAGAACCGTGCCAACACCCTTCTGGAACAGGGCGGTTTTCTGACCGGCGAAGTGGCCGAACCGATCCTCGGCAAACAGGCCAAGGTCGATGCACTCCTCGACATTGCCGCCCGCCTCGGCATTGACACCCATGAAGCGATCGCCGTTGGCGACGGAGCCAACGACCTTGGGATGCTGGAACTCGCCGGCTCCGGCGTCGCGCTCCACGCCAAGCCTTCGGTCGCCGCCCAGGCGAAGATCCGCATCGACCACGGCGACCTGACTGCCCTGCTCTATCTCCAGGGCTATCGCAAGACGGATTTCGTCACTCCCTGACGGGGACACAGAGCTTCATGGACCCGATCATTGAAACGCCGCGGCTCATCCTGCGCAACTGGCGCGACGGCGATCGCGACCTGTTTCGCGAGATCAACCGCGATCCCAAGGTGATGGAGTTCTTTCCCTTCCGCCGCACGCCGGCCGAAGCGGACCTGTTGATGGAGCGCATCCGCGCTGTGATCGACGCGACGGGCCTCGGCTTCTACGCGGTCGAACTGAAGGAGAGCGCCGAGCCGATCGGCTTCTGTGGACTGTCAAAGGCGGGTCTCTTCCCGATCCTGCCGGAAAAGACAGTGGAGATCGGCTGGCGGCTTGCCACCCGCTTCTGGGGCCACGGCTACATCACCGAAGCGGCACGCGCGCTTCTGCGATATGGATTCGCCAACAAGGGACTGCCAGAAATCGTTTCCTTCGCGGTCGAAGCAAACCACCGCTCGGTCGCCGTCATGGAGCGGATCGGCATGGAGAGAGTCCCCTCGGGCAGCTTCGATCACCCTCGCGTCCCGGACAGCCATCCACAGTTGCTAAGACACGTGCTTTATCGCATCAGCCCCCCGCGGCCTTGAGCTAACACGCACTCGGTACTGGTTCAAAGAGAGCCCGTCAGAAGCCTCAAACATTGCGGAAGCGCCTGCTTCCAGGACCCGCACACCCGACACGGACAGGCGGGAATAGAAACGATGCTGGTGGTCTTGCATCGCAAAACGGCGGGTGGGCCAATCTTGCATTGCCCGAGAGCAAGTCGAACCATTTTGCTGCATTGTTCAAACGGCAACACTGTCGCCATCCAGATACTTTCAGACTATTTGGCTTCACTAGCTTTTAAGCTATTGCGACTATTCTAATATCAATGAAAACCACCGGCCCCGCTCTTTTCCGTCAGAAACTGCTTTCAACCGGCGACGCATTCCTGCGTCTGGGTGAAGCCGGCCAGACTGCGGCCGAGGCGGAACGTATCCGGGCAATCCGTCTCGCTTCGGTCCTACGCAACACACCGTGGATGATGGCTGCCAACATCGCCAATGCGTCGGTCGCTCTGATTGCCTTTCACAACAGCTCACTGTTCCCCTGGATCGCGGCTTGGACCCTGATGGTCGTCGGCATCGCGCTCGTCACCGGCTTCGGTTCGTGGCAAGGGCGCCGCCTGCCGCCACGCGAGACGGCATCGCTAAGAGGGTCCCGCCGCGCCGTCATTTTTGCAGCCCTGCTGAGCGCCCTTTGGGCGGCTCTCGTCTTGTTGTTCTATGATGGAGCGAACGAGCAACAGCGTCTCGTCATCGTCGCCATCACGGTCGGCATGATGGGCGGCGGCGGGTTTGCACTGGCAACGGTCCCACCAGCGGCAATCACCTTCAGTGTCGTCATGGGCTTGGGGGCATTGGCGGCGCTCAGCTCCGCGACCGAGCCGGTGGGCATTATCCTTCTCGCCCTCTATCTGATCTACGCCGCCATCATCATACGCGCGTCACTTGCGCTCTGCGAGAGCCTGACAATTCGGGTCCGGGCACAGATGGCAGCCGCCGAACAGCGCGATGTCATCGGTTTGCTGCTCAACGACTTTGAGGAACATGCCGCAGATTGGCTGTGGGGCCTTGATCACGACCTGCATTTACGCCGTGCCTCGTCGCGCTTCTTTGAGCAACTGCACTATGACGAAGCCCATGCCTTCGGCCGCCCCTTTTGGGAGCTCTTACCCTGTAGCGGCAGCTCTTGTAGAATGCTGCCCCAAATGAATGGTTCGGATGACCTGCGCCAAATGCTCGAAGGCCGCGCCTCCTTCCGCGATTTCGAAATCTGTGTGATGCGGGATGGCCAGCCGGCCGTGTGGTCGCTGAGCGCAAAGGCCATGGTTGACGCCAAGGGCGAGTTTGCCGGCTATCGCGGTGTCAGCCGCGACGTGACACAGGCGCGCGAGGCACGAAACCGGATCGAGTACATGGCCCGCCACGACAGCCTCACCGACGTCGGCAATCGTATCCTGCTCAACGAAGAACTCGATCGGGCGATCGGGCGCCTCGAGCGATCGGGCGAGCATTTCTCTATCCTTCTGCTCGACCTCGACCGCTTCAAGCAGGTCAACGATATGCATGGCCACAGCGCTGGTGACGAGCTGCTACGCGAGGTCGCCAGCGTACTGAAATCCGCCTGCGGCGACGCCAATATCCTCGCGCGACTGGGCGGCGACGAGTTTGTCGTAATTCACACTGCCATGAACGCACCGCGCGCGGCCACCGAACTGGCGAACAGGCTTGTGGAGGCCCTCTCGCGGCCCTTTGCGCTTTCATCAGGCACCGCCCGTATCGGAGTGTCGATCGGCATCGCCAGCGCCCCGCTCGACGGCAGCAATACCGACATCCTGATGCGCAACGCAGACCTCGCCCTCTACCGCGCCAAGGCGGAGGGCCGAAACCGCTTCCAGTTCTTCGACAGATCACTGGACGCTGCCGCCCGCCGTCGAAATCTGATCGAGCAGGAATTGCGCACAGCTGTAGCTAACGAGTCCCTGACAATGAACTTCCAGCCACTCGTCGACAGCGGCGATGGTCAGGTACTTTGCGTGGAGAGCCTTTTGCGGTGGAACCACGCCACTCTGGGAGCGATCAGCCCGGCGGAGTTCATCCCCATCGCCGAGGACGTCGGCCTGATCGAGCAAATTGGTGCGTGGGTAATCCGCCAAGGCTGCATGACCGCGGCCGCTTGGCCGGAAACGGTGCGGATCGCCGTAAACCTGTCGCCACGGCAATTCGGCGGCACCGGTCTTTATGCCAGCATCGCCGCAGCGCTGCGCGATTCGGGTCTGCCACCGTCCCGCCTTGAGCTGGAAGTCACAGAGTCATTGCTGTTGAAAACCGACACGCTGGTCGAATCGACGCTGACGGCGATCAAGGCGCTCGGCGTTCGCATCGCCCTTGACGATTTCGGCACAGGCTATTCCTCACTCAGCTATCTGCGAAAATATCGCTTTGACAAGCTGAAGATTGATCAGTCCTTCATCTCGGACATAGAGAGCAATCGCGACAGTCGCGCTATCGTCAGCGCCATCATCGCCCTCGGAAGGGACCTCGGCATATCGCTCGCCGCCGAAGGTGTCGAGACCGAAGGACAGTACAAGATCCTACAGACGCTCGGCTGCAGCGAGCTTCAGGGCTACCTCATCGGTCGCCCCATGCCGTCAGATGAACTGTCGTCTTTCCTCACAAGCCGCGCAGCGGCATCATCTGTGCGTCAGCGCGCCTGATCGGAAAGCCTTGACACGGCCAGCCGTTTCAAGGTCCCAAGACAACCGCTATTCGAGCGGAATGGCGACGTGTCGAAGGTTGCCTTCGGCGTCCGAGATCATCATGTAGGCATTGCGCCGTCCCTCGCTCTTGAGGGTGGTCAGCGTCTCTCCGACATCCGCAGGCGTCTCGACGAACTCCTGAGCCACCTCGACGATCACCTGGCCGGGTTCCAGTCCCTTCTCGGCCGCCGGAGACCCCGGCTTGACCGCAGTGATCACAACACCCTCCACGCTCTCGGCGATCGAATAGGTCTTGCGCGCTGCATCGTCGAGCGATCCGATTTCGATCCCGATCGCCCCGACAATTGCCGGTAGCGGCGCGCCCGGTTCGGTCGGCGACTGCTGCTCGCCGCCCTCGTCGCTTGAGCCCATGTTCTCGTCCGGCGCTCCCTCGCCATCCGAGGACGCCGCGTCGGCTGCCTGCTCGTCTTCGAGCCGCCCAAGCTTGACCTTGAGCGTCTGTTCCTTGCCGTCCCGCAGAACCACCACATCGACGGCGGTGCCGACGGCACTCTCGGCAACGATCCGCACGAGACCGCGCGTATCGTCGACGGCCTTGCCGTCGAAGCGAACGATCACGTCGCCGACCCGGATCGGACCATTCTCGACCGGTCCCCCTTTGACCAGACCGCTCACCAACGCGCCGCGCGCCTTGCCGATCTTGAGGCTTTCCGCCACCTCCTCGCTGACCGGCTGGATCCGCACGCCGAGCCAACCTCGGCGTGTCTCACCAAATTCGATCAATTGCTTGATGACGTTTTCGGCAAGCTCCGTCGGAACCGCAAAGCCGATGCCGATCGAGCCGCCACTGGGAGAGATGATCGCCGTGTTGATACCGATCACCTCCCCGTTCATATTGAACAGCGGGCCACCGGAATTACCCTTGTTGATCGCGGCATCGGTCTGGATGAAGTTGTCATAAGGCCCGGCGTTGATATTGCGACCGCTGGCCGAAATGATGCCGACCGTGACCGTGCCACCCAAACCGAATGGGTTGCCGATCGCCATAACCCAGTCGCCGATCCGCATCTTGTGGGAGTCGCCAAACCTGACGGCCAAAAGCGGTGCCTGCGGCTCGACCTTCAAAACCGACAAATCGGTCTTGGGATCGGTGCCGATCAACTTGGCCTTGAGCTTGGAGCCGTCTGGGAAGATTGCCTCGATGTCGTCGGCGCCTTCGATCACGTGATTGTTGGTGACGATGAAGCCCGCAGGGTCGATGACGAAACCCGAACCGAGCGAATTGACCTTGTTATTACCGCTGCCATCGCCGCGATTCTTGAAAAAATCCTCGAACAACTCCTGGAAGGGCGAACCCTCCGGCACCTGCTGCACCGGCCCATCGCCTTCTTCCTTGACGTTCTGCGACGTGGAAATATTGACCACCGCGCCGAGCAGGCCCTGCGCGAGGTCAGCCACGGATTCCGGTCCCTGGGCAAGGGCCGGACGCGCCGCACCGAGAGAGCCCATCACCAGAGCCGCACCGAGCAGCATGGCTGGAATAAGAGGGTGAGACTTGGCGGCAGTGCGGATCATGCAGGCTTCCTCTTGGGAATGGCGTCGTTTTTGGCCGCAGCATAAGGCGGAAAAATGAAAGGGGAAATCAGTTTCACAGGGCGCATCGTCAGTCGAGGATCAGCCGCGCACCAGCCAGACGAGGCCAACACCGCAGGTGACGGCGATCAGGCCGGCAAGCCGTAATTGCTCCGCCGGTATGGACGGGAGCAATTGGGCCATTTTCACAAGAAAACGAGGGGCCAGCACGTAGACCAGCCCCTCGATAATCAGGAAAAAGGCAAAACCTGCGAGCAGATCCGCCATGGCGACCGTCAATTGCCGGTGAACGGAGCGGCGGGAGCCGCCGGCGAAGCCGGAGCCGCGCCTTGCGCATCGTTGAAGAAGCGGAAGAAGTCCGACTTCGGCGAAAGCACCATCGTCGTTCCACTGTTGCTGAGCGCTCCGGTATAGGCCCGCATCGAGCGATAGAACTCGAAGAAGGCTTCGTCGCGCCCGAAGGCCTCACCGAAGATCCGGTTGCGCTCGGCATCACCCTGACCGCGCAGGACTTCCGAATCGCGCTGGGCACCCGCCTGCAATTCGACGACCTGACGGTCGGCGATGGCGCGGCGGCGCTGGCCTTCTTCGTTACCGCGGGCGCGGATCAGTTCCGCCTCAGCCAGACGCTCCGCCTTCATGCGCTCGAAGGTCTGCTGCGAGACTTCCTGCGTGAGGTCGGTGCGGCGGATGCGCACGTCCGAGATGGTAATGCCGAGCGATTCCGCGTCGACCCGGAGATCATCGCGAACCTCCTGCATCATCGATGCACGGGCATCCGACAGGGCGGCCTCGAAGCCGCGCAGACCGTAGACCCGGCGCAGCGAGGCGTCGAGACGCGTGCGCAGGCGCGATTCGGCAGATTCCCGGTCGCCGGATACGGTTTCGCGGAAGCGACGAGCATCGGTGATCTTGTACACCACGAAAGCATCGACCTCGTAGAACTTACCGCCCGAGACCTGGACACGGATGTTGTCGAGGTCAAAGCGTAGCGCCTGATCCTGAACATACTGGACACGATCGGCATCGGCGAAAGCAAAGGGCAGCTTGAAGTAAAGGCCCGGCTCGCTGTGGACGGCCTGGATCTGGCCGAAGCGGACCACGATTGCCTGCTGGCGCTCGTTGACGACGAAAACCGAGGAATAGATCAGCAGCAGCACAGCTGCGAGGCCGATCAGGACATAGGCGAGACGATTGGACATGATCACTTGTCTCCCTGCGTCTGGCCCATCCGGCCAATTTCGTTGAGCGGCAGATAGGGCACCACGCCACTCTGGTTTTCGTCGATGATCACCTTGTTCGAATTCTTCAGAACCTGCTCCATGGTTTCGAGATAGAGGCGCTTGCGGGTGACCTCCGGCGCCTTGCTGTATTGCTCGTAGATGTCGACGAAGCGTTGCGCCTCACCCTCGGCTTCCTTAACGACACGATCCTTGTAGGCGGCCGCTTCTTCGCGCATCTGCGCGGCCTGACCGCGGGCCTGACCAAGCTTCTGATTGGAGTACTTGTTGGCCTCTTCGACGAAACGGTCTTCATCCTGCTCGGCGCGCTGCACTTCGTCGAAGGCGTCGGCGACTTCACGCGGCGGAGCCGCATCCTCGATCGCCACCGCATTGATGGAAATGCCGGCACCATAGGTGTCCATCGTCCCCTGGATGATCCCCTTCACGTCTGCGGCGATCCCCTGACGGGCGTCGCGGAAGATGTCCTGTGCGGGCCGACGGCCGACCACTTCGCGCATGGCGCTTTCGGCCACCTGCTGCAAGGTCTGCTGCGGGCTCTCAAGATTGAAAAGATAGGATTTGGGGTCGCTGACGGTATAGAGAACAGAGAACTGCACGTTGACGATGTTCTGATCACCGGACAGCATCAACCCGGAACCCGACGAGGACGAAGCCTTGGCGCCGATGTTCTGCTGCTGTTCCGTGACCTTGACGATCTCGACCGTTTCAAGCGGCCAAAGATGAAAATGCAGGCCGGGCATGGCCACTTCGTCCTTCGGCTTGCCGAAGCGCAGTTCCACGCCGCGCTCATCCGGCTGGATGGTATAGATCGCCTGCATGAGCCAGAAAGCACCAAGAACCAGAACGAGAACAGCGATCACGCCGCCGTTGAAGCCGCCTGGGATGATATTTTTCAGCCGGTCCTGACCACGCCGGATCAGATCTTCGAGATCTGGGGGCGTATTGCCGCCACCGCCGCCACGCGGCCGGTTCGGCCCCTGCCCCCAGGGGCCCTGATTGTTACCGCCGCCGCCGCCCCATGGACCGCCGCCGTTCTGATTGCTCCAGGGCATTCATACCTCTTAACTTGAAATTCTCTCCCGATGCCTGCGCGGCTACCTTTCGGCCCCTCGCGGACGCTATTCCCGTTATAGGGATCGGCATCAAGGCTTTCAACGTAAAGCACTTAACTTCTTCGCGAGCTGCGGGAAATAATACGTTATGCCGCAGGTCTTCGCCGGTAGACGGCGTAACGCGTCGGATAGTTGTCCTTCTCGCCCGCGGCGAAAGGCGTTTCCTCGATTTTTTCGAAGACCTCTGGATCGATCGCCGGAAAGACCGTGTCACCCTCGATCATGGCCTCGATGTGCGTCACATGCAGCGTGTCGGCCAACGGTAGCGCCTGCCGATAGATCTCCCCCCCGCCGGCGACGCATATCGCGTCGACGCCCGAGGCGATGGCGATCTCCTTCGCCCGTGCCAGCGCAGCCTCCAAGTTAGAAGCCGTCTCGACGCCCGGCCCTTCGATCGCCGGACCACGACTGACTATTACGTGCGGCCGGCCAGGCAAGGGCTTGCCGCCGACCGACTCGAAGGTCTTGCGTCCCATCACCAGAGGCTTTCCCACGGTCAGCGCCTTGAACCTCTTGAGGTCGGTCGATAGCTTCCACGGCATATCTCCGTCCCGACCGATCACCCCGTTTTCCGCCATGGCGACGACGATAGCTATATTGGGTTGGTTCATTGCCTGCCTTCCGTCGACGAAACCGGACGCCCTCAAACGGCGATCGGCGCCTTGATGCTTGAATCCGCTTCGTAACCTTCGAGGGTAAAGTCCTCGAACTTAAAGGCAAACAGATCCCCGATCTTGGGGTTGATGCGCATCGTCGGCAGCCGCTTCGGGCTGCGCGAAAGTTGCAGCTTGGCCTGCTCGAAATGATTGGCGTAGAGATGGGCGTCGCCGAGCGTATGAACGAAATCTCCGGGCTCAAGACCCGTCACCTGCGCCACCATCATCGTCAACAGCGCATAGGAGGCGATGTTGAAGGGAACGCCGAGAAAGATGTCGGCCGAGCGCTGATAGAGCTGACAGGACAGTTTTCCGTCGGCGACGTAGAACTGGAACAGGCAATGACAAGGCGGAAGCGCCATTTCATCGACCTCCGCCGGATTCCAGGCGGTGACGATATGGCGGCGCGAATTCGGGTTCTTCCAGATGCCCTCGACGAGATTGGCGATCTGATCGATATGCCCCCCCTCGCCGTCCGGCCAGGACCGCCATTGCGCACCATAGACCGGACCGAGATCGCCGTTTGCATCGGCCCATTCGTCCCAGATCGTCACGCCGTGCTCCTTCAGATAGGCGATATTGGTATCGCCCCTCAGGAACCACAGCAATTCATGGATGATCGAGCGCAAATGCAGCTTCTTGGTCGTGGTGACCGGAAAACCGTCAGAAAGGTCGAAGCGCATCTGGTAGCCGAACACCGAACGGGTGCCCGTGCCAGTACGATCGCCCCGATCGGAGCCGGTCTCCATCACGTGGCGCAAGAGGTCGAGATATTGCTTCATGGTTTGGCCGCCGATTCCTGTTCGGCGGTAATGTAGCGTCGCGGAGCGGCCGAACCAAGCAGCCGCTCCGGTTTTCCAAGGTTGGTGTCAGAGGTCGCCGAGCTTGCCGAGTTCCTTGGCCACCAGATAATAAAACGTCACGCGTGACTTGCTGTTGTCGCCCTTCATTGCAGCACAGACGGCATCGACCGCCTTGTCGGCGGCATCCCCCGTCACGCCGAGCTTCTTGCCACACCACTTCTCCTTGACGCGGCCAAGTTCGACCGGATCGGAGGCGGCGACCAGGGACGAATCCCGATTGCGAAGGGCAATGCCCAGGTGGCGCACGATCTTTTGGACCACCGCCTCGTCGGCATTGGCATCGTAAAGCTTCACATCTGCGAGATAGTCCGTCATGGGCCTCTTCCTTTCGCTTGAACGCGGGCGTCTCATACGCGCTCGCTTGATAAGCAGAATGTGAGAGTGAGCCATGGCCGTCAAGCGCCATGCATCGCGCTGCAAGGATCGGAACGAAAAAACCGCCGCGCGGATTGTATTTTCGCAAGAGACCGGCGATGAAAACGAAGAGGCCGGGCGCCACGGAACCAGCAGACAAAGGACATTCGAAATGACGTTCAATCGGCTGATACTGGCACTTCTAACGGCGCTATCTCTCTCGAGCCTCGTCCCTCCCGCCCACGCGCAGTCGGGTGCCTCCCCGCGTTTTCTCGGCACATGGACTGTCGTTGCCGGCAATTCCGGCGGCAAATGCCAGATCACGCTCATGAGCCGGCAACGCGCCGGCCATTTGGCCGCCCGTGCGGTCTCGTGTCGCGGTCCGCTCGCAAGGGTCAGCGGCTGGGCGCATTGGCGCAACGGCTTCACATTGCTCGACCGGGAAGGCCGGCAGATTGCCAGCCTCAGCCCCGCCCGCGGCATTATGACCGGCCGCCTGCCGGACGGCTCGCTCGTCATCATGCGCCCGGGCGCCGGGCGACGGACAGACGCGACGCAGGCTCCGGCAGCCGGCCGCAATGCGCACCGCCCCTAAGGCCGGTTGATGTCAACTTTTGATGCGCGATTCAAATCTGATGAATGCGCAAGCATGACACCCCTTTTCATCGGCGAATGAACCACCTATATGTGTCTCGCCGGCCTTCGGGTCGGATATGGCGATAAACGGTCGGTGTAATAAACCTATTGGACCCGGGGGCGGTACCCGGCGCCTCCACCAAAAACCGGTCGGTCCTTGATGACCGGCTTTTGATGGGGGCGAAATAGGATCGACAAGGGTGTAAAGATCGAACTTTTGCTCGGCATGATACCGCCGTTATCGGGTCACAAGTGTAGTTGCAAACGACAACAACGCTAAGGGTTATGCTCTCGCTGCCTAATGGCGGTGCGGGAAATCCGAACCAAGTCCTCTAGGTTAGCCCCTTGAGGCGGGGTCCGAAGGCACCTGGCAACAGAAGCCTTCACCTTCTCTCGCCTTTGCCTACCTTCCTCTTTTCAAATCGTGTAATATGCTTCGTCATGACTCGATAGACGGGGGCTTTCCCCGAATCCGGCGTCGTGGCATATAGCCGCGCAAAGACGCCAAGCAAGAGAAAGACAGGATCATATGGGGCAGGACCATATTCGCTACGACATTCTGGCTCAGGACGCGCTGCGCGGTGTCATCCGCAAGGTTTTGACCGAGGTCGCAGCCACAGGCCGTCTTCCGGGTGACCACCACTTCTTTATTACCTTCCTGACTGGCGCGCCGGGCGTACGCATCTCCCAGCACCTCAAGGCCAAATATGCCGAGCAGATGACTATTGTCGTCCAGCATCAGTTCTGGGACCTGAAGGTAACCGACAGCCAGTTCGAGATCGGTCTATCCTTCTCCGATACACCGGAAAAGCTGGTTATACCGTTCAACGCCATTCGTGGCTTCTACGACCCATCGGTCAATTTCGAACTCGAATTTGACGTGCCTTTGGCCGACGAAGAGGAAGAAAGCGCCGAGATCACCGCCTATCCGCTCACAGCTGGCGAGCGGACCGAGGATCAGGCCGAGCCCACGGCAGGAGACGAAGAGAAAAAGCCGGCTTCCGTCGTCTCGCTCGACGCCTTCCGCAAGAAGCAGTAACGCCACAAAACCTGGGCGCCGTCATTCGATGGCGCGCATCGTTCCGGAAAAAAGGCATGAGCGCAGACGTCGTCAATCTCCGCCAGTTCCGCAAGGTCAAGGCCCGCTCGGAAAAGGAAAAGCAGGCGGACCAGAACCGCCTGACCTTCGGCCGCACCAAGGCCGAGAAAAACCTGACAAAAGCACTGAACGCCAAGGCGGAAAGAACGCTCGATCAAGGCCGGATCGAAGAGCCAGAAGACAAATAGCTCGACCGGCAAAAGCATTTCCCGATCAAGCACCTACCCGCTTTCGCGGAATCACTTTCCCAAGGACTTGAATCGATCTGCTAAGCTGAGGTGCGATGATCCGCAAGCATTCCATCACCCTGCACGGCCACCGCACCAGTTTCTCACTCGAGGAGCCGTTCTGGGACGAACTGAATGTGATCGCGCAAGAACGCCAGATCCCGCTCGCCGCCCTCGTCGCCGAGATTGACGAGCAGCGCGACCCGCGCACCAATCTCTCCTCTGCCGCCAGACTCTATGTTCTCGCCCGTTTGAAAGCGGCCCCGCCCGGCTGACGCAGCAGCAGGGTGGTACGCACAAAATTATAACCAACAACCATTCATTAAGAAAATCGTTCTAGCATTCTACATGCCCGACGACGTTTGCTTCGATGCCCCATATTTTAAGCCCGAGTAACGCGTACAGACCCATCGAAACACCTGCGTGACGTGGCTTTTTAAAAGCTCTTTTTCGATAGGAATTCAAAGATGGTAACCGCAATTTCCTCAGCATCCGCAAACACATCCACCAGCACAGTTGCCTCCAGCGGTTCGTCCGGCGGCGCGTTGAAGTCGTCGATCGCCAAGCTCGAAAGCAAGATCGCCTCCAAGGAAGACGAACTGTCGTCGGCCGAAACCGACGATCAGGAGTCCGAGATCAATGACGATCTGACCGAACTGCGGGCCGAACTGGCCAAGCTCGAGGCGCAGGCGGCCCAGATGGAAGGAGCCGAACAGACCGAGAAACCCCAGAATCCCCCGGAGGGGAAAGAGGGCCGCCCATCCCGCATGTCAGGCGAAAGCGATAAGATCGGCACGACAAACTTCGACCAAGAGCCGCCTTTCGGCGAGCGCTACGCATACGTCTGAGCGTAAGTCTCAGTCCTTCCGAACGAAGGCGGCCGGCAACGGTCGCCTTTTGGCCTTTCAGGGGATGTTCTCTCGTGGCGGGCACGGGACGAAACGCGTAGAACCATCGGCATCGAGCGCACCGGTAGCAGAAAGCGACATGAGCGCGGCACCGTCCCGTTCATAAACGTGGCGATCGAGCCAGAACTCCGCCTCGCCCGAGCACAGGAGATCGACCACCAAGCTTTCCTTGAGAAGGGTTGCCGCGCCGAAAACACAGCCATACTCGTAGCCCCGCACCGTCGCCTTGCGCTTGTCAGCGCCATATTCAAAGGTCAGCGGTCCCATGCCACAGGAATCCTCGGACTCCGGCACGGCCCCCTCGGAGGCGAAACCATCCTTCACCTTGGCCAGCTCGGCAACCAGGGCAACGACCTTATCGTCCAGCGCGGCATCTGTCTGATAACCCCAGGTCTCGAGCCGCCACCCGACAGCCTCGGCGAAATCCTTGAAACGCTTGCGCCCTTGGCAGGCCTTGCTGTCGTCGCAGTCGAGAAAATTGCTTTCCATCTGCCGGTCGATCTCTTCAAGCGACACCAACTCAAGTGCCGCCGGATAATAGCCGAGCAGCGCGGCATTACCGAGGGCGCCAGCGCAGATACCGGCGCTCGACTGCTGGAAACACGAGCGCATGGACGACGTGAGCCGCCGCTCGACAACCGGCCGGAATGCAGCCTCCCGCGTCACGTCGCGCACCTCGCCATCCCGAAGCGCCATGATCCTCACCGGCGGCAGGGATTCGACATAACTGGAAAACGCATAGAGAAAGCGGTCGTCGCCCAGGTCGAATTCGACATCACCGTCCCCATCCAGATCCGCCGGTTTGATGCCGAATCCGTCGAAAACTCCGAGGTCGATGGTCTTCACCGCTTCAGTGCTGGCAAAGGCGAACGCCACCGCCGTGCAGCAATGGGCGCCCCCACTGAAAGAGGTGAAGACCACGCCTTGCTCGCCCCACTGCAACGGATAGATGCCGATCTGTCCGCGCGCCATATCGTCCGGCCCGGTTTCCAGCCGAATGGTCGTTTCACCCCTCTCCCGGTGGCGAACGGTTAGGACCGCCGTCGCAGTCCCCTCGTCGCTCTCCTCGCCACTCAGCACCGCCGTCCAGTCCTCGCCGCGATAGGTTCTGCCAAAATCGGCACGGCTCCAATCGATCATCGCACCACTGCCAAGCGTCATCTCCTTCTGCTCGGAGGTTTCCGTCGGCACGGTCCGGCCGAATTCGCCACGCTCCAGCGCCCGGGCGCAATCGCCAATCTGGCTGATCGTATCGCTCGAACCGGACAGCGAGAACGGACCGTAGCTGACATTATCGACACTGATCGACAGGCGCGAGGCGCCGCGCAAAGCCGACATGAAGCTGGCGTTCGGATTGGTCAGGTAGAGACCGCCGGAGCCGTTTGTGATATTGGCCCGCATCGTGCCGGTCCAACGCCGGCGGTCAGTGTGGGCAACGATGTCATAGTCCTGCTCATGCGTCAGCCAGCCTAGCTTGGTGCTGGCGATCAGGACAACAATGACTTTGGTGTTCGGCCGAATGAAGAAGAGGCCGTCCTTCGCACCTTTGGGGCTGGCGATGCAGACCTTGTCCTGGCGATCATAGCTGATCGTCCAACCGCGGTTCTCGGTATACGGTAGATAGCGGTCCGCTGCGAGGGCCGCGCCGGCGGCCCCGGCCAGAGCGACAAACAGCGAGAAAAACACGACAAGCATACGAAACATGACAAAGCCCCTCTTGACCCGCCGGCTTCCTGGACCAGCAGGCAGCCCGAGCCTAGGCGAGCATTCGCTCATAGACAAGCGGCGACGCCATCCCGACCCCTAGGGCTTTAGTTGACGCCTGGCAGCCCATCGAAACGTAAGGGCACCGGAGGCAGAGAACCACCACGTGTCACGCCCTGCGCCGGCGGCACGGGCATTTGCGGTGCTTGCGGCATGCTGTCGGACGTCGATGGCGTCTCTGTCACCTCGGCCGGCGTCTCGGTGCCCAGAGCATCGTTCGTCGCCTCACGGGCCGCCTTGTCAGCCGCCGCTTTGCGATCAGCCTCTTCCCTGGCTCTCGTTTCCGCCTCCGCCTTCAATCGCGCCTCTTCGGCGAGCCTTGCCCGCTCGGCCTCGGCGGCCCTGGCACGCTCCTCGACGCGATGGCTATAGAGCGCCGCCTCACGTCGCAGTCGCTGTTTTTCAAGTACATTCGACTGCAATGTCTCGACCCGGCGACGCTCACGCTCGAAGGCCCGTAGCGAAAGGAAATTGGTCATGTCGCTGACGTCGATCTGGCGCCCCTGCGCGCCGACATCGCCGGAGAATTTCAGGCGCACCGCCGGCTCCGCGCCGGCAAGCGCTTCGTCGCCCGCCACATAGGCGATGCGAATCTCGGCCTCCATCTGCCGCGACCCGAGATCGACCCGCGCTGTGCCGTCGAGCTTTGCGGTCTCGTTGGCCAGCGCAAGCGCGGCGACCCGAAGCATGCCGTCGCTAATGTTGAACGGAACCTCGACATCGGCAAAGACGCTCGATGCGCCGCCGAACAAGGAGCCGACCAGCCCCGCCACCTTCTCACCCGTTACATCTCCTTGGATCGCATCCGCCTCCGGCAGAAGCTTGGCCAGGAGTTCGCTGTCCAGACGCCGCACGTCAAGCGCCGGAACCTTCACCGTGCCCGACCCATTCGTCGCCTTGAGCAGATCCGCCACACTCTGGCCGGTCGCCTCAGCGACAAGGTCGAGATCGAACTTGCCTTGGAGCACCGCCCCGTCAGCCCCGGCACCCAACGCATCCTCCACGAGAGAAAGCTCCGCCTGACGAAGCGCGATACGTCCCTGATAGAAACCGTTGCCGTCGGTGTTGGCGATCATCAGCCGGCCGCTCATCGTGCCACCTAGCCACTGGCCCGCCGCATCCTCGAGCGTCAGCTGACCGCCCGCACCCTTGAGCTTTGCTGAGAAATCAGAGATGGAACCGAAGGCTCCGGGCGAGAAACTCCGGGCTTTGACCGCTAGATTGAATTCGAGATCGTCGCGGGGGGGGGGAAGCGGCGAGACGGTGAGCACGTCGGTCGCCGCGTCCGTGATAGGCCCCAGCACCCCTTCGGCCAGCCAGGTCAGATCGATACTGTCGAGGGCGATGTCGCCTCCAACCATGGGCACCGCGCCGTTCCAGTCGATCGAGAGTGCCCCGCTGATGCGATTGCCGGCAGCTTCAGCGTCAATCGCGGAAATCTCGGCCTTACCCTCGGCAAAAGCCAGTTGGGCACCAAGACGCGCCGGCAATCCTGTCCCGCCCTGGGGCACAACGATGCCGGTCATCATCAGATAGGGTTCGAGGTCGGGGCTATCGAGCCTGACCGTACCGCTGCCCTTCGGAAACCCGGCTGCAGCAAGGGCGATCTTGCCACGCGCCGAAAGCGTCGTGCGGCCGGCGGCGAAGGTCAGCGTAGCGTCGGCCGGCGCATTGCCGGCACCGTTGACGCTGAATTGCAGCCGTCCGCTATCGCCACCGTCAATCGGCAAAGGATCGAGGCCTGCCTGCCCGAGCAGAACCAGCGCCTGTGGATTCTCCAGCATCGCCGATAGATTGAACTTCGCGTCACCGGAGATCTTCGCCAGATCATCGACACCGTAATCGACGGCGATACGGCTGCCGTTCGACGTCCCGGCGATCTTGACTGCCATGCCGCCGCCGGCCGCATCGCCGAAAACCAAGCTGGCCGTAAGATTGCTTTGGGAAAACCATGCCGCGCTTTTCACCAGCCGCACCGCGAGCGGATGGGCCGGCAGCCGCCCGGAGATCAGCGCGAGGAAGGGGCCAGGATCGTCCGAGGAAAGCGCCACCTGTGCCTTGCCCGAGGGCTTGGTAAGCGGCCCCTTGACCGTACCGCTGGCCTTAAGCGCCGCACCGGCCAGGTCGCCGACATTCAGCCGATCGACGACAAGGCTTGCGCCGTCATAGGTAAAGACCGTCTCGACGTCGCGCGCCGCCATGCCGTAGCCGGTAAGTTGACCAACCTTGAGCCGCGTGGCGATCTTCTCGGCCAGCAGCGCCTGGTCACCGCCCTCCCCGACGATCAGGCCGGCCACAGCCCGCGCCGCGTCGAGATCCATTTCATTGCCAGTGAGATCGATCGAGAGGTTCGGCGCCGCCTTGTCGAGCGACTGCCGTTCCAGCCGGCCGTTGAGCAATGCCGGCCCGATGGCGAGTTCCAGTTTCTCGAATCGCTGGATCTGCGGCGTCAAGTTGACCGCGGCGGAAAAGCCCATGGACTTCAACTGGCGGATGGTCGGCTCGACACCGCCCGAAATCCAAGTCGATAACCCGGAGGGCTGCGTCGAGGCTACCAGCAGGTCGCCGTTGAACGAAGGTTCCGTCCCGAGTAACAGTCGCCCCTTGGCCTCCACCTGCGTGCGCCCCGGCAGCACGACAACCGCTCTCTCGACGTTCCAGCCACGCCCGTCCGGTCGGACATCAAGCGTGACGTCGCGCAGAACCGTGTCGCCAGCAACGATCGCCGGAAGCCTGAGCGTCGCCTTTCCCGGCAAGTTCGGAATGGGAATCTCGCTCGCCATGGCAATCAGAAGATCGAGCCGATCCCGCACCGACCCGGCCGCATTGCGCCCGGTCTTGCCCTTGGCGCTCTCGTTGGCGAGGCGGTTGACATCGACCTGCTGACCTTCCGCCGTCAGCAGGAATTCCGGATGGGCGCCGGTGTCGAGCTTGGCTTCGCCGGTCACCACATAGGGGTCGGCTGCCTCACCCAGTTCGAACCGGTAGGACTTGACAGCGATGCGCTCATTGGTGAGTTCGAAATCGCCCTTGGCCCGCGGCGCCGGCGTCTTCGCCGCGCCCTTGTCCGGCCCTGTACCTTTCCAGACCGCCTGGAAATGGCCCCGATAAGCGGGCCTGCCCTCTTGCAGCGACAGGTCGCCATCGAGCTCGATGTCGAACGGCCGGGCATCGGGCTGTAAACGCAGCTTCAGGGAGATCGCCTCGGCGCCGACCTCCGGCTGAAGGCTGGAGAGGAAGAAACGGCCGGCTTCGCCGTCGAGCGACGCCTTGCCGTCGACCGACCACGGGCCCGCCAGCGAACGCGCCGACATATCGGCATCTATCCCGGTGAACTTGCGGGTTCGCCCGGTCTGCTCATCGATGAACTCGATCTCGCCACCGACGACCTGCACCTTTTCCAGCACCACCGTGCGCGCCGGGATTTCAGCGCTGCTGCCGCGCAGCCAGTCAAGCGTGCCATCGGCCAGCAAACGGATCCGCGCCTTGGGCTCTTCAACCCGCATGTCGAAAATACGCGCCTCGCCCGAGAGAAGCGGCGCAAGCTCGGCATTCATGGAAAAACGGGCGACATGCACCAGCGGTTCGCCATCCTTATCCGTACCAACCGTCACATCATACAAGGTGACCGAGGGAAACGGCAGCAGGCGGGCCTTCACCTCACCGTGGACGCTGACCTTCTTGCCGAGGATACGGCTCGCCTGACTCTCGAAATCCTTGCGGAAATCGGTCCAGTCGACGAACAAGGGGGCCAGTAGCGCCGCAAACAGCGCGACAACCAGCAGCCCGCCGAGGAAAACCAGTATGCGTCCGAGCACGTCCTGCGACTCCCATCACTTCCGGCGCAAAGGTAATGCAATTCCCGACGGGGGCAAGCCGCAAGGGCAGAGCCTCACATGCGGAAGATCTTGCCAGGGTTGAATATATTCTCAGGGTCGAGGCTCTTCTTGATCGAGCGCATCAGCGGGATGGCCGAGCCGAGTTCCTGTTCCAGGTAGCTCATTTTTCCCTGGCCGATGCCGTGCTCGCCGGTGCAGGTGCCTTCCATGGAAAGCGCCCGCGCGTTGAGCCGCCCCATGAAGGCCTCGGCCCGCGCCAGATCAGCCGGGCTCTTATCATCGAACAACATCAGAACGTGGAAATTCCCGTCACCGGCATGACCGACGATCGGCGCAAGAAGCCCCGTCTCCCGAATGTCCGCCTGGGTCTCGGCAACGCAATCGGCGAGCTTGGAAATCGGGACGCAGACGTCGGTCGAAAGCCCGTTCAGCTCAGGCGCAAGCGCCCGCCCGGCCCAATAGGCGTTGTGACGCGCCTTCCACAGCTGCGCCCGTTCCTCGGCATTGGCCGTGTAGTGGAATTCCTCGGACTCGAATTCGGCGGCGATTTCCTTGAACTGCTCCGCCTGCAAGGCCACTGTCTCCTCGGTCCCGTGGAACTCGACGAACAGTGTCGGCTTTTCCGGGTAGGAGAGCTTGGAATAGGCGTTTACCGCCTTCATCTGCATTTCGTCGAGCAGTTCGATACGCGCGACCGGAATGCCCATCTGGATCGTCATGATGACGGTATCGCAAGCGGCCTTGAGGCTTGGGAAAGCGCAAACGCCACCGGAAATCTTGGCCGGAATACCCTGGAGCTTCAAGGTGATCGAGGTGATGATGCCGAGCGTGCCCTCGGCTCCGACAAACAGTCGCGTCAGGTCATAGCCGGCCGATGACTTGCGCGCGCGTTGCGCGGTCCGGATCTCCTCACCGTCGGCGGTGACGACGGTGAGTGCAAGGACATTGTCCTTCATCGTGCCATAGCGGACCGCGTTGGTGCCGGATGCCCGCGTCGAGGCCATACCGCCGATTGAGGCATTGGCGCCGGGATCGATCGGGAAGAACAGGCCGGTGTCGCGCAGATAGGTATTGAGCTCCTCACGGGTAATGCCCGGCTGGACCGTGCAGTCAAGGTCCTCGGCGTTGACCGTCAGAACCTTGTTCATTCGGGTGAAATCGACCGAAATGCCACCGCTCGGCGCATTGATGTGCCCCTCGAGCGAAGAGCCTGTACCAAACGGGATCATCGGCACCTTATGCGCCGCGCAGGTCTTCACCACCGTCTTCACGTCTTCACTCGTCTCGACGAAGACGACGCCGTCCGGCAGTTGGGCCGGCAGATAGGATGTCGTGTGGCTGTGCTGCTCGCGGAAGGATTGTCCCGTCTGGAAGCGCTCGCCGAAACTCTGCTTGAGGATGCCCAAAACCGCGGCGATCCCCTCCTGGTTGCGAACTCCTGCGACGACATCCTTCAAGGCCATGCGAACTGTCTCCTCCACTCTGCCGTCCCGGCAGCATGCTCACTAAAAATACGACGGAGGTATGGGCCAACTCACGCCCGCTTGTCCAGTGCTCCGAGCGCGTCATCGAGCCGAATTGCACATACGGCCACAGCGGGGCATTGCGCCGCCAAAACCGGGCGGGTTAGATGGAAGCCATGAGAACAATTCTGGCAGTCCTCGCCCTCGTCGTCGTCCTGCTCACCGCCGCGAGCGGCTATGTCTGGCTAAACTATGATGCAGTCGTTGCGATGGTCCTCAAGCCGCAGACCGTCGCCACAGGCGACATCAGCGAAAAGAGTTTCGGACTTGTCACACCCGACGGAAAACGCTTTGTTCTCGGCGATCTCGAAGGCGCACTTTCAAGCTTCAAACCGTCTGCCGATGGCTCATCGCGTCCGCTGGTTCTCTTCGTCCATGGCTTCGGTCCCGATCCGGACGGCGAGTTCGGCCTCTATACGATGGGTGAACTGGCAAAGGGTGCCGATGCCGACGTGCTGATGTTTAACTGGCCGTCGTGGATCTCGATGACCCAGTTTCCGGTGCTGAACGCCAAGGCCGCGAGCGAACGGCTCATCACACTGCTGCAAGACATGGCCAAACTGCGTGCCCCAGGAAAAGCTCTGGAGAACCGGCCGGTCATGATCGTCGGTCATTCTATGGCCGGAGAGGTCTTCCGCCATGTCGGCGAAGCCGCGCCCGACCTGCCCGGGGGGCTGATTTCGCGCATTCTCTTTGCCGTCCCGGAAACCGCGCTGCCCGACCATCGGCTGTGGATGGAAAAGCTCGGCTTCGCCAAGGAGATCTTCGTCTTCGTCAATGCCGACGACCCTGCCTTGCAGGTCACCACGCGCATGTACAACACCGCGCGTCTCGGCCGGACGCTCACCAACCTCGACGGCTCGGCCGAGCCTCTGGCGCGGAATGCCAATTATATCCTGCTCGACCCGGAAAGCTGGCGCCATTACTTCTTCGTCTCCGGCCAACGCAGCGAGGCGATCGACCAGATCTTCGCCGACATCCTGAAGAACGGCAGTGCCGCCCTCAGCAACGACTATCTGCGGACCGAACCCGCAGTCAATGTCTTCGTGGTGGTCGGCCCCGGCGCAGAAGGCAGCTGACAGTCGATCAGGTCAGGTGGTTATTTCAGCGTCTCGCCGAAAAAAGTCGCCAGCCGTCGCCAGTGCCGTTCGGCACCCACTTCGTCATAGACCGAATGGTCCGGCACGCACCAGCCATGTGCCATGCCGACGTAGTTCTCCAACACGAAGTCCACTTCGGCCACGCGGTAGGCCTCAACAAAATGCGCCGCCTGATGCGGCGGAAACGAACCGTCGACGCCCGCCGCGCCGACATAGACGCGCGCCTTGACGGACGCCGCCTGCAGATGCGGGCTATCTGGCTTGTCGCTCGCCAGATTGCCGCCATGAAAGCTTGCCGCCGCGGCTATCCGGTCTGGATAGGCCGCCGCAGCCGTCAGTGCCCGCGAACCGCCCATGCAATAGCCGACCACACCGGCCGGACCGTCGACGCCGGCATCGGCCAGCGCGTCGAGAAAATGGGCGGTATCGGCTGCCGTCATCGCCTGGCTCGTGCCGTCGATCATCGCGCGCAACTGCTTCGCGCTCACCTCTTGCTTGAAAGCGGTCGGGGCGTCAAAGGGGCCATAGGCGCCGAAGCGGTAGAACAGGTCGGGCACCAGGACGATATAGCCCTCGTCGCAGAGCCGTTGCGCCATCCCGTCGAGCGCTGCACGCGGCCCGAAAGCATCCATGTAGAGGATCACACCGGGCCGAACGACGGCTGGCGTTGCCACATCAGGCAGAAACAACCCGGCCTTGGCGGTGCCGTCAGATGTCTTGATGTCGATGTCGCGCTTGCTCATGGGAAACCTCCTCTTTATCGTCCGGCAAGGCCTCAAACGGCGATGAAAGCCATCACTCGCCGGCCTCGATCGCAGCGGCGATCTGCATCTCCTTGTGCAACCGTGCCTCCTCATCGGCGTGAGGCTTGGCGAAACGCGCAAGCCCGAGATAGGCAAGCGGCGTGACATAAAGCGTGACGACCGTGGCGAACCCGAGACCGCCGACGATCACCCAGCCGAGCGCGATACGGGCTTCCGCACCGGCACCATGGGCCAGCACGAGCGGGACACCGCCGAGAATGGTGGCGATCATCGTCATCATCACCGGCCGAAGACGCAGGTTCGCCGCATTCTCGATCGCCTCGCGCACCCCCTGTCCGCGATCGCGCAATTGGTTGGCGAACTCGACAATGAGAATACCGTTCTTGGCCATGATCCCGACCAGCATGACAAGACCGATCTGGCTGTAGACATTGAGGCTCGTTCCGGTGAGCAGCAGGGCGAAGACCGCACAGGCGAGCCCGAGCGGCACGGTCACCATGATGATGATCGACGACAGTACACTCTCGAACTGTGCCGCCAGCACCAGGAAGATGATGATGATGGCAAAGCCGAAAGTCGAGGCCATACCGCCGCTGTTTTCACTGAGCGTCGCGGCCTCGGCGAGCGGCAAGAGCCGCGCGCCCGGCGGTAATTTTCCCTCGGCGAGGGCATTCGCCTTGTCGAGCGCCGCCCCAAGCGAAAGCCCCGGCCCCAATCCAGCCGTGATCTGCACAGCGGCCAATTGCTGCTCGCGCGCCAGCGAGGGCGCCACCGCCCGCTCCTCAAGCTTTGCGATCACCGACATCGGTACGGTCTTGCCATCGGCGGTCTTGAGAAAGATGTTCTCGAGGTCGGTCGGATCGTCGATCGGCCGCGTCGTCGAGGTGAGCTTGACTGAGTAGTCCTCCCCGTCGATGTAGACGTGACCGATGGAACGCCCGTCGAGCAGGGATTGCAGCGCCTGCGCAAGGCCGGTGATGTCGATGCCCAGATCGGCGGCGCGCTCCCGGTCGATCGACACGCCGAGCTGCGCCTGGCTGATGTCGTTCGACAGTCGCGGATTATCGAAACTGCCGTCAGCTTCCAGATCGGCCACTAGCTTGATTGCCGCCTCGGTGAGCTTTTCATGGCTTGAGCCGACGAGCGCGAATTGCAGTCCGCTGCCGCCTCCGCGGATTCGCAGGCTGTTTGGCTGCATGGCGAAGGCGTTGACGCCGGGAATGCCCTGGGCAATACGGGTCACGTCCTGGACGATCTGGTCCTGGCTGCGTTCCCGCTTGCCCCAGGGCGCCAAAGTCAGCACCATGAAACCTCTGTTCTTGTTACTGCCGTACCCGGAGATCGAGAATAGATTGGCGACCTCTCCACTGTCGCGCAGCGGCTTGAGCGCTTCCTCGATCCTCTGCATCTGGTCCTGCATGTAGTCGAGGCTCACCCCTTGCGGTGCCGTGACACGCACCATGACCGCCGAGCGGTCCTCGCGCGGCGTCAGTTCGCTGGTAATCAACGAAAAGGCAGCAAGCGCAACCAGCGAGAACGCCACGGCCACGGTGACCACCACGATCGGCGCATTGAGACAGGCTCTGAGAGAGCGCCGGTAGAAGGCGGAAAAAGCATCGCCAAAACGCGCGAGCGGCCCGGAATGATGCTCGATCGCATGCGCGGTCAAAAGGCGCGAGGCGAGCATCGGGCAAAGCGTCAGCGCGACGATCGACGACAGCGTCACCGAAAAGGCGAGTACGAAACCAAACTCGCGGAACAGACCGCCGACCTGGCCCGGCAGAAAGGACAGGGGGATAAAAACGGCGGCGAGCGTCGCTGTCGTGGCGATGACGGCGAAGAACACCTCGCGCGTGCCGAGCACGGCCGCAGCACGTGGACCGAGCCCCTGCCCACGCCGTCGCACGATGTTCTCCAAGACCACGATCGCGTCGTCGACGACCAGGCCGGTCGCCAAAACGATGGCGAGCAGTGTCAGGATGTTGATCGAGAAGCCGACCAGATAAACCGCAGCCACCGTGCCGATCAGCGACACGGGCATGGTCACCGCCGGAATGATCGTCGCGCGCCAGTCGCGCAGGAACAAAAAGATGATGCCTATGACGATCACGGCGGCCAGTACCAGAGCGTTGACGACCTCGTCGATCGAACCGCGAATGAACACCGCGTCATCACTCGTGACGCGGATCTCCACGCCCTCCGGAAGTTCCGCCTGGAGATGAGCGACCATAGCCTTGACGCCATTGGAAATGCTCAGCGTATTCGACTGCGCCTGGCGGATGATGCCCATGCCGATCCCGGCCTTGCCGTTCGAGCGCAAGGCCGTGCTGGAAAGATCCGGCCCGAAGGTGACGGTCGCCACATCACCGAGCCTGACATTGTCGCCGATCAGCAACCGGGTGAAGTCCTCGGGCGTCCTGAGATCGGCGGTTGCCCGAACAACGATGTCCTGCGTCGAACTGGTTAGCGACCCCGCCGGCACGTCGAAGGCGATGTTGGACAGGGCCGAGGTCAGCGAAGCGACCGTTAGACCGCGGCTGGCTAGAGCCGACTGATCGACATCGATCCGGAAGATCTTGTCCTGATCACCATAGAGATCGACATCGGCAACGCCGTCAACCGAAGCCAGCCGGTCAACGATCTCATTGTTGACCAGCAAAGTCAGATCCTCAAGGCTCATCCGGTCCGAGGTAACGGCAAGCCGCATGATCGGATCGCTGTCGGAATCGGCCTTGACGATGCGCGGCTCGTCGGCGTCATCCGGCAGGCTGTTGGTGACCCGCGAGATCGCATCACGCACGTCGCTCGCCGCGACATTGAGATCGGTCTTGTCGGAAAACTCCAACGTCACCCGGCTCGACCCGAAGGAAGAGGTCGACGACATGGATTTGAGCCCGGCGACACGTGCCACCGCCCCTTCGACCACCGTAGTCAGCTGCTGGTCGATCGTCTGCGGCGATGCGCCATCGAAAGTGGTCCGCACAGTGATCACTGGCCGGTCGACGTCTGGCAGTTCGCGCACCTCGATGCCGTAGAAGGCGGCAAGTCCCGCCACAACCAGCAGGGCATTGGTGACGGCTGCGAAGATCGGCCGGCGGATGAACAGTGCGGTGAAGCCGGCCTGCTTGTCCGCCGCAGGGGCTGGTGCCGGGCTGGCCGCGGTCGTGTCACCCGATGCTTGCGTCTTCTCGCTCATCGGCTCGCCACCGGCTTTTCGCCATCGGCGCCCCTGGCGCCCGCCTCGTCGCCCATAACCTCGACGGGCCGGCCGGCCCGCACGCGCTGAATGCCCTCGGTCACCACCTTGTCGCCCTCGGCCAACGCGGCCTTGACCAGAACGGCATCCGGATTGCGCTGGATGATCCTGACGGCGACCTTCTCTGCCTTGCCATCGATTATACGCCAGACGAAGGAACCGTCGCTGTCCCACTGGACCGAAAGCGGATCGACGGCGGGATAGCGCTCCCCGTCGAAACTCATCACCACGGTAAAGGCCATGCCGGCGCGCAGATCGTCGTTCTCGTTGGCGATCTTGGCGCGGATCCGCAGCGTCCGGCTCGCCGCGTCGATCCTGTTGTCGACCGCCGCGACACTGCCCTCGTAGAGCCTGCCCGGACGCGCCACCGCCGTGGCGACGAGCGGCTGACCAACCTTGATGACCGGGGCGAAGCGCTCCGGCACCCAGAAATCGACAAGCAGTTCGGAGCGATCGTCGAGCGTGGCGATTGCCGTCGACGTCGTGACATTGTCACCCGGATTGACCGTGACGATGCCGGCCACGCCGCCAATCGGGGCGACGATCTCGCGCCGTTTGAGCTCCAGTTCGGCGCTGGCCAGCGCCAGTCGTGCTGCCTCAAGGGCGATAGCCGCATCGAAGGCGTCGATGCGCGACACGGTCGATTTCAGGTTGGTGTAGATCTGGTTCTTCTCGGTCGCGCTCTTGAGCACCACTTGTGCCTGATCGCGGGCAATCCGCTGCTCCTCGTTTTCGAGCCGCGCGATCACCTGGCCCTTTTCGACCCGGTCACCCGATTTGATGGCGATTTCTGAAAGCATGCCGGAGACCTGCGGCATGACGGTCACCGACTGGATAGCATCGCCGGTGCCAAGTGCCGACAACCGGTCGTTGACGGTGGCGATCGAGACAGGCTGCACGACCACCAACGTCGCCGCGCCGCCGCCACGACGATTACCGCCCTGCGCCTGGCCCGAACCTTTGCCGGGTGCTGCCGCTTCCTGCATCGCCGGTGCAAACCGTGCGATCACGCTCTCCGGAACACCAATCCGCCGCAGCATGCCGTCAGCACCCGGCACGAACCAGACCCATAGAAGGATACCGGCGCCGATCGCCACGAAACTGAGGGTCAACTGCTTCCAAAATGCCATAGAGAACTCCAGCCTAGGCCGTGATCGCGACTGTCTCTTGTCGAGACGAAGGAAAGGCATTTGGCGAATTGCGGAATATCGTGGCGGCAATATTTCGCCGCGCAGCAAAAACGGCAAGCTGGAAAGGTCAACATTACGAAAATGTCATCCGCAAGGCTCGACAATCACCGCTGAGCGCCACACCGGCCCGGAATGGCTAGCCGTGTCTCGACGACAAATGCCACGGCTTTCTTGCGGTCAGACGCAGGATCGGAATGAAAGGGGAACATCTTTTCTGGCCTTTCAAACTCGAATCACTACATTGAGCCGCATGAGTAACGGTTTCGATGACATTCCCTTCTTCGATGAAGAAGAACCCGCCCCGCGCAAGCCGGCCCAGGCTCCTGCGACAAGCACCGCCGCCTCCGGCCCCGCTCCGGGTGGCCTCGGCATAGCCGCCCGCGCCATGGCGGCGCGCGACCAGACCCGTGCGCCCGACTATCTCTCCGGCCTCAACCCGGAGCAGCGCGATGCGGTCGAAACCGTGGACGGCCCGCTGCTCGTGCTCGCCGGCGCCGGCACCGGCAAGACGCGCGTGCTGACCACCCGCATCGCCCATATCCTCGCGACCGGCCGGGCTTTTCCGTCCCAGCTCCTGGCCGTCACCTTTACCAACAAGGCGGCGCGCGAAATGAAAGAGCGCATCGGACTGCTTGTCGGCGGCGCCGTCGAGGGCATGCCCTGGCTTGGGACCTTCCACTCGATCGGCGTGAAGATCCTGCGCCGCCACGCAGAACTCGTTGGCCTGCGCTCCGATTTCACCATCCTCGACACCGACGACGTAGTGCGTCTCATCAAGCAGCTGATCCAGGCCGAAGGCATCGATGACAAACGCTGGCCGGCCAAGCAGTTCGCCCAGATGATCGACGGCTGGAAGAACAAGGGCCTCGATCCCTCGCAGATCCCCGAGGGGGACGCGCGCGCCTTTGCCAATGGCAAGGGCCGCGAGCTCTATGCCGCCTACCAGAACCGCCTGAAGACGCTGAACGCTTGCGACTTCGGTGACCTGCTGCTGCATCCGATCCGCATGTTCCGCGCCAATCCGGATGTGCTCAAGGAGTATCACCAGAAGTTCAAATACATTCTGGTCGACGAATACCAGGACACCAACACCGCGCAATACATGTGGCTGAGACTGCTCGCCCAACGTCCGCCGGGCGTGCCGCAGAACGTCTGCTGCGTCGGCGACGACGACCAGTCGATCTATGGCTGGCGCGGTGCGGAGGTCGACAACATCCTGCGCTTCGAGAAGGATTTCCCCGGCGCCAAGGTCATCAAGCTCGAACGCAACTACCGCTCGACCGAACACATCCTCGGCGCCGCCGGCCATCTGATCGCCCACAACGAGGGCCGCCTCGGCAAGACGCTGTTCACCGACCGGGTCAATCCCGACGACGAGAAGGTCGTGGTGCACGCCGCCTGGGACAGTGAAGAGGAAGCCCGCGCCGTCGGCGAGGAGATCGAGCGGCTGCAGCGCGGCGATTCCGACGGCAAGAAACATGCGCTGAACGACATGGCGATCCTGGTGCGCGCCTCCTTCCAGATGCGCGAATTCGAAGACCGCTTCGTGACGCTCGGCCTCAATTACCGCGTCATCGGCGGCCCGCGCTTCTACGAGCGCCTTGAGGTCCGCGATGCCATGGCTTACTTCCGCCTCGTCTGCCAGCCGGCCGACGACCTCGCCTTCGAACGCATCGTCAACACGCCGAAGCGCGGCCTGGGCGACACCACGATCCGCACGCTGCATGACTATGCCCGCGCCCGCGATGTGCCCATGCTGGCGGCCGCGGCCGACCTGATCGAGACCGACGAGATCAAGCCGAAGGCCCGCAAGGCGCTGTTCGACGTAATTCAACACTTTCGCCGCTGGTCGGAACTGCTTGAAACGACTCCGCATATTGAGTTGGCCGAACAGATCCTCGAAGAGTCCGGCTACACCGACATGTGGAAAAACGACAAGTCGGCCGAAGCGCCCGGGCGGCTGGAAAACCTCAAGGAACTCATCCGCTCGATGGAAGCCTTCGAGAGCCTCCGCGGTTTCCTCGAACACGTCTCGCTGGTCATGGATGCCGAGCAGAATGCCGACATGGACGCCGTGTCGATCATGACGCTGCATTCGGCCAAGGGGCTGGAATTCGACACCGTCTTCCTGCCCGGCTGGGAAGAGGGTCTCTTCCCCCACCAGCGCGCGCTCGACGAAGGCGGCCGCTCCGGCCTCGAGGAGGAACGCCGCCTGGCCTATGTCGGCATCACCCGGGCCAAGCGCCGCTGCCACATCTGGTTCGTCTCCAACCGCCGCATCCACGGCCTGTGGCAGTCGACCATGCCGTCACGCTTCCTCGACGAACTGCCGGTCACCCATGTCGAAGTGGCGGAGAGCGAACAATCCTATGGCGGCTACGGTCGCGGCGGTTACGGCCAGTCGCGCTTCGACAAGGCCGATCCGTTTGCCAACAATTATTCCACCCCCGGCTGGAAGCGCGCCCAGGCCAATAAGTCGGACGCCACCCGCGACAACTGGGGCACCCGCTCCGGCCACGCCGTCGAGCGCATCGGCTACGGCGAAAGCGGCCCGAAGGCCAAGACCATCGACGGCGAACTCGTGGCCAAATCGACCACCAGCGAACCCTCGAAATTCACCGTTGGCGACCGCGTCTTCCACATCAAGTTCGGCAATGGCAACATCGCCTCCATCGAGGGCAACAAGCTCACCATCAACTTCGACCGCGCCGGCGAAAAGCGCGTGCTGGACGGGTTTGTGGAACGGGTGTGAGGGGAGCTATCAATCAATTTCGCCCCTGATGGGCTGGCTGGTTTTGCCGGCCGTGTTAATTGGTCAGGGTACGCCAATTGGCCGAGGCGACCGACCCAACAAGCGCCGGTTGATCTGCTCGCTTATCCAACAGAGGGCAGCGGTAGAGCTTCAGCCCCGCGCCTCTTCGGCGCGATGCAGCCACATCAGCTCCATCTGCACGGCGGCCTGGAAATCCATGATCTCGGCACGCATGTCCTCTTCCGGGCAGCCGAGCGCGAGCAATTCGGCGCCGAGCGCGCGGCAGGTCGAGCGCCAGTAGTCGACGGCAGCCGACCCATGGCAATTGTCCAGCTCCACGGCCGAGCGGCGAACGAGGTCGCGGCGGCTGGCAAGCGGGAAAAAGGCGATGGCGTTAGCGGCTTGGCCGATCGAGGCGTCGTTCTTCATGCGCTTCTTCCTTACGTTGACAAAACACGTTTAGAATCAACATGGTTAACGTTCCGTTGCCGACCCGGAAGAATGCGCCGGAAAGGGCAAGACAACGCCCGCGGCATTCGCGCCTATTGGTTTCAGCACCGCTTTCCTCTTGATCCCGCCTCCCCCTCTTGCCATCTTGCACCGCACCTCAGGAAAGGACGACGGCCATGACAAAAGCGCTGCTTTTGATCGACATCCAGAACGGCTTCTGCCCGGGCGGCAATCTGCCGGTCGCCGAAGGCGACCAGGTCGTGCCGGTCGCCAATGCGTTGATGAAGAGTGGTCACTATGATCTCGTCGTCGCCTCACAGGACTGGCACCCGGCCAATCACGGCAGCTTCGCCTCGCAGCATGACGGCAAAAAAGCCTTCGACATGGGAGAATTGTCCGGCAAGCCGCAGATGTTATGGCCCGACCATTGCGTGCAGGGCACGCCCGACGCCGAGTTTCACCCGGACCTCGACACCACCACTATCGCCTATGTGCAGAGGAAGGGCGAAAACCCCGCCGTCGACAGCTATTCCGCCTTCCGCGACAATGACCGCGCCGCCCTGACAGGCCTTGCCGAATATCTGAGGTCGAAGGGCGTCACGCAGCTCGATCTCATGGGTCTTGCCACCGACTATTGCGTCAAGTTCTCGGCACTCGACGCGCTCGACATGCTGCCGGGCGTTGCCGTCCGCTTCATCGAGGACGGTTCGCGCGGTATCGACCCGGCAGGCGTCGAGGCCGCAATCGCCGAGATGCGCGCAGCCGGTATCAAGGTGGCGTCGAGCAAGGCGGTGCTCAGCGCGTGACGGGCCCGGAGCCACAAGCCTGCCGGTGCCCCCCTCGTTCGACTGATTGATTTCCTTGGCCATCCACGTTACGGGACCATCGCGCCACAGGGTATCGCGGAGGATCGATATGGAGACCGTTACCACCATTGCCGAACTGAGGGCAAGGCTTGCGCCCCATCGCCAGGCCGGCAGAGCGATTGGTTTCGTCCCGACCATGGGGTACCTGCACAAGGGCCATCTGACGCTGGTCGAGCGAGCCAAGGCGGAGAACGCGGTGACCGTCATATCGATCTTCGTCAACCCGCTGCAATTCGGCGCCAACGAAGATCTGGCGAAATATCCACGCGATCTTGCCCGCGACAGCGCACTTCTGGAAACAGCCGGTGTCGACTTCCTCTTCGCGCCCGGTGTGACCGACATGTATCCGCGGCCGATGGAAACGCTGGTCGACGTGCCGAAGCTCGGCTCTGAACTCGAAGGCGCTGCCCGACCGGGCCATTTTGCCGGTGTTGCCACCGTCGTCACCAAGCTTTTCAACATCGTCCAGCCGGACGCCGCCTATTTCGGCGAGAAGGATTTCCAGCAGGTGGCGATCATCCGCCGCATGGTGGAGGATCTCGCTCAGCCGGTCCGTGTCGTGCCAGTGCCGACCGTGCGCGAGACGGATGGGCTTGCCTGCTCGTCGCGCAATCTCTACCTGACGACGGAGCAGCGCGCGGCAGCCGTGATCGTGCCAAGCGCGCTCGACGAGGCGGCGAGACTGATCCGCTCAGGACTTGTTGACACGACAACGCTCGAGGCCAGGATCGCCGACTTCATTCGCGGTGAACCGCTCGCCGACCCGGAAATCGTGGCGCTGCGCGATCCCCTGACCCTGGCCGCAGTCGGTACGGTCTCCGGGCCGGTCCTGCTACTGCTCTTCGTGCGCATCGGCCAGACAAGGCTGCTCGACAACAGGGTCATAGACATCGCATCGGAACACGACATGGAGGCCGCCTGACATGAGCACACCGCCCCGCCAGAAGCGCCTGACACCGGCTGACATCACTGCCCTCAAAGGCGTGCGACCGGCCGTGTGCCTGACCGCCTACACCACGCCGATGACGCGACTCTTTGATCCACATTGCGACCTGCTGCTCGTCGGCGACAGCCTCGGCATGGTGCTCTACGGCATGGACTCCACCGTCGGCGTCACCCTCGAGATGATGATCGCCCACGGACAGGCCGTCATGCGCGGCGCAAGTCGCGCCTGCGTCATCGTCGACCTGCCTTTCGGCAGCTATCAGGAATCCAGGGAACAGGCCTTCCGCACCGCTGTCCGCATCATGAAGGAAACCGGCTGCGATGGCATCAAGCTCGAGGGTGGCGAGGAGATGGCGGACACCGTCGCCTTTCTCGTCTCGCGCGGCGTTCCCGTCTTCGGCCATGTCGGACTGATGCCCCAGCAGGTCAACACCGCCGGCGGCTACCGCTCCAAGGGCCATAGCGACAAGGAGGCCGACAAGATCCGCCGCGATGCCCGCGCCATCGACGAGGCCGGCGCCTTCGCCATCGTCATTGAGGGTACCGTCGAGCCGCTGGCCCGCGAGATCACCGGCGCCGTTTCCGCCGCCACCATCGGCATCGGCGCGTCTCCCGCCTGTGACGGCCAGGTGCTGGTCTCGGACGACATGCTCGGCCTGTTCAATGATTTCAAACCACGCTTCGTCAAACACTTCGCCGACCTCGCCGGCGTGATCTCGAAGGCGGCGGAAGACTATGCCGGAGAAGTCCGCGCCCGCAGCTTCCCTGGCCCGGAACACACCTTCCAGATCCGCCCGAAGAAATAGGCGCAACAGCCAGCCCGGCGGATCAGACGCCGGGCGCCTGCTCCAACTGGTAGATCGCATCGTTGATTGCATCGATCTGGTTGGTGATCACCGCCTGGGCGTCATAGAGACCGCGATTGTAAAAATGCGCGCCGATCTCCTTGGCGAAGAACTCCAGCATCGCCTCCGCCTCGAACCGGCCGACGTCGAGCTCAAACTCGGAGAGGAAATAGTCCCGCACGCGCGCGACGATCGCCGCCTGGTCGTCGGTGGAAAAATCGAGTTTCGGCAAAAGCCCGTTCCTTGTGTTGTCCCCATTGTCCAATAGAGACCGAGACTAGGGCCACATGTCAGGGGAATCAATCGACCCATAAGCCTTATTCGTTTGTGATGCGAAGGGCTTGGCTCTATTGGCTCTGCTCAAACGAGGTACGACAACCGATGAGATCCGACTTTACCGAGGGCTTGCGCGGCAGCGTGCCGATCCTCGTCTCCACCGTTCCCTTCGCCGCACTCTTTGGCGCGATCGCGGTCAACAACGGCCAGACGGTGGCCGAGGCGACACTGATGAGCGCAGTCATCTTCGCCGGCGCCAGCCAGCTGGTCGGCATCGAGTTGTTCGGTCATTCCATGCCGGTCTGGGTCATCGTACTGTCGATCGTCGCCGTCAATTTCCGCCATATCCTTTATTCGGCGGCAATCACCCCGTTCGTAGCGCATTTCTCCCCGGCCCAGAAAGCCGCGTCCTTCTTCCTCCTGACTGATCCGCAATTCGCGCAGACACTGACGCGCGGCGAGACCGGAAGGAGGGTTTCCTTTGCCTGGTACATGGGATTTGCCGCGACGATCTATATCGGCTGGGTCAGCGTCACGGCGATCGGCGCCGGCTTCGGCAAACTCATCGGTGATCCGAAGGCGCTCGGCTTGGACGTTCTTCTGCCGATCTATTTCATGGGCCTGGTGTTCGGCTTCCGCAAACGGCCTAACTTTCTCGGCGTGGTCTTCGTCAGCGCGCTAGTCTCGATCCTTGCCCAGAGGTTCGTCGGCTCGCCCTGGCATGTCAGCATCGGCGCTCTTGCCGGCGTCCTGCTTGCCGCACTACTGCCACCGAAGCCCGCACCAACCATCGGCATCGAACCGGAGGGCGAGGCATGAGCGAATTGTTCACGCCCCATATGACGCTGCTGATCCTGGCCGGCGCGGTCGCCACCTACCTGACGCGGATCGGCGGCTATCTCTTGATCAGCCGGCTGAAGAACGTGCCACCACGCGTCGATGCCGCGCTCAACGCCGTCCCGGCCGCGGTTTTGACCACCCTCGTCGCACCCGCCTTCTTCACCGGCGGCATTGACGTCAAGGTGGCCATGGCCGTGTCGCTGGCGATCGGGTTCGGCGCCTCGTCCATCCCCATGCTGATCGGCGGCTGGATCGCCGTGATGGTCATGCGCCATCTGATCGGCTGAACGGCTCGGTCGCCCGCTCCAGCCAGGCCCGCGCCTTCTCGTCATGCAGCAAAGGCATCAGTTCGGCACGGGTCTTGGCGTGATAATTGTCGAGCCAGCGCAACTCCTCGCGGGTCAGCAAATCGGTCACGACGAGATACCTGTCGATCGGCACATAGGTCAGGGTCTCGAAGCGCATCATCGGCATGTCGCCGCCCTCGACCGGCTCCAGGTCGCGGACATAGACGAGGTTCTCGATACGAATGCCGAACGATCCGGGTCGATAATAGCCCGGTTCATTGGAAAGGATCATGCCGGGCAAGAGCTCCTGGGTTGCCAGACGCGAGATCCGCTGAGGTCCCTCATGCACAGAAAGGAAAGAACCGACGCCGTGTCCGGTGCCGTGAGCAAAATCCGCTCCAGCCTTCCACAACGCGATGCGGGCCAGCGGATCGAGGTCACAACCGCGCGTGCCCTTGGGGAACCGCGCGGTGCTGATGGCGATCATGCCCTTAAGAACAAGCGTGAAGAAACGCTTCTGCTCATCGGAAACGGCACCGATCGCCAGAGTCCGGGTGATGTCAGTCGTGCCGTTGACATATTGCGCGCCGCTGTCGATCAGGAACAACTCCCCGGAGTTGAGCAGACGGTCGGTCGTCGTCGTCACGCGGTAATGAATCACCGCCCCATGCTCGCCGGCGCCAGAGATCGTGTCGAAGGAAATATCCTTGAGCGGATTCTGCATCCGCTCGCCGACCCGCATGCGGGCTGCCTCAAGCGCCTGCGCTGCGTCGATTTCGCTGACTGTGCCGGGATGCTGATCATCGAGCCAGGACAGGAATTCGACGACCGCCACGCCATCCTGCAAATGGGCGACCGCCGAACCGTTGAGCTCGACACTGTTCTTCACCGCGCGGGCGATCTTGGCCGGATCGTCGCCTGGCACGACCGTACCGCCATGGCCACGGATCAGCTCGACAAGGGCAAAGGGCGCAAGCTCCGGGTCAACGAGAATACGACGTCCCTCAACCGCCAGCTTTTCCAGATGGGCGATCAGCAGCCGCGGATCGAGCTGCTTGCAAAGCTGGCCGAGATAGGATTCAACCTCGATATCGGTCTTGCGCTTGTCGAGAAAGAGCTCGGCCGATCCATCGGCATTGATAATGGCCCGTGCCAGCGGATGCGGCGTGTGCGGCACGTCGCATCCGCGAATGTTGAAGATCCACGCGATCGACGAGGGATCGGTAATCAGCGCCGCATCGACCTGCTTCTCTGAAAGGTCGGCGGAGATCCTGGCGATCTTGTCCTTGGCGAGCACACCGGAATACTCGATCGGCTGGATGACGACCTGCCCGAGCGGCTCGTCCGGGCGATCTGTCCAGATGGTGTCGAGCGGATTGACGGGAAGGACGACGAGTGTGCCGTTATGCTCGGCGAGCGCCTTCTCCAGCCGCAGCACGTCCTGGCTTGTATGCAGCCATGGGTCGATGCCGAGACGGAAGCCCTCGTACGCATGCTTGGAGATCCACTTGTGCGGCGGCTCGCCGACGAGATCGCCGGCCGTGAACACCGCCGGATCGACCTGTTCGGCCAATTGCGTCACATAGCGCCCGTCGACGAATACCATGGCCTTTGACGCGGTGATCAGCGCCTGGCCGGCCGAACCGGTAAAACCTGTCAGCCAGGACAGTCGCTCGGCGCATGCAGGCACATATTCGCCCTGATACTCATCGGCCCGCGTCACCAGAAAACCATCGATGCCGAGCGCCTCGAACCGAGCCCGGAGCGCCCCGACCCTTTCGCAACCGAATTGCGGGGAGGATGTGACATCAAAAGACTGAAACATGAGGAGCGCCTTCTTAGGGGAATCTGGATGCTCCTTATAGCAAGCCGCGCCACTCCTGCACCATGGCAAAGCTGCCGGCAACAGTGCACCCAGCGATACCGCACAGCACCAGAATTGAAGCAAGACGCCTAAAAATTGATCATAGATTTGCCAAATCGCAGACAAAACCCATAGACATATGCGCGAAACGCATGACACCCATGTAGTATCTCCTCTGTCTCAAAGCGTTTGCAGTGCTTATATGAAGCTCAACGAACAATGAAAATGCAACCCGCTAGGAACATGACAATGGCAAACTCTATCTTCCGCAATGCCTTTCAGCGCCTTGTCGCAGCACGCGAACTCCAGGCCAGCCGCTACGTCAACGGCGCCCTAATGAGCCTGGACGACGAAACCCTGAAGTCCATGGGTACAAGCCGTGAAGAACTGCGTCGCAAGGGCGCCCGCGCCACCGCATTCTGATCGCCACCTTCGGGCGGACGGGTCTACGACCCGATCAAATCACTTACCTGCTTGTAGCTCTCCTCCCAAAGCTCGCAGGTCCAGATCAGGCGACTGATCCGAAAAAGGCGGCATCGATGATGCCGCCTTTTTCGTTTTCCCAGATTACGAGACGTTATGCACGCAGAGCAATGCTGCAATGCAAAACATCTTGACGCTTCAGAGCACCCCGCGCCCGTGGCGCAGATGGATCGTCACCCAGCCGTTGCGCCAAATGGTCCGGACATGAGCGAGCCCCGCGCCCTTATAGGCGGCGATCACCTTCCAGCGCTGGCTGGCAAGAATGCCGGACAGGATGACCGAACCGCCGGGCGCCAGGTGAGTGACCAACTGCGGCGCCATCTTCATCAACGGCCGGGCGAGAATATTGGCGATGATCAGATCGAACGGGCCATATTCAGCAAAAGCGGTGGAATGGAAGCCCGGCGCCACGCGGAACCCGATACCCTCGACGATCCCGTTGCTGCGCGCATTGCCCTCGGCCACCTTGACGGCGATCGGATCAATGTCGGTTGCCAGGACGGGTATCCGCTTCAACTTGCGCACGGCAATCGCCAGCACACCACTACCCGTTCCGAGATCGAGCGCGTTACGGACCGGCCGCGAGCGAACGACCTCGCCGATCATTTCGAGGCAGCCGGCAGTCGTGCCGTGATGCCCCGTTCCGAAGGCCTGGCCAGCCTCTATTTCGATCGCCAGATCGTTGACCCGCACCTTGTCGCGATCATGCGCGCCATGGACGATGAAACGCCCTGCCCTGACCGGCTTCAGCCCCTCGAGCGACTTGGCGATCCAATCGATCTGCGGCAACACTTCCCGGTCGATCACCAGATCAGCGAAATCGGCGGAAAACAGCTCTTCGAGGCGAGCGAGAATTTCCGCCTCCTCCTCGACCATCATGTAGACGGAGGCCTCCCAGACGTCGTTCTTCTCGTCCACCTCTGTGGTGGCGATCGCCACGTCCTCCTCCCCGAAACACACGGTCATGAGATCAAGGATCTCTGTCGCCAGTGCTTCGGTTGTGGTTACAAAGAGGCGGATTTCACTCACGGTCGGTCATCCTGTCGCAAAGGGAGAGAACGGGACGACGACAGATCGCCGCCCGGCGCTTGCGCCTGCGGTACAACGCGACGAGGCCGATGGCAACAGGCGAACCACACGGAGGCCACCGCCGTCAGCCTTTGGCAAGGTTCTCGAGCTTTTTGATCGCGACGTCCGGGTTCTCACCGTAGGAGATCGTGCCGACGAAGCGGCCGTCCTTATCAAGCAGAAAGATCGAGGCCGTGTGATCCATGGTGTAGTCACCGTTTGGATCCTTCTCGTCGAGCGGGATCTTCTTGGCATAGACACGGAAGCCCTTGATCACCTCGCCCACCTTTGCCGGATCGCCGGCAATGCCGATTACGCGGTCGGTGACGTTGGAGATATAGGCACCAAGCATTTCCGGCGTGTCGCGTTCCGGATCGACGGTAACGAAATAGGCCTGCAACTTGGTTTTGTCCGGATCGACCTTAGCCAGCCAGCCATTGAGCTCGAACAGCGTCGTAGGGCAGACCTCAGGGCAATGGGTGAAGCCAAAGAACAGCGCCGTCGGCTTGCCACGAAAGGCCTGCTCGGTGATAGGCTTGCCGTTCTGGTCGACAAGCGAGAAAGGCACGCCGAACGGCGCTTCGGCGATTTTGTCTTTGGTATCGGTCACCACCAGCGTCAGCCAGCCGAGCACGCCGGCAAGGACAAGAACGCCGGCCCAGAGGATAATGCGCAAAGTTTTCATAGATGGTCCAATTCCCGTGACACGCGTGCATGATACACCCCGCCGTTAGGGTCTCAGAGAGCAAAGCGCAAATCAACTCGCTGTCTATTATCCCAGACGCGCCGATTTGCCTCAGGGAAACTGGTTTGGCCACCTCACAGACAGGATGACAGACCGTTCTCAGCCAAGGTCAGCACGATATCGGCGCCGAATCGCACCCAACCGGCAAACACCAGCACACTGAACAGCCCGCCCGCGAGAACAAGGGCAGCGATCAGCAGGTGGTTCGAGCGTCCTGATGCGACATGGTCCATGCTCCGTAGATAATATGGGCAAGCGCCCGGATAAAGAAGAAAGTTCAAGCTACCCAAGAAACTTGATGACTATCGGGGAACCTTCTGCGAGCTTTCACCCATGCAGTAATTCAAGGGCACGTCTTGGGAGGGACGAATGGAGGAACAGGTCATTCAAGCGCCACCGCAGCCTAAAATGCGGATCAATCATCTCGAGATGAAAGACGTGGCGGCGGCACTGGCCGAGGGAGTGAGGGATTTCCGCCGGTTTCCACTGTTCGGTCTGTTCTTCGGCGGCATCTATGTCCTCGGCGGGATCTTCATCGTTGCCGTGCTGAACCTCTACCATCAACCATGGATGATCATCCCGGTCGCGATAGGCTTCCCGCTAATTGGGCCGTTTGTTGCCGTCGGGCTCTACGAAATCAGCCGCCGCCACGAACGTGGCGATCCGATCACCTGGCACGGGGTGCTGACCGAAGTCTTCCGACAGCGCGAACGACAGCTGTCATGGATGGCCTTTGCCGTGCTCTTCATCTTCTGGATCTGGATCTATCAGGTCCGGCTGCTGCTTGCGCTCTTTCTCGGCTTCAAGATTCCGGCCTCGCTCGCCGCTTTCACTACGATCGTGACGACGACGCCGGAAGGCATACTGTTCCTGCTGGTCGGCACGATCGTCGGCGGCGTGATCGCCACGCTGCTCTTTTCGTTGACCGTCATCTCCATGCCGTTGCTGCTCGATCACGACATCGATTTCGTTACCGCCATGCTGACCAGCATCCGCACAGTGACGCAGAACCCCGCGCCGATGCTGGCCTTCGGCCTCGTCGTCGCGGTGACGGCATTCCTCGCGCTTCTACCAGCCTTCGCCGGCCTGCTCGTCGCGCTGCCGGTCCTCGGCCATTCCACCTGGCACCTCTATCGAAGGGCCATCACGACAGGCTAAGCGCAAACCCGGCGGCGCATCTTTTTTCCGCCGCCGGGCAAACCGACGACTGAAAGACTATTATCTGTTGCTTAACTAGTATTAGCGATAAATTCTGCGGTGAGACGACTGTTTCAGTCATTCGGACATGACGTTCACCGGGACACGTTAATCTTTCCTCGGGCCTCAACATTCACAATCGAAACCGCCGATGTCCTCATGTCGGCGCTTGGCCGGGCCATCGGGGGGTGCATGCTGGACTATCTATCGGGAAATGGGCTGTCTGTTCGGCAACGACTGATGACGCTTGGCGCCGCAACGATGGTGGGTATAGGCTCCATGCTGGCGGTCGGCTGGTACCAGAACAGTCAGGTGGATGCCGGCCTAAAGCGGGTGCGGGTTCTTGAGGACAATGTCGCGCGGTTAAACGACATGCGGCTGGCGAACGTCCACCTCGTGCTGGCGGCCATGGACATCATCGTCGACCGGTCGGAGGGCACCGTCAAGAAGGAGCGCAGAGACGCTATCTTCGCCGCCGCGACGACCCTTACCGAAGGCGCGACGACGCTTAAGTCCATAGCCGCGGAAGCCGCCAATCCAAGCCTGGCGCAGAGCTATGACAGTGATGTCGCGGCCCTCGTGAAGGCAATCGACGTGGATCTTACGCAGCTCGTCGAAAGCGACGCGCCCGACGCCGACTATGTCGCAATCGACGATGCCATAGACGGCAGCGGCGAGCGAATGGCCACCATGCTCGACGAAGCCGCCGCGCTCGGCCGCAGGATCGTCGCGGCGGGCGTCGCGGACGCGACGCGAGGTGCCCAGACATCCCTCTACATCCAGCTCGCTCTCGGCCTCTTGGCCTTCACCACGACGCTGATTCTGCAAATCATCCACGGCAATGCCATCGTCAAGGGAATCGCCGCCGTCCGCTCGGCTATGGGCCGCATCATCAAGGGCGACCTTGAAGCCGAGGTGGAGGCCTGCCAACGGGCCGACGAGATCGGCGACATGGCCCGCTCCGTCGAAGTTTTCCGCGAAGCGGCGATCGAGGCGCAAGCATTGCAGACCTCATCGGCGGAAGCCAGCCGGCTTAACCACGAGGAACGGGAAATGCGCGCCGCGGCACTTGCCGCCGACAGCGCAGCCACCAAGCGCGCCGTCGATCAGTTGGCTCTCGGCCTCAATCGCCTGTCCGAAGGCGACCTGTCCGCCAGCATCGTCGAGCCTTTCCACGGCGACCTGGATCGCCTGCGGCTCGATTTCAACCGCACGACGACGCGGCTGCAAAGCGTGATGGGTGAGATCGCTGCCAGCAGCAGCTCCATCCGCGCCAACGGCCTGCAGATGCGCAGCGCCGCCGACGACCTGGCCCGCCGCACCGAGCAGCAAGCGGCGTCGCTGGAGGAAACCTCGGCCGCGCTCGACGAGATCACCGCAACCGTTCGCAACTCCACCGAGCGCGCCGAAGAGGCCAGCCACATGGTGGACCACGCCAAGCAATATGCCGAAAGCTCGGAATCGGTCGTGAGCAATGCCATGGCGGCGATGGAACGCATCGAAGGTGCGACCGGCGAGATCGGCAAGATCATCAATGTCGTGGACGAGATCGCTTTCCAGACCAACCTTCTGGCCCTGAACGCCGGTGTGGAGGCCGCCCGCGCCGGGGATGCCGGCAAGGGCTTCGCCGTCGTCGCTCAGGAAGTGCGGGCACTTGCCGGGCGCGCCGCGGAAGCCGCGCGCGATATCAAGACTCTGGTCGGCCGTTCCAGCGCCGAGGTCAAGACCGGCGTGGAGCTCGTCGCCGCCGCCGGCGAGGCGCTCAACCGCATCGGCGAGGACGTGCTGCGGATCAACGAACACGTCAAGTCTATCGTTACCTCGGCCCGCGAGCAGTCGGTGGGCCTTAGCGAAATCAACTCGGCCGTCGGCCAGATGGACCAGGTCACACAACAGAATGCCGCCATGGTCGAACAAACCAACGCGGCCAGCCATACGCTTGCCGGCGACGCGGAAAACCTCTCCCGCCTCGTCGGCCAGTTCAAGATGACCGGGAGCGCAACCGCCGCCCCCGCTCAGCCGCAGGCGGCGACCGCTGCCTCGCTGCCAAAACCGTCTCCCGCGAAAGCTCTGATCGACAAGGTCGCGGGGACATTCAACCGTAGTGCTGCCACCCGCGTTTCAGGCCAGGGTGCGGTAGCCGAAAACTGGGAAGAGTTTTGAAAATGAACAATGCAATCAAGCAGTCTGGTGCCTATCTCGAGATCGTCTCCTTTCATCTCGCCGAACAGGAATTCTGCATCGACATCATGGCGATCCGCGAAATCCGCGGCTGGGCGCCGGTGACCCCGATGCCGCATACCCCGCCCTACGTGCTCGGCCTCATCAACCTGCGCGGCGCGGTGATCCCGGTCATCGACATGGCCTGCCGCCTCGGTATGAATATGACCGAACCGTCAGAGCGCGCCGCCATCATCGTCACAGACATCGCCGGCAAGCTGGTCGGCCTGCTGGTCGAACAGGTCTCCGACATGATGACCATCAAGGGCGAAGACCTGCAGCCCGCACCGGAGATCATTCCCGAAGAACAGCGCGCCTTCTGCCGTGGCATCGTTGCGCTGGAAAAGTCGATGGTCTGCTTCCTCAACCTCGACACCGTCATCGCCGACGAGCTCGCCCAGGCCGCCTGAGTTCGAGAACATTTCGGATCTTCCCACCTGTAACCCTGCTGACGGCGGGGTTACAGGCCGTTTTCGCATATCTGCAATTGCCATTATTGACAGGCGAAGACCGCCTCGCGGCCGCCAGAGAACCGCAACAACCTCCCTGCTTTTTGTATTGTTACATTTTCAAGCCCAAGCTCCGTCCCCTGTCATCTCTCGCCTGTTTTCACGCAGTGAAGCCGCAGGAACCACAAGGAGAAAATCGACAACAAGGCTCTACCGAGCCTGCGATCGCTTCCCCCCTGCAACTTGTGCCCCTTTCCGGCGGTGCGGTCTTCGCGCAATCGGCGACAATCTCCACTCCCGGCGACGTGACGATGGCTCAGCTCGACAGCCTGGCCAAAGGAGGAGGATAGGGGCGACTAAAAAAGCCAGTTCAATGACCAGACGTCAATCAACTGGGCTCAGGAACCATGGAGTTGGAAACTGCGGCCACCTGTAAAGACTGCCTACGTCCGCCGGCTTCCGCGCCGCAAATGAATTGCGCTCCGGACCCATCCGAGTTCGGAGCGCAATCGCATTATGAGTTCGAGGCAGCAAACCTCGATGGCAAGACATCCCAGGAAGCGAACGCTTGGGGTGACGCGCTCGTTTGCTGATGTCTTTAACAGCTTGCCAAACTTTAGCGTGTTGCGAAAGTGACGTCGGGTAGAAAAATGAACATTCAGACACCGAAAAGCTGACCAATTTTGGTTCAACCGAACACGGCCAGGCGACCAAGAGTTAACCCAGTCGCCTCGACAAGCCGCGTAGCCAGGCTCAGGGCTTGCCCTTCAGCCACGTGACCGGCTGGTCGAACAGCGGAACGGTGGAGATCGCCATCTTGGCCGAGCCGTCAACCACTTGGCGAGAATGGATCAAGTAGATCAGCGTATCATTCGCCTTATCGTAAATTCGATTAACGACGAGCTTTTTCCAAATCAGCGACATGCCCTCACGGAACACTTCTTCACCCTCTCTGGAAAGATCGATGTCGCCGATCTCGATCGGCCCCGTCTGCCGACAGGCGATCGAATTGTTGGAGGGATCCTCGAACCAATTGCCCTTCGACAGCCGGTCGATGATCGAACGGTCGAAATAGGTGACGTGGCAGGTGACACCCTTGATCTTGGGATCCGTAACCGCCTCAACGACAATATCGTTGCCAACCCAGTCCACGCCGACCTTGCCGACCACCTCGGCCGACGCTGGAACGGCCAGCGCGGTCGCAGTCAGCGCGACGGACAGAAACAAGGATCGAATAGACATGGGCAACCTCCAAGAGTGACTGCATTCTAGATAAGGGTGAGGGACCGCCTTACAAGGCTGGCTCGCACTTTCGGAGGCGCCGCACAGAGCAGGCTTCGTAGCCACCGCGGAACAACCGTCCGGGGGCGATGCCGATCAGACCAGGAAGTTCCGACAGGTGAGAGGCGCCCGCCTCACGGGTCATGGCGATCGAGGCCAGCGCACAGACCCGCGCATCGTCGGCGGCGTTGTGGTGATTGAAGCTCAGGCCCAGATGAGCGGCGAGCATGTTCAGCTTGTGGGAGCCGAGGTCCGGCCACATGCGTTGCGCCATCTTGACGCTGCACAAGTAGGAGAACTCGGGATAGGGCTGACGGTAGGCGTCCAGCGCCGCCCGCCAGACGGAGAAGTCGAAGGCGGCATTGTGGGCAACCATCATCGCACCGGCAAAATCATCGGCGAATTCGTCCATCACCTCGGGAAACTCGCCGGCATCCTCGACGTGCTCGGGCCGGATCCCGTGGATGGCGATGTTGAACGGCGAAAAGCGCATCGACTGTGGCCGGATGAGGCGCTCCTCGACCCGTACCACCTCGCCGTCCTCGATCCACGCAAGTCCAACCGAGCACGCGCTACCGCGCTCTTCGCTGGCGGTTTCGAAATCGATGGCAATGGTCTTCAAGGCATGGCTCCCGGCAGAATTGCTGTTTTCCGGTCATACTGGCTCCGCGACGGAGAGGCAAATCGGACATTCGCCGCATCTCGGCGGCAAAGGCGGCACCGAAACACCCACGAATGCGGCTTTTTCGGGCATCCCTCTATACATTCCGGCGTTTCGCGAGTAGGAACAGCGCAAATCCGACCCGCTTCCAGCGGAAATGGCTTAAGGCCAGACCATCGCATCGGTCGGGGATGCGACAGACCCCGAATTCGAAAGACCTATTCCATGACAGAATTTGACGGCATCGTAGCGCCGATCGCAGAGGCATTGTCCCAGCGCGGCTATGCGACGCTGACCCCGGTGCAGCAAGCTATGCTCGATCCGGACCTCGAGAACGCCGACGCGCTCGTTTCCGCCCAGACCGGCTCCGGCAAGACCGTCGCCTTTGGCCTCGCCATCGCCCCCACCCTGCTTGGCGGTGAAAGTCGTTTTGGCCGCGCAAGCGCACCGCTGGCGCTCGCCATCGCGCCGACGCGCGAGCTTGCCATGCAGGTCATGCGCGAACTGGAATGGCTCTATGAGAAAACCGGCGCGGTAATCGCGTCTTGCGTCGGCGGCATGGATGTCCGCAACGAGCGCCGCGCCCTGGAACGGGGCGCCCACATCGTCGTCGGCACGCCCGGGCGTCTGCGCGACCATATCACCCGCCGCGCACTGGATCTCTCCAGCCTTCGTGCCGTCGTGCTGGACGAAGCGGACGAGATGCTCGACCTGGGCTTTCGCGAAGACCTTGAGTTCATCCTCGAGGCCGCGCCGGACGAACGCCGCACCCTGATGTTCTCAGCCACCGTGCCGCGCTCGATCGCCGATCTGGCCAAGAGCTACCAGCGCAATGCCAAGCGCATCGAGACGGTCTCGGAAAAGAAGCAGCATGTCGACATCGAATACCGCGCGCTGACGGTCGCCAATCCCGACCGCGAGAACGCGATCATCAACGTGCTGCGCTTCTATGAAGCGCGCAACGCCATCGTGTTCTGCTCGACCCGT
Organism: Paenirhizobium naphthalenivorans; assembly: GCF_007992095.1. GTDB lineage: Bacteria > Pseudomonadota > Alphaproteobacteria > Rhizobiales > Rhizobiaceae > Allorhizobium > Allorhizobium naphthalenivorans. The sequence goes on from NZ_BJZP01000024.1 coordinate 67,880, forward strand.
GCCGCCGTCAATCATCTGACGGCACGCCTGCACAATCGCGGCTTCTCCGTTGTCGCCCTGTCGGGTGAGCTTTCGCAGAACGAGCGGACGCACGCCCTACAGGCCATGCGCGACGGTCGCGCCCGCGTCTGCATTGCCACAGACGTCGCCGCGCGCGGCATCGACCTGCCAGGCCTCGAGCTTGTCATCCATGCCGATCTTCCGACCAATTCGGAAACGCTGCTGCACCGTTCGGGCCGCACCGGTCGCGCTGGCAACAAGGGTGTGTCCGCCCTGATCGTGCCAGCCAGCGCCCGTCGCAAGGCCGAACGCCTGCTGGCCGGCGCCAATGTGCAGCCGACTTGGGCACTGCCGCCGTCTGCCGACGAGGTGCTCGCCCGCGACGACGAACGACTGCTTGCCGATCCGGCGCTGTCGGAAACCATCAAAGAGGACGAAGCTCCCTTCATTGCGACGCTGCTCGCCCAGCACGGTGCCGAACAGGTCGCTGCCGCCTTCCTGCGCCTGCAACGCGGCAATCGTTCCGCGCCCGAGGACCTGATCGCGGTCACCCTTCAGCCGGAGCGTAAGCGCCGCGAGGGTGACAACCTCGATACCCGCAATACCGAACCGCGCGCCCGATCGGATTTCGGCGCCAGCAGCTGGTTCTCGCTCTCCGTCGGCCGCCGGCAGAGTGCCGAGCCGCGCTGGCTGATCCCCATGCTTTGCCGCAACGGCAACATCACTAAGGCGGTGATCGGCGCGATCAAGATGCAGCCGGAAGAGACCTTCGTCGAGATCGCCGAGGATGGTGTCGATGGCTTCCTGGCCGCAATCGGTCCGAACAGGACGCTGGAGCGCGGCATCGTCGTCAAGCGCTTGGACGGTACACCGGACTTCTCCGCGCCACCGAAGGAGCGCGCGCCACGCGACGGCAAACCCTTCGCCGAGAAGAGGTCCTACGACGACAAGAAGCCCCACGGAGACAAGAAACCGTGGGCCGAGAAGCGCGCGCCGGCTCCGAGCCGTAATCTGCCGGATGACTTGGCCAAGGCCGACGCCGAAGTCTGGGGCGACTCGCCGGCAAAACCTGCCCGCGAGGACTGGAGCGCCGACAAGCCGGCGTTCAAGAAGAAGCCAAAAGGCGCCTCGAACGCCTACGACAAGCCTGCCCGGTCCGACTGGTCCGGCAAACCCAAGGGTGACAAACCCTCTTATGCCGCGAAGGGTGACAAGCCCGCCTACGCAGGCAAGCCCAAGGGCAAGTTCGACGATCGCGGCCCGGCATCGGGACCGAAGAAAAAGAGCTTCAAGCCCAAAGGCTGAATCG
>NZ_BJZP01000025.1 GCF_007992095.1 Paenirhizobium naphthalenivorans
TTGTCGAGAGAGAGGGACATGGGTCTTCCTTTCTGGATGCTGTTCGGTCAGGCGGCCTTCGGCCGGCGCTCGACGATATGGATGTGGTCGGCGGCGAGCACGACCTCGCCCTTCTGGTTGACGACCTCGGTGCGTTCGACGACGCGGCCGACCTCGGCGCGTTTCGGATCGTCGTCCTTGGAGTGGATCGTTACCCGGGTATGGATCGTGTCGCCGATGAAGACCGGGCGGATGAAGCGCATCCGGTCATAACCATATGAGAAGGCCGCCGGATTGATGACCGAGGCGGTAAGCCCGATGCCGATCGAAAGCACCATGGTTCCATGGGCAATGCGCTGACCAAATGGCGTCGTCTTGGCGAATTCCGCATCCATGTGGTGCGGGAAGAAATCGCCGGTGTGGCCGGCATGGACGATGAAATCGGTCTCGGTGATGGTGCGGCCGGTGGTCTGGCGCTGTTCGCCGATCTGGTAGTCTTCGTAGTATTTCAGCTGTTCCAATGGTGTCTTCCTTGTCAGGGCTTTTCGGCGAGCGGCGTGGCCGGGGCGGCGTTCGAGGCATAGAGCGCCTCGACCACCGCCATCGTCATCCAGGCGTCTTCGACCGAGGAGACGAGCTCCTCGTCTTCACCGGCAGCGAAACGCTGTAGATTGGCCATGCGGCCGACGAAGGCATCCGGGAACCAGGTGCCTTCGAGCGGCACGCTTATCCATTCGCTCCCGCCCTTCGGGTAGATTTCCAGAATGTCCGGCTCGCCGCGCGGATAGTCGAGATTGACCCCCAGCTGAACGTAAGCCGCACCTTCCGTTCCGCAGACGCGGAATTCGCAGGCCTGGTGTTTGCGTCCGAACTTGTGGTCGTGGTTGACGGACAGCGCGCAGCGCACGCGGTCGCCATAGTCGAGGATCGCCGTGGTGCGGGTCTGGGCCATCTTGTGGTTGGGATGGCCGATGGATTTCGCATGCACGCCCTTCGGGTCGTTGAGCACTTGGCGGATCAAGTCGAGGTAGTGGATCGAATGCATGGCGATCTCGATACGCGGCAGGCCTTCGAGAAAGGACCAGAGCTGCCAGGGGGTATCGAGCGCGAGATAGACGTCGAAGTCGACAACGTCGCCGAGCAACCCCTTGGCGATCGCGTCCTTTAGCGCCAGCATCATCGGCGCGAAGCGCAGCTGGAAGTTGACGGCGGCCTTGAGTTTCTTTGCCCGGCAAAGCGTCAGGATCTCGGTTGCCGCGGCGAGGTCCGAACCCATCGGCTTCTGGATCAGCACGGCCGCGCCATCGGGGAGGGCGGCAAGCACCTTCGCGTGTATGCCTGGCGGTGTTGCGAGATCGAAGATGGCATTGTCAACGGCTGCGGCTTCTTCAACGGTCGCGTAAGCCTTCGCGCCCCATTTCTCAGCTAGGGCCTTCGCCTTCTCGTGGTCGGGATCATAGAGACCGGCGATGGGAAAGCCGCCTTTGCGGTAGGCCGGATAATGCGCGTCGCCGACGATCGAGCCTGCGCCGAAGGTCACGATCGGACGCGGGTTCGCGGGCAGGGCCCAGGATTGCGAGAGCGATCTGGGGTCGAACAGGTCACGCATGGAAGAACACCTCCTCCATCGAGGCCCACCATTCGTCCTCTTTCCGGCTGTCGAGTGGTGACTGGCAGGGCATGCAGACGGCCCACCACTCCTGGGTCTTCGGGTCGGCGGCCATCTTCGCCATGTCGGCTTCATAGTCAGTGCCGTGATATTCTAAGAAGGAGAACAGCAGGTTCTCCGGTTCCTTCAGGAAGATCGCGTAGTTGCGGATATTGCAGTCCGAGATCATCGCCAGCACGTCCGGCCAGACGGCGGCGTGCAGCCGCTTGTATTCGGCGATCTTCTCGGGTCTTAGGCCGATCACCATTCCCTTGCGTTGCATGATGTCCTCCTCGCTTACCGGATCTCGCGGTCAAATTCGGTGATCCGGCGGCTTTTGATCGCGTCCCAGTCCCATTCGATGCCAAGCCCCGCCGTCATCGGCGCAAGCGCCTGACCGTCCTCGATCACCAGACGGGAGGTGGTGATGTCGTCGAGTTGGGGGATGTATTCGACATATTTTCCGTTCTGCACGGCACAGGTCAGGCTGACATGCAATTCCATCAGGAAATGCGGGCAGATCGGCATGTCGAAGGCCTCCGCCGCATGGGCGACCTTGAGCCACGGCGTGATGCCGCCGATCCGGCCGGCGTCGACCTGGACGATGGAGCAGGCACCCTTCTGCATATATTCGCGGAAATGGCGGATCGAATAAAGGGACTCGCCGACCGCGATCGGCGTCGATGTCGAACGGTTGAGCCGCACATGGCCGCCGATGTCGTCGGCCGGCAGCGGTTCTTCCAGCCAGGCAAGGTCGAGCTCGCGCAGGCGCTCGGCACGGCGGATCACCTCGTCGACGGCGAAACCCTGATTGGCATCGGTCATGATCTCGTAGGCATCGCCGACGGACTTGCGAACGGCCGACAGGCGGGCGAAGTCCTCGAAACCGCCCGGCTTGCCGATCTTCACCTTGGAACCGCGGAAGCCCTTGGACTTTGCGTCCAGCGCATCCTCGACCAGCGCCTCGGTCGGAATATGCAGCCAGCCGCCTTCGGTGGTGTAGAGTGGGCAGCGGTCCTTGGCGCCGCCGGCGAGCTTCCATAGCGGCAGGCCCTGCTTGCGGGCGCGAAGATCCCAAAGCGCGGTGTCGATGGCCGCAAGCGCGACCGAGGTGATCGCGCCGATTGTCGTGGCATGGGTGGCGAATTCCAGTTCGTGCCAGATGGCCTCGATCTGGTCGGCATCGCGGCCGATCAGCCGCGGTGCGAGATGGTCGGCAAGAAGCCGCATCACCGACGATCCGCCCGTGCCGATCGTGTAGCTGTAGCCTGTGCCAATAGCGCCATCACTGTCGGTCACAGTGACCAGCGGCGTTTCCTGGCTGACGAAGCTCTGAATGGCATCGGTCCGCTCGACCTTCGGGCGAAGGTCGACCATTCGCAGTTCCACGCGTTCGATCTGGGCCATCGCTCAGCCCCTCAATGTCTTGCCGCTGTCGCGGTCGAACAGATGCGCTTGGGACAGGTCGAAGCAGAAGCCCAGCATTTCACCCATCTTCAGCGGGCGCGGGTTCAGCATGCGGCCGACCCATTCGTGACCGCCGAATTCGGAGAAGACCAGTGTCTCGTTGCCGAGCGGTTCGGTGATGCTGACCCTCAGATCCTGTGTGTGAACATCGGTCTCGTGGCCGGAATGGATGCCGTGCCCAGTCGGGTAGAGATCGTCGGGGCGCAGCCCGAAAGTGACCTTCCGGCCGGCGGAGACGCGGTCAGCGAACTGCTTCGGCAGCGGCAGGCTCTCGCCATTGGCGAAGACGATGCGGCCGTCGGCAATCTCGGCATCCTTGAGGTTCATCGGCGGCGAGCCGATGAAGCCGGCGACGAACTTCGAATTCGGGCGCTGGAACACTTCCTCCGGGGAGCCCACCTGTTCGATATAGCCGTCGCGCATGATGACGATGCGGTCGGCGAGCGTCATCGCTTCCACTTGGTCATGGGTCACGTAGATGACGGTCGACTGCACCTTGGCGTGGAGCTTCTTGATCTCCGTGCGCATCTGGGTTCTGAGCTTGGCGTCGAGGTTCGACAGCGGCTCGTCGAACAGGAAGACTTCCGGATCGCGCACGATGGCGCGGCCCATGGCGACGCGCTGGCGCTGGCCGCCGGAGAGTTGCGAAGGACGGCGGTCGAGAAGGGCGGTGAGATCAAGGGTGCTGGCCGCTTCCTCGACACGGGGGCTGATCTCCTCCGGTTTCATGCCGGCGATCTTCAGCGAAAAGCCCATGTTCTCGCGCACGGTCATGTGCGGATAGAGCGCATAGGACTGGAACACCATGGCGAGGTTGCGGGCCCGCGGCGGCAGGTCATTGACGATCCGGCCGCCAATCTTCAGGTTGCCGCCGGAGATCGGCTCCAGCCCGGCGATCATCCTGAGCGTCGTCGACTTGCCACAGCCGGACGGACCGACGAGCGCGATGAATTCGCGGTTGGCCACTTCGAGGTCTATGCCGTGGACCACTTCAAGGGCGCCATAGCGCTTGACCAGCTTTTCGAGGGTGACGGTTGCCATGGTCTATCCTTTGACTGCGCCGGAGGTGAGGCCGGAAACGAGATGCTTCTGCACGATGAAGGTCAGCACGAGGGCCGGGATGATCATCACGACGGCCAGCGCACACATGCCGCGCCAGTCGATGGTGAATTCCGCGGTATAGTCGAGCAGGCCGACAGCCAGGGTCTTGGAGGTGACGGAACGGGTGAGCTGCGAGGCGAGCGCGAATTCGTTCCACGAGGTGAGGAAGGCGAAGATGCCGGCTGACGCGATGCCGGGGCCGGCGACCACATCGACTGGATAACCACTTCACCCGAGGCCATCAGGTTGACCGACTCGTCGAACGACTTCCAGAAGGCGCGGAACTGGCCGTCCTGCTTGGCCTTGATGAGGAAGTCGATCGTGGTGTCGATCTCGGCCTTCGTCATATTGCCCTTGTCGGCATATTTGATAATGCCCATGGCTTCGCAGATCATCGCCGCATCCGTGATGCCGATCGACGGGATGTTGAGGATCGAGGTCTTGCCCTTGAAGGCCGGATCCATGATGTCGGCCCAGCTGGTGATTTCACGGCCGACGAGGTCGGGACGAATGCCCAGCGTATCCGCATTGTAAATGGTTGGAACCATCGTGAACCAACCGGTTTCACCCTTGGCGAAGGCCTTGTCACCAGGTTTGTCGACATAACCGACGGTGTGCGGCGCCGTGCCCTGCGCAATCACGCTGTCGGGCGTCAGCTTGCCGGTTTTGAACAGCGGCACGATCTTGTCGTAATATTTCAGTTTGGACGTATCCATCGGCTGGATCACGCCCGTCGGAAAGACCTTCTTCAGGATCCAGTATTCTATGTCGGCGACGTCATAGGAGTTTGGCTGGGTCACGGCGCGCTGGGCGGCGGCGTCGGAATCTGTCGCCGTCATCTCGAGCGTTATGCCGAGGTCTTCCTTGCACTTGTCGGCAATGGCATTGATGTTCGATACGCCGGTGCCGAACTGGCGCAGCGTGATCGGGTTTTGCGCCCAGATCGTCGGAAAGCCGGTGATGACACCGGAACCGGCGGCAAGGCCAGCGGCGGCGGATGCCGTCTTCAGCAATGAGCGGCGGGTAACGCCGGTGGCTTTCTTGGTTTTCTCAGTCATGCGCTGTTCTCCTGTTCTGAGCTGGTATTGGCTTTCATTCCCCTAGGCGACCGAGAACGATCGCATCCGCCTCCACCCAGGAGAGCGGCACCGCTTCGCCGGGTTTGACCGGTTTGGCGAAATAATCGGCGTCATCGATGACAACGGTGAAGTCCTCGACGCCCGCTCCGTTGACCGAGAGCTTCACGGTGGCGCCGAGATATTCGACATTGGTGATTATGCCGGTGAGGCCGAGGGTATCGCTGTCGCTCGCGCGCAGGCGGACATGATCCGTTCGGATCGCGATATCGGCCGTCTCCTGCGTAGCCGGCGGTTGACCGAGCGCGAAGAACTTGCCGCCGCCGTTGACCTCGATGACAGTACCATTGGCCCGACGTTCGACGATCCGCCCGGAGATGACATTGTGGTCACCCATGAAACGAGCGACGAAGGCGGTCGCTGGCTTCTCGAAAACCGCGCGCGGCGGCGCGGCCTGTTCAATACGCCCGTCATTCATCACCACGATAAGGTCGGCCAAGGCCATCGCCTCTTCCTGGCTGTGGGTCACATGAACGAAGGTCATTCCAAGCGATGCCTGCAGCTTCTTGAGTTCGGCCCGCATGCGAATTTTCAAGAAGGGGTCGAGCGCCGACAGCGGCTCGTCGAGCAGCAAGGCCTCCGGCTTGGTGATCAAGGCGCGCGCGAGCGCCACGCGCTGCTGCTGACCGCCGGAAAGCTGCGCCGGCCGTCGGGTAGCGTAGGGTTCCAATTGCATGAGCTTCAGCATCTCCATCGCCTCGCGCCGGCGCGTGGGCTTGTCGATGCCCTTCATTTTCAGGCTGAAAGCGACATTGTCGACGAGATCGAGATGCGGAAAGAGGGCGTATGATTGGAACATCATCGCGGTGCCGCGGCGGGCCGGCGGCAGGTCCGTCACGTTGACATTGCCAAGCAGCACATCGCCGCTCGATATGCTCTCGTGGCCGGCGATCATGCGAAGTGTCGAGGTCTTGCCGCAGCCGGATGGCCCAAGCAGGCAACAATAGCTTCCCGCCGGTATCTTCAGGCTTATGGCATCAACGGCCGTTGTCGTTCCGTAGACCTTGGAGACGGCGGCGATTTCAATGTCAGCGGCTTTGCTCATGGAGGGTCCCTTCTCGTCCCCCTTTACGATGCATAAGCCGTGCCATTTTAGCCCTATGTATCTAAGGCATTGAAATCATGAGGATCGACTGAGGTGGGCATCTTGCAGACAAGGACGTCGCAATTTTGCATGCATAAAATTTACGCGATTGCACACAATTTCAAACAGCTTCGCACGCAATGTTTCTCGTTATTGGTTTCATATTGCTATTCCCATCGTCTGCGGGCGGCGGTAGAAATAAGTGAGATCGAAATGACAGCGTGAAGACCATGGAAAAAAGCACCACTTTTGCCGACCCGCAAAAGGAGGACAGAACCCGCGCCATTCGAGACCAGCTCCGCGACGCGATCGTTGATCGGCGGCTGGCCCCGGGGACCAAGCTTTCCGAAGCCGAGGTCGGCGTATTGTTCGACGTCAGCCGCACGGTGGTGCGCGACGCGCTGCAGATGCTGGCCTTCGAGGGCCTGGTCAAGACCGAACGCAACAGGGGGGCGTTTGTATCCGATCCTTCGCCAGAAGAGGCGTTACAGATTTTCGCTTCGCGTCGGTTAATCGAGCCTGGCATTGTGGCCGCCGCGGCTGAACGATTGACGGCTGACGACCTCGCCAGGTTCCGCGAACAACTGAAGGAAGAGGCACGCTATCAAACCGAGCGCGGCGCAAGCGCCAGACGAGCGGAAATCAAAGCTTCCGGGGATTTCCACCTGATGCTGGCGAAGGTCGCGGGCAACGCCATTCTGGAGAAATTCATGGATGAGTTGGTGGCGCGATCGTCCCTCGTTATCGCCCTCTATGGCCGCACCGGCGTCTCAAGCTGCGGACATGACGAACATGGCGAAATTCTCGACGCTCTCGAACACGGTGATGTCGCGCGAGCCACCGAATACATGCTGCGCCACATTTCCCATATAGAGGCCGATCTCGATTTGCGCTCAAGCGAGACAATGAGCCTGCGAGAAGCGTTGCGACCTTGTCGCGAATTTCTCGGCTAACGGCATGTCGACCATCGGAAATGAAATTGCCACTCCGAGATTTGCGGAGCGAGCCTATAATTCTGAATGCCATTGCTGAAAAGCTGAAGCGCCTTTTCAGGCATTAACCAGATTCTTGTAACAGAGCCTCCAGTTTCACGTACAATCCAATCCGCTGCGCCTTGACAGGCGCGCTGGCAAGCTTTTACCCTTTCCCGCATTCACCAGGGGGGTCCCGGCAAGGGGCTGAGATACTGCTATTGCGCGCAGTGACCCGTTGAACCTGATCCAGTTCATACTGGCGTAGGGACGGTGCAAGCGCTCGAAAGGTTCGGATTCACGGGTGGAATCCGTATCGGCGTCTTTCCATCTTTCCGGCTGACATGACTGGGTCTCCAACCGCAAACTTGGAGCCTCACGATGAACATTGCCCCGAAAAACCAGCATTCCGCAATCACGACCGGACCACTGCCTGCCTCCAGCAAGGTCTATAGGCCCGGCATTCTGCACCCCGACATCCGCGTGCCGATGCGCGAAATCATGCTTCATCCAACCTCGGGCGAACCGCCGGTGACGGTCTACGATTCCTCCGGCCCCTATACCGAAACCGCGGAAACGATCGGCATCGAGCGTGGGCTTCCGCGCATTCGCGCACGCTGGCTTGCCGCCTGTAGCGATTTGGAGGTTTACGATGGCCGCCATGTGAAGCCAGAAGACAATGGCTTTGCCACCGGCGATCGACTGACGCCGGAATTCCCGATCCGCAACCGGCCGCGTCGCGCCATCAACGGCAAGGCCGTTACCCAGCTCGCCTATGCGCGCGCTGGCGTCATCACGCCGGAAATGGAATTCGTCGCCATCCGCGAGAACATCGGCCGGCGGATGCCGGAACAGGCACTCGGCCGAGACGGCGAGAGCTTCGGCGCCCATATCCCAGACTATGTCACGCCAGAATTCGTCCGGCAGGAAATAGCTTCCGGGCGGGCGATCATTCCCGCCAATATCAACCACCCGGAACTGGAGCCGATGATCATCGGTCGTAATTTCCTGGTGAAGATCAATGCCAATATCGGCAATTCGGCCGTCACCTCTTCGATGGAGGAAGAGGTCGACAAGATGGTCTGGGCGATCCGTTGGGGCGCCGACACCGTCATGGACCTTTCGACCGGTCGCAACATCCACAATATCCGCGACTGGATCATCCGCAATGCACCCGTTCCGATCGGCACGGTGCCGCTCTACCAGGCGCTGGAGAAGGTCGGCGGCATCGCCGAGGACCTGACCTGGGAGGTCTATCGCGACACGCTGATCGAGCAGGCCGAACAGGGTGTCGACTATTTCACCATCCATGCCGGCGTTCGGCTGCACTACATCCCGCTCACCGTCGACCGCGTTACCGGCATCGTCAGCCGAGGCGGCTCTATCATGGCGAAGTGGTGCCTGCACCACCACAAGGAGAGCTTTCTCTACGAGCATTTCGAGGAGATCTGCGACATCTGCCGCGCCTACGACGTTTCCTTCTCGCTCGGTGACGGCCTGCGGCCCGGCTCGATCGCCGACGCCAACGATGCCGCACAATTCGCGGAACTGGAAACGCTCGGCGAACTGACCCGGATCGCTTGGGCCAGGGATTGCCAGGTGATGATCGAAGGCCCCGGCCATGTGCCGATGCACAAGATCAAGGAGAACATGGACAAGCAGCTGAAGACCTGCGGCGAGGCTCCCTTCTACACGCTCGGGCCGCTGACCACCGACATCGCCCCCGGCTACGATCACATCACGTCGGGCATCGGTGCGGCGATGATCGGCTGGTTCGGCACGGCCATGCTCTGCTACGTGACGCCGAAGGAGCATCTCGGCCTTCCCGACCGCGACGATGTCAAGGTTGGCGTTATCACCTACAAGATCGCCGCCCATGCCGCCGATCTCGCCAAGGGACACCCTGCCGCCCAGGTTCGCGACGACGCGCTGTCGCGCGCGCGCTTCGAGTTCCGCTGGGAAGACCAGTTCAACCTTTCCCTCGATCCGGACACCGCCCGCTCGATGCACGACGAGACCCTGCCGAAGGAGGCCCACAAGGTGGCGCACTTCTGTTCGATGTGCGGGCCGAAATTCTGCTCCATGCGGATCTCCCACGACATCCGTACCGAAGCACAGAAGGAGGGTCTGGCCGCCATGGCGGAGAGATTCCGCGAAGGTGGCCAACTCTACATGCCGCTCGGCGGCACCATTGAAACCAAGCCGACCGGCGCATGACATGCGGGTCCTAATCAAGGGGGCCGGCGTTGCCGGCCTTACGGTAGCCTTGGAACTCATGCGCCGAGGGATAGAGGTCGACGTCGTCGAGCGGGCGGATAAAGTGGCGACCGGCGCCTCCAGCTTTGCCGGCGGCATGCTGGCGCCTTGGTGCGAGCGCGAAAGCGCCGATGAAGCCGTGCTGACACTCGGCAGGATGGCGGCGGACTGGTGGGAGTGGGCACTGCCCGGACAGGTGACCCGCAACGGAACGCTGGTGGTCACGCCTGGCAGGGACGTCAGCGAATTGACACGCTTTGCCGGGCGAACCCGCGGCTGCGACTGGCTTGACGGCGCGGGCATCGAGGCCCTTGAACCGTCCCTTGGCGGACGCTTCAGGAAAGCGCTGCTCTTCCGCGACGAGGCCCATCTCGACCCGCGCAAGGCTTTGGCCGGATTGCACCAGGTTCTCGTCGAAAACGGCATTCATTTTCATTTCGGTCACGATTTCGATGACACAGTGAAGGGCTTTGACAGGGTTATCGATTGCACAGGCGCCACGGCCATCGGCACGACGAGGGGCCTTCGCGGCGTGCGCGGCGAAATGCTCTTTCTCGAAACCTCGGAGATCAGCCTTTCCCGCCCGGTGCGCTTACTGCATCCGCGCGTTCCGCTCTATGTCGTGCCACGCGACGATAACCGCTTCATGGTTGGAGCGACAATGATCGAAAGCGACGATGCCGGACCGATGTCTGCCCGTTCGCTGATGGAACTGCTCAACTCCGCCTATGCCCTGCATCCGGCCTTCGGCGAGGCCCGTGTGGTGGAAACGGGCGTCGGCGTGCGGCCGGCCTATGCCGACAACCTGCCGCGCGTCACGGTCGAGGGCCGCCGGATCTGCGTCAACGGCTTCCACCGACACGGCTTTCTTCTGGGGCCGGCCATGGCGCGGCAGGTGGCCGAGATTTTGACCAACACCATCCCCAACAGCGAAAGGCATTGCTCATGACCTTCATCGTCAATGGCGAAGAACAGGCCGTTCAGGCAAACACCCTCGCCGAACTGCTAGAAGCTCTGGAATACGTCGGCGATTGGCTGGCCACAGCTGTCAACGGAGAACTCGTCCACCGCGAGGATCGCCCGCATTATGCGCTCAAACCCCGCGACCGGATCGAAATCCTCTCGCCGATGCAGGGAGGCTGATCATGCTGGAGTTTTATGGAACGCCAGTCGCGTCACGCCTGCTGCTGGGCACTTCGCGCTATCCGTCGCCGGTCATTCTGGCCGACGCCGTGCAAGCCTCGGGCAGCGATGTCGTCACAGTCTCGCTGCGACGGGAGACGGCCGGCGGTAAATCGGGCGGCGCGTTCTTTGATCTGATCCGGAGCCTTGGTGTCAGGATCTTGCCTAACACGGCGGGCTGCCACAGCGTGTCCGAGGCGGTGCTGACCGCGAAGATGGCGCGCGAAGTCTTCGCCACCGACTGGATCAAGCTGGAGGTGATCGGCCATCATGACACGCTGCAGCCCGACGTCTTTGCGCTCGTGGAGGCGGCCCGAATCCTGAGTGACGACGGTTTCAGGGTTTTCCCCTATACGACCGACGATCTGGTCGTGGCGGAGAGGCTGCTCGATGCCGGATGCCAGGTGCTGATGCCTTGGTGCGCACCGATCGGCAGCGCCGCGGGACCGCAGAACGTACCCGCATTGCGGGCGATGCGGCACCATTTTCCGGACGTGCCGCTGATCGTCGACGCCGGGATCGGTCGGCCATCCCATGCCTGCCGGGTGATGGAGCTGGGCTTTGACGCCGTTCTGCTCAACACCGCCGTAGCCGGCGCCGGCGATCCGGTTGTCATGGCCTCCGCCTTTGCGTCCGCCATTACCGCCGGGCGCGACGCCTATCTCGCCGACCCGTTGGAACCCCGGGATATGGCGGTCCCCTCCACGCCGGTGATCGGCAAGGCGGTGTTCGCATGACCCTCGACCCCTTCTATCTCATCGTCGACAGTGCCAGATGGATCGAACGCCTGGTGCCGCTCGGCGTCCGGCTTGTGCAATTGCGGATCAAGGATCGCCCGGACATAGAGCTGCGCGCCGAGATCCGCCACGCCTTGGCGCTCTGCGCCGCCCATCAATGCCAGCTGGTTGTCAATGATTACTGGCGGCTTGCGATCGAGGAAGGCTGTGACTTCGTTCATCTTGGCCAGGAAGACCTCGCGACGGCGGACCTCGGCGCCATCCGGGAAGCCGGCTTGAAACTCGGCCTTTCAACCCATGATGACACCGAATTACAGACCGCCTTGGCGGCAAGCCCTGACTATATCGCGCTTGGACCGGTCTACGCGACAATCCTCAAGCAGATGAAATGGGCGCCGCAAGGGCTGAAAAGGCTGATTGATTGGAAGTCGCGCGTCGGCGACCTGCCTCTGGTCGCCATCGGAGGGCTGAACGTTGATCTTGTCGAGGGTGTGTTTGCCCACGGTGCCGATAGCGCGGCCGTCGTCACTGACATCATCCGCAATGACAAGCCCGAGCTAAGGACGCTGCAATGGATCGCCGCCACCGAAAAATGGCGAGGGCCCGCGGCCCTTGGATGATCGGCCGACATAGCGGATAGTCGGTGAAAGCGGCCAAGCGATTTCCGATCAAACTGTTGAAGAAACAGGCTGTCTGAGCAACCGGAAGTTCACAGCGCTTCGTCTCAATCGTCTCCGCTGTGTGAAATCTCTTCGCCGCCGCACTCTAAAGGGGCGGCAGTTGCCGCCCAAATCCATTGGATCCGCCCTCCCGTGCCATAGGTTCTTCAGTAGAAGGCGGGTGTGCAGGCCCAGATGATTTCGCTCTCCTCGCCTTCCGCCCAGAAGCGGATGAGGGCTGTGGCGCTGAAAGCGAAAGAGTCTCCGGCGTAGAGCCGGTAGACCTCTCCGTCGATCTCAAGCGATATGGACCCTCTGAGAAGAAGGCCGCATTTGGCGCCTTCTTTCTCGTTGTAGGGCATGTCGCCGGTGGTGCCGTCGGGGCTCAGCACTAAGCGCATCATCTGAATCTGGGGCATGGAATCCGGCGTCAACATATCCTTTTCCATGCCGTTTTTCTGGAAGACGATGTGCCGTCGCTTTGCCTTGCGCACGATTAACCGGCTTTCCGTGGAGGCCGGCCCTGTATGATCGGCGCCGTCGAATAACCAACTCACTGGCATGTCGATGGCCTGGCATAGCAAGACCAGCTTGTCTACGGAGGGCATGGCGTTGCCACGCTCGATCTGACTGAGCTGTGCCGTGGAGATGCCTGCGGCTTCGGCCACCTGCGCGAGCGTCAATCTCTTCACCTTGCGGCGCAGGCGAATGCGACCACCGAGCTCGCTGACAGACGTGTTTTGCATACGGTCTCCAGCGATCGCACGTCCCGCTTCAATAGGTTCCTCGTCGTGCAAGCTCAACCTCGTCTCCTCGCCCCGTCATGGTGGCCAATCGCACCATTCCTGTTATTATAATTGTGAATTTTCGTGTCCGCGATCGCCGACAATTAGATAGACCACATTCTACCTCGTCGATGACCGCGATGCCACCATTGCAACGCCATTCGTTTTGTATCGTCCGCCGGCGCGGTGGAGCGCGATCAGCCTTGATCGTCGGGCACGATCACGACAAATACTTTGTGGGTTTTCTCAACCGTGCGCCAAACACCGGCCCAGTTTCGACGGATCAGACAGGTTTCCCCCGACCTTACATCCAGAATGGAACCGTCCCTGTTTTCAAGCTGAACGCGCCCGTCGATGACGGTAAAGAACTCATCGTTGGGATAGGCGGCGAGCGCGATTGCGCCGGGCTCACCCATCCAGAGTCCGTAGCGGACACTCTTGCCTCCAGGCAAGGGTTCGCAGGACCAGGATTCGGAACTGGGGTTTCCCGAGAGCCTCACGGCGTCGGGGACATCCGACTTGCCCTTGTATTCCAGGGTGGTGTGATCGACCAGTTTCGGATTTTCGACCGCAAACTGCATGTGGGCTCCTTCAATGTCTCAAAATGCCTGAATCAGCGCCCGCGAACCCAGTCTTTGAGACGGTTCCAGCTCATCGTGATCTCCGCGCCGGTGCGCCAGAAATCGTGGAAAGGCACGGGCGTCAACCGGTCCCGCACTGAAAGGTCCACATCCGCTGTTCCACCCGAGGCGATCCGTTCGGCAAGCATATGCCCTGCCATCGTCGAAACGGCGATACCACGGCCATTATAGCCGAACATGAGGTGGACGTTCTTTTCCGGCGCGACGAGATGCGGGAAGTGATCCTGTGTGATTGCCACCTGACCGTGCCACGACCAAGGAAAGGTCGTGCCCTTGAGCTGCGGCCAGAGCTTGAAGGCGTAATCGACGAGATGCCGGTAATCGGCGTCTGTGCGGGCATCGCGTTGCGGCCCGCGTCCGCCCATCAGCAAGCGGCCCGCATCGTCCACCCGGTAATAGACGACATCCCACGCGGCCTCGTAGAGCGCCGAGCCACAGGGCATGATCGTCCGGCGAATGTGCTCCGGCAACGGATCGGTGGCGGCGATATAGGTGTAGACGGGGATTAGCGCCTGTCGCATGCCCGGCCATAGGTCGCCGGTATAGCCGTTGGTGCAGACGATGAGGTCGGACGCCGTGATTTTTCCCTTCTCCGTCGTGACGATCCAGGATGGGCCGCTTTTGCTCAGGGCAGTGGCGCGGCTGTTGGCATAGAGTCTTGCCTTGGCCTGCTGCGCCGCCAGGGCCAAGCCACGCGTATAAGCCAGCGGATTGACGTGACCGCCGCGCGCGTCAAAGGCTCCCGCTTTGTAGACTGTGGTGCCAGTCATGTTCGCCATTTCGGCGGCATCGACATAGCGAACCGGCAGGCCGTCACGGCTGCATTGATCTGCGAGCGCACGAACCTGCCTCACACCGGCGGCATCGATGGCGGCGCGTATCGTGCCGGTCCGACTCGGTGCGCAATCGATGCCATACTTCTCGATGAGATCAAAAACGTAGCTAGTGGCATCCGAAGCCATTCGGTTCATCCGCTCGCCGCGTTCCGTGCCCCAATGGGCCTTCACCGTATCCGGCAGGACTTTCAGGCCGGGATTGACCTGCCCGCCATTGCGACCCGAACACCCGTGGCCGATCTCGCCGGCTTCGACCAGTGCTACGCTGATGCCCTGCTCGGCAAGATGCAGCGCGGCGGAAACGCCCGTATAGCCGCCGCCGACGATGGCCACGTCCGCCGTGATATTTTCCGATAGCGCTGGCGCGGCGACCTGTGGACGCGCCGTTTCCAAATAGAGGTTCTTCATGGTGATAGCTGAACTGTTCCCTTTTTCGCGGCGTGTTCAAAGCGTGCGGATGCACCATGACCGTCGCGTTGCCACATCAATTTATGAGCGTTGATTTTTTATGCAATAAAATTTTTTGGCATTTTTTTTATTTACAAAAAAGTTTTACGGTGGTTTTCTTTTCTCGCAAACAACACGCGTACTCGGCGGTCAAGCCGAAAAGCGGCTCGGCGAAAAGACCGAGGGGAACAAAAACGCTGTCGGAGAAAGACAGTTCAGACCAGAACGCCCATGCCGGATGCGTATGGCGCGCGCCCTGACGGCTGCGCGCACCGCTGCTCGGTAAGGCCACATGCTCGAAACCCGGTCGAAGGCATTGCCGCTCGACCGGACCTGTCATCATGGCTTAACTACGAGAGGGACTGCCGAATGAGAATTACAATCGGATTGGGTGTTTCGCTGGCCTTGGGCCTCGTCTTCTCGATGCCGGCCGCGGCCCAGGAGGCGCCGGTTGCCGGAAAGGTTGCGGAGGGATCGCTAAAGGGCAAGACGCTCACCTTCGTTTCCTACGGTGGCGTCTATCAGGACGGTCAGCTCAAGGCGCTGGAGGACTTTGTGACGGCGTCAGGGGTCAATCTCCTGTCCGACGGCCCTACCGAACAGGCCAAGATCCAGGCGCAGGTCGAAGCCGGCAACGTGATGTGGGACGTGGTCGATACCGGAGACCTCATGCCCTTCGTCCATTGCGGCAAACTGTTCCAGAAGCTCGACTTCAGCAAGATTGACATTTCCAAGATCCCTCCAGGTCAGGTCGGCGAATGCAGTGTTCCGGCAATGAACTATGCAGTTGTGTTGATGTACAAGAAATCGACCTACGGCGACAATCCGCCGACGAGCTGGGCAGATTTCTTCGACACCAAGAAATTCCCTGGCACACGCGCCATTCCGGGCTATGGCGATGCGGAAGGATACATGATCGAGCTGGCGCTTCTCAATGACGGCGTCGAAAAGGATAAGCTGTTCCCGGCCGATATCGACCGTGCGCTCAACAAGTATCGTGGCATGCGTGACGACCTCATTCTGTGGCAGACCGGCTCGCAGTCGCAACAGATGATGGAATCGGGCGAAACGGACATGGCCATCGTTTGGTCCGGCCGTGGCAAGGCCGCGGTCGCCAACGGCGCCGAATACGAGCCGGTGTGGAAGGACTGGGTCGTCGTCAAGGACCAGTTGACCATTCCACTCGGCACGAAGAACCTCGACGGTGCCTATGCGCTGATCAACGCCTATCTTGGTCAGAAGGCACAGGAGATCATGACCGAAACGACCTCCTATTCGCCAATCAATATCGACGCCAAGCCGAAGGTCGACGAACTGACGACCAAGTGGCTGACCAGCACACCGGAAAAGCTGGCGCAGGCCTACAACTACAACATCAGCTACTGGGTGGATCACAACACCGAGCTGAACGAGAAGTGGGCCTCGTTCATCGCCGGTAACTGATCACAAGAAGCGTTGCGTCCGGGGCCAAGAGGTCGTGGACGCAACGTCCCCGTCCCGGCCGGGTTCCAGGCCGATCGACGCAACAGGAGCATGCCATGTCCCCCTCCAGAGCTGGAACGTCCACCGAAGAGGCTGGAAACCGGCGCAGCGGTCTTATTCTCACACTGCCGGCCCTTGCGGTGCTCATCGCCGTCATGGCCCTGCCGCTGGCCATTGTCGTCCTCCGCAGCTTCGCCGACCCGGCCCTCGGCTTCGGTAACTACCTCTGGTTCTTCAGCGCAGACATCAATCTCATCGTTCTCGGCCGCACCTTCAAGATCGCCTTCTGGGTGACGCTGTGCTGCATCGTGATCGCCTATCCTTATGCCTTTGCGATGTCGGTCGCGGGGCGCCGCCTA
The DNA here is from genome assembly GCF_007992095.1 of Paenirhizobium naphthalenivorans. Classification (GTDB taxonomy): domain Bacteria; phylum Pseudomonadota; class Alphaproteobacteria; order Rhizobiales; family Rhizobiaceae; genus Allorhizobium; species Allorhizobium naphthalenivorans. The sequence continues at coordinate 16,771 of NZ_BJZP01000025.1, forward strand.
CGGCTCTTGCTCATTCTGTGCGTGCTGGTTCCTTTCTGGGTTTCCGGCGTCGTACGGACGCTGGCCTGGGTCATTCTCCTTCAGGATTCGGGCGTGATCAACCGCACGCTACTCGCGCTCGGTTTCGAAAAGATCCGCCTTATCCGCACCCAGCTCGGTGTCATGATCGGTATGACACAGATCCTGCTGCCCTTCATGATCATGCCGCTCTACTCGGTCATGCGCGGCATCGACCGACGCCTGTTGCAGGCGGCCGGAAGCCTCGGCGCGATGCCGCTCAAGGCCTTCTTCCAGATCTATTTGCCGCTCTCGTTGCCGGGCGTCTTTGCCGGTTCGATCATCGTCTTTATTCTGGCGCTTGGCTTTTACATCACACCGCTGCTGCTTGGCGGCCCGCAAAGCACCATGCTGTCAACCCTGATCCAGCAACAGGCGCTATCACTGCTGAACTGGGGACGCAGCGGTGCGATGGGCGTCATCCTCCTCATCGCCACGCTGGGCTTCCTCGCCGTTACCGGCCCCTTCATGCGGCGCAAATATGACATGAGCGGGAGCGGAAAATGACCGGACTTCCTGGACGTCTCCTGCTCGGCCTGACCTGCGTGCTTGTCGCCATCTGGCTGGTCGCCCCGACGCTGGTCATCATCCCGATGTCGTTTGCGGAAAAGAAGTCGCTGGCGTTTCCGCCGACGGGTTTTTCCCTGCAATGGTACCAGAATATCTTCGCAAGCCGCGACTGGTCAGGCAGCCTGCTGAACTCGCTGAAAGTCGCCGCCATCGTGTCGGTCGTCGCGACCGTCATCGGCACGATGGCGGCTCTCGGTCTGGAACGGATGAAGAGCCGCACCGCCGGTCTCATGCGGCTCGTCCTCATCACGCCGATGATCGTGCCGGGCGTTGTTCTGGCGGTCGGCATCTACGCGGTCTATCTGGATGCGCGTCTGGTCGGCACGTGGACTGGCTATGTGCTTGCCCACACGCTGCTTGCCTTGCCCTTCGTGTTGATTGCCGTCAGCGCCAACCTCGCCGTCTTCGACGTTCGGCTGGAAGCGGCTGCGGCCAGTCTCGGCGCCTCGCGGCTCACGACCTTTATCACTATCACCATGCCACTGATCATGCCTGGCATCCTCTCCGGTATGCTGTTCGCCTTCGTCACCTCCTTCGACGAGGTAATCGTTTCCCTTTTCATCACCAGCCCGCAACTCAAGACCCTGCCGGTACAGATTTTCGCCTCGATGACCCGCGATGCGGACCCGACCGTGGCGGCGCTCGGCTCGCTTGTCTTCGCCGTCACGACACTTCTCATCGGCGCGGGCCTTCTGATCGGAACTCCCAAAGGACGTAAATCATGACGCATGCCGGACCCTCTGCCGGGGCTGCTATCGACATCTGGGGCGCTAGCAAGTTCTACGGCGACTTCACTGCCCTCGACGATGTGAGTCTCAGGATCCAGCCGGGTGAATTCATGTCCTTTCTCGGCCCCTCCGGTTCGGGCAAGACGACGACGCTGAACCTGATTGCCGGTTTCACTTCGCTGAGCGCGGGCAACATCAGGCTCGACGAGCGCTCCATCGGCAACCTGCCGGCCCACAAACGCAATATCGGCGTGGTCTTCCAGCACTACGCTCTTTTTCCACATATGACGGTGGCCGCCAACGTCGCCTATCCTCTGCGGCAGCGGAACATGTCGAAAGCCGAACGTGAGAAGCGCGTGCACGAGGCTCTGGCCAAAGTGAAGCTGGAGACCTTTGCCGACCGTTATCCAAGCGCCCTTTCCGGTGGCCAGCAGCAGCGTGTGGCGCTGGCCCGCGCCATGGTTTTCGCGCCGCCTCTGCTTCTGATGGACGAGCCGCTCGGCGCATTGGACAAGAAGCTGCGCGAGGTGCTGCAACTCGAAATCAAACGCATCCACCGCGAGCTGGGCAGCACGTTCGTCTATGTCACGCACGATCAGGAAGAGGCTCTGGTCCTCTCGGACCGCATCGCGGTGTTCAACAAGGGCAGGATCGAGCAAGTCGGCACGAGCGAGGAACTTTACATGCACCCGAAGACGCTGTTTGTGGGGCAGTTCATCGGCGAAAGCTCGGTGCTGCGCGGGCCATACCGGGTGATAAATGATGCAACTGCGATGGCTATCGGCGACAAGGACGTAGTTGTGGCGATGATGCCGGAAACGACGGGCGCGCATGCCATACTTCTGCGACCGGACGCCGTCGCGGTACAGAGGATCGGCACGGGTATCGTTAATGACCGCACCAATATCTTGTCGGGCACGGTCCGTGAGAAGCTCTATCTCGGCTCATCCGCCAAATACGAGGTGGCCTTGCCGAACGGAATGATCGTGACATCGCGAATGCCTCCGCAAGGTTCGGCATTTGACCTTGGCGAACGCGTGGAAATCGCATGGCGTCCTGAGGATGGCATCCTGCTCGCTGATGATGGAACGCAAACCGCGTCGCTTTAAGGTCTAAACCAATCAAGCGGTTGAATGAGCTAGTGCTGTATGATTCACTATCCCCACTAACGGGATTTTTGGACCATGGCAGGAGAATTCTGGCTTCATGACCGGCAATGGGCGGTGATCGCCCCTTTGCCTCCCACGAACCAACGTGGCGCTCATCGTACTGATGATCGCCGGGTCATAAGCGGGATCATTGAATAGCCTGCTTCAAGAACGTAGCCCAGTCCATGCTGGTGAACTGGGAGCCCTGATCCTTGGGCTTGCGTCGCCAAACCGCCATGAGCAAGGCCAGCAGCACGACGTCCGTGGTTTGCCGGCTCTGCATTGCCCAGCCGATGACCCGGCGGGAATAGAGGTCGATGACGACGGCGAGATAGGCGAAGCCCTCGCAGGTCCGTATGTAGGTTATGTCCGTGTCCCACGCCCTGTCCGGAGCCGCCACGTCGAATTGCCGGTCGAGCGTGTTGTCGATAGCGACGGCAGGTCTGCCGCCATAGATACCGGGCGGCGTTTGTAACCGATCTCAGCCTTGATCCCGGCAAGCCGTTTCAGACGTGCGACGCGGTTCGGGCAGCACATCTTTCCCTGGTCGAGAAGGTCGTCAAGAAGCTTGCAATAGCCATAGACCTTGCCGCTCTCCTGCCAAGCCTGAAACAGCAGATCGGTCTGTCGTTTGTCTTCGCTGGCCCGTTTGCTCAACGGGTTCTTCAGCCAAGGATAGAATCCGCTCGGGTGAACATGAAGAAGCCGACACATGATCGTGTCCCGTAGCGTGGTGTAGCTCTTAACAACCACGGTGTGTTCCGGTTGGCCGGATGGGATATCAGCGTGCCACGGCTGGCAGGCTGATGAGGGGATCATCGCTCATTTGTGCGATTGTTTCCAGTGTCATGTATCGAGACCGCTGGACGGCCCATTCGTCATTGTGCTCGAGCAGCAAAGCGCCGACGAGACGGACGATAGCCTGTTCGCCTTCCAGACCTCTTTCTGTTCATCGAGCGAAGCCGATGCAATGGTGCGCAACTGCTGTTCGTTGGGCATGTCGCCGAGTGTCATCTGGTCGAGCATCACCGGCAGCACGTTTGCCAGCAAACGCAGCTTCCGGATCTGGCGGACCGGCAGAGCGAGTGCGACGCCGATGGCTTCCTCGGTCCAGCCCAGTGCAACCAGCCACTCAATACCACGCCACTGATCGACCGGGTTCAGAGGCTCGCGGGCGATGTTCTCGATCATGGAACGCATGGCGCCGTTGTCATTGGCGGCTTCGACGACGATGACATCGATCTCTTCGAGGCCCGCGGCAATCGCCTGCTTCACACGACGATGGCCTGCCTGGATGACATAACCGTTTCCGCCATCGATCTGCGGCGACACCACCGGCGGCTGGATGATGCCCACGGCCTTCACCGTCGCCAGCAGCAGCGCATCGGCCTGCGGGGACGATTTGAACCGGCGCGTATCATCGGGATTGTCCTTTAACGCACGGGGGTCGAGTTTGAGGATCTGCATGGGAACTGTTCCTTCCGGGATCGCGGAACCGGTACCTCACCGGTCCTTCCTGCCTTCAGTTCTTTCCGAAGACATCTCCCGGACCGCAGGGCGGGCGGACCGGCGCAACTGCGCCCGAGTGGGCTTGCCCGTCAGGTCGAGCGGGGCAACGCCTTGCGAGCACGACGGGAAGGGTTGCGCAGGGGGCGGTTGAGCGACTGCGGCGGCGGGAAGGCCGAGCTGCGAGAGGAGTTTCTTCTTCCCTCCTTTTTCTTTTCCCAGAAGCGTTGAACGCCGCCATTATTGACGCTATATAGCGTCTATATTAATGGCGCTCGAAAGATGGAGGCGGACAATGGGCCTCGCCCAATATGCAGACGATGGACTGTTCGCACCGCGCAAGATCGCCGATGCGTTTCGCACGACCAGTGAAGAGATCGCCCGCACTGCCGGGCTCGGGAAAGATGCGATCCAGCGCAAGGACCGTATTCGCTCCGACAGAACGCAGCGGCGCCTGCGCGAGATGATCGAGATCGTCAACAAGGTCGAACCGCGGTTCGGATCGGCATTGATGGCTTATGCCTGGTATCGCTCCGAACCACTGTCCGGTTTCTCCGGCCAGACTGCGATGCAGTTGGTCCGCAACGGTCGCGCCGACGAGGTGCTCGACTATATCGACGCGGTCGACGCCGGCGTTCACGCATAGGCCCGCCAATGCACTATCAAGGAAAGCTCTACCGGGCGCTCAATCCGATCTACGCCCGTGAGCCTTTGTCCGGACGCGGCGCGGAACTCTATGGCGGCAGGTTCAACCCGAAAGGCATGCCGGCTCTGTACACGTCGCTGACGATCATGACGGCGCTGAAGGAGGCCAATCAGGTTGGCAACCTGCAACCGACGACGCTGGTTTCCTATGAGGCCGATATCGAGAGCGTGTTCGACTGCCGCGACGACGCGGCCCTTCAGGCGCACGGCATGGATGCGGCGGTACTCGCCGATACGACCTGGCGCGACCAGATGAAAATTGCCGGGGAGGCAAGAACGCAAACCTTCGCGCGTCAGCTTGCCGCCGACGGTTGTTGCGGGCTACTCGTGAAGAGCTTCGCCCCCGGCGCCAAGGATAACGATCTCAATCTCGTCCTGTGGACATGGGGCAGCACGGCGCCCGGCCGCGTGACCCTGATCGACGACGAACACCGGCTGTCGCGATAGTCCGCGCAGGACGCCATCTGTCCTGGCACGAAAAGGCCAGTCGCATATGCGACATACGACCGGCCGGTTATTGAATCAAGCCGCGATCTCCTCCCGATCGGCATCTTCGCGCGCCGACACTGCCAGCGCCTCCTCGACCTCACGCAGTTTCTGGCGCTTGTCGGCCAGTTCGCCGGCAGAGCCGAACTCGCCAGCCTGCCGCGACTGATAGGACGCGAGCCTGCAACGATATTCTTCCAACCTCTGGCGATAGCGCTGCCGTTCCGCCTCGAACCCATCAAGCGCATATTCGAGGCGGGAGACGGCCCCAAGCGGCATCAGCGTGACCGGCAATTCGATCTCTTGGGTCGCGCCGGCGCGCTGAAGCAGCGTCTGGTAATGGCAATTGTCGCCGCGTCCAAATGTTTCGCCGTCATAAACAAGATCGAAGCCCCCGATGCTGGCGATGTGGACCTCGCCCTCCTGCCGAAGCTGAACGAGGGTGAGGATTTCCTTCATCAGGGCGCGACCGGCATCCTTGCGCTCCGTGTATGCTTTGCCATTCACGGCCATGGAGAAGGCATCGCCTGCTGTCGGGATCAGCCGCTCGATATCCTGACCGATTTCGGCGATGCGCCGCGTGGCGGTCGCGATCTCACGCTCGGCGTCGTGCAACTGGCGTCGCACGGCAAAGAGATCGTCCTCATGGGCGACACGCAGGCGTTCGAGCCGGGCGATATCGGCTTCCAGTCCCGCTTTCTGCATCAGCCGCTCATCGCCACTGGCAATGGCTTTTGCCATAGCGAACTGGCTGACCTGGCCTTCGTTGAGATCCTCAAGCCGGCGGATCGACGTGTCGCCACTGAGTGCTGCGGCAATAAAGCGGGCCTTGCGCTCGTTCTGCTGCCACATAGTCGCATCAAGCGAGCCCTGTGTGGCATAGGCAAAGATATCGACTTCTTCGTGCTGGTTGCCCTGACGCACGATACGGCCTTCCCGCTGTTCGATCTGCGAGGGCAACCACGGCACATCGAGATGATGCAGGGCTTTCAGCCTCAGTTGCGCATTAACCCCGGTGCCCATGGTCTCCGACGAACCGATCAGGAACCGTACTTTGCCAGAACGGACATCACCGAACAGGCGCTGCTTGGCTTCGGTCTTCTTGTAATCCTGCATGAAGGCGATTTCGGAGGCAGGGACGCCCATGCGGATCAACTCGCCGCGGATCCAGCGGTAGGCCGAGAAGCCGCGTGTTTTCTCGACATTGATGGTGCCGAGATCGGAGAAGATCATCTGCGCCGCACCCGGAAGCTCGTAAACCTTTCCGTCCGGACGAAGATAGGTCAGTCCGGAGGTTTCTTTCCAGATCCGGTGTGCGTTTCTAACCAGCAGATTGAGCTTGTTTTCCGGCTCGTCATCCATGGCCGGCATGACCAGACGAAGGTCGATCGCCGCATGACGGCCGTCGGTGATGACCGAAAGCAGGATATCTTCGCCGGTCCCTCGCGCTGTTCGATTGCCTTGATGCGGGTTTCGAGAATCTGCTGGTAGGTCTTGAACGCAGATGTCGGGGCAGCCGTCAGGATCTGACGCTTGCCAGTGGCGATATCCGGCACCTTCACATACTGGCGCAAATCCTCCGGCATCACCACATCGGCGAAGGCGCGGAACATGGCGATCAGTTCAGGCACGTTGACGAAGCAGGCAAAACGGCTGACCGGCTTGTATTTGCCGGAGGGCTGAAGCTCCAGTTCGGTGCGTTCGTCACCAAAGTTCGAGGCCCATGCGTCGAACTCATGCAGACCGCGCTCGTGCAGTGCCTCGTGACCGAGCAGGCGCTGGATGGAGAACATTTCTCCGAGTGTGTTGGTGATCGGGGTTCCTGATGCCAGCACAAGCGCGCGGCGCGGATTTTTCGTTTCGATGTAACGGCTTTTGAGATAGAGGTCCCAAGCCTTTTGCGAGCCGTTCGGGTCGATGCCCTTCAGCGTCGACATATTGGTCGCGAAGGATAGTTTTCTGAACTCCTGCGCCTCATCGACAACGATCTGGTCCACGCCGATCTCAGAGATGGTCAGAAGATCATCCTTGCGAGTGGAAAGCGCTTCGAGCCGTTCCTGCAGACCTTCCTTCAACCGTTCCAGCCGCTTGCGCGATACGCGATCCTCATCATCGACCTTGAGCAGAAGATCCTCATAAAGCTGCAACTCGTCCTGGATCATCTGCTGTTCGAAGGATGAGGGCACGCCGATGAACCTGAACGCCGAATGGGTGATGATGATCGCGTCCCAGACGGCGGTGGCGGCTCGGCTCAGGAAGCGGGCGCGCTTGTCCTTGGTGAAGTTCGTTTCGTCGGCGACCAGGATGTTGGCCGAGGGATAGAGTGCCAGAAACTCGCGCGCCGCCTGCGCGAGGCAATGGCCGGGAACGACGAGCATCGCCTTGGCGATCAGTCCGAGCCGCTTCTGCTCCATGATGGCGGCCGCCATGGTCATCGTCTTGCCGACGCCGACGGCGTGGGCGAGATAGGTGGAACCGGACGAGATAATCCTCCAGATGCCGCGTTTCTGATGTCCATAAAGCGTAAAGGCGCCAGAGGCGCCCGGAAGTTGAAGATGGCTGCCGTCAAACTTGCGCGGCGCGATATTGTTGAAACGGTCGTTGTAGACACGCGCCAGCCGATCCGTGCGATCGGGATCGGACCAGACCCATGTCTGGAACGCTTCCTTCATGCGTTGCAGTTTGTCACGCGCCGCCTCCGTATCGACGACGTTCAGCACCCTTCGCTCGCCACCGACATCCTTGATGGTGTCGAAAATCTGCGGCACGCGAGAGTTCAGGGCATCGGCCAGCAACTCACCGGCATGGCGGCGGCTGGTACCCCATTCCGATGTGCCGGCCGCCGAATATCCGAGCTGCCGGGCTTCGACCGTCCAGGAACCGAGCTCCGCCATATGGTGGATGCGGATATCTATGCCCATCGTCTCCTTCACGAAGGCCACGACATCGGTTGCCGGGATCCACGGTGCGCCGAGCCGGGCGGTGATATCGGAGGGGCGCAGATCGGCGGGTTGGACTTGCCTCAAGGCTTCAACATTCCGTCTAAAGGCAGGATCAAGGTCTGCTGCTGCTTGCGCCACAACAAGCTTCGTGCGAACCGGTCCGGAGAGATAGGCGTCGGAGGCCTGCCATGACCCATCTGCCGGATCGCGGAAGATGGCATCACCCAGATCGGCGATCACCGCATCGGCATCGCGATGCAGCAGTTCCGCGATATGGTCGATATCGACGCGGCCGCGCTCGTTGAGCACGACGGCCAGCGCATCGGCAGGGCTGGCAATGACCGGCGGCGCGGGTGGCGAAATCACTCGTTCGGAGAAGATCGGGCCGGGTTTTGCGGTATCGGTTTCGAGATTATAATCCTCGATGGAGGCCACCAGCCAGCAATCGGGATCATCTCGGAAGGGCTGAAGGTTCGGCTGACGATGAATTTCCCGGACTTCGCCAGTCTCTTCGTTCTCGGTGATCGACACCGTTGTATGGTTGATTGGCCCGAAATCGCGCACAAAGCCCGACCAAGCGATGCGCAGCCTGACCTGAAGACCCTTCCACGGGCAATCCTGGTCCCGGGCCTGCTCCTGGGCCTTCAACACCGCGCGCACGGCGTCCCGGACCGGGATCAGTTTTTTGATAATGCGAATATGCTGTTCCGGCAGGCATTCGCCTGTTCCACCGTCACCACCACCGCCCTTGCGGACCTTGATTTCGACGGGAGCACCATCGACCATCTGCATCAGACCACGTCTGGTATCGATGAAGAAGCTGCCTTCGCGAACCTTCGAACTGCCGGGGCGAAAATCGACGATCTCGCCGAGTTCGCTCTCCAGATCAATGTCGATGCTGGTCGGCTCACAATCATAGAGAGCTTCCGGAAGACGGGAGATGGCGGCGTTCAGCGCTGTCTCGAGATCGACACTGGGACGCGGACGGCATGTATAGGTTTCGCCAAAAGGGCCTGACGTCAGGGCGTGGGTGCCGAGCACGAAATCCGGATGGCGGGCGAACCATCTGTTGACGCGGATAGTGCCCTCGTCCTCGGTGGCCGGGCGTACCTCATCCACATCCAGCCACATCTGGTCGCCCTCCGGTTCCCCGGCCTTGCGCTTGCGGAAGAACAGGAGGTCCACGACAACATCTGTACCGGCATCCCGGCGGAAACTGCCTTCAGGCAGGCGAATGGCGGCAATCAGATCGGCCGATTTGGCGATATGCTCGCGAGCCGTGGTATCGGCCTTGTCCATCATGCCGGAACTGGTGACAAATGCAGCGAAGGCGCCGGGCTTCAGCAGGTCGATCGAACGCGAAATGAAATAGTCGTGCAAGCGCAGGCCGAGTGGCCGGTATTGCCGATCGGAACGCACGGTGCGATCCGAGAAGGGTGGGTTGCCGATAGCAAGATCGTAGATCGGCCCTAGATCGGTGCGGGCAAAGTCGCCCTCGATAATCCGCGCCTTCGGCTGAAGAAGCCTGACAATCCGTGCTGTCACCGGATCGAGTTCGACGCCGGTGACATAACTGTTCTCCCGGTACGCTTCCGGCATCAGTGCCGGAAACAGGCCCGTGCCGATGCCTGGCTCCAGCACGCGGCCACCCCGCCAACCCAGGCGCCGCAACCCGGCCCATATCGCCCGGATGATGAACTCGGGGGTGAAGTAGGCATATTGGGTGCATCGCGACAGGCTGGCGTAATCCGCGTCGGAAACGGCCGTTTCGAGTGACGCACCGAGTTCATCCCAGCCGTCCCGGAAATCGACCGCGCCCGGACGGCGAAACATGCCATTCGCAAGCTCCGATGCACCGAAGCCGGTAAAGCGGGCCAGTCGCTTCTGCTGCTCGCGTGTGACCGGAACATTATTCCGCTAGATCTCGGTCGCCGTCAGGATGGCCGCGACATTCAGGCGTGCGCGCTCCTGCCACGATACGGCAAGACCACGGTCCTCGCCTTCCTCGAAATAGAAATTGGCGCGGTCACCCTGTTTGCGGGTGGCGGGTTTGAGTGGAGCGGGCGATATCGCAGCCCTTGCCGGAGCGGGCGCCGGCGGTGTGGGATCGGGGTCATCATCGTTCGCCGCGAAGCCGCCAAAGGCGGTGACACCAAAGCCGAGCCCCGATGACAGGGCACTCGAGCCAAACATATCGAGGGAAAAAGGATCATTACTCATGGAAATCTCCATCTGAAATGAGAGCGAGCGCCATCGTTCCGCCGGAGGTCATCTGGCAGTTAAGATGGGCTGGGAGGGTTGAATGGAAGTGGGTTCACACCGCGACGGTTTCAGGGAGATGGCGCAGATGCACCGGCAGCTTGGCGGAAATTTCCGCATCGCTGAGGTCGTCAAGCAGTTTCAGGATCGTGCCATCACCCTGACGATAGAGAATGACGGTGCGCTTGCCTCGATCTGCCGCGGGCCATCGTTCACCGGCATAGCCGCGATAGTCGTCGGCAGTGGTGCTCCAGATGTGCTCGAGCCGTTCTTCGCGGCTCATCACTCGAACGGGTCTGGTTTCGCGGTCGAGGATCACGGATCGCATTGCCTCAACCGAATTCGCATCGGAGAGGTTGCAGTAGGTGTGAAAGAAGCGGACGGCGTCATCGATCCGGATGGTGTAGAACACCGAGGTCACGGAACCTGTCATGAACTCGCGCATCGCAAAGGTCAGCCCACGCATCCAGAGCGGCGGCAGGACGTCGAGCATGTAGGCGTAGGAGGTCTCGTCGATCTCGAACCATTCGCCGGCATAGACGGCAGACTGATCACCGTCAAACGGCTTGGGCGCTTCGCGTGGCGGTCGAACATGCGGAACATGTCAGCGCGTTTGGCCACACCCTGAAACACTTTGCGAGGGAGGGATATCGAAGTCATCAGCTTGGTCCTTTCGGGGTTCTGGGACCGAAGCCTGCAAAGTCGTTTCGACCTTGCTATCCTCTTCAGCCCTTCATGACCCCTCCCGCGGTGCTGCGTCCGCGTGCGGCCGGGTCAAGGGCCGGCGCATGCCGGGCGAAGCCTCCCTTGATGCGGCCGACGCGCATGCGGCAGGCCTCCTCTTCTCCGTTTTCCTTTCCCGCTTCTTCCTTTCCCTGATTTGCAGGACATCGTTCCAGTCTTCAGCGGGCGGCCGGAGACGTTGCCAGTCGCAGCAGGCTCGCTCTGCGATAACACGTAGTCGCTCCGCATAGACATCCCCTTGAGAGTTGGCGTCGGTGGCGGCGACGAGATTCATCACAGAGCGAGCCGCCAGCGCAGCAAGTACCGTATCCGTCGCCGGTGACCACCCGCCGCCGGTGCTCAGATAGAGAGTTTTCTCGCGCGGGCCCTCAAGTGCTGCGAGGCTCATCGCGTCGATCGCGGCCTCGGTCACACAGAGGCGGTTGGCATCGCCTGGGCCGAGCCGGAACAGAACTTTAGAGCCACCAGTGGAAAATCCCCGCCATTCGGGGCCGCGCTCTTCCCAACCGACCACCCGGCCATTGCTATCGACATGCGCCGCCCACATGCTGCCAAAAGGTCCTTCCCGCAGGAGTCCCTCCCGGATCGCCAGCCGAAGGATGGCAGGTGGGATTGAGCGCTCCCAACATAAATAGCGCCAGGTGTCGGAGGCGGGCGATGGCGTACGCTGGCTTCGCCAACGCTCAGCGATGTCTCGCGCCGGCGCTGACGACCGCGGAGACGTCCATTCCGGGCGGGAAAGTCGAAGACCGACCAGCGTTGCCACTTCCTCCGCAGCAACCGGGAAAGTGACCTTGTCAAGAAACATGGCAAGCCCGAATACATCGCCTTTCCCATCACTGAGCGGATCGAACCAGCCACGTCCGCCATGCGTGACAATGACGATATCTCCGTCACGCCTGTATTTGATGGCGCGGCGGGTGCTCTCCTTCGCATCGAGTTTGTATCCGGCCTGCTCCAGCACCACCTCGCAACTGACCTTGGCGCGTAGCGCTTCTAACTCTTCTCGTTTCATATGTTCATCGGCCGCGCAGCGGCCGTCCCTTCATCTTCCCGCAGTGTGCGGGCCACCTTCATCCCGCCGCGAAGAGCGGAGGGGGCAAGGGCGCAGCACGCAACTGACAAAAGTTGCAGCAAGGTGCTGCGGCGAAGCTTCCCTTGCGGCCGACAGATCGTCAGCGGCAGAGACAGGCGGGTCTCAATGAAACCCGCGCGGGAAATATTCGTGCACGATCTCAAGATCGTCTTCGTCGGACGGAAGGACGCCGAATTCGTCTCCGGATTTGAACAGGGTGATCGGGACCATCAGGTCGTTGCAGAGGTGAAAGGCGTGAGACTGAGCGAGGGAAAGATCGTGTGCCATGTGCAGGTGCTCCATCGGAAGCGGGTCGATTCCCGCTGATGGCTCCTCAAGGGAACAGGGACGGTCGCGATCACCGCGGAGACAAAGACGGAGCGGCGGCAGCTTGCTAGCCGACCCCTTAAGGGTTGATCGACGGAGATCCGGACCTGGTCCAGGGCGACATCACAAAAAGCGGGATCGGACTGCTTTCGATGCTGCTCTGTCCCGGCGCGGTTCTTTCGGTGAACGGTTGCTGCCGCGGCTCCTACAAAGAACGGCGAGACAGCGTTTTGCTCAATATGAGAATATAATTTTAACGTTATTTTTCAATAATATAACAAAAATCATGTAATATATATTATGGAACTCCTTGTTATGTCGGCCTGTTCGGACAACGCGATGCGAACTTCGGCAACAATATCGGATAAACGGCCTTCAAACGGGACTAGGATTTGGAATAGGAAACGCCTTGAAGGTCGTGTTCTTGAGCGAGCAATCTATTAACCATTGCCTGCTCCATAGGTTCGCAGGAGAGGTATTGAACCGCACCGCAAGCCGCACTGAAGCTCCTGCGAAAGTAGCTGAAAAGACAAGGCGCGACGAGATGTTCTATAATTCAAGACGAAAGCATGTCAGAAACGCGATGCTGCCGCCGGTCGCGTTCGAGCGGCTGCCGAACACGTCCCCGGAGGGTGTCGGCCAAACTCGCACTGGAATTGGTCAAAATGCGGCGACCGGTCGAAAGGGGCGGGGAGCAAACCTCTTTGGCCCATAGGACCAGTCGCAGCAATGCGAACAGTGGGGCCTTGCATGACTACTCACAAAATACTTAGGCTGGCGATACTAGCATTGGGGAAGAGTGTTGCAGAAAGCATCGAGTGAATCACAGACGTACAGCGCAGCGGGCATAGTGATGATGTGCGCCGGTGTCGCGTGTCTCAGCGTCAATGACGCTATCGCGAAAAACCTCACCACAGGCTATTCACCGCTTCAGATCCTATTTTTACGCAATGTAATCGCCCTGCCCTTCACATTCCTGATCGCGTTGAAGATGGGCGGAACCGGCGCGCTGCGATCCTATCGACCCATTGCACATCTCCTGCGTGGGACGCTCTGGATTGGTGCGACAATTTTGTTCTTCACGAGCATCATGCACCTGGGTTTGGCCGAGGCGACTGCGTTGGAATTGGTGCACGGACCAAATTTCAACGATTTTCATCTATGTGGCCGGTATCGAAAATAGCTTGATTGATCCCGGATGCCGCACAAACACAGCATCGCCCGCCGTCACCACATCGGCAAGATGAAGTTCAAGGTGGCGAACTGGCAGGAGTATGAGGCGGGCCTTCGCCGCCGTGGCAGTTTAACCCTTTGGATAACGCCGGAAGCGCTTAGCGGCTGGGTTGGCCCACTACGCAAGACGCGTGGCGGCCAGCCTCTGTATTCGGATCTGGTGATCGAAACCACACTGATGCTGGGCATGGTATTCGGATTGCGGTTGCGCCAGAGTGAAGGGCTTCTGAGTTCGGTGCTTGGTATGATGGGACTGGATTTGCCAGTGCCCGATCACACGACACTCAGCCGACGGGCCAGAACCTGGAAGCCATCGGCCAGAAGCAACGACCGACAGTCTGTGGCGAGTGGGCCCATTCATGTTCTGATCGACAGCACCGGGCTGAAGATCTATGGCGCCGGCCAATGGTTGGAAGAAAAGCATAGGACAAAGTCCCGGCGTGGCTGGCGAAAACTGCACTTGGCCGTTGATGCCGACAGCGGCGAGATCCTTGCACATTGTCTGACAGATCGGGAAACAGGTGATGCCTCACAGCTGGAGCCGCTGCTGGATCAGATCGATGATGAGATCAGCCAGTTCACTGCCGATGGAGCTTATGATGGCACTCCAACCTACGACGCTGTTCTTCGTCACAGCAAAGGCGCAAGGGTTGTCATTCCACCGCGCTCGAACGCGGTTGAAAGGCCCAACGCCCAGGCATCCTGCCAGAGAGACGATCACGTAGCATCCATTCAGGCAGATGGCCGGCTGAAATGGCAGGTCGGCACTGGCTATGGCAAGCGGGCTTTGGTTGAAACAGCGATGGGTCGATACAAGGGCGTCATCGGGCCGCGTATGCGTGCTCGTTCATTCCTTGCTCAACAGATAGAGGTTGCGATCGGTGTGGCCATTCTTAACCGAATGCTCGCCTGTGGACGCCCGAATTCCGTTCGTTGCCGAGCCTCAGCGGGAGCAACCAAATAAGCCGGTGCATCAAAGACCGAATGATGAACTGTCGCTGAACGCTGCACCAACGCCCATCAGAGCCCCTTTCCCGGCATGACAAAGTTAATGTGACAATACCCGTCAGAGCCCTTCTAGTTGCGAGCCGAGATGATCGGCGAGCTTGATCGCGAACGCCAGGATCATCAGCGTCGGGTTGGCATGGCCGCTCGTGGGGAAGACCGAACCTCCGGCGATATAGAGGTTGGGCAGGCCATGGACCTTGCAGTTTTCGTCGACCACGCCCGTCTTCGGGCTGGCCGACATCCGCGTCGTGCCGAGCGTATGCGCCATGTCGATAACGACGATATCCTGCGGACGTCGCTCGACCGCCCAGTCCTCGAGTACGGGCACGGGGAGGTTGGCGCTCGCCAGGGCGGCGCCCGAGAGCTCCGCGATCCTCAACAGCGTCTGGCGTTCGCCACCATTGATGCGCCAATCGGCCCTGGCGAGCGGGACGCCAAACCTGTCTCGGCGCGAACCGAGGCTGATCCGGCTGTCGGGGTCCGGGGCCTGTTCACAGATTGCCTCGATCCGCAGGCCCGCCAGCTTGTGGGGAAGGCCCCGGCTCTGGAACTCGTCGGCAACCATGTTCGGTGACAACCGGATCGCGGTGTTAACCACGAGATCCTTGACAAGTCGGGGCGTCCGCTCGCTCGAGAGGATCTTCATGCCGGCGCCCCGGGCGATCAGCCCCGAACCGGCCACGACCGAGCGAAGGTCTCGCCCCAGGTCCGTGCTGCGCCGGCGCAGCAGCTTCTTGAGCGCGTCCCAGGGATCGTCCGGTGCCCGCTCCGTGGCGAAATAGATCGCGGCATTCAACAGCCCCTCGCGCCGCTGAATCTCCGGTGTCAGCGCCAGCCCGTGCATGAACATGTGCCCGCGTCCCTTGTGAGAAACGCCGTAAAAGCCGAAAAACCTGCCCACGTTCGCCATGTGCCCGCTTGAAAACCGCCCGACCCGCGTCGCCGCGTGATCCATCAGATACCGCCCAACGACATCGTGCTGATTGCCTATTCCGCGCGCATGGACGTCATTGGACGCCAGCAGGAGCCTGGCGTTCTCGATGCCGCTCGCCGCCACGACGCAGATCCTGGCCTCGATCCTGGCCCGCTTGCCCTTGATGCTTGCCACGTCGACATGGGAGAAACGCGATCCGTCGGGACTGAGACCGATATGCGTCACCGATGCGTCAAGAAGAACACGTGTGTTTCGCGGCCTTCGCGCCAGCAATTCTCGGCCGAAACGCATGACGTCCAACCGGTCGACCCGCGAGCGGGCGAATTGCCAATGGAAGGACTGAAGACCTTCCCTGTCGAAACGGCCGGGCGGTGCCTCGGGACAGAGGTTCAGAACCTCCATGGCACGCTCGACATAGGCCTCGATCCGACGGTGATCGACCGGCCAGCCCGAATAGGGCACCCAGGGGCGTGATTGGAAGTCCATCGCGTCGAACGGCGCCGACTTTCCCGCCCAGGCATGCGTCGACCCCCCTAGAGCCCGACAGCGCACGCCGAAGGGCTGGACCTCGTGCGACCAGAAACCGGCTTGCGGACCGTGAAACTCCCTGCGCTTGCGGAACTGCTGGTCCGAGCACGGCTCGCCCGCATTCTCGACCTCATTCAGCGCGGCATGTTCGGAATTTTCGAATTCGAGCCCGCTTTCGACGACGAGGACCCTCTTGCCGGAACGCGCGCATTGCGCGGCAACCGTCAGGCCGGCGGGGCCCGCGCCGACGATCACAAGATCCACCGCGATGACCGAATTGTCCTCAATGTCGGCCAGATACTCGATCTTCATTCCGAATCCGCTTCCCCCTGCCACGGACGGCAAGTCGACGCCGTTTTCGATCACCGTCGTTTCTGCGCAATTCCCGATTGTTTGCCAAGGCTTACCGGGCATCGCCAGCCTAGCGACTTCGGCTATCATCGCTTGAACCAAAGGCGCAGCGCCGGACGGAGATCACGCGCGACCACCCGCTATCCTATAGGGGTAGGACGCCCGCACGGCATACCGCTTCCGTAGGGGGCGCCATCAGCGGATCGGCTCCCCGCTCAGCCGGATGTCCGTTTTGAATGCTTGGCCGTGAGCGTCTAGGCTCGATCCGCATCCTGCAAATACCGGTTTGGCAAATGCTCGCTCGAATGGAGAACAGATCATGGCGCGGGTCGGCTTGAGGGAATGGCTGGCGATTGCCCCCGTCATCGCATCCGGCAGGCTGTCGCGCTACGGCGGCGGAGAAGGCGGACCTCTGGCGCGATTCGAAGCAGATTTTTCCACGTCCTTCGGTGTGCGCCACACACTCGCGGTCTGCAATGGAACCGCCGCGCTGATCGCGGCGCTGGTCTCTGCCGGCATCGGCCCTTCGGACGAGGTCCTGGTGCCCGCCTATACGTGGATCGCGACGGCCGGCGCGGTTCTCGCCACGGGCGCCGTGCCCGTCCTCGTCGATATCGACGAGACCCTGACCATCGATCCCCTCGACATCGAGCGCAAGATCACGCCGCGCACGCGCGCGATCATACCCGTGCACATGGCCAACATGGTCTGCGACATGGACAGCATCATGGGCATCGCCCGCCGGCACGGCCTCGTCGTGGTCGAGGATGCCTGCCAGGCGGTCGGCGCGAGCTACAAGGGTCGACGCGTCGGGACGATCGGCGACGCGGGCGCCTTCAGCTTCAATCAGTTCAAAAACATCAGCATAGGCGAAGGCGGCGCGATCGTCACCAATGACGACCGCCTGTTCGCGCGTGCCCGGATGTATCACGACATCGGTTCGGTGTTTCGCGGCCATCTCGACAATGCCAACGAGCCTCCCTTCTGCGGCGTCAACCTGAAGGCCAGCCAGATCCAGGGCGCGATGCTCAACGTCCAGCTCGGCAAACTCGACCCAATGATCGCGCGCATGCGCCGGCGCTATGACGCGATGGCTGCGATCCTTACCGCCGCCAGGGGCCCGCGCGTGGGGCCACACAACGACCGGCCCAACGCCATCGGTCTTCACGTGATCTTCGATACCGAGAAGGACGCGCAGGCGTTCGCGTCCGAGAACCCGCGCGGCGTCCATCGGGTTCATGACTCGAGCAGGCATGTCTACAGCTTCTGGCAACCCATATTGCAGCAGCGAGCCGCCCATCCCCGGATGGACCCGTTCGTCTGGGCCAGCCGTCCCATGGACTATTCACAGGACGTTTGTGCGCGCTCCCTCGAGATCCTGAAGCGCACATGCCGCATCAGCCTCGGTGAAAACTATCCGCTTCCGGTGATGACGTTTCTCGCCCGCAGGATGGGGCGGCACCGCAACGTCCCTGCCCCGGTCTATGTCGCGACGCCGGATTACGGGACCTGATCGATGACGGGGCGCGCATCGACATCGGCGGTGGCGATCGATCTCTGGACGTGGGATCTGGACAGGCCTCCGGCCGTGGTCGCGAATTTCGCCGCGCTGCTTGCCCCCGACGAGACCGCCCGGGCTTCCCGTTTCGTCATGGCGCGCGACGCCGGGCGCTATATCGTTGCGAGGGCCGGGTTGCGCGTAATTCTCGGCAGCCGCCTCGGGATTGCGCCCGCCGAACTGGCTTTCCTCTACAACGACTTTGGCAAACCGCGCCTCGCGCCGTGCGACATGGCGCTCCGGCACTTCAACCTCAGTCACAGTGGCGCACTGGCGATGCTGGCGATCTCCGACCGTTTTCCGCTCGGCATCGACATCGAGGAGGCGAAACCCCTCAAGGAGGACATCGCGGGATATTTCTTCTCCACTCGCGAATGCGCCTCGCTCGATCGCTTGCCACGAAGCGGTTATCTGAACGCCTTCTATCGGTGCTGGACCCGCAAGGAGGCCTTCGTGAAGGCGCATGGGGACGGTCTGACAATCGCGCTGGACGCCTTCGACGTGTCGGTCGGGGCAAAGGCGACTCTCGATCTCGGACGCCTCGACGGCGAAGCGTCGCGGAGCGGCCGCTGGAGACTTTTCAACATCAAGACGCCCGTCGGCTTCCAGGGTGCGTTGGTCGCCTTGACCGGTGGTGTTCCCGTACAGCTGCGTTATCACCGCTGGTCGGGCGACGACGTACCGCGCGAGAGCCTCAGTTGCGCAGCCGCGCGTCCAGGATATAGCGGTCTCCCGCTGCATCAAAATGATGACACGCGACCAGCTTCGGCTTGAAATCGGGGACGATGGTTCTGACGCATCGCTCGCGATAATTCTCCCGATCGAGCTGCTCGACGAGCATGACGTTCAATCCATAGCCGTAAACGCCGTATTCATTGCGCTGCGAGGGGCGATAGAGACGCCCGTCGCGCTGAAACATCCGCCCCGCGTTGCGGGCCGTCGTGCTGTCGAGAACGACGGGATTGCGCTTGTGCGGAACGACCCGTGACAGGCCCGGGCCATCGACCTCGAAAACATGCAACTCGCTGCAATGATCCTCGTAGGCGTGGAAGTCAGACAGATTGGTGAAGAGCCACCACCGATCCCGATAGCGCGTCAATACGCTGTCGGCGGGAGAGAGGCCGTGGAGCGCTGTTGCGTGGAGTTCCCACTTCAGTGGAAACTCCACGCAACACCAGATTTCCAGCCGGCGCGCCTGATTGGTCTCCGGCATCATGAAAAGGTCCTGTCCATGACGAAAGACGAAAGGATAGGAAAGATGGTAGTCGCGCTCTAGCGCGACGCCCAACCTCTCCAGCCTGTCGCCATTCATTCGCGCGACCGCGATATGGGCCTTGGTATCCCGCTTCGCATAGGCCTCGTAGAAGAGGTAGCACTGGCCATCGTGATGCAGCATGAACGGGTCGGCGCGAATTTCATCCCGGTCCGGCGCGATTTCAACGGATTGCCGGGGATCGAAATCCTCAATGTTTCCGTGGCCGGTGCACAGTGTCCAGACCGCCGATGCGCCGCCCACCTTCGTGTGCAATGCCTTGCCGGCGCGATAGAGGAGCTGGCCGGACAGCGCACCGGCATAGCGCAGCAGGTCTCCGGTGGAAGGCGGCGTGGCGGCATCGTCCGTCTTGGGCGCGGCCGTGACGGTGCCTAGATTCCCGGTATCCGCGACGCGGGTGAGCTCCCGCATGACGAGCGTCACCGCGCGTTCCTTGGTGAAACCGGCATTGCGCGCGGCGCTGAACTTGGTGTTGAAGGACGACGACGCCAGGCATTGGGTCTCAGGATCGGCGCCATGTCTCACATAAAGGCACAGAAGGCTGGAAGGCGCGCGACGCAGTACGCTGTCATAGCCGTGCCAATCGTCGGTATCGCTGCGCTCGTCGGAGAAGGAAAAGCTCCACTCCCCGAACGGAAGCGCCCGAACGACCTCGTCGGGCAGGCCGACGGCGGTCATGCGGACAACCAGGTCGAGGCCGAGATCCGACACCAGCCGAACCGCCCGCTTGGCATCGCAGCCATCGAAATCGACAGCCGGCGGCAATCGTTCGTGACGCTGGTTATTCATGGAAAAGGTCGTGGGCACATAGACCGGCTCGCGCGCCAGTACCGCCTGTTCCAGCCGCGCGAGCGGTCCGAACAGGGGAGAAATCGGCTGGCGCCTGAATGGTCGGGGATGGACCAGGAAACTTACCAGCGAAAGGCCGGGAGCCGCCATGACACGGTCGAAGATGCGGAGCTCCCAGTTCTCGAATCCGGGGTTTGGTCCTACGAGAAATCCGATCCGCAACGGCTCCGTCGCAACCGACCTCATTCGCTCGCGTTCGGTCACGAGTTTCTCCATGTCAGCGGGCTCGCAACCGTTCCTCGATCGACGCGGCGAGCGTGCGGATCCCGTCGAAGGTCAGGGAATTCTCATGCCAGCCCGTGAGGTCGATCACACCGGCATCACCATCAAGGGCATCTCCCCAGCCGAACCGCACGGCGCCTGCCCGACGATGATTGGCCTGACTGCGAAAAAGCTGCAGGTCGCGAGCTTCCGTGGCCCGATAGTTCCGTGCCGCCCGGACGAGGATTTCCGTTGCATCGGCGTTCGCCTGCTCTTCCGAGGAAGGCTGGGCGGCTTTGGCACCCAGCATCCGCAGGAGCTTGAGCGTGGCGTTGAACTCCCGGAGAAAGGCGACGAGCCGCATGCGCCCGGTCAGCAGCCTTCCGGTGAAGTAGCCGATGCGTCGCACCCGCTTCTCGGTATTCCACCAGCGCTGTCGCGCCTTCGGCAGCGAACGGAAATAGCCCGGCGCCCATGAATCGATGACGGCGGTAAAGGCGATGTCCTTGCCGGCCGCCTTCAGCTGTCGCGCGACTTCCACCGCGAGCACGCCGTTGACGCAAAGGCCAACCACGGCGATCGGGCCTGTCACCTCCGCGAGCGGCATCGCTGCGATCGCGTCCCCGGCGACCCGCTCAAGCGACGGCTCGTCCAGGCAGGAATACGACGCCCCTCGGAGAAGATTGACGTTGTAGACCGAGATGGTGTCGGCGAGTTCGCTCGCGAGACGGTAGTAGAGGAAGGGATGGTTCAGCGTGAAGACGGCGCACCGGCCGGACCCCGCTTTGTAGAGGGTCGTTTCCCAGGCGCCGGTGGACTTGTCGACCGTTTCCTCCGGCGTGTCGTCGCCGAATATCGCGCGGGCAAAGGCGCCGAGTGTCGGCGCGCGGAAAAGCAGCTCGAGATTGGGCCTGACGTCGCATTGCTCCTTCACCGCCGACAGCATGCGGAGCGCCAGCAGCGAGTGCCCGCCAAGCGCGAAGAAATCATCCTCCGGCCGGACCGATTTGACGTCGAGGATCCGCGCCCAGATATCCGTGAGGGTCGCGACGCGATCCGATGGAGACACCGGCGCGCGCAGGTCCCGCGCGGTCATCTCCGCCGCCTCAACACGACCGGCGCGAGCGCTGGAGAGGGCGACGACCGGCACGGTCCCCACGCGGCTGCCGGTCTGGTCTGAGGAAACAACCACCCCGGGAGCGACGAGCGACGACAGCGGCGCCGTTGGCCGGCCAAGCGCAAGCTCGTAGGCGTCCTGCCACATTTGCAACAGCCGTTCGATGGTCCCTCGGTCGAAGAGATCCGTGTTGTATTCGATCGACATCCGCCAGCCGGACGGACGGCCGATCATGATGAAGCTCAGGTCATAGATGACGCCCGGTGATTGCGATGGAGCGCTAACGAGTTCGAAGGCACCGTAGCGGCGATCCTCGAGGAAGGCCTTCTGCAGATTGAAGTTGACCGAGATCAGCGGATTGCGCGATGGGTCTCGGGGTGGGTTGACCATTTCGACCAACTTGTTGAACGGCATGCGCTGGTGATCGAGCGCGGCCGCCACGACCGTGCTCGCGGCCCGCAAGTGGTCGAGGAAGGATGTCTCCGGTGCGACATGGAAGCGAAGCACCAGATTGTTGATGAAGACGCCAATCAGGTTTTCCAGGTCGGATTGGTCGCGCCCGGCGATCTGCGTGCCAAACAGGATATCGCCGGCACACGTATAGCGGTGTAGCATCGCGCTCATCACCGCGGCGCCGAAACTGTAGAGCGACACACGGTTCTCGCGGGCGGCGTTTTCCATCCGCTCGCCGAATTCCAGCGGCTTCACGACCGACATGATATTCCCGTTGTTCGTCTTCTGCGCCTTGCGCGGATGATCCGTCGGCACCTCGAAATAGGGCGCGCCGACCAGTTGTTCCCGCCAGAAGGTCTTCTCGGTCTCGAAACCATAGCTGTCCAGATAGGCCTTCTGCCACAGTGCGAAATCGCCGTATTGCAGGGCGAGGTCCGGAAGATTTGGTGCCCGCCCCGCGTCGAGCGCCGCCGCGATTTCCCCGACCTCCCTGCCCAGCACGCGGATCGACCATCCGTCGAAGCAGCTCTGATGCGCGGTGATCAGAATGAAGGCGCGTTCGTTCTCGACGATCAGCAGCGACACCCGTATGAGGCCAGGCCGGCCAAGGTTGAAGGGCGCGGACGCAGTCTCTTCCCCGATGGAGAGAATCCGCTGTTCGTGCTGCTCGATCGGCATGCCCCGGAGATCGATTACCGACAGCCGGAAGTCGACGCCTTCGACGACCTGCTGATAGGGGCTGCCGTTCCGTTCGACGAAGCGCGTGCGCAGAATCTCGTGACGCTGGATGATCGTGCGCAACGTGGCCTCGATCGTCGACGCCTTGAAATCCCCGCGAATCTCCCAGCGGACCGCAACGTTCAGCGCCGGGTTGCCTGGCTTTAGCTGATCGAGGACCCAGCAGCGCAGCTGGGTCTGGGTGCAGGGGAATTCGCCGACGATCGCCGTGGTCGCATCGGGGGCCGAGGTGATGTTTCCCATATGATTCATCAGACGACCCCCATTCCACGACGCGCGCCATTGCGGAAATTAGCCAGTGACGGGATCTGATAGGCCGTGGCCTCCACGTCCGTCTCTTCCAGTTCCTCCGCATAGGCCGCCAGTTCCGCGATCGAGGGATGACGCAGCAGGTGCTTGGCCTCGAGTGGCAGGCCGTCGTCCAGCATGCGCGCGGCGATGCGGAAGATCGTCAGCGAATCCGCCCCAAGCGCATAGAGATTGTCCTCGACGCCAATGTCATCCATGTCGAGCACCGCCATCCATATCCTGGCGAGCCTCTTTTCCATCTCGGTCCGGGGCGCGGTCTTGACTGCTACCGCCTCGCGCTGCGGCAGACCGCGCTTCACCAGCGCGTCGCGGTCGAGCTTGCCGTTTCCGGTCTGCGGCAAGGCCTGCTCGATCCGCCAATGGACCGGCACCATATAGGCCGGAAGTTGCGCCCGGGCCCGCGCCGCGAGGCTTTCCCCGGACGGAGCCGAAGCACCCGGCTCGGTGACGAAATAGCAGACCAGCGACGGATCCCCCTTGCCGTTGCGAACGCCGACCACGGCGCATTGGCGCACGCCCGGAGTCTGGGCGACGACCGATTCGATATCGCCGAGTTCGATGCGGAAGCCGCGCAGCTTGATCTGGTTGTCGCGGCGACCCAGCAGTTGCAGAGAACCATCGCGCAGCCGTTTTCCTACATCGCCCGTCTTGTAGAGACGACGGACGCCCCCAGACCCGATGTCGCAAGGGACAAAGGCTCTCTCGGTCAGGTCCGGCCGTTCGAAATAGCCGCGCGCGAGGCCGTCTCCACCGATATACAGTTCCCCCGAGACACCGACCGGCGCCAACCCGCCATTACCGTCGATGATATGAAGTTCGGTGTTTGCGACGGGATGTCCGATCGTGATCGCGGCATCGTCGTCGCGAATACGCTGCAGGGAAGACCAGATTGTTGTCTCGGTCGGGCCATACATGTTCCATAGTTCCGCGCCCACTCCGGCGAGCGCCTTCGCCAGATCCTTCGGAAGCGGCTCGCCCCCGCACAGCATCTTGAGGCCGCTCTGCTTTCCGATCCCGGCCTCAACCAGCATCTGCCAGAGCGTCGGCGTCGCCTGCAACACCGTGGCCCCGCTCTCGCGCACGAGCCGGACAAGCGCGAATCCGTCCTGGACCTGTCCGCGATCGGCGATGACCACCTTGCCGCCGGTTACCAGCGGCAGATAGAGCTCAAGCCCCGCGATGTCGAAGGAAACCGTCGTCACCGCGACGATCGTATCGTCCTTGGTGAAGCCGGGTTCGCGCGCCATCGACGTGAGAAAATTGACGAGCGCCCGGTGGGAGACCTCGACGCCCTTGGGCGTTCCGGTGGAGCCCGAGGTGAAGATCACGTAGACCGGCGCGTCCGTGTCGGTCGGCAGGTCCGCGAGCGGAGCCTCGGACTGCTCCTTGATGGCCTCGCTCTCCGTGTCGAGACGAATGACGCGCACCCCTTCTCTGCCGAGCCTCGCCATGGCCTCGCTGTCGCAGACGATCGCGACCGGACGCGCGGTTTCGAGCGTCTGGCGCAGGCGCGCCTCGGGGTGTTCCGGATCGAGGGGTACATAGGCATGACCGGCCTTCATCACGGCGAGAAGCGCCGTGAGCATGCCGAGCGAACGATCCACAAGCACGACCACTCGCTGTCCGCGCTCCGGCACGCAGGCCTGGATGTGCCGGGCGAGCTGGTTGGAGCGCGCTTCGAGCTCGCCATAGGTGATCGCCTTCTCCCGATGGATCGCGGCGACGGCGTCGGGTTGCTCGGCGGCCTTCCTCGCGAACAGCGAAACGACCGTCTCGCCGCGTTCATAGTCCGCCTCGCTGCGGTTGAGACCATTCGCCAGCCAGTCGAGCTCGGCCTCGGAGAGAAGCGGCAGTTCTGCGACCGGGCGCTCCATGCTCTCGGCCAGGGCGGTGACCAGCGTGGTGAAGTGGCCAATCCAGCGGTCGACCGTCTCGGGGTCGAGCACGTCGGCGTTGTAATCGACGTCGATGCGGATGCCTTCGGGGCCCTCGATCATGTTCAGGAACATGTCGAAGTTGGAGAACGCCTTCGCATTGGGCTCGACATTCGCCGTCAGACCGGCGAACTCGGCATTGGAGGCGACGCGCTCAAGATTGAACTGGATGCCCGTGAGCGGCAACCGATGAGGATCGCGCGGAATGTTGAGCGTCCTGACCAGCGTGCCATAGGTATAGTCCTGGTGCTCGAAGGCCTTCAGTACCAGTTGCTGGGTGGTTTTGAGGTGATCCGTAAACGAGGACGAGGCCACGACGGATTGGCGCAGCGGCAGCAGATTGACACAATGGCCGACAAGGACTTCGTCATCGAGCAGGCTTTGTCCCGCCGACGGTACCGCGATGACGACGTCCGATTGTCCCGAAAGGCGTGAAACCATGACCTGGAGCGCTGCGAGCAGGGTGGAAAACAGCGTGGCCCCCGCCCCCGCCCCGCGCTTCTTCAGCGTCTTGTAGACCTCCTTGCCGATCGTCTTCGTGCAGGTGCCGCCGGAGAAGGTCCGGCGCTCCGGATGCGGCCGGTCGAACGGCATTTCCAGGACCTCGGGGATGTCCTTGAACTGGTCCAGCCAGAAGCGCGCGGTTTCCCCCGTCGGCTCGGATTTCGGCGCATATTCGGTCGCGTAGGTCGCGAAGGACAGCGCCGGCTCAAACCGTGCGGTCTCGCCCTGGATGGCGGCGGAATAGGTGGCGGACAGTTCCTCGATGAGAACGTTCATCGACCAGCCGTCGCATACGATGTGATGGGCGGTAAAGACGAAGGCGTGCCTGTCGCCGGAGAGCCGCGCCAGCGTGGCCCGGGCAAGCGGTCCGTTGACCAGGTCGAAGGGAACGCGCGCCTCGGCCGCCACGAGCTCTCGAAGGATGGCGTCGCCGTCGTCCTCCTGACTCAGATCGAGGACCGGCAGGTCGAGGTTGAAATCGGGAATGAAGCCGAACCGGTCGCCGGAGCGGTCGAAGCGGATATGCAGCGCGTCATGGCGATCGATGACGGCCTTGAACGCGCCGGCGAATGCCGCCTCGTCGAGAACGCCGTCCAGCCTGAGCGTGAAGGACTCGTTGAAGGAGCACGAGGCCTCGGCGCCGGCCTGCGCCGCGAGCCAGATCTCGGACTGCGCTTCCGTCAGCGGCGCCGTGTCGGGCCCCGCGGTCTTTTCCAGTCCGCCCTGCGTCTCTTCCGTCGCAGCCGGCGCTGATGCGCGCTCGGTCGAACGGCCTTCCGCCCCCTTCGGCGAGAGGATGCCCACCGCCTGAAGCACCTCGACACCATCGCGGAAGGCCTTGGCGATGAAGCGGAAATCCTCCTCACTGTGCGCCGTCGTCAGGAAACATGGGTAACCGTCCTGGATATGCAGGCCGTTCAGGCGCAGGTAGGGATAGATCAGTCCTCCGAGCGGATCCTGGGCGCTGAAATCGGTCACGAACCAGCTCTTGTAGCCCTGGAGGTGCGGAGCGATCCCGCGCTTTTCGAGATCGGCGTTGATCTCGCTGATGAGCGCCTGCGTGCGCTCGGCGACGCGGTCGTAGAGCGCGGCTCCCTCGCCCTTGATGTGCCTGAGCACCGCCCGGGCGGCCGACAGCACGACCGGATGGCGCACGAAGGTGCCGGCGAAGAAGGTCGGCGCCACCATCGGTACGGAATCGTCGCCGTAGTTCCAGTCACCGCCATCGAGGGCGTCCATGAAGCGCGGCTCGCCGGCCAGCACGCCGATCGGCATGCCACCGCCGATCACCTTGCCGTAGGTCGCCATGTCGCCCTTGATGCCCCAGATGGCCTGCATGCCACCCGGATGGACGCGGAATCCAGTCACGACCTCGTCGAACACGAGCGCGAATTCCTCCCGCGTGGCGATCTCCCGGAGGCCGCGAACGAACTCTTCCGGCCGCAATTCCGGATGGCGGCTCTGCACCGGCTCGATAATGACGGCCGCGATATCGCCCGCGTTGGAGCGGATCCAGTCCAGGCTCTCGGGCGCGCCGTAGCGAAGCACCATCATGTTCGAGACGGAGTTCGCCGGAATTCCCGCGGCGATCGGCAGCGCGACGGGCTTGGCGGACCGGTTGCGGCCCTTCACAAGCACCTCGTCGAACTGTCCGTGATAATCATTGGCGAACACGACGATATAGTCTCGGCCCGTCACCGTGCGCGCCACGCGCATTGCCGCCATCACGGCTTCCGAACCGGTGTTGCAGAACGTCACGCGCTGATGGCCGGTCGTCGCGCAGATCATTTCCGCGACCTCGCCCGCCAGGGGCGTTTGCGGGCCAATGGCGAAACCCGCGTCGATCTGCGTCTTCATCGCCTCAACGATGAAATCCGGGGCGTGCCCGAAGGCGGTCTGGCCGAAGCCGTTGACCAGATCGATGTATTCATGACCGTCGATGTCCCAAATCCGCGCACCCTTCGAACGGTCGGAGACGATCGGGAAGATCATTTCCTTCCAGTCGGCGCGGAAGCCGGACGCCGTTCTGGGATCGGCGAGGCGCCGCCGGTTCTTCTCGGTGAACTCCTTCGACCGGCGGTTCTTCGTCGCATAGGCCGCGATGAGATCCTCGATGAACTGCTGCTTTTCCGGTGATAACGCGGGAGCGGCCACCTTGGCGTCGGGCCGGTAGAGCCGAATGCGCTCTCCTCCGAACTCGGCTTGATCCTCGGGGCTGCTCCCAGGTGCGGCGACCCTGGGAGCAGCCTCTGGAGCCTCAGACACTTCGGCGTCACGGGGGGACGGTGGGCGTGCCGACGATGCGGCCTGAAGCACCTGAAGTTGCTGTGTGAAAAGAGCCTGCGCCATCTGCAGCTGGGATTGAATGACGGCCTCGATGCCCGAACCACCATCCATCCGCGCGACCGCCGCGGGCGGGGCGCCTGTAAAGGAAACGGCCGTAGCAGGTGCGGACACCGTCGTCGCCCCGGCGACGGCCGGCATGGTCGCCCGCGGCTGCGCTTCGGCTGGCTTCGCCGGAGGCGGCATTTGCAGGTCCAGGTGCCGGGCGAGATCGCCGACGGTCGGGATATTGCTCAGCAGTTCACGAAACGACAGCTTCACGCCGAACTGCCTTTCGACCTTCTGGGTGAACTGGCCGATGAAAAGGGAATCGAAGCCGAGCTCCAGGAAGGTGCTCGTCCTGCTGCCAGCATCGAGCGCCTCTCCCGACATGTCGGCGAGGAGCGTGATCAGCGCCCCCTCCAGTTCCGGAATACGATCTGTGGTGGGGAAGGGATTCACGGCGTTCATCGTTTCAATCTCGCCTGCTGGTTTCACTTCGGGACTGTTGGACTGGACACTGCTCGCGCGTGGCCCTCGCCGTACGGGCGGAGGCGCGTCGATCCAGTGACGCTGACGTTGGAATGGGTAGGTGGGCAGCGGCACGGCGCGCTCGGCGGCGGTGGGCAAAGGCGGCCATGCGAGCTCGCAACCACTCGCCCAGAGCCTGCCATGCGCTTCCGCCAGAATGACGGCCGCCGCGTCGGCCCGGTCGTGCTCCGGCATCGACTGCACGATGGCCGCCGCGCCGCCGCGGCCGATCGTCTGCGCCGCGAAGGTCGACAGCGTGCGACCTGGCCCGACCTCGAGCAAGACGGGCTTCTGTTCGCTGCAGAGTGTGCCGAGACCATCCGCGAACCGTACGGCCTCCCGGCAATGCCGCGCCCAATAATCGGGTGAGGATCCGGCTTCGTCCGTCTGCCATTCGCCCGTGATGCACGAGACATAGGGAACGGTCGCTGTGCCATAGGTCACTTTCGCCGCCTGCTCGCGCAGGTCGTCGATGCACGGCTCCATCATCGCCGAGTGAAACGCATGGGAGGTCTGCAGCCGGCTGAAGGCGATCCCGGCCTTTTCCAGATCAGAGCAAACCGCGTCGATATCTTCGAACGGACCGGAGACGACGCACAGCCTGGGGGCATTGATGGCCGCGATTTCGGCGCCGCCGTGCAGATGGCGCCGAGCCGTTTCCGGATCACAGCGAACCGATACCATCGCGCCGGGCGGCTGTGTCTGCATCAGCCGGCCGCGCGTCGCGACGAGCCGAAGCGCATCCTCGAAGGAGATCGCGTTGGCGATGGTGGCCGCCACGAATTCCCCGACGCTATGGCCGATCATCGCATCGGGCATCAGCCCGCGATTCATCCACATCCGCGCCATGGCATGCTCAACCAGATAGAGGCAGGGCTGGGCAATGCGTGTCTCGCGCTGTTCCTGCGCCATCGTCTCTGTCACCTGGCCCGTGTGGCAGATATAGTCGCGCACATCGATGTTGTGGCTCATCTTTAGCACTTCGGCGCCGCGATCAATCCACCGCGCGAATTCTGGCTCGCGTCGGCAAAGCTCGGCGCCCATGCCAACATATTGCGCACCCTGCCCCGGAAACATGAATACGACGGGCGGTGCGACATCCTCGGCCTGACTGCTACTCACCCGTTCGGCGCCGAGGAGCTCAATCGCCTCGGCGGTCGTGCCCGCCACCACAGCGGCGCGGTGCGCGAAGGCGTGACGGCCGATCTGCAAGGTGCGAGCGGCCTGGGGCAGAACGATGTCGGGATGCGCCCTCAGATGAGCTGCGAGATTACGGCGCGCCGCCGTCAGTGCATCCTCCGTGCGGGCTGACAAGGGCAGGATGAACGGACCCTCGATATGGCCCTCCGCGATGGGTCGGGGTGGAGGCGCTTCCTCCAGCACGACGTGGACATTAGTGCCGCCAACCCCGAACGAGCTGACACCGGCCCGTCGGGGCGCCGATGAGCGGGGCCAGGCCGAGATGCTCTTTGGAATGTAGAAGGCGCTGTCGTTCAAATGGATGTGCGGATTGGGCTCCGCATAATTGGCCATAGCAGGGATTTTCGCATGGTGAAGCGCCAGCGCGGTCTTGATCAGCCCCCCCACACCCGCGGCCGCGTCCATATGGCCGATATTGCCTTTGAGCGAACCGAGTGCGCAGCCACCCCTCTTTTCCGCGATCGAGGAGAAAGCGAGTTGCAGTCCGGCGAATTCGATGGGATCTCCGAGCGGTGTCGCCGTTCCGTGACATTCCACGTAGCCGATCGTGTCCGGCTCGATCCCGGCATTGGCGAGAGCAACGGAAATGGCCTCCGCCTGTCCCTCCGCGCTTGGCGCCGTGAACCCGATCTTGTCGGAGCCGTCGTTGTTGATGCCGTAACCACGAATGACGGCATAGATCCTGTCCCTGTCATGCAGGGCATCGTCCAGCCGTTTCAGCAACACCACGCCGGCGCCGCTCGCGAAGACGGTTCCCGTCGCGTCCGCGTCGAAGGGCCGGCAGACGCCGTCGCGAGACACCATGCCACCTTCCTGGTAAATGTAGCCGCGCTTCTGCGGGATCGTCACGGACACCCCACCGGCCAGCGCCAGATCGCAGCTATAGGTCAGGAGGTTCTGGCACGCCTGACAAACCGCGAGCAGCGATGTCGAACACGCCGAATGGATCGTGAAAGCCGGCCCGCGCAGGTTGAACTTGTAGGCGATCCGGGTCGCGAGCGCGTCTGTGATCGAACCGACGATCTGGTTGAAGCAGCCGATCTGGTAGTTCGAGGTGAACTCCTCGACCTTGGCACGGTCGCCCAGCACGTTGTTCAGAAGATAGGTCGGCATCGAGCAGCCGGCAAAAACGCCGACCATTTCCGAGCGGCGATAGGGATCATAGCCCGCGCCTTCCAGCGCTTCCCAGCAGACCTCGAGGAAGACGCGGTGCTGCGGATCGGTGACGGCTGCCTCGCGCGGGAACATCCCGAAGAACTCGGCGTCGAACATCTCGATGTCACTGAGAAACGGGCGTGACGCGATATAGTCCGCGCCGGCGCGTTCCTCGTCGGTGAAGGCATCATCGATCTCGTTGGCGGAGAAGGAGCCGAAGCTGCTGCCTCCTTGCTCGATGAGCGACCACAAGGCCTCCACCGACGGCGCGTCCGGAAAGCGGCCGGACATGCCGATGATCGCGATACCGTCTGCGGTGCTGGGTTCGTCCGGTTCCTGGCCGCTTGCCAGTCCCTGCACGAGCTTGCCGTTCCCCTTCATGATGCACTCCTGCGGAATTGGGACCTGCTCTTTCTCTGCAAAGCCGCCCTTTGATCGGTGGTCATCGACCGTGCTGTCTTCGGTATCTTGCCGTCGAGAAACCGCGCCAGTTCACGGACGGTCGAGTGCTTGAAGAGCGCGAGCACGTCCACGTTGCGCCCGAGTTCGGCGAGAAGGCCGGCCTGCATCCTGAGCAATTGCAGCGAGGTCCCCCCGAGATCGAAGAAATTGCGATCGAGCGGAATGTCCTGGATGCCAAGCACATTCCTCCACAGGCGCGCCAGCATCTCCTCGCTGCGGCTTTCGGGCGCCGCCGGCTTGGCGACTTCGATCGGTGGCGGCGGCAATTGCGCGCGATCGACCTTTCCGGCGGGCGTCAATGGCAACTCGGCAAGCGCGATCGCGGCACTGGGGATCATGTAGGCCGGAAGCGCGTGACGCAGCCGCTCCATGAAGGCCGGCACGAAATTGGGATTGCCGACATCGCTTGCCAGCCGTGGCCGCAGATAGGCGACGATCCGCTTGATCGCGGTCCCCTGCGATTGGCAGGTTACCACGCCATCCAGCAGACGAGGGTCGCGCCGGATGGCGGCTTCGATCTCGTCGAGTTCGATACGCTTGCCATTGATCTTGATCTGCCGGTCGCGGCGTCCCTTGAAGAAGAAGGTACCGTTCTCGTCCATCACGGCGAGATCACCCGTGAGGTAGCAACGCAACGGTCCCTCAGGGGTCCCGATCATGACGAACTTTTCCTCGGTCAAGTCCGGCCGGTGGGAATAGCCGAGGGCAAGACCGTCGCCCGCGAGCGCGAGCTGGCCCTCCATGCCCGCCGGCAGCGGACGCAGTCCCTCATCGAGGACCAGGACGCGTGTGTTGGCGATCGCTTCGCCGATGGGCAGTTCGAGGCTCTGGAAGTCCTGGGGAACCGTGTAGAGGGTCGCGATGCAGGAGCATTCCGTAGGCCCGTAGACATTGACCAGCACGACCTCGGGATGGCACGTCTGAAAGCGTTTCACGTGTTCGACCGATCCGGCCTCTCCGCCGAACAGCACCTTGCGCAGACTGGGCAGAGGTTCCGTCGCGAAATCGGCGAACAGGTTGAACATGCCGGTCGTCAGCAGGGCGGCGGTGACATCGTTCTCGCGGATGACCTCGCAGAGATCTCCGAGCGAGAAATTCGCCTCCGGCATGCCGATCAAGGCCGCACCGTTGAGCAGGGCGCTCCAGATCTCGAAGGTCGTGGCGTCGAAGGAGATGGTCGCGGTGTGCAGAACCGCGTCGCCGCGACCGAAATCGGCGACGTCCTGGTCGAGCACCAGCCGCGTGATCCCGCGATGGGGAATGGCGACGCCCTTGGGACGCCCGGTGGAACCAGATGTGTACATGACATAGGCCAGATCACCGCCTCCCACCTCGGGCAGGCCAATGGAAACGTCGACGGCAAGGGTCGGAAGCAGCGCTTCCAGATTGATCGTCACGCCCCTGACCTCGGGCAGCGACCGCACGTGCTCGCCGTGGACGTCGTCGATGAAGATGACCTTCGGCACGCATTCGCCGATCACATAGCTGAGGTGTTCGAGAGGAAAGGCCGGGTCGATAGGCAGGTAAGCACCGCCCGCCTTAAGGATCGCGAGCTTCGCGACGACCGTGGAAAGAGCACGCGGCACGGCAAGGCCGACGATGTCGCCCTTACGAACGCCGAGCTTGATGAGATAGGCCGCCAACGCGTCCGACAGGCGATCGAGCTCGCCATAGGTCAAGGATCGGGCACCGAAGGCCGCGGCCTTGGAATAGGGAATGGCTCTCGCCTGCTGGCCAAAGACATCGTGAACGCTGCAGTCCCGGTCATAGGGCAACGCGCCCTGTCGGCGCGACGTTGACCGGGTATGGTTCCCCTTGGAGTCCGTCGAATGGTTCATCGCCCCCTCGTCATGATCGTTGAAACGGCGTAATCGGAGGTTTCGAACCCGCGCCATCACGGCCGGAACTGCCGCCACCGGAGTTTCAGAATTCCATGATCGGGCGAAATAAATAGATGATCATTGGGCTGAGACGTTTGATCGATCGTACCCGTGGACCTAATCCCTTTGACCGATACGGTTCACGGCCTTGCGCTGCGTTTGTCCGATCGAGCCACTCACGGAACCGGCGGAAAGTCCGCGAAACGGCACGGTGCCGCGACCTGAAGATGACAGGCGAGATCATCCGATCGGGCACGGCAAGCGCGATTACTTGAAGCTGTAGGCGCGGACATAGTCCACGAACATACTAGAGGGATTGGCAGCGGCGTTCCGGCTCTCCTCCTCGACGAGAGCGAGATTCAGCAGGATATACATCGGCTGGCGATGTGCCGGCTGTGTCGGTGTCTTCCACATGAGCTGCCGATCGAAGTATATGCGTATCTGCGACGCATCAATCTTCACACCATAGGTATGGAACTCGCTCGGATCGGCGTCGCGAAAGGCCGGAATGCGCTTGCCCTGCGAATAATGCCGCCCATCACGGTGCCAGACATGGACAATGGACGAAAAGGCGCCCGGTCGGTCGCCATAATATTCGAGCGCGTCAATCTCCGCAGTGGATTGCGATCGATCGAGGCCGATCAGCCAGAAGGCCGGCCACACGCCAGGGCCGTCCGGCAGGCGTGCCCTCATTTCGAAATATCCGTATTGCTGGGCAAATCCCCGGCCCTTGGTGTCGACGGAGGCGAGCAATCCGGAACGCCATTCCCCGTGCTCGTCGCGTCTGGCCTCGATGCGCAGGACGCCATCCGCCACGGTGAAGGGGAAACCGGGACGCGGCGCGGCGAAACGCGCGCCACCAAAATCGCCCGACCAGGGCGTATGCGCTATCCATCGCGTTCCCGGACCCCATTCCGAGACGTTCAGCCGCGAGAAATCCTCGTCGAAGGCAACCCTCATCCCCTCGATATCGAGCGCATCGCCCGTATCGCCCTCGCCGTCGCCTTTCGCGTTCACGACATAGCCCAACAGCAGCACGACCGCGAGCAAGGATGCCCGCGCCGAGCGGCGTTGAAACGCACGGCCCCCAGGGACGCACTCATGGCTTTGATCCGAGGTGAACATGCCGCTTTCGTAGTCGCTCGGGCCGGCGATGGGATAGAACTGAATTCGTTTCGCCAGCTACCGCAAAAGGCGTAGCCCCGGAATATGAATATGGTCAGCTTCCCCTTCCACCTGGTTTTTGATGGAATAACGACGAGATCGGACGGAGAAAGGGGTTGCAGGGCCATCCTATCCGACAGTGACCGACCTGCACCGGCGGGGGACCGGGAATATGAATCTCGAGCCGATAGGAGCAATCACGATCTTGGTCGGCCTAGTCATTCTGGCCGCGCCGATCCACTGGGCTTTTTCGGTCATGCTGGTGTCGACCTTGTTCGGCGCGGCGGCGGCGCTGAGCTTGCCGATGCTTGGAGGCGCGACGGTTCTCGTGCCCAGTCTCTTTCTACCGTTCTTCGCCCTGCGCATGTTCATGGCTGCGGGTGAAGGTTATTTCCTCGCGGCGCTTCAGCCACCCCGCGCCGGATTCTGGCTGCTGTTGCTCACTGCTTTCGGCTTGCTGACGGCGATCTTTTTCCCGCGCTTGTTCCAGGGGGTCACCGAGACGATGACAGTCGAGCGTGTCGCGAACGGACGGAATTTCATTACGCTCACGCCACTGCGTTTCTCCTCCAACAATATCACTCAGTCGGTCTATGCGATCGGCGGCGTGGTGGCATTCGCCGCCGCCTTCTCCTATTTCCGCCAAACCGGCACGCCACGACACCTCGTCGCGGCGATCGTCCTTTTGGCCGCGATGAACATCATCTTCGCGATCATCGATGTCGCGACCTACTTCACGCGGACGGAACAGTTCATGAGCATCTTCAGGACGGCGAATTACGCTCTGCTGACGGGATCGGAAAAGGGCGGCCTCAAACGCATCTCGGGAACCTTCCCGGAAGCATCGACCTTCGCCAGCTACGCTCTGGTGCTTTTTGCCGCGACCGCCAGCCTGTGGCTCGACCGCATGCGATCATGGACGACGGGACCGCTCGCGGCGCTCTCGCTGGCGGCCCTGCTGCTATCCACGTCGGCGACCGCCCTGATCGGAGTCATCGCCGTGGTTCCGTTTCTCTGGCTTCGAGCGCTGGTGACCGGTCTTTGGAAGCCTGCGATGGCACGGCCGACCTTTCTGGTCGTGGTGGTCGCCGTCGTTCCACTCCTGGCCCTCATTCTCCTTGTCCTTTTTCCTCAAGTCGCGGAAAGCCTGAATGACTTCATCGACGAGATGCTGCTCTCGAAGGCCGGCAGCCAGTCAGGGCGCGAACGCACGCTCTGGAACGCGATGGCGTACCAGACGTTCCTCGACACTTACGGTTTCGGCGCCGGGCTGGGAAGCGCCCGGGCCTCCAGCTATATCCTGGTCCTGCTCTCCAATGTCGGCGTCCTCGGTTTCTTGCTCTTCTCAATCTTCGTCGTCGCGGTGTTGAGGGCGCAACCGGCAACGATGCCCGGGTCTGTGGGTGATGAATTGCTTTGCGTCGCCCGCGCCTGCAAGGCCGGCGTGCTTGCCATGATCGTCCCGGCGGCCATTTCCGGCACGGTTTATGACATGAGCGCGATGTTCTATCTTCTGACGGGCAGCCTCGCGGCCTTCGTCGTGCCCGCATCCGCCGCCGGTCGGGTGGCTTGGCGGCGGCCGTCGCGGCAGGCCGGCGCCGTGGAGGCCGTGTCATGAAAGTCGCGGTGTTCAATGTCAAATTCAGCGAAAATCTCGGCGACGGCATTTTGGCGCAGTGCCTGGAAAAGGCGTTGTGCAGCCAGAGCCGTGTCGAGGTGGAGACCATCGATCTGGCGGGTCGCACGGATTTCGGTGCGACCTCCGCGCATCGGCGAATCGCCGTCCGGGTGTTGCACGTCCTTCCCTTCTTCGCCCGCCGCCTCGCCGTGACGCATGCCCTCCGCTCCCGGCTTCGCGTACTGGGCGACGAATGGGACGATAGGATCGCCGACGCCAACGCTGTCGTCATTGGCGGAGGCAATCTTTTTCAGGACGACGATCTCAACTTTCCGCTCAAGATCGGAACCTTGCTGGACTGCGTTCGCCGCAGCGGCAAACCGCTCGCGATCCATGCCGTCGGCGTCGGCGGGACTTGGTCGCGGCGCGCGCATGAGCTGTTTCACAGGGTCGAAAACACCAACCTCGTCTACCTGTCGGTCCGTGACGCGGCGTCCCGCGACAACTGGCGACGCCATTTTCCGGGCGGACAAATACCTGCGGTCGTGCCTGATCCCGGGCTGTTCGCACGGGATCTGGTGACGACAGGCGCCGTAGCATCCACGAATGATGGAGAGCGGGTCACCGGTATTTGCGTCACCGACCCCTTGATCCTGGTGCGCCATTCCGGCAGGCGGACACGCGGCATCTGTTTTGGCACGGTCGGGGAATATGTCGATCTCGTCCGGCTGCTGGTCTCGCGGGGGTGACCGTGTCCACCTCTTTTCGAACGGCGCGCGCGAAGATCAGGCCTTCGCCGGGCGGGTCTTCTTGGACCAGCGGCTCGCGCCCAGTCGCGCCGCCGGGATGCTGCAACTGGCGGCGCGTCCTCGCACGCCGCTGGAGCTTATGGACGTGCTTCGATCGAGCTCGGTCATTCTCGCCCATCGGCTGCATGCCTGCATCGCGGCCTACGCCCTCGGAATTCCACATGTCGGCTTTGGCTGGGATCAGAAGGTCGCGAGCTTTTTCCGGTCGGTGGGACGGGAAGGCTATTTCGCCGATGGTCCGGCGACAACACCGACGCATGTGGCTTTTCTTCTCGCGCGTGCCGCGGAAAGCGGGATCGACGAGGCCACGCAAGCGGCGGGATTGGCAGCGGCGACGGACGCGGTTCGGATGCTCGCGGACCGGCTACAAGCGTCGGCGACAATGACCGGTGAACCGATGAGCAGCGGCCGTCTCCGCCAGAACAACCACGCGAAAATGGCCACCAGAAAATGAAATCATAATTGATAAAAGTCATTTTTAGCGTTGGAAGAAAGTAAATTCTGAATTTGTTTAATAAAATTGATTTCAGTTTCGAGCAAACTGTGCTGAATTGTACAATCCGAGGGCAATTCACCTCGTCGTGAGGAGTGTACTGTTCGGGGCCGGGGGGTGGTCGAATGGGAATAGATGATCTGCCGAAACAGACACCGGCAGATATCCAGTATAGCCGCGCGTCCAACGAATTGGCCGGCGCTTGTTTGCGCCATTACGCGGTCGGCTCCACGATCTTCGAACCCGGCGATGACGATTCATCGATCCTGTTCGTCAACAGTGGCTGGGCGATCTGCGCCAAGATCCTGCCAAACGGTACCCGGATCGTGACGGAATTTGCCCTTCGTGGCGACCTGATTTCGACGAAATCCTCCGCCCTCGCGCAAGAGACGATCCAGGCTCTGTCTCCGGTTAGCCTGTATGAATTTCCCGACCGTCTCCTTGGACAGGGATCGGACCTCTCCCCACAACTCACCAAGATCATCGTTTCGGAAATGATCAAGCGCCTGGCGCGACTGTCCGAACGGATCGCGAACATCGGCCGGCGTGATGCGCTTGAGCGAACCGGGCACTTGCTTCTGGAACTGGGAATTCGCGCGAGCGAAGGCACAAAGGCGGACTTCGATGGCTTTGTCTGCCCTCTGAAGCAGTCTGACATCGGCGACGCCGTGGGCCTGTCGACCGTGCATATCAATCGCGTGCTCAAGGACCTGAGGACGAACGGCCTTCTGTCTTTCCGCAACGGGATCGTCGAATTCCTGGATCGCAGGAGATTGATGGAACTGGTTGACTTCAACCCGGGATACCTCGCCAGCCGCATCGGCTGAACGCCACCCGCCGCCTTGTCTCGCGAGCCTGTTTCGCCAGTTTGGATCACCGCGGCGACATCCCGCGAATATGAAGCGGGAGTACTCGAAGGCGCGTTCGCGATCCGTCTCGCCCCGAGCCCTCGGTCGCCCGTGATACAGTCACGTCGAGGTATTTCCGCTTACCAGCAAGCCTGCACGATCATCGTAGCACCACGACTGCATCGCCCAAGTGAAAAAAGTCAATAGCACAGGCGCACCCAACAATAATTACCAACAAATTAACTTAGGTTAATGCATCTTCAACAAAATTCTGAAAGACTAATATAAAGGTCAAACGCTCACCAAATTACTCAATACTTGTCTTCGCCCGGGCGGAGAATGCGAATCCTTTTGCGAAATTTTGGGGGCTCCGCGACAGAGCTAACACAAACAGGCGGAGCTAGGGTAGGGAGAGTGCCATGAACACGGAAAGCATTGGACAGAACAATATTACTCCACTTCGGAGCGAGGCGTTTCGCTCCGAACATGCATTTGGAAGTAACATCGTGACCGATGACATAACCGATGACGACGGGGACTATGTTCTCATCATCGATCCCCGCACGCTTGATCGGGAGTGCCTGTCACAAAGCCTGTCAATGTACAGTCCGGCGATGACCATCCGAACGGCTGGGTCGATCGATGAGTGGCGTAGGCAGCCGCCACGGGATGACCCCGCCGCCATACTGCTTGTTTTCAGCGGCACGAAAGTCAGCGATCCGGCAACCTGCGAGAAGATTTCGAATGCGGCGAAGGCATTCGGCGGCGTTCCGGTCATCGTGATTGCGGATTCGGATGATCTGGGCGAGATCATGAAAGCGGTTGAGTTGGGCGCGCGGGGCTATATCCCCAACAGCGTGCGCGTCAGCGTCGCCGCCCAGGCCATCGCGCTGGCACGCGCCGGAGGGGTTTTCATTCCCGCGAGCAGCATTCTCGCGGCGAAGGACGCGATCAGTTCCGCCGTCAACGGGCCAAACTGCCATTCGGACATCTTCACGCCCCGCGAGATGGAAGTCGCGGAAGCGCTTCGTCGCGGAAAGGCCAACAAGATCATCGCTTATGAGATGAATCTCCGCGAAAGCACGGTGAAGGTGCATATCCGTAACATCATGAAGAAGTTGCACGCCACCAACCGCACGGAAGCGGCCTTCAAGCTGAAGTAAACACGACTGCGGGGCATGGAGGCACCGCATGTTCTTCCAGGCACCGGCCTCGGCCCGCACGCCAAATGGGACATTCACGCGGATATCCGCCCGGTGAACGCGACGACATGGATCGTTCGGTCATAGGAAATGCCGGATGGAGCGCTTGAGCGACCGGGACCACGCGGTAGCACCCGGTTGGAACCGCTGTCATGCGCGGCAACACGCCGCTTCACCGCTCGGGCCTTCGTGGGCGTCATTCTTGTTCGCGCGAAACGTCCTGGTCCCGGTCAACGCCCAGCAGCCAACTGGCAAGCATCAGCAGTACGACGGTGGCCACAAGCACACCGCCGAATGTAAGGAAGACCACGAACCCCAGGCGATGGAGCGCGAACCGCAGCGGTCTCCCCGGCCCCTTCGGCAACCTGTTCCATGGAAGCGGCCCATGTTCGTCGAACCGAGTGTAGCACGCCATGATCTGGTTCATTCGCCACATCCTTCTGTTCGGCCCACCCATCAATGCAGGGGAACCGGTAGTTCACCGTTGTAGCTCGAGGGCGGCGTCAGGAAATCGAAATCCCCGGAGAAGCCGGATCTCTTTGCCGCCAGCTCCTCGTCGATAATCTTGCGCATGCTCGCCTGGAAATTCTGGACGCTGAAACGCGAGGCGTGCGCGCGGATGGCTTCCGGTTGAAACAACAGAGCGCGCTCTTCGAACTCGCGAACGGCGCCTATGATCGCTTCGACGGACTGCTCGTTGAACAGCAGGCCGGTATGCCCGTGCACGACGGTCTCCAGGGCACCTCCTCGACCATAGGCGATCACCGGCCTCCCGCTCGCCATCGCCTCGACGGGCACGATGCCGAAATCCTCCTCACCAGGAAAAAGCAATGCCCGGCAATGCGCGAGATTGGCCTTGAGGACCGGGAAGGACGTCCGGCCCAGGAAGCGCACGGTCGGGCCGGCCAGGCGCTTCAATGCCTCGACGTCCCTCGGCGCGCCGTCGCCGATGACAACCAGGTTCCGTCCCATCTCGGTGAAGGCGCGGACCGCGAGATCGACCCGCTTGTAGGGAACGATCTGTCCTGCGCAGAGGTAGAAGTCCCCCGGATCGGCGGCCAACGCGAAGTCATCGACGGATACCGGCGGCGGCACGACCGACGTCGACCTGCGGTAATATTTGCGCACGCGTTCGCTGACATGATGCGAATTGGCCACGAAGCGATCGACGCGCAGGCTCGAACTGGCATCCCAGGACCGCAGAAACGGCGCCAGCACCGGCATCATCATCCGCGTGGCAAATCCCGCCGTCGACCGGTAGATATGGTAGTGGTCCCAGAGATACCGCATGGGCGAATGGCAGTAGCAGACATGCACGGCATGCGGAGGCGGAATAATGCCCTTCGCGGGGCCGGATTCGCTTGAGATGATCAGGTCGTAGTCCTTCAAATCCAGGCTCTCGAGCGCGAACGGCATGAGGGGGAGCAGCGCCTGATAGTTGGAGACTGCGCCGGGAATGCGCTGAAGGAACGAGGGAATGATACGGTGGCGGCGGATCTTCTCGGACGTCTTTTCCGCGTCGTAGACCAATGTGAAGATGTCGGCGTCTGGATACATGTCGCACAGGGCTTCGACGACCTTTTCGCCCCC
Source organism: Paenirhizobium naphthalenivorans (assembly GCF_007992095.1). Taxonomy (GTDB): domain Bacteria; phylum Pseudomonadota; class Alphaproteobacteria; order Rhizobiales; family Rhizobiaceae; genus Allorhizobium; species Allorhizobium naphthalenivorans. The sequence continues at coordinate 57,582 of NZ_BJZP01000025.1, forward strand.
CCGCATGGACACAAGCCAATAATGAACGATCGCTACCCGCATTTTGCTCCCCCTGCCAGTGGATCAAGGGTTTCAGACTAGGTCTCGCCGGAGACCGGACACAGGCCCAACTTCAGTCTGAAGCGACATCCAAAGTGAGGAGCACCGTAGATCAGCGATAGCAAACCACGCCGCATGGCGTGCGAAGACCGGCGAAGAGGGGGAAGAGCTCATCCAATCGGAGCATTGGTTTAGACGACGTCCCCAAAAGGGACTAGCTCGGACGGACGGACAGGGAATTTACTCATTCCGTCTTCCGTCGATGATTGACGCTTCTGCGGCTCGGGCAAATCACAGGACGGTGGTGTGCCACGGACGGCAAAAACGCGAGATCAGATCGATGTCATTTCTGTCCCTTCGAACAAGACCATCCGTCTCCGGATCGGCGAGAGCACCCGTGCGGGCCGTCCGCTGCGCGCTCGGCGTTCTGCTCGCCGGCCTGCTCGCCCTTGGTGGCCCCGCGCCGGCCGGCGCGGACGACAGCTATCTTCTTCGGCCACAGACCCGCCTGAAGGTCATGATCCTGGAATGGATCGCTGCCACGGGTGAATACAAGGAGTGGAGCGCGCTCGACGGCGAATACCTTGTTTCTCCCGCCGGAACGATCTCGATCCCGCTGCTCGGGGAGATCGTCGTCGCCAACGACACGACCCGGAGCGTTGGCGATCGGATCGCGGCGTTGTTGAAGGAAAAGACGGGCCTCGCCACGCCGCCGACCGCCACGGTCGAAGTCGTCAAATACCCGGCGATCTATGTGACCGGAGTCGTGGAGAGGCCCGGCGAGCTGGAGTTTCGCCCGGCATTGACCGTCATGCAGGCGGTGGCGATGGCGGGCGGGCGGCAGCGCGGCACGAACCCGCTGGGCTATTCGGAGCTCGAACAGATCCGTTACGTGGGAGAGTTGAGCCGCGGCGAACTCCAGCTCAAGCAACTTATGGCCCGGCGCGCGCGGTTGGTCGCCGAGGCGGGCGGCGCCTCGGCGGTTGAAATGCCGCCGGAACTGTCGACGCAGGCCGCGGACACTGCCACCCAGCAGATCGCGCAACGAGAACTGAGCCTCTTCGCCGCGCGGGCGGAGGCGCTGACGCGCCAGCTGGACTCCCTCGATGAACTGAAGGTCCTCCTCGGAAACGAGATCAAGGTTCTGGAGGAAAAGACGGCCGTTCAGGACCGCCAGATCGAGATCGCGCAGAAGGAACTCTCCAACATTTCCTCGCTCGTCGATAGGGGAACACTGGCGAAATCGCGAGAAACCACGCTCGAGCGGGTGGTCGCCGATCTGAGCAGCAACAAGCTGGATCTCGTGGTGGCCACCATGCGCGCCCGGCAGAAGGTCAGCGAGACGCAGCGCGATGCTGTGACGCTTCAAGGCCAATACCGGACCGAAGCGGCGCGCGACCTGCAGCTTGTCGAAGCCGAGATCGGGGACACCAAGCTGAAGCGCAACACCGCGCTGCAACTCCTGGAGGCAAGCGGTGCCTCGCTGTCGCAAGACCGCGCGCTGAAGAGCCTGGAACTGCAGCCGGTGGAGTACTGGCTGACGCGCGAGGGCGACCTGCGCTCGCCGTTCAAAGTGCAGCAGACAGCGGTCCTCGAACCCGGCGACGTGCTGAGCGTTCGTTACGACATTCCCGCCGGCATCGCCGGCCTGCTGCAGGTTTCCGTCAATTCGGAACCGCCTCGATAGACAGACGCCGACCAGCCAGAGCATTCAGGGGGACGTAAATGGGCCTGCACGAGTTCGGAAATATCTCAGTCGGTTCGCACGCCGAGCGAAAGGGAGCCGGCGAAAAGGAATACCTGTCCTTTCACGACGTGTTCGCCTTCCTGCGCCGGAACACCCTCGTCATCGGGGCGTTCACGGTCGCTGGGATCGTCCTGGGTGGCGTCTATGTTCTGAAGACCCAGCCGATATACCAGGCAACGACGCGGCTGGTGATGGACCCCGAACAGGGACGGGTCATCTCGCAGGACGTGTCCAGCGGCACCGTCATCATCGAGACCGCGGAAATCGCGAGCCAGGTGGAAATCGTCAAATCCGAGGCGATCGCGCTCGACGTGATCCAGCGGCTCGACCTCGTTAACGATCCCGAGTTCGCCGACACCAGTTCGTTGCGCACCATCGTCGTGGGCCTGCTGACCTCGACCGTCGACATGATAACCGGGACAACGCGGGAGGACGCGACCACCGTCAGCGAAGAGGAACGGCTGAGGCATGTGATGGGATACTTCCTGTCGCGCGTGACCGTGCAGCGCGTGGGGCAGTCCTACGTGCTCCAGATCGGATACAGTTCCAACGATCCGCAAAAGGCCGCCAGGACCGCGAACGCCCTGGCCGACGCCTATATTCGCAACGGCATGAACGAGCGCGCAGAGGCGGCGAAGCGTGGCGCGACGTGGCTTGAGAACCGGTTGGCCGAAATCGGCGCCAAGGCGAGAAAGGCCGCGATCACCGCCGAGGAGTTTCGCAACCGCAACGGCATCACCGCGGTCGGCAGTGTCTCGACTCTCGATCAGCAGCAGCTCTCCGAGCTCAGCAGCCAGGTGCTTGCCGCGAAGGCCGGGACGGCCGCAGAGTCCGCTAAGTTGGAGATCCTGACAAAGCTGATCTTGAAGGACCAAGCCACCGAAAGCGATCCGGAGGAAGTGGCGAACAACGCCCAGATCCAGAAGCTTCGCGAGGACATCCGATCGGCCCGCACCCGACTCGAGGGGTTGAAGAGCCGCTATAGCGACGGCAATCCGGCGATCGCGGCGACCCAGGCGGAGATCGACCGCCTGGATGCGGGGATCGGGGCGGAGCTGCGACGGATCGCGTCCGTCTACCGCGCCAATGTCGAGGTGGCGCGCACGCGGGAAAAGCTGGTCGAGGAGCAGTTCGCGGCGGCAAGTCGCAGCGGCGAGGACAAGAATATCGCCCGCGTCGAACTCGCCGAAATGGAAAGCAACGCCAACACCTATCGCCGCCTCTATGAGAGCATCCTGCAGCAGCTGTCCGGCACGCTGCAGACGCTTTCATTTCCCTCGGCGCAGGCTCGCGTCGTTTCGGCGGCGACGGCCCCCTTCGGCAAAAGCTGGCCGAAGACCTCGATCATCCTGCCATTCTCGGCCATGCTCGGTTTTGCGGGTGGTCTGATGGTAGCCGTTTTACGCAACAGTCTCGACCGCAGGACCAGCTCCAGCGGCCGCCTGGAAAGGGAACTCGGGATCGGTTCATTGGGGCGTATCCCGGTCTACCGGCCGGAACCCCGTCACAACAAGGGTAAGCCCGCGCTGCCGGAACCGGTGCAACCACTGCGATCGATCCTGGACTCGCCCTATTCCCGCTTTTCCGAGGCGCTGCGTGGCGTAAAGAGCTCCCTCGACGCCGTCATGCCCGCCAGCGGATCGCTCGTGGTCGGCGTCACATCGGTCGGCTCGGGGGAAGGCAAGACCACGATCGCGACGAACCTCGCGCAACTCTACCAGAATGAAGGACAGTCGGTTCTTCTGATCGATGCCGATTTCATCAGCGCGCGACTGACGCGTCTGGCGGCGAATACGGCGACGGAACTCGGATTGAAGCCGCTTGAACTGGAGGAGCCTGACATTCCGCTGATCTCCTTCCCCAGTATGCGACGACGCGACACCGCCGAACTCCCGACCCCACACAGCGAGATGCGGAGAGAGCGTGATCACGCTGAAACGCCGTCCGGAGAGGCGAGCACGATCCCGGTACCCCTTTTGACGACCAACCAGACGAAGCAGATCGCCGCATCCCACCAGAGATACGGCCATCTTCCAGCCCTCAAGGAAGCCATCGAGAAGCTGCGCAAGCAGTACAAGGTCGTTATCGTCGACATGTCCGGCTTCGAGAACTCGGCCGACACGCGCACGATCTGCACCTATCTCGACGGCGTCATTCTGGTGCTCGGAAATTCGAACAAGATGACGATCGAGCGCCTTGCCGACGCCCTTGCCCTGTTCGGCCGGTCGCGTCTTGCTCTTCTGGGCGTTGTCGCCAATCGCAGTGGCGTCGAGGATTGGTTCCAGAGCCGTTTCGGCGGCGGAGGCATCGGATGAACGTCTCCAGTGTTTCCCCGAAGCGCGGCGCATTGGCGCCATCGGCTGGCGCGCTCCATCTCGTGGTCGGTATTCCGAGCACGGGCAGGAAGGACATCCTCGCGAGGACGCTGCGCCAGCTGGCGCGCCAGGATCGGCAGCCGGACGAGGTCGTGGTTTGCGTCTGCTCGCAGGACGATATCGACCGGAATTGCCTGGCGGACCTTGCCTGTCCCTCCCGCGTCCTGATCTCGTCACGCGGCAGCTGCCGTCAACGCAATGGCATTCTCGATGCCGTACCGCAAGCCGATGTCGTCGTATTCCTCGACGATGACTTTCTCATGACGGCGCCCTATCTGGAGGAGATCGAGCAACTCTTCTCCGAACACCCCGATGTGGTGATTGCCACCGGAACCGTCATAGCCGACGGCATCACCGGGCCGGGCATCTCCCTCACCGAAGGGATCGACAGGATCCTGGCCGCAGAACTGGCGGCGGACTATGATCCGGATCCCTTGCACGCCGTCAATAACGGCTATGGATGCAACATGGCCGTGCGCATGTCGGCGGTGCGCGGCGGAAACCTGCGTTTCGACGAGGATATGCCGCTGTACGGCTGGCTGGAGGACGTCGACTTCAGTCGCATGGCGGCACGCCATGGCCGAGTGGTCAAGTCCACGCGACTGACAGGCGTGCATCTCGGCACGAAGCTCTCCCGCACCTCCGGCGCCCGGTTCGGCTACTCGCAGATCGCAAATCCGATCTACCTAGCCCGCAAGGGAACCATGACCGTCCGTCATGCCGGCCTTCAGATGGCGCGCAATGTCGCCGCCAACGCCGCGAAGGTTTGGCGGCCCGAACCGTGGGTCGACCGAAAGGGGCGCCTCAGGGGAAATCTTCGTGCGTTCGCGGATCTGCTCTTCCGCCGCCTGGCCCCAGGCAACATCGAGACGATGGACTAAGGCATGGTGGACCGGCGGGCTGCTCACATCGTCATCATCAACGATCGCTCGAGCCGCGTTGGGGGAGCGTCCAACCTGGCGATCCTCCTGGCGAAGATGCTCGAAGACCGTGGCATCGGGACCACTTATTTCGCCGGCGACCATCCGTCCGACGAAAAGCCCGTCGCGGATACGATCCATCTTGGCGGCACGCCACTCGTCGATCAGGGCAGACTGACGGCATTTGCCAACGGTATCTACAACGCCCGGGCCTATGCCGCCCTGCGGGAACTCGTCCTCAAAAAGGATACGCCATCGACGATCTACCACGTGCACGGCTGGTCGAAAATCCTGTCCCCCTCCATCTTTCGGGCGCTGGAACCGGTGCGGCGCAGGACGATCCTCCACGCGCATGACTATTTCCTGGCATGCCCGAATGGCGGTTTTGCCAACTATCGTTCCCAGCAAGTGTGCTCGTTGCGGCCGATGTCCACGCAATGCCTCACCACCCAGTGCGACAAGCGCGGATACCACGAGAAGATCTGGCGCACCGCCCGGCATCTGCTCCGCGAACACTTCTACGAGACCCGCGACATGCCCGCGAACATTGTCATCGTTCACGAGCGCATGCGCGACTATTTCGCGCGCGCGGGGCTGAGCGGAGCATGTATCGATGCGATCCGCAATCCCGTGGAACCCTTCATGACCGAGCCCGGAACGCCATGGCGAAACAAGGCCTTTTTTTTCATCGGCCGGCTGGAGCAGGAAAAGGGCTTTGATGACGCCGCGCGGGCCGCGCGGCTTGCCGGCGCGCCGCTGCACGTGATCGGGGATGGCGCCGGCCGCGCCATGCTCGAGATGTCGTTTCCCGAGGTCACGCTCCACGGGTGGCGGGACCGCGACCAGATCCGCGCGCTCGTCGGCGATGCCCGCGCCGTCGTCGTCTCCTCGCGCGTGCCCGAGCCCTTCGGTCTGGTCGCGCTTGAAGCCGTTTCGAGCGGCATACCGGTGGTCATGCCCGATTCCGCCTTGCTCGCGAGCGAGATCGCCGCGCGCGGTTGCGGCATGACGTTCCGCGCCGGCGACGGCAAGAGCCTTGCCAACGTGTTGCGCCTCATCGCGACGGACGACGAGCTTGTCAGGGCCATGAGCCTTCGCTGCGCGCGGGAAGCGTCGATGCTGGCCCAGACCCAGATTTCCTGGAGCGAGGCGCTGATGAATCTCTACGAACGCGTGCTCGAACGCGCCGGGCGTGGCGCCCTCACCGGCATCTGCTGACGCCGGCCCCTTTGCTGCACGTTGCCGTCCGGGCGCTAACACACTATTGGATGCCCACCGGCGGCCGCTCTTCCTCCCGGCGTAAATAGAACCCGGCACATTCGCTGGGGCCGAGCTCCGGATGGGTCTCGATGACATGCGACAGCTCCGGGATGGCCCAGCGATCGACCAGTCGATAGCCCATCCGCGCCAATTCCCCGAGGAAGGCGTGCTCGTCACGCATCTGGTAGGGGACATAGGCCCGGCCTATGCGCTCAAGGGTGACAACCGGTCCGCCCTTGCGGAAAGCCACCTTGTTGAGCAGCAGATGGCGGGGCGGCGACCGCATGCTTGCGAGCAGGGCGCACAAGGGAATATCGAGGTATTGCAGCAGGCCCGAGCCGAGAAAGACGGATGCCTCGGGCGCATCCTCGATGCGGTCGACGAAGGACAGCTGGGTCAAACCGTCCGTGCGTGCTCGTTCACGGCCGGCGGCCACGATCGCCGGAACGTCATAGACGATCCAGAAAAAGGTCGCGTCGAGCGGCAACAGCTGGCGAAACGCCCGATACTTCGTCCCCATGTGCCCTCCCGCGTCGACGATGCGGTCGACCTCATCCAGAAGGCTGCGCAGCCAGAAGAGGATCGGATAATCCCAAGGCATGATCCGGCACATCTGTTCGAAGGCGACATTGGCGATCTCTTCGTGATCGTAGCCGACCAGCGCTCCGGTTCCGGCGGCGGCGACGGCCTCCTCGAACGAGGCATAGGCCCCGGTGAAACGACGGGGAAATGGCGATAGATAGCGAAGCCGGCCACCCAAGATGCGCAGCGGCACCAGTGACTGACCAAGCCCCGTCATCGTGCTCTTCAGGAGGGATCGTGTCGTTCTGGTGAGGTTGATGGTGTCCATGTGATCGGCTCCGGTTCGGCGCTTTCAGGTTGAGCCTGTCCGCTGGGCGAATGCGAAGATTGGCGGCGATCCCCCGTTGATCTTCTGCAGCGCCGCCAGCGTGACGACATAGACCGCTCCTCCCGCGATGGCCTGCAGCATGTTGACAGCAAGGCCGCTCGCGGCGGACGATTCGGCAACCTGGCCGATGAGGGCTACGGTCGTCACCATGGCGGAGACGCCGAGGACCGGATGGAGGCAGCGGCGCAAGACGCCACTCCAGTCCACGGCGCCATATCGGCTCTGCAGACGCATGGAAATGATGAACGAGAACATGGCGGCGGCGCATTGCCCCGCCGCCGCCGCCAGCATGCCAAAGGGCGTCAGCGCCAGAACGAAGGCCAGCGACACCAGGCTGTTGAGGAGAACGGCTGCGGGCATCTTCCTGATCGTTCCCGCGAGCGAAAGCAGGGGTTCCGTTAGGTATCCCGGAATGAGCAGGATCTGCTTGACCGACAGCAGCGTGATCAGGATCGCCGCCGGTGCCCAGGCCTCGCCGAGCACAATGTGGACAACGCTGCCGGACATCAGCGCCAGCCCGATATAGACCGGCAGGGAAACCGCCATGGCGGACACCATGAACCCCGTGGCCGCGGTGCCGATCTCCCGCGAGACGTCGCGGTCCCCTGGTGGCAGATTGCTCACCCGCCGCAATATGACCCACGCTAGGAGACGCAGTGGCTCTCCGATCATCTCGGAAAAGGCGGCGACGATCCGTTCCGCCGCCCGGTAGTAACCCGCGTCGGCAAGGCCGAGAAAACTACCGACGATGAGGGTCCCGGAATAGGAACGGACGAACACGATGAGACGGTTCGAAACGATGTGGCGGGAAAAATCCAGCAGCTCCCACAGCAGCGCGCGCGTCAGGCGAGGTTTGGGCAGCCAGCGCACCATGGTCATGCAGGCCGTCAGCATCGTCAGCTGCATCGCCAGCCGACCCGCCACGAGGGCAAGCACGCTCCACCCCGCGAGCAGGCCCGCGACGGTCACGGCAAGACCGCACGCGTCGGCGAGAATCCTGACGGTCGCATGCGCCCGCAGCCGGCCGGCGGCGACCATGATGCCTTCGTAGACGACGACAAGCGAGGCAGGCAGTAGCCAGACGCTGAACAGCGCCACCAGCACGGCTTCCCAAATCTGCCCGAAATAGAGGCCGATGATCGTGGCGCCACAGAGCCCCACCGTCATCGAGAGCATGCCCGACAGGATGGAGACGGTGGCGATCTGATCCAGACGTTCGGCATCATTGTGCGTCTTCATGACGAATTCGCCCCACCCGCCCTCGGCGAAGATGACGAGAAGAACCGCGAAGGCGGCACTGTAGGCGAAGAGGCCGAATTCAGCCGATGTGAGAACCCGGGCGGCCACGACGAAAGCCGCCAGTTGGGCAACCTGCGAAAAAACCTTTGCGCCGAACGTCCAGACTGCCGAGCCGACGAGCGATGGCGAGACGAGCGCTAGCCGCAGCCGCGTCCACCAGACGCCCGCCCTTGTCGGCCTCGGACGAGGTTGCGCCCGCATGCCGGTCTTTTCCGTGGCTCCATCCTCCGTGGCCTGATCCTTCGTGGATCGCCGCCTGAAAGCCTCGCTTTGCGGATCAAATTCTGCACACATTCGGGTATTATCTCGAACGAGTCGTTGACGGTGACGGTGACGGTGACGGTCGGCCCCGGCTGGCCTCGCCGTCGAAACAATCACCTTGGCGGCCATGACGCGCAGCCAGACTTTTCTCGACGCGACAGCGGACCGGCGCGGAGGAAAGGGAGACCAGCGGGGAATTTCCTATGCGCCGTAGCGCATTTTTGAATGCGAAGTTCTTGTTGCGTTGGCTCGTCATTCTCGTCAGCCTCGTTTTCTGGATTGGCCTGATCGCCTGGCTGTTTTTGTAAACCAGCTTTCATTGTTCGTTCCGCGCGAAGAGAACGACCCCGATGGTTTTCCAGATGATGGCGAAATCCAGCGCCAGCGAGCATCCCAGGAAATACTCAACGTCGAGATGGACACGCTCCTCATACGAGGCGTTCTTGTTCTTGGAGATCTGCCAGGGCCCCGTGATCCCCGGCGTCATCGCCATGTAACAGCTCGCGTGGGAACCGTAGCGGTTGAGCTCGTCCAGCGTGATCGGTCGCGGCCCGACGATGGTCATCGTCCCGTTGAGAACGTTGATGAATTGGGGAAGCTCGTCGAGGCTGCTCGCGCGCAGATACCGGCCGAGCTTGTGCACACGCGGATCGTCCATGAGTTTGCGTGTCCGCGTCCACTCCTCCAGCCTGGCTGGATCGCGCTGCAGCAGTTCCGCCAACGCCTTGTCGGCGTCTTTCCGCATCGTCCGGAATTTGAGGCAGAAAAACGGCCGACCGTTCCGGCCGATGCGCTTATGGCGGTAAAAGATCGGCCTTCCGTCGATGATCAGGAGGGCGATGGCGATAAAAGTCAGGACGGGGGCGAGAAAGACCAGCGAGGCCAGGGAAAAGAAGACGTCGAAGACACGTTTGCCGTAATGGTGTTTGCTGGCCCCTTTTGACCGGACCGTACCGTGATGTCGTGACGCGCTATCGGAAATCAAGGACATTTCTCTCACCTCCTGGATCTCGGAGGCTGCCCGTCCGGGCCGCGAATTACAATTTCAATAGATGGACAGGCCCTAGTTCAAAGGAGGTAGCTCCATCCTGCCTGTTTGATCGCCGAGTGAGCGAACGGTAGCGTCGCGTTAGCATATCCGGCGTATTGTCGGGCACGAACCCGAACCCGTCGCCCGATGTGACTGTGTTTCGGCGTGGAATATTGGCTCTGACGCATATGTTGAACGGCCCGGTTAGCAAGGCATTTGTTGCATAAATCCCCATTGGACGGTGCAGTCATATGTCCGGCCTGTTTGCGCGGTCATCGACCGCTGGCCACGATGAGATCCGCGATGCCGATCGCCTAATCAATGTTGCGCGCTCAAAAGCGCACTGCGTCAGACGGTCTGATCGGCGTCGAGGTGTCGTCCCTCAGGTTCATCATGTTTCGGCACCTTGCCACTTTATCCCAACGCCTTGGCTTTGGGAATTTCGTCTCTAAGCAGTCACGGATGGCGACGGAGGTTGATAGATCCCGCCCTTGACGAGCAAAGCCCAAATTGTGCGCGCCATCTTGTTCGCGAGTGCTACGGCGGCGACCTTGTAGGGGCGGCGCGCAATCAGGGAGACCACCCAGGCAGGTAACTTCACGCCTCGGCGAACCTGTTTAAGAATTGATGTCGCTCCAACAATCAAGAGAGTTTGCAACTGCTTATTACCCTGCTTTGATATCTTGCCGAGCCGCTCCTTTCCTCCGCTGGAATTTGCCCTTGGTGTGATGCCGATCCATGCCGCCAAGTCCCGCCCGGTTCGAAAGGCTGCAGGATCTGGGACAGCCGCACGGACGGTTGCCGCGATGATTGGCCCTACACCAGGGATAGTCGTCAGCCGACGAGCAGCCTCATCGGCTTTCACCGCCGCGACAATCTTGGTATCGAGCGCCTCAACTCTTGCCGTCAGCTTTTCGATCTGCTCGGCCATCTCCAGAAGCGCGGTTCTAGCCGAGTTCGGTAGACGTTGGTCTCGATCATCGCGCAAAACGGCAATGAGCTTGGCTATGCTCGTCATTCCAGTAGCAGCAATAATCCCAAGCTCAGCCATGTGGGCACGCATGGCGTTTGCAGTCTGGCTTCGCTGACGCACGAATAACTCTCTGGTCTTCAAGACCATGCTTGCGGCCTGCTCCTCAGATGATTTGATAGGTACAAAGCGCATTGTCGGACGTGTTACCGCCTCACAGATTGCTTCCGCATCGGCGGCATCGGTCTTGTTCCGCTTGACGTACGGCTTCACATAGGCCGGTGGCATTACCCGCACCGTATGACCGAATTCACCGATCGCGTTGGCCCAGTAGTGGACACTTCCGCAAGCCTCGATACCGACCAGGCAGGGGTCGATGTTACGGAAGAACTCCAACAACTGTGATCGCCGCAAGGCACGTCGGACAGCGATATGTCCGTCTTCAGTGATGGCGTGGACTTGAAAGACTGACTTGGCCAGATCCAGTCCGATTGTGCTAATCTTCTCCATGGAACGGTTCCTTCTCTCTTGTGGCGATTGGCGTCACCACGATAGGCATCCTGGATGCCGGTGCGAAGGCCGTTCCACACCATCACTTTTGCTGCTGTGCGGCCCCTACGATGCGCCAATCAAACGCGCCTGCAGCAGATCGAGTTTGGCTCGCCCATAGCCACCGCCT
>NZ_BJZP01000026.1 GCF_007992095.1 Paenirhizobium naphthalenivorans
CTCGCCAAACCGTAAAGCCCGGCAAACAATCAGCGTCTCAGCCAATTTTAAGAGGTTTAAGTCTGAACCAGAGTGCCGCTCGCCTCGTCGGCGCCGCCCTCTCGTTCGGTGAAGCGGCTTATACGGCCACTCCCTTTTCCCGTCAACAGCCAATTGTCAAAAAACTGTCGTTTTTGATAAGCAGCTGAAAAAACGAGATAAATTCAGACCATGCATTCAACTTAGATCCGGTCCGCTGGAAATAGTCTCGCCAACGCCTTAGCAATTGCTGCTCTATAAACGGGAGCCACAATCTTCAATTTTAATGCTGGATATCCGATCGCGCGATGGGTGTGGGACCAGCGAGAACCCCTTCCCGCTGGCCGCTTCGTGGCTATCCTCAGAACGGATAGTGCTGCTGCGGATCCTCGATCGTTACCCAGCGCAGCGTGGTGAATTCGGCGATGGCCGCCTTGCCGCCGAAGCGACCATAGCCGCTGCCCTTGACGCCGCCGAACGGCATCTGCGCCTCGTCATGCAGGGTCGGACCGTTGATATGGCAAATGCCGGTCTCGAGCTGGTCGGCCACCCGCAAGGCACGCTGCACATCGCGGCTGAAGACAGCGGAGGAAAGACCGTATTCGCTGTCATTGGCGACACGGATCGCCTCCGCCTCGTTAGCCACCCGGATCACCGGCTTGACAGGTCCGAAGGATTCCTCGGTAAAGACACGCATGCCATCATGGACGCCGTCGATGACCGTCGCCTCGAAGACCGAACCGTGGCGTTCTCCGCCCGCCACGACCTTTGCCCCCTTCGCCACCGCATCGGCCACCATGGCCTCCATCTTGGCGGCCGCCTCCGGGCTGACCAGCGAGCCGAGGACGACATGGCCACGCGGATCACCGGCCGGCAGTTGCGCGGCGCGCGCCGAGAGCTTGGTGACAAATTCGTCGGCGACCTTTTCATCAACGATGAAGCGCTCGGTCGACATGCAGATCTGACCCTGGTTCATGAAGGCGCCGAAAACGGCCGCATTGACCGCACCGTCGATATCCGCGTCATCAAGGACGATCAAAGGGGCCTTGCCGCCGAGCTCGAGCAGCGCCGGCTTCAGGTGGCGACCGCAAAGTTCGCCGATGATCCGGCCAACGCGCGTCGAGCCCGTGAAGTTGACCCGTTTGACCTCGGGCGCGGCGATCAGGGCCTCGACGACCTGCGGCGCGTCCTCGGGCGCATTGGTGATGACGTTGACGACACCAGCCGGCAGGCCCGCCTCGACCAGCACCTGGCCGATCATCACATGCAGGCCGGGGCATTGTTCGGAGGCCTTCAGGATCACCGTGTTGCCGCAAGCGAGCGCCATAGCGATGGCGCGCGTGCCGAGAATGACCGGCGCGTTCCATGGAGCGATCCCGACGCAGACGCCGGCCGCCTGGCGAACACCCATCGACAACGAACCCGGCTTGTCGGACGGAATGATCTCACCGTGGATCTGGGTGGTCATCGCCGCCGCCTCGCGCAGCATGTTGGCGGCCAGCATGACATTAAAGCCCGCCCAGGGGGCGGTGCCGCCCGTTTCGGCCGTCAGCAGGGCGATGAAATCAGGCGCCTTGGCGTCCATCACATCGGCAGCCTTGGAGAGAAGTGCGCGCCGGGCGCCGGGGCCGGTCTTCGACCAGGCCGGGAATGCGGCCGAGGCCGCAGCGACAGCCGCCTTGACGTCCTCGACGCCACAGGCCGGCGCCGTGCTGGCGACGGCTCCGGTAAAGGGATCGTGGCGGACAAAGGTCTTGCCGGAGATTGCTCCGACCGCTTCGCCATTGATGATCTGCTTGATGTCCATCTCTCGGTGTCCTCTTTGTTTATGGGAATGGGCTGACGGAAAAGTGGTGGTGGTGATCCTATATCGGATAGGGTTCGCGGCGCGGATTGACGGTGATCCAGCGCAATTCGGTAAAGGCTTCGATCGCCTGTTGGCCGCCGAAGCGACCGTGGCCGCTGGCCTTGACCCCGCCAAATGGGGCATGCGGGTCGTCGGAAACTGTCGCCCCATTGATGTGGCAGATGCCGGATTCAATGCGCCGCGCCACCGCGAGCGCCTGACTGATGTCACGGCCGAAAACAGCGGCCGACAGGCCATATTGGCAATCATTGGCGATCGTCACAGCCTCATCGACATTTCTTGCCCGGATCAGCGCCGCAACCGGCCCGAAGCTCTCCTCGCGATAGAGCCGCATGTGCGGCGTGACATGGTCAAGCACTGTCGCATCCATGAAGTTGCCATGGACCGTTCCGCCGGCCAGCAGAAGCGCACCCTTATCACGCGCATCATCGACAAGCCCTCTTACCCGCTGCACCGCCTCCGCGCCGATCATCGAGCCGAGTGCCATGCCCGATACCCGCGGCTCACCGGCTCGGATCGCCCGCGCTCTTGCGGCAAAACGCTCGGCAAAATCGTCGGCGATCGCGTCGAGCAAGATGATCCGCTCGGTCGACATGCAGATCTGCCCCTGATTGAAGAAGGCGCCGAAAGCCGCCGCATCGGCTGCATGATCGAGATCGGCGTCAGCGAGCACAAGGAATGGCGCCTTGCCGCCAAGTTCCAGCAGACAGGGCTTCAGATGCCGCGCCGCGATTTGCGCGACGATCCTGCCGACGCGGGTCGAGCCGGTGAAATTGACGCGACGGACGGCCGGATGGGCGATCAGAACCTCAACAATGTCTTCGGCATCGGCTGGCGCATTGCTGACGACATTGACGACACCCGGCGGCGTTCCTGCCTCGATCATCACTTCGCCGATCAGGCGATGGGTCTGCGGACACAGTTCGGAAGCCTTGAGCACCACAGTGTTTCCACAGGCGAGCGGCATGGCGATCGCTCTGACCCCGAGAATGACAGGAGCATTCCACGGCGCCATGCCGAGGCAAACACCGGCCGGCTGACGCAGCCCCATGGAGAGCAAGGCACCTTGGTCGGAAGGCAGAAGAGAGCCGCAGATCTGCGTCGCCATGCCGGCCGCGTCACGCAGGATCTCCGCACCAAGCTCAAGATTGAAACGACACCAGGCCTCGGTGGCCCCCGTCTCGGCGGTCATGGCGGCGATAAAATCATCCGCGCGGGCCAAGAGGCGGCCGGCTGCCTCGGTGAGGATTTTGCGTCGCGTGTTCGGCCCGGTCACGGACCAATCGGAAAAAGCCGCGGCTGCGGCATTGGCCGCCCGGCTCGCATCATCCAACGTCGCGGCCGACGCGATCGTCGCGGTAGCGCCGCTGATCGGGTCAAGCCGCGTGAAAGCCGCCGAGCCCTCGGCGTCCTCGTCGCGATTGTCGATAATGAGCCTCGAATGGAACATGCCTATAATGCCTCCTCCCAAAGGCAGGGTGACATTAGACGGCTGGTACGCACTTGAGAATGCGATATTTTGGGTTTAAAATGAGTTTTTTCGGGAAAATTTCGAGAGGCGCGAGACCATGGAGCAAGATGCCAACGAGACCGACTTCCTGTGGCTCCAGCCGTCCCTTGCCCCGCGAACGCTACGCGTCGTTTCCGGGACAAGAACGATGGGACGACTTCTCTTCGTCCAAAGCGGCCGGGCGCGTCTCGATGACGACTCAGGTGCAGAAGCCTGGACGGGTCCGTGCCTCGTCATGCTGCCCGGCGGGGAGGACCTCCCGCTTTTTATCGAGGCTGGGTCAAGCACCAGCCTGATCAGCCTTGGCCCCGCTATGCTTGATGAACAGGCACAAGAGAGGAGTGATCTTCTGCTCGGTCTTCTGGCCGGAGACGGTCGGGCGGCCGCCGTGGAGCGGCGCGACATGGCGCGGCTTTCGCCGCTGCTTGCCGGCCTTGCGCGGGAGCGTGACGGTGACAGCGGCGACGCGCGCCGGCCGCCGGTTGCTACTTGAAACTTGTCCTGATCGAGGCCTGCCGCCTGATGCTTCAGGACCACGACACAGCCGCGACCGAGGCCGGATCGGCAAGCCTGCTTCATCGGTTCCGCCAACTGGTCGAGCGCAATTTCCGGCGCCAGCGCCCCATGACCGCCTATGCCGACGATCTTGGCATAACGGCAGACCGACTGCATGACATCTGTCGTCGCACGACGGGCCGACCACCATTGCAGCTTGTCCATGAACGACTGACGCGCGAGGCGATGCTGCACCTCGAGCGTTCGGCTCGCACTATTCAGCAGATCGCAGAGCAATTGGGGTTTCGCGACCCAACTTATTTCAGCCACTTCTTCAAACGGCAGACCGGTCTGTCTCCAGCCGCCTACCGCCGGCGCGTCCGCACGGCAGGCGAGGAGCAACGAGCTGCCGGCGCAGCGAGCTACGCCGACTGGCCTTGAGAGGCGCCATAAGGCATATACGTCCTGTCATGCCCTTCGTCCGGCATCATCACCACAAGCTTGGAACACACAACGCGTTCCCGTCGCAGCGCCAATGCCGGGGCATGGTCATGGAGCAAGAGTGGTCAATCTGTCGGCCGCCGGCATCGACAGCCGTGTGGTGTTCTTCGCACCCCGCGAACAAGGCCGCCATGCCGCCGCATTTATTGCCACCGTCAGCCCCGGGTACGCAAGCCTTCAGCCCTTGGTGATCAGGATCAGAATCACGAACATGCTCGGCACCGCCGCCAGCGCCGGAATGATAATGGCCGGATAGCCGAAGGTGAGGATGGCGAGCAGCCAGACAAGCAGCAGATTGAGAATGAACAATACCTTGGCGGTGATCGGCCCGCTGACGGCCTCCTTCAGCATCCAGCCGAACACCGGCACGTGGTAGACCATCCTCGCAATCATCGCATTTTCCTTTCCGGGGCAGGCCCGTTCTTGATTTTCGTCACACCTATCGACTCAGACAGGGAGCGACAATGCGGCAAAATGACATTTGCCAGATGCAATGGCGGTGAAGCAACGCCATCCCCCAGCAAAGACGGGCCGGCAAAATGGATGGCGCTTCTGGACATGCGCTGGGCATTGATCCTATTAGTGTCGAAGTGATGGTTTCACCGATCCGAACGGAGAGGTGAACGAAGAGGGAATACGGTGAGGATTACCCATCAGGGGCCGAAACCGTGGCTGCCCCCGCAACTGTGAGCGGAGAGCAACGTCCATAATGTCATTGGCCTTGACGGCTGATAAGGCGGACCGAGCGAAGACCCGCGAGCCAGGAGACCTGCCATTACAGACGCCGCGAGAGCGGAACCCCACTTAAAACCGCGCGGCGGGCGCGGACGAAAGGAATGACAAATGCATATTGAAGTTGGAATTATCGATCCGGTCCGTATCGCCTTGGCGAACGCGGCAGCCCTCGCCGTTGTGGCCTCGCAGGTGCCGGCACTCATCAAGAATCCGCTCAACATCCCCAAGACCGCGCTGGCAGCCGTCGGCTTCTCCGCGATGATGCAGATCTGGCACCTGCCGGTCGGCCCATCCGAACTCCATCTGATCGGCGCGACGACGATCTATATGCTGTTCGGCTTTGCACCGGCCATGCTCGGTTTCGCACTCGGCCTCGTTCTGCAGGTGTTCCTGTTCGAGCCCGGCGACATCCCGCATCTCGGTGTCAATGCGCTGTCGCTGATGATTCCGATGATCGCGGTTCACTACAGCTTCGGCCGTCGCCTGTTCGACGCCAATGTCCGTGATCGCTTCAGCCTCGGCAAGGTGCTGAGGATCGATGCGGTCTACTATGCCGGCGTCTCGACCATGGTCGGCTTCTGGCTGATGATCTCAAATGACAGCTTCGCCGTTGCCGACTGGGCGACCTGGGTTGCCGCCTACTTCCCGGTCTTTGTCGTCGAAGCCTTCATCACCTTTGCGACCGTTACCCTCATCAAGGGCATCCGTTCGAACGGGATCGTTGCCAAGATGACGGAAGTGAACCGGCTGACCTTCGCCTGAGCAAGTCGCGGCCGGGAGGCCACGAAAATGGCATCCAGAGGAGCGCGTGACCAGGTCACGCGCTTTTTTCTTTGAAAAAACCGCCCGCTTGCGCTACCGGCCTTACAGAAGCCGCCGCGCTCGAATTTCGGCTGGCTCAAAACCACGGTCCGGCTGGCATGTCCGCCGTTTCGACCCCTGATCAAAGGGCAACGCCGTTGCGCATTCTCTCCGAAGCACATTTCCCCGAACTGCCCAACTACTATCGTGGCAAGGTGCGGGAGAACTACGATCTGCCCGATGGCCGTCGCATCATCATCTCGACCGACCGCTTGAGCGCCTTCGACCGGATCCTCACCTGCATTCCCTACAAGGGCCAGGTACTGACCCAGACGGCGCGCTACTGGTTCGAGCAAACCGCCGACATCTGCCCGAACCACGTGCTCGACTATCCGGACCCAAATGTCGTGGTCGGCAAGCGGCTCGACATCCTGCCGGTCGAGATTGTCGTGCGTGGTTATCTCGCCGGCACAACGGGCACCTCGATCCTCACGCTCTACAAGAAGGGCGAGCGCAACATGTACGGCATCACCCTGCCGGATGGCCTGCGCGACAATCAGGCCCTACCGCAGGCGATCATCACGCCGACCAGCAAGGCTTTCGATGGGGGCCATGACGAACCGCTCAGCGCCGAGCAGATTGTCTCCGAGGGCCTGTTGACGAAGGAGCAGTGGGACACCGTCTCGCGTTATGCCCTGGCACTCTTTGCCCGTGGCCAGGAAGTCGCCGCCAAGCGCGGTCTGATTCTCGTCGATACCAAATACGAATTCGGCACAGACAGCGACGGCCGGATCCTGCTCGCCGATGAGATCCACACCCCGGACAGCAGCCGCTACTGGATCGCCGAGAGCTACCAGCAGAGCTTCGCGAACGGCGAACGGCCGGCGAGCTTCGACAAGGACTTCGTCCGGGCCTGGGTCGCCGAACGTTGCGACCCCTACAAGGACGAAATCCCGGAAATCCCGGTCGCGCTGGTCGAAGAGACTTCGAGGGTCTATATTAAGGCTTATGAGACGATCACCGGGCAGCAATTTGTGCCCGACGAGCGTGGCGAGACGCCGCGCGACCGCGTGCGGGCAAATCTCGCCGCCTATTTTCCGAGGGGCTGAGGACCTTGTCTACCTTGAGCGACCAAGCGAAATCACTAAAGGGCGCAGCATGTAGCAATGCTACGTCTGCTTCGCCGGTCCGCCGCACTAGACGCCCCGCCGAAGAAACGCGCGAAGCCATCCTCAATATGGCGGAGGAACTGTTTCGCACGCGCGGCTATGCCAGCGTAGCGATCGCCGACATCGCCGCCGCGCTCGGCATGTCGCCGGCCAATGTGTTCAAGCACTTCCATTCTAAGACGAGCTTGGTCGACGCGATTTCCGCACACCACATCGAAACCACGCTGGCCCGCCTTGCCTGCCTCGACGCCGGAAAGCCCGCACCCGAGCGGCTGTATGATCTCGTCAAGCAACTGATGGATAGCCATCTGCGCGATCTGGCGGAAAACCCCTATCTGTTCGAGATGGTGTTGCTGACAGCCAAGGACGACCTCGAGTGCGGCCACCGTTACCGAGACATGCTGCTCGCAACTGTCCGGACCATCATCGACGACGGCATTGTCCAGGGCACTTACACCGCCACCAACAGCCGCCAGGCCGCACAGACGGCCATATTCGCTCTCGCCTGCGTGCTACATCCCGTGATGATCGCCAACGAGAAGGCTGACATATTGGCAACACGTTGCCGCGAAGTCGTCGCCCTCATCAATGCTGCGCTGCAAAGCCCGCTTGCTAAGTGACGATAGTTCGAATACGTCACTTAGCGATAAATGCGAGGCCTCCGTTCCACTGACCAGTGGGGCGCGTGGCCGACTGATTAACGAGAGTTAATTTTCCTGGCAGTCCGTTCTATAGTAGCGCTAGATTGACTCCGCCCCATTGATGACCCGGAAAAGACAATGAAAAGACATCTTAAGCTGACCACAGCCCTTTTGGCCCTCTCCACCGCTCTGGTTGGCTGCAGCGACGCAGGCACAGCAAGTAAAGCTCCTGCCGGCGCCGAGCGTCCACCGTCCCCGGTCAGCGTCGTCATCATGAAAAAGGGCGAGCAACCCCTGACAACGCTTCTTCCGGGCCGAGCCGCGGCCTTTCAGGTCGCCGAGGTGCGCCCGCGCGTCAGTGGCATCATCAAGGAAATCGCCTTCAAGGAAGGCAGCGAAGTCAAGGAAGGTGACCTCCTCTACAAGATCGAGGACGACACCTACCGCGCCCAGGTCGCCCAGGCGGATGCAAGCCTTGCCAAGGCTGAGGCCAGCGTACCGAGTGCCGAGGCCAATCTCGCACGGTATGAGCGGCTCGTCGGCAGTGGCGCGACGCAGATCGAATTTGAAAACGCGAAAGTGACTTTGCTGCAGGCAAAGGCTGACGTTGCCGAAGCCAAGGCCGCGCTGAACTCCTCGCAGATCAACCTCGACCTCACCGAAATCCATGCGCCCTTCGAAGGCGTGACAAGCGCGTCGAACTTCTCGATCGGCAACGTCGTGACAGCCAACCAGACGGGTGCCCTGACCACGCTGCGTCGCCTCGACCCGATCTACATCGAACTGACGGAATCGAGCGCCAACCTCTTACGCCTGAAGCAGTCGATCGCCGCCGGACGCACGAGTGATGGCGAAGAGACGACCGACATCAAGCTGACGCTGGAAGATGGCATCGAGTATCCGCATGTTGGCAAGCTCGACATGTCGGAAATGGCGGTCAGCGAAACGACTGGCACCTATTCGATCCGCGCCGTATTCGACAATCCGGACAATCTTATCCTGCCGGGTATGTATGTCCGCGCTTTGGTCACGGTCGGCAAGGAAAACGGCTACCTGATCCCGCAGCGCGCAGCCATGCGTGATGCGCGTGGCGCATTGACCGCCAAATTTGTCAACGTACAGAATGTTGTGGAGACACGCACCTTCGCCGAAAGCAGCGTATCCGGCAACAACTGGCTGGTTGCCGAAGGGATCAATGACGGCGACAAGCTGATTGTCGACGGGTTCCAGTGGATCGGTGACGGCGCGCCGGTCGCACCGGTGGAATCGACCATCGACGACAAGGGATTCGTTGTTGAAACGCCAAAGGCACCGGAAGCAACCCCGGCCGCAAAACCCTGAACGGGCACGGCAGGCAGTATCAAGGCGCTAAGGGGTAACCAATGGCCAAATTCTTTATTCATCGTCCAATCTTTGCCTGGGTGATCGCGATCGTGATCATGCTGGGCGGAGCTATGGCGATTTTCACGCTTTCAATTTCCCAGTATCCGGAGATCGCACCGACCACCGTGCGCATTTCCGCGACCTACAACGGCGCAAGCGCCGAAACGGTCGAGAAATCAGTGACATCGATCATCGAAGACGGCATGACCGGCCTTGATGACCTGACCTATATGACGTCCTCGTCCAACACCGGACGTGCCACTGTAACGCTGACTTTCGGCAATAGCATCGAACCCGACATTGCCCAGGTCCAGGTGCAGAACAAGCTACAGCTCGTACAGTCGCAGCTTCCGGACGTCGTGCAGACGGCCGGTATCTCTGTAACCCGTTCAACGTCGAGTATTCTGCTCGTCGGCGCCCTGGTTTCGACGGATAGCGCCCGCAGACCGGTCGAACTCGGCGACATCTTCTCCTCTCAGATCGAGGACCAGATCAAGCGCCTGGAAGGCGTCGGCAGCATCGAAGTCTTCGGCACGGGCTATGCCATGCGCGTCTGGCTTGACCCGTTCAAGCTCAACAAATTTCAGTTGACGCCCAACGACGTCACCAGCGCCATCCAGGCCCAGAACACCCAGGTGTCTGTGGGTTCGCTAGGCGGCCAACCCGTTGCGGCGGGCCAGCAGTTGAACGTCACCGTGACCGCGCAGAGCCAGTTGCAGAGTGTCTCGGATTTCGAATCCATCATTCTGAAGGTGGAAACCGATGGCGCGACCGTTCGGTTGAGCGATGTTGCGCGCATCGAAATCGGCCAGGAGAGCTATTCCACCAACACCCGCGCCAACCGCAAGCCGGCGACCGGCTTCGCCGTCAACCTGGCAACCGGCGCCAACGCCCTGGATACGGCTGCGCGTGTGAAGAGCGCGCTGAGCGCAATTGCGCCGACGCTGCCCGAAAACGTCATCATCACCTATCCGTACGATACCTCGCCCTTCGTCCAGCTTTCGATCGAGAAGGTGGTCCATACGCTGATCGAGGCGATCGTTCTTGTCTTCTTCGTGCTGCTGATCTTCCTGCAGAACCTGCGCGCGACCTTCATTCCGATGATCGCCGTGCCGGTTGTTCTGCTCGGAACCTTCGGCATCCTGGCGCTGACCGGCTATTCGATCAATACGCTCACCATGTTCGCCATGGTTCTGGCCATCGGCCTGCTCGTCGACGACGCTATTGTCGTGGTCGAGAACGTCGAGCGCATCATGTCCGAGGAAGGACTTTCGCCGCTCGAGGCGACCGAGAAGTCGATGGGTGAAATCACCGGCGCGATCATCGGCATCGCTCTAGTCCTCACCGCGGTGTTCATTCCGATGGCCTTCTTCGGCGGCTCGACCGGGATCATCTACCGGCAGTTTTCGGTGACCATCGTTTCGGCGATGCTGCTTTCGGCCGTCGTGGCCATCGTACTGACACCGGCCCTCTGCGCAACCATGCTAAAGCCGATCGACCACACAAAAGAGCGGCACGGGCTCGGCGCCTGGTTCAATCGGAATTTCGACCGGACCACGAACGGCTATGTCTCCAGCATCGGCTATCTGCTGAAGCGCCCCATGCGCGTCATGCTGATGTTCGCCATCGTCGTTGGCGGCTGCGCCTGGATCTTCACGCGCCTGCCGAGCTCCTTCCTGCCACAGGAGGATCAGGGTGTGCTGATGACGATCATCCAGCTCCCCAACGGCGCAACGACGGCCCGCACCGAAGAGGTGATCAAGAAGATCGAGGACTACTATCTCGAGAAGGAAACCGCCGCCATTCAGGACGTCTTTGCGGTGTCCGGCTTCAGCTTCGTCGGACAAGGCCAGAACTATGCGCTGGTGTTCGCCAAGCTGAAGGACTTCGACGAGCGCAAGGCACCGGAACTCGCCGCCTCGGCGGTCGTGCGGCGCGCGATGGGATATTTCTTCACGCTTCGCGACGCCATGGTATTCCCACTTCAGCCGCCGGCCATCCCAGGTCTCGGCACATCCAGCGGCTTCTCCATGTATATCGTCGACAGCGGCAACACCGGAACGGAGGCGCTGACGGCGGCATCGAAAAAGCTCATTGGATTGGGAGCCTCGAACGCCAAGGTCAGCTCACTGCGATCCAACAGCCCCGATGCTGAAAGTCAGCTCAAGGTTCTGCTGGATCAGGAGAAGATGGGCGCCATGGGCGTAGACCTGGCGACGGTGAACTCCATGCTGTCCACGATATTCGCCGGCCGTGACGTCAACGACTTCACGCTCAACAATGAACTGAAGCCGGTTTACGTTCAGGGCGACGCGCCCTATCGCATGCAGCCGGACGATCTCGGCCACTGGTATGCCCGCAATAAAGGCGGCGAGATGGTGCCCTTCTCCGCCTTCAGTCAGGTCTCATGGGTGGGCGGCCCGCCGACCTTGGCGCGCTACAACGGCACAAGCGCTATTTCGCTGGAAGGGGCAGCAGGACCGGGCGTCAGCTCCGGCGACGCGATGGATGAGATGGAACGCCTCACGGCAAGCCTTGACGGCGGATACTCTGTCGCTTGGCAGGGAATTTCCTACCAGGAACGGCTGTCCGGCTCCCAAGCCCCCGTTCTCTACGCCCTGTCCATCCTGATTGTCTTCCTCTGCCTTGCCGCACTTTATGAAAGCTGGTCGATTCCCTTCTCCGTCATCATGGCCGTGCCGGTCGGCGTGCTCGGGGCGCTTACCGCAGCGCATTTCTTCGGACAGGCGAACGACGTCTACTTCAAGGTCGGCCTGCTGACGACGATCGGCCTCGCCGCGAAGAACGCCATCCTGATCGTCGAGTTCGCTCGCGATCGGATGGAGCAGGGAGCTAGTTTGATGGACGCCACCCTTGAAGCGGCACGCCTCCGCCTGCGGCCCATCATCATGACCTCGCTTGCCTTCATCCTCGGCGTTGTGCCCTTGGCAGTTGCCACGGGCGCCGGCTCGGCGGCGCAGAACTCGATCGGCATCGGCGTTCTGGGGGGCATGATGGCGGCGACCCTGCTCGGTATCTTCTTTGTACCGTCCTTCTTCGTGATCGTGCGCAAGCTCACAACCCGTGCAAAACCGAAAGAAGCGCTGTCATGACAATCAACGACTTGTTAGGTTAACAAAATGTCTGCGCCGGGGTTTGCGAATCACGGCGCAGTTGATGCATGGGGCGCACGGCGGATGGTCATAAAGGCCTTTCCCTGCGTTCGACACCCTGAATGCAATCTAGGATAAGACGATGGTATCCATTCGCGTAGCCGCTCCCCTTGCTCTGCTTCTGCTGTCCGGCTGTGTCACTGGCCCTGATCACACGCAGCCGCAGACCCCACTTCCAGAAAAATTTGCCGAAGGCGGCAAGAAGAGCAATGGCGAGGTCGCCATGGCAACTTGGTGGACCGCTTTCAACGACAGGCGACTGGATGGCCTGGTTGCACAGGGTATCGACCAGAATCTCGATGTTCTACAGGCGCTTGAGCGGATTACATCCGCAGAAGCCAGCGTCGTTGTCGCAGGCGCAGGCGCCCTGCCCTCTGTGAATCTGTCTGGCGACGAAACGCTCTCAAAGTCCAAGGGCACCCGCGACTACAGCGCCCGCACCAGCGACACCACCTCAACCGCCAGCGGCGGCCTCAGCGTGTCGTGGCTGCTGGATCTCTTCGGTCAATATCGTCGCGCCAAGGAAAGCGCCTCGGCCTCGCTCGATGCAGCCTATGCCAGCGCGGATGTAGCCAAGCTTTCCTACCTGTCCGACCTCGTCACCTCCTACATTGATGTGCGCTACTATCAGGAGCGGATTGCGATTGCCCGCAAGAACCTGGCTTCGCGGCGCGAAACGCTGAACCTCACCAAGCTGCAGCTGGAAGCCGGCGCAGCCTCGCGCCTAGACGTCGTTCAGTCGGAAGGCCTGGTCAACTCGACGCTTGCCGACCTGCCCGGCCTCGAGACCAATTTCCGCAAGTCGGCCCACCATATCGCCACGTTGCTCGGCCTGCCGGCATCTTCTCTCATCAAGGATTTGCAGAAGGGCTCGCCCCAGCCGATCGCCCGCCGCAGTATCAATGCCGGCGTTCCGGCGGACTTGATCCGCAACCGTCCCGACATCCGAAAGGCCGAACGAGATCTTGCCGCCGCCGTCGCCGAGATCGGCGTTGCCGAGGCTCAGCTCTATCCGTCGATCACTCTCGGTGGTTCAATCTCACCGTCGTGGATCTCGACAAAGTCGCTCGCCGGAAGCCTTACATCATGGTCCTTCGGCCCGAGCCTGACGCTACCGATTCTAGACGGCGGCCGCCTGAAGGCCAATGTCGACATCGCCCAGTCGTCCGCACGTGGCGCCTATCTCGCATGGAAGTCGTCCGTGCTCAGCGCGGTCGAGGAAGTCGAAAACGCACTGGCTGCGGTCAACCGCGACAGCCAGACCGTCAGCGCGCTGAGGGCGACCGTCCGCTCCTACGAAGAGGCCCTGTCGCTCTCGACCGCAAGCTACAAGGACGGCGCCTCCTCGCTGCTCGACGTGCTGGACGCCCAGCGTTCGGTTTCGACGGCGCAGGCGAGCCTAGCACAGGCTGTACAGCAGATGGCGATCGACTATGTTGCGCTCAACGTCGCCATCGGTGGTGGCTATGCCTTCGACAAGAAGGCGGGCATGTAAGCAGGCCCGCAAAACGAATAAGCCCGGCACCGGAAACGGTGGCCGGGCTTTTTTTTGGCTAAAATGCGCGAAGGCACGACAAAGGGCGCCGTGCCGCTACCGCGCGTCAGAAGGTGGCGGGCGTATTGATCCACAGAAGCACTGTCTCACCGTCGAAACGGTTGTGCCAGGAGTGCGGCCTGCGGCTTTCAAAATAGAAGCTGTCACCGGCGTGCAGCTCGAAGAAGCGGTCACCGTCGAGAATGATCTCCAGGCTGCCGGAAAGCACGTGGATGAACTCCTCACCGTCGTGCTGATAGGCCCCTTCGCTGGAGGCACCGGGCGCCAGCTGGAAGCGATTGCATTCCATCTGGTTGCGGCCCTCCGCCAGCACCTGGACCGTCACGCCGGAAGAAGTCGTTGGCCAGGTCGGCCATTTCCCGTCGCGAATGATCGATTCCCCCCCCTCACGCAGCTCCTGCCCGCTGAGTGAGGCAAGCGTCGTCCCGAGAACGCGCGCCACGCCATGCAGGGCCGTAAACGAGAGCCCCTGCGAGGTCCGCTCAAAGGTCGAAAGCTGGGATACCGATACGCCGGTCGCCTGCGCGACCGCTTCCAGCGTCTTGCCGGCATCGCGCCGCAAGCGGCGGATCTTCAGGCCTACGGGAATCTCGGTGGGTTCGGAGCCGTCTTCATTCTGGAAGTCAAAGGCGCTCCCATCCTCCCCTATAGCCTCATCACGAAGGCTTTCGCGTATGGCCGCAGGGTTCAGTCCTTTCTCGCTACGCAGCCAGGCGATCGTTTTTAGCCGTTCGACCAAGGCACGATCATACAGCCGCTGCCCGGACGGCGTGCGTATCGGCTGGATAAGATCCTGCGTTTCCCATAGCCTGAGCGTCGAAGGGGAAACCCCGGCCATCCTGGCCGCCTCGGCAATCTTGAAACGGATGTCATCCATGAGGACTAAGCCCTGTCTGCGCGCTGTCGCTGCCATGCGTAATAATCGCGACAAACCATATTGCAAGTCTACAGAAAAAATGTAGGAAATATTGCAGCCTTGCGATCGAACAGAATGGCCGACGCCGAGGGTCAACATTACCAGAGGATTTTTGAAATGAAGAACTCCGAAATCGCAGTTCGCAAGAACGACGCCATCTCGCGCGGCGTCGGCATGACCACCCAGATCTATGCCGCAAAGGCCGAAAACGCCGAGGTCTGGGATGTCGAAGGCAATCGCTATATCGACTTCGCCGGTGGTATCGCGGTTCTCAACACTGGCCACCGCCACCCGAAGGTCATCGAAGCGGTGAAGAAGCAGCTCGATTGCTTCACCCATACCTGCCATCAGGTCCTTCCCTACGAAAACTACGTCGCGCTCGCCGAACGTCTGAACAAGATCGTTCCAATCGCCGGCCCGAAGAAGACCATTTTCACCACCACGGGCGCCGAAGCCGTTGAAAATGCTGTCAAGATCGCCCGCTGCGCCACCGGCCGCTCGGCTGTCATCGCTTTCACCGGCGCCTTCCACGGCCGCACGTTCATGGGCATGGCACTGACCGGCAAGGTCGTCCCCTACAAGGTCGGTTTCGGCCAGATGATGGGCGACGTCTTCCACGTTCCCTTCCCGATCGAGATGCACGGCATCAGCGTTGAAGAATCCCTCGACGTGCTCGACAAGCTGTTCAAGGCCGACGTCGATCCTAAGCGCGTCGCCGCGATCATTCTTGAGCCGGTGCAGGGCGAAGGCGGCTTCTACGAAGTGCCGCGCGCATTGATGAAGGCCGTGCGCCAGTTGTGCGACGAGCACGGCATCCTGCTCATCGCCGACGAAGTCCAGACTGGTTTTGCCCGAACCGGCAAGATCTTCGGTATGGAAAACTACGATGTCCAGCCGGATCTCATGACCATGGCGAAGAGCCTCGCCGGCGGCTTCCCGCTGTCGGCCGTTACCGGCCGCGCCGACCTGATGGACGCACCTGGCCCGGGCGGCCTCGGCGGCACCTATGCCGGCAACCCGCTGGCGATCGCTGCCTCCCATGCCGTTCTCGACGTCATTGAGGAAGAAAATCTCTGCGACCGCGCCAATCAGCTGGGCGCTCGCCTGAAGCAGCGCCTGGAAGCCCTGCGCGCCGACATTCCGCAGATTTCCGACATTCGTGGTCCGGGCTTCATGGTTGCCGTCGAATTCGGCCATGCCGGCTCCGTCAAGCCGGATGCCGAGCTTACCAACGCCATTCGTCTGAAGGCACTGGAAAAGGGGCTTATCCTGCTGACTTGCGGCGTCTATGGTAACGTCATCCGCTTCCTGTCGCCGATCACCATTCAGGACGAGGTGTTCAACGAGGCGCTCGACATCCTCGAAGCCTCGATCCGCGAAGTCGTGGGGGAAAAGAAATAATGAGCATCTCCAACCTTCTGGCCTCTAAGCTGAAGGACGCTTCACTTGCCACCGACAAGGCGCTTGTCGGTGGTGAGTGGGTCTCGGCGTCCGACAGCGGCAAGACCTTCGAAGTCACCAATCCCGCGACCGGCGATGTGATAGCCGTCCTGCCGGATCTCGGTAAGGCGGAAGTGACCCGCGCAATTGACGCCGCCGACAAGGCGCAAAAAGCCTGGGCTAAGAAGACCGGCAAGGAACGAGCCGGAATTCTGCGCAAGCTCTTCGATCTGATGGTCGCCAACGCCGACGATCTTGCCACGATCCTGACCATGGAGATGGGCAAGCCGTGGCCGGAAGCCCGCGGCGAAATCCTCTACGGCGCATCCTATGTCGAATGGTTCGGTGAGGAAGCCAAGCGCGTCTATGGCGACACAATCCCCGGCCACCAGGCCGACAAGCGGATCATGGTTATCCGCCAGCCGATCGGCGTTGTCGGAGCGATCACGCCGTGGAATTTCCCGAATGCCATGCTGGCCCGCAAGATGGCACCTGCCATCGCCGTCGGCTGCGCCATGGTGTCGAAGCCTGCCGCCCAGACGCCGCTCTCAGCTCTGGCGCTCGCTATCCTCGCCGAGCGCGCGGGTGTCCCGGCAGGCGTGTTCTCTGTGCTGACCGCGACCGACGCAGCCATGGTCGGCAAGGAGCTTTGCACGAACGACAAGGTGCGCAAGCTGACCTTCACCGGCTCCACCAATGTCGGCAAGATCCTGATGCGCCAGGGTGCGGATCAGATCCTCAAACTCGGCCTTGAACTTGGTGGCAACGCACCCTTCATCGTCTTCGATGACGCCGATCTCGACGCGGCCATCGAAGGCGCCATGGTGTCGAAATACCGCAACGCGGGCCAGACCTGCGTCTGCGCCAACCGCATCTACGTACAGGCCGGCGTCTATGACGCCTTCGCCGAGAAGCTGGCGGCCAAGGTCGCCGCGCTGAAGGTCGGCGACGGCTTCGGCGAGGGCGTGACGACGGGACCGTTGATCGATGACAAGGCCCTGAGCAAGGTGTCGGAACTTGTCGCCGACGCCACCTCGAAGGGCGCGTCCGTCGCGACGGGCGGCAATGGCTCCGAACTCGGCGGCCTGTTCTTCCAGCCGACCATCCTGACAGGAGTCACCTCCGCCATGCGTGTGGCCCGGGAGGAGATTTTCGGCCCCGTTGCCCCGCTCTTCAAGTTCGAAACCGAGGAGGAGGTCATCGCCATGGCCAACAACACCGAGTTCGGCCTTGCTTCCTACTTCTATTCCAAGGACGTCTCGAAGATCTTCCGGGTCGCCGAGGCACTCGAATACGGCATCGTCGGCATCAACACCGGCCTGATCTCGACCGAGGTCGCCCCCTTCGGCGGCATCAAGCAGTCCGGCCTCGGCCGCGAAGGCTCGAAGTACGGCATCGATGATTATACTGAACTGAAGTACATGTGCCTGGGCGGCGTCGAATAAGCCTCAAGCCGTGCAAGCGATCGATCCCCGGCCTCACGCCGGGGATTTTCTTTTGTCCAGTCCAGAGAATTGAAAAGGCCCGGCGCCATTGGCGGCCGGGCCTTTTCGTCAAATCGGAGATGAGCCGAGAATCAGTTCTTTGCGCGCTCGACGTAGGAATTGTCTTCCGTTGCAATGACAACGCGCGTGCCGGCGTCAACATGCGGCGGGACAAGCGTGCGAAGACCGTTCGACAGGATCGCTGGCTTGTAGGAAGACGACGCCGTCTGCCCCTTCACGACCGGTTCGGTCTCGACGATCTCGAGCGTCACGTGACGCGGAAGCTGGATGGCGAGCGCAATACCTTCGTGCATGGAGAGAACGCAGGTCATGCCTTCCTGCAGATAAGCCTTCTGGTCGCCCATGGTTTCGGCATCGACCACGACCTGGTCGTAGGATTCCGGGTTCATGAAATGGAAGCCTTCACCGTCCTCATAGAGGAACTGGAAATTCACGTCCTCGACGAACGCGCGCTCGACCTGTTCGGTGGTGCGCCAGCGTTCCGACACCTTCACACCGTCAACGATGCGGCGCATGTTCACCTGCGTGACAGGCGTGCCCTTGCCGGGATGGAAGTTTTCGGCGGTGAGCACGACATAGAGTTTGCCGTCCACATCCAGAACGTTGCCCTTGCGAACTGAAGAGGCGATGACCTTGACCATTGGATTTCCTTGTAACTGCGAGGGTCCCGTCGTAAAGGACGACCCGCCGTCCCTGCTGACGTCTTTATTGAGATTTTCTTGGGCGCAACTAACCCAAAATCGACGAAATAGCCAGCCCGTGTTGCAACAAGGACCGAGAATGCCGGAATGATCGAACGTCGTCGCTCCTCTGCTGCCTGGTGGACGCCCTCGGCCCACGCCGACCGACGCCCCTTCCTGCTCGGCCGTAACGCCATCCAATCGGCTTTCCGGGACTATTTCGCCAGTCGCGACTTCATCGAGGTGGACACGGCGACACTTCAGGTTTCCCCTGGCAATGAGGCCCATTTACACGCCTTTACGACAGAGGCCATCGGCAACGACGGCGTCGCCTCGCCACTTTACCTGCACACCTCCCCCGAATTCGCTTGCAAGAAAATTCTGGCGGCCGGAGAGCCGCGCATCTCCTGCTTCGCCCACGTCTATCGTAACCGTGAGCGCGGCCCGCTGCATCACCCCGAATTCACCATGCTGGAATGGTACAGAGTCGGCGAAAGTTACGAAGTCCTGATGCAGGACTGTGCCGCTCTTCTGGCCCTGTCAGCCGAAACGATGAAGACCCGGGGCTTCCACTATCGCGGCCACGGCTGTGACCCGTTTCTCGAACCTGAGCGCCTGTCGGTGGCCGAAGCCTTCGAACGCCATGCCGCAATCGACCTGCTCGCCTCGGTTGAGGCCAGCGGCGCCACCGATCGCGATCACCTCGCGGCCGAACTGCGCAAGGCCGGTATGCGCGTCGCCGATGACGACACTTGGGCCGATCTGTTCAGCCGGGTGATCGTCGAGAAGGTCGAACCCCATCTGGGATTCGGCCGGCCCACCATTCTGGACGAATACCCCGTCTGCGAGGCGGCCCTTGCCCGACCGGCCGCGCGTGACCCCCGCGTCGCCGAGCGGTTCGAACTCTATGCCTGCGGCGTCGAACTGGCCAACGCCTTTGGTGAATTGACCGACGCCAACGAACAGCGCCGCCGTTTCGAGGCCGAGATGGCCGAGAAGCTGCGCGTCTATGGCGAGATTTACCCACTCGATGAGGATTTCCTCGACGCGCTGGCCATCATGCCGGACGCCTCTGGTATTGCGCTCGGTTTCGATCGCCTCGTCATGCTGGCGACGGGTGCATTGCGTATCGATCAGGTGATGTGGGCACCAGTGGCGGAGACCTCATCGTGACGTCGGCGAGCCTGCGCAGTGTCGACGACCTGATTGCCGCCGGGCTCGTTTCTGCCGATGAGCGCAAAAATCTCGACACGGTCGCCGCTCGCTATGCAATTTCGATCACGCCGACAGTCGGATCGCTGATCGACCGGACAAACCCCGACGATCCGATTGCCCTCCAGTATGTCCCGACGGCAGGCGAGCTCATCGAGACACCTGACGAGCGCGCCGACCCGATCGGCGACCACGCCCATAGCCCCGTCGAGGGTATCGTCCACCGTTACCCGGACCGCGTGCTCCTCAAGGTCGTACATGTCTGTCCGGTCTATTGCCGCTTTTGCTTCCGCCGCGAAATGGTCGGCCCTCAGGGCGACGGCAACCTGACGGCGGCCCAAGTGGAAAACGCCCTCGCCTATATCCGTTCTCATCCGGATATCTGGGAAGTCATCCTGACCGGTGGAGATCCGCTGATTCTCTCGCCTCGCCGCCTGCATGACATCATGGCAGAACTGGCGACGATTCCGCATGTGAGGATCGTGCGCCTCCACAGCCGCGTCCCCGCCGTCGACCCGGAACGCATCAACGATGCGCTGATCGACGCGCTCAAGGCCAGTGGCAAGACGCTCTATGTCGCGCTGCACGCGAACCACCCGCGTGAGATGTCGCAGCCCGTCCGCGACGCCTGCGCCCGGCTTGTCGACGCCGGCATCGCCGTGGTCAGCCAGAGCGTGCTCTTGAAGGGTGTGAATGACGACCCGGATGTGCTTGCCGCGCTGATGCGCATCTTCGTCGAGAACCGGATCAAGCCCTATTACCTACATCACCCGGATCTGGCGCCGGGAACAGGGCATTTCCGTCTGTCGATCGCCGAGGGCCAGGCCATCATGCAGGCCCTGCGGAGCAAAGTCTCGGGCCTTTGCATTCCGACCTATATCCTCGACCTGCCGGGGGGCCACGGCAAGGTGTCCATCGGCGATGGCATGTTGAGCGAAATCGAGCCCGGTCGCTATGCGGTCATTGATCGCAAGGGCGAGCTCCATAAATATCCCTAAGAGCGTGCGAATCGCCTCTGCACGCAGCAGGCGTCGCGCCATCTACAAACGTTAAACGCTTTCGCCGCACATCCATTGACGAACGTCAGAGCCGCTCATTTTTCCTTAACTACGGCATTTAGCGAAATATTATGCTTTCAACGCTAAGAAATCACCCAGCATTTAGCAAGAATAGCATCCGGGAAAGGTAAGTAGATGAACGAAACAATTCGGGCTTTGCTAGCGAAACTCGGTGGCCTGCCTGTATCCGTCGACACTGTCGCCGATGATGCCGATCTCTATGCGGCCGGCCTGTCGTCCTTCGCCTCCGTGCAGCTCATGCTCGGCTTGGAGGAAGCCTTCGATATCGAATTTCCAGATCACCTGCTGAACCGCAAATCGTTCGCCAGCATCGCCGCCATCGAAACCACCGTCCAATCCATTCTCACGGACAGAAAGGTCGTCTGATGGACGTTTCCCCGCAGCTCCACGAAACGAACCTGAAGGCCCGTGCTATCCGGGTCGCAACGGTCGCGGCTGTCTATGCCGACGATGTGGACAAGGTCGGACGCTTCCCCCGCGAAGCGATCGAGGAAATGAAGGCTGCCAAGCTGCTGGGGATCGTGATCCCCACCGAACTTGGCGGCGAAGGGCTGTCGACCTCCGAGATCGCGGAAGTCTGCACCATCATCGGCCAAGCCTGCGCCTCGAGCGCCATGATCTTCGCCATGCACCAGATCAAGACTTCAAGCCTCGTGTCGCACGGTCACGAGGCGGAGTGGCACCGGGATTTCATGCGGCGCGTCGCGAAGGAACAATTGCTCCTCGGCTCGGCGACGACCGAAGCCGGCATCGGCGGCAATATGCGCAACAGCATCTGCGCGATCGAAGTCACGGATGGCCGCTGCTACCTGGAAAAGGACGCGACCGTCATCTCCTACGGCATCGATTGCGACGCCATCCTGATTACCTCGCGCAGCCACAAGGACGCGGCGTCCTCCGATCAGGTGATGACCGTCTTCCTCAAGGATCAGTATACGCTCGAACGCACCCAGACCTGGGACACGCTCGGCATGCGTGGCACCTGCTCCGATGGCTTCATCTTCAAGGGTGAGGCGCCAGCTGAACAGATACTGCCGAAACCCTTCGCCGAGATCGCCGCACAGTCCATGCTGGCGAGTGCCCATCTCTTGTGGAGCTCACTCTGGTACGGCATCGCGGTCGACGCATTCTCACGCGCCCAAAGCTTCGTGCGCGCCGCGGCCCGCAAGGCGCCCGGTACGCAGCCACCGGGCCTCGTCCAGCTCGCAGAGATGTCGAGCCAACTGCAGGTCGTCCGCGCCAACATCGTCAGCGGTCTGCAAACCTTCGAAGCGGCCCGCAAGGACCAGGACCGGCTTTCGTCTATGGGCTTCGCCGTCGCGATGAACAACGTCAAGATCGCATCCTCGGAAATGATCTTGCCGATCATCAACCAGGCCATGCGGATCTGCGGCATCCTCGGTTACAAGAACGGCACGCCCTACAGCCTCGGCCGGCATTTGCGTGACGCCCACTCGGCCGAACTGATGATCTCGAACGATCGCATTCTCGCCAACACCTCCACCATGCTGCTTGTACACAAGCAAGAAACCGGATTGCTGGGATAGGAACCATGGATATGCAGGTAAGCTTCCTCGACCGCCTTTTCGAAAGCGGCCTCCTGATCGAAACCGGCGTCGATGGCCTCTATGGTCGTGGCGGACGCTTCGAGGACGTAATCGCCGCTTTCGAGCGGCTGATCGATCGCTACGGTTCTGCCGATGGCGCTGAGGCGATCCGCTTCCCGCCGGGCATGAACCGCGCCTATTTCGAAAAAAGTGGCTACATGAAAAGCTTCCCGCAGCTGGCCGGCACCGTGCACAGCTTCTGCGGCAACGAGCTCGACCATATCAGCCTGCTGAAGTGCATGGACGCCGACGAAGACTGGACGAGCGAGCAGAAGGCGACAGACATCGTCCTGACGCCAGCCGCCTGTTATCCGCTCTACCCGACCATCGCCAAGCGCGGGAATCTACCGGAAAAGGGCGGATTGTATGACCTTCAGTCCTATTGCTTCCGCCATGAGCCCTCGAACGATCCGGCCCGCCAGCAGCTGTTCCGCATGCGCGAATATGTCTGCATGGGCAGCCAGGAGCACGTCACCGACTTCCGCCAGCTCTGGATGGATCGCGGCCAGCAGATCATGGCGGAGGTTGCCCTGCCGGTCGAGATCGACGTCGCCAACGACCCGTTCTTCGGTCGCGCCGGCAAGATGCTCGCCAACAACCAGCGCGACCAGAACCTCAAGTTCGAACTGCTGATCCCGATCACCTCGACCACGGCACCAACCGCCTGCATGAGCTTCAACTACCATCAGGATGCCTTCGGATCGAAGTGGGGGCTCAACCAGGCTGACGGATCCGTCGCCCATACCGCATGCGTCGGCTTCGGCTTGGAGCGCATCGCCCTAGCCCTGTTCCATCACCATGGGCTCGACGTCGATCAGTGGCCTGAATCGGTCCGTGCCGCGCTCTGGAGCTGATCCGGTGACGCCTGCGGTATTCCCCGGACTGGATCCGGCCACCTATAAGCCGCATGCGCTGCATGCGAGCGATCGTATGTGGCCGGAGACCAACTGCTATGTCGACCTGTGGATCGAGGTGCTGGCCACACTTGGCCTTGCACCCGAGTCCATGCTCGGCTTCACGCTGACCCAGGACTTCGAGGGCGACCAGCTGACCTTCTTCAAGGTACCGCTGGAAGATCTCGAGGAACTCTACGGCATCCGCGTCACGGAATTGGCAATCTTCGACAGTGTTGAGGCACATGTCGCCGAGCAAATCGCGCGCGGCCGGCTCTGCCTTGTCGAGATGGACAGCTATTTCATGCCAGACACCCGTGGCGTCGGCTACCGCCAGGACCACGGCAAAACGACGGTTGCCATCAACCGGCTGGATCTCACCGGGCGCACGATGGATTATTTCCACAACGGCGGCTTCTTCACCGTCGGCGGCGAGGATTTCGACGGGCTGTTCCAGCACGACCTGCCCGAAGGCGCCCTACCTTTCCTACCCTATACCGAATTCGCCAAATTTCCGACCGCGCCATCATCGCCTGAGCACCAGCGCCAGACGGCCGAACGTCTGCTGAAGCGTCACTTCGCCAGACGGCCGGACAGCAATCCGCTCGCCGCCTTCGCTGCCGTTTTCCCGGTCCAGGTCGAGGCGATCGCCGAGCGCCCCTTTGGCTATTTCCACAAATACGCTTTCAACACGCTACGCCAGTTCGGCGCCAATTTCGAACTGCTCGCCAGCCATCTCGCATGGCTCTCTGAAAGCCGGCATGGCGAAGCCATCGCCCAGGCATTGAGGGTTTCCGAAACGGCCAAAACCGTGCAATTCCAACTCGCCCGGGCCGTCACGCGGAAAAAGTTCGACCCGCTGCAATCGGCTCTGGACCCGGCGGCGCAGGCTTGGGACAAGCTCTTCGCGGAACTTGGCAAAACCCTCGCCTGAGGAGGCACAATGACTGGCATGACCACTTATCTCGCAGCGGACGAACGCCCGCTGGAGCATGGCTGGACGCTGCTGGTCACCGAGGCAGGACGCTACAATGGCCCAAATGAGGTTCATCGCCCCGCCGCCCGGATTCCCGCACGCGTTCCCGGTACGGTGGCCGGCGCACTGACCGATGCCGGTCTGTTCAATCCCGAGAAGCCTGACCCCTTGCACAACAAGGACGCCTGGTATTTTCGCTCGCTCGAGGGAGAAAGCGCCGGCTCCGCGATTCTGCGCTTTGCCGGGCTCGCGACCATTGCCGAGATCTATGTGAACGGCGCGCTCTGCCTGTCTTCAGACAGCATGTACGAAGCGCACGACATGGAACTGACGCTGAGCGGCCACGACGAACTTGCCATATGCTTTCGCGCTCTTGGCCCCCACCTAGACAAACGGGGCCCCCGCGCGCGTTGGCGCCCGCAGATGATGGATCATCAGGGCCTACGTCTGATCCGCACCACGCCGCTTGGACATATGCCCGGCTGGTGTCCGGAAATTCACCCGGTCGGCCCGTTTCGACCGATCAGCCTGATCCGGAAAGGCAGTCATGCGCTGTCCGGTCTGGCGATCCGCGCCGACCTCGAAACCGGCGGCAGTGGCCGTCTTTCGGTCGCTTTCGCCATGCACGCGGAGGGGGCGGATTTGCGGCTTACCTGCGCAGGGCACGAAATACCTCTGAGCCAGGATGACACCGGAAGGTGGACCGCAGAACTCGTCATCCCCTCGGTCGAACCCTGGTGGCCTCGCACGCACGGAGAACCGAAACTTCACGATGCAGGGCTCACCATCGATGGTGAGCCCCATTCGCTCGGACTCGTCGGCTTCCGCCGCATCGCGATCGATCGTGGAGCGGATGACCGAGGCTTCGGACTCGTCGTTAATGGTCAGCCGGTCTTTTGCCGCGGCGCCGTGTGGACCAACGCCGATGTTCTGCGCTTGCCCGGGACTGCGGAAGCCTATGCGCCCTGGCTCATGCTTGCCGCCGAGGCCGGCATGAACATGATCCGCATCGGCGGCACGATGACCTATGAGAGCGCCGATTTCTTC
Organism: Paenirhizobium naphthalenivorans; assembly: GCF_007992095.1. Taxonomy (GTDB): domain Bacteria; phylum Pseudomonadota; class Alphaproteobacteria; order Rhizobiales; family Rhizobiaceae; genus Allorhizobium; species Allorhizobium naphthalenivorans. Next base: position 25,204 of record NZ_BJZP01000026.1, read on the forward strand.
CGCCTCTGCGACCGACTCGGGCTTCTGGTCTGGCAGGACTTCATGTTCGCCAATTTCGACTATCCGATTGCGGACGAGGCCTTTGCGGCAAACGTCGCGCGGGAACTGCACCAGCTACTCGGTTCGATTCAGGGCTGCCCTTCGCTCGCGGTTCTGTGCGGCGGCAGCGAAGTCTATCAGCAGGGCGCCATGCTGGGCCTGCCCGAACGCATATGGAAGACACAGTTCTACGAGGAGACCTTGCGGGAGCTGTCGACCGGACTGTGCCCGGACGTTCCCTATGTGGCAAACTCGCCCTCGGACGGTGCGATGCCCTTTTCGCCGAACGAAGGTGTCACCCACTATTACGGCGTCGGGGCCTATTGCCGGCCGCTGGAGGATGCCCGCCGCGCCGAGGTTCGCTTTGCCGCCGAGAGCCTGGCGTTTGCACATGTGCCGCAACAGGCGACGCTGGACACCCACCTTCCAATCGCCCCCGTTCACGATCCACGCTGGAAGGCGCGAGTGCCACGCGATCGCGGCGCCTCCTGGGATTTCGAGGACATCCGCGACCATTATCTCGAGGACCTCTACAAACTCGACCCGGCCCGGCTGAGACGCGAGGATCCCGCCCGTTACCTCGACCTGTCGCGCGCCGTCACCGGTGAGGTCGTGAGCGAAACCTATGCCGAGTGGCGCCGCGCCGCCTCGACCTGCAAGGGCGCCCTTGTCTGGACTCTGCAGGATCTCTTGCCCGGTCCCGGTTGGGGCGTCATTGATTCGACCGGCGAACCGAAACCGGTCTGGTACGCGCTGAAACGTGCCTTCCGGCCTGTACAGGTGAACCTGACGAACGAAGGCACCAATGGTCTCGATGTGCATGTGTTGAACGAGACCGACACGTTGTTGGCGCTAGACCTCGACCTTACCTGCCTGCGCGACGGCGCCCAGCCGGTTGTGGGCGGCCGACGCTCGCTGAGCCTCTCCGCACGAGGCACCCTGCGCATCCCGGCAACCGAGCTGTTTGGCGCCTTCTTCGACGCGCCCTACGCCTTCCGTTTCGGCCCGCCGTCCCACGATGTGACCGTCGCACGCCTCACCGATCCCATCTCCGGGAAAGTAATCGCGGAGGCCTGCCATTTCCCGCTCGGCCGGGACAAGGCCATGCACGATGCCGCCATCGAGGCCCGCGTCGAGGACGAAGGCGGAGCTTGGCACTTACTTCTGTCGACCCCGACCCTCGCCCAGTCGCTGCATATTGAGGTCGATGGCTTTCGCCCGGAGGACGACTGGTTCCACCTGGCACCAGGCCCGATCCGACGCATAGCGCTCATCCCGCGAGACATGACCGTCGGCGGCCAAAAGCCGTCGGGGGTCATCACCCAGCTCGGCTCACGTAGCCGCATCGCCTTCTAGCGAAACCCGAACCAGCTCCGGAAGCAGGTGACTCTGTGCTTGAGCATCGACGACGGGGATACGCTCGCGAAAGACGCAATGGGAACGGAGTTTTCCGAGGCCGCCCCTAAGCTTGTCGTCAATGGGTTTGCGACGCCGCCAGACTGCGATAAAGACAGCGGCGTCCACCCTCGGGACGAGGAAAAGGTTGAAAAGATGACGAGCTTTGTACTGACGGTATCCTGCAAATCCACCCGTGGCATCGTGGCCGCCATATCCGGCTATCTCGCCGCCAAGGGCTGCAACATCATCGACAGCTCACAATTCGACGATCTTGGCACCGGTCAGTTCTTCATGCGCGTCAGCGTCATTTCGGAGGAAGGCGCAAGCCGCGAGGCCCTGCTTGAGGGGCTCAAGCCGATCTCCGACAAATTCGGCATGGACATTGAGATCCACGACTCCGCGCATCGCATGAAGGTGCTGCTGATGGTCTCGCGCTTCGGTCACTGCCTGAACGACCTGCTCTACCGGTGGAAAATCGGCGCCCTGCCGATCGACATCGTCGGAGTCGTGTCGAACCACTTCGACTATCAGAAGGTCGTGGTGAACCATGACATCCCCTTCTACCACATCAAGGTGACGAAGGAGAACAAGCCGCAGGCCGAGGCGCAATTACTGGATCTGGTCGAGCAGACCGGCACGGAGCTTATCGTTCTCGCCCGCTACATGCAGGTGCTCTCCGACAACCTGTGCAGGAAGATGTCGGGCAAGATCATCAACATCCATCACTCCTTCCTGCCATCGTTCAAAGGCGCCAACCCTTACAAGCAGGCCTATGAGCGCGGCGTAAAGCTGATCGGCGCGACGGCGCATTACGTTACCGCCGACCTCGACGAAGGCCCGATCATCGAGCAGGACGTCGCCCGCATCACCCATGCCCAGAGCGCGGACGACTATGTCTCGATCGGCCGCGACGTCGAAAGTCAGGTGCTGGCCCGCGCCATCCACGCCCACATTCACCACCGCACCTTCATCAATGGCAATCGCACGGTAGTTTTCCCGGCGAGCCCCGGCTCCTACGCCTCCGAGCGCATGGGCTGAAGGCCAGCGGAAGCGCCCGCTCTGTGGCGCGTGCGCTCATGCCGGGATGGACGGCGGTCATACCTTTGATAAGGTCGGCGATGTGATTCCCGAGGGAGAACAATCATGCCCGACTCCGACCTGCTCAAACGCACCGAACTGCCCCGTCCGACCGTTTCGGAAGAGCAGGCAAGGGACATTTTGAAAACGCACTACGGACTGGAAGGCACCATAAAGGAGCTTGGCAGTCAGCAGGATCGCAATTTTCGCATCGACACGCGCGAGGCACGCTATGTCCTGAAGATCAGCCGGGAGGAATACGCGACGATCGAGCTGGCCGCGCAAAACGCCGCCATGCGCCACTTGGCGACATTTCCCGGCATGGCACGCATCCCGGAGCCAGTTCTGGCGACCGGCGGCGAAGACATCCTCTTTGTAACGCTCGACGACGAGGACTATCAGATCCGGCTGCTCACCTATCTCGACGGAGAGCCGCTGACCCAGCACAAATATCTGGCGCCGCAGGTCGTGGCGGAGCTGGGAGCGCTCACCGCCCGCATCGCCCTTGGCCTCAAGGATTTCATCCATCCAGGTCTCGACCGCGAATTGCAGTGGGACCTTCGCCGCGCAGGACCCGTCGCCCTTCACCTGCTGAAATCCGTCACCGACCAGACGCGCCGCGACCACATCGCAAAGGCGATGGTGACCGCGGTCAAACGGATCCAGCCGCTCGCTGGCGCGCTCCGGGTGCAGGCGATCCACCATGACATCACCGATGACAACGTGGTCGCAAGGCCTAACGACAAAGGTCGTCTGATGCCGGATGGAGTCATTGATTTCGGCGATGTCGTCACCGGCTGGCTGGTCGCCGATCTGGCCGTCGCCTGCGCGTCTCTCCTGCACCACGCCGATGGCGACCCCTTCTTCATTCTGCCGGCGGTGCGCGCATTCCAGCAACACTATCCACTCAACGAGGCGGAACTGAAGGCGCTCTGGCCTCTGATCGTGGCCCGCGCCGGCGTGCTGGTCGCCAGCACAGAGCAACAACTCGCCATCGATCCGGACAATGATTACGTCAAGGGCAATGCCGAGCATGAGCGGGAAATGTTCAAGGTCGCCACGTCGGTGCCCTTCGCGCTGATCGAAACCGCAATTCTGGGCGCGGTCGGCCATGATAGCGCACAGTACGAGACGGACGGCTTCCTCGGGCTACTGCCCGACATCGCTCCGGAAACGATACGGCTCACCGACCTGTCGGTAACGAGTGAGGCGTTCATAGAAGATAATTGGTCCGATCCGCAGATCGACTGGAAGCTCCTGGCACACGCCGCCGCGGAGACTGGTGCTGCCTCGACCCGTTACGGCGAATACAGGCTCTCCTATACCAGAACCTTGTCGGTGCACCCACCCGCCACCTTCGCACTGCATGTCGACATCTGCCTTCCCGCTGGCACGCCCGCAATCGCGCCGTTTGCCGCAAAAATCGTCAAGGACGGCCAACATCTGATCCTGTCGACCCAGGAAATCTCACTGCATATCGACGGTGTTGACTGTCCGCTCGACGACGGCGACGAGATCGAGGCGGGGTCACCGATCGGAACTATCGCGGGTGCCGAAGGCGCGGTGGGCGGACTGCGCCTTCAGCTTTGCCGCGACCCGGATCTTGTTCCACCACTCTTCGCTCGTCCCTCCCATGCCGCAACCTGGGCAAGGCTCTGTCCTTCGCCCGCAGCACTTATTGGCACCAACCTCGATGCACCGCCCCCGCAAAGTGCCGCTCTTCTCGCAAAGCGACGAAAGAGCTTCGCTGGAGCCCAGAAAAACTATTATGCCGATCCGCCACAGATCGAGCGCGGCTGGCGGGAGCACATGTTCGACGTGACAGGCCGATCCTATCTGGACATGGTCAACAACGTCACTATCCTCGGCCATGGCCACCCGCGACTGGCCCACGCGGCCGGTCGCCAATGGTCACTACTCAACACCAATTCACGCTTCCATTATGCCTCGGTCGCCGAGTTCTCCGATCGATTGGCCTCGCTTGCGCCGGATGGCCTAGACACCGTATTCCTCGTCAACAGCGGATCCGAGGCGGTCGATCTCGCGCTGCGCCTCGCCTGGGCAAAGACCGGTTCGCACAATATCGTCAGCCTGCTTGAAGCCTATCACGGCTGGACGGTCGCGAGCGACGCTGTCTCCACGTCGATCGCCGACAATCCGCGCGCGCTCGAGACGCGGCCCCGCTGGGTTCATCCGGTCACAGCTCCCAACACCTACCGCGGCCCCTATCGCGGCGCGACATCGACCGAAGACTATGTGTCCAGGGTGTCGCGGACTCTCGACACGATTGATGCGGCCGGCGAGCGCCTCGCCGGTTTCATCTGCGAAAGCGTCTACGGCAATGCCGGCGGCATTCCGCTGCCGCCCGGTTATCTCGCCGAGGTCTACGGCATGATCCGCGCGCGCGGCGGCGTGTGCATCGCAGACGAGGTGCAGGTCGGCTACGGACGCCTCGGCCATTTCTTCTGGGGGTTCGAAGAGCAGGGCGTGGTGCCGGACATCATCACCGTTGCCAAGGGCATGGGCAACGGCCAGCCGCTCGGCGCGGTCATCACCAGCCGGGAGATCGCCGACGCGCTGGAGAACGAAGGTTACTTCTTCTCCTCCGCCGGCGGCAGTCCGGTCAGTTCGGTGGTCGGCATGACGGTACTCGACATCATGCGGGACGAGAACCTGCAGCAAAACGCCCGCGACACCGGCGACTATCTGAAATCACGCCTGGAAGCGCTCGGCCAGCGCTTCCCCTTGGTTGGTGCGGTCCACGGCATGGGCCTCTACCTCGGCCTTGAATTCGTCCGGGATCGTGAAACGCTGGAACCCGCCACCGAGGAGACCGCGGCGATCTGCGACCGACTGCTTGATCTCGGTGTCATCATGCAACCGACGGGCGATCATCTTAACGTTTTGAAAATAAAGCCGCCGCTCTGCCTGTCCCGCGATAGCGCAGACTTCTTTGCCGCGATGCTGGAGAAGGTGCTTTCCGAGGGGTGGTGAAGGGCGCGCAGTCCGCAGACAGACTGCTTAATTCTCTATAACGACGATCATTCAAGTTTTCCGATATTATAAACGCTTCGCAAATCGCAAAACCAGGCTTGTCAGGAGTCGCCTTCACAGCCGTTTGAGGCCGTGCCTATCCTTCGCCTCAACAGCCCATGGTGAGGAAAAGCGATGCCAGGCATGCCAGAGATGATCTCAACCCCTTGGATCGTATGGGGCATCGCTTTGTTTCTGCTGAAACAGCTGATCGCCGATTTCCTGCTCCAGACACGATGGATGGCCATCGGCAAGCAGCGGCGACACCGCTGGCTGTTTCCGCTTTCCGTGCATGCCGGATTGCATGGCGCCCTGACTGGCCTCATCTTCTCGATCTTGGCCCCGGCGCTTGCCTGGATCGGGCTTGTCGATTTCATCGTGCACTTTGCCATTGACCGGGCAAAGGCGGCGATCCAGACGCGTCTCGGCCTCGATGTGAGCCAGACCGGCTTCTGGTGGTTATTCGGTATGGACCAGACACTGCATCACCTGACCCATCTTGGCCTTGCCGCACTTCTGGCCGTTAGCCGCACACTCTGACGACGGAGGGTCAGCCGGCTTGCGTCGCCGCGCTGCGTTCTCGTGCCACCTCGTCGAGGATCCAGTTGCGAAACGCGACGAGCGGCAGATAGCTGGCCCGTTCCCGCGTGAAGGCCAGATAGTAACGCCCCTCGCTATCCACCTCGTGATCGATAGCGGCAATCAGATCACCGCGCACCAATTCCTCGCGGAACAAAAAAACCGGCAGCAGCGCCACGCCAAGCCCGCCGATCGCCGCCTGCGCAGCCGCGGCGAACTGATCGAACAACATCCCGTGTACCGACTCGAACGCCACGCCATTGGCCGAAAGCCATTTTTCCCAGGCGTCCGGACGGCTCGTCAGATGCAGCAGCGGCACGTCGAGAAGGTCGGCCGGCGTTTCGAGCCGATGGGCGGCCTTGAACGCTGGACTGCAAACCGGAATAACCGTCTCGCCCATCAGTGGGGTAAGATCGGCTCCAGGCCAGACCGGCGCGCCGAAATGGATCGCCGCATCGATCGAATCCAGATGAAAATCGAAAGGCGACAGGCGGGTGATGAGATTGATCGTAATACCCGGATTGGTCGCGAGAAAATCAGCGAGCCGGGGTGCGAGCCAGCGCGCGCCGAAGGTCGGAAGAACGCCAAGGTTCAACGTTCCGCCGTTGGGGTTGGCGCGAAGATTGAGCGAGGCACTGGAGATGCGGCGCAGGGCCTCGCGGATTTCCCGCGCATAGCCATCACCAGCGACCGTCAGGCGAATGGTCTGGCGTTCGCGCAGGAACAGTTCGACGCCCAATTGGTCCTCCAACGCCTTGATCTGCCGGCTGACGGCGCTCTGGGTCAGGTCGAGTTCGCGCGCCGCGGCCGTGATACTGCCGGTCCGGGCCGCCGCCTCGAAAGCGGCAAGCAATGAGAGCGACGGAAGGAAGCGCCGGGCCGGCAGCATGTTATACCTCAACGGAATGAACTCTTGAGAAATTATCGTTGGAACGGGTTAGTTTCGTCTTCTAGATTTCGCAAGACTTTACGTTTCGCAATAACACGGGCGAACCGCGCTTCTGGCGATCCTCCCACCCAAAAGGGCGGATCGCAACTGCCTGCCAATCGAAACGATACGTCTTTTCGGCCGCCTCCCACGGCCACCCTAGAGGAAGACATCATGCTGAACGACCCCCGCTCCCACGGTTTGTGGGAAAAGACTGCACCGGCCGCACCGGTGACACCGCCGCTTGCAGGCCCCGTGGACGCCGACGTGGTGATCGTCGGTGGCGGCTACACCGGCATATCCGCCGCGCTGCATCTCGCTGAGGCGGGAACCAAGGTCGTCCTCCTCGAGGCGACCGAGATCGGTTTCGGCGGCGCCGGTCGCAATGTCGGCCTGATCAACGGCGGCATGTGGGTCATGCCAGCGGAAATCCCCGGCGTACTGGGGCCCGTCTATGGCGAACGCGTGCTCGACCTGCTGGGTAATGCGCCGCTCCTCGTGCGGGCGCTGGTGGAAAAGCACGACATCGCCTGCGAAATCGAAAAGAACGGAACCCTGCACTGTGCCGTCGGTGAAGAGGGCCTCAAGGAGATCAAGGAGCGCTGCAGCCAGTGGGCAGCGCGTGGCGCGGATGTCCGCGTCCTGTCAGCCGAAGAGACGGCGAAGCGCATCGGCACGACGGCCTATACCGGATCGCTGCTCGACATGCGCGCCGGAACGCTCCAGCCACTGGCCTATGTTCGGGGGCTCGCCAAGGCGGCGATCGCTGCCGGAGCGAAGATCCACACTGGCAGCGCCGCCGTTTCGACGGAACGCAATGGCAGCCGCTGGGTGGTGAAGACGGCGAACGGCTCGGTGTCGGCCGACTGGATCGTCGTCGCCTCCGAATACTATTCGACCGGTCCCTGGGAAGCGGTGCGCAACGAACAGGTCTTGCTGCCCTATTTCAACTTTGCCACGAAGCCGCTGACCGCCGCCCAACTGAAGAAAGTCCTGCCCGGCCGCGAAGGCTGTTGGGACACCAAGGAAGTGCTCTCGTCCTTCCGCATGGATCAGGCCGGCCGTCTGGTTTTCGGCAGCTGCGGTGCGCTGCGCAACACAGGCCTTGGAATTCACCGCGCCTGGGCAAAGCGGGCCTTGAAGAAGCTTTTCCCCGAACTCGGCAATGTCGAGTTCGAGGCCGAATGGTATGGCCGCATCGGCATGACCGATGATGCCATTCCGCGCTTCCACAAGTTTGCGCAGAATGTCGTTGGCTTCTCCGGCTATAATGGCCGTGGCATTGCACCCGGCACGGTTTTCGGTAAGACACTGGCCCGTCACATCCTCGGCGAGCTTTCAGAAGCTGATCTGCCTCTGCCTGTGAGGGAAGTCGTCGAAGCCCCGCTGCGCAACCTGAAAGGCGCCTATTACGAAGCCGGCGCCCAGATCGCCCATTTCGCCGGCGCGCGTTTCTGAAGCGAAACGCGGCTCAACGATAACCAGATAATGGAACATCCGAAATCACTGGAAGGAACACCATGACTCTTGCCAACCTGAACTTCTCGGCCGAAGTGGCCGCCATCATGGGCCGCCTCGGCGTACCCGCCGCAAATCTCGCCGGCGGGACGCTTGCCGTCCGCTCGCCGATCAACGGCGAGAAGATCGCCGCCATCGCCGAGATCAGTGCCGCAGACACCAAGGCGGCGATCGACGCCGCCCACCAAGCCTTCCTCGAATGGCGCCTCGTTCCGGCTCCCAAGCGCGGCGAATTGATCCGCCTGCTCGGCGAGGAGCTGCGCGCCGCCAAGGCAGATCTCGGCCGCCTCGTTTCGATCGAAGTCGGCAAGATCGTCTCCGAAGGCCTCGGCGAAGTGCAGGAAATGATCGACATCTGCGACTTCGCCGTCGGCCTGTCGCGTCAGCTCTACGGCCTGACGATCGCCACCGAGCGCGCCGAACATCGTATGATGGAAAGCTGGCATCCACTCGGCGTCACCGGCATCATCTCGGCCTTCAACTTCCCGGTCGCCGTCTGGTCCTGGAACTCGGCTCTGGCGCTTGTCTGCGGTAACTCCACCGTCTGGAAGCCGTCGGAAAAGACCCCGCTGACCGCCATCGCCACCCAGGCGATCTTCGAGAAGGCTGTCAGCCGCTATGTCGCCGACGGCGGCAAGGCGCCCGCCAACCTCTCGACACTGCTGATCGGCGGCCGCGAGATCGGCGAAGTTCTGGTCGATAGCCCGAAGGTTCCGCTCATCTCGGCAACCGGCTCGACCCTCATGGGTCGCGCCGTCGGTCCGCGCGTCGCCACCCGTTTCGGCCGCTCGATCCTTGAACTCGGCGGTAATAATGCAGCGATCGTCTGCCCGACGGCAGACCTCGACCTGACGCTGCGCGGCGTCGCCTTCGCCGCCATGGGCACGGCCGGCCAGCGCTGCACGTCGCTGCGCCGTCTGTTCGTCCATGAAAGCGTCTACGACCAGCTCGTTCCGCGCCTTATCCAGGCCTATGGCTCGGTCACGGTCGGCAACCCGCTGCAGTCGACCACGCTCGTCGGCCCGCTGATCGATGAAGGCTCCTTCGGCCGCATGCAGAAGGCCCTCGACGAAGCCAAGGCTGCCGGTGGCAAGGTTTCGGGTGGTGAACGCCTGATGCAGAATGAAGCAGCAGACGCCTTCTATGTGCGCCCGGCGATCGTCGAAATGCCGGCCCAGACCGGCCCGGTCAAGGAGGAGACCTTCGCGCCGATCCTCTATATCGTCAAGTACAGCGATTTCGACGAAGCGCTGGCACTGAACAATGACGTGCCGCAGGGCCTGTCGTCGTCGATCTTCACCAACGACCTGCGCGAGGCGGAAGCCTTCGTGTCGGACCGAGGTTCTGACTGCGGCATCGCAAACGTCAACATCGGTCCGTCTGGTGCCGAAATCGGCGGCGCATTCGGGGGTGAAAAGGAAACCGGCGGCGGTCGCGAATCCGGCTCCGACGCCTGGAAGGCCTATATGCGCCGCGCCACCAACACGATCAACTACGGCAAGACTCTGCCGCTCGCTCAGGGCGTCAAGTTCGACGTAGGCTGATCGCTCATCCTGCCCTTTGGGGTCGAGCGGCCGCGCGGTTCAAAAGGACCGCGCGGCTTTTTTGTATCGTGCTTGAAAGGCTCGCCACATCAGACAAAGGTTTCATCGGCCGCACTGGCCATCCCATTCGGAATCGGCCAAGGTGCGGGTGTGAGCTGGCGGCACCTCGGGGAGGGCGAATGAACATTCACGATCAGTCGGCGGTAATCGCCTTCTTGAGCGCTCCTGAGAGTTATGGGGAAGCGGGCGCAGTGAAGATCATCGAGACCCATATTTCGCTGGTCTTTCTGATCGACGGCCGCGCCTACAAGTTGAAGCGCGCCGTCAAGCTGCCCTATGTCGACTTTTCCACCTACGCGCTGCGACTGCATTATTGCCACCGCGAGGTCGAACTCAACGGCCGCGCCACGCCCGACCTCTATCTCGGCATCCGCCACATCACGCGTGAAGCAGACGGCACGCTCGTCTTCGACGGTAAGGGCGAGCCGCTCGACGTCGTGGTAGAGATGAACCGCTTTGCCCAGCATGACCTGTTCGACCGCATGGCGACCGAAGGCAAGTTCGATGCAACGCTCATGGAGGCGACAGCCCGGATGATCGCGGCCGTCCATGCCGACGCCCCGGTGGTCCGCGCCGGCAGTGGCTCCGCCAATATGGCCGGCGTGCTGGAGATCAATGCGGCAGGCTTCGCCACCAGCCATGTTTTCGAACCGCAGGCCATAGCCCGGTTGAACGAAGCCTTCCGTACCTCGTGGGCGCAATGGGCCACGCTGATGGATCAACGGGAGAACGAGGGCAAGGTGCGGCTATGCCATGGCGACCTGCACCTGCGAAACCTGTTCGACAGCCCTGCCGGGCCGCGCATGTTCGACTGCATCGATTTCAACGACCAGATCGCGACGATCGACATTCTCTACGACCTCGCCTTTCTGTTGATGGACCTCTGGCATCGCGGTTTCCCGGATTTCGCCAACATCGTCGTCAACCGCTACCTCGACATCAGTCGTGACGACGAGGGTTTCGCTCTCCTGCCCTTCTTCATGGCGGTCCGGGCAGCCGTTCGCGCCCATGTGACCGGCACCCAGATCGAGGAGGGAAACGACCCCGACGGCAAGCTGACGCAAGACGCCAAGGCCTATTTCGACTTCGCCGCATCGCTGCTTGTGCAAGGCGCACCTCGACTGGTGGCCATCGGCGGCCTGAGCGGTTCCGGTAAGTCGACGCTCGCCGACCGGCTCGCCCCGCGGCTTGCCGGACCGCCAGGCGCCCGCCTGATCGAGAGCGACCGCATCCGCAAGGCGATGTTCGGCGTCGCGGCCAACGAACGGCTGCCGCTTGAGGCCTACCGTCCAGATGTTTCGGCGAAAGTCTATTCGACAATGGCCGACTTGGCCCGGCTGGTGATTGCCGGCGGCGGCACCGTCGTCGTTAATGCGGTGTTCGACCGGACCGACGACCGCAACGCCATCCGGGCGGTCGCTGAGCAACTGCACGTACCTTTCACCGGCCTCTGGCTGGAGGCTGGCGCCAGCACCCTGCAATCGCGCATTGCATCAAGACCGAAGGGTCAATCCGACGCGACACTTGATGTGCTTGAGAGGCAGCTGTCGAAGGACCTCGGGCCGATGGACTGGCACCGCGTCGATGCGGCCGGCACAATCGATGCCGTCCTTCTTGCCGCCGAAACATTTCTTCGCCAGCCATCCTAGCGCATATTGAAGCGCACCGGCGCGGTGATCGTCTTGCTCACACCCGGCGGCGGCGCTGGAACAGGAGAGGCGTGACGCACCATATCCAGAACGGCCTGATCCAGGCTCGCATGGCCGGACGAACGCGACAGCGAAACTGAAAGCACATTGCCACCGTCATCGATCCGAAACCGAACATAGACGGTTCCTTCCTCACGCTCGCGGCGCGCCTCCGACGGATAGCGCTTGCGGCGTTCCAGATGCGACATCAGGCGGGACTGCCATTTGGCGGGGCTGACATTCCGACCGCCTCCATCGCTTGTCGCCTTCGCCGCGGTGCGATCTGCTTGCTCAATCTCGGCCTTGGCCTTGCGTGCCGCTTGGGATGCCGGCGGCGGAGGCTGCCGCTTGGCGACCGGCTTCGCCTCGACCTTCTTCTTGGGCCTCTCCACATTCAACCGGGGCGGGCGCATGACGGGAATGGGCACGACCATGTTTTCCAGCTGCGCCAACGCCATCTGCTCAAGAGGAGCGGTTTCATCGACCGGCGGCGGCTCGGGTTCGAGCGGGGGCGGTTCTGTGACTGGCTCCACGACCTCTTCGACCGAAAGTTCCGGCAGCGGCTCGGGTTCCACGATCGGCGTCAACTCCGGCTGGTGCGAAGCCGTCTTCACCTCATCCGCATCGAGCTGATCAGGGACGATCTGCTTTTCCTCGGTCACATCCACCACGGGCTCGGGCGCCAACTCAATCATGATCGCCGCCGGCGGTGCGGCATCGGCAGCCACTATCTCCGGCTGCTGCATCAGCAAAGCGACAGCACCGGCATGGGCCGCGGCCACACAGACGGCCGCAGTCGACCAAAGCAGAAGCTCACCGACCGCCCTGCCCTTGGAGCGTTCAATCGGATCGCGGGTCATTGCGGTGTCCCTTGCACCGGAGATTCCACACCCGGCGAGAGTTGTGACGACGCCAAGGTCTCAAGCCCGACCAGGGCGATCTTCAGATACCCCGCATCGCGCAACAGGTTCATCACCTCCATGAAGGCGCCATATTCTACCGCCTTGTCAGCGCGCAGGAAGATCCGCTTATCCCTGTTGCCCTTGGTCAGACGGTCGATATCGGCCCCCAATGTCCCGCGCGCCACTGTCTCATTGCCGATCGACAGGCTCATATCTTCCTTCAGCGTGACATAGACAGGCTCATCAGGGCGTTCCACCGGTTTCGAGGTGGAGGCGGGTAGGTCGACACTCACATCGACGGTCGCGAGCGGCGCGGCCACCATGAAGATGATCAGCAGAACGAGCATCACATCGATGAACGGCGTGACGTTGATCTCGTGGTTTTCCGCCAGATCGTCGCCGGAGTGGTTTTCTCGGATGCCACCAGCCATTCCCGCTACTCCGCAGCAAACGCCAAAGCGGCGGCTTTGGCACCGTGGCGGACCGTGCGATAGTCGAGGTCACGGCTGATCAACCGCTCGATGCCAGCCGCAGCGTCACCCAGTAACTGCCGATAAGCGGTCACCGAGCGGGCAAGAACATTATAGATGATGACGGCGGGGATCGCTGCGACCAGACCGATGGCCGTGGCCAACAGCGCTTCTGCTATGCCCGGAGCGACGATGGCCAGATTGGTCGTCTGGGATTCGGAGATGCCGATAAAGGAATTCATGATCCCCCAGACTGTGCCGAACAGACCCACGAATGGTGCGGTCGAACCGATCGTCGCCAGCACGCCGGTACCCTTGGCGATATGGCGACCCGCGCGAACCTCGATGCGCGCGAGTGCCGAGGCGACGCGTTCCTTGACGCCCTCGCCGCCAGCCTGATCGATGGCCGCGTCCGAAAGTCGGATTTCCTCGCCAGCGCTGCTCAGCATCGATACGACGACTCCGCCACGGCCCGCCATGTCGGCCAGCGCGCGCTCAAGCGTATGCGCCTTAAGAACGACGTTCAGGCCTCGTGTCGTCCGAACCCGGGCACCGGCGAGTTGCAGCGTCTTGGCAAGCCAAACGGTCCAGGTAACGAGCGAGGCGAAGGCGAGCGACACCATCACCGCCTTGACGACCCAGTCGGCGGCCATGAACATACCGAGCGGCGAGAGATTGTGCGGTAAATCCAGGCGAGAAAAGCCTTCGTCCGTTGCTGATTCCCCAACCATCGGCGCAGCGGCCGCCTGCTCAGCCACCACCGGAGAAAGAGCCGTTGCCGGCATGGATTCAGGCGTTGCCGAAGGCGGTTCGCTCAAGGCGGGCGCAAATGGTCGAACCGAGGCCGGAGCGGCGGATGAGGTCGAGACGACGGGCGCGATCATGGCCGGCTCCTGCGCAAAACACGCGACAGGGGCGAGAACCAGAAAACCGGTCAGCGCGAGGCCCTTGATGCAGAGCTGCGAATGACGAAGATACACTGGGAGCTCCTTTTTCTGGTGACAGGTCCCGATAGACCGCCGCAGACTTTGCCCACCGGTATCGCGACGCCGCCCTTGTCGATAAATAACTTGAGTTATTTTGACAAGTATTAAGCACCCCATCGGTCAAAAAAAGTTGAATGCGAAACGAAAGATTAGTGACGAACTTCCCAAGGAATCGCAGGTCCAGGCGATTCCGGCGGTCCGCAACGGACGAGAACTACGGAGGGGGGGCTACTCGCCGAGATCCGTCGACTTGCGTGAGGCCTTGACCGGCTTTTCCTGACGAAACTCGCGTATGACCAGACCAAACAGTGCCTCGGCGGGCGGACTGAGCGGAATGCCCTTGCGCGTGATGATGCCGATCGTGCGCGCGACGGAAGGATTACGGATCGGCACGGCGACGATTTCGGTGGCCCGACTCCCTTCAAGGGCGAACTCCGGGAGAACCGTCAAGCCGAGCCCCGCCTGCACCATGTTGATGGCAGTCGCGATATGGCGCACTTCGTAGCGCCACAACAGGCTCTCCCGGCGACTGCCAAGCGCATCGTCAATCAGGATACGGTTTCCAGTGAGTGTGCCAATGCGGATCAGCGGCTCCCCCTCGAGATCCTGCCAGGTTGCAGTTTCGCCCTTGGCCAGTGGATGGCTCTTGGGACAGGCAAGGACGAAGGCCTCCTTGAAGAGTGGTGTGATCTCGAGATCCATCGCCATCGACGAGACGATGGAAATTCCGAATTCCACCTCGCCCTTGCGAAGATGGTCGATGATCTCGGAGGCCGAGTGATCGAGAATCCGCACACGGACATCGCGGTATTCATCGAGAAAGCCACCGAGAATTCCCGGTAGGTAGATTGATGCCACTGTCGGCAGGCAAGCGATCGAAATATGTTCCTGCCGTTCTCTGCCGCGCAATCGCAACTGCTCGAACGACGAGGTGATCTCCTCCATGATACGTCGCGCCTTGGGCAGCAATTCGACCCCGGTCGGCGTCAAGGCCACTTGGCGTGTCGTACGCGCCAGAAGTTTCAGTCCAAGATCGTCCTCGAGCTTCTTCATCCTGTGGCTGAGAGCCGTCTGAGAAAGATTGAGGTGGGCGGCCGCCCGGTGAAAGCTGCCGCGATCGGCAATGCACAAAAAGGCCTCCAGGCCGAGAAAGTCGACGCGCATGAAACAGCTGTTCCTTTAATGAATCCTATGAATGAATACTGCTGGAAATTGAATCTGATTCAAGCGTTTAAGCGAGGGCGCCTTCAAGAGCGGACGCAACCATTGAGCGCAGTCACCGCCAGCGTATGCCGAAGCCGGCGCGGAACAAACACCGAAGGCGCCGTCAAGCGAGCGAGGCCCGGAAGGCTGCATTCACAGGCCCGTTTGATTATTGTCAAAGCACGGTGACAAAGCGGTGCTTATAGTTGAGAACATTATAGTCGTTTCAAGCGATCCATCACAAAAGACATTATCCGGGAGAATTCTCATGTCCGCAGTGCAGCAGTCCATCGCATGGTTTGAAACACTGGGGCGCCATGACGTTCCCCGAGTCGGCGGCAAGAATGCCTCGCTCGGCGAAATGGTCCAGACGCTCGAGGCCAAGGGCATTCGGGTTCCACCAGGCTTCGCCACCACATCCGACGCCTATTGGAACTATGTGTCGGCGAACAAGCTCAAGGACCGCATGACCGACTTCATCGCCGAGTGGGAGGCGGGCAAGGCGACGCTCGCTGAAACCGGACTGGCGATCCGCAACATCTTCCTCAAGGGCGACTGGCCGGCCGAGATGGAGTCCGAGATCCGCACCGCCTACCGAGAGCTATCCAGCCGCGCCGGGGTGGACGAGGTCGAGGTGGCCGTGCGTTCCAGCGCAACCGCCGAGGATCTGCCGGATGCCAGCTTTGCTGGCCAGCAGGAGACTTTCCTCAACATCCGGGGCGAAACCGCGCTGATTGACGCCTGCCGCCGCTGCTACGCCTCGCTCTTCACCGACCGCGCGATCAGCTACCGCAAGACCAAGGGCTTCGATCATATGAAGGTGGCGCTGTCGATCGGCGTACAGCAGATGGTGCGCTCCGACATCGGCGGTTCCGGCGTGATGTTCTCGATCGACACCGAAACCGGCTTCGACAAGGTCGTGCTGATCAATGCTGCCTGGGGGCTCGGCGAAAATGTCGTGCAGGGGGCGGTCGACCCGGACGAATACCAAGTGTTCAAGCCTTTGCTCGACAATAGGGCGCTTTCGCCGATCATCGAGAAAAAGAAGGGCGCCAAGGACATCAAGATGATCTATGCCGTCGGAGATAACCCGACGCGCAACGTCCCGACCTCCAAGGTCGAGCGGGCTGCTTGGGTGCTGAGCGACCGGGAGATCGTCGAACTCGCCCGCTGGGCGACAACCATTGAACAGCACTACGGCTGCCCGATGGACATGGAATGGGCGCGTGACGGCAACACAGGCGATATGTTCATCGTCCAGGCCCGCCCGGAAACGGTTCAGGCGCGGCGTGATGTCGGCGCCTTCAAATCCTATACCATCCATAAAAAGGGTAAGATCCTGACCAAGGGTCTGTCGATCGGCGATGCCATCGCCAGCGGGCAGGTTTGCCTGATCGAAAGCGCCAAGGACATCGATCAGTTCGTCGATGGCTCGATCCTCGTCACGCAAACCACCGACCCGGACTGGGTGCCGATCATGAAACGCGCCGCGGCCATCATCACCGACCATGGCGGGCGTACGTCACATGCCGCTATCGTCAGCCGTGAACTCGGCCTGCCCGCCGTCGTCGGCAGCGGCAACGCGACCGAGATTCTGCACACTGGCCAGGAAGTGACCATCTCCTGCGCCGAGGGTGACGAAGGCTTCGTTTATGAGGGCATCGCTGATTTCTCGGTCGAGAAGCTTGATGTTACCGGTCTGCCGGCGACCAAGACCGCGGTCATGCTGAACTTGGCCAACCCTGGCTCCGCCTTTCGCTGGTGGCGCTTGCCGGCCGATGGCATCGGCCTTGCCCGCATGGAGTTCGTCGTGTCAAACGCCATCCGGGTGCATCCGATGGCACTCGTTCATTTCGACACATTGAAGGACGAAGAAGCCAAGGCCGAGATCGCCAAATTGACCGCCGGCTATGACAACAAGCCGGACTATTTCGTCGACAAGCTCGCGCTTGGACTGGGGAGGCTGGCCGCCGCCGTCTATCCGAAGCCTGTCATCATCCGCATGAGCGACTTCAAGACCAATGAATATGCCGGCCTCGTCGGCGGTGCCGAGTTCGAGCCTGCGGAAGAAAACCCGATGATCGGCTTCCGTGGCGCATCGCGCTACTACTCGCCCCGTTACCGCGAGGGCTTTGCGCTCGAATGCCGTGCCATCAAGCGCCTGCGTGATGAAATGGGCTTCACCAACGTCGTCGTGATGATCCCATTCTGCCGCTCGGTCGGCGAGGCCGACAAGGTGCTTGGCGTCATGGCGGAGAACGGCCTGAAGCGCGGCGAGAACGGCCTGCAGATCTACGTGATGTGCGAGATCCCCTCGAATGTCATCTTGGCCGCCAAGTTCGCCGACCGCTTCGACGGCTTCTCAATCGGCTCGAACGACCTCACCCAGCTTACCCTCGGCGTCGATCGCGATTCGGGCGAACTCGCCGACCTGTTCGACGAGCAGGACGAGGCGGTCAAATGGATGATCGAGAAGGTCATTTCGGAGGCGAATAAGGCCGGCGCCAAGATCGGCCTGTGCGGTCAGGCACCGAGCGATCATCCAGAATTCGCCGAGTTTCTGGTCGATTGCGGCATCGACTCAATGTCAGTCAGCCCTGACAGTTTCATCGCCGTTAAGCAGATCGTCGCCAAGGCGGAAAAGGCCAAGGCTGGCCGCAGCTGATTGCTCGCCCGGCCAGCCAATCGGCGCGGGGTTATTTTCCCGCGCCGATTGATCCGTGTCAAATAAGCCTATCATTATTGTTGTAGTCTGTTTTCGTCTATGGGCCGCTGAATGCGGACGATCGCTCGGCAGCTTTTATGCAGATCCAAGTAGCTTTTTCCAAGGCCATTCAGGCATCGGGCGTTTGAGCCCGCAATTTACGGGAGGGTACCATGCGCAATTTGAAATCTCTTTTGACTGCAACTGCCATTTCGCTTCTGATGCTGCCAGTCGCTGGCCATGCCGGCGGCACCGTCGAGGTCCTGCACTGGTGGACATCAGGTGGTGAAGCCAAGGCCGTAGGTACTTTGAAAGAAGCCTTCGAGAAGCAGGGTGGCAAGTGGGAAGACTCGCCAATCGCCGGCGGCGGTGGAGATGCCGCGATGACGGCACTTCGCGCCCGCGTTATGGCCGGCAATCCCCCGGCGGCTGTTCAGCTGAAGGGCCCCGGCATCCAGGAATGGGCCGAACAGGGCGTTCTGGCCGATGTCGAGGACGTGGCCAAGGCCGAGAAGTGGGACGATGTCCTGCCACCGTCCATGGCGGAGATTATGAAATACAAAGGCAAGTACGTCGCAGCTCCGGTCAACGTTCACCGGATTGACTGGATGTGGGTCAACCCCGCAGTACTCGCCAAGGTCGGAGCGGAAGTTCCCAAGACCTGGGACGAATTCAACGCGGTCGCTGACAAGCTGAAGGCAGCCGGAATTACACCACTCGCCCATGGTGGACAACCTTGGCAGGATGCCACCGTATTCGAAACGATCGTGCTGAGCATGGGTGCCGACTTCTATCGCAAGGCGCTGATCGAGCTTGACCAGGAAGCCCTGACCGGGGAGACCATGGTCAAGGTCTTCGATCAGCTCCGCAAACTGCGTGGCGATGTCGATCCGGGCTTCTCCGGCCGCGACTGGAACCTCGCGACCGCTATGGTGATGAACGGCGAAGCCGCCTTCCAGATCATGGGCGACTGGGCCAAGGGCGAATTTCTCGCCGCCGGCAAGGTGCCGGGCAAGGACTTCATTTGCGCACCGACGCCCGGAAATGGCTTCAGCTTCAACACCGACAGCTTTGCCTTCTTCAAGGTCTCAGGCGCCGACCGCATCGAAGGTCAGAAGGTGTTGGCGAGCTTGATCATGTCGCCCGAGTTTCAGGAAACCTTCAACCTGGCTAAGGGCTCTATTCCGGCCCGGACCGACGTCAAGCTGGACAAGTTCGACAGCTGCGCCCTAAAGTCCCACGAGGACATGATCGCTGCTGTGAAGAACAACACCTTCGTTCCCTCCATGGCCCATGAAATGGCGGTTCCGCGTACGGTACGGGGCGAGTTCCTCGACGTCATCACCAATTTCTTCAATTCGGAGATGAGTTCGGCCGATGCCGCCAAGGCCATGGGCGAAGCCGTGAAGCGCGCGCAGTAAGGCATTTCCTCGATCGATGCCCACCGGGGTCCGGCCATGCCGGCCTCCGGTGCATCCCGCTTAGGGCGGCGCAGACCGCGGGTGGGTGATGAAGATAATGCGGGGAGGAGCCGAAGCATGAGTGACAAGAGCCGACGGATCGCGTTTGATCGCTTTTTCGAGCGGTGGCTACCGCAGATGGTCGTGTCACCGATGTTCGCCGCCAGTCTCGTGTTCGTTTATGGCTTCATCGCCTGGACAATCTATATTTCATTTACCAAGTCCGGCGTCATGCCGAACTACACGCTGATCGGCCTTGCCCAGTATGAGCGGCTGTGGAGCACACCGCGTTGGTACGTCGCGCTCGAAAACCTGTTCATCTTCACCAGCATGTTCATCGTCGGCTGCATGCTGATCGGCCTCATCCTTGCCATACTGCTGGATCAGCGGATTCGTGCCGAAGGCGTGATCCGCACCATCTATCTCTATCCGATGGCGTTGTCCTTCATTGTCACCGGCACCGCATGGAAATGGATCCTCAACCCTACCCTCGGCATCGAGAAGATCATCCAGGGCTGGGGGTTTCCCAACTTCAACTTCGACTGGCTGGTCGACCCGAAGATGGCGATCTACACCGTCGTCATCGCCGGTGTGTGGCAATCCTCGGGCTATGTCATGGCGCTGTTCCTGGCTGGACTGCGCTCGGTCGACGACGAAATCATCAAGGCTGCAGCGATCGATGGCGCCGGCCCGTTCCGCACCTATTGGAACATCATCCTGCCGATCGTGCGCCCGGTCTTTTTTTCTTCCTTCGTCATCCTTTCGCATCTGGCGATCAAGAGCTTCGACCTGGTCATGGCGCTCACCGGCGGCGGCCCCGGCTATGCGACAGACATGCCGGCAACCTTCATGTATTCCTTCGCCTTCCAACGCAGCGAACTTGGCACGGCGGCTGCGAGCGCGGTGATGATGCTGGTGACCGTGACGGCGATCTTCATCCCCTATCTCTATTCCGAACTGCGGAGGCCGACGAAATGAGCAGAACCGCCGTCTCCGGCATCGTCCGCCCCAAAGGTTTGCATAATACGCTGCTGCGGATGCTGCTCTTCGCCATCCTCGGTCTCTTCTGCCTCTATTACCTGATGCCGCTCTTCGTGATGATCGCGACTTCTCTGAAGTCGCTTGAGGAGATCCATACGTCGTCTCTGATCAGCCTGCCGAAGGAGATAACCTTCGCCGCCTGGGCAAAGGCATGGAGTTCCGCTTGCGTCGGCGTTCGCTGCACCGGTCTGCAGCCTTACTTCATGAATTCCATCCTGATGGTCATCCCGGCCGTTACCATCTCCACCCTGCTCGGTGCGCTCAACGGTTACGCGTTGACCAAATGGAAGTTCCCCGGCGCCGACTTCATCTTCGCGCTGATGCTGTTCGGCTCCTTCATCCCCTTTCAGGTCGTGCTACTACCGATGGCGCGCATGCTCGGCTATTTCGGTCTCGCCGGCAGCGTCTACGGCCTGATCCTGGTGCACACGATCTACGGCCTGTCCTTCACCACGCTGTTTTTCCGCAACTTCTTCGTCGGTGTGTCGGACGGCATCGTCCACGCAGCAAAGATCGACGGCGCTGGCTTCTTCCGCATCTTCTTCACGCTGCTGTTGCCCATGTCGCTGCCGACCATCGTCGTGACCGTCATCTGGCAATTCACGCAGATCTGGAACGACTTCCTGTTCGGCGTCGCCTTCACGGTCGGCGACAGTAATCCGGTCACGGTCGCGCTCAACAATATCGTCGCGTCGAGCACCGGCGTAAAGGAATATAATGTCGACATGGCAGCGGCGATCATCGCTGCCCTGCCAACCCTTCTCGTCTACATCGTGGCGGGCAAATATTTCGTCCGCGGCTTGGCCGCAGGTGCCGTGAAAGGTTGAGAGAATGGCAAAAGTAGAACTGCGGAACGTCTGGAAGAAATTCGGCCCGGTCGAGGTCATCAAGGGTGTGAGCATCGACCTCGAGGATGGCGAATTCGTCGTCCTGGTCGGTCCCTCGGGCTGTGGTAAATCCACCCTGCTCAACCTGATCGCCGGCTTGGAGACATTGACCAGCGGAGAGATCCGGATCGGCGACAAGCTGGTCAACGACGTACCGCCGAAGGACCGCAACATCGCCATGGTGTTCCAGTCCTACGCGCTCTATCCGACAAAAACGGTGCAGGAGAACATCACCTTCGGCATGCAGACCCGCGGAGTCGATCGCGCCGTGCAGGATGAGGCACTCGCCGACGTCTCCCAACTTTTGCATATCGAGCAATTGCTTGACCGCAAACCGGGACAACTGTCTGGCGGCCAGCGCCAGCGCGTCGCAATGGGGCGTGCGCTCGTGCGTAATCCGGACGTCTTCCTGTTCGACGAGCCGCTCTCGAACCTCGATGCCAAGCTCCGCATCGAGATGCGGACCGAGGTAAAAAAACTCCATCTGCGCCTTGGCAAGACCATCGTCTACGTCACCCACGACCAGATCGAGGCAATGACACTCGCCTCGCGCATCGCCGTGATGGACAACGGCCATGTCCGGCAATTCGGCACGCCGGAGGAAGTCTACGAGAACCCGGTCGACCTTTTCGTCGCTGGCTTCATGGGATCGCCGTCGATGAACATAGTCAAGGGGCGGGTCGTCAATGAAGGTGGCTATGCGATCGCCGTCTCCGACGAGGAAGGCACGATCCTGTTTCCTCTCAATTCGAACCAGACGGAAAAGGTCACGGGCCGCGAAGGCGAGGAGATCCATCTTGGACTGCGCCCGGAAGCGATAACCCATGTCGGCGCCCATAGCGTACGGCAATCGGATCTGTTCGCTTTCGAACGCGTGGTCGACGTGGTCGAACCGACCGGACCGGACACCATGCTGGTCTTCACGCTGGGCGGCATAGAAGCGATTGCACGCGTCAGGCCTGAAGAACGGGTCAAGCCGGGCGAAATCTTCCGGTTCGAGGTCAACATGGGCAAGGCAAAGCTGTTCGACGGCAAGAGCGGCATGCGGCTCTGATCCTGAAGCCGGGCAGCGCTGTCAGGATTAGCCCTTGATTGCACCGTAGAGCCGCAGCACATCATCGCGCAGGCAGAGTTCGGTGCCTGCAGTCATCACCGCCGCTGCCCCCGCAGCAAGGCCAAAGCGGAAAGCCTCGCCAATGTCGTGCCCCTCGGCCAGCGACCAGGTCATTCCCGCGACGAAACTGTCCCCGGCACCGACCGCCGACTGAACGGGAACGTTGATCGCGGGCAGCCGATGAACCCGGTCAGCACTGACGAGGATTGCGCCCTCGCCCCCGAGTGTCACGGCGATATATTGAGCAGCTCCGCTGCGGACGATGGCCTGAGCCACCTCACCCGCATTTTCATGGTCAACCTTTTTCCCGACAAAGCTCTGCAACTCGCCAAGGCTCGGCTTGACCAGGAAGACCTTGGCCTTCACAAGCGTAACATGCAGTGCCTCGCCGGACGTGTCGAGTATGAAACGGGCATTATTGCGGGAGGCTATGTCGGCCATCCGGGCATAGATGTCCTCGCCGACGCCACGCGGCAGGCTGCCACTGGCGACCACATAGTCCGCGTCGCTTGTTTCCAGCAGGTCGAAGACCGGCGCCAGCTCCTCCTCGGTAACCAGCGGTCCTTCCGGCACGAAGCGATATTCTAGATTGGTCGACAACTCCCGCACGTTATAGGCGACCCGCACCGGATCGTGGATCCCGAATCTATGTTGCCGCACATCAAGCGGCTTCAGCATGGCTTCAAGCAGTGTCCCGGTGGCCCCGCCCGAGAGATAGAGCAATTCGCAATTGCCCCCCAGTTCGACGATCACGCGCGCCACGTTGACACCGCCGCCGCCAGCATGCTGGCGTTGGTTGTGCGTACGGGTCTTGTGCGTGTGACAGACCGTGTCGGCGTCGCTGGAAATATCAATGGCGGGATTGAGTGCAATGGAGAGAATTTTCGACATGCCCGAACCTAGCGTTCCTTCATGACAGATCCAAGAAATCGTTTGCACCGCAACCGTTCGACAGACCTATAGCGCTGATGCTTCACGCACGGCAAGGTCATCGGCTGGCTCTGAAGGAATGTTCAGAAAATCTTGATGCGGCATCCAGTTTAAGTGGTTGTTTTTGGCGCATTGCGCATTACGTTTGGCGAAAATCGTCGCGGGTGGCTCATCCAGGCTAAGAGAAGAACACAGGAAGAAACATGTATACCGGTATCGTTCAGGCGGTGGCTCCAGTCACCAACATCATCCGTCATGAGGGATACACCGAGTTCCACATCGAGTTTCCGGAGCGCCTTGTCGAGGGATTGCAGATCGGCGGCAGTGTTTCTGTGGAGGGCGTCTGCCTTTCGGCAACCTCGATCAACGGCTCGACCGTAACGTTCGATGCCATGGACGCCACGCTCGAGCGCACCAATCTGTCCGATCTCACCGCCGGCGACAGCGTCAATATCGAGCGTTCAGCCAAGCCCAATGACGAAAATGGCGGGCACGCGATTGCCGGTCATATCGCGACGACGGCGACGTTGGTCGCTGCCAAGAGCGAGATGCCTGGCGCTTTCATTCGTTTTTCCGTGCCCGAAGCCTGGGCGAAGTACATATTTCCGCGCGGTTTCCTCGCGGTCAACGGCGCAAGCCTGACTGTGGCCGAAGCACAAGGCAATGTTTTTCAGATCAACCTCATTCCCGAGACACTTCGGCAGACGACGTTTCCACGTTACGCGCCAGGCGACAAGCTGAACATCGAGGTCGATCACCAAACCATGGTCATGGTCGATGTCGTGGAACGCACGCTTACCCGCCTCCTCGACAAGCGCCAGTGAAGGCGACCGGCCAGACGGACGAAGACAAAGCGCTGCGGTGGCGCATCCCTTGCTTTTGCCAAAGCGTGTGGCGAAATCGTGCGCGCCGGTCAGTTCCGCGAGACGTCGGTGATCACTTCGAAATCATAAAGCTCTCCGGCGAGATTCAGTCGCCGGGCCGAGATCAGTATCGGGATGATTTCGCCCTTTGCGTTGCGGATTTCCGCGCGCTCGCCCGAATAGGCGCCGTCCCGATCCAGCATCGCAAGTCGCCGCTCACGCGCCTCATTGCCGATGGCCAACCCTGAAGAAACCATTTCGTGGCCGCGGATCTCCTCCCAACGCTTGCCGACAAGATCGAGATAGGCCTTGTTGACGCGGACGTAGCGTGAACTGTTCTTGCCGATGGTCGAAATCGAGAAAGCCGCAGGCGACAGATCGAAGAGGGTTTGAATGAGCGAATCCGAGACGCCTTCGCTCTCTCTGGGATCGCCGATCAGCCTGTCCAGCTCGTCCAGTTCAAGCGCCGACGGCACCTCGTAGTCGACTGACATGGAGGCCTCGTCGCGAACAACCGCCACAAGGCGCCAGAGATCAACCTCCAGAAACAGCGGCTTGGTCTCCTCGGTCACATCGTCCAGTCGCGCGGGCACCAAAAGCGCAGCCTTACTCAGCCGATCAGCCTCCTGCGGCGACCCAGCGGATCCGGCAAGTCCCTGGTACGCGTCGACGGTCATCTTCCGTACGATTTCATAGGCTTCATCAAGCACACTCCGGCGACTGGCCTCCAAAGTCTCGTCCACCAGCACCATTTCGTCACACGTCGGCAACCTTTCGAGAATGCGCCAGACGCGCGCCTCCTCCGGGCTTTCCCAGCTCCTGGGCGTGCCGTGCGGGGCGAAGCGGATAAGCGCCAGTATGGTGTCGGTGGAAAACACGTTCGTGTCGGCCGGATAGTCGGCGCCATCAGCACCCACAGAGACCGCCGACAGCCGCGCGGGACACCCGTTGTCATCGAAGAACAGCGAAACTTCACGGATATCGTCCGGAAATTCCAGCCAGGGATGCTCCCGCGTGAATGTGGCAAGGGCTTGTCTGTCGAGCACGGCAACGGCATACATGTCTGCTTCTCCTGGCTTCTCGGCGGACCCAGACTAGAAAACTCACGATCCGGGTGTGCGGTCTCTCAACCAGATCAACGGGGTTTCGTGACCACGCGCGTGACAAAGGGCATCCAACGACATAGCTCAAGATGACGGTCCGCTAATACTCTAACAAACCGTGAATCGCTTGTTCACTGCTAATGGCGCAGCGGTTGATGAACAGTTAAATTTCACCATGGAATGACAAACAACAAGAATCCGGGGATTCCCCGGAAAATCTTGCTCACACTCGCAAACAGGACGCTGCCCGATCGCCCCCCCCCCCGGAGGGGGCTCCAGCGACGAAGCCGCCCCATCTCCGACAGAACTGCGAGATGAAAAAGGCGGCCCGAAGACCGCCTCTACAGTGAATTAGATGCAGATAAACTCAGAAGAACGCCTGGATTCCGGTCTGCGCACGGCCAAGGATCAGCGCATGGACATCATGCGTCCCCTCGTAGGTATTGACCGTCTCCAGGTTCTGCGCATGGCGCATGACATGGTATTCGATCTGGATACCATTGCCGCCGTGCATGTCGCGGGCCATGCGAGCGATGTCGAGCGCCTTGCCGCAGTTGTTGCGCTTGATGATCGAGATCATTTCCGGCGCGAACTGATGCTCATCCATCAGGCGGCCGACCCGCAGCGAGGCGAACAGACCGAGCGTGATTTCCGTCTGCATGTCGGCCAGCTTCTTCTGGTAGAGCTGCGTGCCGGCGAGCGGCTTGCCGAACTGCTTGCGGTCGAGGCCATACTGGCGAGCGCGATGCCAGCAATCTTCGGCCGCCCCCATGACGCCCCAGGAAATGCCGTAGCGGGCGCGGTTGAGGCAGCCGAACGGTCCCTTGAGGCCGGAGACACCGGGCAGAAGAGCATCTTCGCCCACTTCGACACCGTCCAAGACGATTTCACCGGTGACAGAAGCGCGCAGCGAGAGCTTGCCGCCGATCTTTGGAGCGGAGAGACCCTTCATACCCTTTTCGAGCACAAAGCCGCGAATCTCACCGCCATGGGCTTCGGATTTCGCCCAGACGACAAAGACGTCTGCGATCGGCGCATTCGAAATCCACATCTTGGAACCACGCAGGCGGTAACCGCCCTCGATCTTCTCGGCGCGGGTCTTCATGCCGCCTGGATCGGAGCCGGCATCCGGTTCGGTGAGACCGAAGCAGCCGATCAGATCGCCGGAAACGAGACCCGGCAGGTACTTGTCCTTCTGCTCTTCCGAGCCGTAGGCATAGATCGGATAGATGACCAGCGAGGATTGCACGCTCATCATCGAGCGGTAGCCGGAATCGATACGCTCGACTTCGCGGGCAACAAGGCCGTAGGCAACATAGCCGGCATCTGCCGCGCCGTATTTCTCCGGCAGCGTCACGCCGAGCAGACCGGCTTGCCCCATCAACTTGAACAGTTCAGGCGCAACCGTCTCGTTGAGATAGGCCTCGCTGACGCGCGGCATAAGCTCGCTTTGGGCAAAAGCCTCGGCAGAGGCCTGGATCATGCGCTCATCTTCGGTGAGCACCTCCGTCATCAGGAATGGATCACTCCAGGAAAATGGCCGCATTTCGCTCATAGGTCTGAAATCCTCTCTAAAGTCGGGTATAGATTGACGAAACAGGGTCGTAACGCAAGACATGTTTACTCATGCGGCCATCAGGTCTATTCATGGCCAATGCTGACCCACCAACGCCGTTTCCTACCTTCGACCAGCGCGCTCGCCGCCTTTGATTCCGTCGCCAAGCTGGGTAGTTTTTCCGCCGCAGCCAATGAACTGAACCTCACCCAAGGGGCGATCAGTCGACAGATATCCCTCCTGGAAGACCAACTCGGGGTCAAGCTGTTTGATCGCAACAACCGCGGCGTGGAGCTCACCGGCATCGGCCGCGATTATGCCAAGGGCATTGGCGACGCACTGGCGACGATCCGCACGCTTTCGCTCGAGGCCATGGCCAAGGCGGAGGATACCCATTTGCGCCTGGCGATCCTGCCAACCTTCGGCACACGCTGGCTGATGCCGCGCATCCCGGATTTCCTGCAGAAGAACCCGTCGATCATCATCGATTTTGCCACGCGCATCGGCCAGTTCGACTTTGAAGCCTCGGGGCTCGACGCCGCCATCCATATCGGTGAGCCGAATTGGCCCGGAACCGATTGCCAGTTCCTGATGCAGGAAATGGTCGTTCCCGTTTGCAGCCCCGCCTTCCTGCACGACCACCCCGTTTCAACCCCCGAAGATATGCTGTCCATGCCGCTCTTCGACATGGCTTCGCGACCGCGGGCATGGGAACACTGGTTCGCAAGTCTGGGAATAGCCAACGGCCGTGGTGGTGGCATGCGGTTCGAACAATTCTCCAATGTCGTGCAGGCCTGCCTTGCCGGCCTCGGCATCGCGCTGGTACCGACATTTCTCATCGAGCCGGAACTCGCGAGCGGCCAGTTGGTCCGTGCATGGAAACACGAGGTGAAGAGCGCCAGCGCCTATTACCTCGTGCGACCGCTGTCGAAGATGGCCTACCTCCCGGCAACGGCCTTCTCGAACTGGCTTCTGGCACAGGTGCGGGAATTCAACACCTCCCAAGATCGCAGCGCCGACTGACCTGGCCGCCAGCCAGTGCTTCTGCACGGGGGGAGTTTCCGCTTGCCAAAGTCATCTGATGATTTTATCTATTCGTCATGAAGCCCGTTCAGAAGACCAGCCTCGCCGACACGGCGACCGAAGCCATCCGCGAAGAGATCATATCCGGTCGCTTCCCGGTCGGCTCGCGTCTGCCGAACGAAGCGACGCTGTGCACCACGCTCGGCGTCAGCCGTGGCACCGTGCGCGAAGCGGTGCGCGTGCTCGCGTCCCAGGGCCTGCTGGAAGTACTGCAAGGGTCCGGCACCTACGTTCGTTCCGCCTCTGACGGCAGTCGCACGCTGGACGCCGCTCGCCATGCCAGCCTCCGCGACCGTTTCGAGGCCCGCTGCGCGCTCGACGTCGAGGCCGCCAGACTTGCCGCCCGGCGCGCCACGCCCGCAACGATCGCCCGACTGCGCGCCCTGCTGGCCCAACGTGGCAATTCCGATGTTGGCGACAGGGAGAGCTTCATCACCCGAGATCTCGCCTTCCACAAGGCCGTCATCGCCGCCTCGGGCAACAGGGCCATGATCGAACTTTTCAACTTCTTCTCGGCTTCGATCACGGAGACGATCCAGGCGACGACCGGCGGAGAATTGCCCGAACCCGACATCGCCGCCCACGCGGCGATCATTGACGCGATTGAAACCGGCGATCCGGACAAGGCCGATGCGGCGGTGCGTCGCTTCATGGCGCCGGTCTTCGCCTTTCTCGATGGAAAGACCGACACGTGACCATGACCGAACAGACCAAGCCACTCGATCTGGGCGACGAACTCCTGATCGATGCGGAGGACACACCGCCTGCGCCACCGCCCACCGCAGTGATGAGCCCGCTCGCGCGCCTCCTGCTTGGCATCAGCCTGGTTCTGATCGCCTTCAATCTGCGGCCGCTCTTTTCCAGTGCCTCGGCCCTACTGCCGGAAATCCGCTCGCAACTGGGGCTTTCCGCGGCCGGCGCCAGTCTGCTGACCACCGTGCCGGTCGCCTGCCTCGGCCTGTTCTCTCCGCTTGCACCGCGCCTCGCCGGACGTTTCGGAGCAGAACGGACACTGCTCGCGGCCGTTGCCCTGCTTGCGCTCGGCACCGCGCTGCGCGGCCTGCATTCCGTTCCCCTGCTCTTTCTCGGCACAGCACTCGCCGGCGCCTGCATCGCCATCGGCAATGTCCTTCTGCCCGGCCTGGTCAAGCGCGACTTCCCCGACAGGGCCGCACTGATGACCGGCTTCTATACAATGGCGCTCTGTGCCGGGGCGGCCGGTGCCGCCGGCCTGACCTTGCCGGCGGAGGCAGTCCTAGGTGGTTCTCTCGGCGCCACGCTGGCGATCTGGGCCATCCCCGCCGCCATCGTTGGCGTCATCTGGTTACCTCAGGCCCTCGGCAGCAGGGCTAAGCCGGCGAAGACCAGTTTTCGAGTCGAGGGATTGTGGCGCGACCGTCTGGCCTGGCAAGTGACCCTTTTCATGGGGCTACAATCGGCTCTCGCCTACTGTGTCTTCGGCTGGCTGGTGCCGATCCTTCGGGATCGCGGCATCGATGGCGTCACCGCCGGAGCGATCGTCTCGCTCTCGGTCATGGTACAGGCCGCATCCTGTATCGTCTCGCCGCAGATCGCCGTACGCGGCAAGGATCAGCGACTGGTCCATGTCGCCCTCGCCGCCATCGCCGTCATCGGCCTGCTCGGCCTCTTGTTCGCACCGCTCTCGACCGTCTGGCCGTTCGCCGTGCTGCAAGGCATCGGCCAAGGTGGGCTGGTCGCCGTGGCCCTGACCGCCGTCGTGCTGCGCTCACCTGACCCGCATGTCGCCGCCCATCTGTCCGGCATGGCGCAATTCGTCGGCTATACGCTGGCCGCGATCGCACCGCTGCTGGTCGGCCTCATCCGGGACTGGACCGGCAGCTTCGCCGCCACCTCGACTGTCTTCGTCGCCTTCGGTCTCGGCGCGGCAATCAACGGATGGGGAGCCGGCCGCGCCTTGCATGTCGACGTCAGGACCATCCGTAACGAACCCTGACGCAGGTCGTACAGGCGCGGTGCGCGACCTCGGGTACAATTGACAAGCGCGTGTTATAGACGAAGACTATCCTTCACCAAAATGTACACGCGTGGGGAGGGGCATCATGTCCAGGCACAGGTCTAAAGGCTTCATCGCACTTCTGTTCGGCCTTCTTTCTCTGGCGCCACCCGCCCTATCGGCCGGCGGTCGCAGCATCGTCACCACACGAGACGGCGACTATTTTGGGTTCGATCTGCGAACAGAACAGAACGTATCCCTAGCCCAGTGCGAAACGAGCTGCATCGCCGACAGCGAATGCAGGGCGTTCACCTATAACCCCAAGGTCAAGTGGTGCTTCCTCAAGCATGACTTCAACCAGCTGAACACCTTTGCCGGTGCCATCGCCGGCCGTATCGTCGAACAAGGCCGCGAGCCGGACATCGGTGCGCCGTCCCGGCCCGATTTTGTGTCCGAGCAGTTGGCGCAGGATGCGCGCGAGCAACGCGCCGACTTGGCTCTGACTGAAGATCAGCAGGGTTTAGGCCATAACGAATTGCTCGCCCTCGGGCGGCAGGCGCTCGCGGTTCGCAACTATGAAAGTGCACTGCACGCCTTCAAAGGCGCTCTCGCGCTCACCCCGGAAGACCCCTCCGTTTGGCTCGACGTGGCGCGTGCCGCCAATGCGATCACAAACAACAGCGAAATGACCGGACAAGGCGTGCTGGCCGCTTTTAACGGCTACCTGCTGACGCGCTCCACCCAGGCCCGCGCCGATGCGCTGGCCGTGCTTGCCAAGGGGCTCGAGAACTCGGAGAACTATCGAGGCGCGCTCAATGCCTACAAGGCAAGCCTCGGGCTCGTGACCGCCAAGACCGTCCAGGCCGCCTATAACGACCTACGTGCCCGCAAGGGCTTCCGCGTCGTCAGCAATACTGTCGATGCCGACAGCCTGACACCGCGCGCCTGCGTCGAGTTTTCCGATCCGCTGATCAAGCGTGGCGTCGACTACACTCCCTTCGTGACCCTTGACGGGGTGGCACCGAAAGCCGTCGAAGCCAAGGATAACCAGATTTGCGTCGAGGGACTGACCCACGGCGCGCGCTACAAGCTCGCTTTGCGTGCCGGCCTGCCGTCCTCCGTCGAGGAGGATCTCCAGGCCCAGGTGGACCTTGATATTTATGTGAAGGATCGCTCCGCGTCCGTCCGCTTCACCGGCGATAATTTCGTCCTGCCGTCAACCGCGCGCCGCGGCATTCCGCTGGTCTCGGTCAACACCGAGAGCGCCAAGCTGCAGCTTTATCGCATCGGCGACCGCAACGTCGCGCCGCTCTTGGCCGCATCACAGTTCCTCACCCAGCTCGACGGCTACGGCGCCGACCGTATCGAAAGCGAGAGCGGCGAGCTGATCTGGCAGGGCACGATCGACATCGCCAGCGAACTCAACAAGGACGTGGTCACCAGCTTCCCGGTCGACGAGGCATTGCCCAAGCGCCGTCCCGGCATCTATGTCATGACCGCCACCGTCGCCAACGCCAATAGCGAAAACTGGGATACCCGCGCGACCCAATGGTTCGTCGTCTCCGACATCGGCCTCTCGACTTTTGCCGGCACAGACGGCCTGCACGTTTTTGCCCGGTCGCTGGCGAGCGCCGCACCCCTGGCCGATGTCGACCTGCAACTAATCGCCAAGAACAACGAAGTTCTCGCGACCGCCCGCACCGACACCGAGGGCCGGGCACGCTTCGATGCCGGCCTGATGCGGGCCGGAGCCGCCCTTGCCCCTGCAGTGATCGTCGCCCGTAAGAACGAGGACGACAATGTCTTCCTCGACATGACCCGCGCCGGCTTCGACCTCTCCGACCGCGGCGTCACCGGCCGGCCCGCTCCGGGCGCGATCGACTTGCTCGCCTGGACAGAGCGGGGCATCTATCGTCCCGGAGAAACGGTGCATGCCGCAGCGCTGTCACGCGACACTGAGGCCACCGCGATCGAGCGACTGCCGCTGACCTTCATCTTCAACCGTCCTGACGGGGTCGAATTCCGCCGCATGGTGGTCACCAGCGAAACGCTCGGCGGCTATTCTGCCGATCTGCCTCTGCTTGCCGACGCCATGCGCGGCACCTGGACGATCAACATCTACACGGATCCGAAGAAGGAGCCGATCGCCCGGAAGGGCTTCCTGGTCGACGATTTCGTGCCGGACAGGCTGGAATTCGACATAACCAGTGACACAACCAGCATCGAACCAGGTGTTGCCGTGTTGGTTGCCGTCGATGGCCGCTATCTCTATGGCGCGCCGGCCGCCGGACTGACGCTGGAGGGCGAAGTGAACATTCGCCCGACCCGCACCAGCCCTGCCTACGAACGCTATGTCTTTGGTCTCGCCGACGAGGAACAGAACGAGGACAGCCGTATCCCGCTGGAAGCGCTGGAGCCGCTCGACGAGCACGGCAAGACCCGCTTCGACGTCGACATCAGCGAACTGCCCTCGACCACGCAGATGCTGGAGGCGGAGATCGTCCTGCGCATGGTGGAAGGCGGCGGCCGTGCGGTAGAGCGCAAGCTTACCCTGCCTGTGCGCCCGGAAGGCGCAATGATCGGCGTGAAGCCGGAGTTCATCGGCGATCTTGCCGAGAATTCCATTGGCCGTTTCCATGTCATCGCCGTTGGCCCGAATGGCGAAAAGCAGGCGCTGCCCGGCGCCAAATGGAAGCTCGTCAGCCTGGAGCGGAATTACCAATGGTATCGCGACGGCTCATCATGGCGCTATGAACCGATCATCACCACCAAGCAGGTGGCCGACGGCGCGGTCGACATTAAAACTGACGGCGCAGAAATCGCCGTGCCTGTAACCTGGGGCCGCTACCGGCTCGAAATCGAACAGGCGAGCGCCGACGGTGCCGCCACGAGCGTCGAGTTCGACGCCGGCTGGTTCGTCGAGGCAAGCTCGACGGAAACACCAGATGCGCTGGAAGTCGGCCTCGACAAGGAAAACTACAAGGTCGGCGAGACGGCCAAGCTCAAGGTCTCCCCACGCTTTGCCGGTGAACTGCTGCTGACTGTCGGCACCGATGCGCTTATCTCCACCCAGACCGCCAGCATTCCGGTCGGCGGCGGCGAGGTCGAGATACCGATCACCGCCGACATCGTCGCCGGCGCCTATGTCACCGCCACCCTCTTCCGTCCCGGCGAGGCACAGGAAAGCCGAATGCCGATGCGGGCGATCGGCGTGACCTGGCTGGCCGTCGATCCGGGTTCCGACAAGCTGGCGGTCAAGCTGACGCCACCGAAACAGACTCTGCCCCGCCAGCCACTGCAAATCCCGATCGAGGTGGTAGGGGCCGGCATTGGCGAAGAAGCCTATGTCATGGTTGCCGCCGTCGACGTCGGCATCCTCAACCTGACACGCTACGAAGCGCCAGACCCGGCAACCTGGTATTTCGGTCAACGCCGCCTCGGCATCGAGATGCGCGACCTTTACGGCCGCCTGATCGACGGGTCGCTCGGCGCGACGGGAAAGCTGCGTACCGGTGGTGACGGCGCCGAAATGCCGCTGCAAGGTAATCCGCCAAAGGAAAAGCTCGTCGCCTTCTTCTCCGGTCCGGTAAAGCTCGATGCGGATGGCAAGGCAACCGTCAGTTTCGACATCCCGCAGTTCAACGGCACAGCCCGAGTGATGGCCGTCGCCTGGTCGAAATCGGGTGTCGGCCATGCCGAAACTGATGTCATCATCCGCGATCCGATCGTCGTCACAGCGAGCCTGCCGCGCTTCCTCGCCCCCGGCGACGTCAGCGCCTTGCGGCTCGACATCGTCGCGACCGACGCGCCGGCTGGCGAATACACGCTCGCCGTCAGCCCGAATGATCCCGTCGCTGTCGACCCGTCGAAAGCGACCCAGACGATCAGCCTCGAAGTGGGCGGCAAAACGACCGTCACGTTACCAATCACCGGTCTCCAGCCGGGCCAGGGCACGATCGACATCGCGCTTTCGGGCGGCGATGGTATTTCTCTCGACCAGCAGTTAATCCTGCCCGTCAGACCCTCTTCATTGCCGGTCACCGAACGACGCATCATCAACCTTGCCGCCGGCCGCAGCCTGACCGTCGACGGCAATCTCTTGGCCGACAGCCTGTTGCAGGACGCCTCGGTCAGCCTGAACGTTTCACGCACCGAGGGTTTCGACATCCCGGCGCTGATGATGAGCCTCGATCGCTACCCCTACGGTTGCGCCGAGCAGACCACCAGCCGCGCCCTGCCGCTAGTCTACTTCGACGAACTGCAGCCCGGCTCGGGCCTGCCCGCCGATACCGAAATCAGGAAACGCGTCCAGGACGCGGTCTACCGCGTGCTGTCCTACCAGTCTTCGAGCGGCAGCTTCGGCCTCTGGTCTCCCGGTTACGAAGACCTCTGGCTCGACGCCTATGTCAGCGACTTCCTGACAAGAGCACGCGAACAGAAGTTTGACGTGCCGGATGAAGCCATGGTGCAGGCGCTGGAAAACCTGCAAAACCGCATCGGCTATGACACCAACATCAAGGACCGCGGCAACGAGATCGCCTATTCGCTCTACGTCCTGGCCCGCAATCGCCGGGCCGCGATCAGCGACCTGCGCTACTATGCCGATACCATGCTCGGTGACTTCCCAACTCCACTGTCCAAGGCCCATCTGGCCGCCGCCCTTGCACTTTATGGCGATGCGCAACGCTCGCAGGCCGTATTCCTCGATGCCGCCGGCATGTCGGAAGAGGCACGCCTGCACAAGGTCAGCCTGAACCGCTCGGACTACGGCTCGTCGCTACGCGACGCCGCCGCGGTTCTGGCACTTGCCGCCGAAAGCCGGCCGGTGCCGCCGATCGTGCCGATCCTTGCCAAGGTGGTGAGTGCCGAACTGCGCGAAAAACGCTACCTCAGCACCCAGGAACAGACCTGGGCTCTGCTCGCCGCCCGCGCGCTCGACCAAGGCGACGAAGGGATCAACGTTGATGTCAATGGTGCAAGCCACACTGGCAGCTACCGAGCCAGCATCACCGGCGATGCCCTGCTCAACCATCCGGTTATGCTCACCAACGAGGGCGGCGATCCGCTCATCGCTTCGGTGACCACGGTGGCGGCCCCGAGTAGGCCGCTGCCAGCCACAGAGGAAGGCTTCACCATCACCCGCAGCTATTACACCCTTGATGGCGAGGAGGCGAATGTCAGCGAGGCCCAACAGAATGAGCGCTACGTCGTCGTGCTCGGGGTGACGGAAACCGACGAATGGCCGGCCGAATTGTTGATCACCGACCTGCTACCTGCCGGCTTCGAGATCGACAATCCGAGCCTGGTGGACAGCGCCAAGCTCGCCAACTTCGACTGGATCGGCGAGACGGAGGCCGCTCATCTCGAATTCCGCAACGACCGCTTCGTCGCGGCAATCCACCGGAATGCCCGCGAGAATGATGCGATCACTCTGGCCTATGTGGTGCGCGCGGTGACCCCCGGTGTCTATGACCACCCGGCAGCCAATGTCGAGGACATGTATCGCCCGCAGTTCTTCGCCCGCACGGCGACGGGACGGATGGAGGTTCTGGCAGCGAAACAATGAGGCTGATCAGAACCATAGGGATCGGGGCGCTTTGCGCCGGTCTGGCGACCGGCGCAGGCATTGCCGGCTTCCTGTGGGCCGACAGCGCCTTCCCTCCACCGCTCGAACATACCGCGGTCGTCTCGACCGAGGTGGTCGACCGCGACAGCCGTTTGCTGCGCGCCTTCTCCACCCCGGATGGCCGGTGGCGGCTGCGAACGCGCTCCGCCGATGTCGACCCGCAATTTCTGAAAATGCTGATCGCCTACGAAGATCGCCGCTTCGAGGAACACCGTGGCGTGGATCCCATGGCGCTCGGGCGCGCCGCTGTGCAACTTGTCGCCAACGGCCGCATCATCTCCGGCGGCTCGACCATCAGCATGCAGGTCGCGCGATTGATCGAGCCGCGCCGGGAGCGCTCGATCGTCGCCAAGCTGATCCAGATCGCCCGTGCCATCCAGATCGAGCGCCGCCTCGACAAGGCAGAGATCCTCGACCTCTATCTGACGCTCGCGCCCTATGGCGGCAATCTCGAAGGTGTGCGGGCCGCGAGCCTTGCCTATTTCGGCAAGGAACCGCGTCGCCTTTCGGTGGAGGAGGCGGCCCTCCTCGTCGCGCTGCCGCAATTGCCGGAGCGCCGCCGCCCCGACCGCCACCCGCAGATCGCGGAGGCAGCCCGCCACCGGGTGCTCGAACGCATGCAAACCGCCGGGGTGCTGGCACAAAACGAAATCGCCCGCGCCGAAGCGAGTGCCGTGCCGACGAAGCGCCAGCGCTTGCCGGCCCTGGCCGCTCACGTGGCGGAAGCCGCACGCCGGAAAGCGCCGGACACCGCACGCCATGTCACGACGCTTGATGCCGCCGTACAGCGGAGGCTGGAGACTGTCGCCGTCCAGGCCGCCGCGAAGCTCGACCCGAAAGTCTCTCTCGCCCTGATGATGGTCGATGCCACGACAGGAGAGATCCTCGCCGAAGTGGGGGCGGCCGACTATTTCGACGCCTCGCGCTCCGGCTGGATCGACATGACTCGCCAGAGCCGCTCTCCGGGCTCGACACTCAAGCCGTTCATCTATGGACTGGCCTTTGAAGAAGGGCTCGTCGCACAAGAGACCATCGTCGAGGACCGGCCGGCCGATTTCTTCGGTTACCGTCCGAAGAATTTCGACATGAGCTATCAGGGCGACGTATCGATCCGCCAGGCCCTGCAATTGTCCCTCAACGTGCCGGCCGTCCGCTTGCTCGATGCTCTGGGCCCAACGAAACTGATGGCCAGACTGCGCCGCGCCGAGGTCACACCTCGCCTGCCGACAGCGGAAGCGCCGGGCCTCGCCATCGCGCTCGGCGGGGTCGGCATGTCACTGAAGGACCTTGTCCAGCTCTACGCCGGGCTCGCCAACCGCGACACTCCGGTCAGGCTCGGAGATGGCGTGCGTGACACGCCCGGCCCGATCGACGCACCGGCGCTGTTCGAGCCCGTCGTCGCGTGGAACGTTGCGGACATTCTCTCCGCCGTCCTTCCACCGCTCGGCAGCCCGAGAAGCGGTATCGCCTACAAGACCGGGACAAGCTACGGCTATCGCGATGCCTGGTCGGTGGGCTTCGACGGCCGCTACGTCATTGGAGTGTGGATCGGCCGGCCGGACAATGCCGCCATTCCCGGCATCGCCGGTTATGCCACAGCAGCGCCCGTCCTCTTCGAGGCCTTCGCCAAGTCGGGTATCGCCGGCACACCGCTGCCGCCGGCCCCGCGCGGCGCGGCCCGCATCGCCCAGGCGGAGCTTCCCGTCAGTCAGCGCAGGTTCTCCATGCAGCCGAACGGCCTGCTCTCTACCTCCACGCGGGAAAAGCCACCGCAGATCGTCTATCCGCCGGAAGGCGCACAGGTCGAACTCGGCAGCGCGCCGGATGGCTCCATCCTGCCACTCGTGCTCAAACTCCAGGCGGGCCGAGCGCCTTTTCGCTGGCTCGCCAATGGCAAGCCGCTGGCGGAGTTGACCCGGCGCCGCACCAGCAACTGGATGCCCGAAGGGTCAGGTTATTCGACATTGACGGTGATCGACGCGGCAGGGCGGGCGGCGAGCGTCGGCATTTTCATTCGCTCCCCCTGACCCGCACGATGTTCGCCAGAGAGAGGAAGTCGCCTTGCACGACACCACCCCTGCCAGCTAAGCAGGTGATGACCTGCCCGAGCGAAAAGTGGAGCAATAATGCAGGAACCGAAAGTCAGGCCAACCGGCGCCACCGCCAATCTTGGACGCAGCGGCTTTCCCCATATCGTCACCCCGACCGGCGGAACGCTCGACATCGTCACCGGAGCATCCCAGCCGGGGTTCAATCCGCTGGACCTGCTTTACGCTTCGCTCGCGGCCTGCATGGCGATGAGTGCACGCATCGCCGCGCACAAGATGGGCGTGCAGGACCAGATCCACGAGATCCGGGCCGAAGCGAGTGGAGAAAAGGCAGACGACGGACCATCCCGCATCGTCCGCTTCGAAGTCGTCTTCACCTTCGACGCGGATATTGATGCTGAAACGAAAGCGGCGATCATCCATGCCGCCGAGGAAATCTGTACCGTCAGCAACACGCTGGCCGGCAGCCCGGCTTTGGATCTGCGCCTCGCCGAGTGAGACTTATGCGTAGCAGATGAACACGATCTCCACTGGAAATGGGTGATGGGCGCCCTAAATCGATTTGAGCGCGGCGCAGATTCGCCAGGGTCTTGACGCAAGGTCAGACTTCGGTGAGAACCACGGGGTTCCGTGGCCGTTAGACTAAAGGTCGCCGCGGATAAACTATGGTGCCGGGCCCCTCTGGCGAGAGTTTACGGCGCTCTCGTGATGTCGGTACCGCCAGCAATATGAGCCGGCGGATTCTAGAAAATGATATCGTTGAACATGCCCAAGCCTCGTGCGTGCCGGGAGACGCGCGGAGTATCTCCACGCCTTTTCCATTCGACCAGCGTTTTCGCGAGGGAGGCACGCCGATGAGCAAACCCGTCACCGGAAACAATACCTTCAGCTATTTCAAGTGGGCCTTTGTCGTCACGATCGTTGGCTTGGCGCTCGGCGCCGGGCTCGGCTGGCAGGCCACCGGCACAATCGGCGGCATGGCAACAGTATTCTTCATCTGTGCCGTGCTCGCGGTGCTGGAGATTTCGCTCTCATTCGACAACGCCATCGTCAACGCCAACAAGCTCAAGGACATGACGCCGCTCTGGCAGCATCGTTTCCTGACCTGGGGTATCGTGATTGCCGTATTCGGCATGCGTATCATCTTTCCCCTTCTGATCGTCGTCATCGCCGCCGGCATCGGCCCTGTCGACGCCTTCATCCTGGCTGCGCGCGAACCGAGCGAATATGCCCGGATCATGAAGGAGGCGCATCTGCCCATCGCGGCCTTCGGCGGCACCTTTTTGATGATGGTAGGCCTGACTTACTTCTTCGACAAAGAGAAAGATGTTCACTGGATCGAGATGATCGAGAAGTACATGGCGCGCTCGGCGACGATCAAGGGTATCGAGATCGCCTTCGTGTTGATCCTGATCCTGCTGTTCTCCAACCTGCTCGAACCGGAGCAAGCCGTGACCTTCGTCTATTCGGCGATCTACGGCTTGCTGACCTTCCTCGCGGTCGAAGTGTTCGGCGGCCTTCTGGACCATTCACAGAGGGCCCTGTCGGAAGCGGCCAAGGGTGGTCTCGGCGCCTTCATCTATCTTGAAGTGCTCGACGCCAGCTTCTCCTTCGACGGCGTCATCGGTGCCTTCGCGCTCAGCCAGAACCTGTTCGTCATCGCGATCGGCCTCGGCATCGGCGCCATGTATGTGCGCTCGATGACGATCATGCTGGTTGAGAAGGGAACGCTTGCCGAATATCGCTATCTCGAGCATGGCGCCTTCTACGCCATCCTGATCCTGTCGGTGATCATGTACTGCCAGACGCTGGTGCACATCCCTGAGGTTATCACCGGCCTCGGCGGCGCAGGCTTGATCGGCATCTCGCTCTGGTCTTCCATCCGCTATAACCGCAAAGAGCTTCAGCGCGAACGCGAGACGATCGCCGAGAACATCTGAGGCGAACCCGAAGACAAAAAGAGGCCAGCGGGACAATCCGTTGGCCTCATGCCATCTGCGCGGCATTGCACTTGTTCAGTCAGGGCCGACACCGGCCTTTCTCAATCCACCACCAGCGACATGAGAACGCCACGCGTCTGATCATCGAGCGACACTGGTCTACGGGTCACGCGGTCAACCTGGACATGGACGAAATGGCCC
>NZ_BJZP01000027.1 GCF_007992095.1 Paenirhizobium naphthalenivorans
CGAAGGTTTCGGCATCCGCATCAGCGCCATCGAAATTTGCTGATATTGAGTCTATGGCTTTTGGCATCGTTCTCTATGTCAGCGTCCCCTCACGCGGATCGAGAAGCTTGTCCAGATCGAGCTTTTGGCCTTCTGAGATCCCGCCGGCCAAGGCCCGATGAGCAATACGAATGCCGCACCTGATCGCCACATTAATGATGGCTTCGAGCGCCGGCCGCGCTGGTAAGAGAATTCTCCTGCGTCGCAGTTCTTCCACCACCATATCCGCCAATACATCGGCCTGGCGCGGGGGTTTGCGCGGCAGGTGTCAGCCAGCCTCAGCCTGTGAGTGCCCGCACGTTCGAAGGCACAAACGGACGCATCTTCATTCTGTCGAAAAGCAGGGCCAGATGCTCGCGCCGCGTCTGCGGGCGCTTGAAATAACGATCGATCTCATGGTGATCGACGCCGATCTGCCGCGCCAGAAATCGTAAGACGCCAGCCGGCAGGACCTCGCCATCCGCAAGCGGTCAGCCCGGATATCGTAGCGTGGCCAGAACACAGGCGAGGCCCAGCCTATTCGAGGCCTTGTTCTGTCGCATGATCAGGTCGAGATCCGATCGATCCAGCGTGTAATGTTTGGCGATCTCCCTTTCGTCATCCGGGATGATCGTCGCCTGTTGCCACCATGCCTCGCTCAGTAGTGCTCTTCGCGCCATTCTCTGATCTTCCCGTTTCGTTGCGGAGAGTGCAGCGAACCGGAAAATGCGTGTCCGACAAACGAACGTTTCGCGGCATCCACAGTTCTTGTCCGCAAACCTTGTCATGAAACGGCAAATCGGACAATGTCCGTATTCAACGGAAAAACGGACAAACCACGTCTCATGACCGCTATCGGCTATGCAAGGGTCTCCACCGGCGACCAGGACACCGCCCTGCAACTCGACGCTTTGCGCAAAGCAGGTTGTGAAAGGCTGTTCGAGGATAAGGCATCCGGCATGAAGACTGACCGACTCGGATTGGCGGAGGCGATCCGCTACGTTCGCGACGGCGACACGCTCACAGTCTGGAAGCTCGACCGCCTCGGCCGGTCGATGAAGCACCTCATCGAGATCATCACCGAACTGGAGGCCAAAGGCGTCGGCTTCCGATCCATCACCGAAAACATCGACACCACGACATCCGGCGGTCGCCTGGTCTTCCACCTGTTCGGCGCGCTGGCACAGTTCGAGCGCGATCTGATCCGGGAACGAACACGTGCCGGTCTGCAAGCCGCAGAGGAACGCGGCCGACGCGGTGGCCGACAAGTCGTCGTAACCCCGGACAAACTTGCCAAAGCCCGCCAGCATCTGGCGGCCGGTTTGAACGTCCGGGAAGCCGCGGCCCGCGTGAAAATCGGGAAAACCGCCCTCTACGAAGCTCTCAAGGCCGAAAAAGCAACGACATCCACGGTCAAACCAACCTGAGTTCCGGATACGTTCTTAAAAGTCGGACAGATTCGCCACCTTCGTGTCGTGACGCCGGCTTGGCATGTTTGGCATGTGGTTTCCTCTTATAATCCGGACTATTCGGCGGCCCGCACGGCTAAGTTCTCGGCCGCCGGTTGCGGATCCCCGGCCAGCGCCAGCGCGGCATCGACGAGACGTGTCATATCGCGGTCATCCACCGACAGGTAATTGCCCGCCATCGTGCGAACTGGATCGCCGGCGTAATAGCGCTCGTACTGAAGAGCGCGCGTGCCGAACGCCTCGCCTGCCAAGTCCCAGGCCAACTTGAAGAGCCTGACACGATCGACCGATGACATGCCTGCCCCTTGGTAGTACCGGCTCATGTCTTCCTTCAGTTCGGGCACTGTGAAGTCGCGCCCCGTCGGCATCATCATGAATCCGCCAGCCGCGATGGTCTGGATCGTCTCGATGACTTTCGGGTAGGCCTTGGGCAGGAACGTGCGCAGGGTCTGCAACGGCGCCAGCGACGTGCGCACGGTTCCGACTGCGGTCTTCTCGAATTCGACTTCGGAGCGAACAAGACCGCTCTTCAGTATCTCGACCGAGTTGAGGCACTCGCCGAGCATCTGCTGGACGTGCAGGAACTGGTCGGCCTTGATCGCGCGCGCAATCTGGATG
Source organism: Paenirhizobium naphthalenivorans (assembly GCF_007992095.1). GTDB lineage: Bacteria > Pseudomonadota > Alphaproteobacteria > Rhizobiales > Rhizobiaceae > Allorhizobium > Allorhizobium naphthalenivorans. Next base: position 2,106 of record NZ_BJZP01000027.1, read on the forward strand.
GCGACACCGACAGCAAACTGCATCTTGATCAGCGCGCGGGTGTTGGTCTGGTGCGCGGTATGGTTGCGAAGCGCCGTGTCCGGATAGATCGAGTTAGACAGTTGCACATCCCGGTAGCAGAAGACGCGGTCCCACGGCACCAGGACGTTGTCGAAGATCAGCAGGGAGTCGTTCTCCTCGAAGCGGCTCGACAACGGATGGTCGAAGCTGGTCCGGTCGCCGCTGAGGGCGTACGGCTCGCGGCAGATCTGACGCAGGCCCTTGATACCGGTCGGGACCGCGAACATCAGCGCGTGGTCCTCGTCGCCGGGTTTGAGGCCGGGCAACGAGAACATCAGCATCTCGTCGGAGACCGGGCCCAGCGTAGCAATCATGCGGGCGCCGCTGACATAGATGCCCTCGTCGGTTTCCTTGACCACCCGCATATGCAGGTGTGCCTGCTCGGACGACTGTTTCGAACGGTCGTTCTGCGGGGTAATTAGCGCATGGCTAAGGAAGAGGTCGTTGTCGCGAACATATTTGTAGTATTTCTCGATATTGTCCGCATAGCGCTGTCCGCCGCGGGCGAGCACGTCGCGCGCTTCCCACAGGGCAAGGAGCGTCACGTTCAGGAAGTCCGGCGACCGGCCCATGAGGCCAAAGCCCACATCGCCCCGCCCGAATAGTAGCCCGCCGACTGGCCCTGATAGGCCGACGGCCCGGTCACATTGGCCTGCGCGCCCATTTCGGTCATGAAACTTTGCATCTCGCTTTCGACGCCGGCCAGGGCGGGAACCGGCGCCGCCAGCACAAGCGAAGCGGTAAGCACGGCAGCGACCGCGCGGCGCGAGACTTTATAAGGGACCCACCGAATATAGCAGTTTCCTTGGGAATCTCTGAGAATATTAGCCATCCAAGTGTCAAAGCACCCACGATTTGAAAATAGTCAAGCGGCGCTAGAACCGACACTTGTGTAGTGTGCAGCGACTCAGTCATTGTGATTTGCATTATTCCGGCCGCGACACCTGCACCAGCGAGAATGGCCAACGTCTCTGCGTCATGCTGCCTTCCGACGTAAAAGAGCAAGATGCCGCCTATTATTGCTGAGGACGCAAAGAACCAGAACACGATCGCCGCGACATGCTCGGTGTGCCGCAGTTGCCGAACCGTGGTGACGACACCGGCTGTGCCGAGGGCGCCAAGCAGAGCGATCGCAACTCCCTGGAGAGGAGCAGCATGAGCATCGGGCCCAACGGGCAGCATGATGATCGCGATGCCTGCCAGGCCCAGCATAACCGCCAGCCAGCGATGGCTTCCGGCCCGCTCACGGAGAATGAGCGATGAGAGGATTGTCGCAAACATCGGCGCGGTAAAGCCAATCGTAGTGGCAGTGGCCAACGGCAGCACGATGAGCGCTTGGAAGGCACAAAGTATCGAGGCGATACCCAGCGCGCATCGGCCGAGGTGCGCCCAAGGTCTACGCGTGCGGAGAGCGCTGATCCCCCTGCTTTTGAGCGCCCAGAACAGCACGACCGGTAATGCGAAGATCGCCCGGTAGAATAGCATCTCGCCGGCCACCACACCGTGTTCCGAGGCCTGCTTGAGCAGCGCCGCCATCAGTGAGTAGCTACCAACCGAGATCAGCCGGAAGGCAATGCCGCGCGGAACACTCTGGCGCTTGGGTTCGAAGGGGCTAGCTGACACTGAGTGAGCCCGCGATTTTGTCGCCCAACCCCTTCGCCCAAACGTCTTCGCCTGATACCAGTGTCGGGATCAAGTTCCCTCGACAATCATGACACGCCAATCGCCGCCTTTGAGACGATGGACGGTAGCCTCCTGATACAGCGGGCTATCGTACCATGCCCTGGCCTCTTCGGCCGATGGAAACTCGAGCACAACCACCGCCTCACTCGGCTCCCCCTCGAGTACGAGGGGTTTGCCGCCGGCAAGCTTGGTCGCTCCGCGCCCCTCAAGGGTGGCACCGACCAACGGTCCATAAAGCGCAAGCTCAGCCGCATCGGTTGTCTGCCTTCGGTCGAAGATGATATACGCACTCATATCGTTTCCTTTCAAAAATCTGCACTGCACTTCGCTCTAAGGATGTGCTTCTGGACTTTGCCCGAAGCGGTTTTCGGCATTCTATCGGGTATAAACATACATTCCCCAAGTGGCATGCCGTCTGACGTGAGTTTCGCCTGAATCCGACCGCAGGACAATCATTTTCCGTCCCGAGCGGCGTCGTCGGGCGCGCAAGGCGCTGAGACAGGGCAGATCGGCCCGCGAAGCCGCCGTGTTGTGCCCTGGTGGCGGTGTTTTTCAGCGCAGCGGACAGACCCATCCTGCCGTTTTCGTTCAGTTTGGGCGTGGATGGCGGTCATGCGCATAGCGGAGGCGCTCGCAATCGGCGGATGGCGGCGAGGATGGCGCGGACCATCGGACCGGTGACGGCCACCTCGGCCAGCTGGAAGGTGATGGCGCGGGCATGGCGGACGACACGTGCCCCGATCTTGATCAGCTTCAGTTGCAGGCTGGTCAACGACCAGTCGGCCATCGTCTCGGGCAACTCGATGCAGCGCAAGAAGATGGCCAGGTTGTAGGCCAGCGCATGCAGTTGCAGTCGCACCTCATTGTCGCGGAACTTCCGGCATGACAGCCGCGTCCAGTGGAAGGCATATTTACCTTCCTTGATGTGCTGCTCGGCGGTGCCGCGCTGGTTATAGAACCGCACCACCCAGTCGGGCTCCATCGGCAGGTTGGTGACGATGAAGCCGACACGCGGGAACAGTTCGCCCGGATGCCATTCGATCTTGGCGATCACCCGGCGTTCCTTGTCCCAGGATGCCGCCTGATACTCGAAGTCTTCGTAGAAGCGCTTGACCTTGGTCAGCGAAGGTCGCCCGACAGGGCGCGTCAGCCGATGCGCGATCTTCTCGCGCAGGACGTTGTTCGCAGGCAGCCGGATGGCGTAGAAGAATCGGGCTTCTTCCAGCCGCTCATAGATCGCGGGGATCGCGTAGGCGGCGTCAGCCCGGAAGAACCGGCCGCAAAGGTCGCGCTCCGCGTAGCGGGCGATGACGGGGTCGAGAACGTCCCGCCAGCCATCGGCGCTGTGGACGTTGCCATGGCGCAAGGCGCAGCGCTCCAGCATGCCGAACTGGTTGAACAAAAAGTTCGGGTGATAGCAGGTGCAGTCGAAATGCCCGTTCCAGGCCGCGCCCTCCTGATCGCCATGGGTGGGGCTGACCGAACTGTCCATGTCCAGAACGATGTACTTCAGCCCGTTACGGTCATGGAACCGGTCGATCCATTGGCCATTCAGGTCGGCCAGCGCGGCACGGTTCTCGGGCTGTGCCAGTGTCTCGGTCTCGAACCGTCCCATCTGCGAGGCCGAGGCCGCTTGCGCATCGACAGCCCTTCCACCCACGACCTGGCGCATCACCGGATCGAGGGCCAGGCGGTCGGCGTCGTTCACATCCTCGTATCCGGCCAGTCGCCCGAACACCGATTGCCGGAACAACCCGTCAAGCCGGTGGACCGTGTTCTTGCCGCGCCGGGTGTCGCGCAATGCTTTTGCCGCCAGATCGGACAGCCCGAGCGCGTCATCCAGCTCGCGCATCACCAGCAGGCCGCCGTCGGAACTGAGCTGCGCACCTCGGAACTCCACATGCACCCGGCGGTCGAACTCGACCCGATCTGCCCGCTTCGAACCCGCACCCTCTGGGTGATCCATCAAACGCGCCCCTCACGGCCATCAACACCATGATTTATATCGGAAATATTGAGATCCTGACAGCAAAATCAGCGATTTACTTGGGGAATGTGGGTATAAGCGCGATCGCCCTACCTGTCCGGTCGAGAAGGCGCGTCGTCGGGGCCATCAACATCGTCTTCTTCCGCCGCGCTCTATCGCCCGAGGAGGCTGCGCGCAAATATCTGGACCCGCTCAGGGACTGCGTCCGCCGTGCGGAGCAGGCGCTCGCCGAAAGGTTGGCGGGTTAGGCGCAGGCCCTCTTAAAAATGTTCACTCTGCAAACAAAAGCCAGATCAAAATTGCCCGCGATAGCCTTTCCGGCGAAGGATGCCGCTTTAAGGGGGCCGTCCCTCGGCCTCGTCAACAGGGAGGAATCGCTCGATGAATATTCTCGCCAGTGTGTCACGTCGCACCTTTGTCGGGCTCGGCCTTGCGTCGATGATGACGCTCGGCACTTCGGCCGCTTGGTCGCAAGAAGCTACGACGTTGAAGTTCGCGACATTTGTCGGCCCGACATCATTCCTGAACGTCCAGATCTTCGAGCCGTGGTTCAAACAGATCGAGGCGGAGTCCGGAGGCTCGCTAAAGATCGAGTTCCTGTCGGGCGGCTCCGCCGCCAAGCCCCAGGAAATCATCGACTCGGTGCGCGCCGGCATCGTGGACATCGGCTGGAGCATCACCGCATACAATCCGGGCCGCTTCAACGCCGCCGGCGTTTCCGAGCTCCCACTTCTGATCGACGGCCCCGTCCAGGGCTCGGCCGGAATGGCGTCGCTCTACGAACAAGGTCTTCTCGACGGCTTCGACGGCGTTAAGGTCCTCGGGGTCGGTACCGCGGATGTCGCGCGTCTCCACCACACTGGCGATATCGGTGGTCTCGCCGGCTTCAAAGGTGCCAAGGTGCGCGCCGCCGGCGCCGTTTTGTCGGACATGATCAGCCGCATCGGGGCCACGCCGGTCGGCATGCCCATTCCCACCGTTGCTGAAAGTCTTGCTAAGGGCGTCCTCGATGGGGCGGCGTCCGACTGGTTCGCGCTCGACGGCTTCCGGCTGATCGATGTAACCAAGACCCACATCGATCTTCCGCTGGGTGCGGCAGGGATTTACCTTATCATGAACAAGGCCAAATACGATACGCTGCCGGATGCCGCCAAGGCCGCACTCGATAAGTACTCCGTGCGCGATTTCTCCGAGTTCTGGAGCGAACGGCTCGAGGCTGAGAGCAACCGCGTCCGCGAACTGGTCTCGACGACCGAGGGACATAGCATCATCACGCCAAACGCGGAGGAAACCGCAACTTGGGAAGCGGCGGCCAACGAGGTGATCGCCGCGTGGTCGAGTTCGACCGCCAACGGCGAGGCGATCCTCGACAGCTTCCGCAAGGGCGCCGTCTCGCAATAGCATCCGGGTCGAACATCCATGGCGGGGGCAAGGCTCCTGCCATTTTTTCGCATTCTCCTGCCAGTGGGCGAACCAGCCATGATTGTGTCGATTTCCAGGCTCGCCGGTTACGTGGCAGGCAGCGCCCTGCTCCTCACCGCGCTCATCATCACCATTGACGTCATCCTGCGATGGGCGATCGCCGCGCCGATTCGCGGCCTTTTCGAATTGTCGGAACTCGCCTTCGCCTGCATCATCACGCTTGCATTCGCCTTTGCGAACTACCGCCGCGCGCATGTTTCGATGGGCTTGTTCGGCGGCATGACCGGCCGGACAAACGGTCTCAACTTCGTCGCCAGCATCCTGACGGCGCTGGTATTTGCCCTGTTCACCTACGTCCTGTTCGATCACGCGGCTTCCAAGGTGGAGTTCGGTGAGCGCACAGTCGTCCTCGGCCTCGGGCTTGGCCCGTTCTGGTATGCGGCCGCGGCGATGACGAGCTTGGGACTGATCGTCCAGGTCGCGGTGACCGCGGAGGATTTCACAGCCCTGATGCGCGACCGAACCGCCCTCATTCGCGAACTGGCGGCGCCCCTGCTGACGCTCGCCGTCGCGATTGCAGCCGCGGCGCTGCTGGTGTTCTACCACGCCGAGATGAGCCCCTTGACGAAGGTCCTTCTCGGCTTCGCCATGCTCTACCTGCTAGCGCTGGCGCATGTACCGATCGGCATCGCCATGGCGCTCAGCGGGCTCGCCGGCTGCTATGCGATCCTTGGCGGCAACGCGATGCTGCTGGTCGGCGGCAACAACCTGACCAGCGCGCTTGCAAGCGCCGACCTCGCCTCCGTGCCGCTCTTCCTGCTAATGGGCAACCTGGCGATCACCGCCGGTTTTGCCGACGATATCTTCGCCGCGGCGACCTCGCTGTTTGCGCGCCTGCGCGGCGGTCACGCGATCGCCACCGTCATGGGATGCGCCGGCTTCGGCGCCATCAGCGGCTCGTCGGTCGCCACGACTGCCACGCTCGGCGGCGTCGCTTATCGCGAAATGACGGCCCGCAACTACGCCCCCAGCTTTGCGACCGGCAGCATCGCCGCCGGCGGCACGCTTGGCGCGCTGATCCCGCCTTCGGTCATCCTGATCATCTACTGCGTCATCGCCGAGCAGTCGGTCTCCGAAGCCTTCATGGCGGCGCTGATCCCCGGTCTTCTGGCGACGCTGCTCTATGTCGTAGCGATCCTCGTCTATGTTCGTATCCGTCCCGACGTGGCGCCGCTGATCGACGATGGCCGCGAAGTCTCTCCGGTGCGGGCCATCCTCACCGCGTGGCGGCCAATCCTGCTGTTCCTGTGCGTCATTGGCGGCCTTTATGGTGGTCTGTTCAATGCCCAGGAAGCCGCCGCTGCCGGAACCGGTTTTGCCTTCGTCTTCTGGCTGGTCTCCGGCCGGGCGTCGGTCGCCGGCCTGCTGGAGTCGATCCGCGATGCGGTCGGCACGAGCGCGGTGCTCTACATCATCATCATCGGCGCAAACATCTTCGGCGCCTATCTCAACTTCGCCGGCGTCACCAATGCCGTGCTGTCGGTGATCGAGCCGGGCGTCACCCCCGCTTGGCTCATCCTGCTGATCCTGGTGATCATGTACCTCATCCTCGGCAGCGTGTTCGATACAGTCGCGGCCATAGTCGTTACCGTGCCTTTCGTCATCCCGATCATCGTCGCGCTGGACTACGACCTGATCTGGTGGGGCGTCGTTACCCTTACCCTTGTCGAAATCGGCATGATCACGCCCCCGGTCGGCATGAACGTCTTCGTCATGAAGAGCCAGGTTGGCGACGAGGTATCGATCACGACCATCTTCAAGGGCGTGGTGCCGTTTCTGATGGCGGACGGCGTCAGGCTGTTTCTCCTGATATCATTCCCGATCATCACGCTCTGGCTGCCGGCGGCGCTGCGATAGTCTTGGCCGGCAACATGGGAAGCGACCATGGCTGACGCCCCGATTACGATCTCATCATTGTCAGCGCCGGCCCGGTTGGCATGACGATCAACAATCTGGTCGCGCCTCACGGACTAAGGAATCTTGATAATCGAGCAACTCGGCGAGCTGATCGATTATCCGCGCGGGGTCGGCATGGACGACGAGTGCCCGCGCGTCTTCCAGGCGATTGGGTTGGCTGACAGGATCGTGCGTCACACCACCCCGCACCAGTGGATGGATTTCCACACTGCCCGCGGCGGCGATTTCACATTAACGCGAATTCGCCGACCGCATGAATGTCGGTCGTGCACAGGTGCGCGAGGCGATGAGCACGCTGGAATCCATGCGTTATCTTGAGCGCAGGCGGGGGTCAGGCGTCTTCTTGTGCAAGGAAACGGATGCGACGTCGCTTGATGCGCTGGTGCTCTTTGCCGGCATGGGGTTGCCGATCGAAAACTCCGTCAACGAGCAGTGTATCGAGGTTCGGCGGATGATCGAGGTGCAGGCGATCCGAATGGCCTGCGAGCGACGGACCGAAAAGGATCTGGCTCGGCTCGAGGATGTGCTTGCGCTCTATCGCGACGACGACGCTTTTGCCGCGGAAGCATCCGGCTATGACTTCGCCTTTCATCTGGCGATCATCAAGGCGACCCAGAACGAGATCCTCGTGCGCGTCATTCACCCGTTCTATCTGATGTCGCACAAGCGTCGCGAGGTGTTCTTCGCCGATCGTGCGCGGCGTGCGGCCTCGCATGCGCAGCATATCGAAATCGTTGAGGCGATCCGGCTGAGGGACGTCGATCTGGCCGAGAAGCGTCTTGCTTCCCACATCGGTCGCGTCGAAACATATTACAAGATGGCTCCCAACGCCGTCCCGGCAAGCCACAAGGTCGGGTAAGGTGGATCCAGCTGCTCTGCTGACCCTGCTGCAAGGCGGCGGCGGGGAAAAAGGATATGCTGGCCTTCCAGGATCGCCGTGGCGCCAGTATCCGGCCGAGCACAATGTTGGAAACCTGTACTCCGCCGAAGCGCCGCTTGCCGACTTCTACCGTGAACTCGACCTGACGAACAGTTTCAACGCGGGTATCGGAAAGATGTCCAAGTTCAAGTTCTATGGCTGCGGCTGCGGCGCGACCGGACATTCGGAGAGCCGCGGCTTCCACGACAAAGGCCGGCACATCGCGCCGGCCTTTGTCATTTTTCAGCCGTCTACGGATATCTGGATCTTCAGCGTATCCTGATTGCCCATGAAGTCTTCGATGGCCTTCTGGACATCGTCGAGCGGGCGAATGACGGAGGTGAAGAATTCGGTCTTGATGCGACCGTATTTCAACAGGGTCAGAGCGTTGTGGAAGTCGTCGCCCGAACTGGCGACCGTGCCTTTCATCGCCACTTCCTTCATGACGAACATCAGCGGGGATAGCGACGATCGAGCCTCGGCGCTCGAGACGCCGAAGGCGGCAACCCGGCCGCCGGGCCGAATCAGGTCGAATGCCTGTTCGTAGAGTTTGGCGCTGCCGACGCTCTCGATCACCACGTCTGCTCCCCGGCCGTCGGTGTACTGCTTTACGACGGCTGCAACCTGCGCCGGGTCCGAAACGGTGACATCAGCACCGGCTTTCTTTGCTGCCGCCAGACGATTTTCGTTGAGATCGACCGCAATAATCGGTGCGGCCCCGACCAGACGTGCCATCTGGATATGCAGATTGCCGATCGGACCGGCTCCCAGGACCACGACGCTTTGCCCGGCGCGGACATCGTTGCGCTCGAACAAGCGAACGCAGCAGGAGAGTGGTTCGGTCAAGGCCGCAATCTCGAACGGCATGTCGTTGGGGATCGGAATGATCAGTCGCTCGGGGACGAGCACATATTCGGCGAAGGCGCCATTGCGGTGAATGCCGATCTGCTTGATTTCGGAGCAGAGCACAACCTCGTTCTTGCGGCAGTAATAGCAATGCCCGCAGCCGACATTGATGTCGGCGACGATAGGCGTCCCGACCGCAACCATATCGACGTCAGAGCCGACGGCGGCCACGACGCCGGAAAACTCGTGTCCCGGAATGAGTGGGATGCTCTCTGCCGCGAAGTGCCCGCGGAAAATGTGGATATCGGTGCCGCAAACGCCGGCGCGCTTCACTTTGACCAATACGTCGCGCGGCCCGCATTTCGGCAGCGGTACCTGCTTGACCTCGAAGCGGCCGGGCTCGACCAGAACCGCGGCCTTCATTGTGTCGGGCAACATATTTTTTCTCCTCCTGAATTGCGAGCTCACTCCATCAGCTCCAAAGTGGCAATATCAATAAGGTTGATCGATCTGGCATGTCAATTGATTAACTTCCGGTCAGCGCTTTGGGGTTTAGAGGGGTCAGAACAAGAGCAGTGCGAAATCGTACCCTAAGGTCGAACAAAGTGAGAACTCATGCAGCTCGCCGTAGCCAAGCCGGGAGCCTCAGCGACCGGAAACCTTCCGGCAGATGCTGTTCGCTATCCCAGGTGTAGGTGCCTGTAAGATTGATGTGCTCCCAGCTCAGCGGCGAGATGTGCCTGAGCAGATGATCAGGGATCTCGCGACCCACGTCGCGTAAGTGGGTGACGGCCCGTTCGATATAGACCGTGTTCCAGTGTACGATCGCGCTGATGACGAGGTTGAGGCCGGAGGCGCGGAAGGCCTGGCTTTCGAAAGATCGGTCCCGGATCTCTCCGCGCTCGTGGAAGAAGACGGCGCGCTTCAGCTTATGCGCCGCCTCACCCTTGTTGAGGCCGGCCTGGCAGCGGCGGCGCAGCGCTGGGCTCGAATACCATTCGATCATGAATAGCGATCGCTCGATCCGGCCAAGTTCCCGTAGCGCCTTTGCGAGCTGGCTTTCCTTCGGGGATGCTGACAGCTTCTTGAGGATCGTGGATGGCACCACGGCGCGCGTCGTAATCGACGCTGCCAGATGGAGCAGATCGTCCCAATGGTCGAGAATCAGGGTAGCGTTGATCGGAGCGCCAATGTGATTAGACAGCGCCGGGTATATATCGCCTTTCTCGAAGGTGTGGAACTTCCGATCCTTGAGGTTGCGCAATCGCGGCGCAAAGCGCTTACCGATCAAGGCGAACAGCCCGAAGACGTGATCGCTCGCACCGCCGGTGTCGGTAAAGTGTTCCTGGATATCGAGGATCGTGTCCTGATCGAACAGCCCATCGAGCACATAGGCTGCCTCGCTTTCGGTCGGGCTGATCGGCAGGATGCTGAAGTAGCCGTACTGATCTGACAGATGGCTGTAGAATTTCGAACCCGGCTCGCTGCCGCAGTGCAGATTGACGTCGCCGCGCTTGGCGGCTCGGTCGCTCGCGCGGAAGAATTGGCCGTCAGATAATGACGTCGTCCCATTGCCCCAAACTCGGGCATGCGGGTGACGAGTATGGGTATCGGTGATACATGCTTGCGCCGCGCGATAGGTCTCCGACCGGGCGTGGAATGTGCGCATCCAGCCGATCTGATGCGCGCTGATTCCTTTGGATGCGCTGGCCATTCGCTTCGGGCCGAGATTGGTTGCATCCGCCAGCACGCCGGCCAGCATGGCCGAGACGTCCCTCGGAGAATCACCCGTGCGGACATGCGTGAAGTGATCGGCGAAGCCAGTCCAATCGTGCACTTCCCTCAAGAGGTCCGGCACCTCAACCATCGGATACATATCGCTGATCTCGGCATTCAGTTCTTCGGCAGCCGCCGGAACCTCGCCGGCGGTCGGCGTGACGATTAAGGTACCAGCTTCAAGACGAATACCTTCGAGCTTCCCTGTCCGCGCCCTGTGCGCAAGGCGCTTCAGGTTGAAGTCGAGCATCTGACGCGCTTCGGCAAGCCAAGCCACCCCATCACCATGGACACCCAGTCCAAGGCGACCCTCATCCTTCATGGTGGTGAATGTTGCCCGCGGCATTAGATGCTCGTCGATCGGCCGGAAGGATCGGCTGCCATCGACCCAAATGTCTGCAGATCGAAGCCGGTCTCGCAAGGCCGCGAGGGTGGCGATCTCGTAAAGTCGGCGATCAGGTCTCCCCTCTCCGAAGATGAGCCTCCGATCAGCTTGGCTGAGGTGGGTGACCGGGACGCGATCCGGAAGGGCCCGCCGCTTCTCGGCATGGAGCCGTTTCAGCAGCGAAATTGCCGCAAGAAGCGGATCGTGTCGCCGCGCCGACTGGAACGTGAACGCCTGCAGAAAAGCACCGACATACTTGTTGACGGTTGCATATTGCTCAGCCGCCAACACCAAGGGTGACGCCTCGTTGCCTTCGACCATCGACTCGAGTTCAGGCTTCATGCGGAGCAGCCGATGCCAGCCGACTTTCTGGTCGAGAACCTCCAAAGCATTCCTTCCATAGTCGTTGGCGGACTGCAGGGCTGTGATCGTGTCGAGGAACATGCGCAGCGCCTTCGCGGTATCCGGCCTGCAATCCATCTGCCGCTGCTTCTTGCGGTTGTTGGCCTGCGAGAACAGTCGACCCATCAGCTTGATGAACATTGACACAGCATCGTCGGTGAGCTTCTGGCCAAGCTTGATGACCTGCGCCACGATCAAAGCGTGCCGGCGACTCGCATTGAAGTCGTTCGCCAGCCATGCCGGCGTGGCATTGCCCTCACGGATCATCTGGTCCCAACGTCCAGAAGATATGCGCATCTGCAGTTTCGGATCGATTTCCAGCGTGCGCAGGAAGGCAATCCGTTCGGTCAGCCCGACCAGGTTCGACGCGCCCGGTGCTTCCGGTGCCGAGCGCAGCCAATGAAAGCGCGTTTGGCCGATCGACTGATCAACCTCCAAAAGCCTGTCCAATGATTGGAGTGTATCGAGCGAAATGTCTTCGATCAGAGTTCTCTCCGCCCGACGGCGGGCTATAGCACGGCCGGCAAGGCCGATGCGTTCGATTGTGTCGATTGCCGGCAGAAGAGATCCACGTTCACGCAATGTGGTGACAATGGAACTGGCTATCGCAGGACCGTCGTCGGACATCGCCGCCGTCTGAATTGCAGCCAATAGCGCGGCTCGACGATCCTGCGCCGTCGCGCTTCTCGTATCCAGGTACACCATGAGGCGCGCCGTGTGATCACGACGGGTTTCTTCACGCCGTGCATAAAGCGCAAATGCTTCTGGGTCGGCGCCGACTTGGTCAGCAACATATCGAAGCATGGCGCGGGGCGGGATCTCTTCCGCTCTCAGCACTCGGCCAGGGTATCGCATCAGGCATAACTGAACGGCAAAACCAAGCCGATTATGCACACGCCTTCGCAGCTCAATCTCCAGACGACCCGCCGGTGACAACGAATAGTGCCGGATCAGGCTATTCTCGTCGGCTGGTATATCGAAAACCTTCTGTCGATCATGAACCTTGAGAAGCTTCCGTTTTGCCATCGCCCGACTCCCCACGACCAATCTGCCGGGAGCGTTGTCGAGTCGGACGGACGAAGAAACCAAAACTGGTGCTTGACGACGCCAATCCACAGAGATCAGAGACCCGCATCCGAGATCCGACATAGTTCATGTTCCGTTCGACCTTAGGGTACGATTTCGCACTGCTCTTGTTCTGACCCCTATTCGCGTGGCGCATCCGCGTTGGAGATTTCGGCCTCTCACGAAGGCGTCGAGCGCTACATGAAGAACGCACAGGACAGCGCCCCGGCGCTGGCGTTCGTGGAACTGAAAGAGCGCTGGGGCGATCATATTCCCGGCAACCCCGCCGATCTTTGGGAATGGTGCATTCGCCATGGTGAGACAACCCGCGCGCTTGGCCCCTATTCGCTCGAACTGTTCGCTTCCGACCTGAGAGAGCTTTTGGACCGGCTCGAAATTGATCGGTGCCATCTAGCAGGCCATTCGCTCGGTGGCATGATCGCGCAGCGCTTCGCGCTCGATCATCCGTCGCGCCTCGACAGGCTGGTGATCCTGAGTGCTGCTGCCGGACGAACCACAGAGGAAGGGGCTTCACCGCCAATTCCTTTACATCGGTTTCACTCGATCCTCCGCTGGTGCTAGTCTGTCTTGGCAAGGAATCCTCAAACGCAGGGGCTTTCGAGGCCGCGCAACATTTCGCTGTCAATATTCTGGCCGAGACCCAGCGGGATGTTTCAGCCGTATTTGCCACTCGTGGCATCAACCGGTTCGGCAGCATAAACTGGCGCCGGGGCGACCTTGGCGACCCCATTCTGGAGGGAAGCACTGCCTGGTTCGAATGCCGCATGCACGATCGAATCGATGCGGGCGATCACATCATCCTCGTCGGAAACGTCCAATCATACGATCATTCGACAGCGAGTCCGTTGGGATATTGCCGCGGAACCTACGTTTCCTTCCAGCTTGAACAAGACATCGTCGCCGGGCGAAATCGGAAGACGCGAGTCGGCGCCATCCTTGAGGCACAGGGACGCATTCTCTTTCTCGCCAGTAAAAGTGGAATGCTTGCTCTACCGACCAACAGGGCGCTCGGCGCGGGATCGGAGCCTGGTACCCTTCGCGGCGACCTTGCTGCACTCGGTGTTAGCTATGATCTGGACTTCCTCTATTCCGTCTATGAGGAGAACGACACCGATACACTGAACGTGTTTTATAGAGGAACGGCGGCTGCGGTTCCTTCAGTGGGAGGCGTCATAGGCTATACACCGGAAGAGATTCCCCTAGACCGGCTAGAAGGCAATGCACTGCGAAAACTCATGTGCAGATATATCAACGAACGTCTTCACGCTCGTTTCTCCGTCTATGCCGGCGATGCAACAGTCGGGCGTTTCAAGATTGTCGTAGATTCATGAATAACCAACAGTTCACGTCGACCGCTCGGCCTATGAGTACGATCGGCATGCTGGTGACACCGCTCTAACTCTGCCAATAATCGCGCTGAGCTTGTGGCGTAATTAAGAGCACGGTGACGGATCAGATGATGACTATAAGCTTGCAGGTGCTCTTGGGACATTTCACGCTGCAAAGATTGCGGTGGCATTCATTGTGGTGGTTCCGTTGTGATCGGCGCACCAGAGTTCAACGGCCTCATCCTTGATGATGGCGTTGAGCGTGAATTCGGGGCCATCGAATAGCGGCGAAAGGCCTCTGTAGGAAAACTTCTTGGGGGACCGCCCGCCTTTCAAGCGCGAGGCGAAATTGACGAGCATCGTCGCCTGCAAGGGGCCGTGGACGACGAGGCCGGGGTAACCCTCGATATCGCGTGCATAGTCGCGATCATAATGGATGCGATGTCCGTTGAAGGTCAGCGCCGAATAGCGGAAGAGCAGCGTCGTCGTCGCCTGGACTGTCTCGCAATGATCAGCTTGGCGTGTTTGGACCGGCGTGGCGGGTTTGCCGCCTGCGGTCGCCTGCGCCCCACGATAGACGATGTCCTGTCTTTCACTGATTGCCAATGAATTGTTCGTCAATATCTGGTGTTCGACAGTGACGAAGACGAGATGGCCGGTGCGGCCGATTTTTTCGGCGACATCGGCAATACGGGACATGCGGGTGACGGTATCGCCGGCAATGATCGGCTGATGGAACTCAAGTGCTCCCCCGGCCCACATGCGGCGCGGAAGCGGGACGGGCGGCAGGAATCCGCCCCGGGCTGGATGCCCGTCCGATCCGATCTCGGCGGGAGGCACGGCAGGAGGGGCAAGGCACCAGTGAATTGCCAGCGGCAAGGCATCGGGCGTGGCACAGGCAGTGTCGCCAAGCATTGCCCGCAGCCGCTCCACCAATCCGGGCGTCACCACGTCGCTTTTCTGTTCTGTCCTGCCGATCCATTCGCGTAGATGCTCGATATCCACCTCAACCATCCGCATTCTCTGCAAACTCTTGCTTTACCTTTTCGGTATGGGCTCCCAGAGGCGGCACCGGGCCGCCCTTTATCTCGCGGCGCACTGGCGAAGCGACACCATTGAACACCCCACCCGGCGTTTCGAGTGCGATGCGGCGCAGGGCCGGATGGCCAGACAGGTCGGCAACCGTGGAGACGTTTGACCAGGCGAGTGTATTTTCCTCGAGGAGTGCGATGGCCTGTGCGCGCGTCATCTCGCCAAAAATCGAGCCAAGAATTTCGCCAAGGGTTTCACGGTTTTCGACCCGGCTTGGATTGTTGGCAAAACGGTGATCATCGATCAAGTCCGTCCGTTTCAGCACGCCGGTGCAGAAGCGCCGCCATTCGCCTGGATTCTGGATCACGATGACGACCTGGCCGTCGCTGCATGACACGCTGCCATAAGGATAAATGGAGGCGTGAGCGAGCCCGGTTCGCGGCGTTTGCTTGCCACCGTAGTCGTGATGCAGCAGCGGAACGCTCATCATGTCGGCCATGGCGTCGAACATGGCGATCTCTATCGCCTTGCCGCGACCTGTCTGCGCGCGCTCGATCAGCGCTTCCAGAATGGCGGCATGCGCATTCATGCCGGTGGAGACGTCGGCCAGCGACACGCCGACCTTGACCGGAGTGTCGCGTGTGCCGGTGACGGCGCAGACGCCGCTTTCCGCCTGGATCAGCATGTCGTAGGCGCGCATGTCTCTATAGGTCGAATCCTGCGGATAGCCGACAATATCCAGCGCAATGAGGCGCGGGTAGCGTGCCACGAGATCGGCAGCGCCAAGGTCGAGCCGCTGCGTGGCGCCCGGCGCGAGATTCTGGATGAAAACGTCCGCCTTCGCCACCATGCGCTCGAGCAGTGCCCGGTCATCCTTGTCCTTGATATCGAGGACGACGCTTTCCTTGCCTCGATTGAGCCAGGCGAAATAGGCGCTGGTGCCATGCACGGCTTGGTCGTAGTGGCGCGCCGTCTCTCCCTCGGCACGCTCGACCTTGATGACACGCGCCCCGGCATCGGCGAGGCGCAGCGTACAAGTTGGCGCGGCCACCGCCTGCTCGATGGAGACAACAAGCAAACCTTCCAATGGCAGCATAGATATCGTCCTCAATAAGAGCGGGGCATGCCAAGGACATGCTCGGCGACATAGCTCAGCACAAGGTTGGTCGAGATCGGCGCGACCTGATAGAGCCGGGTCTCGCGGAACTTACGTTCCACGTCGTATTCCTCGGCGAAGGCAAAGCCGCCATGGGTTTGCACACAGGCTTCCGCCGCCGCCCACGACGCTTCCGCCGCCAGCATCTTGGCCATATTGGCCTGCTCGCCGCAGTCCTGTCCGCTTTCAAACAGCGTGGCGGCCTGGTGAACCATCAGTTCGGCCGCGCGCATCTGCGCGTAAGCGCGGGCGATCGGGAACTGCACGCCCTGGTTCTGGCCTATCGGCCGGCCGAAGACGTTGCGCTCGCTGGCATAGGCCGATGCCTTCTCGATGAACCACTTGGCGTCGCCGATGCACTCGGCGGCGATCAGGATGCGTTCTGCATTCATGCCCGAAAGGATGTAGCGAAAGCCCTTGCCCTCTTCGCCAAGCAGGTTTTCAACGGGCACCTTCACATTGTCGAAGAAAACCTCGGTGGTGGAATGGTTCATCATCGTGCGGATCGGCTTGATGGTCATGCCGTCCTTGAGCGCCTCGCGCATGTCGACTACAAAGACCGACATGCCGTCGGTTCGCTTGGCGGCCTGCTCCTTCGGCGTGGTCCGTGCCAGCAAAAGCATAAGGTCGGAGTGTTCGGCGCGCGAGGTCCAGACCTTCTGCCCGTTGATGATATAGTGGTCACCCTCGCGCCGGGCGAATGTCTTGATCGACGTGGTGTCGGTCCCGCTGGTCGGTTCGGTCACGCCGAAGGCCTGTAACCGCAGTTTCCCAGCGGCGATGCCGGGCAGGTATTTTGCCTTCTGCTCGGTATTCCCGTGCCGCAGCAGCGCGCCCATAATGTACATCTGCGCGTGACAGGCCGCGCCGTTGGCGCCGGCGCGCTGGACCTCCTCCAGGATCGCCGCTGCCGCCGTCAGCGGCAGGCCCGAGCCGCCATATTCTTCAGGAATGAGCACCGACAGGTAGCCAGCATCCGAAAGCGCCTTCACGAATTCGCTCGGATAGGCGCTCTCGCGATCGAGCTTGCGCCAGTATTCCGGTGGGAATGTTTCGCACAATTTCCGCACGCTCTGCCTGATCTGAGCAATCTCGTCGCCTTGGGGGAGGTCCTTGATGGTCATTTGATATCCGTTTCTTATTGCTTGCTGGTGCTCGTCAGGCGAAGTGTCCGGCGGGCGACGCCGATCTTAGAACGCGGCGCGCCATCTCGATCACCGGGCGGTCCACCATGCGTCCATCCACGACAACGACACCGGATGAGGTGTCGGCGGCGGCAACGACGCGCCGAGCCTTTTCCAACTCGTCCTCAGTCGGCTGAAATGCCGTGGCGACGACAGAAACCTGCGCCGGATGAATGCAGAGCTTGCCGGTGAACCCCAGCCGCCGTGCTCGCGCGCTTTCGACACCGAGCGCGACCTTGTCGCTGATTGCGAGACTGACACCGTCTATTGGCGCTTCCAGGTCAGCGAGTCTGGACTGAAACACCAGCTGGGAGCGGTAAAAGAGCAATTCGTCGCCTTCGCCGTCGATACCCATATCGAGCTGGAAATCGACGGTGCCGAACACGAAGCGGCAAACGCCTTCTATTCTCGCCAATTCGGGAATATTGGCGAAGCCCCGCGCGGTCTCGATCAATGGCAGAAGAGGCACATGAGGATACCGTGCATTTAATGTTTCAAGGTCTCCGGCGTGCTCGGATTTGGGTAGGATCACGCCGGCGAGTCCCGGCTTCGAAATGGCTTGCATATCGGCCTCATGCCACGGCGTGCCGATTGCGTTGGGCCTGACGATGACCGGCCTCTCGTCGCTCAAGAACGCGGCGACAGCGGCACGGGCTCTGTCCTTAGCGTCGGGCGCGACCGCGTCCTCGAGATCGAGGATCACAACATCAGCGCCGGAAGACATGGCCTTTTCGAAACGTTCTGGACGATCACCCGGAACAAAAAGAAAGGTGGAGGCAGCACCCAGCCGCATCAGCCTTCCTTTCCGGTCAGCAGCCAGCCGACATGGTTGGCGGCCGTCAACGACCACAGGCGGGGTAGAAGGTGCTCCATCTCTGCTGTGTTTGCGCCATTACTGAAACGAGCGAGGCCTTTGACCTTGGTTTCGATTTCGGCGCGGCTCAGCGTGTTGCCGGGATCGCCTTTCGGCTCGTCCACCCGCGACTCGATCGTGCGCCCGTCCGTCGTCTGCACCCGCACCTTGCCGATCCATCGTGCCGGATAGGCAGTGTTGACTTCATCGTCGAGCACCATCTCCACCCGGTTGCGAAAGGCGACGACCTCCGGCTTGGCAAAGCCATCCTCGAATTCAACCATTCCGGCCTTGCCGTAAGAGGCGATGAGACCGAGGGTGGTGCCCATCGAGAACTTCGCCTGATGGACTGTGCTCGGATTGGTAACCGGTCCAAGGACATCGATTGCGCCCTGATGGACGAGCGTGGTCACGGCTGAGATATCCGAAATGCGCAGCTCGTTCTCCTGCATCGCGGTCAACAGAGCATCGGCGGCAGGATGGGTATGCCTGCAGGAGGCATGGAATTTGAACGATGTTTCCGCCAGTGCCCAACGCGAGCCAAGCCTGTCGGTCAGCCGCAGCGGATCGGCATCAGTCGACATGCCCTTGCCCATGCCTTGCAGACCTTCGAGGATTTGCTTGGCTCCCGTAAAACCTTCCTTCGCTAGATAGGCCGCAGTCAAACCGTTGGCGGCAGCCTTGGCGGTGTGAAGCGGTTTTGAATCAGCTGCATCTCGCAGAAATTCCCAAAGCCCCGCAGCCTGGGTGCCAGCTGAGCCGAATGCATCCAGCATGGCGGCGGGTGACAGGCCGAGCAGCCGCCCCACGGCGGCCGCGGCAGCGATCGTGCCTGCGGTGCCGGTCGTATGGAATATCTTGTAGTGTGATCTGCCGAGGAACTCGCCGACGCGGATGCCGACCTCGTAGCCTGCTGTCGCCGCCGTGATAAAATCGCGACCCGACGCACCAATTGCCTGCGCTACAGCCAGGGCTGCCGGGAATACCACCGCGGCAGGGTGAAACACCGAACCATTATGCACATCGTCCTGCTCGGCGAAATGCGAGGCGGCGCCATTGACCAGGGCTGCGAAAAACGGCGTCGTCGAGCTGCGGTCGATCAGGACCTCGCAGGGTCCCTGCGAGGGACCCATTGCGCGGGCAAAGCCTGCGACGAGTTCGACCGGACGTGCGCCCTTGCCCGCGAGGGCGGAACCGAACCAGTCGACAAAGAGGTCTTCGGCACGTGCCACGACCTCGTCGGGGATGTCGGCAAAGTTCAGCACCGCCGCAAAGGCGGCCAGTTCAGCGCTTGGGAAGGCTGTCTCTTTCGTCATGGCGCGTCAGTCCTGCATGCTCGTCGGTGATCGGGAGGTGATCCCTACACCCATGTCATTTGCCTTTCTGGACGAAGGCTGCAATTCGGTATTGCCAAAGGCAGCCTTTGCCTGCATCGAAACCATCAAGGGCAGACGCAGCGGCAGACCGGTCAGGAAGCAGATGTCAATTCCACACTATGATCTCGTCGATCTGCGGCTGTTCATCAACATTGCTGAGGCCGGCAACCTGACACGTGGGGCCAACAGGTCGAATCTGTCGCTCGGCTCAGTCAGCCTGCGGATCAAGAACCTCGAGGAGGCGCTTGGCACGCAGCTTCTACGCCGCCATAGCGCCGGCGTCGACCTGACCAGCGCCGGCAAAGTGCTGCTTGGCCATGCCCTGCGGGTGTATCAGCAACTTGAATGCTTGCATGGCGACCTTCAGGCATTTTCGCACGGGCTCAAGGGCAAGGTGCGGATTTTCGCCAACACGACGGCCATCACCGAGCTCCTGCCGGCAGCACTCGGTGCGTGGCTCGCCACACATCCGCAGGTCGATATCGACCTGGAGGAGAAGCTCAGTCCCGATATCGCGCGCGCGGTCGCGGATGGCAGCGTGGATATCGGCATACTGGCTGGAACCGTGCAAGCCGATGGATTGGAGATGATCCCCTATCAGCACGACAGGCTCGTGCTGGCGGTCCCATTCGGGCACGCTCTTTCAGAGGAAAATGAAATCGCCTTCGCGCAGGCCACAGGCCTCAATTTCGTCTCGCTCCATGCAGGAAGCGCCATTCATAGCTTCGCCGATCAGGTGGCGTCTGACATGGGCGTGAGTCTGAATGTGCGCATCCGTGTTTCCGGGTTCGAGGCCATGTGCCGGATGATAGAGGCGAATGTGGGTGTTGGTCTGCTCCCGGCATCAGTCGCGCTTCGCCTTCAGGCGAGCCACAAAATCAAGGCACTGCGCCTTAGCGACGAGTGGGCCGAGCGCGAGCTGAAAATATGCCTGCGCAATCTGCAGGGATTGCCAGCCTTTGCCCAGGAATTGGTGGAGTTCCTCGTTCAGGACCAAGTTGACTATATCTTTCGTTCCTCCTTGTAGCTTTTTCTACGGCGTCTTCGCTAACACTGTGATCGTGCAACGTTGATCATGCTTCGCCGTGGCCGCCGCCTCAGCACACGCCTTCAGCGCCGCCCGATTGGCCCGCACAAGGTCGCTGGCTGAAACCAGATTATTCCAGTCTCTGAGACTTCCCGATCTCATCAGCGAGATTCCGGCGTTCCAGCGGTCCTGACCTATGACGATCGCCGCAACATGACTGTCGACCGAAAAGGGCAGGAAGCGCGGCAACAGCAAAATCAGGAATATGCCGACGAACAGCCCGACAAGGCCGGCCATCCACATGCGGAAATCCTGACTTTTCCGGTCGTAGGCGCTTTTCGTGTGGGCGGCGAGGTTCCGGCCGGCGCGCTCGAGGTCGGACGCCTGCCGCTCGAGCTGCTGCGCGGCGGTGCGTATAAGGGCCTCGCCGCTGCGCTCGAGGACCGCCGCATAGTGCTGCGCGCCCTGCTTGAGAATGGGCGATTGCTCTACGCCGTGCATCCGCTCCGCAACATTGTCGAGCGCCTGCACGAGCTGGGCGAGCTGGGGCTTGTAGTCCTGCGCCGGCTCGATCCTTTCGAGCTGGTCGAAAGCAGCTTCCAGCCCGCGCCGCATCACGGTCATTTCCGCGCCGATCTGCGCGCCCTGCGTCTCGATCGTGCGCCGTAGCGCATCGAACGCGGCGGCCGGGTCGCCGGCGTCCTCGTCCAGTGCTTCCGGCTCGATTCCTTCCCTGTCGTCGTCCAGCTCCGCCATATTCTCCGTGCCTACCTTTCCATGCCGATGCCCCGACTAAGCCGGTGGCCGCGTGTCATTTCGTCTTGCAGCTCGCGGGCGATGCTCTGGTCCCGGCGAAGCTCCTGCCCGATTCCAAGCTCCCGGCTGCGATTCCGCACGATGGATTCCGCCTGCGGGTCGCGTTCAAGGCTCTTGGCAAGGCCGCTCATCTGGCTTTCGACCTTGGCGCGGGCGTCGTCATGTTGCCAGCCGCGAAGCTCCCGGCGCTGGCCCTGTAGTTCCTGCCAGCGTTCAACGAACCGCTCGGCCCTGACATTCGGGTCTTGCAGCGCGGCGTTTTCGCGCTTCATCCCGTCGATAACATGCGCGACACGCTCCCGGCCGGAAAGCTCGGTCATGGCGCGCGCCGTCGCCGGGTCGTTTTGCAGCGTCGAGCGCATCAAATCTTTCATGCCGTCGCGCACCTGGTCGAGCTGCTGGCCGGCATCGCGCATTTCCTGCCGCTGCATGTCGAGAACCGGCAGACCCTCGCGCCGATGCTGCGCGACCGATTCATAAGCCCGCGAATAGCGGTCAACGGCCTGCTCAAGCGGCGACTGCCCCCGCGCCCGCTCGGCCAGCCGGTCGGGCGCCGGCGCCGGCCGCAAGCTCCCTTCCCTTTCCGGCCGCTCGCCGCGCTCCTGTGAGGGGGCAGGATGCGCATTGAGCTTGAGGCCGGCGAACATACCGCGCCGCTGCTTCTCGGCCTGCTGTGGCCGTTTCTGGTCGATCTGCGGGCCGTTCTCGTCGGCGCGGTCCTGCTGCGGCCCCTCGGCCGCCGCGCCGCGCCCGAGTTTCAGGCCCTCGAACGGCCGTTGACGCTGCTGCCGATCGCCGGCGAGATCCTCGCGCGGATCTGCACGAAGATCCTGCGCGAGATCCGCGCGGATTTTTTGCGAGGATCTCCGATCAAGGGCATGATCCTCGGCCGTCGACTCCCGCTCCGCACGTAGCCCGGCGCGCTCGGCCGGAATCTCGATCTCGCTGCGGACGCCCATTTGCTCCGCGATCCCGCGCCGCTCGGCAAAGTCGCGGGTATAATCGAGCGTCGTTTCCTTCACGCCCGACCGGGACAGGCGGCGTTCTAGCTGGCTATAGGCCAGCTCGCCGGCGTCCTGAACCTTCCATGTGTTCCGGTGCGTCTGCGTGCCATCGGGCAAGGTGACGGGGGTGGAACCCTCATGCTGTAGGCCGATCTTCTCCCCGATCTCCGGCGCGGCCTCCTTCATGGCGCGCTCTAAATCGACGCCCCATAGGGTGCGCTGCTCGCCCTTGTCGTTTTCCAGCGTCACGAAATAGCTGCCGGACTTCTGCGGGTCATGCTCGAAGGGCGCGGCCCCATGCTCGACCAGCCGGCCGGCATTGGTGAACTCGTCCTGTGCCGCGTAGAGCTGCACCCCGTCACGATGCCGGGTCATGGCGACATAGGTTAGATGCCGGTCCATCGTCCCCGACGCCATCACATAGGCGCGGTCTACCGTCGCCCCCTGATTTTTGTGAATCGTCGTCGCATAGCCGTGGTCGATCGCCTGATAATCGCCCATCGGCACGAAAACGCTTCGCTCGCGGCCGTCCAGCGTGGCGATGATGCGGCCCGGCTCGACATGCTCGACCGTGCCTAGCATCCCGTTTTTCACGCCAAGGTCGCGGTTGTTCTCCAAGAACACGATGCGGTCGCCGGGGGCGAACTCCCGCTTGCCGTCATTGGTCTGGAAGGTCAACGCGCCGGCGTCCTCGCCCTGCGCCAGCTCGCCCCGGTCCTGTAGCTCGGTCCTGATCGCGTCATTGATGGCGCGAACATCGGCCCGGCGATGCGCCATCGCTACGCGGGTTCCCTCCGGCCGCTCGTCGCGATCGGCAAGATAATCGCGCACGATCTGGCCGCGCGCGTCCTCGCCGCTTTCGGCAAAGCTGATATTGCCGTGATCCCGATAAGCCGCCAGCCCCTCGGCCGTCCGGTGCGTGGCGAAGTCAACGGAAGCCTCCCGCTGCCAGTCCACGCGCTGCCGGCGTATCTCGGACAGCTCGGCATGGCCGATTTCCTCCGTGATCGCCCGGAACGGTGCGCCGGCCCCGATCGCCTGTAGCTGCTCATGGTCGCCTACAAGGACGATCTTCGCCCCGCGCGCCTCGGCCTCGCCAACGAAGCGGGCGAGCTGGCGGCTCCCGACCATGCCGGCCTCGTCGATCACGAACACGTCGCCGCGGCCGATCGTGCCGCGGTCGTTCTCCCAACCGCGGGACCATGACGCGAGGGTGCGGCTCTGGATGCCGGAACTTTCCTCCAAGCCCTCGGCCGCCTTCCCCGACAAGGCCGCACCGTGGACCTGATAGCCCTCGGCCTCCCATGCCTCGCGCGCCGCCGCGAGCATGGTGGACTTGCCAGCGCCGGCATAGCCGACAACGGCCGCGATCCGCTCCGGCCCGGTGATATGCTCGATCGCCCGGCGCTGCTCATCGGACAGCCGGGCGGAAGCATCGCCGGCGCTGCGCTGAATGGCGGCGTCCTGCCGCTCTATGGCGCGCTCGACATGCCGGCGATCGACGCCATGACCATGCGCGCCGTGCATCCGCTGCGCGCTCTCGATCATGCCGGATTCGATCTCGACCATTTCGCGGGTCGAATAGCGCGCAAGCTCGATCTCGCCCGTTGCGGGGTCCGCGCGCTCGGCCTGCAATTCCACCAGCGCCGGCGAGGCCATCACCTTCGCAAACGCGCTCTGGAACTCCTGCGGGTCGTCGTTGATGTAGCGATGCAGCGCCCGCGCAACGTCGTGCCGGTCGAACACGCTCTTTTCCCCGGTGATGAGGGTTAGAACCTGCTCGGGCTTCTCCCGGATCAGCTCGGCATTGCGCCGGGCCGCTTCCTCGTCCAGCCTCGCCCGCGACACGTCGAGCCCGCGCCGCTCCATCTGCGTGGCATGGACGCCCATATGCTCGGTCGGCGCGATCTCAAGCCCGCGCTCCATGTGCGAACGATGGTCGATCCGGATATCAAGCCCGGCCATCGCCAGCCGCTCGTTGGCGATCCCCTCCCACCTCTGGCGAAGGTCGCGGAGCTGCATATCGGTCGTCGGCAGGTCGTGCGCCAAGAGCCATTTGTTTTCGCGCTCAAGATAGGTCTTCTCGCCTAAGCCGTCCCCCGTCACCTGCCGCGTCGTCATCATCACATGCGCATGATGATTGCGAACGTCGCTCGCATCGTGCGGTGCGTGAATGGCGAAGTCCACGGCAGCGCCGTAGCGGTCGGCCAGCTCCTGCGCGAACTCTCGGCTGGCCTCTAGCCGTTCCTCGGCCGAAAGCTCGTGCGGCAAGGCAATCTCGAATTCGCGGGCAACGCGGGCGTCCTTCCGCTTCTCGGCAAACTCGGCGGCGTTCCACAAGTCCGACCGATCCCGCGCCCAATCGGCCGAAACACCTTGCGGCAAGACGATCTCCGCATGTTCCACGCCCTGCTTGGCCGTGTAGTCATGCGTGATTCCGTCGCGCTCGTTGGTCAGCTTCTCCCCGGCACGATAAGCCATCGAGGCGACGGCGCTACGGCCGCTCGCTCTCGAAACTGGCTTCATGCTCAAATGGTAGATTGCCAACTTGTTTCCTCGATCCCGTTTCAAGGTTTCCCGCCAGCCTACAAGCTGGCGGCGCGCTGAGTTACGCAGTAACTCGTAAGTGCGCCCTTCTAAACTCAATCGCTACGCTCTTTCGTCGCTAGGTGTGGCGCTTGCGGCAACGCTAGCGCAAGAAAAGGTGAGGCCGGATTGTGCTACAAATGCAAGGAATTTTCAAGGCTACAATGCAAACAGCTTGAGCAACACTCATGTTCGGTTACACTGCAAACAAACTGACAACGACAGAAGGGTTTTCCTATGGCGGAAGAAAGAAATCAGACTCTCGATGCCGCGCTCGCTCTCGATGATGGCTTGATGCACGTTCGGCCAAAACCTGTTATCGACAACAGTTCAGGCGTGTCTGGTATTCCGGAGGATGTAACAGAAGTTCCTGATGATCGCGATACATCGGCGCAACGGACAGCGCACGCGCGTAAGGCAGAAGCATGAGGGATAGTGAGGACGGCGTTCAGGAGATTAGAAGTGGTGTGGGAGTGATCTACACGCCGGACATGCCGGTCGATATTATTGAGAGCATTGCCACCCTCATCAGGGCGCGGCCCGACATTCATTCTATCATGGTTCGCGATGTGGATGGCAACGAGATGACAGCCTTTAGAGGCAAGTTACCGGAAAGAGATATGGCATGGCCCGAAAAACCATAGAACAACGATTGGCTCAACTCGACGCCCAACGCGCCTCCCTGAAAGCGCGCCTCGGCAAACAGGAACGTGCCAACGATACACGCCGTAAGGTGCTGCTCGGCGCGCTCGTCCTGCATCGCCTCGAAAGCGGAAAGGATGAATTTTCTCGGAACCTGGGCGAGTGGCTCCGCCGGGAGCTGCCCGGCTTCCTGACGCGCGACGGCGACAAGGAGCTCTTTGCCGATCTGATCGGCAAGACGGCCGATGCACAAACGGCGGGGAGCGCCGGCGAGGCAACATCGTGAACCGGGCAACGCTCGCATGGGGCGCTTTCAAGAATATGCTGCGCACCGCCGCGCATGATCCTGTATGGGCTTTTGCCTCCCTGATAACTCTGCCGTTCCGCATCTGGCAAACGGTGCTGCGCGTTCTGTTTATCCTCATCGTTGCGCTTTTCGTCGTTGGTATGGGTGGCCGGTTTGCGCTTAACGATCTCGGCTATGGTCCCGGCACGATTCCCTTCATCGCGCTCGATCTCGTCACGCTGTTGGTGCTGGCCGCCATCGTCTTCCGCGTCATCACCAATCCGCTGATTATCCATTTCGGGAACATGGAAGGCGAAACCCACGGCTCGGCCCGCTTCGCTACCGACAAGGAAATGGCTCCCCTCGCCCGCGCCGATACCGGCTTGCTGATCGGCCGGGA
This sequence comes from Paenirhizobium naphthalenivorans, assembly GCF_007992095.1. Classification (GTDB taxonomy): domain Bacteria; phylum Pseudomonadota; class Alphaproteobacteria; order Rhizobiales; family Rhizobiaceae; genus Allorhizobium; species Allorhizobium naphthalenivorans. Next base: position 28,339 of record NZ_BJZP01000027.1, read on the forward strand.
CGCCAAAACGGGAAAGCTCCTGCGCTATGACGGCCCGGCCCATCTGCTGACGATGGCCCCGACGCGCACCGGCAAGGGGGTGGGAACCATCATCCCGAATCTGCTCACCGCCGACCGCTCCGTGATCTGCTCGGCCGCGCAGCGCCATACCCATTTCCTCGACAGCCCGCGCATGGTCGCAGTCCTCGGCCGCTCCGATTTCCGCTTTGCCGATCTCAAGCGCCGCAACGTCTCGGTGTTCCTCGTCCTGCCGCCCGATCGCCTGTCCACCTATTCGCGCTGGCTGCGCCTGCTCGTCGCGCAAAGCCTCACCGACATGGCCCGCGATCCCGCCAAGCCGGCCGTGCCGGTCCTCTATCTGCTCGATGAATTCGCCGCCCTCGGCCACCTGGCCCCCGTCGAGCGCGCAATGGGCCTCATGGCCGGCTACGGCGTCCAGCTCTGGCCGATCCTGCAAGACGTTCACCAGCTCCGCGCCACCTACGGCCAGCGCGCCGGCACATTCCTGTCGAACGCCGGCGTCCTACAGGTCTTCGGCGTCAACGATCACGATAGCGCCCGCCTCGTCTCCGATCTGCTCGGGCAAGAGACGGTCGTGTTCCAGACCATGAGCCGCGCCCTCGATGCCGAAAAGACCGGCATTACCTACGGCGAGCAACACACCGCCCGGCCGCTGCTGACCCCCGATGAAGTCCGCAACCTGCCGCAAAATCTCGAATTGCTGTTCCTGGCCGGGCAACGGCCCGTCGTCGCCGGCGAGCTCGCCTATTACGCCGATGCGGAGTTCAGGGGGCTATATGACGCTCCCTGAAAGCCTCGCCCGTCTGCCTGACAGAAAGCGGCGCGAACTGGAACGGGTCGCCGCGATCCTGTTCGATGAATTTGAGGACGCCCTAAAAACCAAGCTCTCCGATAAGGGTAAGCGTGGCCGCATCCTCAAGCTGATCCTGTTCGGTTCCTATGCGCGCGGCGATTGGGTCGAGGACCGCAAGAGCGGCTATCGCTCGGACTATGATTTACTCGTCGTCGTCAACTACGACAGCTTTGCGGAACAGCATGAAGCCTGGGAAAAGGCCGCTGAACGCTTCCTGCAGGAGCTGACCGTGACAAAGCACCTGGCAACGCCGGTCAGCTTCATCGTCCATTCCCTCCACGATGTGAACGACCAGCTCGCCCACGGCCGCCCTTTCTTCGTGGACATAGCCCGCGACGGCCTCGTGATCTATGAAGCGCCCGGCTTCCCGCTCATTGAACCTAAACCGTTAGCGCCGGAGGTTGCTAAAGCCGAAGCGCGCCGACATTTCGACCACTGGTTTCCGGGCGCAGACCGCTTCCTGAAACTCGCCACGGTCGCGATAGATGACGGGTTCCGGAATGAGGCCGCGTTTCTGCTGCATCAAACCGCCGAACGGCTCTATCATTGCATCCTGCTCGTCCTGGCGCTCTACTCTCCTAAGTCCCACCGGCTTACCTTCCTGCGTTCCCAGGCTGAACGCCTTGCCCCGCAGCTCATCGCCGCGTGGCCGCGCGACAAGAAATTCGCCCGGCGCTGCTTTACCCGCCTCGATCGTGCCTATGTCGATGCCCGCTATTCGCCGGCCTATGAAATCACCGGCGAGGAACTGGCCTGGCTGCTCGACCGCGTGAAGGCGCTGCAAGAGGCCGTCGCCGCGATCTGCGCCGAACGCCTCGCCCCCGAAGGGCAGGCCGCAACATGGACCTATGACAACATCGTCGCGGCACAAATCGCCATCGGGATTCTGAACCAGGCGCGCGGGATGATCTCGGCCCGCCTCCACGAAATCAAGGACACGAACCCCGCCCTAGCCAAGACATTGCGCGACAAACGGCGCGAGCTGCTGGCGCTGCAAGAAACGATCAATCCCGATGATCCGGACACGGCCAAGGCGATCACCGCGACATGGGGGCCGCGCGTCAAGGATGACGCCCGGTTCTGGCTGGAGCTGTAGCCCCTACCCTCGGCGTGACTCTGGAGTGAGATGCGGTCCCGGCGCTGCGCGCCGGGGCTTTGTCACTGGCGGCCCTCCGGTCACTTCGGCGCAATGGGGAAGCGCGTTCCCTCCGGTCCGGTCGCGGCTTTCGCCGCTCGGCACGACGATCAGCCCCCGGCCGGCCCGCTCTTATCATATTGGGCCGTAGGGACGGCCGGGGCGGGTTACAGGCATGCGCCTGTGCAAATTGCACTAGAACACCTCGCCCTCTTGACTGTCGGATTACCGACGAGCCTATGCGGCCTCGGCAATATCGAGCCGCACCGCAAGCCCGGCCTGGGTGGCTAGATTAATCAGCGTATCGAGGCTGAAATTCGTGATCCGGCCGCGCAGCAGGTCGTTAAGCCGGGGCTGCGTGATCCCGAGACGCCGTGCCGCTTCGGCCTGGGTGACGCCCCAACTCCGTACCCGCTGCTCAACGGCAATCAACAGATTGGAACGCATGGTCATGTTCGCGGCCTCGGCCGGCGTATCTTCCAGTGCATCCCATACATTCGCAAAGCTCTGACGTTTCATTGTCACGCCTCCGCTAGATTTGCCGCAACCGGGTCGCGGCTAGGTCCAAATCTCGTTTCGCTGTCTGCTGCGTCTTCTTCTGGAAGGCGTGCAGCACATAGACGGCATCCTCTATCTTAGCGATGTAGAGCACCCGGAAGGCTCCGGCCTCGTCGCGGATGCGGATTTCCCGCACCCCCTGCCCTACGCTCACCATCGGCTTCCAGTCGCTTGGTTCAAAACCCTGCTGAACCTTGTGAAGCTGGACACCGGCCTCTTTCCGCGCCGTCTCGGGAAACTCCCGCAACTGCTCAAGGGAATCCCCGAGAAATTCGAGCCGCTTCATGTCAGCCATGAATCCCGTATATCAAAATTTGTATAAGCGAACAAGCGAAACCGCTACTGCTCGCCTTCGCCAAGTGCGCTCATTGCCCGCTCGATCGTCTCGGCAAGCGTGATCTCGTGGCGGTCGGCATAGGTATAGATCGCCTCGATAGTGTCGGCCCTCAGCCGGGTTGCGAACTGTTCCGTGCGGCCTGTCTTGCGCCGAGTACGGCGCGGGGGTCGCCCAGGAGAAGACGGCAATAGCTCGGCGGCTTTCGGAGTTTCGCGGAAACCCGCAGCGCGGGCGGCGGCCTTGACCGCGTTCGGATCAACGGGCGGCACTGGCGGCGTGTTGAGTTCCTCGCCAAAGTCGAGCGTTGCGCGTTTCTTGTCATCGGCAGTCATGCTGCGTTCCCTCCCCTAATGGCGTTGATGACGGCTTGCGCATATTCGCGGGCGTTTTCCTTGGCTGTCTCCAGTCCGGACACATCGGCCGTTTCCAGCTCGTGCAGCGTGCCGCCCAAGGAAAACAAGGTCCGATAGGCCGCCCTGTCGATCAAAGTCGCCGGCAGCACCGGGACCGCAGCGCCGGTAAACTGCCGCTCTATGTCGCGTGCCGTCCGCTCGCGGATCGCGGGCGGCACGCGGGTAAAGAACACGCGATATGGAATTTCCCGGTTCGCCACCTTCCACATTTGGCGCACCAGCTTGACCGATTTCGCGGCCTCGGCTGCGTCGAGAACCGAGCTTTGCAACGGAATCAGAACCAAATCCGACCGGGCGACTGCGAAGCCGACGCGATCGGTCGCGGTCCCTTCTAAGTCAACTATGACGAAATCGGCGTCAGTGCGGGCATCCTCGATCGTGTCTATGATTGTTTCGGCCGAGTCATCGACTATGAGCCGAAGGGATTCCGGAACCGGGCGAAGCTGCGACCAGGCTACAAGGGGCCTGTTGGGGTCCGCGTCGATCAACGCGACCTTGCGACCCGCCGCGACTAGCTCGCCGGCGAGGACAACGGCCGAAGTCGTTTTGCCAACCCCGCCTTTGCTCGAAACAAATGATATGACCGCCATGCGACCTCCGCTCATCTAATTACCAGCAGCATGTTAGCTGCGGGCACTTTATAAGCGGTTAAACAGCCGCTTGCAATCTTATTGTAAATTGCTAGCCGCTAGTAAACAGCTAGCTTCTTTAGGCGCAGCTCTCGCCTTTTCTTTCTCTCGAAAGCCCATGTGACATTGGCCGCAGGCGAGGCGGTTGGTGATTTTGCTCTGAGTGTGTCGGGCCGGACCGCTTCTTACGCGGTCCGGAACCGCCGCAGGGCCGCGTGAGCGGCCCGAACAGCGGCGTCCGCTTATGTTTTCACATAGAGAATAGAACTAGAGGGGGATTCAGTCTGGTTATCGGACTCACGTTTCATGAAGGTCTTTGCCATCCTCACAAGGGTCTGCCCGAGCGGGCTATCGCCGGCGTCGAGCTGCGTTCGCTCGTCGAGGGGCAGGGCCGTCCTGTAGGCGTCGATTGCCTCGGCCCAGGTCCGTTGATCCTGTCCATGATCCGCAGGCGGGGGAGGGGCCTTGCCGAACCGGCCAAGGAACTGCCGGGCCTTTTCCGGCAGGGACAGGCGATAGGCATTGCTCGCCTGCTGCACCCGGGGGCCGCGCCCCTCGTTCCCGGTCGGCTCGTAACGCCGCAGCCAGTCGATGAAGCCATGCGCCCGCAGGTTCTTCAGCGCTCGCACGATCGTATCGCGTGAGCGGCCCAGGCGATCCATGATTGTGGTGATTGACGGCTCCAGCCGGCCGGTGCGGAAGTCGATCAGATTGACGAACAGCCGTAGCACGTCGAGCGCCACCGATCCGAGCGGGCCGCTGCGCTCGCCCTTCTCGTGCAAGCCGGCCTCGTTGTAGATTTCGGCCGCCTTCAAGATCGCCTGCACGTCCTTGCGCGTCGTCGCCTGCCAGATACGGCCCTCCGATCGCCCCTTGAAATAGCTGCGCCGACGAACCGGCGTCGGGCAGCGTGCGGCCGGGGGAGGCAGGACCAGGCCAAGCGCGGCTTGTCCCGATCCGCGCCATGCGGCCCGGCGCTCCTGGGCGAGCGCGGAGAGCTGGCCGGCGTCTTCCTCGGAAAGCTGGCCGGCGCTGTAGCGCGTCCAGACCTCCCGCATGATTTCATCAAGCGCGTTCGCACGCGCGCAGCCAATCGCGGCCGCAATTTGCGTCCTCAACATCTGTCCTTCGTCCTTTCATTCGGAGGACATGACGGCGCGGACGGCGGACAAAGATTCCCCGTTCCCGGCGAGACTCACTCTTGCCGGGTGGTTCACACTCGACTATGTTAGGGGCTGTTCAGGCGGTCCTAACAAAGCCGTTTCCGAAATCCGAAAACCCCTTGCCGCTGCTAACGGCTAGGGGTTTTTCATTTCATGCCCTCGGGTGCTTTCTCGATATAAAACCTCAAAGCTTCTTCGATAATCGGCGCGCGACCAAGCTCGCCCCGCTGTTCCTTGATCTTGTCGATTTGCGCGAGAAGATCAGTCGGAACATACGTAGTCAGCGCGATACGACCGGCCGCAAGCTGCCGTGCCCGATGGGCGGCAACATCCTTCCGAATCTTTTCTGTATTGCGCTTCATGCTTAGCAGTAAGGAGAGATTTGCCCGATTCTGCAACCCCGAATCTCTAAAGTACGGAAATATCGCGCAAATCGGATGCTCTGATGTGCAATCCAGGCAAGGCTTCAAGCCCGATCGGAAGTCGATTCAAGCGCCCTATAAAGGGTGGCGCGATGCACGCCCAGGAGCCGGGCGACTTGCGTAACCGGCTTCTTTTCCTCGTTGGCCCCTGAACATCTGTGGACACCCCCGGAAGTGCAAGAGAATTTTTCAGGCAAGTATTTGCGCGTAGTCCGGGTAGGCGCAGGATACGTGTAAAAACCGGTCACAAGGGAACTTCAAACGGCAGAGGGGCCGGATTGAGTGGTTGAGGGATATCCTCCATGTCGATTGAGTATTTGCCGAAGCGCCGGATTTTCGCTCGCGCGTAGGGGCTGAGGGCGGCTGCGAGCTCTGGCGTGACAGTCAGACCGTCGGCAGCCATGGAGTTGATGACGTCGGTTAGGTCGGCGACGTTGGACAGCATGATGGCATTGGCGACGAGGCTTGCATATTTGACCTGCTTTTCCTGCTCGACGGGATCGCCGCTCTTGATGACGGGGCCTCCAAAGGTAATCCAGTCGAGGAAATCGTTGAAGGATTCAATCTTGGTCGTTTCAGCGCGAATGGAACGTCGGACTTGTGGGTCGGAGATATAACGCAGCAGAAACAACGTTCTTTCGACCCGCCCAAGTTCTCGGAAGGCTTGGTAGAGCCGGTTTTTGCGGTTGTTCGAGCTGAGTTTTCGCAGCAACATAGAGGGCACCACCAGACCCGCCTGAATGGAGAGGATCACTTGCATCATGTCCTGCCAGTGCGTTTCGATCAGCCTCCAGTCGATCTCGCGGCCGAAGAGCGCATCGATGTGCTGGTAGGAGACCGATTTATCGGGACGATAGAAGGTCACGTCTGCCCAGTTACGCATACGCGGCATCAGCTTGATCCCAAGCAGACGCGCCAGCCCGAAGACGGGTTCACTCTGGCCCTGCGTGTCGGCATGCAGAGTGTCCGGCTGAACGGTCGAACGGTTTTTCAGGAGCCCGTCGAGGATATGGATGGCCTCCCAGACCCCGCAGGGAATGAAGGTGGTGAACAGCGCGACGTAATTGTCGGCTATATGGTGGTAGGCGATGCCACCGTAGGCGCCGTAACGGATATGCTGAGAGCCCAGCAGATTGTTCTCGCGCAACGGAATGTGAGTGCCATCTGCGATCGCCGCCTGACCGGCGCCCCACAGTTTCGGCAGCTCGAAACGGTCATAGGCATTGATCAGGTCGGTCATGGCGGCTTCGAGCTTGCCAACATCGATATGCTGGGCATTGAGCCGACGAAGGGTGTCGGCGCTGGCGATGCCGACAGCATGACGAGCAGTCTGGACGGGGCCGAGATTGCAGCCATAGCCGAACACCGTGAGGATATAGCGTTGCAGCGCCCTTGCAATTTTCGGGTCGGCTCCCGATGGCGGTCCGAAGTGGCGGGTGAAGGCAGTCCAGCTGGTGCTGTCCTTCAGAATATCGAGCAGGTGCCGCTCGCTTATACGGGCATGGACTTCGGCTTCGAAGATCATCAGACCCTCCGGCTGGCCGGATGCCTTCTGTTGCTTGAGGTGCGGCACACCGCTCGCATCGATGCTCAACTCCGTATTTTCCGGAAAGCCGGCATCCACAGCGGCGGTGGCTGCCATCAGTTGTTCCTTCATCCATGCGGCAAACTCCTCCCCGGAGCGCGGTAGCCCAAGGTCGGCACAATAATCGGCCAGACGTGCCTCACACTCCGTCCAGGTCAGGAGCTGGGTGCGGTAATCATTGAAGGTTTCGGCCCCCACAACAAAAAGGTCGCCGGCTTGCAGCGCATCGGCCAGATGGATAAACACACAGACTTCGAGGGCACGCCGATCGAGCATGACGCCCGTTTTGCGGCGCTTGATCACAAAAGCTTGCCAGCGTTGCGAGGCGAACGACAGGTCAATATCATAGGTCAGTTCGTCGCGACGGGCGCTCCTGTTGGCAATGACGATGCCACACGCTTCCAGCAGGCTGAGGTCTTGCGTCGCCGACCTGATATCCATGAGCTCGAGCAACCTGAACAGCAGGGCGCGAACCTTGGCATGGATCGGCCACAGGAGCGGCAGGTCATTGTTGTGGTGGAACGCCGAGACGGTCTCGCATTGCTCCGACAGAAGATCGAGGCCGCCACGCTCCGCCAGGACAGCCCTGATCCGACGGCCAACTTCCATGTTTGTTTCGCTCTGCCGGGTGTTTTCCAGCACCTGCCCCAATACCGTGATCAGTTTCTCTTCGATCTCCCGGTGCTCGTCTTGCAGGGATTTCAGCTTTTCCTTGGCAGCGTTCTGGGTCTTGCGGACCCGGCGCAACAGCATCTCGATCAACTCGTCGCGGCATTGCGCGCGTGCCTGCTGGAGCAGGCAAAGAAGGAGAGTATGGCGCTTGCCCGGCCGGCGGATATCGAGGAGATCGCTCACCTCCATGCTGCGGGCCTCGGCGGCGAACTGACGACGCTTGGTATGAGCGATCTCATTGAGGAGAGGATCGGGATCGAGCATGCCGGTCAGCCATCCAAGCCGTTCCGTCCAGAGCTTGATCGTTTCAGGGCGGGCCGGGCCCGGGGCATGTTTGAGGCGATTGAAGCCGGTCGTCACAGCGCCGGGTGCCACAACCAGCAAATCATCCAGCAAGGCAACCTCTTCATCGCCCAGGCGCTCTGCGGTCCGGGTGTAGATCGTCGTATGGACTTTCGTGCGCAGGTGATTGGCCAGCCGATCGAGTGTGCTGAACGCCGGCAGATCGATCGACGCCTTACCCAGAACCTCGATCGCCAGATTGATCAGGTCGGCCGGATCGCTCATCGTCGACGCCGCTTCCGTGAGCGCGCCCGTCAGCAGATCTTCGCCCCTCTCGTCATAGGTCACGACATCGAGAAAGGCACGGACCGCCGTTCGATACCTGTAGAGTGTCTTTTCGCCGGCGTCTTCAACCACACATATCGGCGGATCGACCAAACCAAGTTGCGCTGCCAAATGGGCAATAGTTTCGCTATGGAGGTCATCAGGCGCCGGAAAGAAACCGAGATCCTGGCGCGCCTTCAGCAAGGCTGCCAGCGTCAGGCGGCCGGAAGCACCGCGCGCTTTACCGCGGATAAAGACGAGATCGGCCTCGCTCAGACCGTATCGGCGCTCCAGTTCCTCCCGGGTAAGACGCTCACCAGAGCGAGGGTAGGCAGTGCGGTCAATCGCTGTCATAAAGGTGTCCGGAAAAGGGTATGCCGAAGGGGTCGTGGAAAGTGCCTAAATCAAAGGCTTCGGGCCATAGCGTTTCGTCGTCCAAAAAGGAATACATTAAAGGACGCCGCCGCCCGGCACCCGCGCCACAACAGAACCATGCGGCCCTCTACCTGCGCGTCTCCACGCCCGACCAGAAGCCAGACCTGCAATATGACGGCCTGCGTGCTTACGCCGAGCGCGCCGGTCTCACCATCGTCGGCGAATATTGCGACATCGCCGTTTCCGGCCGCCGCGAAGGGCGCCCCAAGCTCAACGCTCTGATGACCCGCGCCCGCAACCGCGAACTCGATTGTGTCCTGGTCTGGAAGTTCGACCGCTTCGCCCGCTCGACCCGCCATCTCCTGACGGCGCTCGAAGAATTCGACCATCTCGGCGTGCGCTTCATCAGCCTGCAGGACCAGATCGACACCGCAAGTCCCATGGGACGGGCGATGTTCACCATCATCGGCGCCATGGCCGAGCTGGAATCGTCCCTGATCAGCGAACGGGTCACGGCCGGAATGAAAGCGGCCGCCGCTCGCGGAAAGCATCTCGGCCGGCCAAGGCTCAGCTCCCGTCTGGTCGAGGAAATCGAGACCCTCGCCACCGCCACCGATCTCAGCATCCGCAAGATCCAGGAGGCAGTCGAGGGCCGGGCCAGCCGAGGTCGCGTCGGAGAGATCGTCAAGCAGGCCCGATCACGCAATAAAAACGGCAGGCCCGCCCTGGCGATGGAGGATCATCCATGAACGCAAACAGCTTCAATCTGAATGCCCTCGTCAAATTCCTCGGCCGGGACGATTGGGCGCTTCAGTTCGAGGAGGTGATGGGCGACCACTTCTGGCCCGTCATGGACGAATTCGGCCTCGATCACGAAGAGATTTTCGAGCTTCTCGGCAGCCACTGGGCCATGACCCTTTGGGGATGCGCCTTTGAGGATTTTCTCACCCAGGCCTTCGAACCGGACGGTCGCACCTTCGTCGATATCTATCTCAAAAGCCGGGGGTTTAAGGAAACTGCCCGCAGTAAGGCCTATCTCAAGGCGATCAGTGCCTCCGTCATCAGCCTTTACGAGGTTAGCGAGATCGTGCCCGGAAAAAGCTTTCTCGCGCGCGATCTCCTGCGCGGTGTCGACCCCGTGACGGTCAGCGAAGGAACCGCGACCCAAACCCTGCGGCAATGGGAGAAGATTGCCGCCCGCATCGTCCATGTCGGTGGCACCAACGTCATCACAGGTGGCCTGTTACCCTATTCGCCGGAGGCGACAGAAGCCCTGTTCGAGGGGCTCAAGGAAATGACCGGCAAGAAGCGACCCCGCAAGACACTGATCCTCGACGACGACACTCTACGCCTGGCAGCGCCTCTCTTCACCCATGCGTGGTTGTTCGACACCTTGCCCAGGGTGCTTGGCGAGGTTCAGCCGCTCGTCTGCAACAGCGATGGCGACGACATCGTGTTTCACGAGGTGCGTTTCCCCCTCGAAACCGGCATCATCGACAAAGACATCGCCGATCGCTTCGCCGGAATGGACGACCTGCGCCAGGAAAATCCACTGTTCTGGAACTGGCTCGGTCGCCCGCCGGCCAAGGGAGACGGCCGGCCCAGTCACCCAGATGCGCTTGTCGCCGGCGTCACCATGGAAGACGGTACGCCCGTCCTTGGCAACCTCGAAATCAAAGGCCGCTTTCTCGTCCTGATGGTCAACTCTGCCGAGCGGGCGCAAAGAGGTGTCGAACTCGTGCAAAATATTCTCGGCAAAATGGTACGTACGCCGCTCACCAGTATCCAGACCATCGAACAGGCCAGAGAAGCCTACGCTGGTCGCAGGCCATCCTCCGGCGATATTCCGCTCGATGTCGCAACGCCGCTCGTTCACGCCATGCTCGACAAACAGTACCGCGCCACACTCGACGAACCCGTCGGCATGCTCGGCGACAAGTCCCCGCGCGCCGCCGCCCGGACCAAGGCCGGTCGCGAAAATGTCGCCGAATGGCTCAAATATCTCGAAATGCGATCATCGTCCGGGCCTGACCCCCACGACCCCATGGCCACCTACGATTTCTCATGGATATGGAACGAACTCGGCGTCGAGGACCTCAGACGATAGCCTCCTAAAACGCTTGTGACCGGTTTTTACACGTATCCTGCGCCTACCCGTAGTCGGGTGCTGACATCTGTCCGGCCTCTGATGCGACCACAAGATGTCGCGGGCCCGTATGGGAGTTCGCGGATCGGCTCCAAATCATTAAAGCGTGCTCTGAGGCACTTCGTTCAGGCCTGGTTTTCCGATCCCGTCTCTATCGACCGTGCGCCATACTGTCCTTTACATCCTCCTACACCTTCGACGCCCCTTAAAAGCCGGGTTATCTGGCCTCTATGGGAGCTCCGTAGACCCCACCTTTCGCCAGCAGCGCCCAGACGATGCGGGCGAGCTTATTGGCAAGGGCGACGATCACCAGCATGCGTGGCTTCCGCGCCAGCATGCGCCCGAGCCAAGAGCCCTCTGGCACGCCCCGATAAGCGGCTTGCCGGACCACCGAGCTGGCTCCGAGAATAAGCAACCGTCGTAGCGTTCGTTCGCCCATTTTCGATGTTGCACCGAGCTTCTGCTTTCCGCCAGTTGATCGCTGAAGTGGTGTCAGACCGAGCCAGGCCGCAAAATCACGTCCTTTTCTGAAGGTCGACGCACAGGGAGCCAAAGCTATCAATGCGGTCGCCGTTATCGGTCCGACACCTGGGATTGTTGCAAGCCGCCGTGCGTTTTCGTCTTCCCGAGCGCGGCGTGCGATCTCATGGTCGAGCCGTCTGACGCGATCCTCCAGATCTCGGAGCGTTTCGACCAGCATGGCAAGCGCTGATCGGGCTGCATCCGGCAAAGTGTTTTTGTCATCCGCCACGCATTCTATGAGTCCGGCAACATGGGCTGGCCCTTGAGCGGTGATGAACCCGTATTCTGCAAGGTGGCCGCGGAGCGCGTTGATAACCTGTGTTCTCTGGCGCACCAGCAAGTCTCGTGCTCGAAACACAACGCCGCTGGCCTGGGCATCCTGGCTTTTAACCGCTACAAACCGCATCGTCGGGCGTTGCGAGGCCTCGCAAATTGCTTCCGCATCGGCCACGTCACTTTTCTGTCGCTTGACTAATCGTCAGGTGGCCATAATGCGAAGGAACGTGCGCAGATCGGCTGATTGTCGGCATTTCCGATCACATTCCTCCGCATTATTTCAGAGCGTGTCGAGCCAGGCGAGCACACTTGCATCGCGCTTCCAAGATGGCTGGCCGGCGGGTGTGGTTGGAACGGCGACCTTTTCCAGGGCTTTCCGTTTTGTTTCCAGATTGGCCCTGGCATAGTGGTTGGTCGTGTCGAGGCTCACGTGGCCGAGCCAACTTCGAATGACCGTAACGTCGACGCCCGCCGAGATGAGGTGCACGGCGGTGGCGTGCCGGAAGGCGTGTGGCGTTGAATTGCAGGATCGTAAGCGTTTCATCTGGCGTGGGTGTGTCGCTCGTTGCGGCTGGCGAATGTCGTTTCTTGCGCGCTGGTTTCAAAAATGCGGGCCTCGGCGATAATCATCGCTCTCCTATACCGCATTCACCCAACTCCGGCACCTGCCACACAAATCCTCATGCTCCCCTTATTGCAGAAATACCCACGGAGCCCCAACATCATCATGGTGCTCAAAGCCCACGCCAAATCCTGATGTTCACCAATCGTTCTTCAACTTGGCCAAAATCACAGATTCGAGCCGATAGGGCCTATTGAGAGCTTTTCGAGTCCGACTCTAAGCCCTGTGCTGGACATCGCGACCCCCATTAGTTGTTCGGCACGTGCGATCATGTCGCGCAGGGGGCGTAACAAGGTCATTCCAGCTTCGTCGGGTGCCATCGCGTTGCGGAAGAAAACTATGTTAACGGCACCGATCGGTTTCCGCCCTATGCGCACGGGCAAAGCTATGGCACTGAATTTTGCTTCAACCAGCCCTTCCGATACAGCGTAGCCGCGAAGGTGCACTTTTTCGAGTTCCTGGTTGATCCGTACCGAACGCGCGCGATCGGCAGCGTCAAGATTGCCGACCCTTTGAGCGATTTCAATTGTTTTGTTGAGATTCTCAATATTAAGCGAGCTCAGATATGCCATCCCTAGCGCCGAGCGAAAGAGCGATCGGGTCTTGCCTATCAAACGGCGATGGACAGAAACCGGGCTGTATTTGTGACTGGATGCCTGGATCACCATATGACCTGCATTGAAGCTGGCGAAGTCGCTTGGCCACATTATCTGTTCAGTCAGTTCGCGAAGTGTCTGCGACATCACCTGGACGGCAATATCCTCGTGACGTACGCCGTCGCCGAGTTCGAGGATACGATTGGCGAGTGACATCGTGCCATCCTCGGCGCGGCGCTCCAGATAGCCCTTGAGTTCGAGCGTGTGAATCAGCCGGTAAGTAGTGCCGCGGTCAATGCCGGTATAGTTCGCCAGTTGACCGACGTTTGCCCAGCCAAGTTCAGAAACCGCCTCGAGCAAATCCAAGGCGCGCGAAACGGCACGAATCTCCCGGTAAGGGGACTCAGAGCTACTTTTAGAGGATTTTGGCATGGGCACCTCGTGTTCATGTGGTGAACATCATGGCGATTTTAGTTGAGGGGTGTCAATATTTCCCTCACTGATTTCGTGGTCGAGCGATGGAAGTTCATTCGATGGCGGGCGCTGGCACCGATCCGTGACGCAAGGTTGAGGCGGATGCCGAAGGACAGGAGGCGAACAGAAATGATCGTGGGAAGTGTTTGCATGTCGCACAGTCCAATCATGGACCGCAACCGTGCGGGGCCAGACGCAGAGAAGCGGTTCTGGTCGGCGATCGAGAAGGCGGCCGATTATGTGGCCGAGGCAGACCCGGATCTGGTAGTGCTGTTCCACCCCGACCATGTGAACGGCTTCTTCTACAAGCTCCTGCCGTCGTTCTGCATAGGGATCGAGGGAGTTTCGGTAGGCGATTTCGGCACCGTGGCGGGCAAGCTCGACATTCCCGAGAACCGGGCCATGTCCTGCGCCGAGCACGCGCTGAAGGAAGGCGTGGACGTTGCGGTCTCGTACCGGATGGATGTGGATCACGGCGGGGCGCAGCCGATCGAATTGCTGTCGGCCAAGATGCCGCTGACGCGGATGATCCCGATCTTCGTGAACTGCGCCTTGGCACCGCGGCCGACAATGGCGCGGGTGCGCGCCCTGGGCGCGGCGGTGGGCCGCTGGGCGGCCGCGTGCCCCGAAAGGGTGCTGATCCTGGGCTCGGGCGGGCTGTCGCACGATCCGCCGATTCCTTCGCTGGCGACGGCGACGCCCGAGGTGCGCCAACGCCTGATCGACGGTGGCCCGCTGCCCCATTCGGCCCGCATGACGCGACAGAACAACGTTCTGGGCGAGGGGCCGCGCTACGCCGCCGGGCAGTCGAAGCTGCTGCCACTCGACACCGACTGGGACAAGCGGCTTCTCGACGGTTTCGCGTCCGGCGACCTGACCGTGCTGGACGGTTCCGACGACGAGACGATCACCAGGACTGGCGGACGCGGCGGGCACGAAGTGCGCTGCTGGGTCGCCGCGCTGGCGGCTTTGGGCGAAGGCTACCGCTCGGATGTTCTGTTCTACGAGCCAATTCCGGAATGGCTGACGGGCATGGGCATAATGACGGCCACGCCGGCCTGACGCCATCGGTTTCAACCAGACGGCCAGCACGCGTGGCAAAAGCCATGAGGCGCGATCGCCGACACAAAAAGCAGGAGTACGAAATGGGAGTTCGCAACGGACAGCAATTTATCGACGGGTTGAAGGCCAATCCGCGCGATGTCTGGATAAACGGCGAGAAGATCGGTGATGTGACCACTCATCCTGCCTTCTCGCGGATCGTGCGCCAGTTGGCGCGGCTTTACGATGCGCAGGTGGACCCTGCCACCCGCGACAAGCTGACCTATGTGGTCCCCGAAACCGGGGATCGCGCGGGCATGGCCTTCATGCCGGCGAAGACGGCCGCCGACCTGCGCCGGCGCCGCGAAGCCTATTATCACTGGGCGTCCATGAACTTCGGTTTGATGGGCCGCTCGCCCGACTTTCTTAACGTCAGCCTGCTGGCCTTTGCCGAGGCGCGCGAGATTTTTGGCCGCGCTGGCCAACGCTATGCGGACAACGTCCTGAAATACTACGAGTACATCCGCGACAATGACCTCTTCCTCAGCCATGCGCTGATCACCCCGCAGAACGACCGCACCAAATCTTCGGCCGAACAGCAGAATCTGCACATGCGGGTGGTGAAAGAAACCGCCGAGGGTATCTATGTGAAAGGCGCGCGGATGGTGGCCACGCTCGGCGCCGTGGCCGACGAGATGCTAATGTACTGCCTGCCCGGCATCCCGGAAAGCGACGCTGACCATGCCCTGGCATTCGCAGTGAAGGTTTCCGATCCCGGCATCCGCCAGATCTGTCGCGAGCCTTACGCACTCGATGGCCAGCGGTCGGATTTCGACCATCCCCTGTCGAACAATTTCGAGGAGAACGACTCGCTCCTGATCTTTGACAACGTCTTCGTTCCTTGGGAGCGGGTGTTCATGTATCGTGACATCGCGCTGAACAATGCGCTTTATACCGAGACGGCGCTGCGCAACTACTCGGCGCATCAGACCAACACCCGCGCGCTGGTGAAGATGCAATTCGCCGTGGGCGTGGCCATGGCGGTGGCGCGCTCGATCGGCGCGGACAAGTTCCTGCATGTGCAGCGGATGCTGGGCGAGGCGCTGATTGGCGTGGAGTTCCTCAAGAGCGGCCTGGTCCGTTCGGAGGTCGAATGCGAGCCCACGGCCTACGGCACCGTGCGGCCGGCGCTGCCGCCGCTTCAGGCCCTGCGCACCTTCCTTCCGACAGCCTATCCGAAGGTGGTGGAAGCCATCCAGACCGTGGCTGCTGGCGGGTTCATGATGATGCCCTCGGGGGCGGATTTCGCCGCGCCTGACCTCGCGGGGGACACCGATCTTTACTACAAGGGTGCCGGCGGGATGTCTTCGCTCGACCGGGCGCGGCTGTTCAAGCTCGCCTGGGATCTTTCCGGCGAGGCCTTCGGCACCCGGTTGCTTCAGTACGAGCGGTACTATGCAGGGGACCCGGTTCGAACCACCGCTTCGAACTACCTCCAGGTGCAGGATGACGAGATGATGCGGCTGGTGAACGAGGCGCTGGCGATGGCCGGCGATCCCGAACCCGCACGCAAGCTTTTTTCTGACGCGGCCGAGTGATCTGATCGGAGGACAAGATGACCAAATCTCAACACGCATCCATCTGGACCGACCTGACGCGGACGGCCTTCACTCAGGGCTATCTGGACGCGGGCGGCATCCGCACCCGCTATCTGGCAGCGGGTGACGAGGGCCAGCCGTTGCTGATCCTGATCCACGGCACCGGCGGCCACGCCGAGGCCTACAGCCGCAACCTTGCCGCCCATGCCGAGCATTTCCGCACCTATGCGATCGACCTCGTGGGCCACGGCTGGAGCGACAAGCCGAAGCTGGATTACGAGATTGCCGACTACGCGCGGCATGTGATCGCAGTGATCAAGGCGCTTGGGCACCAGAAGGCGCATATATCGGGAGAAAGCCTTGGCGGCTGGGTGGCCGCCTGGATGGCCGTGCATCATCCCGAATGGGTGGACCGCGTCGTGCTGAACACCGCCGGTGGCTGGACTGCCTATCCCGAGGTGATGGAACGGATTTCGCGGCTGACCATGGAGGCCGTGACCGATCCCTCGCCGGTGCGGATCCGCACCCGACTGGAATTCTTGATGCAAGACCATTCGAAGGTGAACGACGATCTGGTCGAGGTACGCCGGGCGATCTACTCTCAGCCCGGCTATCCCGACATCATGAAGCGAATTCTGTGTCTGCAGCAGATGGATATCCGTCGCCGCAACATGTTCAGCGCCGCAGACAGCGCCAGCATCAAGGCTCCGACCCTGGTTCTTTGGACCTCGCACGATCCGACCGCAGCCCCCGAAGAGGGCCGCAAGATCGCCGATGCCATCCCCGGCGCGCAGTTTCATGTGATGAACGAATGTGGGCACTGGCCACAATTCGAGGACCCGGAGACCTTCAACCGCATCCACCTCGACTTTCTGTTGGGGCGCTGAGCCACCGGCCATCAAAGAGAGCCACATGATAACGATTCACACCCAGCCCCCCGGGCGCAGCGCGACCGATACGATGCCCCCCCTTGCGTCAGCCGCGTTTCGCGATGCCTTGGGCCACTTCGCCACGGGCATCACCGTGATGACGACGCTGGATGTAGAGGAGGGCCGCTACGGCGTGACGGCCACCTCGTTTGCCTCGCTGTCGCTCGACCCGCCGCTTGTGCAGTGGAGCCTGCGGAACGCGGCCTATTCCCTGCCGATCTTCCAACGATCGGGGCATTTTACGGTGAATATTCTGGCCGCCGATCAGGAGGCCGTATCGCGCCGGTTTGCCACCCCCGGCGTGGACCGCTTCGCCGGCCTCGACGTGGAGGAGGGGCTGGCGGAGATGCCGCTGATCGCCGGAGCCGCGGCCTGGATCGAATGCGCCCTTGAGACGACGCTGCCTGGGGGAGACCACACGATCCTGGTGGGTCGGGTGCTTCGGGCACGCACCTTTTCAAAGACGCCGCTGCTGCACTGGCGCGGCGGCTATCTGCCGATCGAGAACGATCCGCACGCCAAGGGAGGCACCGCATGAGTGATCGCATTTCCGAGATGGCCGAGGTGCTGGTGCGCGCCCGGACCGACCTGAAACAGATTCCGCCACTGCGCGAGAGCCATGGTCTGAGCACAGTGGCTGACGCCTACGCGGTGCAAACAGCGGCGAACCGCCACTGGCTGGAGCGTGGGCGGCGCCTGGTCGGGCGCAAGATCGGCCTTACGTCGCCGGCGGTGCAGGCGCAGATGGGGATCGACCAGCCCGATTTTGGCATGCTCTGGGCCGACTACGCCTTCACCGAAGGTGAGGTGGTGGACACCCGCCGCTTCATGCAGCCGAAGGTCGAACTGGAACTGGCCTTCGTGATGGACCGCAGTCTGGATGACCCACAGGCGCCAATGACCGAACTGATCCGTCGCGTGGCCTATGCTGCGCCCTCGCTGGAGGTGGTAGACTCTGCGATCCGCGACTGGGACATCCAGCTGGTGGACACGATCGCGGACAACGCCTCGGGCGGGGGGTTCCTGCTGGGTCTGGGTATGCGTCGGCTAACCGACCTCGACCTGCGGCTTTGCGGGGGCATCCTGTCGCGCAACGGCAAAGTCGTCTCGCGCGGGCTGGGTCTGGACTGCATGGGCAGCCCGCTCAACGCTGCGCTGTGGCTGGCGCGTCGCATGGCCGAACTGGGCGAGCCGCTCAAGGAGGGCGACGTTGTCATGTCGGGGGCCTTCGGGCCCATGGTCCCGGTGAAGCCGGGCGAGGTCTATCTGGCCGAGATTGCCGGGTTCTCGCCGATCCAAGTGAGTTTCGACGACGGGAAGGCGGGAGCATGAGCGGAAAGATCAAGGCCGCGATCATCGGCTCGGGCAATATCGGCACGGATCTGATGATCAAGATTATGCGCAATTCGAAGTTGCTGGAAATGGGCGCGATGGTCGGCATCGACCCCCAGAGCGACGGCTTGGCCCGCGCCGACCGGCTGGGCGTCGCTGTCACCCACGAAGGGATCAAGGGGCTGACCCAACTGCCCGTCTGGCCAGAGATCGGCATCGTCTTCGACGCCACCTCGGCGGGCGCGCACCCAGGCAACGACGAAATCGTGCGCGGTGCCGGCAAGATCATGATCGACCTGACCCCGGCGGCGATCGGACCCTACGTTGTTCCCGTGGTCAACATGGACGATCACCTCGACCAGACGAACATAAACATGGTGACCTGCGGCGGGCAGGCCACGATCCCGATCGTGGCGGCGGTGTCGCGGGTGGCCGAGGTGAGCTATGCCGAGATCGTCGCATCAATCTCGTCGCGTTCAGCGGGACCCGGCACACGCGCCAATATCGACGAATTCACCGAAACCACTTCGCGCGCGATTTGCGAGGTCGGCGGGGCGAAGAAGGGGAAGGCGGTAATCGTCCTCAACCCCGCTGAGCCGCCGCTGATCATGCGCGACACGGTCTATTGTCTGGCCAAGACCACAGACCGCGAGGCGGTGCGCCGCTCGATCGAGGCGATGATCGCCGAGGTGCAGGACTATGTGCCAGGCTACCGGCTGAAGCAGGACATCCAGTTCGAGACCATCGGTGACAATGCCGCAGTACGCATCCCCGGCGTGGATGACCGTGCCACAGGGTTGAAGGTGAGCGTGTTTCTCGAGGTGGAAGGCGCCGGCCACTACCTGCCGAAATATGCTGGCAACCTGGACATCATGACCTCTGCCGCGTTGAAGACCGCCGAGCGGCTCGCGCAGCGGATGTTGGCGGAGGCTGTGTGACATGACCGATTCCGATAAGACCCGGATCTACGTGCAGGACGTGACCTTGCGGGACGGGATGCACGCGATCCGCCACCGCTATACACTGGATCAATGCGTGGCGATCGCCACGGCGCTGGACCGGGCCGGCGTGGCGGCGATCGAACTCAGCCACGGCGACGGGCTGGCCGGATCGAGCTTTGCCTACGGCTTCGGTCGGCACACCGACCTGGAATGGATCGCCGCCGTGGCCGACAAGCTGGAGAATGCGGTGCTGACGGCGCTGCTGGTGCCGGGGATCGGCACCATCCACGACCTTCAGGCTGCCTATGAGGCCGGGGTGCGGTCGGTGCGCGTAGCAACCCATTGCACCGAAGCGGACGTGGCCGCCCAGCACATTGCCCACGCCCGGAAGATCGGCATGGACGTTTCGGGCTTTCTCATGATGTCGCACATGATGGGGCCGAAGGATCTGGCCCGGCAGGCGCAACTGATGGAGAGCTACGGCGCCCATTGCGTCTATGTCACCGACTCGGCCGGCGCGCTGCTCATGGATGGCGCCCGCGAGCGCATCCGCGCCTATCGCGACGTGCTGAAGCCCGAAACCCAGGTGGGCATCCATGCCCACCAGAACCTGTCGCTCGCGGTGGCCATTTCGGTCGTCGCTGTCGAGGAGGGGGCCTACCGGGTCGATGGCTCGCTGGCTGGAATGGGTGCGGGAGCGGGCAATACGCCGATCGAAGCCTTCGCGGCGGTAGCAGATCGGTTGGGCTGGGAGCATGGTTGCGATCCCTTCGCGCTGATGGATGCCGCCGACCGGCTTGTGCGCCCGATCCAGGACAGACCTGTGCAGGTGGACCGCGACACGATCGCGCTTGGCTATGCCGGGGTCTATTCCAGCTTCCTGCGCCATACCGAGACCGCAGCCAAGACCTACGGCCTCGATTCCCGCGACATCCTGGTCGAACTGGGACGCCGCAAGATGGTTGGCGGGCAGGAGGACATGATCGTGGACGTGGCGCTGGACCTGCTGCGCGCGCGCAAGGATGTGGAGTGATTGTTCGCTGGGTGAACAAAAGTAAATTAGGCTATTTCCAGTGATACATAACCGAATAAGTTCTCGGTGCCGTTGCCGACCGAAAGAAGGTGGCGCGCGACTGGGAACCGGGGGAGGATATCCTTTAATGAAGGCTGGTACTGTACGCCCTTTGATTGTCGGGGTGGGTGGAAGTTTACGCATGCAATCAACCGGGCAGAAGGCGCTGGCCCATGTGCTGGCGCGCGCTGCGGAACGCGGAGCGCGGACCGAGTTGATCTCGGGGCCGGCGCTCGACCTGCCGCTCTACTCGCCCGATACCGCCGAGCGCAGCGAAGCCGCCGCGCGCCTGGTGGCGCTGATGCGCGAGTGTGACGGGGTGGTGATCTGCTCGCCGGCCTATCACGGCTCGGTTTCGGGGCTGGTGAAGAATGCGATCGACTATACCGAGGACATGAACCGCGATGCGCGGGTGTATTTCGACGGGCTGCCGGTGGGCTGCATCGCCTGCGGCGCCGGCTGGCAGGCCGCCGGGCAGACGCTGGCGGCACTGCGCGCCATCGCCCACGCGCTGCGCGGCTGGCCGACACCGATGGGCGGAATGATCAATTCGACCCAGCACGTCTTCGATGCCGAAGGCACCTGCGTAGACGCTTCGGTGCGCTTCCAACTCGACACCATTGCCGATCAGGTGACCGAATTCGCGCTGCGGAAGGCGCGGGTAGAACAAGCTCAAAGCACAATGGGAGGATAGATTATGCGATTTGGAGCGTTTCTCTTGCCGGCCTCGGCCGCCAAGCATGACGAGTTGAAGAACGAGAAGTACCCGGGCGCCAATCCGACCTACTACCAGCGGACGTTGAACGAGCACGCTCGTGTGATCAAGCAGCTGGAAGACCTCGGCTTCGACTTCGTGGCCTTTTCGGAGCACCACTTCCACCTAGAAGGCTTGGAGATTTCGAACAATCCGATCCTTCTGGGCGCCTGGGCAGCGGGTTTCACCAAGCGTATCCGCATCGGCCAGATGGCCACCGTGCTTCCTGCACGCAATCCAATCCTTGTGGCCGAGGATCTGGCGATGCTGGACCATTTCTCGGAAGGGCGGATGTTCGCGGGCTTTGCACGCGGCTACCAGTCGCGGCATGTGACCACCATCGGCCAGAAGAACGGCGCCGTGGCGACCTTTGCCACCGATCCTGACTACGCTACCAACGATGCCCGCAACCGCGAGCTGTTCCAGGAAGCCTATGACGTGATCAAGGGGCTGCTGAACAACACTACCTTCTCGTACAAGGGCAAACACTGGCAGGTGCCGCCCGACAATGTGAAGTGGGATCACCCGAAGACCAAGCTTCTGGCACCGGACATGGTCGAGGGCGACATTCTGAAGAAGATCGGCATCGCGCCGAACACACTTCAGGATCCGTCAACCATCGAGGTGATGGTGCCCTTCACGCTCAGCCCCAACACCATGCGCTGGTCCGCGCAGGAGGGGGCCTGGCCGATCGTCTTCAGCCCCATCGACGAGATCCTGCGGTCGTGCCTGGACGCCTATCATTCCGAGGCGGTCAAGCGTGACCCGAACATCAAGTGGGGCCAGAACGTGGGCCACTTCCGCGATATCGTCGTGGCCGATACCGACGAGGAGGCCTTCAACATCGGCAAGGACGCGCTGGGTTACATCTGGACCGGCTGGCATGATCACTTCGGCTTCAACGAGGCGCTCCGCCGTCCGGGCGAGACGGGGCCGATCCCCAACACCTATGAATCGATGGTGGACCGCGGCTACGCCATCTGCGGCACGGTGGATACCGTGGCCCGCAAGTTGGAGAAGGCGATCACGACCTACGGCATGGAAATGCTGGTGCCGTGGATCGGTGTGGGTCCGGGCCCGGTGGACAAACTGCTGCGTTCGAACGAACTGCTGGTGGAAAAGGTGCTGCCGAAGATCGGGATCAAGCTCGAACAGCGCAAGCCCACCTTCCGCAAGGAACTGCGCGAGCCCACCTGGCGCGACCGGCCGCTCTAAGACGGCCCTGCGTCGTTAACATTTCCCTGCGGCGCCGGCCTGAAAGGCGTCGCAGGCGATGAACAAATGAAGGGGAGGATGACGTTGAAACGATTTTTCGAGAATGCCCTGCGCTGCACGGTCCCGCTACTTTCGATGGCAACGCTAGGGCCGCTGGGAGCCGGCGCGGCGCTGGCTGCCGACGCACAGCCGCGCGACTTCATGCCGGCACCGGCGGGAACCCATCTTGGGTTGCTCTATTATCTCCACGGTTCGTCCGACACCTTCGTAGACTCCAACGGCGACGAGGTTCCCGGATCAGGACTCGACACCAATATCGGCATCGCCCGCTACGTGTATTTCTTTGATGTCGGCGACATGCGGGCCGACATCAACGTGGTGCAGCCTTTCGGCGGCCTGAGCGACATGTCGATCGGCGGCGCGCCCCTCGCCAGCGACGACTTCAGCCTGGGCGATACCTCGATCGTGGCCACGTTCTGGCCTCTCAACGATCCAGAGAACAACCGCTACTTCGCGGTCGCCACCTACCTGACGCTGCCCACCGGCGAATACGACCCCAACGTGGCCAGCCTGGGCTCAAATCGCTGGGCGGTGACGGTACAGCCTGCCTACTACTTCAACATCGCCCCGAAATGGTCGGTGGACGTTGTCGGCGACGTGACCATCTACGGTGATAACGACGACGGGCCGGGGGGCATAACGATCGAGAAGGATCCAAATTTCACCGCGCTTAGCTGGCTGAACTACCATGCCAGCGACGCCACCACCGTTTCCTTCGGCGTCAGCACCACGTGGGGCGGCGAGGAGACCTGGGGAGGGGTTGACCGCGGTGACAGTCAGGTGACCACCCTGCGGTTAGCTTGGTCGCAGATGCTGAACCCCACCACCCAACTTGTGACCGAACTGAGCACAGATGTCGATGCTGAGAACACCTTCAAGCGCGACTTTGGGGCTCTGCTTCGGCTGGCCAAGTTTTTCTGACCACGCGATCATGAGGGGATCCGTCTCCTCGCGGCAACACCCTGACCCGACCGGAGGAGACGCGAATGGCTAACGATCAGACAATCCGGCAAGTGCCGGGCCTTTACCGCAGGCGTGTGGGCGACTTCGTCGTGACGGCGGTGAATGATGGCATCGTTCCTATCCCGGCCGAGGTGATGGTTGGCATGGCGCCCGAGGAGGTGCAGAAAGCCCTGGCAAGCCGCTTCCGGCCTGCCGACCCTCATGTGACCATCGGCACCTATCTGGTGGAGCACGGCGGGTCGCGCACGCTGGTGGATACTGGCTCGCGCAATCTGATGGGACCGACGCTGGGCAAACTGTTGAAGAACTTGGCAGTTCTCGGCGTGATCCCCGATCAGATCGACCGGATCGCGCTGACCCACCTTCATCCCGACCACGCCGGCGGGATGCTGGACGACGAGGGCAAGGCGGTCTTTCCCAGGGCCGAGGTGTTCATCTCGTTGGACGAAGAGAAGTACTGGCTGGGAGGCGAGCCGCCGACCGACGCGCTGGGAATTTCGGCACAGGTCAACTCCTATGCATCGCAGTTGCGCAAGGTCTACGGCGACCGCTGGCACGCGATCGGAGAGGAAGAGGTGATCCCCGGGATGCGAAGGGAGGCGCTGCCGGGCCACACGCCAGGACACAGCGGCTATCACATTTCGAGCGGCACGGACGAGTTGCTGATCTGGGGCGACATCACTCATGTCCCTGTGGTGCAGATTGCCCATCCCGAGGTCGGGTTGGCCTTCGACGTGGATGTGGAGCAAGGGCGCGCCACGCGGCGGCGTATTCTCGACCGCATTTCCGCCGACAGACTTGCCATCGGCGGAATGCACCTGGAGTTCCCGGGCTTCGGCCATGTCGTGCGCAACAGCTCGGGCTACGAATATGTGCCCGATCTGTGGATGCCCGAAATCTGAACCCAGGTGCGACGGGCACGGCGGATTCCGCCGTGCTGAAAGGAGGCGGCGATGCTGAAACAAGGAACGGCGACCCACGCAGGACGTGGCGGTCGAGTTGCGGTGGTGACGGCGGCAAGCACGGGCATCGGACTCGGCGCTGCCCGTGCATTGGCCGCGCGCGGCTGGTCCCTGGTGCTGATGTCGCGCTCGGAGAAGATCGAGACGGTGGCGGCGGAACTGGGCGCCATGTGGCTGCGCGGCGACGTGACGAGCGAAGACGACATGGCGAGGCTGGTCGCCATGGCACTGGATCGCCATGGCCGGATCGACGGCGCGGTGATCAACACGGGCCACCCGCCCAAGGGCGATATTCTGCAGATTGCGGACGAGGACTGGCACAAGGCGATAGAGATCGTGCTGATGCCCACGGTTCGGGCGCTGCGGCACCTTGCCCCGGTTTTCGCCCGGCAGAAATCCGGCGCGGTCGTGTCGGTATCGAGCTACACGGCGCGCGAGCCCGAACTGACCTATCCGCTGTCGGCGGTGTTCCGCGCCGCGCTGGCGAGTTTTCTGAAACTCTGCGTGGCGCACCACGGCGGCGAGGGATGGCGGATCAACGCGGTGCTTCCCGGCTTCGTGGACAATTATTCCGCCACGCCCGAGGCGCTGGCGAAGATTCCGATGGGCCGCTACGCGGCGGTCAAGGATGAACTGGGCGCTACCATCGCGTTTCTCCTGTCGGAGGAGGCGGGATACATCACCGGCCAGGGTCTGCTTGTGGATGGCGGCCTGGTGCGGGCGATCTGAGGGGAATGGGGCAGACGAGTGTCGCAGGCAAGGGGACCTCAACTGCCGAGGGGAGGCAATGAACACCAAGCGGCATCGCGTGTCCGGTTCGGGTGGGACTGCGCGCGCGTGCATGCTGTTCACCTTCAGATGACTGGCACAGCCGATGCGCCCCTCAGTCTGCTGAACGGGAAGGGAGCGGGCGCGCAGGTGCCGGTCGATTGTGCCTTTGCGACGCTGATCGCCGTCGTTGATGGATGCCTGCCACATACGCCCCATAGGCGATGACCATTGCCCACAGGGAACGGTTCGGTCCGAATCTTTCCTTTCAAAGCTTCGTCACAAGCAAGCACTGCAACCCTGAATCTCAAACTGGCTTTAGAATGGAGATGGTCATGCTCTTAGTCTCAATCCGCCGCACGATCGCAGCAACCTTCTGTTTCGCGGGTCTGACTGTTGCGACAACCGCCCTCGCGCAGGAGATTACCTTGCGCTTTGCCAGCTTTCCCGGTCCGACCAACTTTCTCAACACCAGCCTCTTCATGCCCTGGTTCAAGAAACTGGAAGACGAGTCGGGCGGCAAGCTCAAGGTCGAGTTCCTCATGGGCGGCTCGGCGGCAGCGCCCGCAGAAGTGTTCGACTCGGTCGAAGCCGGCCTTTTCGACATTGGCTGGAGCATCACCTCGTACAATCCGGGCCGTTTCGCCGCCGCCGGCGTCACCGAACTTCCGCTGCTCGCCTCTGGCTCCTCAGAATCTTCGGCAGCCATCGCCGCGCTTTACGACAAGGGGCTGATCGATGGCTTCGATAATGTGAAGGTCATCGGCATCGCCACCGCCGACATCGCGCGCCTGCACCATGCGGACGAGATCTCTGGCCTGTCCGACTTCAAAGGCGCCAAGGTGCGCGCCGCCGGCAACGTGCTTTCGGCGATGATCACCGCCACAGGCGCAACGCCGGTGGGAATGCCAGCACCCTCTATCGCGGAAGCCCTGTCCAAGAACGTCGTTGATGCCGCGGCTGCCGACTGGTTCGCTGTCGAAGGTTTTTCGCTGCTCGACGTTACCCGCAGCCATGTCGATATCCCGCTCGGCACCACTGCGATGTATGTGGTGATGAACCAGGCCACCTACGACAGCCTGCCGCCCGAAATTCGCAAGGTGTTCGACGACAATCCGCCCTCTGCCTTCGCCGCCTTCTGGGGAGCGGGCCTGGAGAAGGAAAGCCTGCGTGTCCGCAGCGTGGTGGAAACAACGCCGGGCCATCGGATCATCACACCAACCGAGGGTGAACTGGCCGAATGGGGCGTGGCCGCCGATGGGGTGATCGCCGAATGGGTCGAAGCCACGCCCAACGGGGCCGCCGTCCTTGAAGGCTACCGGGCCGAACTCGAGACCTACCGGTCGGCACACAAGACGCCGGGGCCCTGAAGATGACGAGCAGACTTGCCGTGCAGGCTGAACGCGCAGCCAACCTTCTGGCCAATCTGGCCGGGATCCTGCTGCTCGGCCTCGCCCTAGCCTTCACGGTCGATGTCCTGCTGCGCTGGACCATCTCGGCGCCGATCCTCGGCCTCTACGAGGTTGCCGAACTTAGTTTCGCCGTGGTCATGGCACTGGCGCTGGTCTGGACGAACATGCGGCAAAGCCATGTCTCGATGGGCATCCTCGGCCAGATCACCGGCGAAGCCGCGCCACGCCTGGTCGCGGCGGCGCTGGGGCTTGGGGTGTCCTGCCTCTTCGTGTGGTTCCTCGCGCGCTACGCGGGGGCCAAGGCGGGTAACGGCGAGACATCGCTGGTGCTGGGGCTGCCCAAGGGCCCGTTCTGGAGCGCGGCGGCAGTGGCGATGGCGCTGGCCACGCTGGCACAGTTGGCGGTCTTCCTGTCCGAACTGACCAGCTATCTTCAGCGCCCGGCGCACCGGCTGCGCGATTTGGCGCCGCCGGGGCTGATGGTGGTCGCCGCACTGGCGCTGCTGCTGGTCACCGCGCAATACGCCCCGGTGCTGGGCGCGGGGCCGAAGATCCTGGCATCGTTCGTCATCCTCTACCTGCTGGCGCTGGCCCATGTACCGATCGGCATGGCGCTGGCGATAGCGGGCCTCGGTGCCGTGTTTCTCCAGATGGGGATGCGCCCGGCGCTGCTGGTGGGCACCAACAACCTTGTCGGAAGCCTCGCCAGTGTCGATCTGGCAGCGGTGCCGCTGTTCCTGATCATGGGCAATCTTGCCGTCGCCGCCGGATTCGCCGACGACATCTTCACCGCCGCCGCTTCGGTCTTCGGCAGGGTGCGCGGCGGTCACGCCCTGGCCACCGTGATCGGCTGCGCCGGCTTCGGCGCGATCAGCGGCTCTTCGGTCGCCACCACCGCCACGCTGGGCGGCGTCGCATTCCGGGAGATGGAGGCGCGCGGTTACGCGCCGGGGTTCTCGACCGGCAGCATCGCTGCGGGCGGGACGCTCGGCGCGCTGATCCCGCCCTCGGTGATCCTGATCATCTACTGCGTGATCGCGGAAGTCTCGATCGCCAAGTCGTTCATGGCCGCGATCGTGCCGGGGGTGCTGGCCCTGGTCCTCTATATCATCTCGATCCTCATCCAAGTGCGGCTTCGCCCCGAACTGGCGCCCGCGCCCGATGGCACCGAGAGCTTTGCACCCATCCGCGCCCTGCGCATCGCCTGGCGGCCGCTCGTCCTGTTCCTTGTCGTGCTGGGCGGGCTCTATGGCGGCGTCTTCACCGTTCAGGAGGCAGCGGCGGTCGGTGCCGGTTTATCCTTCGTGGCCTGGCTTGTTTCGGGCCGCGCCTCGGTGGCGGGCCTGTTCGTGGCGCTGCGCGACGCCGCAGGCACCAGCGCCGGGCTCTATATCCTGATCGTCGGTGCCAACATCTTCGGCAGCCACCTGAACTTTGCCGGCATGGCCCAGGCGTTGGCGGCGGTCATCAACCCCGAGACGATGCCCGTCTGGGCGGTGCTGACGCTGCTGGCCGTGATGTACCTGGTGCTTGGCAGCATCTTCGACTCGGTGGCCGCGGTGGTCATAACCGTGCCCTTCGTGCTGCCGATCATCCTCTCGATGGAACTCGATCCGATCTGGTGGGGGATCGTGACGCTGACCATCGTCGAGATCGGCATGATCACCCCGCCGATCGGGATGAACGTCTTCGTGATGAAGGTGGTCGTGGGCAATCGTGTTTCGCTTTACACGATCTTCCGCGGGGTGATGCCCTTCCTGGCCGCCGACCTGGTTCGAATGGTGCTGCTGATCGCCTTTCCGGCCATCTCGCTCTGGCTTGGCGGGGTGCTGGGATGAGCGTGATGCCCCGCCCCCGATTCCGGGGCACATCTCGACCGGCGAATTCCAGGAGGCGCTGTCCGCCCTGCTCGGCAAATGGCGGCTGGATTCTTCTGTGGAGGCTGTTCCATTGCCAGCCATTTCTTAGGAAGCGCGGCCAAACGGGCTGCCTAAAATAGATTCTAGGGATTTCCGTCATGAGCTATGACCAGAGCCGCGTCGTCGACGCCATCCGCGCCTTCGAGGCCGGCGAAATCGTCGTCGTTACCGATGACGACGACCGCGAGAACGAAGGCGACCTGATCGTCGCCGCTGTCCACTGCACCGCCGAGAAGATGGCCTTCATCGTGCGCCATACCTCGGGCATCGTCTGCGCGCCCATGCCGAAGGAGGAGGCCAAGCGCCTCAACCTCAACGCCATGGTCGCGGAAAACGACAGCGCCCACACCACGGCGTTTACCGTGACCGTCGACTTCAAGCACGGCACGACGACCGGCATTTCCGCCGAGGACCGCACACTCACCGTGCGCAACCTCGCCAACCCGAATGTTGGCCCGGCCGATTTCGTCCGTCCCGGCCACATCTTCCCGCTGGTCGCGCGCGAAGGCGGCGTGCTGATGCGTTCGGGCCATACGGAGGCCGCCGTCGATCTCTGCAAGCTTGCCGGCCTGCCGCCGGTCGGCGTGATCGGCGAACTGGTCAACGACAACGGCACCGTCAAGCACGGACCGGAGGTCTTTGCCTTTGCCGAGGAGCACGGGCTGAAGCGCGTTTCCGTCGCCGATCTCATCGCTTATCGCCAGCGCAAGGAAACGCTGATCCAGCTCGCCTCAAGCTTCAGCATCGAAACGCCCTATGGGCCGGCCAAGGCGCATGCCTATTCCCTGCCCTGGGATCCGATGCAGCATCTGGCGGTCGTGTTCGGCGATATCCGCGACGGCGTCGACATTCCGGTGCGCCTGCATCTGGAGCATGTCGCCAAGGATGTGTTCGGCAAGGACCGCCAGATCGACGACATCATGAAGAAGATCGCCGAAAAGGGCCGCGGCGTCATCGTCTACCTGCGCGAAGGCTCGGTCGGCGTCGGGGTGTCGACCACGGCCCGCGCCGGCCTGCACGAACGCGAGGCGCACGAGCAGGCCCAGGCCCGCGAGAGCGAATGGCTGGAAATCGGCCTTGGCGCGCAGATCCTCAAAGACCTCGGCGTCAGCTCGATCCGCCTCTTCGCCTCGCGCGAACGCCACTATGTCGGGCT
>NZ_BJZP01000028.1 GCF_007992095.1 Paenirhizobium naphthalenivorans
CCCGGAGGATCCCTTCAGCGGTTGCTGACATCACTCCTGGGCTGAGGCTTGAAAAGCAGGATCGTCATCCAGGTCAAAAGGGTGAGCGCGGTTTGTAGGATAAGGCGAAAGTATGCCGCTCCGACCAGACCACCATAGCCTATGCCGATCCAGACAACGGGAACAAGCGCCAGACTAGAGATGATCAGCAGTGCCATGCGCACTCTTTGATGGCCGAGTGCCCGCAAGAGATCGGCACCAATTCCGGACAACCCCATCAAGAGCGGATAAAAAGCAAGCGCTTTGACGATTTCCGGCGTGCCGTTGAAATCCGCGCCTAGAACCCGCGGAATGTAATCCGCTATAATGAACAAGCCGGCAGCGACCGGCAAGGCCAGCCCGACGGCGATGGGCAGCAGTTTTACGCCGAAGGCAAGGCTGCTGTTTCGTCCCCCGGCAGCATGCCGAAAATGCCGTGTGTAGGTTGCATAGAGAAATGCTCTGACCGGAGCGGACGCCGCATCGACGATGCGGAAGCCGGCCGCATATTGTCCGCCTGCCTCCGCTCCAAGCGTGTGCATGATAACCGGCTTGTCCAGATCCTTCATACTCCCGACGGACAGAAACTCCAGGCAATAGAGGCTCGCCAGTCCCAGGTCCTTGCGCACGATGGTAAAAACAGGTCTACCGAGATCGCGCAGCACCATTGCCACCGCAACACTGGCGGAAAGCGCGCCAGCTGCGAAATACCACCAGGCCCAGGTCGACACCGTTAGCCCCCCAAAGAAAGCCGCAACCGCGAGGAAGCCGAGTTTGGACAGCATCATCATTACGTTGATCGCAAGCTGCTTGTTGGCTCTGTCGAAGGCCATATAAGCTTGAGCCGCAAGCACGTTCAGGCGCGTGAATATGAGATCCGTCAAAATGATGACAACAAGCGGCAGCAGACCAATTGCATCACCAACGATCTGGCGCAGCACAACGACGGTAGGAATTGCCACAAGCGGGAACGTTACCGCCATCATGATCAGCGCATGGCCGAAGTAGACCGGAAAAAGCTGGGGATCGACGGCAACACGGTGCACAAGCAGGTATTCGCTACCGACCCCAATGAGGATGACAGCGATCACTGAAACGCTGGTTATGGTGACGAACACACCATAGCCTTCAGCCCCCAGCGTTCGGGAAATCAACATGAAGAAGCCGAGCTGAATAACAAGCTGGAGACCAAAATTGATCGTGTAGGAGAACGTATTGACGACGAGCGAATGCCGGCTGGCATTCAGGAAAAAGGTGACCACCTTCGCAAGGCGACGTTCATCTTTGGTGGAGGGCATAAGATCATCCGTTCAGTCGCGAACAATAGCTGGCTGAGCCAGCCATGTCCCTCGCATGCGATCGCAATTGTCGCACGATCGGCCTTCGGCTTCGTTAATAGTAATCGCCAATGAGAACCGACCCCGCTTTTGGGGATGATATTCGCAACGAAACCCGCCCATCCTTGAAGCGCAAGCTTATATTTCAGCGCAGTCTGATGACTTTAGCAAGCGTCGGCGTGATAGAGGTTGCCCTGTGTGGGTATGCCAAACGTCAAAATCGCCCCGCCTTTGGACCAGGTAGCGATTGAGATGCGCTTTTGATTGGCTGCCGGCGCCGAGTTCAGCCGTGAACAATCATCTTCGCCGCCTTTTCGCCGATCATCATCGACGGCGCGTTGGTATTGCCGCCAATCAGCGTCGGCATGACAGACGCGTCTGCGACACGCAGATTCGCAATCCCCCTCACCTTGAGGCTTGATGGATCGACCACCGCCATCGGGTCCTTTCCCATTTTGGCTGTGCCGACCGGGTGATAAACCGTCAGCGCTTCGGCGCGCAGATAGGCCAGGATTTCATCGTCACTGCCGACATCCGGGCCTGGCAGAATTTCCGGCCCACGGATCTCGCTGAAGACCGGGGACGCCAAGACCGAACGCGCGACTTTGATCCCTTCGACGAGTGTCAGCGCATCCCGCTCGTCACTGAAGAAACGGTGGTCTATCCTGACATTGCGATGGCCACCATTGGCTTCGAGCGTCAGTTCGCCGATACTTTTGGGGCGCAGCACACAGGTATGCACGGCGTAGCCATGGCCATATTCGACCAGCCGACCGCGATGACTGCGATAGCCAGGCACGAAATGGAACTGGATATCCGGGACATCGCCTGCATATTTCGTCTTCGCAAAACCGCCAGCCTCGACGTAATTGGTCGAAAGCATGCCCTTGCGACGGATGAAATACTGAAATGGTGCGGCAAGCATGGATGGCAGGTTTTGAACGGACAATCCGAGCGTCTTGCTGCTGGCCGATCGCACGGTGATCATCCCATCGATATGGTCGCGCAAGTTCTTGCCGACGCCGGGCAGGTCAAGCAGCGGCGTCACACCGACGTCGGCGAGTTCGCCGGCCGGGCCAATACCGGAGGCCAGCAGAATACGCGGAGAACCGATGGCGCCGGCACTAAGAATCGTTTCGCCGCGGCAGCCAAGCCTCTTCACCCCGCCATCCATCAGCACGTTGACGCCGGCAACCCGACCGTCAGCCACCGACAGATCGAGCACTTCGGCATTTGTGAGAACGGTGAGGTTCGAGCGGCTGCGGATCGGTTTGACGAAGGCGGTATAGGCCGAGAACCGTTCGCCGCGGTCCTGGGTGACATTGTAGACGCCGAGGCCCAACTGGCTGGCCGCGTTGAAATCGTCGTTTTCCGGCAGTCCTACGCTTTTGCCGGCCTCCACCCACATTTTCGAGACCGTATTCGGATCCCGCGGATTGTCAACCAGCAGTTCTCCGTCAAAGCCATGATAGTCCGGGTCCTGCGACAACATGTTCCGTTCGAGAGACCTGAAGACGGGCAGAACATCCGCATAGGACCAGCCGGAACAACCGAGTTCAGCCCATTCATCATAGTCCTGTGCGGCGCCACGGATATAGACCATGGAATTGATCGTGCTGGAGCCGCCCAGCGCCTTGCCGCGATTGACCGGGATTTTCCGATTGTTCAGACCCGGTTGCGGAACGCCCATATAGCCGTAGTCATACTGCCGATTGCCGTAGAGCGACAAGATACCGGCGGGCACCCGCACGCGAATACTGTTATCGCTGCCACCACCTTCGATCAGGCAGACACTGGTTTGCGGGTTGGCGCTCAGCCGGTTTGCCAAAACGCAACCGGCAGAACCGGCGCCGATGACAATATAGTCGAATTCCGCGTTTTCCACACTCTCACCTCGTACTCTCCGGCTATCGCGAATGGCCGCCAGTCAGCGGCAGGCATGACTACGGATGTTCAGTGATCGTCGTCATCGTCGTTTTTCAGCAGTTCCAGAATCTCGCGTTTCATCGCGATAAAATCCGGTTCCATCACCAGGTCCATGTTGCGTGGGCGCGCGATGTTGACCGGGATTACCTTCTTGATCTGCCCCGGACGGCCGGACATCACCAGCACTCGGTCCGCGAGCAAGATCGCCTCGTCGATATCGTGGGTGACGAAAAGCACGGTCTTTTTGGAATGCTCCCAGACCTTGAGCAAGAGCTTCTGCATGCTGTGGCGGGTCTGGCTGTCGAGCGCGCCGAAGGGCTCGTCCATCAGCAGAACTTCTGGATCATTGGCCAGCGCGCGGGCGATCGCCACGCGCTGCTTCATCCCGCCGGAAAGCTGCGACGGATAATGATTGGCAAATTTTGCCAGGCCGACCTCAGTCAGGAAATGATCGACGATATCCTTGCGCTGGGCCGGGGCTATACCCTTGCGCTTCGGTCCGTATTCGACGTTCTGGGCAACGGTCAGCCAAGGAAACAGCGTATAGGCCTGGAAGACCATTCCGCGATCCGGGCCCGGCTCAACGACGGGCTTGCCACCAACGGTGATCATGCCGCCGGAACGGTCTTCAAGGCCCGCGATCAGATAGAGCAGGCTTGACTTGCCGCAGCCCGAGGGACCGACGATGACGCAGAATTCATTGCGCTCGACATGAAAGGAAATTCCATCCAGCGCCAGCACGGCGTTGTCGCCTTTGCCATATTGCAGCACGACCTTGTCGATGCTGATATCTGAGCTGATGGGATTGGTGGAGATTTTGGCGGCAGACATGAAATGCGCAATCCTCAGTTGGCCCAGGGGGCGGAAAAGCGGCGGACGATCCGGAACAACTGGTCAGTAAACAGGCCAAGAATGCCGATCATCGCGATCGCCATGAAGATCACATCGACCTGGAAACCGCGCATGGCCTTCAGCGAGATGTAGCCAAGACCACTGCGAGCGGCGACAAGTTCCGCCACCACGAGGTAGGTCCAGGCCCAGCCCATCGTCACGCGGAGCACATCAAGCACATTCGGCAGGGTGGCCGGAAAGACGATGTGCATGACCGTGTCGACGCGGCGGGTGCCCAGCGTGTAGGCGGCGTTGACCAGGTCGCGCGGGACGTTGCGGGCGCTGTCGGCGATCATCACCAATTGCTGGAAGAAGATGCCGAAAATGATGACGGCGACCCGTTGCTCGATGCCGATACCGATCCACAGGATGAAGAGCGGCACGAAGGAGGTTACCGGCAGATAGCGGATGAAATTGACCAGCGGATCGAGAAAAGCCTGAACGATCCGATAGGTGCCCATCGTGAGCCCGAGCGGGACAGCAACGAGGCTCGACACGATGAAACCGATCAATACCACCTGAACGCTGGCGAGTACGTGGACCCACAGAGTGCCGTCAGCGGCCATCTTGTAGGTCGTCGCCAGCACGGACTGAGGCGTTGGAAGGAACATTTCCTTCACCACGCCGGAATAGGTGAGGCCAAACCAACCGCCGATGACCAGCACCCAGACGAGAATGCTCAATGTGGCAGCGAGGCTGCGGGGAATCGGCCTGAATGGCGTGCGGATTGTTTTGAAGAGGGAATTGTCGCTCAAGACTTGCTCCGTTCCTTCACCCGAAAGTGGCGGGCGACAAGGAAAGATCATCGGTATGGGGACGGCCGCCATGCGTTCCGCCGGCAAAGGAGAAGGCGCCGCCCACGGCGCCTTCAGCCATGATGCTATTTCATGTCGAGGAATTGCGTATCAACAAGGTCACCATACTTGATATCCATCTTGAGCTTGCCGAAACCGCCCCAGATTTCGCTGCCAAGCTTGATCAGCTTGCCGGCCTCGCCCTCGTCGCCGCCGGCGAAGAATTCGGCGTTCCGGTCCTTGCCATAGAAATTCACGCCAGCGGCCGAAGACGCGAACTCCTTGGGATCCTCGAGCCAACCGCCAACACCCTTGGCCATGACTTCATAGGCCTTGTCCTGGTTTTCCTTGATGAACTCATTGGCCTTGTAGAGACCAGCGACCAGAGCGGCGACATCCTTGGGATTTTTCTCGATGTAATCACAGTTCAAGGCCACGACGTCGACGATAGCGCCCGGTGTCTTGGAGCTATCGATCAGCACCTGGCCCTTGTCAGCCTGCTTGGCGAGCGTCAGGTGCGGTTCCCAAGTAACGGCAACGGGGATGCGGTCGGCCATGAAGGCGGCAGCGGCATCATCGGCTGTCATATTGGTGATCTTGACGTCGGCCTCAGTCATGCCGGCCTGCCTCAGCAGGATGTTGAACCAGAACTGCGAGACAGAACCCTCGTTCATGGCAACTTCCATGCCTTTGATGCCGGTGAGGTCCTTGACGCCCTTCGGCGCCAGAACGCCGTCGCCGCCATGGCTGTCGTCGAGAGCGTAAACCGACTTGAAGCAGACATCCGCTGAGCGGTACTTCATGATCTCGTCGATCGTCGAGGCATTGCCATCCAACTGGCCGGCCGCAACGGCTGCCATGTACATCGAGGATTCCTCGATGATCTCGAGTTCGACGTCAAGGCCACCTTCCTTGAAATAACCCATGTCGCGGGCGAGAAAGAGGGGGCCATAGCCGACCCAGGTGGTCATGCCGAGCTTCATTGAGCCGGCTTGCGCGGTCGAGGCAGAGGCGGCAAGCATGGCGACACCGGCGGCCAGAGCAGCTTTACGAAGCTTTGAAAATGTCATTGTCATCGCGTTCCCTTATCTATTCTTGAGATGGCCTCTATGGGCATCCTGTCCGAAATTTCGCATGGGGCGGCGCCCGCCTGAAGGCTTCGCACCCTTTTGCCGATCAGCCTTGTGGCCTGACGGTAAAACAAAGCACGCTTCATTCGTCGGAAAAACAATCATTTTCGGTGATTTTGCTTAGGCTGAAACTAAGCAGTATTGAGACAGTCTCCCAATTCCTAACGACGTTTCTGCGCCATGTTCGGCGCGATCATGCCGGGGATATAGGCATCTGATATGAAGGACCGCGCGTGATTGGAAAACGCAGCCAGCATGCGCGATTTGCGAAGCGATTTCAGCGTCGCAAGACCAATCGTCATCGGGCGGTGATCGCCCGACAGCCGAACCCGCGTGACCTTGCGCCCGTCCAGCGCGGTATCGGAGCGGGGCGTCACATTGGCAAGCGTATAGCCATAACCATTGGCGACCATCGTTCGGATCACATCAGGATGCGACAACCGAAAGGCTATATTGGGTTGCAGCCCATCCTTCATGAAGAGCGCCATGAAATATTCGCTGGACAATGGCAGATCGAGAAAGACCATCGGCAGTTCCGCCAGTTCAGGCAAGGTCACAGCCGACTGGCGCGCTAAGGGATGGGTTTCACCGACGAGAGCATGAACAGGCAGGTCGACGAGCGGTGTGAATTCAACGTCATCCGGGATCTGCAAGTCATATGTCACCGCAACGTCGATATTCGCCCGCCGCAAGCCGTTGAGTAGGAATTCCTGGTGATCGGCCTGAGGGCGGATCGTGGTCCTCGGAAAAGCCGAAGTAAAAGAGAGCGCCAGTTCAGGGAGGATCATCGGTGCCAGTGTCGTCAGGCATCCGACATTCAACTGACCGCGCACCTCCTCGCTCGCCTCGGAGGCGACCCCGTAGAGCGATTCCGCCTGTTCGACCAACCGTTTGGCCTCCAGCAGCATCGTGCGGCCGGCCGGCGTTAACGACAAACCCTGCGCGTGATGACGGACGAAGAGCTGGACATCCAGCTCCTGTTCGAGCTGCGAGATTGCCGTCGAGATCGACGGTTGGGAAATGTTGATGCGCTCCGAGGCCTGGGTAATGCTGCCGGTCGTTCCGGCGGCAATGAAATACTCGAGCTGTCTTAGCGTAAAGCGCATACGATCGGGTCCTATTTGCGGACCCTAATATTTGATCCAAGTCGTCTTGAGTCCACTAAATTTGTCGAAGGCATGCAAGGACAGATCCCGACCTATCCCCGATTGCTTGAAACCGCCGAACGGCGTCATCGGCGAGAGCGCGTCGACAGTGTTGACCGAAACCGTACCCACTCGCAACTTTTCCGAAAGTCGGTGCGCACGCGACAGCTTCGATGTCCAGACCGACGCGGCCAATCCGTACATGCTGTCATTGGCCCGGAACACGGCTTCCTCCTCGTTATCGAAAGTCGAAACAGCCAGAACCGGCCCGAAGATCTCCTCCCGCGACAGGCGGTCGTCAGCATCCACATCAGCAAAGATCGTCGGCTGGATGAAGCAACCATTGCCATCGATGCTGATCCGCTCGCCACCACAGACAAGCCGGCTGGTCTTTTTGCCATGATCGACAAAAGACATGACGCGGCGGGTCTGTGCTTCATCGACAATGGCCCCCATGGTCGATCGCGGATCAAGCGGGTTTCCGGCCACGTAACGGGCGGCGCGCTCGACCATTTTTTCCAGAAAAGCCTTGGCGATCGGGTGCTCGACCAGCAGCCGCGAATTGGCTGAGCAGATCTGCCCCTGATTGAAGAAAATGCCGAAAGCCGCCATGTCGGCCGCGGCATCCAGATCCTCGCAATCGGCAAAGATCAGGTTGGGACTCTTGCCGCCGCATTCCAGCCAGACCTGCTTCATGTTCGACTGGGCGGAATAGCCAAGGAAATATTTGCCCACCAGCGTCGAGCCTGTAAATGTGATGCAATCCACGTCTGCATGCAGACCAAGCGCCTTGCCGGCCACTTCGCCATAGCCCGGGACGACATTCAGCACGCCTTCCGGCAGACCGGCTTCGATGGCGAGTTCGGCCAGCCGAAGCGCCGACAACGGCGATTGTTCCGCCGGTTTCAGGACAACGCTATTGCCCATGGCAAGCGCCGGCGCACATTTCCAAGTGGCCATATCGAGCGGAAAGTTCCATGGCACGACCGCGCCAACGACACCAAGCGGTTCCCGGCGAACAATGGCAAGATTGCCGGGCCCGGTGGGTGCTACCTCATCATAGATCTTGTCGATCGCCTCGGCATACCACTGGAAGATCGCCGCCGAGCCCGGCACATCGACGGTGGCTGCGTCCATCACCAGCTTGCCCATATCGAGACTGTCAAGCAGTGCCAGTTCGGTCATATGGGCGCGAATGAGATCGGCAAGTTTCAACAGCACGGCCTTGCGCTCGGCCGGAGACTTGCCTGACCAGCGGCCATCCTCGAAGGCCGCACGAGCGGAACGCACGGCAAGGTCGATATCGGCGTCCCCGCAAGCGGCAACCCGGGTCAAAACGACTCCGGTTGCTGGATTGACGCAGTCGAAGGTCTCACCCGACTGCGCCTCAATCGGTTTTCCATCGATAAACGCCTTGTCGCGCAACCGGATCGACGCGGCTTCCTTTTTCCAGTCGTGCTTGGCCAGTTCCACCATCATCAATCTTCCTTGCAATCGTCAAAGGTCGCCGGGCACGCCATAACTTGGTGCCGCCGTCGGATCGAGGGCGCGGGTCACATAGTCCTCAAGCTGAGGTTCATAGAGCGCCCAAAGGTCTTCGAGGGCGCCGATCGGATCATCTTCCGCCCAGTCGATGCGCAGGTCAGCGATCGGCCAGGAGACATCGCGCACAATGTAGAGGCCGGCCGAATGGATCGGGCCCGCCTCCCCGCCGGCGGCAACGCCGGCATGCATGGCGCTAAGAAGACGATCGCCAAGGCTACCCTTGGCCATCCCGAAGGCTGCGACCATCGCTGCCGGAACGCCATCGTTGGCAAGCAGGTTTCCGGCAGCAGCGCAGTCCTTGCCCGTCGCCACCGCGTGGATCCCGAGCGTGTGTTCGCCTGAATGGATCGCGGCCCTGCCCTGCCCGTCAAGCAGCACGACCTGGCGCCAGGGTGCTGCCGGATAGTCCGCCAGCAATCCCGCAAGCGCCGCCTCGGCGTTCATGCCGCCGGCCAGAAGATCCAGCCCCTTGGGACCGAGCGAGGGATCGGTGATATTTTGCGTCGCAACGACGCCTGCGCCGGCCCGCGCATGGGCGCAGCGTGCGGCAACGGCAGGCGACGAAGAGGAGATCGCGATCCCCATAGCGCCCGTCTCAGGGCACCGAGCGGAAATGGAGAAGGTCATGATGCGTCACTCCGGAATGACGGCGGTGACGTCGATCTCGACCAGCCACTCCGGACGGGCCAGCGCCGACACAACGATCCCGGTCGAGACCGGGAAAACGCCCTTTAGCCACTTGCCAACAACGCGATAGACCGTCTCTCGATAGCGCGGATCAACGAGGTAGATGGTGATCTTGGTGATGTGGTCGAGCTGCGAACCGGCTTCACCCAGCAGCATCTTGATGTTGTACATCGCCTGCTCGGCCTGGGCTTCGACATCCCCGACACCGACATTTTCCGAGGTATCGAGGTTTTGGCCGATTTGGCCGCGCACGAAAACGATGCTCCCTCTGGCGACAACGACCTGGCACAGATCATTGTCCAGCTTCTGTTCTGGATAGGTGTCTTTGGTATTGAACGGGCGGATGCGTGTATGGGCCATCTGGCTCTCCGTTTGTGTGGTTTTCAGGACCGAAAAAAAAGAAGTGTGGTCAAGGATTGTGGGGGGATTTGGATAGGGACACCACTTGAGCTGACCCGCCCTCGCCCGCCCTTAAACCCGCTCACGCATTTTCGGTCTCGCGTTGCCTGGAGCTCGAATAGGCCAGATAATTTCGCTGCTTGGCGATGTGGTCCGCCAGATATTTGGCATCATACCAAACACCCCAGATAAAAGAGGATCCACGCCGCGTCTGCCAGGGCAAGCCGAGGAAATAGACCCCCGGCTCAGCAGAAATGCCGCGCTGGTGTTTAGGTGCACCGTTTTCGTCAAAGGCGTCGACCTTGAGCCAGCTATAATCGACGGAAAAGCCTGTCGCCCAGATGATCGTGGTTATCCCCGCACTGACCAGATCGAGTGCAAGTATCGGATCGGTCACGCATTGCGGGTCCGGATCGATCTTGCGGGCCGCGGGTTCCTGCGGAAGATCAAGACCGTTGCGGGCAATATAGGCATCGGCCTCATCCAGCACCGACAGGTAATTGGCATCCCCTTGCGCAATGTTGCTCGCGAGATCCGGCGCGAAATGCATCACACCATCCTTGAACGTCTCCGCCCTTCCAAGCAGCATCATGCCCTGCGCCGCCAGGCGCCGGAAGTCGACCGTCTGCCCGCCATGAGCGCCGCTGACCGCGATTGTCGTATGCTCCGAACCAGGCATGGCCTCAGCATCCCATTTGTTCAGAACTCCCAGCCACCAGACAAAGTCACGGCCACGATAGCTCCGCGGCGGACGGTCGTGCGGCCCGACTGAGAGATAGACGCGCCGTCCGACCCGCAACAGTTCATCGGCGATTTGCGTCCCCGAAGATCCCGCCCCAACCACCAGCACCGCACCTTCAGACAACTGATCCGGATTGCGATAGGCGGACGAGTGCATCTGCGTAGCCACCACACCTTCGGGAACGATGGCCGGGATGACGGGATGCTGGAAAGCTCCGGTGGCGGAAACGATATAGCTGGCTTCGATCACACCGTCCGATGTCTCGACACGAAAGCCCGGACCATCCGCATTTCGGCGCACCGACTTCACCTCCACGCCGCAGCGGATGGGGGCGGAGATCATGTCTGCGTAGGCGACGAAATAATCGGCAACCTTTTCCTTCGCGACAAAGGCATCAGGATCGACGTCGGGAAATTCCATGCCTGGGAAACGGTCATGCCAGGCCGGACCATTCGCAACCAGCGAGTCCCAGCGTTCCGAGCGCCAGCGTTCGGCGATCCGGTGGCGCTCCAGCACGAGGTGAGGCACGCCGCACTTGCCAAGATGCTCGCTCATTGCCAGTCCGGCCTGCCCTCCGCCAACAATAAGTGCTTCCACTTTCTCAACTGACATTTCCGGATCCTTCTCTGGCACTCTGGCTAATTCGGCGGATGCAACGACACATCTGGCGGCATTGTTGGCAGCCGCGGCAGCTTTAAGAAATTATTTGTTTTGGAAAGTCTGCTTTTGCTTTTCCGAACCTGCAGTCTTGGAGATCCGCTCAAGCTGACTTCGGCGCCTATTGGCCCTTTTGAGAAAACTCAGGCCGCAAGCCCCTCAGTCAGGCGAGCCAGCATGACACGGCAGGCGTCGATCTGCGCGCGTTCGACATATTCGTCGGCCTTGTGCCCCTGATCCATGCTGCCCGGTCCGCAAACCACAGCCGGCACATCCAGCGCAGAGGAAAACAGTCCGCCTTCGGTGCCGAAGGCGACCTTGATGCTACGGTTGGAGCCTGCCAGCGCGAGGGCTTGTGCCAACGCCGCCTCGTTGGAAGATATGGCCAGCCCCGGATAATCGTTGATGACCTCGATTGCGATACCGGTCGACGGGAACCGCTGCCGTGCCCCCCGCGACAAGGTCTCCGCCTTTTCAAACAGCCGGTCGAGCAACCGCTTTGGATTGTCGGCGGCAATATTGCGGATCTCGAAATCGAGCAGGCAGTGTTCCGGCACGATATTGAGCGCCGTACCGCCCCTGATCACCCCTGCATGAATAGTGGTATAGGGAATGTCATAGTCGTCGTCGCGCGGCCCATGATCAGCAAGGTCCGATTGCAGCAGGCGCAACTCGGCGAGAAAATCCGCCGCCAAGTGAATGGCGTTGAGTCCCGTCGGCGCCAGAGCTGAATGGGCAGCGGCGCCGCAGCAGGAAGCGCGCGCCGCAAGCTTCCCCTTGTGTCCGGACGCGACCTGCATGGACGTGGGCTCGCCGATCAGCACCCAGTCCGGGCAAAGTCCAGCTTTGGAGAGTTCCGCCAGCATGGGACGCACTCCGACGCAGCCGATCTCCTCGTCATAGGAAAGCGCCAGATGCAGTGGCCGGATGAGTGGCCTAGACTTCGCCGCCAACAAAGCCTCGATCGCGCAGGCCACGAAACCCTTCATGTCGGTCGTGCCGCGACCATGGAGACGGCCATCCAGATCGGTGAGGCGAAAGGGATCGTGGGTCCAGTCCTGTCCGTCGACCGGCACCACATCGGTATGCCCCGAGAGCACAATGCCCCCCGGCCCCTCCGGTCCAACCGTCGCAAACAGTGACGCCCGGTCGCCGCTATCCGAGGGAAACAACCGGCTTTCGATTCCAGCATCCGCCAGCAGAGCAGAAACATACCGAATGAGGTCGATATTACCGTCGCGGCTGACGGATGGAAACGCGATCAGGCGGTCGAGGATGTCAAAGGCAGGGACATGGGACATTGCGCGATCACAGGTCGACCGTGGTCGCCAGATAGCTCTTGCGGATCATTGGCGAACGGATATTCCAGAGTACGGCGGTTCCCTTGGCGATGATCCAGCTGTCACCGGGGCCATAGACCACAGTTTCGCCGGACTGCTCGTCAGTGATTGCAAGTTCGCCATCGAGCAGTGTCGCATGTTCATGGAACGGATAGGTGACCCGGTATTTGCCCTTGGTGGCACTGTAGAGACCGCCCGAAACCGGCGTATCGAAACTGCCGAACAGCAGTTTTCCGGCAACCAAAATCGGACCGTCGACCGTGGTCGCGCCGATATCCTCCGGCGAACCCCAAGGATCCAGCGCGATACGGTCCATATCCAGTTTGAAAGGCAGCATGATGTTTCCTCAGTCGAGTGGCAGGAGTTCGGTGATTTCGCGTTTGAACGGCAGGGCGCCCTCGACCAGCGGCTCGCCGTCGAGTTCCTCAGCATAGCGGCGGCCAGCATAGGTCGCATGAGCAATGGTTGCCGGCGCCAGCGCATCGCCGAAGGCGGTCACGCTCTCGATGCCCGCGTCCGCCCATTCCGCCTGCCGCGCCCGCAGATCGAGGAACAGGTCCTCGTTTGGCAGCCGCGCGGTGACCAGCACAACGGCGTCAGTCGCGATCCGCTCCTGTCGGCCGGTAAAGGTGCAAGACAGAACCGTTTCGCCGACGCCAATCGCGTCAAGCGCGGTGAAGCTCCGGATCGTCACACCCTTTTCGAGAAGCCGTTTCTGGATGAAGTGCTGCTCCATTGTATTGCGGGTCCAGGTCGAGGCTTCGGAAGCCGGCGTGACATAAACCGTATCATAGCCCTTCTCGGCCATCAGTTCGGCCATCACGCCGCCCATGTAATAATGATCGTCATCCCAGATGAGCACGCGTTTGCCGGAAGGCATGCGTCCGTCCATGATGTCGCCGGGACTGAGCACCTGCGCGCCGTCGGAAATCGGCATCGCGACCGTGTGATGATGACCGACGCCATCCTTGCGCCAGGTCGAGCCTGTCGCGATGGCAACGCGCGGAATGCCGAAGGCGAGAACGTCATCGGCGGTCAGCCGGCTGTCGAAATAGGTCTCGACATTGGCCAGTTGATGGAGCTGCAGCTTGCGGTAATCGGCCACCCGGACCCAGGCGGAAAGCCCCGGCAGCTTGGCTTCCTTGAGAACCCGGCCGCCAAGCTCGGTGCCAACCTCGGCCAGTGTCACGGAATAGCCGCGCTTTCCAAGGGTCTGGGCCGCCTCCAGCCCGGCGGGGCCGCCGCCGACGATCAGCACCGGCTTGGCGGACTTCGCCTTGCGCACCTTCTCCGGATGCCAGCCCTTGCGCCATTCCTCGGCCATAGTCGGGTTCTGGGTACAGCGGATCGGCGACATGGTGAAGTCACCGGAAACACAGATGTTGCAGCCGATACATTCGCGGATATCGTCGAAACGACCTTCCTCGATCTTCTTGGGCAGGAAGGGATCGGCAATCGAAGGGCGGGCCGCGCCGATCATGTCGAGAATGCCCTTGTTGACGAGACTCACCATGCGGTCCACGGAGGTATAGCGTCCGACACCAACCACCGGCTTTGAGGTCAGCCGCTTGACGCCCATGATGAAGGGCTCCTGTGCACCTTCCTCCGCGAAGCGCGAGGTGCGACTGTCGTTTTCCCAGCCAGCCAGCGTCACATCCCAGAGATCCGGCAGATCAGCCATCAGCCCGATCATGTCCTCGACCTCTTCCTTGTAGAGGCCGCCCTCGCCCATCAGTTCGTCAACCGAGATGCGGATCGGCACGGCGCACGTGTCGCCGACCGCCGCTTTGGTCTCTTCGGTGATTTCCCGCAAGAGCCGGATGCGGTTCTCGATCCCGCCGCCATATTCATCGGTGCGCTGGTTGTAGCGGCGTGACAGGA
This sequence comes from Paenirhizobium naphthalenivorans, assembly GCF_007992095.1. Taxonomy (GTDB): domain Bacteria; phylum Pseudomonadota; class Alphaproteobacteria; order Rhizobiales; family Rhizobiaceae; genus Allorhizobium; species Allorhizobium naphthalenivorans. Next base: position 14,493 of record NZ_BJZP01000028.1, read on the forward strand.
AGTGGTGCAGAAAGCCTAGTGAATGGGCGGCATAGACATAGATGAGGTCGAAGCCGCAACGCTTGGCGCGCTTCACCGCCTCCAGATGCCATTTGCGCACATTGCGGATGTCCTCAGCATCCATGCGCCGCGCCTGAACCGGGTCATAGGTGAAGGTCGCAACCGGCAGATGCGCCGGTCCCATCGGCACCTCGCGGGAATAGAGATTGGGGCCATTCATGCCGTTATAGGCAAGCTCGATACCAGCAAGCGCCCCGCCCTCATGGATCTTGTCGACCATGCGCGAAAGCGCGGGAATATCGCGCTCGTCCCAAAGGCGAAGCTCTATGAATGGGGTAATCTCTGACGAGTAGTGAAACTCGACCTGCTCGGTGCAGACGACTGCCCAACCACCTTCGGCCTTGACGCCTCGCATATGGGCAAGCGCCGTCGGGTCCCGATAACCCATGCCGTTGCAATGCGGCACCTGATAGAACCGGTTGCGGGCCGTGACCGGGCCGATCTTCACCGGCTCGAACAACACATCGTAGCGGCTCGGCCGCTTTTGCGGCGCCCCCCAGTTCACCCAGTCGCTCATGCCAGCTTCCTTTCACCAGTCGGGCAACACTAGAGAAACATGAACTTAGGAAAAACAACAATTTAAATTCGCGTAGCTTCGAAAAATCAAAACCAGAGACAGGGGTGTTGCGTGCAGCGATCTCAACATGCTGCAGGATACAACGGCTGGTGGACAGCTACCGAGAGCTATGAGGATCTGCCCGAACCGGATGGTGCCTTTGGCCGCAAGCAGAAATGCTGAAGGCATTCTTGATGCAATATCGCGAACTGGGCGACGACGGGGACCGGCAAAATGCGGAGGCTGTCGCCCAGTCTCTTTTCAAGTCCTACCTTGCCAACGCACCCGATGGCTGTTGGCACGACCGCCTGGACACGCAAGGAAAGTCGACAGCCAAGACAATCCCCGCGAGTTCACTCTATCATTTATGGACCGCTGTCGTTGAAATCATGGACAATCCCCAAAGATTGACTGGCTTTGCCACGCACTGAGTGGACGAAACTTCCGAGCTGTTCCCTGAAGAATTGAATCAGTCAGGGCTCTGCAGTTCCGGATCAACGAGAGATTGTGCTAATGGCCACTTCAGCAATATTCGCTAAAGGTGCGATGGAGGTGGCAACAATGAAACTGGCAGTTAATGCGCGTGTTACAAAATTTGCGATGGGCGGCCAGCAAAGGGTAACAGCAGAAATCTTGAAGCGATTGGGTCCTTTGACGGAACTCGCGCCCCGACATCCACTGGGAGGGATGAAGGGCCATATGTGGGAGCAGTTCATTCTCCCACTGCGGGCAAGAGGCCAATTACTTTGGTCGCCATCTGCTACTGGTCCAATATTCAAGGGGCAGCAGATAGTCACACTCCATGATGTCGCATTCTTGGACGTACCCGAATTTTTCTCCGGCTCCTTTGCCGCATTTTACAAGACGTTGATGCCAGCACTGGTAAAACGTGTCGCGCGTATCGTTACTGTTTCAGAGTTTTCGCGGCAAAGGATTGCTGCGACACTGGGTGTGGACGAGAGCCGGATCGATGTTATCCCGAACGGCGTCAGCGACCATTTCCGTCCCTATCCAGACTGCGAGGTCACCGCGACACGCGTTTCACTTGGCCTGCCGAAACGCTACCTTCTGCTGCAGGCGACAGCTGACAAGCGTAAGAACCTTGCAAGGACGCTGCGGGCATGGGCACATGCGCAAGATCAACTTCCGGACGATGTCTGGCTTGTGGTGTCGGGCAACCTTGGGCGGGCACATGTTTTCGGCGACATGGAATCGATTCCCGATGCGCCGCGAACGAAGCTCATTGGTTATGTCGATGAAGCGCACATGGGGCCACTGCTCGCCGGCGCAGAAGCCTTCCTGTTCCCTTCGCTCTACGAAGGATTCGGTCTACCGATCATCGAGGCGATGAGCTGCAATACACCGGTCCTGACTGCCGCAGCGACAGCGACACAGGAGATTGCCGGTGACGCCGCTTTGTTGGTTGATCCAAACTCGGAGGCCGCCATCGCAAAGGGTATGATCGAGATCGCCAACAATGCGGAACTACGAGCACGGCTTTCAAAGCAAGGGTTGGAGCGGGCTCGAACTTATTCTTGGGACAAGGCAGCACAGCAATATCGCGCAGTGTTTCGTTCCCTGGGCGCGGACATTTGATGGCTCGAATGAAACGGCAGCCGTTCAGGGAATCATCTAAATCAATCAACTTCAAGCTGCTGATTGGTGCAATTGAGATTACGCCTAGGCACTCACTGGAGGCGGACAACGATCTCGGACCGTCCACGCTATAGAGCAAGCGCGACTAGACGCCCAGCAACTTCGCCAGCGCTGGCTTGACGAAAAATTTGATCTTAATCCAGCGCGACTCGTGTTCATCAACAAGACATGGACGGCAGCCAATATAGCCCTTGACGCATGGAAGATGCCTCAGGGGACCGCGCACTGGACCTCGGGAGTTGGAGTTCCCCAGTTCTGAGTTCATTCCCTAACATCCGCATGAACCATCATGATGCACCAACGCAACAGACTATTTGGCAGATCGACAATTTGATTTTAATCAAGGTCGTGACGAGCGCCGGACCCTAAATGTATGAGAGATTGTGTGGGGCCGGACTCACTGTTACGCCACTGCATCTGGCAAAGAGACTTCCAGCCTGTGCGAACTGGCCTCCAGCAGACTGAGTGTGGGAGGGTCGGACCGGCAAATGGTCGTTAGAATTGGGGAATGGAATGATGCAATGGAAACAATATGGCCTAATCGCCGCCGTCCTGATCGTGATATCGGGAGGCGCTTATGCCTACTGGGTCACCACACAAAAGGACGAAATTCCGGTTGGTTTTGCCATGAGCAACGGGCGCATTGAAGCCGAGCGCATCGATGTCTCGACCAAGCTGGCCGGCCGCATCGCGAAGATCCTCGTTTCCGAGGGACAATGGGTGGAAGAGGGCGATCTTGTCGCGCAGATGGATGCGGTCGAAATCGACGCCCAGCTTCATCAGGCCGAAGCTGCGGTCGTGCAGGCACAGCAGCAAAAGCTCCAGGCAGAAGCTTTACTCAACCAGCGCAATTCCGAGCTAACGTTTGCCACATCAACGCTGGCGCGGATCCAGGCGCTGGCCGATGGTGGGCATGCGTCCCAGGAACAGCTTGAACAGGTGAAGACCACAATGACCACCGCGCAGGCTGGCGTGGAGGCCGCCAAGGCCGGTATCGATCTGGCAACAGCGACGATCGCGTCCGCCAATGCCGCGGTGGATCGCCTCAACAGTGTCAGGGCCGATGCCGACCTGACGGCCCCCCATAGCGGCCGAGTTCAGTACATCCTCGCAAAGGCCGGTGAAGTGGTTGCTGCAGGCGGTAAGGTTGTGACGTTGACCGACCTAACCGACATCTACATGACAATATACCTGCCCGCTGCGGAAGCCGGTCTTCTGCCAATCGGTTCGGAAGCGCGCATCATTCTCGACCCGATCCCACAATACGTTATTCCGGCCACGGTGACATTTGTCGCGAGCACCGCGCAGTTCACACCGAAAACGGTGGAGACCAGTGATGAGCGGGAACAGCTTATGTTCAAGATCAAGCTCACGATTCCTCCTAAGCTGCTGGAAAAATACCAGGAACAGGCCAAAGCTGGTGTGGCTGGCGTCGGCTATGTCCGCGTTGATGATACAAAGACCTGGCCCGACACACTTGCGGTGAAGCTGCCGCAATGACCAGTGCCGCGGTCGCTCGCCTGTCGTCGGTTACCCACCGATACCGTACAATCCCGGCATTACAGGATGTGACGCTTACAATCCCCGCGGGCTGTATGGCAGGGTTGATCGGACCGGACGGCGTCGGGAAATCGACGCTTCTGGCCTTGATCGCCGGAGTCAAAGAGTTGCAAAGCGGCGATGTGATCGTCCTGGATGGCAACATGCGGGACGGCAATCACCTGAGAGCCTGCAACCATCGCATCGCATACATGCCGCAGGGGCTCGGCCGCAATCTCTATCCGACGCTCACAGTCTTTGAAAACCTCGACTTCTTCGGTCGCCTGTTCGGCCAATCCGAAGGCGAACGCCGTGCCCGCATCAACGCCCTTTTACGGGCCACCGGTCTCAGCCAGTTTCCCAACCGACCCGCCGGAAAGCTCTCGGGCGGCATGAAGCAAAAGCTGTCGCTTTGTTCAGCGCTGATCCATGACCCCGATCTGCTGATCCTCGATGAGCCGACCACGGGTGTCGATCCGTTGTCGCGCCGGCAGTTCTGGGAGCTGATCGACGAAATCCGCAAACAGCGTCCAACCATGAGCGTTATCGTCGCCACCGCCTACATGGAGGAGGCCGAGCGCTTCGACTGGCTTGCCGCCATATCCGCCGGCAGAGTAATCGCAACCGGCACACCAGCTGAAATTCGTGACCAGACGGGCGAGGCGACTCTGGAGAAGGCGTTTGTCGCCCTCTTGCCAGAGACCGAACGGCAAGGGCATCACAACGTCGTTGTGCCGCCGCGCCAGCATAACGATGGGCCGCCTGCCATCGAGGCCCAGGGGCTGACCTGCCGGTTTGGCGATTTTGTCGCGGTCGACCACGTCGACTTCCAGATCGAGCGAGGCGAGATTTTCGGTTTCCTAGGATCGAACGGCTGCGGCAAGACGACAACGATGAAGATGCTGACCGGCTTGTTGCCGGCAAGTGAAGGTAAGGCCCTGCTGTTCGGCGAGCCACTGGATGCCGGCGACATGGCGACCCGCCAACGGGTCGGCTACATGTCGCAATCCTTCTCACTCTACAGCGAACTGACGGTCCGCAGGAATCTTGAGATGCACGCCGAACTCTACCGGCTGCCAGTGGAGACACGCGCGGCCCGCGTCACCGAGATGCTGACCACATTTGACTTGCTCGACGATGCCGACAAGCGTCCAGACTCTTTGCCGCTGGGTATCCGGCAACGACTGCAGCTTGCCGTCGCCATCATCCATGCCCCGGAGATCCTCATTCTCGACGAGCCGACCTCAGGCGTCGATCCGATCGCACGGGATGCGTTCTGGCAACATCTCATCGACCTTTCGCGCAACCACGGCGTTACCATTTTCGTTTCCACACACTTCATGAACGAGGCCGAGCGCTGCGACCGGATTTCGCTCATGCATGCGGGCAAAGTGCTTGCCATCGGCGCGCCGGCTGATCTGGCGAGGGACAAAGGATCGGGCAATCTGGAAAATGCCTTTGTCAGCTATCTTCGCGCAGCGTCGGGCGCCGCAGAGGATGAAGCGACGCCGCTGCCCACCAATCTGGAGGATGCTGTCCACGCCTCGGCGACCACGAGACACAGGGATTTCGATCCGGCCCGCCTGTGGGCTTTCGCGCGCCGCGAAACGGTGGAAATCCTGCGTGATCCCCTGCGCTTGACCTTCGCCTTTTTGGGTCCGATCATCCTGATGCTGACGTTCGGCTACGGCATTTCATTTGATGTGACATCCCTGCCCTATGCCGTCTACGACCGCGATCAGAGCATCGAAAGCCGACAGCTGCTGGAGAGTTTCTCGGGCTCGCGCTACTTTGCGGAACAACCTGCGGCGCACAGCTCTGCCGAACTCGAAGCGCGCATGAAGAGTGCGGAACTGGCGATTGCGATCGAAGTCCCTCCGAATTTTGGCCGCGACATGCTGCTTGGCCATCGGCCCGAGATCAGTATTTCTGTCGACGGCGCCATGCCGTTTCGAGCCGAAACCATGCGCGGCTATCTGCTCGGTCTGGAAAAGGCCTATATGGAAGCCCAGATCGCGCAAACCTATGGTCGCATCATCGACACATCCGCAGCCAGTATCGAGACGCGGTTTCGCTACAACCAATCCTTCGAGAGCGTCTTCTCGATGATCCCCTCCGTCATCATGCTGATGCTGGTGCTGATTCCCTCGATGATGGCTGCCATGGGGGTCGTGCGCGAAAAGGAAACGGGATCAATCGCCAACTTCCGTTCGACGCCGGTTACACGCACAGAGTTCATCCTGGGCAAGCAATTGCCTTATGTCGCCATCGCACTGGTGAGTTTTCTGACACTACTTATCGTATCCTACATTATTTTCGGCGTACCTATCAAAGGTTCGGTCATGGCACTCCTGGCCGGCACATTGCTCTACGTATTGGCGACAACCGCCTTTGGCTTGCTGATCTCGGCTTTCACGCGAACACAGGTGGCCGCAACGTTCGCGGCGGCGGTCATCGCGATCATTCCGGCCGTCAACTTCTCTGGTCTGATCGTGCCGGTATCGTCACTGTCAGGCGGCGGCTGGTTGATCGGCGTCGCTTTTCCTTCGGCCTGGTATGAACAGATCAGTGTCGGAACCTTCACGAAAAGCCTCGGCTTTTCGGAACTCTGGCCAAACCACGTGATGCTGGCAGGCTTTGCGGTTTTGTTTATCGCCGTGTCGATATTGGCGCTAAAGAAACAGGAGAGATGACATGCAGCAATGGCTCTCCAACGTCTTCCGCCTCGGCCTCAAGGAACTGAGCAGCCTGCGCGCCGATCCGGCCCTGATCATTCTCATTTTTTATGTATTCACCCTTGCTGTGTATTCGGTGGCAACCGGCGCCAAGCTGGAGGTCGCCAATGCCTCCGTTGCTTACGTGGATTATGATCGCTCGGCTCTGACCGGGCGTATTCTGGGTGCTATCCTGCCCCCCACATTCAATGCTCCCGAACCAATCGCCGCCAATCAGGTCGATAGCATGATGGATAGCGGGCGCTATGTTTTCGTATTGTCCTTCCCTCCGAGTTTCGAAGCCGATGTTCTGGCGGGGCGGCAACCACAAATCCAGTTGAACGTCGATGCTACGGCCATGGCACAGGCCGGTAACGGCGCAGTCTTCCTACAGCAGATCATCAGCGAGGAAGTCGCGAAATTCGTATCCGGCGACGACAGCACAACGGCTATGCCGATCAATCTGGTGGTAACGCCGAAATTCAATCCGAACCTGAATTCGGTATGGTTTTCGTCCGTCATGCAGATCATCAACAATATCACCATTCTGTCGGTGCTGCTGACCGGCGCGGCCCTGATCCGGGAACGCGAGCATGGCACAATCGAGCATCTCCTGGTGATGCCGGTTAGTCCGTCGGAAATCATGGTGGCCAAGATCTGGGCCAACGGCCTGGCCATCATCATCGCGGCGGTGCTGTCGCTTTGGCTGGTGGTCCAGACGCTTCTGGGCGTTCCGGTCGCCGGTTCGATCCCGCTGTTTGTCACTGGATCGGTTCTCTATCTGGTCTCCGTGACCGGGCTTGGCATTCTTCTGGCCACCTTCACGACCTCGATGCCACAATTCGGGCTGCTGGCACTGCCGGTTTTGGTCATCATGAATCTGCTGTCGGGCAGCATCACACCGATGGAGAGCATGCCTGTCTGGTTGCAGAATATCATGCAGGCGTCTCCGTCAACGCATTTCGTCGCCTTTGCTCAAGCCATCCTCTATCGTGGGGCGGGTCTGGAAACGGTCTGGGTCGACCTGGTGGTCATGGTCGGATTGAGTGCGCTCTTCTTCCTTGTTTCGCTCAAGCGCTTCAGGCTGACGATGGCTTCTTCTCGCTGACCCAGACTGCAGGGCTATTCAGTGCTCCGGGCGGAGATGCACCAAAGCTCCGGAGAGCACCTCATGGAACAAGGCAAAAGCCCGGCAGCATCTGCGGACAAGTCGCCAGATCTCTCTGCCCTTTCGTGCACCGCATGATTGCATGTTAGTTAAAAGTCGAAATATGGTTAACAATCGATTACGCTTGTCAATCTAGCCTGTGTAACCTGAGCCCGGTAGTCGGCAGAGGCCTTACCGTAGGTAGGAAGGTGATGGCCTGTAAGATGCGATTGCTAACAGTCCCATTGATGTTATCGTCCTTCGTTCTGCTCACTGGTTGTGGGACGGGCGGGACGGTCATGCGCAATACAGCGGCGGAGCAGGTTGCGAGAACAAGCGCGCTGGTATTTCCGCCACCGGGTGGACCAGCGATCGTCGGGGTCATCGAGAATAATTATGCCAATGGCACCGAACAGATTATCGCACTGCACACCACATCGTCGGTGAACGGGCAGAACGCGATCAAAGTACAGTTCGTCGGTACATCTTCGGGAAGCCCCAGCAATGGACGCCTGCTTTCGCCGGCGTTGAAACCGGAGACCACCATCCTGCGTGAGATGCGGCGCGATCTGCCCGGCATCGCCATGCGACGTTCGCCATTATACCTCCAAAATAACTACGGTCCCTTCGCCTATGCCTCGGGCACCAGCAACAACGGTGACGTTTGCATCTATGGCTGGCAGCAGATCCGGTCAAACGGCGAAGCACGTAGCGCACTGAGCAACCTCGGCCTCATCCAGATCAGACTGCGGCTCTGCGACAGTCTTGCCAATGAACAGCAGTTGCTGGAGACGATGTACGGATTAACCATCGTTGGCGCTTTCAGCGGCAAAAGCTGGAATCCCTATGGCCCCGCCGCGCGTGCCAATCAAACCGTCGGTGCTCTGGATCATCCGATCTATCCCGTGTCAGCTGAAGCCCGTGTCCCGGCACCGCAGCCAGTGCGAAAGCCCGCCGACGTGCCGAAAAGCGACAGTCCCCAACCTCCACCGGTTCGGAAAAATCCAGATCAGCGGCCCACTGAGTCTCAACCACAGAGCGGTCCACTTGTTCCATTGCCCCCAATGGTTTACGGTACCCAAAGCGCACTGCCGGTCGTGCCCTTGCCCAATTGAGTGGCCAGCACCGCCGGTAACGACTGCCCATAGTACTAAGCCTCCTCGATGACTCGGCAGCGCCTGATGGCGTTTTCGTGAAAAGAACCAGAGGAACAATGGTATTTGCAGGAATACGCACCACTCTGATTTGGTTGGTCGTTTTGGCCTGCCTGCTGGTGACGGTCACGCTGCCGGTCAATATGCAGACGCAGTTGATCGCTGGCTTCGTCGTGTTCTCCATCATGGCAGCAATAAAAATGCTAAAAGCCACAGGAACCTGGCGGCTGGTTGCGCTCGCCTTAGGCATGACGATCATCCTACGCTATGTCTACTGGCGGACCACCAGCACCCTGCCGCCGCTAAACCAGCCACAAGACTTCATCCCTGGTTTTCTGCTCTATCTAGCGGAAATCTACAACGTGATGATGCTGCTACTGAGCCTGTTCGTCGTTGCCATGCCGCTGCCCTCCCGCCCGTTCCGCACGATCGGAACGCTTGAGCAGATCCCGCAAGTCGATGTCTTCGTGCCGACCTACAATGAAGACGCGACTCTGCTGGCGAATACGCTGTCGGCCGCCAAGGCGATGGATTATCCACACGACAAGGTTCAGGTCTGGTTACTCGACGATGGCGGCACCGATCAGAAGCGGAACTCGAACAATCTCGTCGAGGCAAAGACGGCAGTCGCGCGATATACACAATTGCACGAACTCTGTGAAGAACTCGGCGTGCGTTACCTTACCCGCGAGCGCAACGAACACGCCAAGGCCGGCAACCTCAACAATGGCATGAAACACTCAACCGGAGAACTCATCGCCGTGTTCGACGCCGATCACGCGCCAGCACGCGAATTTCTCACCGAAACGGTCGGCTACTTCGCCGATGATCCGAAGCTTTTTCTGGTTCAGACACCACATTTCTTCATCAATCCGGATCCGATCGAACGCAACCTGCGGACCTTCGAGCACATGCCAAGCGAAAACGAGATGTTTTACGGCATCATCCAACGTGGGCTCGACAAGTGGAACGCATCATTCTTCTGCGGTTCGGCGGCGGTGCTGCGGCGCGAAGCGCTGGAAACCACGCATGGGTTCAGCGGAATCAGCATCACCGAGGATTGCGAGACCGCGTTGGAACTGCATGCCAGCGGTTGGAATAGCGTCTATGTCGACAGACCGCTGGTCGCCGGTCTTCAGCCGGCGACTTTTGCAAGCTTCATCGGTCAACGCAGCCGCTGGGCGCAGGGCATGATACAGATCCTGATGTTCCGTTTCCCACCGCTGAAACGTGGCCTGACCGTCGCCCAGCGCCTTTGTTACATGTCATCGACGCTGTTCTGGCTATTCCCCTTTTCGCGCACGATGTTCCTCTTCGCGCCGCTGTTTTATCTCTTTTTCGACCTGAAGATCTTTACCGCTTCGGGTGGCGAATTCCTCGCCTATACACTGGCATATATGCTTGTGAATCTAATGATACAGAACTATCTGTTCGGCTCGTTTCGCTGGCCCTGGATCTCCGAACTTTACGAATACGTCCAGACCATACATCTTCTGCCAGCAGTCACCTCGGCGTTGATAAATCCGAGGAAGCCGAGCTTCAAGGTTACCGCCAAGGACGAGAGCATCAAAGTCAGCCGGCTGTCCGAGATCAGCCGCCCTTTCTTCGTCATCTTTGCTGTGCAGATCATAGCCCTCGCCCTTACCATCTACCGGGTCTACGCCGAGCCATACAAGGCGGACATCACGCTCGTGGTCGGCGGCTGGAACGTGTTCAACCTCATTCTTTCCGGCTGCGCGCTTGGCGCCGTTTCGGAGCGCGGCGAGCGCCAGTCCTCCCGCCGCGTCCAAGTACAGCGGCGCTGTCAGATCCAACTTAACGATGTCTGGCATGACGGCTGGATCGAAAATGTCTCCGTGAACGGCGCCGCGTTGCGCGTCTTCAACGACGAGCTGCATGCCATCGACCGAGGATCCGATGCGTTGATCCGTTTCCAGATTGACGGTGATACCGAAATGGCGACTCTTCCCGTCAATATTCGCGACATCCAGACTGCGGACAAACTGACTCGCATCGGTTGCAAATACGCACCGACCTCAGCACACGACCACCGCATGATTGCCGATCTCATCTTCGCCAACGCCGACCAGTGGACCCAATTCCAGCAATCCCGTCGCCGCAACCCTGGTGTCATCAGAGGAACCCTCCAGTTCCTATCGTTGTCCGCTTACCAGACCAGCCGCGGTCTGGTGTACCTGTTCCGCAGCCTACGCCCGGAAAGCGAGGCCGAAAAAACTAAGCAGGCAGAGGGAGTTCAGGCATGAGACGACTGCTCTCCGTCGCCCTGATCAGCATCTGGACACCCGCGATCGCCTGCGCCCAGGTAGCCCCCTTCGACATGTCACGCGAGCGGCCGGTCGACGTTCCGCCCGTGCGGCTGCCGATGACACCAACTGAGCCTCAGCCCCAACCTCAATCCCCGCCCGCCCCCAATGCTTTGCCGCCGGCTGCCGGCGCGCGGCCATTGTCGCATCCGCAGGCAAGGCGCACAGGCGCGGCGGTGGAGACGTCCTCCGGCACAACCACGCGCTACATCGCACCCTTCCCGCAGATGACCTTCGAGGGTGAATATGACAGGAAGTCTTGGTCAGTTTACCTGACACAGGAGGAGGCGGCCAGCCGGGCACAGCTCAATATCGGCTACCGGAACGCCGTGGTCGTCGCACCGGAGGCCTCCGAGCTGTCCGTCTTCGTCAACAACCAATTGGTCGGTCAAGAAGCAGTCGGCTCCCCCGACGCGGTCTCAACTATACCTTTCACCATTCCGCCGAACCTTCTCCAGCCCGGCACCAATCTGCTGACCCTGCAGTCGGATCTGCGCCATCGCACAGACTGTAGCATCGACTCCACGTACGAACTCTGGGCAAATGTCGATGCGACAGCAACCTATCTAAGCTTCGACACCGCGGACAAATTCGCGCTACCGGGTACGGACGCGATCAGGGCTGTGGGCCTCGACCAGACGGGTGCAACGCAGTTCGACTTAGTGGTGCCCGCGCTCGAGCAATCTGGCACCACACAACCGCTGCTGCGTCTGGTGCAAGGGTTGGCGCTGCTAAGCGGGATGCCGGGTCAGCGCTATTCCTTCACCACCGCCAGCACACCGCCGGACGGACAGGGCAGGCTGCGCATATTCGTCGGCACCGCCGTCGAACTGCGATCGCTGCTGTCGGCACTGCCCACTGCAGTCGAAAACGGACCGCTCGCGACCTTCATTGCAGCGCCCGACGGTGGCGCACCGGTGCTGCTCATCAGTGGGCCCTCATGGCAGGCGATCAGCACGGCCATTGACACTCTGGTGAGCCCCGTCGACAGGGCAAGTACCGTTCTGCGCGCCACCGTGATGACCAAGCACTGGAGTGAGCCCGAGGCGCCTATACTGTTCTCAGACAGCCGGCTCACCTTCGCGGAACTCGGCCCAAAGACCATCGAGTTTTCCGGCCGGCGGTTGCGCACCGGCTTCAATGTGGCCGTGCCTGCGGATTTCTACGCCAACGCTTATGGCCAAGCCACGATCCTGCTTGATGCAGCCTATTCGGACGCGGTGCTGCCCGGCAGTCATATCGACGTCTATGTCAACGGCCAGATCGCCTCGACCGAGGCGATCACCGCTAGAGATGGTGGCATTTTCCGCCACCTGCCGATCCTTGTCACGATGCGCCATTTCAAACCGGGCCTCAATCATATCGACATCGAGGCCAACGTTACCACCCAGGCGGACATCACCTGCGCCCCGGGAGCGCCCGCTTCGAGAACCGCCCGTATTGCAATTTTCGACACCTCTGAGTTCCACATGCCCGATTTCGCGCGAATCGGCCAGCGGCCGAATCTAGCGGCAATGTCTTGGTTGGGTTTCCCCTATGGAGAGGGCGCCTTGCCAACCTCGCTCTACATGAACCGCATCGACGCCGATATGCTGTCGGCGTCGGCCACGTTGTTGGCGAAGATCGCGATGGCAGCAGGTCGGCCAATCTCGCTTGACATCACCACTTCCATCAGCAGCGTCGGCAACCACAATGCCATATTCATCGGGCCGATCTCGCAGCTAGCGCCCACACTGCTGTCACAGCTCAACATCTCCTCCTCGGCCGTGACCGAGTGGCGGCCGGCCGCCAATGTGCAAGCCACCGATGCTGATACCGGAGCCATTTTCGACAGCTGGCGATCGCGGGTCACGGGCGACAGTTGGCGTGGCCGGATTACCGCATTTCAAGAGTGGACGCTGCGCAATTTCGACATCTCTCTCAACTCGCTGCAATTCATTCCGCAGCAACCGGCCATCTTCGAGCCATCCAATTCGATCACCACAATGATCGCCCAAGGTGTCAGTCCCAACGGCACCGCCGAATGGACGCTGGTGACGGCGCCCTCGGCGAAGGACCTGCGCCAGGGACTGAACGCCCTTACCACAATCGCCAACTGGTCCGACGTGTCCGGCCGCATCACCACCTATTCGGCCGAGACTGGCAAAGTGCAGGCCATCACCCAAACGCGGCTCACTTTCTTCGGGACGCAGCCATGGGCACTGGCCAACTACCGCCTGATCGCGGCGAACTGGTTGTCGACGAACATTCTTTTCTACGCTTTTCTGCTGGTCGTTCTGGCGCTGCTGGTTGGCGTCACCACCCGCTGGCTACTCGCCGTCTTCGGGAGACAAAAATGAAAGCCTCACGTCGATTGATCGTAGGACTGCTTGCCTCCGTCATCGGTTTTCCAGCCGCCGCAGCGGTGCAGCCGGGTGTGGAACCAGAAAACTGGGCGGCTTACAAGCGGATGTTCCTTGAGGAAAACGGCCGTATCGTCGACAACGCCAACGGCAATATCAGCCACAGTGAGGGGCAAGGCTATGGACTGCTGCTCGCCTATTTGGCGAACAGCCCGGACGACTTCGAACAGATCTGGTATTTCACCCGCACCGAACTGATGGTGCGCGATGATGGACTTGCCGCCTGGCGCTGGGATCCGGCCAGCCATCCCCATGTAAGCGACGTCAACAATGCCAGCGACGGCGATGTTCTAATTGCCTACTCTCTGGCGCTTGCGGGCTATGCCTGGCACCGCGACGACTATCTTCGCATTGCCGCCAAGATCGCCCGCACACTGCTGAAAGAGGTCGTCGTCACCTCCAAAGGACGGACACTGCTGCTGCCCGCGACCGACGGCTTTTCCGTTTCCCAGCGCAAGGATGGACCGGTAGTCAACCCCTCCTACTGGATCTATGAGGCGATCCCGGTGATGGCGGCGCTTGCGCCCTCCGATGCCTGGTCGAAGCTTTTCCGCGACGGGCAGGGCCTGCACGCGATCATGCAGTTCGGCCCGCGCCGGCTGCCGGCGGATTGGGTCAGCCTGTCGGAAACGCCCAAGCCGGCGTTCGGCTTCGAAAAGGAGTTCGGCTACAATTCCATCCGCATCCCGCTTTACCTGATGCGCGCCGGTATAGAAGATAAACCGCTGCTGGCGCGCCTTGCTGAGGGCATGACCACCGCCGACAGGACGCCAGCCACCATCGACCTTTCGACAGGTACCGCCAAGGAGGCGCTGCCGGATCCCGGTTACCGCATAATCAACCATATTGTGGCGTGTGTAGTCGATGGAGCACAACTGCCGCAGTCGAGCCAGCGTTTTACGCCAGCTCTTTACTATCCCTCAACCCTGCAACTCTTGGGGTTGGCATTTGTCGCGGAGAAACACCCGGAGTGTCTTTGAACTCTTTCTTGATGGCCATCGCCATGGCAGTTGCTGTATCAGTGCTCACCATTGCGGTAGAGCACGGCCTCAACTTGAGAGAAATACCGCTCTTCGGCATCGACCAACCGCGCGATTCTGGTGCGGTTGAACAGTCAGGCGATGCCGCTGCAATCGCCGCCCGCCTTAGCGAAAGACCGGAGCTACCCCGCCAATCACCTACCGTCGCCAGAAATGCAAGCGCGGCCGGCAGCGACATCATTGCACAAGCGCAGGCCGGCAATGATGCCGAAACGCCTGCGACCATCCAGCCTTCCGCTCCAGCGCAACCGGTCGGGCAAGCGGAGTCGCCGGCTGGCCAGGCACCCGCTGGCCAGCCGGCACCGGCGGCATCATCGAGCCGACCAGTGGTTGACGAGAGCGCCCTGCGCTATTTTGCCAGCCATGGCGACACCAAGCGGCTCAAGGTCGAGATCGCCCGCCTGCAGGCGCTCTATCCTAATTGGGTGCCGCCGGCCGACCCGCTCGCGATTCCAACCAATAACGATACGCAACTGGAAGCGATGTGGAAGCTCTATGCTGACGGCAGTTTCGCCGAGTTGCGTGGAAAGATCACGGAACGTCAGAGCAACGAGCCGAATTGGCAGCCGCCATCCGACCTGCTCGAGCGGCTGGACATCGCCGAAGCCCGAACTCGCTTGGTCAACTCCTCGGAAATGAAACAGTATTCGGCCGTCATCGATATCGCCGCTCAGACGCCGGTCCTGCTGACCTGCGCCGAGATGGACGTGCTTTGGCGGGTAGCGGAAGCCTTCGTCAAAACCGACCGCGAGAGCCGCAGTGTCGAAACCTTCGCTTACATACTGCAAAACTGCACCGAGCAGGCCGAACGGCTGGCCACGATGCAGAAGGCTGCCGAGCTTCTAAGTTACAAGCCGGTGCAGCAATTGCTCAGCTACGAAAGAAGGGGCATCGACGGGGCCGGCGAGTTTGAGGCAATTCGCAACGACCTCGCCCGCCGCTTCGTCAATGATGCCAATGAGGACCCAAAATTGGTGATTGACCCGAGTTGGGTCACGCGCCTGGAGCAACTTGCTACAACCACTGGCGATGCTTCAGACCTGCTCCTGCTTGGCTGGTACCAACTCGGCCATAAACAGATCGCGGAGGCAGAAAAGTCCTTCCGCGCGTCGCGCACGAAGAAATACACGGCCGCAGCCTCGCAAGGCCTTGCCCTGACGCTGCTTGAAGAGGATAAGCCGCAAGAGGCCGAGGACGCGATGTATGCTTTGCGACACGCAACCGACGACACTAAGGCGACCTATCTCGCAGCCACTGCCAGACTGATGGCGCGACAGCCGCCGCTCATTCTCGATGAGACCATCCTGGCGCGCATTGCCGCAGAGGTCATTGTTCAGAAGGATGCCACCACGGCCCAAGAATTCGGCTGGTATGCCCGCACCTTTGACCAAATGCCGACAGCGGCCGGCTGGTTCGAAACCGCACTCGCCTGGAAGCCCGACGACGAGCCCTCCGCCTACGGTCTGGCGCTTACCCTTTATCAGCTGAAAAACACCCTACGGGTGTCCGAAATCAAGCGACAGTGGAAAGATCGCTCACCGCGCATCGCCGCGATCGGTGGCGCGGCGGACGCGTCCACTGGTCTGACCGCCGCTCCCGACGGCAAGGCGCGGCGAGGCGCGGCGAGGCGCGGTTGCAGCAATACCCTGGACCCGCGCACCCTGTCCCCGCAGACAGCGCTGACTCGCGGTTGGTGCCTGATGGACAAGAATCGTCCCCTGGAAGCCATAGATAGCTTCGAGGTCGCCATAGGCGGCGTGGGCCAAACTCGCGCGGATGGGGTCTATGGCCAGTCGCTCGCTTATCTGCGGCTCGGCCTGGCCGACAATGCTGCAGTGGCTGCGGCGCGGGCACCACTGCCGCCGTCACGCGCCGCTGAACTACAAACGGCGATCCTATCCAAGCGCGTGACCAATGCCTTCGACGCGGGGCGCTACAGGCAAGCGCTGCTTTTTCTCGACCAGCGGGCCCAATTTCAGCCGGAGCCTATCGATCTAATGGTGTTGCGCGGCTATGCCTATCAGAACCTCGGCATGGTCGCGGACGCAATCAAAATCTTCGAGGCCGCCGCTGCCACCGGCAATGTCACGGCAATGCGCGCCCTCGGCGACCTCCGCAGCGAACGGCGATAAGGCCAGAACCACAGCCGCCGGCAAATCCCTACGGTTGAACAAAAGGGTTTTGTCGGCCATCAACGCGCACGGAGCAGAAACCAGAGTCAGAACTGGTAACCAAAAATGTCCGGCGTGCGACGGAAGATAGGGCGCATGGCTCAAGTCTCCAACGAATCTTGATCTTTGTCGGTCTGTCCATGCTGTCGCTCCATTGCGTCAGACGGATCTCGGGCGCGCGCATGCAAGCGCTTGATCGGGACGGCTCAGCTGGCGGCGATTTTCACCCGCTGAAGGCAAAGCGACCGCGTCCGCAGGCACTGCCCGACGATGAACTTGTATCGCCCAATGATGGAAGTGGCCCGGTCATGAACGCAACCCTCTCTACCTCTTCATCGGCGCGCTCGTTATCGCCATCTTGGTCTTGAGCTATTATTTCTTCCAAGAGCGTCAGAAGACGAGTAGCATTGAGATGAACGTTGGAAGGAGCGGTATTACTGTCGAAACCAAGTAGGCTTGACTATCCTGGGTAGTTCCCTACGAGCCATCGTCTAGAGCAATTCCAGCAAAAGTGTGTAGCGGTTTTTCGTCCAGAATTGCGTAAAAACAAATAGATAGAGCATCGCAGGCGACTCGGCTTTCGCCGGTGATGCCCTAGGACATGAAAGCGAAGGTTTCGAGGCATCGGTTCAGAAATGGAATGCCCGGTTTGCCGACAGCCGGTTGGCGTCGTCCTTGGAGTGAAGACCATGCCTCTTGGAACAATACTTGTCATTCTACTGGTCATCTTCATGCTTGACGGCTTCAGCAGCGGCTACGGCTTCGGTAATGGGCGATATCGGCGTCATCCTGATCGTCGTTCTCGTCCTACTGTTCACAGGCCGGCTCTAATCTGATGAAGGGGGATGGCGGAGGTCGCTGTTTGAAGAAACACCATTTCGCCACCGCCTCGCCAAGGTGTGCTGTTTCCTCGCCCAAAAAAAGAGGACAGAACCGGCGTGGCCGGCTCGCGTCAGTTCATCCAAGACCATGGCGTGACCAATGCTTGAACACTCGAGGGCAAGCCTGTTCGTCGATGTCGCTGCCGTGATCTGGAGATTTCGAAAACCACCACCGTGTGCCACGGCCCGAGTAACGTTCCGAAACCGCTGGCGATGGCGCTCACAGCGGAGATCGGCAAGTTATCCGAAACCATTGCCTGAAGGCTTGGCAAGATGCTGGACGTGTGTGCCAATAGTTCGTTCGTGATGGAACCCAGATAGACCAGGGAGTGATGATATGCCGCTTTGGCAGCGATTGCTGATTACGGTTGTGACCATGCTGGTGACGAGTTTCGTCGCCGGCCTCTTGTGGCGATGGATCTTCAGCACGGACATACCGGGCTATCTGAGTGGCGTTGTCGGCGGCCTAACGGCGCTGCCGGTATGGGAGCTATTGAAGCGGATAGAAATACGGTGATGGCTAGGTCCGACTGCGCATCGAAGAGGTGAGATCCGATGGCCCTGCGCTTGCTCGAGATGGTGCTGCAGGAGAAGGACAGCGCCGACATCCGCGAGCTTCTCAAAGATTGCAAGGTACTTGAATA
The DNA here is from genome assembly GCF_007992095.1 of Paenirhizobium naphthalenivorans. Taxonomy (GTDB): domain Bacteria; phylum Pseudomonadota; class Alphaproteobacteria; order Rhizobiales; family Rhizobiaceae; genus Allorhizobium; species Allorhizobium naphthalenivorans. The sequence goes on from NZ_BJZP01000028.1 coordinate 32,781, forward strand.
TCGACAGATCCGATTAGGGGACGAGGAAGTGCTCCTGCGCATCCTTCTGGATGTGGAGCGGAGCGAAACGGTGCTGGATTTGCTGGAGAAGCGCTACACCAGCATGGAAGGCAACCGGGTGGTGATTCTGCCTGTCGAAGCGACGTTGCCGCGCGCCCAGTCGGAGCCGAAAACGGAAGCGGCTGCCACGCCTGAACAAATGACGCCGGAGGAAGAAATGCCCCAGCGGATCGGCCGCGAGGAGTTGTACGAGGACATCAAGAACGGCGCGCGATTGTCGCGGACCTATCTGGCGATCGTGGTGCTATCCACGGTGGTGGCGGCCATTGGGCTGAGCCACAACAGCGTGGCAGTCATCATCGGAGCCATGGTTATTGCGCCGCTACTCGGTCCGAACATCGCGATGTCGCTAGGCATTACGTTGGGTGATCTATCCTTGCTTCGACAGGGGTTCTGGACGGCGACGGTAGGCGTTATGGCGGCGCTGGCATTGTCCGTGCTGATTGGCGTGATGCTGGACGTGGACCCGACATTGCTCGAATTGGCGTCGCGCACCCGGGTGGGGCTGGGCGACATCGTGCTGGCATTGGCGTCAGGCTGCGCGGGCGCGTTGGCGTTCACGACGGGGGTGCCGACTGCGTTGATCGGCGTGATGGTCGCGGTGGCGTTGTTGCCGCCGCTAGTGACGTCCGGCCTGCTGTTCGGCGGCGGACATCCTACCTTGGCCATGGGGGCCTTCGTGCTGTTTCTGGTAAATTTGATTTGTGTAAATCTGGCGGGGATGACGACATTTTTTGTGCAGGGAATCAAGCCGACGAACTGGTGGGAGAAGGATAGGGCCGTAAGAGCCACACGCATTGCGATTGCGCTGTCGGTGGTCCTATTGGCGGCGCTGGTGAGCATCATCCTGCTGGTATGAAAGGGCAACATGACCAGCACCCATTCGCCATGCCCGTATCAAACCGGTGTTTGCCCAGCTTAACGGAAAGGTCGAACGTTAGCACCGGGCGGACGAACAAGAGTCTTGCTAGCGCCTTTCCCATACAGTGGGTGTCGATCTCTACGCAAGACTCGATGAGCGGGGCGCGCATCCACAACTCGGCAAGACCACACGGAGCATTCAAAGGAAAAGCGCCTTACGAAATCCTCCGAGAAACGCTATAAGCAACAGAAAGGCGTCACAACACGGTGGAGCGAAGCTGATCTTCGCACAGAAGCTATGCGGACCGTTCCGTTGAGCCAGGTTCGATAAACGAAGCCGAATCAGGTCATACCTGCCGTCGCAGCCAATCAATCTGGAATGCCCAGATACCGACTTCACGCATCATAAACAGAAGTATGCTGAGATGATGGGAATAAAGGCGGGATGTGAAAATGAAGAACTTCCTTCGAAGGCTATTTGGGAGTCGTGCCGCGACAAAAGAACCTACGCCGGTGGACTTCAAGATACTGACGGAACACAGCGGCGATATAATTTTGCAAGTCGGTCAGGACTTGAGACTTCGATATGTATCTCCCTCTGCAAAAGCTGTTGTAGGGTGGATGCCCGATGAGATGCTTCTACACCAAGAGAACCTCTTGCACCCCGATGACCTGCCCCGGATCAAGGCTTCAATACTGCACCTCGTTGCAGGCTCTTCAAGAGAACAGATATCCTTCAGGGTAAAGCGCAAGGACGGCGATTGGGCTTGGATGGAGGGTTCATCCAGCCTTATCCGCGACTCATCGTCGTCCGGTGACATGGTTGTCGTAATGCGAGATGTCTCCGAACGTAGACGTTTGGAGGATGAACTCGCTCAGATGGTTTTTCAAGATAAGCTCACAGGCATTGCAAACCGTCGCAAATTCGATGAGGTCTTGGAAAACGAATGGCAACGCTGCCTGCGCAACCATGGCCATATGTCTCTGATTCTTCTGGATATCGATCATTTCAAGGGGGTGAACGACCGGTATGGGCATCAAGTCGGAGACGACTGTCTCCGCTCTATAGCGCAGACCACCCAATCCCTCATGACTCGTCCTGCCGATCTCGTGGCTCGCTATGGCGGTGAGGAAATTGCTGTTGTCCTGCCGGATACCGATCAGGAAGGCGCACTTAAGATTGCCGAGAGACTGAGGCGATCTATCGAAGCTCTGAAAATACCCAATCAAGACAATCATGAAGGTAATGGGATTGTTACGATCAGTGCTGGCGTTGCGACTGCATTTTCCCGCGTTGGCGGCAGGATAGTGATGCCGGAAGGTCTCCTTATGGCCGTGGATCGTGCCCTGTACGAAGCCAAGCATGAAGGACGGAACCGGGTGGCAAGCTCCATGCTTCTTATGCCGGCAACCGGTGGCAGGCCACACGGCTAATCCCTGAAAGCGGCATTATAACGTTCTGAATGTCGCCGAACCCGGAGACACTGGCCGACTCCTACTTGCCTTGCGCCGGTATTGACCTCCACCCGACAGTCCGAGGCCGAAAGCATCTTTCATACACGAAGATCGCGGGAAATAGACTTCATTTAGAAGACCTTAACCACTTTTAGCTAAATTTGAAGAAGGAGGCGTACCCAGCCTCGGAATATACTCGGCACCTCGCTTCTACGGTATTAAAGGGACTGTCAAATGGCGATTTTTAACACACGTTCGTCCAAGAAGGTTGATGAGCTGGAAGCTCAACTCAAGGCAGTTCGCGAACGTTCAGGGCTGTTGGATGAGGCCTCAGGTGTTGGGCTTTGGGAAGCACTTCTAATCAATGGCGATGCCATGCATCCCGAAAGCAAATGGACCTGGTCGGCTGAGTTTCGCCGTATGGTCGGCTATGAAAGCGACGCAGAATTCCCAAATGTAGTTAGTTCCTGGTCGGATAGACTGCATCCGGATGACGTGGCGCCAACCTTTGCAGCCTTCGGCAAACATCTTGAGGATAAGACGGGCAAGGCGCGCTACGACATCAATTATAGACTCAAGGTGCGCGACGGCTCCTACCGGTGGTTCCGCGCAACGGGAGGATGCGTTCATCAGCCCGATGGCGTGACCATTCGAGCCTGCGGCTCACTCACGGATGTCAATGAGCAGATACTGATGCAACAGAAGGCAGCGCAGGACGCCGAGGACGACCGCGTCGCGATCACCGCCTTGAGTGAGGCGCTGGCCGCATTGGCAAAGGGTGACCTCGCCCATCGGATCACGACGCAGTTCACCGCCAAGGCCGAACCGCTCAAAGCCAACTTCAACGCTGCCGCCGACAAACTCCAGGCAGCGATGGTCGGGGTCACGAATGCCATCACCAGCATGCGCGACAGCTCTGGGCAGATCAGCAGCGCCGCCGACGACTTGTCGCGCAGAACGGAACAGCAAGCCGCCTCGTTGGAGGAAACAGCTGCCGCGCTCGACGAAATCACGGCCACCGTGAAAAAGACTGCCGAAGGTGCAAACCAAGTTGCCACAGCCGCATTGAATGCACGCTCTGAGGCGGAGGATTCTGGTACGGTTGTTGAAAGCGCGACCGACGCCATGGCACAAATCGAACAATCATCCAGCCAGATCAGCCAGATCATCGGCGTTATTGATGATATCGCCTTCCAGACCAATCTGCTGGCTCTCAATGCCGGTGTCGAAGCCGCTCGCGCGGGCGAAGCCGGCAAGGGCTTCGCTGTCGTTGCGCAGGAGGTACGCGAGCTCGCCCAGCGCTCCGCCAATGCCGCCAAGGAGATCAAGACGTTGATCACCACCTCGTCGCATCAGGTCAAACAGGGGGTTCAGCTCGTTGACCAAACCGGAAACGCCCTGCGCGCTATCGTCAAGCAGATAACCGACATCGCCGACCTTGTGAACGAGATCGCCTCGTCGACGCAAGAACAGTCCACAGGACTTAACCAAATCAATACGGCCGTAAACCAGATGGACCAGATGACACAGCAGAACGCTGCCATGGTCGAGGAAACAAGCGCATCTAGCCATTCCATGGCACAGGAAGCGACGGAGTTGTCGAGAATGGTCGCGATATTCAAGCTGGATGAATACGACAGGTCGAGCGGAAGCGTACAAGCCAAGTACGCAGCCTGAATTCTTCATCCGGCCGTTTGGCAAGGCCACTGGATCCGGAAACAACGATGACAGCTTCGGCAACGGACATCATCCATGTCCGTTGCCGACGGTTCTTCACGGATCTGTCCGTCGACAACTCCCTGCCGACGGCGTTGGTTCATGAAACATGGACTTAAGCGGATTTCGATCTTTGATCGGGGCTATCCATACCGTTACTTCATTGCGGAAGACCGATTTCGCGGATGCGTATTCAAAGCCTCCCCGACTGAAAAGGGCGCGGTCATTTTCGTGACCAAAGCTATTGCGGGGGCAAGGCCATAAATCAGCCAATGCGCATCTTCCTTGTTACAAGGTTAACCTTGCCCCCGAGTTCTAGCTTTCCCGCTTCACGCCTTGGCGCGCGACATCGTTAGTGCCAGATCCTCAATCATGTCTTCTTGACCGCCGACCATGCCGCGCCGGCCCAGTTCCAACAACAGGTCGCGTGCAGGAATGCCATAGCGCTTCTCGGCGCGTTCGGCGAACAGCAGGAACGAAGAGTAAACGCCAGCGTAACCGAGCACCAGCGAGCCGCGATCGACCCTGATCGGACGGTCCATCATCGGCACAACGATGTCCTCGGCGGCGTCCATGATCTTGAACAGGTCGACGCCAGTTTCGGCGCCCATGCGTTCAAACACCGCGACCAACAGTTCGGTGGCGGCATTGCCGGCGCCAGCACCGAGGCCGGCGATCGCACCGTCGATGCGGTTGGCACCCGCTTCCACGGCTGCGACCGAATTGGCAATGCCCATGCCGAGATTATGATGGCCATGGAAACCGAGTTCGGTTTCCGGCCTCAGCGCGGCGCGGATAGCGGCGACGCGGTCGGTCACGTCCCGAGGTAGCATGTGACCGGCGGAGTCCGTGCAGTAGACGCAATTGGCACCATAGCCTTCCATCAGCAGCGCCTGCTCCACCAGCTTTTCCGGACTGGCGCGATGCGCCATCATCAGGAAGCCGACCGTATCGAGACCGGTTTTGGCGGCATAGGTGATGTGCTGCTCGGCACAATCGGCCTCGGTGCAGTGAGTCGCGACACGCACGCCGGAAATGCCGGCATCCATGGCTTCCTTGAGCGTGTCCACCGTGCCGATGCCCGGCAGAAGCAGGGCCGAGACCTTGGCCTTCTTCATGTGCGGAATGACGGCGGAGAGATATTCAACGTCGGTCGAGGCCGGAAAACCGTAGTTGACGGAAGCGCCGCCGAGGCCGTCACCATGGGTCACCTCGATCCAGGGCATGCCAGCTTCGTCGGCCGCCTTGGCGATCTCGATCATCTGCTCAGTGCTGATCTGGTGACGCTTGGCATGCATGCCGTCGCGCAGGCTCATTTCGTGAAGGGTGATCTTGCGTCCTTCGATGCTCATCTTGGTCTCCTCAGGCGCGGGCGGGTAGGGTGAGGACGCCCTTTGCGGCCTCTTCGGCGAAAAGCTCGGCGGTGCGCAGGGCCGCCGCCGTCATGATGTCGAGATTGCCGGCATATTTCGGCAGGAAATCGCCAAGGCCCTCAACCTCCAGATAGATCGACACGCGGTTGCCGTCGAAGACCGGACCGTTCACCAGCTTGTAGCCGGGTACGTATTTCTGCACCTCGGCTACCATGGCCTTGACGCTCTCGGTGATCGCAGCCTGGTCGGGTTCGCCCTCCGTCAGGACATGCACGGTGTCGCGCATCAGAAGCGGCGGCTCCGCCGGGTTGACGATGATAATCGCCTTGCCACGCTTCGCACCGCCGACCTTCTCGATCGCCTTAGCCGTGGTGCGGGTAAACTCGTCGATGTTCTTGCGCGTGCCGGGACCGACGGAGCGGGAGGATACGGAGGCGACGATCTCGCCGTACTCGACCGGCTGCACACGCGAGACGGCGGCGACCATCGGAATGGTCGCCTGACCACCACAAGTCACCATGTTGACGTTCATCTCCAGCCGTTTGGCGTGGTCAGCGAGATTGACCGGCGGAATGCAGAACGGCCCGATGGCCGCCGGCGTCAGATCGATCATGATCACACCAAGCGCGTTAAGCTTGCGCGAATTTTCCGCATGTGCATAGGCCGAGGTCGCATCGAAGGCAACGCGGATGTCCTCGGCAAGGACATGCTCTAGCACGCCGTCGACACCGGTGGCGCAGGTCTTGATGCCCATTTCGGCGGCACGCTTGAGTCCTTCGGACGCGGGATCGATTCCGACCATGAAGACCGGCTCGACCCAATCGGAGCGTTGTATCTTCATCAACAGGTCGGTGCCGATATTGCCGGGCCCGATGATGACCGCCCGCAGTTTCTTGCTCATTTTCCTATCCTTTGCATTACATTCCGAAGAGGGCGGGGAGCGCCAGGGAGACCGCCGGCACATAGGTGATGATCAGAAGCACGACGATCATCACCACCATCGGGGTCACCGCTCCCCTGACCACCGTCTCCAGCGTGAGACCGGAAACGCGCGACGCGACGAAGAGGTTCACGCCGACCGGCGGGGTGACCATGCCGATGGCAAGGTTGACGATCATGACGATGCCGAAGTGTTCGGCGCTGACCCCAAGCGCGGTTACCAGCGGCAGGAGGATCGGCGTCAGGATGATGATCGCCGCAATCGTTTCCATAAAGGTACCGACGATCAGCAGGATCACGTTGATCGCCAGCAGCAACAACCAGGCCTGGTCCACCGTCGACGTGATGAACTTGGCCAGCATGACCGGCACGCCCTCGATCGCCAGCGCCCGGCCGAAGATCGTGGCCGTGCCGACGATCAACATGATGGTGGCCGACGTCAGCGCCGAGCCGGCGAAGATCTTGTAGAGATCCTTGAGGTTCAGTTCGCGGTAAACGAAGGCGCCGACCACGAAGCCGTAGATGACGCCGACTGCAGCGGCCTCGGTCGGGGTGAATACGCCGCCATAGATGCCTCCAAGGATGATGACCGGCACCATGAGCGCCCATTTTGCATCGTTGAGAACGGCCAGCATTTCGCGCCGCGTCGGGCGATAATCGCCAGGCCTCTGGCCATCCTTCCTCGCTTGCAGCCACGCGTATACGATCAACGAGACGCCTATCAGCAAGCCGGGAATGACGCCGGCCATGAACATCTTCGACACCGAGACATTGGCCGACGTCGCGTAGATCACCATGGGGATCGACGGCGGAATGATAACGCCGAGCGATCCGGAGCAGGCGACCAGTCCCGATGAGAAGCTCTGCTTGTAGCCGTCCTTTGCCATGGCGGGCAGAAGGATCGCGCCGACGGCGGCAACGGTTGCCGGGCCCGAGCCGGAGATGGCGGCGAAGAAGATGCATGTGACGACAGCGATGATCGCCATGCCGCCGGTATAACGGCCAAAGAACATGCGCCCGACATTGATCAGGCGTTGCGACAGTCCACCTCGGCCCATCAGGTCACCCGCCAGGATGAAGAACGGCACAGCCATCAGCGGGAAACTGTCGATCGAGGTGACAAGGCCTTGCGGCACGTACGAACCGGAAACCTTGCCGGAAACGAGCAGTGCCACCGTCGAGGCGATCCCGAGCGAGATCGCGATCGGCACCGACAGCACCAGCAAAAGGGCGAGAAGCCCGAACAGGATCAGCGAAATCATGACATCGATCCCTGCCGTACGCCACGCAGGTCGAGCACGATCGATTGGAAAAGCCGCAGGACCGTGAGCAGGAAGCCGGAGAAGGGAGCCAAGTAGATAAGGCCCATCGGAATGCCGAGCGAGGCCGATTTCTGACCGAAGCGGAAGGTCTTCTCGACCATCCACCAGCCTTGATACATGACAAAGAGGGCAAAGGCGCCGAAGATCACATGGGTGAGAATCCGAACAAACAGTCGACCCGAGGGGGACAGCAGATCGGTGGCCATCGTCACGCGGATATGAGCATCCATGCGGACCGCATAGGCGACGCCAACATAGGTCATCCAAATGAAGAAATAGCGCGCCAGCTCCTCCGACCAAGAGAGCGAGGCCCCCATCACGTAGCGCATGAAGATCTGCACTCCGATGAGAACCGACATCAGGGCCATCAGGGCCACAACAATCGCTTCCTCGAAATGCGCGTCAATGAGTTTGAGCATGAACTCCTCCCGCGCCACGCCAGAGTGGACCCCGGGGCGCCAGTTCAGTGATTGCCAATGAGCCGGGCTTGACGACGAAGAACCCGGCGGTCAGCCGCCGGGTTCCAGAACGCGATGCCTTACTTGCCGGCGGCGGCCAGCAGGCGGTCAACGAGATCGGCGCCGGCCTTTTCCTTGACCAGGTCAACAATCGGCGTGACCTTATCTGCGAAGGCCTTCAGCTCTTCCGGCGTCAGCGTGGTGATTTTGACATCGGTCATCGCAGCTTCAGCCTTGTCGTCGGCTTCCTTGGCCAACTGGCGCTGGTAGTCGGTCGCTGCCTTGACGGCCTCGTCGAAGATCGCCCGATCCTCAGGGCTAAGGCTGGCGAGCTTGTCCGGATTAGCAAGCAGCGGCCACGGCGAATAGATATGATTGGTCTTCGAGATGAACTTCTGCACCTCGTTGAACTTCATGTCGTAGAAGAGGTTGATCGGGCCTTCCTGCGCATCGAAAGTGCCCTGCTGCAGGGCCGTGAACAGCTCGTTGAAGGCCAGCGGCGCAGGGTTGGCGCCTTCGGCGCGCCATGCAGCGATATGCACTTCATTTTCCATGGTCCGCATCTTCAGGCCAGCGAGATCGGCCGGAGTGCGGATTTCTTTCTTCGCATTGGTCAGCTGACGGAAGCCGTTTTCCCAATAGGCGAGACCGACCATACCCTTGTCGTCCAGCGACTTCAGGATTTCCTTGCCGACGTCACCGTCAAGCACGGCATAGGCCTGGGTGCGATCCTGAAAGAGGAACGGAATATCGAAGGCGAAAAACTGGGGCGCGAAGGAAGCGACCGGCGCCGAGGATACGAAGGTCAGATCAACATTGCCGAACTGGACGTTCTCGACCAGTTCGCGCTCGCCGCCGAGCTGCGAGCTCGGAAAAATTTCGAGGCCGATGCGGCCACCGGTCTTTTCACGCAGCTCCTTGTCGAGGAATTCAAAGGCCTTGTGCCCCGTCGATGTCGGCGCCGAGGAATGGGCGGCGCGGAAGGTGATTTCCGGTTCGGCCTGCACTGCGGTGCCGAAGAGTGCGGCCGTTGCGAAAGCGGCGACGAAACCTGCGCGCACGGAGTGCGCGGTTTTTGTAAGCGACATTTCTGTCCTCCCTGTAACGGAGAGACCGCTTCCGGTTCTCTCTACTGACTCATGCCGGGCTCTGTGATGGACCCGAGCGCAAGGCGGGTGCCTCCGCTCCTCCCCCAGCGCGGGGAATTAAGCAAAGGCATTCGTTGTTGTCAAATAGTAAAATCTATTTGCAATATGTGCAAAATTGCAGCAGGAAGCGTACAACTATGGCTCTCGGGAGGTCCCATGAACATTGAAAATTCATCCGTCGGTCTCATCACCGCTCTCGAGCGTGCACTAGGGTCCACCAATCTCAAGTTGGGACGGGACATTCCAGAGGTCGCCTTGCGCGACTGGAGCGACGAGCGCGGCGGCACACCTATGGCTCTGGTCACACCACGGGATACGCAAGCGGTCGCGGCAGTTATGCGCCTCTGCCATGCCTATGACGCGCCGGTCGTACCCCAAGGCGGACGGTCCGGTCTGGCCGGCGGAGCAGTCCCCTCCGAAGGTGCTGTACTCCTGTCCCTCTCCGGCCTGGATCAGATCGAGGAGATCGACGCAGCCTCGGGCCTGATGGTGGTCGGCGCCGGATGCATCTTGCAGAAAATCCAGGAGGCCGCGTTCGAAGCAGGCCTCTCGTTCCCGCTAGACCTCGGCGCGCGCGGCACCTGCCAGATCGGGGGCAATATCGCCACCAATGCCGGCGGCAACCGCGTGATCCGCTATGGCATGACGCGAGACCTGGTTTTGGGGCTCGAGGTCGTTCTGGCCGACGGAACTATCCTGCCAATGATGAACCGCATGCCGAAGAATAATGCGGCCCTCGACCTCAAGCATCTTTTCATCGGTTCGGAAGGCACGCTCGGCATCATTACACGCGCTGTCCTGAAGCTGCATCCAGGCGTCGGCGGCGCCAATGCGGCGCTTGTGGCAGTCGCCGATTTCGCCGCGGCGGCGAACCTGCTGCGCCATGCGCAGCGCGCGCTATCGGGACGCGTCACGGCTTTCGAACTGATGTGGAACGACTACTATCGCGCGGTGTTATCTGAGACGGGCCACCGCGCGCCGATCGCGCCGGAGCATCCGGTCTATGCGCTGATCGAAATGCAGGGCGCCGACGCAGATGGCGACCGTCCGGTTTTCGAGGCCATGCTGGAGGCGGCTTTCGAAGCCGAATTGCTGGCGGATGCCGTAATCGCACAATCACAACGCGAGGTCGAAAATTTCTGGAGCCTGCGTGACGGTGTTGCCGAGATACTGTCGCGCCGGGCGCCAACAATCAATTTCGACGTATCTGTACCGCTTGTCCGAATCGGCGATTGCGTCGACGAAATTCGTGCGGCACTGCTTTCAACCTATCCGGGCCTTAAGACAATCTTCTTCGGTCATGCCGGCGACAGCAATATCCACTTGGTGGCGGGGCCGATCGACGGAGTTGATCCGACCGGCCATGGAATTGAAAAGACGGTCTATGAGATCATCCGTACCTATGGAGGGTCGGTTTCGGCCGAGCACGGCATCGGCCTGCACAAGAAGCCGTGGCTGTCCTACAGCCGCTCGGAGAGCGAGCTTGCCATGTTGCGGCAGCTGAAAAGAAACCTCGACCCGAAGGGGATTCTCAATCCCGGCAAGGTACTCTGAAGACGAAGGGGCGCTATCCGTCAGACCCGCGCCCCAAGGTCGGAGGAGATCTCACGCGCGACACGCTGGACCTCGGGCACGAGGTCTCGCATGCGCTCAGGCGCCATGTATTCGACGGTGGATGAAACCGAAATTGCACCGACAATGCGGCCCATCGCGTCTCGCAACGGCGCAGCGACACAACGAATGGACGGCTCGTCTTCGCCAAGGTCGAAGGCGTAGCCCCCGGCGCGATAGGCCGCCATCTGCGCCAGCCAGTCGGCTTCGGACATGTTTCCGGGCAGCAGATGGTGGTCGCGCTGATAGAGACGCAGCAACGCACTCTCCGGTTCATCAAGGATCAAAGCCTTACCTACGCCCGTAGAGATCACCGGCTTACGCCCGCCGATACGCGAACTGATCTCCACGGGGCGGGTTCCGCGCAACTTGTCGAGATAGGAGACCTCCCCGCCGTCGAGCTGTGCGAGATGAATAGTATCCCGCGTCTCACGCGCCAGTCCCTCCAGCCGGGCGCGTGAGACGCGGACTAGATCCGTGCGCGAATAGGCGGCAAATCCCAACTCAATCAATCGCGCGCCGAGCGCGAATTCGCGCGGATTTTCCGCCTTGAGATAGCGGCGCTCAAGCAGGACCGAGACGATGCGGTGCACCGTGCTGTAGGTCAGGCCGGTCATGGTGGCGATCTCGGCGATGGTGCGCGGCTGATTGGCGACCGCATCGAGGATCTCGAGGCCGCGAACCAGGGTTTGACTGCGCGGTGCCCGTTCTTTGTCGTCCTCGGCCACGTCGATCGGATTTACCATGATTGCCCTCCCTCTGGATTGGCCCCTTTCTAACCGCCGTCTGGCAAAGTTGCCAGAGCGGGAGGAAAACGCCGACACACGCAACTGGCAGTGATCCAACCTACGTGCCTATCCTGCGTATCTGCGGATAATGCCACCGACTCGCAAGGCTCTTGTGATGGCGGATGCCGATTTGGGCAACGCGGGAAATGGCGCAATGTCAGGCCGAATCCGCCCTCTCATGCGACCGGTAATCTCACCCGCACCTCAACTCCCTCGCTTCTGGCCAATCTGGGAGAGACAACATCAACAGTCGCCCCGGCACGATCGGCGATCACCTTGACGATAGCGAGCCCGAGGCCCGCTCCGCTGATCTTGCCGCTCCCGCGCTCGAACCGGCGCATCAACCTGTCCATGGCTTCGGGCGGGAGGGTCGGCCCATCATTGGCAATGCACAACACGCCGTCCCGATCAAGCATCACCTCAACGGGACGATCCTGCGCACCGTGCTTCAGCGCGTTTTCCACGAGATTGCGAGATAGAATACCGACCGCATCAGGATCGAGCGGCGACAGCACTGGCATGTCCGGCATGGTCAGTTCAATACGTCCCTCACCGGCGCGTTCAAAGTCCTGAACGATCATACGCAGCACCGGCCGCAAATCGGAGGGCTCGTCTGCGCGTAGCCGTCCGCCTTCTGCACGCGCAAGCTGCATGAGCTTCTCTGATATGCGCATGAGTCGCTTGAGCGTCGTTTCGATCTCATATGCGCGTTGTGCCGTCAGTTTGTCTTTTGTCTCCGAACGGATACGTTGCGCCTGTGCGATTGCACCGGCAACAGGTGTCCGAAGTTCATGCGCCACGTTGGCCGCGAAAGCTCGTTCGGCCTGGAATGCAGCCGCCAGACGACCGAGAAGCTGATTGATGCCCGCCGAAATCGGTCGAAGCTCACTCGGCAGACCGTTATCCGGCAAAGATGACAAATCCTGCGCACCGCGAAGGGAAAGCCCCCTTTGCAGATCGCGCACAGGACGCAGCGAGTGGCGCACGGCCAACAGGATCGCCAGCAGGCTTAATGGAATCACCACCAGCAAGGGCAGGAGCAGGCCAATCAACATCTTGCGCGACAATTCGCGCCGCTGATCCAGTGATTCGGCCACGGCGATGGTCAGCTTCCCGTCGGAGGACACGTCGTAATAGAGCTGGTGCGTCTCGGTGTGAAGAAACCCTTTTTCCTCAAACGGAGGAAAGATCGAGGGATCCGCTCCGCTTGAAGCAAGCAGAACACGCCCCATCCGGTCGCGCACGACGAATGTGACCTCTTCCCCATAGCGGGCTTGCCCATCGGAGCGCTCGCCGCGGCCATCGGCATCATCGTCCCCGGAAGACTCGTGGCTGGAATGCCCTTCGCGCAGATCGTGCCGGGCAATAGGTAAGATGCGTTGCGCGGTGGCCTTCAAACCATCATCATAGACCTCTTCCATATCCTGCCCGACGCGATGCGCGGTAACGGCGGCGGCGGCCAGCCACAAGAGGGTTACGGAAAGCCCCAGCGCAATCGCCAAGCGCGCCCGAAGCGAAGTGAAAATCGTCATGGACGCCCCAGTCGGTAACCCAGTCCTCGCTCGGTCTCAATCACGTGCGCGCCGAGTTTCTTGCGCAATCGGCTCACATGAACCTCGATGGCATTGCTGTCGACTTCCTGGTCGAATGAATAGAGTCGTTCCTCAAGCTGCGCTTTCGAAAGCAACTGGCCGGGCCTTTGGACGAAGGCTTCAAACAGTACCCATTCGCGCGCAGTCAGAACGACCGGTTTGCCGCTCAGCCTGACGCTACGGGCTGCAAGGTCGATCTCCAACGGTCCAAGCGTGACGATCGGGTTCGGGTTGCCGGTGTAGCGACGGGCAACGGAGCCGATGCGCGCGGACAGTTCGGCAAGGTCGAAGGGTTTGACCATATAGTCGTCAGCGCCGGCGTTTAACCCGGCGATCCGGTCGGAAACCTGGTCAAGCGCCGTCAATATGATCACGGGCGTCACATCGCCCTGCGCCCTCAAAACCTTGAGGAAAGGAATACCGAGGCCATCGGGCAACATCAGATCGAGCAGCACCAGATCGTAGGCGGCCGAGGCGATCGCGTCGCGCGCCTCATCGAGGCGTTTCATCCAATCGACGGAATGACCATCCGCGACGATCTGGTCGCGGATGGCCGCCCCCAGTGCCGTGTCGTCCTCGATCAGCAAAACTCTCATGCCGGAATCCTTCCTTTGCCTCTTCTGTAGTCCACCAGCCAGCTTACGGGAAGCTGAAGCAAAGTCTTGTCGCCTGTCAGGCGACGGTCAGCTTATCCGATGAATTATGGGTCCGACAACGAGAGGAAACGACGATGAAGACCGGCATCCTGCCAGCCGTGGCCCTTGCTATCCTGGCGGCAACATCCGCCCAAGCAAGGCAAGACTGCGATGCTCCAACCCGTGACTGGAAAGGCCGTGAGGCCGTTCGTGCACTTGCCGAGGAGCGCGGTTGGACACTGAGACGCATCAAAATCGATGATGGCTGTTACGAGGTTTACGGCACGGACGAAACCGGCCGTCGCTTCGAAGCGAAGATTGATCCCGTGACGCTCGATGTCATCGAAATCGAGGAACACCACGGCCACCGGTGATCCCTGTTCTTACCAATCCCCCAAAGGAGACCACACCATGACTAATCGCAAGCTTCTTCTTGCCGCAGTTGCCGGCGCAGCCATTCTTGCCGCTTTCGCCAGCCAGGCATTGCCTCTCCATGCGCTGAGAATCGATGGCGCGACCACCGACGTCGTGAATGCGGATTACGACGAGCATCGGGGCAAAGGCCACCATGAGGGGCATCGCCGGTATGGCACCGAAGACGGCCGCTACGCCGCCAATGACTGCCGCGGGGATGACGAGGATGATGACGACGGTGATGCTGCCTGTGGCGGTCGCGGTGTACCCATGCAGCAGAACGCGAATCCGCCGAGCAACGGCCTGTTCACGCCTGGTTCCAAGCCGCGCGCTCAGATGAACTGACCGGCAGAAACACTCCAAGGAGAAACACAATGAAAATAAAATCCATTCTTGCCATGCTGGCCGTCACCACGGCACTCACCATTCCAGGCCTCGCGCTTGCAGGCCAAGTGACCCTCACCACTAACATGCGCAACTACGGCGGCGACGGCGCGTATCTGGCCTATTACGTAACCGACGCGCAGGGCAAATACGCAGGCAGCCTGTGGATGGCCGGCGGCAAGACGCGATATTATGAGCACCTGAGCGGCTGGTATCGCGCCACCGGTGGTAACACCTCGGAGATCAGCGGTATCACCGGAGCCAGCGTCGGCTCCGGCCGCGCGCTGAAAATCACGCTCGATTTGGCAGACACACTTTTTGACGCCGGCTACGAACTACATATCGACTCTGCCGTCGAAGACATGCGTGACAGCCCCAACGAAATCGTCGTGCCGTTGACCTCGGCTGGATCGGGTCAGGCGGTCAAGGGCAGCCGCTACATCGCCAACTTCACCTATACGCGTTAATCACGAAGGAAAATTGTCATGATCCGGTCGCTCCACCGCTGGTTCGGGCTGATCGCCGCAGTGCTTGTTACCGTCATCGCCTTGAGCGGTACGGCACTCTCGGTCTTCCCGGCCTCCGAGGCGCTCATCAACCCTGCCGCCCAGCAAATCAGCGTCGCGGAACTCGCCGCGCGGGTCCAGGCTGCGGAGCCCTCGGTGGAGCAGATCAGACGTACTCCCTCCGGCCGCATCACGGCATACTACTTCGAGGGCGACCAGCCGGCATCGTCGATCATTGACCCTGCAACGGGTACACCGGTCGGCAACGCCGACACGTCGGCTCTCCAGCGTTGGCTCACCAATCTGCATCGCTCGCTCTTTCTCGACGATGCCGGTCGGCTCGTCGTCGCTGGAGGTGCGGCGGCGATGCTGACGCTGACCCTGTCCGGCCTCTTCCTGCTGGCACGCCGCGCAGGCGGCTGGCGCTATATCCTGAAGCCCGCCAAGGGGACAGGCAACGGACAGCTTCATGCGATCATCTCACGGCTCGCGCTGCCTGGCCTTCTTCTGTCATCGCTGACGGCGCTGTGGATGACCGCCGCAACCTTCGGCTATTTACCGGAAGGTGCCGGCGCCCCACCCTTTCCATCGGAGGTGAGCGGTGCGACGGGCATTCCGGTCGCCTCCATAACCGTATTGCAAGAGACCCCGGTAGACACATTCCGCTCCCTCAGCTTTCCGGCTGCCGGCGATGCTACCGACGCGTTCACGCTCAAGACCGATGCTGGCGAGGGCTATATCGACCAAGGTAACGGCGGCCTGCTCGCCTGGAACGAGGCAAACTGGGTCGATCGCCTGACCGGCTTTCTCACCATGCTGCATACCGGTCAGGGCATGGCATGGCTCGGCCTGCTTCTCGGCCTCTCCGCGCTTGCCGTTCCCGTCCTCGGCTGGACCGGCCTTGCCGTCTGGCTCAAAGGCCGCGGCAAGCGGAAGAGGGTGTCCGTTTCCGCAAGCGAGGCTGATACCATCGTCCTCGTTGGCAGCGAGGGTGGCACGACCTGGGGCTTCGCGGAGACACTGCGAAGCACCCTCTCCGGACAGGGCATTCACGTGCATGTCGGGCCAATGTCGACCTTCAATCCTGAACAGTGGGCCAAGGCGAAACGGCTCATCCTCCTCACCGCGACCTATGGTGACGGCGAGGCCCCAGTCTCAGCACGCGGCTTTCTGGAACGCTTCCGGCACACACCGGTCCGGCAGGGGCTTTCGCTTGCCATTCTCGGCTTCGGCGACCGCAGCTTCCCCGCCTATTGCGGTTTCGCCGCCGACATCACTCAAGCGGCGGAGGGCAAAGGCTGGGAGATGCTGCTACCGTTCGACACTGTGGATCGCCAGTCGCCGCAGGATTTTTCCCGCTGGGGTCGTGGTCTGGCAGAGGCGCTCGGGCTCGCCTTCGAGCTCAACCACCAGCCCGCCAAGCTGAAGACCTGCGAGTTTTCTCTGCTTTCTCGCCGCGACTATGGTGCAAGTGTTCAAGCGACCACCGCCATTCTGCGCTTTGCCCTGCCTAAGGCCTCGCTCTGGCAGCGCGTAACCGGCAAAGCGTCTCCCTGGTTCGAAGCCGGCGATCTGGTCGGCGTGGTGCCCGAAGGTTCCGAGGTGCCCCGCTTCTATTCGCTTGCTTCGAGCACAAAGGACGGCTTCCTCGAAATCTGCGTCCGCAAACAGCCGGGCGGCCTTTGCTCCGGGCAACTCACCGCGTTGGAACCCGGGCAGACGGTGACGGCCTTCGTCCGCCCCAACCTGAGCTTCAGGCCCGCACGCGGCCGCAAACCTGTCATCCTGATCGGCGCGGGCACCGGCATTGGACCTCTTGCGGGCTTTGCCCGTGCCAACCAAGCGCACCGACCCATGTATCTCTATTTCGGGACTCGGCACCCAGCGAGCGACGCTCTCTATGCGGAAGAACTATCGGACTGGAAAGAGGATGGTCGACTGGCAGGCATCTCTACGGCCTTCTCTCGAAGCGCGAACCCCGCCTATGTTCAGGACATCCTGCGCAAGGACGCGGCTCGGATCGGCAAACTCATTGCTGCCGGCGGTCAGGTCCTCGTCTGCGGAGGACGTGACATGGCGGCAGGAGTGGCAGCCGCTCTCTCCGAGATTCTGATGCCACAGGGTGTCAGCCTCGCAACACTCAAAGCGGAGGGCCGCTATGCCGAAGACGTTTACTGATCTCGCCCGCCATACCCTGAACGGTCCGACCATGGGGACGCGCTGGTCAGCGCTCTTCCACATGCCAGGCGACTTCGAAACGGACGAGGTCCGCGTCGCGATGGCGGACGCCGTCGCGACGGTCGATCGGCAGATGTCCACATGGAAGCCGGAAAGCGATCTCAACCACCTGAACGCCGCGCCCTCCGGCGAATGGGTCGTCCTCCCCGAACAACTGATGAAGGTGCTGCAGGCAGGCCTTGCCATCGGCGAGGCGTCTGGCGGCGCCTTCGACATCGGCATGGGCGACGCCGTCGCCGCCTGGGGTTTCGGTGGTGCGGAAGCCGACGAAGCCGCCATAAAGGCTGCCCGCCTCGCACGCCGCAACCCGGCCCATGACATGCTGGAGCTCGATCCCACCAATCGAAGAGCACGCAAGCATGCCGACATGCGCCTCGACCTCAGCGGCATCGCCAAGGGTTACGGTGTTGATCGACTTGCTGAAACCGCCAGACTGCACGGTATAGAAGCAGGTCTCTTCGCCATTGATGGCGAACTTCGCGCGCTTGGCTCGCAGCCGGATGGCAGCGGTTGGGCGATTGCGGTCGAGAAGCCCGATCTTCACGAGCGCACACCCCATTCTATCATCGAGTTGACGGACATGGCCGTCGCGACCTCGGGCGATTATCGCCATTGGGTACAGATCGGTGATCGCCGGCTTGCCCACACTATGGACCCCAGGCGCGGCATGCCACTCGCAGCCTCGCCGGCTTCGGTAACGGTTCTGGCACGCGACTGCATGAGCGCCGATGCCTGGGCAACGGCGATGATGGTGCTGGGCGAAGAACGAGGTTTGGACCTTGCCAAGCTAATCGGCCTGTCGGTTCTGTTTCTTTCACACGACGGAAAGAAAGGCTCCGGCTGCGGCAACTTCTCCGGCTGACCGCCGACACGTTTCGGCATGTTTGTGTCTATCTTGGATCACAGACCCACACTCTGATGGAATCCGGTCGCGAGCGTCTTGAAAAGGGGGCGAACACTGCCCCCTGACTGCGTACTCCGAGCGCTGGTCAGCGATTGCCGACCAGCATCTTGTAGCGCAGCTGGTCGATGACGACCGCCAGCACCAGCAGGCTGCCGAGCAGCACCATCTGCATGTAGGAGCCGATCTGCATCAGGTTCATGCCGTTCTGCACCAGGACGATGAAGAAAGCACCGAGCACCACGCTTTCCACCCGGCCAATGCCGCCGCGAAGCGAGACGCCGGCAATGACGCAGGCCGCGATGGATTCCAGCGCAATCGTACCACCGAGATTGGTTTCGCCACTTTCCACCCTGGCCGTGAGCAATATACCCGCCAGCGAGGCCAACAATGCGCAGATGATATAGGCGACAAACAACGTGCGCTTGGTGTTGATGCCCGACAAATGGGCAGCCTTGATGTTACCGCCGATCGCATAGATCTGCGCACCGGTTCGCGTCCGGTTCATCAGCACCCACATGGCGATGATGGCAAGAATGGCCACAAGGACCGGAACCGGCACACCGAAGATCCGCCCGAAGCCAAAGAAATCGGAAAATTCATAGGGCAGACCGGAGACCGGAACGCCGCCAGTCAGGAACAGGCCGATACCGGCGCCGATGGATTGCACGCCGAGCGTCATGATGAAGGGCGAGACGCTGAAGCCAGCAATACCGAGGCCGTTGAGCGATCCCATGACCAAAGCTGCACCAAAGCCCGCCATCAGCCCTATGGTGATCGCCAGCCAGACGGCATCCGGGAAAACCCCAACCAAGGCGACCATGACGGTCGCAGAGACAACCGACGTTATGGCAATGGAGGTCCCCACCGACAGATCGAAGCCGCCAGTGATCAACACCAGCATTTGGCCAAGCGACACCAGAATGAGATAGACCGACTGGCGCGCCACGTTGGTGATGTTCTGCAAGGTTAGAAACTGGCTGGATGCGACGGCGAAGATGACCAAGGCGGCGACCAGAAAGAACGGCAGAACCCCTGCGCGGACAAACAGGTTTTTGACAAACGCCAGCGGCGAGAAAGGAGCTTTGGCGTCAATAGCCGGAGCGGCGAGACGTTCGGTGGTCATGCGGTTTGCCTTTCATGGGAAAAGAAGGACTTGAGAATGATCTGTTCGTCAATGCCTTCGCCCGACAGCTCGGCGGAAATAGTTCCGGCGGAAAACACGATCAGTCGATGGGCAAGGTTCATCACCTCCGGCAGATCCGAAGAGATCACCACGACAGCCTTGCCGGCCTCGGCAATATCCTTGATCAGACGATAGAGAGCGGCTCGAGTGCCCATATCGACGCCGACAGTCGGCTCATCGAAGATGTAAAGATCATAGTCCTGACCGAACCCGCGACCGAACAGAGCTTTCTGCTGGTTGCCACCAGACAGGTTGGAAATCGTGCGGTCCATATAGGCATCCGCCAGATCGACTTTCCGGCCAATGCCATCCGACAGGTCGCGCAACCGCCGGGGCGACAGCCCGCCCATGGCACCCGACACATCCTCGCGGTCGAGCAATCCGAGATTGATGTTCTGACGGGTCGTTGCTCCCAGCATCAATCCCTCGCTCTTGCGGTCGGGCGGTAGATAGAAAACACCGTCACGCACGAAGCGACGGGTTGGTTGACCGCTGACGTCGCGGCCCTTCAGTAACACGCTTCCGGCCTGCATCGGGATAATACCCAGCGCCGCACGCCAGGCGCGCGATTTTCCGCTGCCGACCAGGCCGGCAATCCCCAGAACCTCACCGGCGCGGATGTCGATGTCGACGCCATTCACACCCCAAGCCTTGAGGCCGCGGATGGAGAGCACGACGTCTCCATCGGGAATGCTGGCGATCTGCGGATAAATCTCGTCGATGGCACGGCCGGTCATCATCTCGACCAGGCCGGCATGCGACAGGTCGTTGACGCCAACGGTGCCGATCAGTTTGCCGTCCCGCAGGACGGTGATGCGATCGGCGACGGTCGAGAATTCCTGAATGCGGTGGGAGATATAGACAATGCCAACGCCTTGCGCCTTGGCTTCGCGAATGATCCGAAACAGCGCTTCGGTTTCCCGCTCCGTCAGCGACGCGGTCGGTTCGTCCAGAATAAGGATCTTGGCATCCGAGTGGATCGCCTTGGCAATCTCGACCATCTGCTGCTCGGCGCGCGAGAGCGAGACGACCTTGGCACGCACATCGATCTGGAAGTCGAGGCCTGCAAACAGATCTCTTGCCGCGCGAACCATCGCCTTTCTGTCGACGAAGGGGCCCCACATCGGTTCCGAACCGAGAAAGATGTTCTCGGCAACGCTGAGCGTCGGGACCAGCGAGAACTCCTGAAATACGGCGGCGACACCATGGTCCTTGGCGTCATGGACCGAGGAGAACGTAACGGTCTTCCCCTTAATTGCCAGAGTGCCTTCGGTCTGCGGATAGACGCCGGACAGAATGGAAATCAGAGTGGATTTGCCGGCGCCGTTTTCGCCGAACAGGACATGGACCTCGCCGCTCAAAAGAGTGAAATCGACACCGTCCAGCGCTCTGACGCCGGGAAAGGTCTTGCAAATGCCCGTCATCTGGACGAGCGGCGGTGTGAATGTGGACATCACCTGGCTCCTGATAGGGACCGGCCGCGGCACTTGCCGAGGCCGGTCCTGTTAACGAAACAGGCGATCAGTTAACCGAGAACACCGGCTTGAAGCCGTCCGGCGGCAGGATGTTGGTCTGCGACACGGTTGCGATATTCGACGGATCAACGACGAAGATCTTCGGGCCGACATGCTTGACCAGTTCCTTGCCTTCGAGCGCGCGGATCGCCTGGTCGACAGCGACACGCCCCTGAATGACAACGGAATCGGCCGGAGCAGCAAGGATGAAACCGCGCTTGATCCCCTCATAGACGCCGGGCGTCATGTAGAAAGCCAGAAGGTCAACCTTGCCTTTGAGGCCACGTTCGCGGATCAGGCCCTGGGCGGCTTCGGCAGTCACCGCAGTGCCCGCGATGTAGCGAACATCAGGTTCGGCCTGCAGCACGTCTTCGACCAGTTTCAGCTGGGCTTCCTTGCCGGTATCGCCGAATTTCGGATCGAGAACCTCAACGGCAGAACCCTTGACCGCTTCAAGGAAGCCCTTGTTGGCAGCCTCGACCCAGCCGGCACCAGCCGGCCCCGGGAACCAGCCAACCTTGACCGGCTCGCTGCCGGCCGGGTGCTTTTTGGCGAGATAAGCGCCGGTTTCCTGACCCATCGTGTAGAAGGAGACCAGCGACTTTGCCGTCACGTCCGGCGAGGAAATGCCGTTGATGACGTCGATGACCGGAATGCCCTTCTTGGTGATTTCGCTCACCAGATTGTTGAGGCCGTCAAAGGAGATCGCCCCGATGACCACGGCCTGCGCACCACCGGCAACGCAATCCTCGATCTGGCTTATCTGCTTGGCAAGCTCGGTATAACCGCCGGCTTCCACGACGTTCAGCTTGACGCCGGCGTCCTTGGCCTGCTCTGTCACACCATAATCAACGCCCAGCCAGTAGGCGTCCTTCATGTGCGGGAAGGATACGCAGATATTCCAGGGCTTTTCGGCCTTGGCAACCGGTGTGTAGTCGACATCGACCGACTTGCCGTCTGCGGAGAAAGGAGGCTCGATCGCCTGGGCCGGATAGGGATACCAGCTGTCGGCGCGTGCCGGGGCATTGAGTGCCATGGCAAGAACAGTGGTGGCGAGTGCGTATTTCAATGCTGTCTTCATGTTCGTTCCCTCTTGTAATTGGCTTGAATGCGACGGTCAGTGAAAGGACGCCCTCAATCGGTCGAGCAGATCTGCTCGCTCCTTGCGGGCCTCAAGCGCTTCGGCCATCGTCACCTTGACAAAACGGCTTGGTGTGTGCGGTTGGAGCTGGCCAATCAGATCCATATCGGCGGATATGACGGTGCCGACCATGAAGTATCCGCCGCCTGAAACGGCATCGCGATGCAGAATGATCGGCTCTGTGCCGCCTGGCACCTGGATTGAGCCGTAAGGGTAACAGCTGTCGACGATGTTGGACGGATCGGAGCCAGCACCGAAGGGCTGCTTGCGTTCCACAAAGGAGAGCTTGTTGCCACCACGGAAGCGATAGCCCATGCGGTCGGCCTCAGGGGCCACCTTCCATTCGTCGGCGAAGAAGCTCTCCTTGGCCTCATCAGCCAGCCGGTCCCAGTAAAGACCCGGCAAGACGCGCAGTTCGGCAGGCGTGCCCGGCTTGCGCCGGAACTCTTCCGCGACAACCCGACCTTCGGTCGCAAGAGACCCCTCGCCGACCGGCAGTTCATCTCCGATGGCTATGGCACGCCCCTTGTAGCCGCCCAGTGCGCCAATCGGATAGGTCGAGCGGCTGCCAAGCGCCAGCGGCACGTCGATGCCACCGGAAACAGCAATGTAAATGCGGGCACCGGTTTTCAGGAAGTCGAAGCTCAAAACCTGGCCGGCCTTGACCTTGAAGGCCTTCCAGCCCGGCTGGACAACGCCGTCGACCTTAGCGGGCATATTGGCACCGGTCACCGCCACCAGAGCATCTTCAGTGAACTCGAGCTTTGGCCCCATGAAGACGGCCTCGAAACCGGCAGCCCCCTCATCATTGCCAACCAGCATATTGGCGGCCCGCAGCGCCAGACGGTCCATGGCGCCGCCGAGCGGAATGCCAAGATGAAAATAGCCGGGTCGCCCGAGATCCTGGATGGTGGTCGACAATCCGTGGTGCAAAACTTTAATGGCCATTGAGCATGCCCTCCAGTTTGGCATTTGTGCCGTCGATGTCCTTTTGGAATTCCCTGAGGTCGAAGCGGACCTCGCGGATCGGCGGGGCAAACGTGCCCTTGTCGACCTCCTCGACAGCCTGATCATATTCATCGCGGCCGATCGGCTTGAACTTGACGATGTCGCCGGGGCGGAAGAACACCATGAAGTCTCGCAGATAGCTTGTTGTCTGGGTCGGATCGTAGATCGGCATCGGGGTGATGCCGAACATCTGATAACCGCCCGCACCGCGCACCGAATAGATGCAACCGAAGCAGCCACCATGGCCGACGGTCAGCCGTGGCGTGTCGGTGCGGGGTCGCAGATATTTCGGCACTTCGATTTGCCGCTGACGCTCGACCATCTGGTACATGAACGGCAGACCGGCGACGAAACCGACCATCGACACGAACCAAGGCGAGCCGGAATGCGCCTCGATGAAGTCATCAACCGATGGGAAATCGTTTATACGGGCAGCGTATTCCAGATCAGTGCCTGTCGGGTCCTGGTGGCGCTCGCGAAAGCGCATCAGAGTCTCGTGCGTCCAGGGATCGTTGTAGAAGACCGGTATCTCGACGATACGGGTCTTGATCACCGGCTCGGCCTTTTCGGCTGCCCCCTCAATCGTCTGGACCTCTCTGAGGATATCGTCTGGATGGATGATGTCAGGATTGAACTTGATCTGGAATGAGGCATTGGCCGGGCAGATTTCCGTCACACCCTTTATCCCGCTTGCGCGCACGCCATTAGCCATCGACAGGCTTTTGAAGAAGGCCTCAAGCGACATTTCATCGCTGCATTCGACGAACAGATGTTCGTCGCCACCGAATGTGTACCGGGTCTGCATCAGGCAACCTCCGCTTTCGGGGCGCCTTGCGGCGCGCATTGCGTTTCAAGCCATGTCTCGAGAAACCGTGTATGATAATCGCCGCGACGGATACTTTCATCGCCGGCCAACGCCAGATGCAACGGGATCGTCGTCGGCACGCCGACCACCTGAAGGCCCTCGAGCGCCGTCTTCAATCTGTCGAGGCAAGCATCACGCGTCTCGGCCCATACAATCAGCTTGCCGAGCAGGGAATCGTAAAACGGCGGGATCGTATAGCCCTCGTAAAGCATCGTATCGAAGCGGATCCCCTCGCCAGTCGGCACGACCAGCTGATTGATCCGTCCCGGCGATGGCATGAAGCCCCGAGCGGGATCCTCGGCATTGATGCGGCACTCGATCGCGTGACCATTAACGGCAATCTGGCCCTGGCGCACCGAAAGCGGCGCGCCGCCAGCGACCTTGAACATCTCCTGCACCAGATCAACGCCGGTGATCATTTCTGTGACCGGATGCTCGACCTGGATGCGCGTGTTGACCTCGATGAAGTAAAATTCCTGGGTGTCCTCGTCGTAGAGATACTCGACGGTGCCGGCGCCGCGATAGTTCACCGAACGGGCAAGCGCCACGGCGCTTTCGCACAGCGCCTCGCGGATCGGCCCTGGCAGAAGGAAGGCGGGAGCCTCTTCCCAGACCTTCTGCCGGCGGCGTTGCAGCGAGCATTCGCGCTCGAAGAAATGGACGAAATTCTCGCCGTCGCCAAAGATCTGCACCTCGACATGACGCGCCTTGGTGATGACCTTTTCGATATAGAGCCCGCCGTCACCGAAGGCTGCGGCCGCCTCTGCCGAGGCCTGCGGGAATTGGGTTTCCAGTTCGCTTGTTGTCTGGACGATGCGAATGCCACGACCACCACCGCCGGCTGCTGCCTTGATCATCACAGGAAAGCCGATCCGTGCAGTCAGCGCGCGGGCGGCATCGAGGTCGTCGATGCGGCCATCGCTGCCGGGAACCGTCGGCACGCCGGCCTTTTGCGCGGCCTGACGGGCGGCAACCTTGTCGCCCAGCAGGCGGATGGCATCACCGCTCGGCCCCATGAAGACCATGCCGGCAGCCGTGACCGCATCGGCGAAATCGCCGTTTTCCGACAGGAAACCGTATCCCGGATGGACAGCATCGACGCCGGCAGACTTGGCAGCGGCAATCACCGCCTCAATGTTGAGGTAGGACTTTCTCGGCGCGGGCGAGCCGATGTTGATAGCTTCATCAGCCATTTTCACGGCCAGCATGTCGGCGTCTGCGGCGCTATGGATTTGCACGGTGCGAATACCGAGTGCCTTGGCAGCTCGGATGATCCGCACCGCGATCTCGCCGCGATTGGCCACGAGGACGGAGTGGATTGTCATGCCTCGACCTCGGCGATCACCTGACCTGCCATGACAGGCTCTTCGTTCTCGACAAGAAACTGGATGTTCTTGCCA
Source organism: Paenirhizobium naphthalenivorans (assembly GCF_007992095.1). Taxonomy (GTDB): domain Bacteria; phylum Pseudomonadota; class Alphaproteobacteria; order Rhizobiales; family Rhizobiaceae; genus Allorhizobium; species Allorhizobium naphthalenivorans. Next base: position 58,296 of record NZ_BJZP01000028.1, read on the forward strand.
TCGGCTCCGGCCGGAATCTCCTGGAACGTCTTCATCACTTCGATCAGACCAATGGTATCGCCGCTCGCGACGACGGAGCCATCTGCCTTGAAAGGAGGGACATCAGGCGACGAAGCACGATAGAAGGTACCGGGCAGGGGGGATCTGATTTCGATTTTGCTCATAGCTGTTCTCCGCGCATACTTTTATGGCTGTTGATTTCCGATACCGGTGCGATCCTGATCCCCTCGGCCGTCAGGGCGTCACGCATCTGGTGCGCGATATCCAAGGCCCCGAGCGTATCGGAATGGAAGCAGATGGATTCGAACTGGATGGCGATGTCGTTGCCGCTGACCGTTTTCACCTTGCCGTCCTTGCAGGCGCGCACGACCTTGCGCGCGATGACTGCCGGGTCGGGGCGACCTGCGTCGCGGGTAAAAACGATCGAGCCGCTGTCGTCATAGTCCCGGTCGGCATAGAACTCGCGGATTGCCGGCTGCCCGCTCTCAAGCGCCGCGACATGGGTGGCCGACCCTCCCATGCAGAACACATAGGCATCAGGTGCGGCAGTGCGCATATATTGTACGAAGATCTGCGCCAATTCCGGATTGACGGCCATTTCCATATAAAGCGCTCCATGCGGCTTTACATGCTGGAGACGCACCCCGTGCCGGCGAGAAAATTCACGCAGGGCGCCAACTTGATAGATGATGTCGTTGACCAATTCCTTGGCCGTGGCATTGATCTTGCGACGACCGAATCCCTGCAGATCATTGTACCCTGGATGGGCCCCGACCTCGACGCCATGCTCTGCCGCCAGACGCACCGTCTGATCCATCAGGTTGGGGTCGCCAGCATGGAAACCGGTGGCGATATTGGCGGAGCTTATGAGCCCCATCAAGGACATGTCATCGGTGTCACCGATACGCCAGCGGCCGAAAGCCTCCCCCAGATCGCAGTTGATGTCGACTACCTCAAGCAAAATGTTCTTCCTCGCTGCCTGTATTTGCAGCACATCCAGGCGTGCCTGCTTTTTCAACAATGCGACGTTAGGAAAAAAAATATCTTTTGAAAAATTCAATTAACGCGTAACATTTATCTGAAAAACAGAATCCAATGCCTCGGGCAAAAGGCCTGAAAAGACTACGAGATTCACGATGTTGGCTATGCGAGCCGCTTATTTGATCACATCACCGCACAAAAGATCATCACATCTTCTGATTTTCAGAATTTCTGCGCTCACAGATTCCAAACGGAAATACACGCATGTCGATTAGCCTCAGACAACTTCGCTATTTCATCGCAACCGCAGAACTGGGGCAGATCTCGCTGGCGGCGGTACACCTGTCGATTTCGCAGTCGGCGATCACCACGGCCGTCAAGGAACTGGAGCAGATCATCGGGGTCAGCCTGTTCCTGCGCACGCCACAGGGCATGGACCTGACAGAGGCTGGGCGCCAGTTCCTTTCGCATGCCTATGACATCATGAAGAAGGTCGATGAGGCGACCCATCTCAACTTTATCTCAAGCGAGATCGAGGGCATTTTGACCGTGGCCGCGACCTATACCGTCATCGGCTATTTTCTGCCCTTGCACATCGAACGATTGCGCCGGCTCTATCCTAAACTGGAAATCCAGCTCTTCGAACAGAACCGTGAATCCATTGAGGAAGGATTGCTGACCAACCGCTACGACATCTCGGTACTGCTCACGTCCAACATCCTCAATCCGTCGCTGACAACGACGAGATTGCTTGGCTCTGCGCGGCGACTTTGGGTTCCCGCCCAGCACCACCTGCTACAGCGCGACGTCGTCGGCCTCAAGGAGATCTCCGAGGAACCCTACATCATGCTGACCGTCGATGAAGCGGCGCACTCATCTCTCAAATACTGGAGCGGCACGCCCTATCAGCCAAAGGTGATCCTGCGGACCTCCTCCGTTGAGGCGGTGCGATCCATGGTCGCCAACGGTCTCGGCGTGGCGATCCTGTCCGACATGGTGCACCGGCCATGGTCGCTGGAGGGACGCCGGATTGAGACGATAAACCTACAGGACCCCATCCCGGCCATGGACGTCGGGCTTGCCTGGCGGAAAAACATCGAACCGTCACCAGCGATGATGGCCTTCCGTTCCTATTTCCAGCAAACACTGCATTTGCCTGTCTTCAACAAATAGGAGTGGAGTGACGGTAAGGGAAGAGGGACCGAATGGGAGTAGTGCCACTGTGATTTCGCTGACCAGGTTACGAATGACCTAGGAGAGTTTTACTTTGTAGGAATATGG
>NZ_BJZP01000029.1 GCF_007992095.1 Paenirhizobium naphthalenivorans
CCGGACCCGAATTCATCCGTGATCCCCTCCCTTTAGCATTCGTGCCGAAAGAGTTGCCGACCGGTGATTGAAATCAATGCCTTCTTCACGTTTACCATGGCCGTGGGGGCTGATGATCTCAGGCAAGATTCTGACAATGAATATCGAGATCTTGCGAAGATACTCGATACCGGAGCCCATCGTCGGCGGCTTTCTATGCGCGGCTTTCGTCGCCGTCCTTCATCTCTTGTCCGGGCGGAAGTTACAGTTCGAGCTTGAGATACGCGACTTTCTTCTGCAACTGTTTCTCGCGGGTGTCGGCCTCAAGTCCCACCTCCGCACTTTGATCGAGGGCGGAAAACCGCTCTTGACCCTTCCTTGTGCTTGCCAGCGTGTTCATGCTTCTCCAGAACGCACTGATGGGCCGTAAACATGAGGCAGCGGTTATTTCCGCAGCGTTCCTAGGCATCAGGTTGGACTCGACGGCAACGGCAATCGCCAATAGGATAATTGTTACCCAGCAATATGGCGCCGCGCACAGGGCTGTTATAGTCGTGCCGCTAGTGTGCGGCTTCTTCATCGACATCGTCGACGCCCTGATCATTTCCCTCTTCGCCAGTTGAAGAAGGATAAATTAACATCTGTTTGAGCTGGAAAATAACATTGAACGAGATAATACAGCGCTCTATGGAGGCGAGGCCTTGATGGAAAAAGAAAACAACCGGAACGACGATAGCGCGGCAATAAGAAATCCTGGAGAGCCGAAGATTGCTGTAGAACAGGCACCAACGGAGGAAAACACACAAGCGCCGAATAAGCCGGGTCTCAGAATCGGGCTTTCCGTCATGGTGCTGATTGTTGCATTCGTTGCTTGGTATTCGATTTCGGATCAGTTCGCTCCCTATACGGATCGCGGCACGGTCGGCGGTTACATCGCCCGGATCGCGCCGCGGGTATCCGGGCAGGTCGTTGCCGTATTTGTTGAAGACAACACCATCGTCGATGAAGGCGATCCATTGCTCGAACTTGATGCCCGGCCTTTCGAACTGGCGGTGCGTCAAGCCGAGGTCGATTTTGAACAGGCTACGCAAACGATCAACGCTTCTTCTGCAGCAATCGTCGCAGCGCAAGCGAAAGTTACACAAGCGCGGGCCAGCCTGGAGAATGCCAGAACATCCGATGCACGTACCCAAAGCCTCGCCGTCAGAGGGATCGTACCCAAAGCCCAGGCCGAGGCATCGCGAGCCGAACTGAATGTTGCCGTGGCACAGGTGGAGGCTGCCGAAGCCGATCTTGCAAGCGCAGAGGCGGAACTCGGATCCTCTGGACGGGACAACCCCCAAATCAAGGCTGCGCAGCTGAAGCTGGAGCAGGCGCAACTTGATCTGCTCTACACAAAAGTGCTTGCTCCCACGCGCGGCGTAGTGACCAATCTCGAACTTGCGATCGGGCAGTACATCAATGCCGGTTCTGCAGCTATGACATTCATCGACGGCCGCGGCGGTTGGATTGTGGCCGATATGCGTGAGAACCAGCTCTCGAAAATTGCGCCCGGTAACAAGACCGGCCTGCTTTTCGATGCTGTACCTGGCCGCATATTTACAGGGACTGTCCACAGCGTTGCCTGGGGAATTGATACGGGCCGTACGACTTCGGGCGGACTGGTGCAGAACCAACCGGAGACACGCTGGTTCGAACCCGCCCGCCGGATCCCGGTTCGGATCGAGCTCGATGGCGGCATGGACCACTGGCCGCGAAACGTGAAGCTCGGCGGAAAGGTGACGGTGGTCGTCTACACGGCAGGCGAGAGAAACCCATCCGCGTGGATAGGCATGGGGTTGCATCGTCTTCAGTCGCTGCTGTCCTATCTCTACTAAGGAGCCTCGCCATGTATGTCGCCCCTCGGCCCTCCCGGCGCGATGATCCGAATTTTCCGGTCAGAATGGCGTTGCTTGCGGCGATATCCGTGGGTCTCATACCGTTCGTCATGCCTTCGATGCCGCCCCTGATGGCGGCCCTCCCTGTCGGATTGATGGCGGGGATGCGGAAAGCCTTCGACCCGAAAAAGGCGATCGGCGGCCCAGTAGCCCTGATTGGCATCATATGGATCATGAGCTTCGTCTTGCCGATGTTCATACCTTGGCCCGCAGCTTTCGTGCTGGTGATCGCGAGCCTCTATTTCCTTGCTTTCTGCATCATCCAGAGAACCGGAAATCCGATCGGAATGCTTATCCTGATATCGGTCAGTCTCGTGTCCATCATGGGGATGAACTCGACAGCATCGCTGGAGGCGTTGCGCGATACTTTTACGGAAGCCGGCATCGTCGCGTTGATCGCTATTCCCGTCCTCTATCTCGTGCTGCCGCCTGCGACCGGAGAAGAGATGATCGAGGAGTACACGCCGGCGGACGGCCATCATTTGCGATCGGCGGGAATCCGTGCCACCGTCCTCCTGGGTTTGAGTTTCTGGCTGTACAGCTTTCTCGACATGTCCAACATGATGATGGCCATCGCCGCCATCTTCGTTCTATGCTTTCCGACACGCGAGAAACTGTTTGCCGAAGCGAAAGAGCGGGTCATGGCCACCCTGTTTGGCGCAGTCGCCGCCGGCACTGCCTTGTTCATCCTCACCATCACCGCCCAATTCGTTGTCGTGGTCGGTCTCGTTTTCCTGGTGGCGATTTATTTTGCGAGCAAAATGATGTCCGGGAGACATCCGCCGATGGTGTATCAGTTCAGCCTGTCGGTCTCGCTTTCTCTGATCGTCGGCGCCTTGACGACGCAGGAGCCATCCTACGCGGCATTGACGCGCGTCGTCCTGACGTTCGGGGGAACGATTGTTGCGGCCTTGCTGACCGCTACGCTGGAAAGTCTGCTCAACGCCCAGTCGCCCGATAGACCAGGCGGTTCAGCTATAGCCGGGTAAGTCAGGACCAGTGGCTCGATCCGGAGTTTCAGCATGCCGCGCAGCTTGATCCGATGGGTGACAAGCGGCTTCAGGTCAACACGGCCGACGCACAGACTTCCATCAGCCGGCCCATGCGTTCCGTGCCTCCTGGGTAAAGCATGGTCACGATCCTGTTGTCTCCGCGCTTTGCCGAGAAGAGGTTCGACATCGACGCCCCAGCCGTCCGTCAGCGTCATGATCTGTTCCTTGGATCGCCACATTCAATTCGAACACATGATCGGCGCCAAGTTTTTCGCAACCTCTATGCGCGAGACCAGCTTATGGCAGGGGCGATCGTCGTCGAAGCTAAAACGAGTATAAATAGTGCCGCTTTCCAGAGGCTGTTCGGGGCATTTGTCCTGTCTGCCGGCTTTGCTCTTTGCGCAGATTTTGTAACGGTTGACGGGGAGAGCAGTTTTGGACCTGTCGTCCCCTCTGCCAGGTCGCACTCCACCACTCACGCGCTTGCCATGATGGTTTTTAACAATGCGGTCAGATAGCTTTCGAGCTCGCCGCCTTCGTCGTCAAGCAAGGGATCCATCTGCAGAACATTTCTCATTATGCCTAGGCCGGTAATAAGTGCAGTGACGAAGGCGGCCTTCTGCACCGTAGGCTGATCCAGTTTCGCACTGAGAGGCTTGATTAAATCGTTTGTCAATCGGCGCGGAATGTTGACCCCTTATCGGCGTCCAATATTCCACGCCGAAACACAGAGGCCGAAGAACGATACCATGCCATGCTGGGCGCGCCAGCTATGGCCGCATAACTTAAACCAAACGGTCTCCGGCAAAGCCGGCGCGGTTCAACCGGTCGGCATGGTCGCGTTATGCTTGGACGATTTAGAAGGCAGGCCCGAGTTGAATCCTTGGCTGGCTGGTCTCTATGTCGATCCTGCGCACCGCGACCGGGGGTATGGCTTGTGCCTTATAAGCGAGCTTGAAGCGCTGGCTCACAACGCCGGAATCGAACGCCTATCTCTTTACACCGCCGAAGCAGTCGGTCTCTACGCTAAGGCCGGATGGACGACCATCGAAACCTTTCAGAAGAAAGGTAAGCCGTTTTCAATCATGCAAAAGAAACTCTGATCAATCCACCATCTCGGAGAGACCAATCAGCGCAGCCGATTAATTCCTAGAGGCTTTCTGCACAACCGCGCCCGCTGCGATAAGCTGCTTAGAGTGTCATTTTCGCCCCCAGCCTGAACCGACCCCATTGAGATGTCCTTCGGGATCGGAAGGGACGTCCTCACCCACGCTCCGAGATCGTGTCCCAGGGCGTGGTGTAGCAGGGTAGCGGTGGTCACCAGTGTTTTCCGGTAGGGTCGGGTTGTTCAAGACCAACCTGAAGGACACCACCGATGACCGACGACATGTCATCTCCTAAAGGTTGACATTTCGATTGACAACACTGCCTCAATATGCAAGTTAGAAACCGTCTAGGAACTAACTTGCGTTGGCGCAGATTGCCAATATAATGACGTCTATCTAACTTGCAGACGGCAGTTTTTCATGCTAAACCATTTTTAATATAAAGTCAATAGCCATAGGAAAATATTTCTACGGCGAATGATGTGTATTGCTGTTCGTTAGATCAATATCCGTTCGATCTTATCTAGACTCACATCATCGCTACGGCTGACAAGCACCAGACCAAAATATGCCGCTTGAACCACCGGCACGCAGTGCCGGTCCGCCCCGATGCATTTGTTGTTCCCTCAATCCGATAGCCGTAGCGTTCCGGTCCAATCCGCACGGTTTCATCCGTCGGCTTCAACCGACTACTGCGGACTGATGACTTTGCTCGCGAGGCGGAAGGGACTGGATACGGTTGCGCCAAGGGTATCGAAAACAAAGGCTCCGGCGCGGCCCAGATCCGCACCGCCATCCTGCCGACGGTTGGCTTCTAGCTGCGGGATAAGCGAAGCAAACGCCGCATAACGGTCATGATTAAGAGGGTCGGATGCACCGAGTTTGGAGATGTCGATGAACTGGATGCCGGCCTTTGTCGCAGCTTCTTGGATTCCGGGTTCTTCGACATCAAGAGCACCGACGCGTTGAACGTCTCCACCAATCACCGATGATGCCTTTAAGGCGCGGTCATCCTTGGAAACGAGAACAGTCAAGGGAGGAGAAAGGCGACCAACAATCTCCAATTGCTTTCGGAAAACGTCGTTATCAATATCCGGTGCTGCCAGAATGATCTGCAAGTGGGATATGACATCATTACGGCCTTGCAGTCGCAATTGACGGACCGCCTCCATCACTAGCCAGCCGCCCATGCTATGACCAAAGACCACCACAGGTTTTCCGGTGTTGTGGCGGGCCAGGTCGATCAGCGTCTGCACCAATGCATCGCGAGAATAAATGGCGGATTCCTTGTCTGCGACGTAACCCGCGAGATTGGCCTGCGACGGCCAGGCGAAGACCAGCGGCGTTGCGTTGAGATTGGCGTCTGCCGCCATCTGCGCGGCACGAAAGAGCGCCTCCTGATAGCTGTAATTGTATCCATGAACGAAAACGCCGATCTGTTCACCTGATCTCATAACCGCGGCCTGATCAGCATTGAACACATCCTTTTGCATCATGACCTGGCGTGTCACGACGAAATCCTTCTCTGGATCAGGCTTGTCGCCGGGCCATTCGATCTTGCTGTCCTCGTGGGTCGGCGGGATGGATATATCGAACCGTGCATAATTGGGGGAGTGGGCTCGATTGTTGCTGAATTCCGTCTTGTCCGAACCGTTTTGCTGGCGCGTGCTGACCACGTAGACCGAAACGACCTTGCCACCTTCAACCTTGGCATTGACTGTCTTCAGAACGTCCGCATCGGGACGGTTGGCGCAGGCCGACAAGCAAGCCAATGCCAACACGAGAGCAAAAGAAAGATGTCTCATATAGGAAGTAGAATCCTCGGTACTAGATGCTGCATGATCTCTTAGCTAAGAACCAGGAAAGGTCAGCGATGTCCACCTTCCGTCTCTATTACTGGGTCTCCATCGGCTCGTCGGGACGGGGCAGCATAATTGCCGTTGGCACGGACGGTGAAGCGGCGATTGACGAGCCAATTTGTAGGACCCAGCACTTCAATATAGCCGACCCGAACGACTGTCTTTAAGCTGGTGCCCTGTTCTTCAGTCTCCGACGAACATCGAGTTCAAGGAGATTGGGCACTACAAGAACGGTCAGAATCGTTGAGACGACTGTAACGAAGGTCAGCGGGATTGCAAGTCTGCCGAGGACCGGACCGCCGATCACAGGGCAATGGCGAGTACTGTCGGCTGGATTGGCCGTAGCCACACAGTAGCGGTCTGGCGCTCCGCCATATGGAGCGGCATGCCCGCGTCCGGTTCACTTGAACAAAGTAGATAAACAGAGAAACCCGGATGATACCGTATGGCGCATATTAAAACCTACAGAACCGCAATTTGATTCGGCGCAGGGACAGCGTCCTTCAGATTCCGAAGATTACGCGCTCAGGTGACATCATCACCGATGCCTCGCCAGGGCAGAATACGCGGTGCAGGGATCGGCTGGATATAGCCATCGATTTCCTGGAAACAACCGACCATTTGCGGATGCTTCTGCGCTTCCTCAACAGTCAGCACCGGTGTCACGCAGGCATCGATTTTTTTGAATAGCTCCGTCCAGTATTCCAGATCCTGTTCCAGAAACTTGGCGCCGAGGAGATTTGCTAGCTCCGGCCATTGGGCGAGATCGTTCTGACCAGAAACATATCTGTCATTCAACTGCAGAGTGCGGATGAGATTGCGGAAAAAGATGGGTTCGATGGCGCCGACCACGACGTAGCGACCGTCACGAGTCTCGTACGCTCTGTAGAAGGGGGCTCCGCCATCGACCATGTTGCATTCCCGTTCGTCGATCCAATGTCCTTGAGCGCGCCGGCTGTGGATGAATGTTGCGAGATGCGTGGTGCCGTGGATCATCGCGGCATCGACCACCTGACCCTGTCCTGTCGTTCGGGCCTGCCAGATGGCGCAAAGCAGGCCGAAGGCAAGGTACATGCCCCCGCCGCCGAAATCGCTGATCAGGTTGAGCGGCGGCATCGGGCAGCGCCCTTTCTCGCCCATCATGCTCAACAAACCTGTCAGGCCGAGAAAATTGAGATCGTGACCGGCAAGATGTGCCATCGGTCCTTCCTGTCCCCAGCCCGTCATGCGGCCATATACGAGCCTGGGATTAAGCGGCATCACCGTAGCCGGTCCGAGGCCAAGCTGCTCCATCTTTCCGGGACGGAATCCCTCGATCAGCGCATCGGCATCGCGGATCAGATGGTGGGCCGCCTCAAGACCTTCCTCCGTCTTCAGATCGAGGACGACATCGTCGCGGCCGCGATTGAGGAAAGCACCTTTCGCCGCGCCTCTTCCGGCATCTCCGGGCGAGAGGATACGCGTAACCCGTGCCCCCATATCGGCCAGAAGCATCGCCGCGAAGGGTGCCGGGCCGAGACCAGAGAATTCCAGAATACGTAGTACGGACAGGGGTTTGGCGGCTGCGTCCTTAAGCTGTTCCATCAGTTTTTCTCTTCCACGCAACAAAAATCGAATTGGCTATTGATATAATGGTCTGACCATTATATGTGTCGAGTAATAAGTCAACGGCATGGGAGGGTGGTGACTTGCAAAGACCGGTTCCAGCGGCCAATGCCGAAAGCCGTCCGTTCTGGGATGCCGCTGCGCGCGGCGTTCTGCAACTCGCAAAATGCGAGACGTGCGGACGGATTGCCTATCCTCCGAAGCCAAGGTGTTCCTACTGTCTCTCCCCCGCGCTGCTGTGGACTGAGTTGTCCGGCCGTGGCCGCTTGCGCGGCTGGACGGATAATCACCTGGCTGTACTCGCCGGTTATGAGCGCCCGCTCTGCATCGTCGAATGCGCGATCGAGGAAGACCCCGGCGCCGTGATCATCGCGCTGGACGAAGCCGGCTCGGTGCGGAACTGTTCTCCCGACGCGCCGTTGCGGATCGGCTTCAGCGCCGACCAGAACGGCTGGAGCTATCCGTGCGTCACTCTGGTGGATGACGGGGAATGACTGCCGATATCGTCATCGCCGGTTTCGGTTCTTCGGCACTCGAACGCAGGTCGGACCGCAGCATCACCGCCTTCGCCCAGGATGCGATCATCGCCGCGCTGGCGGATGCCAATCTCGGGCGCGACGAGGTAGATGGCTACATCGGCGCGCCGTTCGCCACCAATGTAGGCTCTCCCCATGTCGAAGGTGGGGACGAAGTTTCGGCAAGGACCATGGCTGCTGCGATGGGCTTCAGGGGGCTCCGGTACGCAACCGATCTGTTTCGCCGTTACCCTGCCGATATGGTGGCGAGCGCGGCGCATGCCCTGATCGCCGGTGACTGTCGCTATGTCGTGGGCCTTCGTGCCCTCTATAGTCTTCAGGGCCGAGACTATGCCACGGCGGAGACGGACGTCGCCTACGGCAACGACCAGTTTACCAAGCCCTTTGCGTACAATATCGCGGGGTCGCGCTTCGCTGTCCGGGCCCAGCGCTACCTCGCATTGCACGGCTATGGCCGCGAAGTTCTCTACGAGGTGGTGGCGCTTGCGCGACGACATGCTGCGCAAAATCCCTACTCCGTCTGGAAGGGCCGGATGCTTGGCCGCGAGGACTATCTATCGGCGCAGATGATCGCCACGCCGCATTGCCTGTTCGATTGCGACATGCCTGTCTGCGGTGCCGCCGCCTTCGTCATGTGCCGGGCGGACGATCTGCCGGTCGGCGCGACCCCGGCTTATGTCGTCGGCTGGGCCGGCTTTCAGCTCCCGAACGCAGTTTTCGAGACGAGCGGCCTTTCCGCAAGCGACGTCGTCTCCGCTCAGCTTTATGATGGGTTTTCGTCGATGATCTATGAGTGGCTCGATGGATTCGGATTCTGCGCCGAAGGGCAGGCGCCTCGTTTCATCCGCGACGGGCATGGCAATCTCGACGGCCGGCTTCCGCTCAATACCTTTGGCGGAAGTCTCGGGGAGGGGCGTCTGCACGGAATGGGCCATCTGCGAGAGGCCTACTTGCAGGTCGCCGGCAAGGCCGGTCCGCGCCAGATCGCGAAATCCGGCCCGTGCCTCGTCCAGATCGGTCCCTACGACGATTCCGCCTTTGTTTTGTTGCAGCCCGAGCCGCGCCGTCGAGTGGCGCCGACGCATTGAGGAGCAAGTTCCATGAAATTACGAGAATATCTTTCCATTCCCTACATTCTGGAAGCGCAACCCTACGAAGGGCAGCAGGGGCAATGGGTTCGTCGGCTCTCCTATCCGGAACTGGGCGATTTCAGCGCCGAGGGCCAGGATGTCGAGCAAGTGTTCCTGGAGGTGGAGCGGTTGCGCTACGCCGAAATAGTCCGGCGTCTAAAGGCCGGCGATCCGCCGCCTGTTCCCCGCGCGCCGCTTGAAACCGCCGATCCTGCCTGGTGGGCCAATTTTCTCGGCCTTTCCGGGTTGGTCAACGGCCTGCTCGACAAAAACGCTAACGAATTGATCAGCGCCTGAGAACCTCGCCGCGCTCCCCGCGTCGGGACCGGCATGAGCATTCATCTAAGAGGAGAAGACAATGCTTTCTCATGAAGACAATGAAAAACTGGTTCGTGTCGGCCCCGGCTCGGTGATGGGGGAACTGTTCCGGCATTACTGGCTACCCATCTTCGGCTCGGCCGATCTGGAGAAGAACGGCCAGCCACAGACGGTGAAAATTCTCGGAGAGACCATGGTCATCTTCCGCGACAGCGAAGGCAATGTCGGTCTGGTCGACAATGTCTGCCCCCATCGCGGCGCGCCCATGCTTTTCGGTCGCAACGAGGATTGCGGTCTGCGCTGCGTCTATCACGGCTGGAAGTTCGATGTGGACGGCAACGTTGTCGACATGCCCGCCGAGCCGGTGCGCTCGCGTCTCAAGGAGCGTGTCAAGATCAAGTCCTATCCTTGCGTCGAGCGCAACGGCGTCGTGTGGACCTACATGGGCAAAGAAGGTGAGTCCGACCGCCCGCCGCTGCCGAATTTCGAATGGAACATGGTTCCCGACGAGAATGTGGTCATCACCTTCCGCGTTCAGGAGTGCAACTGGCTTCAGGCGCTGGAAGGCGAGATCGACTCGGCCCATGCTCCGATCCTGCATGGCCGTATCGATGAAGGCGGCTCGATCAACCAGTGGGTTGCCAAGCGCGACCTGCGCCCTGTCTTCGAATGCGTCCGCCAGGATTTCGGCATGAGCATCGCCTCGCGCCGTGTGATCGACGACGAGCACTACTACTGGCGCGTCAACCAGTTCGTCATGCCGTTCTACAGCCTGGTTCCGCCGCAGTCGAACGAGTTCTACGAACTCTCCGGCCACGCCTGGGTTCCGATCGATGACGAGAACACGCTGTGCCTGATGTTCTCCTACCGCCCGAACGAAGCACTTCATCCGAAATCCCGTCCGGTGTTTCTGGAAGGCTTCCGTGGCCGCGAGACCGGCCACCACAGCGTCCACGGCTATGAGGATCAGGGCCCCGCGGTTCCCTACGGCCGCTACACCTCCAAGTATCGCCGCGAGACCGGCTACCATTTCGATTACGAATTGCAGAAGACGACGTGGTTCTCGGGCCTTCCGGGCCTGTGGGTTCAGGATGCCGCCTGCCAGTCGGGCGTGGCGCGTGTCTACGACCGCAGCAAGGAAAACCTCTGCACCTCGGACACCGGCATCGCCATGACCCGGCGGATGCTGCTCGAGACGGCAGGCGCCTTTGCCGAAAAGGGTGAGAAGCCGGAACGTTACAACGACCCGGACCTCTACATGGTCCGCGCCATTTCCCTGACCCTTCCCAAGAACCAGCCCTGGGCGGATGCGGGCGCCGAACACATGCGCGCCGAACTCGGCAAGGGCTTCGGTTACGAGTTGGTCGCATGACGCAGGCAAAGCCTCTGGGTGCCCTGAACGGGGTACGGGTGCTGGAGATTTCCTCTCTGGCCGGGGCCGCTTGCGGGCGTGTGCTCGCCGATCTCGGCGCTTCGGTAATCAAGATCGAGCCGCAAGGCGGAGAGAAGGCGCGTTTCGACGCGCCTCTCGTTCCCACCAAGCTGGGGCAGGAAAGCGCGTCCTGGCTGGCGTTCAACTTCGGCAAGAAGAGCGTGGTCATCGATCTGGATACGCCGGCGGGACTTGCGGATTTCCGTGCGCTCGCCGCCGACGCGGACATCGTCGTTTCGGACTTCCGGCGTTTGTCGCTGGCGGACATGGACAGGCTGGAAGCGAGCGCCCGGGCGGCAAACCCGGCGGTTATCTGGACCGAGATCCTGCCCTTCGGTCGCGGCCATGCTTATGAGGCCATGCCTGCCACCGACACAACCTTGCAGGCACTTGGCGGCCATCTCTTCCAGAACGGCGATATCGACCGTCCGCCGGTGCGGATCGGTCTTCCGGTCGGTCTCTTGCAGGCAGGGGCGGAAGCCGCCAGCGCCGCTCTGATGGCCTATTATCATGCCCTCAAGACCGGAGAGGGCCAGCGCGTCGATATATCGGTTCAGGAAGTGGTTATCTGGACCCTGCTCAACACCACCATGGCCTGGCAGATCCTGTCGTTGAACGAGATGCGCGGCGGTGCTATCCGCAAGGAGCGGGCCAACCGCTTCTTCACCCGTCTCGTCTGGCCTTGCAAGGACGGCTCCTTCGTTTTCGGTCCGGTCGGCGGCGGTGGCGGTTCGGCGCGCATCAAGTCCTACGAAGCGCTGCTGAAATGGATGGAGGAAGACGGCGTCACGGATGAAATCCTGCGCCGCCACGACTGGAACGGCGATGGACAGTTCGCCATCCCGCAGGACGATTACGACGCTGTGACCGATGTCATCAAGCGCTTCATCGAAACGAAGACATCGGAGGAACTGATCGAGCGTTCGGTGCGCGACCGTATCCTCATGGCGCCTATCAATTCCATCCGGGATATTTTCGAAAACGTCCAGTTCCGCTCGCGGGGCCTGTTTAAGTCGCTCAGCGACGAAGCGCGCGATCTTGACGTCGAACTGCCCGCGAACTGGGTCCGCATGTCCGCGACCGCTGTCGCCGATATGGCCCCGCCGCCTGTCGTCGGGGCAGACACCGACGACGTGCTCGGCACTGCACGCAGATTAAGGGAGGCATCGTGAGCAAGGGTATTTTTGACGGTCTCAAGGTTGCCGATTTCACATGGGCGGCAGCCGGTCCCATCGTGACGAAACAGCTTTCGGACAACGGCGCGACCGTTGTCAAGGTCGAGAGCTTCAAGCATCCGGACTCCATTCGTCTGGGCGGGCCGTTCATCGATGACAAGCCGGGCATCAATCGAAGCGGCTTCTTTGCCGACTTTCATAGCTCGAAGCTCGGCATCGGCGTTGACATGAACCATGCGGACGCGATGACCATCATCCGCCCGATGATCGAATGGGCGGATATCGTCGCTGAAAGCTTCCGCCCCGGCATCATGAAGAAATGGGGCCTCGATTATGAGAGCCTGCGCAAGATCAATCCGCGCATCATCATGCTGAGTTCCTCGCTCTACGGCGCCGATGGTCCCTGGTCACGCCATCCGGGCTACGGGGCGCAAGGAGCGGCGCTGGCGGGGATACAGCATATGACCGGCTGGCCAGACAGGTTGCCCGCCGTTCCGAAGGGTGCCTATTCGGATTCGGTCTCGCCCCGTTATGCGCTCGCAGCCCTGATGGCCGCGCTGATCCACCGCGAAAAGACGGGGGAGGGGCAGCATGTGGAACTCTCACAGATCGAGGCGACTACCCAACTGGTTTCGCCGCAACTGCTCGATCTGCAGATCACCGGCGCCAATGCCCAGCGTTCCGGCAACCGAAAGGAAGGCTCGATCCTTCATGGCGTCTATCCCTGCGCCGGGACGGAACATTGGATCGCGCTCGAAGTCGAGGACGAGAAACAGTGGGTTTCCTTGAAGCGTATTCTCGGCGATGGGAGCGACCTGGACCGCGCACGGGCAGAGGGCGCGGATATACTGGACGCGCATGTCGGAGAACTGACGGTTGCCTTCGATGCGGCGGAACTGATGCAGGCATGCGCAGAGGCTGGCGTGCCGGCGGGTGTCGCCTATTGCGGCTCGGACCTGCTCAGCGATCCGATCCTCGAAGCGCGCAACCACTTTTGGCCGCTCAGCCACGCAGAAATGGGAACGCTCAAATACAACGGCCCGGCCTACCGGTTCGATAAGACGCCATCGGCCTTACGCTCGGCCGCGCCCCGCCTCGGTGAACATACCGATCAGGTCTTGACGGATTACCTGGGCTTCACCTCCAACGACCTGACTCGATTTCGGGAGAGCGGGTTGCTGCTTTGATTCAAGAACATGATGCCCTCCGGCGTTTGCCGCCGGATGGGCCATAAGGGAGGAAGCCATGTCCGAAAAGGAAATCCCCGTCAGGGTGCGCCAGATCCGTTACGAGGCGAATACCATTGTTTCAGTGGAGGTTTCGCCGCTCGACGGCACTGTGCTGCCGTCTTTCGGACCCGGCGCGCACATAGATCTCATTCTCAGTGGCTCGCTGCGACGCAGCTATTCGCTCTACAAACCCTATACGGACGGCAAGACCTATTCGGTCGCGGTGCACAGGGACCCGGAAAGCCGAGGCGGATCGCTTTATGTTCACGATACGCTAAGGGTGGGCGACAAGCTGAAGATCTCCGCGCCCAAGAACAACTTCCCGCTGCGCGAAGATGCCGAGCAGTCCGTATTCATCGCCGGCGGCATCGGTATCACGCCGATGCTCTGCATGTTGACGCGTCTCAGCGAACTTGGCCGGCGCTGGACGCTGCACTATGCAGCGCGCAGCCGCAGCGCCGCCGCCTTCCTCGACGAGATTGCAGTCATCGCTGACAAAGGCGAGGTCGTCTGCCATTTCGACGACGAGAAGGGCGGCGCCCGCATGAACCTGGACGCGATCTTCACCGCGACTCCGACGGCGCATTTCTACTGCTGCGGTCCTGAGCCTATGCTGGCCGCCTACGAGAAGGCCGGTCAGGCGATACCGCGCGAGCAGTTGCATGTGGAATATTTCTCGGCACGGGAGGAAGCCGCCCGCGAAGGCGGATACGAGGTCGAACTGCACCGCTCCGGCATGGTGCTCGAAGTGCCGGCGGGCAAGTCGATCCTCGACATTCTGATCGCCAACAACGTCTCTGTCCCCTTCGCTTGCAATGACGGGGTATGTGGCACCTGCGAAACACGGGTTCTGAGCGGACGTCCAGACCATCGCGATTCGATCCTGACCGATGAGGAGCGAGCCGCCTGTAACACGATGATGGTGTGCTGCTCGGGCTCGAAATCCGCGCGTCTAGTCCTCGATATCTGAGGTTTCTTCCCGTGGCGCATTTCGCCCTGCGGCTTGAGGCGAGGCGGTAGGTGTCCGCGGGACCGTTCGGTGATATATGGTCGCGGCTTCAGTGATTGTCCTTTAATCCTGGTACGCGGGTCGAACCGGCCGAAATGACTGTTCGCTTTTGCCGGAATTGCGACGCTGGAAGGTAGGCAAGATCGTGTCAGGCGGTAACATGGGTTCAGGCAAGGCGTCTTTTAAACCGGTCGGTACGCAGAAACCGTTCGAACTCGTTTGCGAGCGCGTCAGGGAGAAATTGCTGAAAGGCGAATTGAAGCCGGGCGATCGTCTTCCCCATGAGCGTGAGCTGGCCGAACAATTATGCGTCAGCCGTCAAGTCGTGCGCGAAGCCTTGCGAAGTCTCGAAATCGCCGGTGTCGTGACGCTTGGCAGGGGCGTGGACGGAGCCTCCATATTGCCGGGGGAGGCGAGCCGGCTGGCTCAAGCTCTGGGTGATCTGATCACGCTCAATTCCATCTCGGTGAAAGACCTGTACGAGGCGCGCATCCTGATCCTCGAACTGGTGCTCGACCAGATCGGGCGGATCGCCCGCCGTCCGGATGTCTCGAATCTGGAGGCTCTCGTGTCGGAGACCCGTGCGGCTTGCCGCACCGGAGACATGAAGCGCCGTAGGGAATGCGGATACCGTTTTTACCATGAATTGGCCGCCATGACCGGCAATACGGCGCTTGTTTTTACCGTCGATGCGCAAACGGAACTGATCCAGGGCTTCATGCGCTATCGGGTGGCCGACATGCCGGAACAGGTTCTCCTGACCTCGCGCGAGATTTTCGTCCGCCTGCTCAAGGAGGGCGAGATCGAAGCGGCGAAGATCGAGATTCGCGCGCATCTGAGCCGTGTGCATGCCTGCCTTCGGACCCTGCCCTCGCGGGATTGAGGCGGAACGATACCGTTCACGACGGTTTCCATTGGTGACGAAAAGACATCGGTCCGCAACCGATCGTGGGCTTCTCGTTTGCGCTTTCCACGCCTTCGTCTTGCAGATGACGGCTTTGAAGCTGTCGAGTCCCACGACGCGGTTCGAGTATCTGCGGATAGGATCGCCGATGGTTTTTACGAACCAATTGCGGTTTAGAGCGTCCGGGGGGGTGCGAGAGAGGAGTGGTAGATTTGGCGTGGAGGTGCTTTGCGGAAGGTCTCCAACAAAAAACGCCACGACGTCTTGTTAATGGTTCTACCATTTGCCATTTTACGGACGGAGTGAGCGAGAGGATATTTCAATGACGATTGGCATGGTGAAGCCTGCAGCCGCGGTCGAGGCTGGTCGCAAGGTGAAAGCGGAAACGCGCGGTTCTCAGGGTGTCAGGCGATTTGGTGCGGCGCTGCGGCTGGCTTCGAACCTGGCCTATGATGGATTCCGCTATTGGCGAAATGCCTATCTTCTGGAGGCAAGTCGATCTCGGCAGCGCGCCGCGCGGATGATGGCCGACGCGCACTTTCTCGAATATGGCATGTCACTTTCCAACGCAAAGACCGGGTTAGGACGCGCCCGCGCCGAACGCCTCGCATCGGATATGGAACTGCATCTGCGTGAAAGCGGGCCGGATTCTGCAAGCGCGATCGCGCGGAAGACGCTGGAAAGCTATCTGATGTTCAATGCTGTCGATAACAGTGGCCTGAAGGATCTGCAGGCCGTTCTTACCCGGCACCCCGCCGCGGCCCGGCATGATGTTGCCGCGGGTGTGGAGACGGTGAGCGCCGCCGAAATCCATGCGAAATCCGCCATCGACTTCCTTGGTTTCGTGCGCTCGCGTCACTCCATCCGCAGCTTCAAGCCGGGACCGCAGCCGGTCGAAGAGCTGAAGCGCGCCGTTATCGCGGCACAGGAAACGCCGTCGAGCTGCAATCGCCAGTCCTGTCATGTTTTCGCCTATACTGATCCGGCTCTGCTCGAACGTGTCCGCAAGATGCAGGCGGGCAACCGGACTTTCGGACACCAACTGGCCGGCATTCTCATCGTCACCAGCAATCTGAATGCCTGGGAAACGGTGGGTGAACGCTACCAGGGCTGGGTGGATGGCGGTTTGTTCGCGATGACGCTAGCCTATGCCCTGCACGCCGAAGGGCTCGGCACCTGCATGTTGAACTGGTCCGTCGAGAAGGAGCAAGATAGGGCACTCAGGCGCCTGACGGGTCTCGACGACAGTCAGCTTGTCATCACGATGATGGGGTTCGGCTGGCTGCCGGAAACGCTCGATGTCTGCGTTTCCCAACGGCTTCCGCTTTCGGAAACACTGACATTGAACCCTCCGCTCACTGGTTGATGCTAGGTGGACATAAGATTGATATTGACAGGGGTCAAGAGCACTGCATTTAATGGTCCGGCCATTTAAAGAATGGCCACTGGGAGGAGTGGGAGGAAAATGTCTGAATTGACGTTCGATTATATTGTGATCGGCGCGGGCTCCGCCGGCTGCGTCATCGCAAACCGGCTGTCGGCAGATCCGTCAGTTCGTGTGGCTCTGGTCGAGGCTGGCGAGTCCTACACGCGCTTTCCGCTCAATCTGAAGGTCAAGCTGCCGTTCGGGAATATCTTTCTGCTCCCGGATGCACGCTATAATTGGAACGACGAGTTCATTGCGTCAGACGCCAATCCCGACCGGCGCATTCCCTGCCCGCGCGGCAGGATCGTTGGTGGCTGCTCTGCCGTGAACGGGACCGTCTACATGCGCGGCCATGCCTCCGACTACGATGAATGGCAAGCGCAGGGCAATGAAGGCTGGAGCTATGAAGATGTCCTGCCGGCCTTCAAGGCCCACGAGAACTGGAAGCTCGACGTCAACGGGGAGTTCCATGGGCGCGGGGGTGAACTGAACGTTGCCACGGTGCCGTCGCCGAATGCGATTTCCGCCGCTCTGATCGATGGCGGCCGGGAAACCGGCCATGAGGCGACCCGCGATTTCAACGGTCCTTCGCAGGACGGTTTCGGACTCTTTTCCGTCAACCAGCGCAATGGCATGCGCATGAGCAGCGCGGAGGCTTTTTTGCGTCCGGCAAAGGGGCGGCGAAATCTCACTCTTCTCGATGGAGCGCTGGTCGAACGCATCAATGTCGAAAACGGTCGCGCGACCGGCATCACAGTGGTTCGTCAAGGCAAACGCCAGACGATCCGCGCGGCGCAGGAAATCGTGCTTTCCGCCGGGACAATCAATTCGCCCCACCTTTTAATGCTGTCGGGAATCGGGCCTGCGTCGGAATTGAACCGGCATGGCATCGAGGTGGTTGCCGACCTTCCCGGCGTTGGGCGGAACCTTCAGGACCATCCGGCCGTTGGCGTGGCGGTCGAGGACACTTCCGGCCACACGCTGGCGCTTTCCTGGAAGACGTTGCCCAAGCTGACGGCCCAAGCCCTGCGATACATCCTGACTCGCAAGGGCGTGTTCGCCTCCAATGTCGCGGAAGTCGGCGGTTTTCTGCGCAGCCGCCCCGGTCTAAACCGCCCGGATGTGCAGGTCACCTTTCTCATGGGCCTGAAGACCGCCGCAGCGCTCATTCCGAGGCAGCACGGTTTCGTCGCGCTCGTCAACATCTGTCGGCCGGAGAGCCGCGGCCGGCTGGAACTGCGCTCGGCGTCGCCGCTCGACCGCCCGAAACTGACAGCCAATTTCCTCGACAACCAGAACGATGTCGACACTCTGGTGCGCGGCATTCGCGAGGTACGCCGGGTCATCCGCAGCACCGCGATGAAACCTTATGCCGGCAAGGAACTGCTGCCGGGCGATCAGGTCACAGGCGACGCCGATCTTGAGGCCTATGTGCGGTCCACCGTGGCCACCGTCTATCATCCCGTCGGCACCTGCAAAATGGGTCCTGCCAGCGACCCGATGGCGGTCGTTGATCCGCAATTGCGCGTCAGGGGCATTGCCGGGCTCAGGGTGGCCGACGCTTCGATCATGCCGAGCATCGTCGCGGGCAATACCTCCGCGCCGGCAATGATGATCGGCGAACGCGCCGCCGCCTTTATTCTGGGCGAACGCAAGATTGATCGTCGCGCAGCCTGAACGACATCGGTCCTTACGACATTTCGGAGCGAAGCGCTCACAAGGGAGAGTAACATGGGAATTCACGATCAGCGTCTCATCGAGACGATTGCGTCCTTGCAGGACAAGCCCGCCAAGCTGCTGATCGACGGCCAATGGGTCGACGCGCTGTCCGGCGAGACCTTCGCAACCTACACGCCAGCAACCGGCCAGCCTATCCGTCAGGTCGCCAAGGGGGGCGCCGCCGATATCGATCTGGCAGTCACTGCCGCGCGCCGCGCTCTGGAGGACGGACCCTGGGCCCGATTCTCGCCGTTCGACCGGCAGGCGGTGCTGTTGAAGCTAGCCGATTTGGTCGAAAGCAACTGGGATCAGATCTCACTCATCGACACGGTCAATATGGGCAACCCGATCACGCGCACCGCGGCTGCCAAGCGCCGCGCCGTCGGGCTGCTGCGCTACTATGCTGGTCTGGCCACCGCCATTCATGGCCACACGATCTCGACCTCCCAACCGGGCGATCCTCTGGCCTATACGCTACGCGAGCCGGTCGGCGTCGTCGGCGCCATCAATCCATGGAATGGCCCGATCGGCATGGCGATCTGGAAGATCGCGCCGGCGCTGGCGGCGGGTTGTACGGTGATTCTGAAACCCGCCGAGCAGGCACCGCTTTCGCCGATCTTTCTCGGCCAGCTCTGCCTCGATGCCGGCGTTCCGCCGGGCGTCGTGAACGTCGTCGCGGGGCTGGGCGATGCCGGCGCGGCACTTGCTGCCCATCCCGGCGTCGACAAGGTGGCCTTCACCGGTTCGACCGGCGTCGGCCAGCGCATCATCCAGGCGTCCGCCGGCAATGTGAAGCGCGTTAGCCTGGAACTCGGTGGCAAATCGCCCAATATCGTCTTCGCCGATGCCGACCTTGACAAGGCGGTGCCGGCGGCGGCCATGGCGGTGTTCACCAATTCAGGCCAGATCTGCTCGGCTGGCACGCGGCTTTTCGTGGAGGACAATATCTATGACGAATTCATCGAAAGGGTCGCAGACTTTACGCGCTCTTTGAAGGTTGGCGATCCGCTCGATCCGGAAACGCAGCTTGGCCCCGTCGTCTCGCTCGAACAGATGGAGCGCATCGTCGGTTACATCGACGCGGGCCGCGCTCAGGGTGCCACGGTCACGGTCGGAGGCGGGCGCATTTCCGACGCCGGTCTGGAGAACGGCTATTTCTTGCAGCCCACCGTTTTCAGCGGTGTGGAGGATGACATGAAGATCGCCCGCGAGGAGATTTTCGGTCCGGTCATCTCGGCGCTGCGGTTCAGCGACATCGATGACGTGCTGCGCCGTGCGAATGACACGACTTTCGGCCTCGGTAGCGGTGTCTGGACCCGCGACATCACCAAGGCGAACTACATGTCGCGCCGTCTGAAGGCGGGAAGCGTCTGGGTCAACTGCTATCAGATCATGGACCCGGCGGTTCCCTTCGGCGGCTACAAGATGAGCGGCTACGGTCGCGAGTCCGGTCTGGAGCACATCGAGGAGTTCCTGAACACCAAGGCGGTCTGGATCGCCTGACAAGGAAAATGCAACGGCATGGAGGAATGCCGGCGCATTTCCAATTCTGAATTCATTCTCATTCTGGAGGAGAAAATGGGAAGGCATGTATTCAAGGTGGCGCTGTGCGCCGCCATCGTGGGCCTGTGTGCAATTGCGGGCGGACCTTCCATGGCTGCGGAGGAAAAGGTGAAACTTTCCGTTTCGCTTTTCACCCCGCCGTCGAGCGATCTCAACAAGCAGATGCGCAAGATCAACGAGGCGCTGGATAAGGAAACCGGGGGGCGTCTGAATCTCGAATTGTACGAGGCCTCCCAGATGGGACCGGCACCCCGCCAGTTCGACCTCGCGCGCACCGGCGTCTCCGACATCGCAGTTGCTCTGCTGGGCCTCACGCCGGGCCGTTTTCCCTTGATGGAGATGCTGGATATTGCCGGTGTCGCCGACAGCGGTACGGGTCTTGACATCGTGGCGCCGGTGTCGGCCGCCGCACTCGAGTTGAGCGACCGCTATCTGCAACGCGAACTCAATGGCGTGAAGCTGCTGAACGTCACCATTCTGCCGAACCCTGTCCTTCTCACCACCAGGGAGATCATGGGACTGGATGAGATCAAAAACAAGCGCATCCGTTATCCCGGACCTGCCTACGCCAAAATGCTGGAGTCCGTGCATTCCGTGCCGACCTTCATCGCGTCGACGGAAATGGGCGAGGCCCTCTCGCGCGGGACGATCGACGGCGCATTGACCGGTTATGCGGGCATCGTGTCGTTCAAGTTGCTGGACAGTGCCCGCTATCTGCTGGAACTCGCCTCCGGCGGAATGACCTTCGTGGTCGTCATGAACCCGGCCGCATACGAAAAGCTGCCCGACGATCTCAAGTCCGCCTTCGACAAGCACTTCGGTGCGCAGGGACAGCGGGAGTGGGGGCGCGTGCTCGCTCGCGGTGAACTCGAATCCCGTGACGAACTCGTGCAAAAGGGACTGGTGATCAAGAGCCTCAGTCCGCAGGACGCGGAGGCCTTCGCGCAGATCTCGAAAAAGCTGCAGAGCGACGCCGCCGATGCGCTGGACGCAAAGGGCATGAACGGAACCGAGTTCCTGAAATCCCTGGCCGAAGTCTCGAAACGATACCACTGACGAAGATCGCGTCTGGATTTCGGACGGCGTCGTCCCGCAGCTTCCACACAAGGGCACCTCTATGCGGTTTCTCGAAAGGATCAACCACATCATGATGATCGGTGCCGCCTTGGCATTGATCATCATCATCTGCGCTACACTTCTCGACATCGTCTTCGACATCGCCACGCAAAGGCCGATCAACGGCGTCTACGATGTTGTTGAAGCCTGTCTCGCTTTCGTCATTTTCCTTGCCCTCCCGTCGATTTTCCAGAGAGAGGAAAATATCCGGATAGATCTGATCGACTATTTCCTTCCCCCTCCGCTCCTGAAGGCGCTGATTCTTTTCACGCGTCTCGTAACATTGGGTTTCGTCGTTCTCACGTTCATTTCCATGCTCAATCCATTCCTCGATGCGTGGAATTTCGGTGACACGAAATACGAAACGGGCATTCCGATCTGGGTCATATGGATACCGATCCTGATGGGGGCGGCGGGCGCGACGTTGAGCGTGCTCGCCACCATTTTCCGACCTTCCGCAAACTCAGTCATCTTCAAGGAATAACCTAATGAGCGTACAGGTTATCGGTCAGGTCGGCATGCTGGCTCTGATATTCTTCGTCTTCATTCGCATACCGGTCGCCGTGGCCATGGGGCTGGTCGGCTTCGGCGGCTATTCGCTCATCAACGGTGTCGATCGCGCCTTGCAGGTTGCCGGTCAGGTTCCTTACGATATCGCGACGAACTACACCCTGTCCCAGCTTCCCCTTTTTGTGTTGATGGGGGACCTGGCCGTCCGGTCCGGCATGTCGGGACGGCTCTATAGCACCGCGCAAGACATTTTTGCGGGTTTGCGCGGCGCCCACGCCTACGCGACTCTCGGTGCAAGCGCAGGCTTCGGTGCGGTTTCCGGCTCCTCGGTTGCCACGGCGGCGACTATGACGCGCGTTGCCGTTCCGTCGATGCAAGAAGCAAAATACGACGACAGGCTTTCGGCAGGCTGCATCGCAGCAGGCGGTACGCTCGGAATTCTCATTCCGCCATCCATCGCACTGGTCATCTTCGCAATGATCGCCGAAGAATCCGTTCCCCGCCTTTATGCGGCGAGCCTGGTCCCCGGCATTCTCCTGTGTTTCCTCTATATTTTTATCGTCGCGATTATCGTCTGGATCGCGCCTCACTGGGCGCCCCAGACGAGCGACCGACCGAGATTCAGGGACCGCATACGTTCGCTGGGGCAGGTGTGGGAGATTGTCGTCCTCTTCGCAATGGTGATGGGCGGTCTTTACACTGGCCTGTTCACAGCCACCGAAGCGGCGGCAGTCGGTGCTTTCGGCGCCTGGCTGCTTGGGACGGTGACAGGCCGGCTGACGGTCGCGGACACGAAGGAAGCGATCTTTGCGACTATACGGACATCCGCCGTATTGTTCGCGATCCTCTATGCTTCCAATATTTTCGCATATTTCGTAGTTCTGGCGCAGTTGCCGCAGGGTCTCGTGAGTTGGGTCAACAGTATGGATCTGAGCCCGATCGCTCTCATGCTGCTGATCAGCGGCTTCTACATCATTCTGGGTTGCTTCCTCGAAGCGTTCGGCATGATCCTGATCACGGTTCCGATTCTTCTGCCTCTCATCCAGCAGGCCGGCTTCGATCCGGTCTGGTACGGTGTTTTTATCGCGATCATGATCGAGGTCAGCATGATTACCCCGCCTGTGGGGATGAACATCTTCGTCATGCAAGGACAAATGCCGGGGATTTCCCTGCCGCGGCTCTACCAGAGTGTCATGCCTTTCGTTATCGCGCCCATTCTTCTGACCGTCATGATCATCCTTGTGCCCGAGATCGCCACCTGGCTCCCGGCTGTATTGTTCGACTGACATCGGCGAGCTTCCGGTGCCGCAAATCGTCCGTCGTGCGCTGAAATTCCGTTTCAGTCGTTGCACGACGGATCGAAAGGAAGATACATAATGGTCTGATCAATTGAAGCCGAGAGAGAATCGCGTGTCAGACAAACAAGCCTTCAAGCCCGTTCGGACCAAGCGTGCTTTCGAAGAGATTTGCACTCAGATTCGCCACGAAATACAGTCGGGTTCATTGTCCGCCGGCGATAAGCTGCCGTCCGAGCGAGAACTCGCCGAGCAGTTCGAGGTGAGTCGATCCACCGTTCGCGAAGCGTTTCGCACTCTGGAGATGAGCGGCGTTCTGTCTTTGCAAAAGGGCATGTATGGCGGTGCGGTCGTCATGCAAGGCGATCCACAACCGATCACCCAGACCATGCAGGACCTGCTTTCTCTTGGTGGCCTGTCGCTCGAGGATTATACTGAAGCGAGGGTATGCCTCCAGCGCGAAATCATTCGCCTCGCCTGTGAACGGGGGACCGAAGAGGATTTCGACGCCATCAAGGCGAATATCGCGAGCCTTCGAGCCGCAGGCCCGAGGGTCAGCGGGGACGAACGAACCCGCATGACACAGGAATTCTACGATCTTCTCGCCAAGGCAACGAAAAATAGGGCTATGTCGGTGATCATGAGCGCGTTCACTGTGCCGCTGGGTTACTATCTTAAACAGATAGGGCCTGACCGAAGCTGGGATGTGGCAGCCTCGCGTGAGAAATTCCTCAAGCATCTGCGCAAGCGGGACGTGCCGGCGGCCGTGGCCGAAATGACCGACCACATGCAGCGGCTGCACGCCTATTTGCTGTCCAGAATGTCCGAAGCGGCCCACGCTTCTGATAAAACCGGCGCATAAGCCCCATTGGCTGTGCACATAGCCGTTCAGGGCCAGATTTCCAGAAAGATCACCATCGCGACGATCAGGACGGCAAGGCAGAAGGCTCCGTTCCAGCGCAAACCGACCGTTGATTGCGGTTTGCGTGTGACGGAGCTTGCAATGGCGAGCGTCGATGTGGCGGGTGAAACCACCAACGCTAGAGCCCAGCCGACAAGCACTGACAGCACAAGAAGCGGTTCTGAAATCGCCAGTCCGGCCGAGACCACGGCCTTGACGCTGATGGTGGAGGCAATCATCGGATTGAGTCCGGCGAGCGACGACGCCAGAACGAGCAGGCAGATGGCGACCGCCAGCAGACCGCCATCAAGCCCTAGGCCGAGCGCAAGTTGACTGACCGCGTCATGCGGAATCATCGCGGCAATCAGCAGGCCGAGGTAGCCTGCGGAGGCTATGATCGTGATCTCGTTCGAAGCGCCGGGCAGCGCGCGCACCGTCTTGTCGAGCAGTTCCCCCAGGGCCTGGTACGGCGCCCGTTCGGCCGATCTGACCGCAAGCTGCCAGCCTACCGCGAAGAGGGGAACGATGACGAGGATGGCGCCGCGCAGGGGCAGGCCGAAAATGGTCTCGATCAGCGCCGCGCCACCGCTGATGACCGCGAGGATCGCCAGCAATCCGACGAGGCTCCAGCCCTCGCCGGATGCCTCCGCCTTCCGGGCAACCGGTGGCGGCGGGCTCTGGAGGCGATCCACCAGCCAGCCGATGGCGATGAACACCACACTCGCCGCCAGACCATAGGGCGCGAATTCGGTCCAGGTCAGGGTCGGCATCAGGGTCAAGAGTAGATTGAGGCCCAGCCCCAATGGAGACCAGAAGATATTCGCCCCGAACCCCCGCATCACGGCGATGGTGATGCGCCTGGTCTGGAGTGCAGCCACCTTGTCGTCCGGCCCTCGCGCCATCGGGCCGCGTAACGCGACATGCAGCAGGATGAGCAGGCCTCCGACATTCAGCAGCACGCCAAAAATTTGTCCGCCGATCGCCAGCAGGGCAAAACGGCGCGATGGCGGCTGATCGACGACGAAATGCCCCGCGCGTTTCACCATCTCCGCCTCCATGGCGACAACGCGCAGAGGCACCAGTACGCCGATCAGGACAGGAAGATAGATCGTTTGCCGCACGACCTGGATGAAGCCGGATGCGGTCCCTCCCAGCATGACGTAAAGGGCGGAGGTCAGGATCGCTGCGCCCAGCATCATCCGCGCAGCAAAGCCCGTCCGCCGCAGGCAGATCGCGATATAGGCCGCGACCAGCGCAATCGCGACAATGGTCCAGTGCGGAGCGGTGGTCTCCATCGCGAACAGGACCGGGGCGATGGCGAGCATCAGGCACAGGGCGGCAAGACGGTCCAGCTTCATGGGAGGCACATGCTTTGAGAATGGTTAATGGTCCTACCATAAGGAATCCATCACGAATTACAATCCATTCACATTCTGGCAAGCCGGCGCCAGGGCTGCTATTCATGGTGCGATTGAAACGGAGAGTTTTCAGGTGCCCGAGACGAAGTCGAAGCGCGCTGCCGGATCGTTCAAGCCGGTGCATTCGCCAAGAGCGTTCGAATTGGTCTGTGCGAGCGTGCGCGAAAAGCTTCTTTACGGCGAGCTCAAGCCAGGTGACAAGCTGCCACCTGAACGCGACTTGGCGCTTCAGCTGAACGTAAGCCGAAACGTCGTGCGGGAAGCTTTGCGAAGCCTTGAGATTGCCGGCATCGTGGCGCTTCGAAAAGGCATCAAGGGCGGGGCCTTCGTTCAGGAGGGTGAAGCGAGCCGAATCACGCAAGCCCTGAGCGACCTGATCATTCTAAATGCGCTTTCGCCGAAGGATCTGTTCGAAGCCCGCATTATGATCCTGGAGATGATTATTGACCATCTTTTCAAGGGGGGAAGTACGCTCGATCTCTCGCCGCTCCAACTCGTCGTGGAGGACACGAGGGCGGCGACTTTGTCCGGTGACATTGCCCGCCGCATCGAATGTGCCCGCCGATTCTATCACGAACTCGCAGCGCTTGTCGGTAACAGGGCGCTGATCCTGACTGTTGATTCCCAGACCGAGGTCATACAGACTTTCCTGCGCTACCGCGTTGCGGACATGTCGGCGGATACGCTGATGAAATCGCGCGACGCGTTCATGGAGTTCATGCGCAAAGGCGATGCAGAAGCTGCCAAGACCGAATTGCGTGCTCATTTAACTCGCGTCCATACCAGCCTCTGGTAGGTTCTTTAATCAGGGCGGTTTCGGCTTCACGTCACTTTCGTGCATGCCGCCGGTTGACCAAAATTAAAAAGGTACTACCATTTATCCATTCAATAGAATGGGAGTGAGACCGTGACCGATAACCGTGACAATACCGACGAGCTTGAGATGTTTCGCGAAGAGGTCCGCAAGCTTGCGGAAAAGGAATTCGCGCCGATTGCCCAAAAGATCGATCAAGACGACGAGATGCCTGATCACGTCATTCCGCTGCTCAGCGATTTCGGCCTGATGCAAATTCAGGTTCCGGAGGCCTATGGTGGTCCGGGCGGCAACTTGACGATGACCTGCATTGCGAAAGAGGAGGTCGCCCGCAAGTCATTTTCGGTTTCGCATCTGGTCGGCGCTTCCGATTTCGCGATGGTCTTGCCCCTACGCCATTTCGGCACTGAGGACCAGCGACAGAAGTACCTGCCGCGTATTGCCCAGGGCGGCATATGCTCCGCCGTCGCTATGACGGAGCCGCATACGGGCTCTGACGTCTCGGGTATCAAGACCACTGCCCGTCGCGATGGGGATGAATGGGTGATCAAGGGTCAGAAGACCTATATCACCAAGGGCGACAAGGCAGAGTTCATCATGGTCTATGCTCGCACCTCCGAGGGTAAGGGCGGCAACGGTATCTCCACATTCGTTGTAGAACGTGGCGCGCCTGGCCTGACCATCGGCAAGAGCCCCAAGAAGATGGGTCTGCGGGGCATCAAGAGCGTCGACCTGTTCTTCGACGAATTGCGTGTGCCAGCGGATGCGTTGGTCGGCGAGGAAGGCAAAGGCTTCAAGAACGCCATGACCTGCCTGAACTACAATCGTCCGACGGTTGCCGCCTCCGCGCTCGGTGTGGCACAAGGCGCGCTCGATATGGCGTTGGCCTACGCCAAGGAGCGCAACCAGTTCGGCCGGCCGATCGGGGAGTTTCAGGCAGTGGCCTTCATGCTGGCGGATATGCAGATCCAGATCGAAGCGGCCCGTGCGCTGCTTTACAAGGTGACAGACATGGCCGATCGGGGTGACACCGCGCGGTTGGCCGAAATGGCGTCGATCGTCAAGACGTTTGCCGCCGATACCGCGATGAAGGTGACGACGGACGCGGTGCAGGTTTTTGGCGGCGCGGGCTATCTCGTTGAAACGGGCGTCGAGCGCCTGATGCGCGATGCGAAGGTCACTCAGATCTACGAGGGAACCGGCCAGATTCAGCGGCTCGTCATCTCGCGCGCCATGATGGCGCGCTGAAAGGTTGCCGGCCATGCGTATCATCGATTTCACACTGGTCATGGCGGGGCCTTTCTGTACCCGCCTGTTCGCCGACATGGGCGCGGAGGTCATCAAGGTGGAGCCGCCAACCGGCGACGCAATGCGTGCCCGGCCGCCTCAGCAGGATGGACACAGCCGATACTTCGGGCATCTGAATTGCGGCAAGCGCAGCATTGCGCTCGATCTGAAAGCGCGGCGCGACCGAGAGATCGCCCTGAAGCTGATCGAAACGGCGGACGTGGTGGTGGAAAACTTTCGGCCCGGTGTCATGGAGCGGCTGGGCCTAGGCTATGAAACGCTCAAGTCTCTCAATCCGCGCCTGATCTTCTGCTCGATCTCCGGATACGGGCAGCGCGGTTCGGCGGCCGACAAGCCGGCTTATGCGCCGGTCATCCATGCTTCGAGCGGCTACGATCTGACGCTGAAGGGCTTCTCGCCGGAGGCCGGGCCTCCGACGCCAACCGGCATGTTCGTGGCTGACGCTATCGCCGGCGTCTATGCTTTCGGCGCGATCCAGGCCGCGCTCTATCAACGCGAGAAGACCGGGCAGGGGCAACAGATCGATGTGGCGCTGATGGATAGCATCATGTCCATGATGGTCTACGAGTGCCAGGAGGCCCAACTGCCGCAGGCACGCAAGCGGCATGTCTATGGCCCGCTGAAGGCAAAGGACGGATATGTCATCGCCGCGCCGCTCAGCCAGAAGAACTTTGACAGCTTGGTTGCCCTGCTCGACCACCCCGACTGGGCACGCGATGAGCGCTACACCTCTGCTGCGGGCCGCGAACGCAACTGGGGCGAGATTATGACCCACATCGAGGCATGGACTGTCGAACGCAGCGCCGCGGAGTGCGAGCGACTGATGGCCGAAGCGGATGTACCGGCAGCTCGATATCGTACCGTCGGAGAGGCGATGGCCGACCCGGCGCTCGTCGAGCGCGGGTTTCTGCAGACCGTCGAGGATGGCGGCGGCGCCTATCATGTCTTCGCCGCTCCCTTCAAGATGTCGGGATGGGATGTGCGGGCGAGCGCGCACGTACCGGAATTGAATGCTGATCTGCAAACCTATCTGGACGAACTGGCCATGACAGCGCGGAGCGCGTGATCCGCGCTGTCATGGCGTTCGGGGTGCGACGCCAGGCAGGTCTGAATGGACGGTCACCGAACGCCCGTTTCCCCGGAACAGCTTTGAAAGCACTGGAAAGCGAACCGGTTAGCAACTATAGAGAATCGCATGAAGATGCGCGATCTTGAGGTAGAAACTGGCGTCAGCCGGGAAACGATTCGTGTTTATTTCAGGCACGGGCTTCTTCCCGAACCTACACGTCCGAAACGCAATGTCGCCGATTATGACGAGAGCCATGTCGAGGCGATTAAGGCCGTGCGCGACCTCCAAAAACGCAATGGCATGACGCTTCAGCAGATCCGCGATTTCCTCAGTGGCAAGAGTTCGGAGCGACGGCTGGACGCCCGGGCGTTTCAAAATCTTGAGACACTCGTGGCAACACGAGTGAACTACGATAGCGCCGGCTATGTCGACATCGGCAATCTTGCCGCGGACAATCCGCACATCCAGACCGATGCCTGGGCCATGGCCCATCTGGACCTGATTACGCTTATCGAAGCCGAAGACGGGATGCTGGTCAGTTTCTCCGACGCGCGCATGTTGCAAATCTGGCAGCAGATGCGGGAGGCAGGTTTCGATGAAAAGAACGGTTTTTCCGCCGATATTCTGGCCTACTATCGCCACGCTGCGGAGTATGTCGCTGCGCATGAAGCGCATCTTTTCCGGCAGCGCGTCGAAGGACGAATCGATGAGAGGAAGGCCGCCGACATGCTGGAACAGGCACTGCCGTTGATGCTTGAGTTCTTTGGCCTCATTCGCCTCAAGCGGTTCCTCTCCAAGATACGCCCGAGCGAGGACGCAACCGCCGAATAGAGTGTGGCGCCGGAAACCCGGCGCCACGTCTGACGAACCGGGGAGGGCGCGGGCGTCAGACAGGTGTGCTGATAAGCAGTGTCTTCAGATCGAAGGAAGGATCCTTCAGTGCGGTCGGATCGAGCCGGATACCGGTGCCGACCAACCGCTTGGCCAGCATGAAGTCGCCGGGCATGTTGACGGCGTCGAGTGCCAGGAATACGCCGTTCTTCAGATACCAGACGGAGAACCTGCGGGCGGCATAATCGCCGCGCACGACTGCTTCATCGAAACCGTTAAGCAGGCCGGCAGTCTGCAGCTTGATGTCGTACTGATCGGACCAGAACCACGGCGCATCGACGGTCGGCGTCGGCTTGCCGCAAATGGCAGCCGCCGCGATCTTCGCCGTTTCGATGGCGTTGTGGACGCTTTCCAGCCGCCCCCGAAAGGCATATTGGGCGATGACGCGATTGGCGCAGTCGCCGATAGCGAAGATTGCCGGATCGGACGTGCGGGAGCAAGCATCGGTATTGATGCCGTTCTCGCAGAGAAGACCCGCCTGCTGCGCGAGTTCCTGGTTGGGAACGACGCCGATGCCGACCAGGGCGATATCCGCCGGAACGAGAGTGCCGTCCTCCAGTTCGACACCGGTCAGCCGGTCATCCACGCCGGTGAAGCGCTTGAAACGCGCACCGAGGCGGATATCGACCCCGGCGGCCGCGTGGACCTCCTGATAAAAGTCGGAAATGGCAGGGCTCGTGACGCGCTGCAAAACGCGATCCGCCGCTTCGAGAACGCAGACGTCAAGGCCGATTTGCCGGGCGACCGCCGCAGCTTCCAGCCCGATATAACCCGCGCCGATGACCACCAGCCGCTTGCCCTTGACGGCTTGCGGACGCAGGCTTTCGACATCGGCAAGGGTGCGCAGGATGGCGACGCCTTTGAGGTCGGCGCCTTCCGCAGCCAGCATGCGCGGACGCGCGCCGGTAGCGATGACCAGATAGCCGTAACGGAGGCGTTCGCCGTTATCCAGCGTCACAGTCTCCTTGTCACGATCGATGGCGACGGCCCGGTGGCCGAGCCTGAGATCGATGTCTTGGTCCGAATAGAAGGCCTCTGGTTTCACATAGAGCTTTTCTGCAGGGAGTTCGCCCTTGAAATAGGCCTTGGACAAAGGTGGACGCTGGTAAGGTGGCGCAGGCTCCTCGCCGATCATGGTGATCCGTCCCTGGTGTCCGAACTGGCGGAGCGCCGCAACGGCCGTACCGGCGGCTTGCCCGGCTCCGATCACGACGATGTCTCGAATGGCTGTGTTGGACATGTTGCCTCAATTTCTTGCAATAGATTCCTGTGCTTCGATGTGTGTCGGCGTGATGCCGCCACACATCGACTTGCTCAGGCGGCCAGCAGCTTGTAGCGGATCGGGACTTCCTTCGGTCCGCACACGAACTCCGAATGCGCCATACGGGCGGGAGCGGTCAGTTCGACGCTTTCAAGCCGGGGAATCAGCATCTCCCAGAAGATCCGCAGTTCGGTCCTCGCCAGGTTCGCGCCGACGCAGATATGTTCGCCAGCGCCAAACGTAATGTGGCGGTTCGGGCGGCGATCGACCTTGAACGTGAACGGATCGGGGAAAACGTCCTCGTCGAAGTTGGCGGACAAATAGGATACGTAAAGCTGATCGCCCTTCCGAATGGTCTGGCCGTTCATCTCATAATCCCTTCCAGCCGTTCGAATGAACTGCTGAACCGGCGATGTCCAGCGGATCGCTTCCTCGACAAATGAGGGGATGAGTTTTGGATCGGCCCGCAACTGCTGGAGAAGCTCGGGGTTTTCGGCGAGATGCCACATGGATGTTGCGGTGGTCGCGGCGGCAGAATCGTGCCCTGCCGACGAGAAAATCAGAAAGTAAGAAATCATGGTCCGGGGGTCCATCGGACAACCATGCTTCTCGCTGTTGGCGAGGATTGAGGCGATATCGTCACGCGGACAGGCGCGGCGATCGGCGATGATGCTCGAATAGAGTTTGCCGAACTCGGCGTTGACGAGATCCCAGGTCTTGACCACTTCCGTGGGGTCGGTCGGGTCGGCGCCAGGCCGCTGGAGATCCGGGTCGGCGAAATTGAAGAACCATTGCACGAGTTCGAGGATGCGAGGATGATCCTCGCGCGGTGCGCCGACGATATCCATCATCACCTCCAGCGGATAGCGGAAAGCGACTTCACTGGCGAACTCCATTTCGGGAGCCTTTTCGTCCATGACGCGGATCCAGCGTGCGGCGCTGTCCCTGATTTGGGCTTCCAGCCGCTTCAGTCCGTCAGGCGAGAACGAGGGGGCCGTGAGCGCGCGGTGACGCGCATGTTCCTCGCCGTCCATGTGAACGAGAGTCTTGAGGATGTTCTTCTGGCCACCCGTATACTGCTCGACCAACTGTTTGCCGCTCTGCGGCACGAGCGTCTTGGACTCGACGGCTGACAGAAAGACCTCATCGTTGCGCAGAACCTCCCGTACGTCGTTGAAACGGGAAACGATCCACATCGGATCGAAGCCGGGCACCGCGGATTTCGCCAAGGGATAGTCGCGGCGGATCGTGGCGAGGATCTCATGAACCTTGTCCCGCTTGCCGATACCGAACGTGGCCGGATTGAACAAGGGTGCGACAAGATCTGTCGGGATGGTTGCTGTAGTCACGTTGCCTCCAAGATATTCGTTAGCGGCCCGCAGTTGGCGGACACAGCGCTGGACGGATTAAGTGTTTGAGAAATGAGCCGCTTCACGCAGCCGGGGACGACTTCGAACTTCCAGCATCCAAAACGCCTGAAATCTTGGACATCATCTCTCCTCCCATGGATGCGCTGAGCCTCCAACCCATTTTACGCATCAAACATACGCAAAATAGGCAGGCTTATAACGCAATGTCAACGGCGCTGTTGCCTGGATGTCGAGCGTCTCGCTACTTTCATGTATGCCAGTCCCTCTTGAATGGCGAAGAGCAGTTTATTCAACTAACTGTTATTATGGCCTAATTTTAATAGCCATCAAACTGTGAGCGGTTTCCCGGTCGCGATCGTAGATCTGCGCCTATTTTTCTGGACGTAATGCTGAACATTCGCCAAGCAAAAAAATCGGACCATTAATAGGACGGCGGTTTAAAGTCGCAGACCTTTCGTTCAGTAGCGCGCGGTCGCGAGAATGGGTCCGTATCGGAAAAATCATCTATTCTACAACGATTTTTCCCATGATAACTGTGGTTTCTTGGAAAATTCAGGCATTTATCCATCCGGCCGCTATTTTTCCGTTTGGGCATGAGAAATCGGGAAAACGATTTTTGCGTTAAATGCGAACGCAAAACTATTTGACAGGTGTGAATTCTGCGATTAGCGTAACTCCATCGCCCAACATGGGGCGTCCGCGGTCCGGGGTATCAGGCGTTTAGGAGAGCGCCTCCGGATTGGCATTTTTGTGGAATCTGGGAGGGTTTCAATGATCTGTCTATTGAACGCAGTTCGCTCATCCTGGCGGTTGGGTGCTCCGGATGTGATCATGCGTCGTCCCTGACGAGCGCTGCGCCAAGACATCACATACTACTAATCGTCCGTCAGTGATCGGGGCTGCATCGAGTGGGATGCCGGCGTTTTCGCTCGCCCTGATGACGGTCCCTGCAATTCAAGATCCGTGGAACGTCCATGAACGCAATCACCGAAGTACTGCGCCTTCCGCGCGCCGAAATGCTGATCAATGGCCGGTGGCAAAAGGCGGAATCTGGTGAAGCCATCGCTGTCGAAGATCCCGCGAACGGCCAGCAAATTTCAGAAATCGCAGCTGGCGGAAAGGCGGATGTCGACCGCGCCGTCGCCGCCGCGCGGGGTGCTTTCGAAGGGCCGAGCTGGAGCCGGATGCGGCCAATCGACCGCTCCCGCCTTCTCGAAAACATCGCCCGCACCATCGAGGATCACGCGCAGGAGTTGGCGCTCATCGAAAGTCATGACAATGGCAAGGCTGTTGCTCACGCTATGATGATCGATGTGCCGGCCGCCGTCGATGTATTCCGTTACATGAGCGGCTGGTGCACCAAGCTTACAGGAAAGACCCTGCCGGTATCCGGTGACGGTCGTGCCTATCATGCCTATACCCGGCTTGAACCCATCGGTGTCGTCGGGGCCATTGTTCCGTGGAACTATCCGCTCTCGATGGCGGCGTGGAAGCTCGCCATGGCGCTCGCCGCCGGTTGCACCGTGGTTATCAAGCCATCCGAACTGACCTCTCTCTCCACCTTGCGGCTTGTGGAACTGATGCACGACGCCGGCTTGCCGGACGGCGTGGTCAACATCGTCACCGGCTATGGTCATGTTGCCGGGCAGGCGATGGCGGAGCACGAGGGGATCGACAAGATCGCCTTTACCGGTTCGACCGCGACCGGCAAAAAGATCGCCATCGCCGCGCTCGGCAACA
Organism: Paenirhizobium naphthalenivorans; assembly: GCF_007992095.1. GTDB lineage: Bacteria > Pseudomonadota > Alphaproteobacteria > Rhizobiales > Rhizobiaceae > Allorhizobium > Allorhizobium naphthalenivorans. The sequence goes on from NZ_BJZP01000029.1 coordinate 33,613, forward strand.
TGAAGCGCGTCAGCCTCGAGCTCGGCGGCAAGTCGCCCTCGATTATCTGCGCCGATGCGGATCTCGCTCAGGCCATTCCCGGCGCCGCACTCGCATGCTTCTTCAATTCGGGGCAGATCTGTTTCGCCGCCACCCGTCTTTATGTCCATCGGTCGGTCTATGAGCCGGTCGTAGCCGGTCTGGCGCAGGTCGCCGAATCCTTCAAGGTCGGCAACGGCCGCGATCCCCAGACGATGATCGGGCCGCTCGTTTCCAAAGCTCAGCAGGAGCGCGTGCTCGGCTTTATCGAAGCGGGCAAGGCGGAAGGCGCCAAGCTCATCACCGGCGGGCAGGCCGCGGGCGACGAGGGCTATTTCGTCAAGCCGACCATCTTCGGCGACACGCGTCCGGACATGACGATCGTGCGCGATGAAATCTTCGGGCCGGTTCTCTCCGTCTCGGCCTTCGATGACATGGATGATGTGGTCCGGCAAGCCAATTCCTCGGTCTACGGCCTTGCTGCGAACATTTGGACCCGAGATCTACGCATCGCCCACACAACCGCCGCGAAGCTGCATGCGGGTTCCGTCTGGATCAATTGCCACGGTGTCGTCGACCCGGCGATGCCTTTCGGCGGCTTCAAGCAATCCGGCTGGGGGCGTGAGGTCTCGGAGGAGGGCGTCAGCCTCTACACCGAAACGAAATCCGTCTGTGCCGCGCTCGAAGACGCGCACTTCGGCTGAGAAACAGCTTTAATTCCACGGGAGAAGACATCATGAAACTTCAGGGCAGGACCGCTCTTATCACGGGTGCCGCCACAGGTATCGGCCGTTCAATCGCTGAACTCTTTCAGAAAGAGGGCGCGAACGTCGTCATTGCAGACATACAGGGTGCCGCCGCGGCTGCAGCTGAGATGGGTGGCGCCACGCTCGGCGTGGAAGCCAATGTCACCAGCAAGGAGTCCATGGCCGCGGCAGCGGCGGCAGCGGAAGAGAAGTTCGGCGGTATCGATATCCTCGTCAACAATGCCGGCATTTTCACCGGCCTGAACTACACCCCGATGGAAGCCATTTCCGTTGATGACTGGCGCAAGCTGATGGACGTCAATGTCATGGGGCCGTGGATCTGCGCGACCGCCTGCCTGCCGGCACTACGCAAGTCCGCGAATGCGCGCATCGTCAATATTGCCTCCGTGATCGCCCATCTCGGCATTCCGATGATGCTGCATTACGTCAGCTCCAAGGGGGCGGTGGCTGCCATGACCCGCGCTATGGCCCGTGAACTGGCCATGACCACCGAAAACGGCGTTCTCGTGAACTCTGTGTCGCCCGGATACACCCACTCGGACAACGCGAAGGCAAATACCGATCAACACGCCGCTTTCGAAGGCGTTGCAAGCTCCATGCGCCTGATCAAGCGTTCCGCCGAACCTCTAGATATCGCAAAGACTGTGGCTTTCCTCGCCAGTGACGAAGGTGGCTATATCACCGGCCAGAACATCGTCGTCGACGGCGGCATCTTCTTCAGCCAGTGAGGCCACGCGGATCGGACGGAACGACACCTGGCCCTGGGAGAGGCCAGTTTTGAATTGGGGGAGGACTTCGCATTGGTATCTAGAAAAAACTACATTTCAATGGCTGTCACCATGGCCGTTATGATGCCGGCATGCGCCGGCGCGACCGATGGGCTGATGTTTTCGGGCTATAGCGCAACGACGCTCGGCATGGCCGGTGCGGGATCAGCCGGTGCGGTCGATGCCCAGACGGGCGCAACGAACCCAGCCGGGTTCGCCTTCACGGGCAATCGTCTCGACATCACCGGTGCCTTGTTGGCGGTCGATATCGATACGACCATCGGCGGAACGCAATATGGGGACAATCCGCTGTTGCCGGTGGTTCTGCCCAGTTTCTCCTATCAATACGATGACCGCTGGTCCTTCGGCCTCTCGTCCTATGGGGTGGGCGTCACGGTGGACTACGGGGAGCCGATTCCCGCTGTGCCCGGCGTGACGGATGCCAGTGCGACCTTGCTGCAGTTCGTGCTTGCGCCGTCGGTGGCCTACAAGCTCAACGAAGATCACGCCGTCGGTGCGTCGCTTCTCCTTGCTGGCCAGTATTTCGACATGACAGGCCTGCAGGCTTTCGGCGTGGCGGATCCCGGTTACGCCACCTCCTACGGTGCGGGCGTGAGCGTCGGCTACATGGGGCGCCTGAGCGACACGGTGAGGGTGTCTGCGGCCTACTTCTCCAGGATCGAAATGGGGCAACTGGACGGTTACGAAGGCCACCTCGCAAGCGAGACCGACCTGGATATGCCGGCTCGCATTGTTCTCGGCGTGGCGGTGGACGTCACATCCGACCTGACCATGTTCCTCGACTACAACTGGATCGACTGGTCCAGTGTTCGCCCACTGGCAAATCCCTTTCCGGGCAATTTCGTTCTCGGCTCGGCGGATGGCCCCGGCGGCGGCTGGGGCTCCCAGCATGTCGTCAAGATAGGCGCGGAATACAAGCTGTCAGACCAGTGGACGATCCGCGGCGGGGCAAGTGCCTCGAACGAGGTTTGGGACTCGAAGGACAACGCGCTCAACTACTACACCCCGGCCACGCCGCGCTACCACCTGGCCGCCGGTGCGACTTACCGGTCCGGCAACAACACGGAATGGACCGTCGCGTGGAACAGGGCCATCGCGCAAGAACAGGACGGCGAAGGCATGTCCACTGGCACGGATCTGAAAACGCAGATCGATACCTTCGCGCTCACCTTCGGATGGACCTTCTGAGCAAAGGGCGCTCGGTCGCAAGCGGCGAAAAAATGTAAATAACATCAATATGATATCGGAGGAGTTATGATGGTGAAGGTAATATTTGTTGACCACACAGGCCTGCGTCGAGAGACGGAAGGCGCCGAGGGCAGCAACGTGATGCGGGTTGCTGTCGACAACAACGTACCGGGGATCGACGGGGACTGCGGCGGCATGTGCGCGTGCGCCACCTGTCACATCACGGTCGATGCCGCATGGGCCGACAAGACCGGTGAGCGTTCGGAGCTGGAAGAATCGATGCTCACCTTCCTGCCGGATGTATCGCCCGCCGCACGGCTCGGCTGTCAGATCAAGCTGACTCCGGAACTCGACGGCCTTACCGTTCATCTCCCCATCGAGCAGTTCTGAATTGTCTTCGAAAGGAAACAGCCATGACGGCCATCATCGATACCCCACTTTCCGAACTTGACCCCTCCGTCCAGAGGCGTTTCCAGACCGGTGAGCATTTCGCGGTCTTTGACCGACTGCGTGCAGAAGCTCCAGTCTACCTGCATGAAAAGACCCAGTACGGCCCGTACTGGTCCATCACGAGGTACAAGGACATCATCGAGGCAGAAGCCAATCCGAAGGTCTTCTCTTCCGACGCGGCCTACGGAGGCATCTGGATCAAGGATCAGCCGAAAGACACGATTCGCAAAAGCTTCATGACCGCCGATCCGCCGGAACACGACGTCCAGCGTAAGGTCGTCAACCCGATCGTCTCGCCCATGAACCTGCACCGTATGGAAGAGGAAATCCGCGACATCGTCAATCTCGTGCTCGACAGCCTGCCGCTGGAGGAGGAGTTCGACTGGGTGTCGCACGTGTCGGTCGAGGTCACGGGGCGGGTCTTGTGCAAGCTGATGGACTTCCCCGTCGAGGAGCGCCTAGATCTTTCAAACTGGTCTGACATCGTCAACACGGATGTCGACGCCGGGACCGAGATCACCGACGAGTATGTCAAGCTTGAGAAGCTTCGACCGATGATCCTGCGTTTCCGGCAGCTATTTAGCGAGCGGGCGGCGATGCCGCCGCAGAACGACCTGATCTCGATGCTCGCCCATGCGCAGGAAACGCTGAACATGGAGCCGCAGCAGTTCGTCGGCATGATCGTGCTCCTGATGGTGGGCGGCAACGACACGACGCGAAACTCGATCACGGGCGGCCTCGATGCGCTGAACAAGTTTCCGGAGGAATATGCCAAGCTCCGCGCTAATCCGAAGCTGATTGAAACGATGGTGCCGGAGATCATCCGCTGGGTGACGCCGGTGGCCCACATGCGTCGCACAGCGCTGGAGGACATCGAATTCAAGGGGCAGCAGATAAAAAAGGGCGACAAGGTTGTGCTGTGGTACTGTTCGGGCAACCGCGACGAGGAGGTCATCGACGACCCCTATCGCTTCCGGATCGACCGGCCCAATCCGCGCCAGCACGTGTCCTTCGGCTTTGGCATTCACCGCTGTCTCGGCAACCGCATGGCTGAACTTCAGCTGCGCGTCCTGTGGGAAGAAATCCTCAATCGTGGATGGGTTATCGAGACCGTCGGAGACCCGATTCGCCGCTTCTCCAACTTCGTCGTCGGAATTGATAGTCTCAAGGCCGTCATCCATCCGGGACGATGAGAGCGGAAAAATGCGCAAGGACGGCCACGGTTGCATATGTCCGTGGCCCCGGCCGCCGGCGTGGCTCTTTTGGCGAAGAGCCGTGCGGGCATTTATCACGATTGCCTATCGAGAGGACACCTCTTCAGGTGAGGAGGCCGATGTCGGATCGGCTTGGTGAGGATCTAACAAGGGAGGTGTCTGGAATGATTGCCAATTTCTTCAGATCTCTTTGCGACGAGATAGCGCTGTCCTCACTCATTTTCGCAGACGCGTCTTTCGCAATCGATATCGCGGAACTTCGTGACGCTTGGCCTCATGGGTCGCAGTCCGTCCGCTGCGATATGCGGACCGCCCCTTGGGAGTGACCATGTTCAAGAACGTATCTGTCAGCGTGAAGGGTTTTGCCGCATTTGGCATATTCGTCATCCTTGCCGTCTCCGCGTCCGGCTTCATTCTGTATGCGGTGGGCTCTGGTTCCCGACATCTCGACGACAGGGACACGATTTATGAACTGGTCAACAACATCGCTGTGTTGTCAGACGACCTGGTTCGGGCAGATTTGGTTTTCAGGAATTATCTCCCAACGAGCGACCGCGCTCACAAAGTGAGCTTCGAGGCATTGGTCGGTGAAGCTGACGACCGTTTTGCTTCTCTCGCTAGGATGATGGCAGAAACAGCTCCGTTGCAGGTCCCCGTTCTGCAAGAAGCCCATGTCCTGTTCGGACAGTGGCAGGCAAGCGTTGTCGACAACCAACTTGTACCCCTCGCGTCCAGAACCGGCTCTGATGCAACAGATGATGCCCAGGGCTGGTCCGCCACCACGGAACTAATGATAACCCTTGGTGAAAGGCTTGGCGTAGTAAAGCGAGACCTTCAGAGAAAGGCCGACGCTGCGGCTGAAGAGGGACGCACGGTTTTGCAGTCAGTGAAATACATGCTTGCCGCTGTTTCGGTGCTGGTCGCTTTGGTCTCCACCTTACTCGCCTATCTCAATTATCTTATGGTTTCTCGTCCTCTCGGCCGACTGGCAGAGACAACAGCTCGCCTTGCGGATGGCGATTTGGATGTTGTCATCGAACAGGGCGGCAGGGACGAAATTGGCCGCATGGCGGAAACCATGGAGATTTTCCGAGAGGCGGCAATTGCAAACAGACGCCTTGAAGAGGAGGCTGAGCAACACCGCCTCGACGCCGAGGCCGGTCGCATCCGTACACAGCAAGAAGCCGAAGCTGAGGCGGCAGAACGGTTGCGTACCGCTACATCCGGCCTCGCCGTCGGCCTTCGCCAGCTTGCGGAGGGCGACCTTTCGTTCCAAATTGATGAAGAATTCGCACCAGAATTCGAGGCCCTGCGCCACGACTTCAACCAGTCGGTTCAGCAGTTGAACAGGATGCTTATCGCGATTGCCGCCAGTGTGAACACCATGGAAACCGGCACTCGCGAGATTGCAAAAGGAACGGATGACCTTTCCAAACGGACTGAGCAACAAGCAGCCGCGCTCGAACAAACCGCAGCTGCGGTGGAAGAGATTACAGCGAACGTCACCAGCTCGACGAAAAGGACAGACCAAGCCCGCGCAGTTGCCTACGAGGCAAACTCGTCGGCCACTCTGTCATCAAAGGTGGTGTCGCGGGCAGAAGAGGCGATGCGCAAGATCGAGGAAAGCTCAGGTCAAATCTCCAACATCATCGGCGTCATCGATCAGATTGCTTTCCAGACCAATCTGCTGGCATTGAATGCCGGCGTAGAGGCAGCTCGTGCCGGTGAGGCGGGCAAGGGGTTTGCTGTGGTGGCCCAGGAAGTCCGCGAACTGGCCCAGCGTTCGGCCAATGCCGCCAAGGAAATTAACGTACTGATCCTCAACTCTACCGGCGAGGTTGCCAATGGTGTCGATATGGTCCGCGACACCGGCAAAGCGTTACTCGATATCGGGGACCTGATCACGGAAATCAGCACGCTGATAGATGCTATTGCCATCTCTGCGCGCGAACAGTCCGCAGGACTGCTGGAGATCAATCAAGCCGTAAGCTCCATGGACAAGACCACACAACAAAATGCGGCTATGGTTGAACAATCGAACGCCGCATCGGCTGCCCTGGCGGATGAAGCTGGAAGGCTTCGCCATTCGATCTCACAGTTTAAGGTTCAGGAACTGGCCCCTGCTTTTCCCACTGATCGATCAATGGAAACAATGAAGGCCGCTGAAAAAATGCGTCTCTCTGCTGTCAGCACCAGCACGGCGCATCGCCGGAGCACCGGCAGTACCGCGATCGTCCAAGACACTTGGGAAGAGTTTTGAACTTCATCGCAGGGCGAATGCTCTGATCGCCAAGACTGAACCGTTCATAACTAGAAATTCTGCGGTAATTTCCCCGCGAGCCAAGGTTTGGGCTCAGAGCACGAGCGTCGCGAACTCCACGGCGTCGAAGTTACGCCACGGTCCTCGCCGATGGATGAGCGTCACGCACTCTTTCGCAATGACTTCCGCCTTTCCCATCACCGTCAGTGACAGCGCAGCAACGCCCGCGAAAATGGCTCCAACAACAAAGGTGGCGCTTGATCCATACGCGTGCCACAAAAATCCCGCGAGACTGCTGGCCGCCAAAAGGGTAAAGCCGGTGACAAGATTGAAGATCCCAAAAGCTGTGCCGCGACTGTCGTCAGGGGTAGTGTCGGCCACCAGCGCCGAGAGGAGGTTCGACGAAAATATCGTGACGGATGGCCAACTGGTGACGGGCCAGAACCGGCTTCCTCCAGGCGAACCGCTGAGGCGGTCCTGACCCGTCTCACACGGCGATGAAATCTCCGGGGCGAGATGTTGCAGTCGGTCTTGAGCGAAAACGGCCAAAACCGCGCAACATGTCAAACGCCGGACGATTACGTCGGTGGGTCGACCGCGTGCGGCATTGGAGTGCCATAGGGTAGGCTTTGATGCTCGTCTTCATCGGGCGTGGCCTGCCAGCGCCGTAGATTCCGCGCTACAGGCGATATTCTGCGCGATGGCTGCGTAAGCGCTGCCGATCGCGGCACCCGGCGGCCGGGTAGAGCTGCTGTTCTATTAATTGTGCGTTGCCAACCTAAGATCACCGTGCAGAGGAAAGACGCTGTGCTATGTCCTTCGCCAGGGTGTCGGCGCCCTGTCGAATGCCTATCTTGGCAGCATCGAGCGGCCTGACGCTTGCTCCAACATCGACGGCACTGGGAAACTGCTTGGAAATATAGGCCTGGAGCAATTCCCCACTCGTACCGTCGCGAAACTCGGCGACGTAAATCACATCGCCGATGAAGCGTCCTTCTTTACCAGCCATCGCCTTCACGCCGCTCAGCGCAAAGCCGACGGGGGTGACTTTGGACACGGTTCCAAGGACGGGCACGCTCAGGCGGGCGCCGGTCAAGACAATGCGGAGTCGCAGCGCGGTTGGACTAGACTGGTCTGCGAGTATCCCGTGTTTTGAAAGCGCTTCGCTAAAAGTCCGCTCCGCATAGACCGACAACTCCTGAATCTGCGCGCCCGATAGCCGGTCGAATTGATTGTCAGGACCTCTGTAGATCGCGATCGGTTCGAGAACAACGGATGAGTGGCTTGCCAGTTTGCGCAGATCCCCCGCAAATGCAAAAGGCGTCTTCTGCGACCTGTCGTTGCTGTTGACAGACATTTGCGCTGACGACGCGATGCCCTGATAAAGATGAGGTTGCGAAGAAGCGCAGCCGCCCAGCGCAGCGATGAAGATAGCCAGTACCAGATATCTCTTAGACATTCACTTTTTGCGCCCCACGGTGACTTGATCCTCCAGGATGGGTTACCTCGGGCGGCGAGCGTGAGTGACAAGCACGCATCAGTCTTTCGCCTGCCGGCGAACGTAGAGAACACCGTACCAAGGAGGGGAGCAATCGATCAGGCGGACGGCTGAGGTCCCTAGAGTATCATACTCCTCGCCCCGATCCTCCGGCTGACGATAGTTGCTCATGCATCGCTCCGTTTTCGCGGCCTTATCCAAAAGACAGACTTCGTATCCATCCTCGTCAAGATAGAGGCTGACGCATGCCTCTCCCCGACCACCATCCGGCGTCATGCAGAAAAACTCCGCCGGTTCCTCCTCGAACTCGCTATCGGGCATGCCGGCAAGCGCCAGCCCAAACGGACCGGCACCAGCAATAATTGACGTCAACAGAAACAGCGTCCATCGCAACGAGTGAGACGACATGGGCCACCTCCCTTTACCAGCGAAAATGCCGTACGCCGCTTCGCGTGCCGCCATTCGGACCGACGGCTCGATAGCCGCCGATGCAACCGTAGGGCCCGCATCTACGGGCGCCCTGGACGCTGCCCCCATTGGGGCCGGTGATTGTGCCGGCGCCCGCACAGCCGCGCGGACCACATCCGCGGGCTCCGGAGGCGGTGCCACCATAGGGGCCTGTCACCGTACCAGAGCAGCCGTTCGGCCCACAGCTACGGGCTGCCTGGCCGTAATAGGCGGGGCCACGATAGTACCAGGGATAGCTGGCGTAATAGTTGTCCCAATAGGCATTGTTGAAGGCAATGACGGCAACCCCGACACCGGCGGCAACAGCCGGCGACAGGATCACAGGAGCACCATTATAAATGACCTGGACATAGCGGGCCGACACCCAGCCTCGATAGCTGCCGAAACCGATATCGCACCAGGTGTAACCCGGCAGGCAACCGTGGGTGACGATACGTGCGCCGGCCGGAACCACGACGACGACCGGGTATCTCGTCGAAGGGCCGGCCCTCAGATTGACGTTGCCCGTAGCGACCGCGACAGTCGCCGCTGCGGCCATCGACGTCATGGCAAATACCATGGTAATCGCGATGCATAATCTTTTGATCATATCCCTATCCTTTTGCGACAGGCCGCATCTGGGCAGCCTTCCGAGCATGACGCTAGGCAGTGGATATTTCTTCCCCATATCGCGGGCGTAGAAATTTGTAGCTTTTTGTTGCATTGGTCGGGATCAATGGGCCTGAAGGCGGTCCTGCCGCGAAAGCTCGCCACTGATTCGTCCATCGGTCAGCTCGATCGTCCGGTCAAAGAGATCCAGTGAACGAGGATCATGTGTCACAACCACAATTGCAGCCCCCCTCGTGTCGGCAATCTGACGGAAGAGTTCGATGACCTGACGCCCCCGAGCACTGTCAAGCGCGGCAGTCGGCTCATCGGCAAGGATCAAGGTCGGATCGTTGGCAAGGGCACGGGCGATCGCCACGCGTTGCTGCTCACCGCCGGAAAGCTTTGACGGACGATTGCCAACGCGATGTCCGAGACCGAGCCCTGCCAGCAGGCGCTCGGCGTGGCGACGGGCATCGCCGGCAGGCACGTCGTCTATTTCCATTGCCAGCGCCACATTTTCCGAAGCCGTCAGGAAAGGGATGAGATTTGCTTTTTGAAACACGAACCCGATATTCCGCCGCCGGAAGTCGCGCAAACGGTCGAGATTCTCTCCTGCCTTCGAGACGAGGGTGCCGCGAATTCTCACCTCCCCGCTGGTTGGCGGTTCCAGGAGCCCCGCGATCAGAAGCAGCGTGCTTTTCCCTGATCCGCTCGGCCCGACGATTGCAACCAGTTCTCCGGCATGGATATCCAGCGAGACCCCGTCAAGCGCCTTGACGATGCTGTCGCCGCTGGGGTAGTAGCGCGCCGTGTCACGCACCGACAGGATCGGTTCTGCCGTCACGCCAGTACCTCCTGTGCCCGAACTTTCAGCGCTCTCCATATTCCGAGCATGCTCGCAAAGCCGCAGACGGCCCCCACTGCGAGCGCAAGCGCGGAAAAATCCCATGGATCAATGACGATCCTTCGCGGGAAAAGCGGGAACACGAGCTTCGACATTGCCAATCCGAGAACCAGCGCCCCTGCGCCGATGAGAAAGGACTGCTGAACGATCATCGCGACGATGACACTGTTTCGCGCGCCGATGAGCTTCAGCATGGCGATCTGGTGGAGCTTTTCGATCGTCAGCGTGTAAATGATGAGCGAGATGACGATCGCCATCACCACCAGCAGGACGCCGGTGAAGGCGAGAATCTGCAGTCTGAGGCGCCAGAGACGCTGGTTCAGCAAAAGGTCGCGCTGGTCGGCGCGGGAGAGAATGTTTGCATCGCCCCAGGAAAGGACATCGGTTCGAACCTGATCCTCGTCCGCACCCTTGTCGAGACTGACAAGCACAGCGGCGATCTTGCTGTCCTGCGGCACGGAACTTTCGGAGGTGTCCGCAGCGGCTATTCTGCCAGCGGCGGCGCGCGCCAGCAGAACTTCCTCACTGGTGCGCCGCTTTGCGATCGCCATCGCATCGTTGACGGTGACGAACATCAGTCCGTCGCCGCTGGCGTCGACCATGTCGCGCGTCAGGCCGACGATCAGGTAGTCGTCCTGACCGAGGCGCACCCGATCCCCCAGCGCAAGCCCGATGCTTTCGTCGGCGATGGCCTCGAAATGCCCGGCGGTCAGATATCGCCCTCGTTGCAGTTGAACCCACTGGCCGCGATCCTTCGGAAAATCGAGGCCGGTGATGGAGGCGCGCAAATTTCGGCCCTCAAAGCTGAACTGCTGACTGATCTGGACAAAACGCCGGACGGAAGAAACGGCAGTGATACCCTCGACGCGGCGGTCCATGTCCGACGAAACGGCGGAGCTTTCGGAGAAAGGCCCGGCTCGACCGCCTTGTACCACCCAGAGATCTGCACCGATCTTCTCGACAATGAGGAGCGCATCTTCGACGATGCCGCGGTAAAGGCCGACCATTCCGATCGACGCCATGATCAGGAAGCCGACGCCGGCCATGGTCAGCAGGAAGCGCAGGAAATTGTATTTAACGTCCTTGAAGGCGAGATTCATCGTCTCACCTCACCTTTGGCAACCTTCATGCCGTAATACACATCCTGCGGCTCGCTCAGGATGACGTCGCCCGGCTCAAGACCCTGTACGACTTCGACAAAGTGCCCGCCACGGTCCCCGAGCATTATGGCAATCCAATACGCCCGGCCATTGTCGACAATCCAGGCGCCCGGTTTCCCCTGCCGTCTCTCGATTGCGCCAACTGGAATGGCAAGAACTCCTTTTTTGTTGTCAACGTCAATCGTTGTCATTGCGCGCTGACCAAGGGCCCAATTCGGCGGCAGTGTTTCGGGGCGCAGATCGACGGAAAATTCCCGCGTTTCGGTATCGACTTGCTTATCAATGCGAAGAACCGCCGCCTTTATCGACGAATCCTTGCCGCCGCCGTTGAAGCGAATGACAGCCTTCTGACCAAGTCGAAGGCGATAGATCGAACTCTCGTCAAAGCGAGCCGACAGGATGACCGAAGCCGGATCGACAAGGCGCACGATCTCGATGCCAGGCGTGATGGTGTCGCCGACATAGTGATCGCGTGAGATGACAACGCCATCGAAGGGTGCACGAATGGTTCCTTCATCGAGTTTAACCCGCTGGACCTCGGCGGTCGCGGCGGCTGAGGCTTCCTGAGCCTTGGCCTGCTCTATCGCCGCCTGCGATCGATTGAGATCGGCTTCAGCCTGCCGGAGCGTGGCCACCGCCGTATCGTAGGATTCCTGACTTGTGATCGTTTTTTCGAGCAGCGTCTTCTGGCGAGCGAAATTCTGCCGGGCATTGGCGAGTGCCGCTTCGGCGTGCTCGCGGTCGGCGATCGCCAGATCGACCGCCTTGCGGGTAGCATCGAGCGAGGCCAGCGATGCGCTAAGCTCACTCTTCAGGTCGTCAGTGACGATTTCGGCGATGACGTCCCCTTGGTTGACCCGGTCGTTGCGATCGACGCGCATCGTCGCGATCACCCCCTGCAGCCGTGAACTGACCAGGCTCGTGCATGTCGCGTCCAGGGTTCCCGGGCCGGTCAATTCGATGGTCAGGTCGGTTGGTTTCACGGTGAATTGCTCGGCGGTGTGCGGGACCAGATAGCGGTTACTCAGCCAGACGGCGCAAATGGCGGCGAGCGCGATGACGACGAGACCAACGCGTCTGAACCGCCCGCCGGGGCGCGAGGGCGGTCGGGAGCCGATGAGCATGGTTTCATTAGGAGCGACGCCGTCCGGCGGGACGCCGGCTTTTCTGCCGGCGTCCTTGCTCTTGGCGGTGCGCGCTTGCTCAGCGCCTGCATCTGTCACCATCTGGTCCATGCCGTCACTTCGGAAGGGCTTCAGCGAGTGTGGCCTGGCACGTCGGCGTCAGGTTCGCCCGATTTGCCTGGAGGCAGGCGGCAATCCGGCCACCTCCGGGCTGGACGCCTTTGCAGTACTGCCTGAGATCCGCCTTGCAGGCCTGGACGACCTTCTTTGCCTGAGCCCGCATTTCCGGGGTCATCTGGCTTTGAGCCATGGCGGCGGGTGCTGCGAAGGCAGTGGCGACCAGAGCGACGCTTATCCAATGGGCCAGGCTCAGGCGACTGATGACTCTCATAGCGTTTCCTTTCATTTGTCTGTCTGTAGGGAAGCATCAGCCTTTGCTGGGGGCTTCGATGGTTCGCCCGCTTACGGGCGGTTGAGGTGCGGCCGCTGATGTCTTTCGGCGTGTGACGGGGCAGAAGAGAACCGCCAATTTTTGCTGGAAGGTGGAAGCCTTTCGCGCCTCTCGCATCATCGCTCTCCACTCGGAAAACACGATGCGCAGCGGATGGTGCGAGGCCACGCCGCCGCGTAGACCATAGGTCAGCGTCTTGCCACTTGGCACTTCCGCAAAGGTGCCAAACAGCCGGTCGAACAGGATCAGCGTGCCGCCGAAGTTCTTGTCGAGGCACTCAGCATCCGAGGCATGGTGCACCCGATGATGGGCAGGCGTGTTGAGTATCCATTCGAGCGGCCCGAAACGGGGTGAGAGCTCGGTATGCAGGAAAAATTGATAGGCGAGATTTGCTGCGAGCGCCGCGACGATGGCGAAGGGATGAAAACCCAGAAAAGCCAGCGGCAGATAGAACAGGAAATGTCCCGAGATATTGGCGGTCCAGCTGAGGCGCAGTGCCGCTGTCAAGTTCATACGCGTCGGTGAATGGTGAACCGAATGGGTGGCCCAGAGCCAGCGGATATGATGGGAGGCGCGATGGTGCCAATAGTAGATGAAATCGACCGCAAGGAAGAGAAGGATCGCTCCGGCGAGCGTTCCTGCGTTCAGGTTGAACATACGGTGCTCGTAAGCCAGCATGAAAGGCAGAGCGACGATCGCCGCTTCCAGGCCACGGATGACGGCATGACCAGCAGCAACGCCGAATGTCGCAGCCGTTTCCCCGATATCATGGAGGTCGTGATGCGCGAGCCTGCCGACCAGATATTCAAGCAGCATGAAAAACGCCGCAACAGCGAGAACGCCGAATCGCATTGAATGCAAAGGGTCAAAGGGCTGCATGGTCAATCCTCAATACCGCACGAGATGGTTGGAAAATTGTAAGCCGGCGGCTTCCTGGGGGGTGGCGCGCCGCCGGCTCATCAAGGTGCGAACTGGCTGTGGTCGACTACCAGTTGACACTCCCCTGACGGGTGACGGTGTTGCCGTTCGGGCCTGTCGTGGTCGCCGATCCGCTGCAGGAGCCGCCCCCCTGGCAGGTTAGGGTTCGTGACCGGGAATAGCTGTTGCCGTTCGAACCGGTGCGGGTCACATTGCGCGAGCAGGAACCACCCGAGCAGCCGCCGCTCGAATGCATCGAGGCGGTTCCGTTCGCGCCACTCACCGAACGGTCGCGGCTCCACGCGTTTGCTTCCGCGGCGGCCGTCAGTGCAAATGTGCCGGCCAGAACCGCAGCGGTGATGTGCTTCATCATGATCTTGTCCTCTCTGTCATGAGACTTTGCAGGAATGCCGAAAGCTGGGGTGCAGTCGACATGCGGACAAGATTCGACGCCTTCGGTATCATGCCGATAAACGGCTGATGTCGAGATGTTCGGTTTTGTTGCGCGCGTGTAGAGAATTGTAGCAATGGCCTCCGCATCCTTGATCGCACTCGGGTTTCGGTGCAATTTCCGGCCATGGAAGAAATGATACGTACAATCCTCGTCGTGGATGATGACCCGGAGATCAGAAGACTCGTCGCAGCGCTGCTGTCGCGCGAAGGTTTCGACGTCCGAACGGCTGAAAACGGAATCGAGCTGGACGACGTCCTGCGCAGGGTCCGGCCGGATCTGATCATCCTCGACCTGATGCTCCCGGGAGAGGACGGGCTGTCGATTTGTCGCCGCATGCGGTCCGAAGGCGCTTTTCCCATACTGATGCTGACCGCCAAGAACGACGAGATGGATCGGGTTGTGGGGCTGGAGGTCGGCGCCGACGACTATGTTTCGAAACCCTTCGGTCCCCGCGAACTCCTCGCACGTGTGCGCGCCCTTCTTCGTCGCACCCAGTCGCAGCCTCTTCAGGCTGCGAGCCGTCGATACAGCTTCGATCGTTTCATCATCGATCTCGATGCCCGCCAGCTCATCGATGAGGATGGCGAGCCGGCAACACTGACGAGCGCCGAATTCGACCTTCTGACATGTTTTGTGCTGCGCCCTCGCCGGGTTCTTTCGCGCGACCAGATTCTCGACTGGACACATGGCCGCAACGCCGATCCACTCGACAGGACGGTCGACATCCTGGTCTCGCGGCTGCGCAAGAAATTGGAGAGCCTGAGCCCCGGCAACACGCTGATCAGTACGGTCCGTAACGGCGGCTACCTGCTGACGGTGCCCGTCCGGCAGTTATCGTGATGTTGCGCCTCGGGCTATCCGCGCGGATCCTCGGTATCGGCGTGACATTCCTTCTGACCGCATGGATCGCGCTCGTCGCACTTTATTACTGGTCGAATGGCCTCAGCCGCATTTCCACCTATCCCTCCGCCACCCAGATTTTGATGGCGGCCGATGTCTTGTCGGACGCCGCTCCGCAAGCGCGTAAGAAATTGGCGGCAGCAATCAGTTCATCCGTCCTGACCGTTGCGATCGATCCAGTTGGCATGGTGTCACCGGAACCGGCGTTGCGCGAGCATATGGAAGATTTGCCGGAATTTGCCGCCTACAGCAACGCGCTGGGAGAGAGACTGATCTCGATTCGTAGACTTGATGCAGCCGAACCCGGTGCCAGGCGGCCACGTTTGTTGGCTGGAGCGATAGACCCCATCGAGTTTCGGGTGCGGCTGGACGATGGCGCCATCGCGCGACTGGAAACAAAGACGCCGTTCATCGTGACGCTGTTCGGGCTTCCGGCCGGTTTGGGCGCCGGTCTGGTGGGGACGCTCTTTGCGCTCGTGGCCTTCGTCCTCCTCCATCGGGAAGTCCGGCCGCTGACAAAGCTGGCGGCGGCGGTTGACCGGATGGATTCCTCCGGAGAGCCGGTGCAGTTGACCAACATCCCTTCCAGAACCCCAGAGACAGTCGCCCTCGTGAAGGCATTCGAGCGGCTGCAGAACCGGCTTCAATCGATGATCAGCAGCCGATTTGCGCTCATCAGCGGCATTCAGCATGACGTGCGCTCCTTCGCAACGCGTCTACGTCTGCGAATCGATCAAATATCCGACCTGACCGAGCGGGAGAAGGCAATCCGCGATATCGCCGATATGATCGATCTTCTCGACAATGCTCTGCTGACGGCGCGGGCAGGCGTCGGCGCGCTCGATGAAGAACTTCTGGATCTCGTCGCCCTCGTTGCGCAGGAGACCGTCGAACTGGGGGCGTCGGGCTGGAACGTGGTCCTAAATTCCCTGCCGCCAGATCGAGAGATACTCGTGATCGCCGATCGCATTGCTGTCAGGCGAATCCTTGCAAACCTTGTCGACAACGCCGTGAAGTACGGGCAGATCGCAAATGTGACGCTAAAGGAGCGCGACAACATGGCAATCATCTTGGTCGAAGACAGGGGTCCAGGGATTGCCGAAGGCGAAATCGATCTTCTTTTGGAACCGTTTGTCCGCTCCGAACCGTCCCGCGCCCACAAAACCGGTGGTGCCGGGCTTGGCCTTGCGGTGGTGAGAAATCTTGTGGAGGCGCAGGGCGGAACTATAGTTTTAGGCAACCGGCCCGAAGGCGGAGCCCGTGTGGAACTGCGCTTCCCGTTGTTTGAGACTCAAAAGCGATAGGTTTGGGGGGCTCCATCGCGTCTGGCAGGTGAGTGACCTGAAAAACGAGCCGCGAGCGATTTGCAGCAATTCATTCATCGGTGATCGCAGCATTTCGTGCAGGAGATCGATCTTGCATATACCCGCATCACAGCGCCGCAGGGCGGCACGCTCGGCGAGATGGCTGGCCGCGTCGGCCATATGTCTCGGGCGGCACGCAGATAGGCTCGGTTGTGCCCGATCATGTCTGGGTGGTCGCTAATTTCACGGAAACCCAGCTTGCCGGCATGCAGCCGAGGCAGAGGGTGACCTTTGCGGCGACGCGCTGCGCCAGGAGAAATTCACCGGCCGGATCGAGCGTTTCGCGCTTGCCGCCGGGTCAGAATTCTCGGTCATCACCGCCGACAACGCCACCTGCAACTTCACCAAGTTGGCTCAGCGCATTCCGGTCCGGATCGCCATCGAGCCGCAGCAGGCGCTCACCGGCAGGCTCGTCCCTAGAGCACGTCTGTTGAACTCGGAATCGCGTTTAGGATTCCCCTGATGGCCGAATTCTGATTCCATGACCCCGACTGGTGATTTGGTCGGAGGCAATATGACCCGAGCTTTCAGTGACGATCTGCGTAGCCGCGTTCTGGCTGCGTCACGCGATGGCATGTCGGCGCGCTCAGCAGCGGCCCGATTTGGAATTGGCATTTCAACGGCCATCGCCTGGATCGCCAGCGCACGGGCGGGTCGGTTGACACCTTTGAGGCAAGGCCGACGTGGTGGCTCACGCCTCAATGCTCATGAGGACTTCATCATCGGCATGATCGAAGAGGAAAAGGACATCACCCTCAACGAGATGGTGTTGCGACTGGCCGCGGAAAGAGCCGTATCGATCGGTCGCAGCGCGCTCGATGTCTGGCTCCGCAAGCACGGCTGGACTTTCAAAAAAGACCGCACATGCACTGGAGCAAGAGCGTCCCGATCTCTGGAAGCGCCGCCAGGACTGGTTCGACGGCCAGCTCGATCTCGATCCGGCGCGCCTTGTCTTCATCGATGAAACAGGTCTGAGCACGAAAATGTCACGACTTCGCGGACGAGCCATTTGTGGAGAACGATGCCGTTCCCCGATCCCGCACGGGCACTGGAAGACAACGACGTTTACTGGAGCGCTCAGGCTCTCCGGCATGACCGCGCCCATGGTCCTCGACGGCGCAATGAACGGCGTCGCGTTCCAGGCCTATGTGCAACAGGTTCTCATTCCAACCTTGGCGCCGGGCGATATTGTCATCATGGACAACCTGCCGGCACATAAAGCGGAGGGAGTGCGTCACGCAATCGAAGGTGCGGGATGCCGGTTACTCTACCTTCCGCCCTACAGCCCGGACTTCAACCCCATCGAGAAGGCCTTTGCAAAGCTCAAAGCTGTCTTGCGCGCCAAAGCCGAGCGAACGGTCGAGGGCTTATGGAACACGGTCGGCCAGATCGTCACACTGTTCGAACCACAAGAATGCGCCAACTACTTCAAATCGTGCGGATATGACCCCGAGTAAAGCGGACGCGCTCTAGCATGTCGGTGGTCGCAAGCGTTGACCTCGCGCAGGGCGCTGCGGTTCAGGCCCAGTCCCTTGCGTGCCGAGCGCTTCAATGGCGACATCGACGCCGCGTCCGTCCGTCAGCGCCATGATCTGCTCGACCGGATCGCCGGCCTTGAAGTCGATGACGTGATCGGCGCCGAGCTTCTTCGCCACCTCCATGCGCGAGGCCAGCGTGTCGACGCCGATGATCGTCGTAGCACCCATCAGCTTGGCGCCTGCCACCCCACACAGGCCGATCTGTCCGAGCGCGAAGACGACGACGGTGTCACCGATCCTCACACCGCCACTCTCCGCGCCGGAGAAACCGGTCGACATGATGTCGGGGCACATCAGCACCTGTTCGTCCGAAAGGTGGTCCGGAATGGGGCTGAGATTGGCCATGGCATCCTTGACCAGCACGTA
>NZ_BJZP01000030.1 GCF_007992095.1 Paenirhizobium naphthalenivorans
GAGGACCAGCCGACCGGTGCCGAGAGCCCGCCAGATCGCGAGAGCCGCGCTGCGGGTGTTTTTCGGTTTTTCCCCACCAAGTGCTGCACCTGGTCCGCGGTGTCCACGCGGTCCGACGACCGAAGATGAGACGATGGATGAGCGTGAATCCTCCATCTTGTTCATGCGGCGTCCTCCGCGACGCCCTGCTGCGAACGCACGATGTCGGCATAGACCGGGCAATCCTCCATCAACGCCTCATGCGGCCCGAACCCGACAATCTTTCCGCGATCAAGGACGAGGATGCGGTCCGCATCCCGGATCGATGCAACACGCTGGCTGACGGTCACCGTGACCGCATGCGTGGTCGCTTGCCGAAGCTCCGCCCGCAAGCGCGCATCGGTCGCCTGATCGAGCGCCGAAAAGCTATCATCGAAGAGGTAGAGATCAGCGTCGCAGACCAACGCCCTGGCGATGGCGAGACGTTGTCGCTGGCCTCCGGAAAAATTCGTGCCGCCTTGCGCCACCGGTGCCGCCAGTTTCTCGGGTAGCGCGCGGATAAAATCGGCGGCCTGCGCGATCTCAAGTGCGTCCCAAAGCCTGACATCGTCGGCCTGCGGATTCCCGAGCCGCAAGCTGTCTGCCACGGTGCCCGAGAAGAGATAGGTCTTTTGCGGAACGTAGCCGATCCGCCCACTGAGCGCCTCGGGCGCGATCGCCCGCAGATCGATGCCGCCAAGCAAAACGCGCCCCACGCTCGGATCATCCAGCCGCGCGATGAGATTGACGATGGTGGACTTGCCCGAGCCAGTGGCGCCGATGACGCCAAGGACCTCACCGGGGCCAACCTCGAAATCGATGTTCTCGAGGACCATGGCTTCGGCGCCGGGGTAACCAAAGCTCACCGCCTCGAAGCGCAAGGGCAGCCCTGTCCCTTTTTTGGGCAGAGCTTGCGGATGAGCGGGCGGACCCACTGCAATCTGGCTTTGCAGAAGTTCGCTGATCCGTCGTGCGCTGACCAGCGCACGTGGCAACAGCACGACCAGCATACCCATCATCATCACGGAGATCAGGATTAGCGAGACGTAGGATAGAAAGGAGATCAAGGCGCCTATCTGTAGATCGCCGGCGACGACCCGGCCCGCTCCGGCCCATATCAGGGCGACCGAGGCAAGCTGCATCACCGCGGTCACCGCAGGGCTAATCGTTGCCATCAGCCGCCCTGCATGGAGCGCGGTGTCCGTCAGTTCCGTGTTGGCCGTCGCAAACCGCTGGCTTTCGCGGCCCTCTTGCAAAAAGGCGCGAATGACCCGAATGCCTTCAATCTGTTCGCGCAGGATGGCGTTGACCCCATCGAGTTGTTTCTGCATCCGCTGGAACAATGGCGTTGCGCGAAACGTCAAAAAACCGATGATGAGCGCCAGGATCGGCACCGCGATCAGTAAGAGCCTCGACAACTGCACATCTTGACGCAAAGCCATGATGGCGCCGCCAACCCCCATGATCGGTGCGATCACGATCATGGTCAGCGTCAAGGTGAGCATGGTCTGCACTTGCAGCACGTCATTCGTGCAGCGGGTGATGAGAGAGCCGATACTGAAGCTCTGCACTTGCGCAAGGGCGAGGTTATGGACCTTGGCAAAGACGTCGGCACGCAGAGCCTGACCAACCCGGAAGGCGATCTGCGTGCTCAGCACGACCGCGGTGACGCTGAGGAAAAGCTGCACCAGTGAAGCCGCCGCCATCAATCCGCCATAACTCAAAATCGCGTCGGAAGAGTTGGCGGCAATGCCCTTATCGATGATGTCGGCGCTAAATCCCGGCAGAAGCAGTGATGCCCAAACCTGTCCTAATTGGCACAGCAGCAAGCCTAGCAGCGTCCAGCCATGCATGAGAATCCGGGCGCTCCAACCTTTCGCCGGTGTGGCCGGCGCGGCCAAGATGATCGAGGATTCGGTTGCGCTCATTGTTCGCCTTTTTCCGACTTTCCTATTCAAGACACCGGCCCGCACCAATCCGAGTATTGGGTCGCCAAAGCTTCGACGCGGCTGGTCTCCGCAAAGCTCGGAGTTACAAGGCGTCGCCTTGAACTCAGTCAACATCTGCGGCATGCCGTCCCCTTTGGGCAAGAATATGTATGGTAGCTAATGGGATGGGATCAATGGGCTATAATTTGCATATGTTGCACAGACTTCCTGGGGCTATTCACGCTCAACCGATGGGTTCTGGCCTCCGCGCCGATGATCAAGAATCGTCGGAGTCAGTTCCGCCGACCCACTTTGGGTCAGTCCGGATTGACGCGACCTATGTGAAGATCCGCGGCAAATGGCGATACCTGTATCGAGTGTCGATGCCGCGTGAATTTTCCCCCGAAGTGGGTGCGGGGGGAGTTGAGGGTTTTTCGGTGGCCGTCCGCGCGGCTTTTGTGGCGGCGCGAATCCCAGGGGCGCGATGAGGGCTTTCGAACGAACATGCTCGGGCATAAGTTAGGTATGCTGCCTCAACCGGTAGTTGGATCCCTCAATCTGCACCACGATGGCATGATGCCGCAGTCTGTCGAGCAGTGCGGCGGCGACAACGGGATCGCCGAAGACATCACCCTATTCTATGAGGTCGCAGTTTGACGTCAGGATCATTACGCTGCGTTGACGAGTTGGAAGAATAGGTTGCCGTCGCCCTGGATGACCGGCAGATAGCTGATCTTGTCGACGATCGGCGGACTTGGCCTGCAAAAGAACCGAGTGCATTCCTGCAGTCCGCCTTCCCGCTCGGAACCGGCAAAGGAACCGATCAGATCGGCGAGTGTCGTGAGTGCACGCGGCACTGTAAAACTAACCTGTCGGCGATCGAACTGCGCGATTTTTCAGTATAACTCAAGTCGTTCGTAATCGCCTTTACCGCCGCCAGGTTCTCCTTACGGAGCTCGCTCAGCGAGCCCCCCGCACGAAACTTTCGCCAAGGGCCTGCGGCAGGCTCGCTTTCCTGCCGGCGACGAGCAGCACCAGCATCACCATCGCAAAGGGCAACATCTGGATGACGTCGGTGGGCACGTTCACACCCGCCACCTGCAGCGCCGTGGCAAGCGAAAGGCTGGCCCCGAACAGGAGTGCGCCACCAAGGACCCAGAGCGGGCGTCCCCGTGCCAGCATGGCAAGAACGATGGCGATGAAGCCGTTGCCATGGCTCATGAAGGGAATGAAGACACCTGCGACGGCCACCGACATGAAAGCCCCACCGAGCCCCGCTAGTGCACCCGTGACCAGAACGGCGAGGCTGCGGGTGCGAACCACGTCAACGCCCATGGCGTCCAGCGCCGCAGGCTTGTCTCCGGCCGCCTGGAGGACGGAGCCGAGATGGGTCATCCGATATATCCAGGCAAATAGTGCGACGAAAGCAATTGCCAGATAGACGACCGGAACGTGGTTGAAGAGGATCGGCCCGAGCACGGGTATCTCCGACAGGGGCCATATCGGCCATTTCGAGACACCGTCGAGACGCGGGTAGCTCCGGGAAAACTGCGCGAAATGCAAGAGCGCCGTAAGGCCCTGAACCGCAAGCGTCAGAGCGATCCCGATCACGATCTGGTTGAGGCCCAGGCGCACACAAAACAACACCATGAAGGCCGCAATGAATGCCCCGGCGGCAGCGCCGCCGACAAAGCCCAGGGCCGGGCTGCCACTCGCCCACGCGACGAGAAAACCGGCGTAAGCGCCCGCGAGGATCATGCCCTCGAGACCGATGTTCAATACTCCCGCCTTTTCGGAGAGCTGTTCTCCAAGGCCCGCCAGAAAAAGCGGGGTCCCCGCAGAA
This sequence comes from Paenirhizobium naphthalenivorans, assembly GCF_007992095.1. Taxonomy (GTDB): domain Bacteria; phylum Pseudomonadota; class Alphaproteobacteria; order Rhizobiales; family Rhizobiaceae; genus Allorhizobium; species Allorhizobium naphthalenivorans. Next base: position 3,790 of record NZ_BJZP01000030.1, read on the forward strand.
ATGGCCCCGAGAAACAAAGTTATGATGAAGCTTTCAGTGAAGAGAGACATGTTTCAAACCTTTGCTTAGGGCTTCGCGCGGTAGTGCCGGCGTTTGTCCAGGTATTCGGCAAGCGCCAATGTGATCAGCAACAACGCCACGATGACCAGGGAGAAGAAGCTCGGCACGCCAAGTCGTCGGGCGGCACTTTCGCCACCGATCGTGAGAGCGGAGAAGAGGAAGACATAGGCGATTGAGGCGAAGCCATTCAGTCTGGCGAGAAACACCAGCGGCACGACAGTCAGGCTGTAGGCCGGGTTCCAGTCTGCCCGTACATTGCCTTGGGTGCCAAGAATATCGACAGCTCCGGAAAGCCCCGCCAGGCCGGCCGAAATGGCGAAGACGGCGATCGTCAGTTTCGGCACAGAAAGCCCGGCATGAACCGCGGCCCGCGGATTGGCGCCGACGAGACGCAGCCGCATGCCGAAGGAAGTGCGTGTCATCATCAGATGCACCGCCATGATCACGATCAGGCCAATAATCAGGCCGGATGAAACGGTTGTGTCAAAAAGCTTGGGCAGCCGAGCCTCCACCGGGAGGGTGCGTGTCTGGGGTGTCGTGGTGGCAGGGTCGAGAAAAGCGAGCTTGACCAATACGTTGGCGAGCGAAACGCCGAGAAAGCTCATCATCAGCGTTGTGATGATCTCGTTGATCCCGTGCCAAGCCTTCAACAGGGCCGGCAGGACACCCCATAGCGCCCCGATCACGGCACCGATGAAGAGGCCGATCATTAGGTTGATCCAGATGGGAAAGCCGGCGCCGAACATCAGCGGCGTTACCGCCGCGACGATAACGGCAGCCAGCAGAAACTGGCCATCGCCGCCCAGATTCCAGATCCCCGCGCGGAATGCGACGATCAGGCTGGCAGCGATAAGGAGGAAGGGACCCATCCTGGTCAATGTTGCTGCCAATCCGGAGGGCGACAAAATCGCCCTGTCCACTACATAGGTATAGTAGCTAAGGGGATTAACGCCCATCGCCAGAAGAATGATCCCGCCGAGCGCCAATGCTGCGATGAGCGGCCCGACGCTGATGGTCAACACGCGGCCCCATGCCGGGAATGTCCTCGATCTGCCGGAGTTGGTCGTCCTGACAGCGGTCGCTTGTGGTTCGCTCATTCTTCTTCTCCGGTACTCATCAGGCGGCCGACTGCATCGCGGGCGCCCGGGCCATTCTGGACAGCGCCCAACAGTTTTCCCCTATCAATCACGCTGATCCGATCTGCTAGCTCCAGAAGTTCATCGAGATCCGTTGAGATCAACAGGACCGCCTTGCCGCTGCTTGCGGCCTCACGGATACGCTCGCGTGTCGCGCGAATGTTCTTGACGTCAAGACCATAGGTCGGTTTGGCGAAGATCACCGCTTCAGCCGCCCCAGTCAGTTCCCGCGCCAGAAGAACCTTCTGGATGTTGCCGCCAGAAAGCGTGCCCACCGGCGTTTGAATGCTCGGCGTTCTTATGTCGAAATTGCGGACATGCTCAGCGGCCTGCGCGTTGATCGCCTTCGGTTTCTCCAGCCCCCCTTGCCAGAACGGCGCGGCGCCGATGTCTTTAAGCAGGAAGTTCGTAGCCACGGCGAAGATGCCCACCGTGCCTTCGCCCAGTCGATCATCCGTTACATATCTAAGTCCGGCAACACGGCGTGCGCCGACGCTCCGCGCGCCGATCTCCGTGCCGTTGAGCTGAACGCTGCCGAATGCCTTCGTCTGGCCGGCCAGAGCCTCGGCGAGTTCCTTTTGGCCATTACCGTCGATGCCGGCGATTCCCAGAATTTCGCCTGCGCGTATGCTGAAAGCAATGTCGTTCAGCGGGATGCGTCCGGCCTGCGAGGTGAGGCCTTCGACCTTCAGAACCACCGCTCCGAAATCGCGTTCAGGGCGAGCCCAAGCACTCGCTTTGTCGACAGCCGCCTGGCCGAACATGAAGCCGATGATGTTGGCAGTGTTCTGTTCGTCGGATTGCTCCCGAAGCTCCTGTGGGCCGATGGATCCCGCATTGCGGCCAAGTCGCAGAACCGAGATCCGGTCGCCATAGGCCAACGCCTCGTTCAGCTTGTGGGTGATAAAGATGACCGCGAGACCATCGGCCGCAAGTCGGCGCATCAATGCGCCGAGTGCGGTTGCCTCGTGGGGGGTCAGCATGGCCGTGGCTTCGTCGAGGATCAGGCACCGGCTTCCGCGCATGAGGGCACGCAGGATCTCGACCTGCTGGCGTTCGCCGAGCGAAAGGGTGGAGACCAGTGCGAAGGGATCGACCCGTAGGCCGACGCGCTCCGCAGTCTCGCGAATGCGTTTGGCGACACCGCTCCGGTCCGGTTTGCGCCACCAGACTCCGTCGAGCGTGAAATTGTCCACGACGCTCAGGCTGGGCACCAACATGGAATGTTGGAAGACCGTCCCGATGCCGAGGGAGAGGGCTTGGCGAGGCGAAGTAATGGTAACCGCGGCTCCGTCGATCTCGATCGATCCGCCGTCCGGCTGCTGTAGCCCTGAAAGCATGCCGACAAGCGTCGACTTGCCGGCGCCGTTCTCGCCGAGTAGCACATGTACTTCGCCGGGCCATATATCGACGTTGACATTGTTGTTGGCGATTACACCGGGAAAGCGCTTGGTAACGCCGCGCAGACCGATGAACGGCCTCCCGAGCGCGTGTGACGGAGAGGCTGCTGCCTCGATTGTCGCCTGCATCTCAAATTCCTTCATGAGGGTCTGGGTTGCCGCATGCGTCATACATCCGGCAACCCAGGTTGGAGCAGGATGGCTCAGTTGGAGCCGACCGTCTTGACCAGCGCGTGCACGCTGTCGGCGTCGAATTTCTGCTCGACCTTGATCTTCCCGGAGATGATGTCCTCCTGAAGTGCCTCGATCTCCGTCCAGACATTTTCCGGAGCGTTGGCGGTCTTCAGCAGGCGGAGGCTGCCGTCCGCGAGTCTGATATTGTAGTTCCGGCTGCCGTACTTGCCGTCCTTGAGATCCTGGATCATAGCGACATAGACCGGTTCAAGGTTCCAGATGACCGATGACAGCAGGTGTCCCTTGTCGATCGATGTCTTGTCACCGATCACATCGATGAAGTAGGCCTTGCCACCATCGGTTGCCGGTGTGGTTTCAACGGCCTGCAGCATGCCGAAGCTGGACCCGTTGCCCTGGCCGAAAATAATGTCCGCGCCCGAAGCGATGACCGTTTCGGTCACGCGCTTGCCACCGGCCGCATCCGCATAGGCTGCCGGGCCGATAACCGCATAGCGGACTTCGACCGCCGGATTCTCCGCCTTGACGCCTTGGGCGAAGGCGACCGACATGTTGTTCCAAGACGGAGGCTCGCCGGAAACGACGATGCCGACGACCTTGGTACGGGATACCTTGGCGGCCAGGCGGCCCGCCAGATAGGCGCCCTCGCCGCCGGCTGCGGTGTAGTCGGCGATCTTGCCGGCGGCCAGTTTGTCGGGGCTGTCGACGATGGCCACGGGAACGCCCAGTTCTTCACCGATCTCCGGCGCGGCAGTGTTGTAACCGGAGGCGTGGGCGATGAGAAGGTCGGCGCCGTCCTCGGCAAGCTCGCGCAATGTGGGACGAACATCACCATAGCCGAGGTTCTCGGCGACGATCACCTTTACACCCGCAGCTTCACCGGCGGCCTTGGCTGCGTCGACGCCCTGCTGGTTCCAGCCCATATCGGTGCCCATTTCCGGGGCCAGAATAGCAATGGAGTCCACGTCCGCAGCCGATGCTGCCCCTGAATTAAAAGCAACGGTGGACAACACAATCGCAGCTATACTTACTGACGACTTGATTTTATTCCTCATTATATTGTTCCCATTCTTGATTGTTGTTGACGGTAATTCGACATGTGCTAGATTTTACTTATCGTAAAACCGCAGAATTGGATCATGATATGAAAGTCCGCCTCCTTCTTGTTCCGGCGCTCCTCTCGAGCCTCGCTTCCACTCCGGCCCTTTCCGCGGCGCAGGCTCTAGATTTTGCGATCGAAAATACTGGAAAGGCCGCGTTGACCTGCAGTGCCGCCTTCGCGCACTGGTTTTCCGCCGATCTCGGAGAAGCCGCCCCTGGCGCGAGCATCTCTTTCAGTCTAGGCGTCGACGTTGATTCCGGAACGGTGTTCCAGAAAAATACCGTCGGTGACAAAATGGCAGTGCAACGCGTCTGGTGTGGCCTCAAGGGTGACGACTGGCGAACGAGAGATGAAATTCCGCTAGAGCATCGGGCAGGCGTAGTCCCCGAGCCGGTTCGTCTGCGGTGTGCGACAGCGGGAGAGAAGACTCGCTGCGTCGCGCAGTAGGCACCTTCGCAGCCTGCTGCTTGCCATCTTGTGCGATGCGAGATCCGGTCCCCCTTCTCGGCGGGACCGACTGGGCGGCGCAAGGAATCAAAGAGTGCCTGGAAATCCATAACGACGTTCTCGATTGACAGCGTCAGAATACGATAGCATGATCATACCGTAATACAATAATGAAAAGGGCGGCGAGAGAAAATTTTCGCTTCCATAGATTAAGCACATGAATTCAAACGAATTATTGTGGGTCTCTGGTCGCCGAACATGAGAGGAAAAGTGAAAATGAGGACTGCAATAGTCACTGGAGCCAGTCGCGGATTGGGGCGAGCCTTCGCAATCGGACTGGCAAGGGACGGCTTCGCGCTGAGCCTTTGCGCTCGCGATACGGAGGGTCTGGAGGCGACTGCCGAAATGGCGCGGGCCGCTGGTTCACCCAAGGTCGTCCTCGTCGCCGCAGATCTTTCGCAGACGGGTGCCGCCGAAAAGGTCGTTGGCGCCACATTGGAGGCGACCGGGCGCATCGATGCATTGATCAATAATGCGGGCGCGACCAAGCGGGGCGATTTCTTCGTGCTGACTGAGGACGATTTTCTTGAAGGCTTCGCACTCAAGTTTCACGCGACGGTGCGCTTCTGCAAGGCCGCCTGGCCCGCCTTGGCCGAAAGCAAGGGCGCGATTGTGAACATCTCCGGCGTCGGCGCTCACACCCCGGAACCCGATTTCACCATCGGCGGTTCTGTCAACTCCGCGCTGATCAATTTCACCAAGGCCATCTCCAAGCGCGTCGGAGATACCGGGATGCGGATCAACACCCTATGCCCCGGCCACATCGTCACAGACCGACTTGCCAAGCGTATCGAAACTCTGGCCCGGGAGCGGGGGATTTTGCTTGAGGACGCACGCGAGGAAATGCGCCTGGAGCAGGGCATCCAGCGCTTTGCCGATCCTGAAGAAGTCGCAAACGTGGTCCGTTTTCTTTGCAGTCCGGCCGCATCGTACATTCATGGCGCCGTCATCAACGTGGATGGTGGCGCAACGCCAGGGATCTGACTATTCGGCCCGTAGTCGGGCCGAACTCAGTCTTCGCCTTCTTCGGCCAGCCGCTCGCGCAGGATGGCGACCGCGGTCTTCCCGGCGTTCATCACATGACGCGCGGCGGCCTTGCGGGCTTCCTTTCCTCGTCGGGCGGCGAGGTGCCCGACGACCTCCTCAAGTTCCTCAAGGCTCTCTCGCGTCCGCCCAGGTGCGCCCAACGATGTTGCGCGCAAAACCATCACGCGTGCGTTGAGCGAGGAAAGCGTATGCCCCAAGGCCTCGTTGTGGGCCCCGTAGATCAGGCAATCGTAAAAGGCGTTCTTCGCGGTCAACCGTTCCAGCGGATCCGTAATCTTCTCTCCGCGTTTCAGAACCTCGAATGCAGCCTTCAACGCCTCGATATCCTCATCCGTCGCATTGCGGGCGAACAACTCGCAGGCCAATCCTTCCAGTTCGATCCGTACCTGATAGATACCCTCCGCCTGTTCCGGAAGCAGACGAGCGACGATCGGCCCGCGATGGGGGACGACCTGCACCAGGCCCTCGCTCTCCAGCTGACGCAGTGCCTCACGCACGGCGGTGCGGCTTACGCCGGTCATTTCGCAGAGATCCCGCTCGGTGATGCGCTCCCCGGCTTTGAAGTATCCAACCGCAATCGAGTCGCGGATGCTCTCGGTGACGCTGTGGCGGACGGGTGCCGCAGCCTTGATGACCTTGAAATCAATGGGCGGAGTTTTCCGATGCAGAAGCTTAGCCATCAGTTGGTGCTCCGTTTGCGAACTGAAAGTTGATAATACGGTATTACTACACGGAAACTGCCTGCTTTAAAAGCGCTAGATTGCCCGAGTGCCTGTTTTGGATGCAGTGTCCTGTTCGTGGTTGTTCGCGGCCGGGTGTCTTGCAGATGCCCTTGCGTGAAAATCTCAGTCCTCATGGCGTCGATCAATCAAGAAAAATCGAGAACATCAAGAATTTTATTCATGTTTTAAATTTAGTGAAATTCTACATATTATTAAAATTCGGGTATCTTTTAAGTATATCCATACCTTTTTAGGGAATAAGTATATGGATTGTTCGGACGCATATTCGTTATTACCGAATTCCGGAACAGTTGTTACCGCCAGAATTTAGGGCTTTTCGCTAATCTCAACAGCTTTCCGACGTGTGCGATCTCCCCGGTGGGGGCCAGTCCACAAGGTCAAAGCGGGCGTCGAGTCGGAGGACCTCCCGGAGTGGCGCCACGGCTCCGGGAAACATGTTTCGACTGCAACGCCCCTCATGTCGGAGGAAGCCTTACGCCTGCGCTTCGCCGATCACAGTCATCGCCGCCGCGACGCCGGCTCCTACATCGATCCCTTTCACGCCGGCCGCCTGGAGGCCACCCGCAATGGCTGCGACAGAAATAAGCGAATAGGTCGGACGCGCTGTCGGCCCCATGTGCCCAATGCGGGTGAGCTTGCCTAGTGTCTCTGCGCGTCCCGACGAGAAGACGATGCCGTAGCGAGCCCGGATCGATGCCCGCAGCTTTGCCTCATCAACACCATCCGGAATTGCGACTGCGGTACAGGTCGGCGAGGCAATCGCTTCACTTGCTGCCCAAAGTCTGAGGCCGGCGGCCTGGATCCCTGCTCGGCAGGCCTTGGCCGTCAAGGCATGACGTGCCCACACAGCCTGTTCTCCCTCCTCCAGATAAAGATCGAGTGCCGCATCAAGGGCATAGATCTCTGAGACGGACGGGGTGAAGGGGAACGGCTGACTCGCATCGAACGCTTGTTTCCAGTCGCTGATGGACAGGATGGAGGCGGTCGGAGCGTCTGGGTTGGCCGCGATCTTCTCCCAGGCTGCCTCGCTCACATGCAAGAGAGACAGTCCCGGCGGGCAACCGAGGCATTTGTTCGGTCCCGTCACGAAGATGTCGGCACAACAGGTTTCCGGCAGGACTTCCATTCCGCCGAATGCCGATACGGAATCGACGATCAGGAGTCTTCCGGCCTCACGCACGACCGCGCCGATTTGCGCGACGGGATTGACCGTGCCGGACGGCGTATCGTGATGGCAAATGGAGACGATGGCAATGTCGGGACGCTTCTTCAGCATGTCGGCCACAGCATCCGCAGTGAGCACTTCGTTGTAAGGAACTTCCAGTTCGACCAGTTCCTTTGCGTAGCGCGCAGCCCAGAAGCCGAAGCCTTTTCCGTACACCCCTGAAACGAGGTTGAGCACGACGTCATTCTTGGCGATCAGCGACGCAGCCGCAGCCTCGAGCCCTAGCACGGGCTCGCCCTGAAGGATCACCGGCGGAGCGGTCGTGTGGAAGACCTGCCGAACCTTCGCGTTCGTTGCCTCATATTGCTCGAGGAAAGCCGGATCGTAGTCGTAGAGAACAGGCCTGGACAACGCCCGCAACACCGCAGGATAGGCGTCCACCGGGCCGGTCGTCAGCGTGAATATCGGATCTGAATATGTTCTGCGGCTCATGAGTTTCTCCTGTGATCTCTATTCTGGAAAAATTGCAGGCTGTGTTGCGCGCAGGAACGCCGCGCCATCGACGGCGTCGTCTAGGCTCTCCAGGGCGGCAATTAGGGCGTCGACCTTAAGGTGAAGACATCGCCACGTTACCTGGTCGCGGAATTTTCCGGCGAGGTCCGCATCGCTCAGCGGGTGGTCGAGCCCGCTTTTCGCGGCCGTGACCTTGTGCAGGATCTCGCGTCCTCCGCTCAGGCGAAGACAGATCTGCACCGCGTCCAGTGCAGTGGTGGGGTCGTCGCGGAAAACGAGTTTGTCGCTGAGCGCGCGGACCTGTGGATCGGCGACCGCATCGTCGGAAAAGGCAGCCAGATCGGCACTTCCGTGCAGCAGGCTGACGGCGACAGCATGTTGAGCGCTGACCTGCGCCAACCGACCGGAAGTCACGCCGGGCCGGTCGGTTCGCTGACGCAGGAGCGGATGGCCGATGAGCTCCACCGACTCGATGTCAGCCGCGCCGAAACCGCCTTTCGCATGCAGTGCCAGACATGCCTCGATCACAGGGTTCAGTACGACGCCGCACGGGTAGGGTTTGAAGGTGTTGCTGAGTATTTCCCAGCGGCTGCCGAGCTCTCCGGTGATGGCAGAATAGTCCGGCGCGTCCGAGTGAAGCGCCAGAAAACCGCGCTTTCCCTCCAGCGGGGCTTCGGGGCCGGTGTACCCGTCGGCGGCGAGCAGCGCGGCCATCAGACCGCCGCGCGCAGCCTGGCCCACCGAGAGGCTTTTCGACATGGTGCCGAGCGTTTCGACCGACCCCGCGCCTTGCGCCAGCGCATGTCCGAGTGCGTCGACCAGTTGGGACGGCGACAGGTCGAGCAGGCGCCCGGCCGCCATGGCCGCGCCGAAAATCCCGCATGTCGACGTGATGTGCCAGCCGCGTGCATAGTGCATCGGATGGAGAGCGTTCCCCAGACGACACGTGACCTCTGCCCCGAGCACAAACGCCTCGATGAGTGCGCGGCCGCTGACTGGCTTTCCCTTGGCGGCCAGGGTTTCCGCCAAGGCCAAGACGGCAGGTCCGACGGGCGCCGAGGGGTGGATTACGGTCGGGATATGCGTATCGTCATAGTCGAAGATATTTGCCGAAGCCGCATTTATGTAAGCAGCCCATAACATATCGGCCCGTTCTGGGCGTCCGATCAACGTATTGGTCGCAGGACCAGAGAAGACCGGCAGCAGGGCTGCCAGTTTGTCGATGGCCGCTTCGCCGGAGCCGCCGATTGCCGTACCCACCATGTTGAGCAGGGAACGCCGCCCGGCAAGGAGGGCGGAATCAGGCAGCGTCGGCGGCATGTGTACGAAGGCGGCGAGAGTAGCACTGACGCTCGTCATGTCAGGCGCCGGCGGCCTTGCCGCGTACTTCGGTATCCGCCCACTTCTCAAGGGGGCGGATGATCGCTGTCATATCGGCCGACGGGCCGCAATCGGCTTTGGTGATCGAAAAGAGCATCCGCACCGCATTGCCGACCAGCATGGGCACGCCGAGCCGATCGGCTTCCTCGAGGCAAAGGCGGATGTCTTTGAGTGACAACCCAATGGCGAAGCCGAAGTCGAAACCGCGCGGCAGGACGAAACGGGGAATCTTGTCGACGCTTGCGGAGGTGCGACCGGATCCGGCATTGAGCACCTCAATCATGACGTCGGCATCAAGGCCGGCCTTGGCGCCCATCACCATAGCCTCGGATGTGATCGCCAGCGCTGCAGCCGAGCAGATGTTGTTGATGAGCTTCATCACCTGAGCCTTCCCAGGCTCTTCGGCGACGCGTATCACCTTGCCGAGAGTGAGGAGCATCGGCTCGACAACGGCGAAATCGGCCGATGGGCCCGCGGCCATCAGAGCCAAGGTGCCTTTCGTCGCGCCCGCGACGCCACCTGATACCGGACTGTCGACCAAAGCGATGCCAGCTGCGGACAAGATCTCCGCCAGATCCATCTCGGCCTTCGGGCCGGTTGTGGAAAGGTCGACAACGCGTTTCACGATGCCGGGATTTTCGGCAATATTCCGGCCGACGGCCAGTACCACCTCAGGCGTGGGCAGCGACAGGAAAAGCGTTTCCGCGCGCCCGGTCAGTTCAGGAATGGTCGCTGCCGCCACTGCCCCGGCATCCGTCAGGGCGGTGACCGCCGCTTCGGCACGATCATTGACGACAAGCGTGTAGCCCGCGCCGATAATGCGCTCCGCCATCGGACGGCCCATGTTGCCGAGGCCAATGAAACCAATCTCACTCATTCAACTCTCCTGTTGTCGCGGCTCGCTCTTCAAGCGAAAGACCAGCCATTGTCTACGGGGATGGCCGCGCCATTGATGCCCTCACTCGAGGGGCCGCAAAGGAACTGCGCAAGCGCCGTCACCGTCTCTATCGGAATGAACTTGCCCCCCGGCTGCCGGGTGGAAAGGAAAAGCCTCTCCGCCTCGTCGCGGGAAATGCCCTTGTCGTTCGCGAGCGTCTTGATGCGCTCGAGCGCCGAATCGGTCGCCATCAGGCCCGGGCAGATCGCGTTGCAGGTGATGCGCGTCGCGGCGAGCTCAAGCGCGACGGTGCGCGTCAGGCCGATCATCGCATGCTTGGTCGTCACGTAGTCCGCGCGCCCGGCAAGCGCCATCAGGCTGTAGACCGAGGCCATGTTGATGATGCGCCCCTGGTTTCGCTCCCGCATCTTTGGCAGGCACGCCCGGATCAGCCGGAACGGCGCCGACAGATTGACCTCGAGAGCCCGATCCCAGTCCGCATCGCCGAGCGTCTCCACCGGCGACATCTTGCGGACCACGGCATTGTTGATCAGCACGTCGATCTGGCCGAGATGGCTTTCCGCCTCGTCGACGAGGCAGGCGGCGGCACCCGTTTCGGAGAGGTCGATTTCGACCGCGCCGACTGGGCGGCCGATTTCCTCGGCCAGTCCATCGGCTGCGTCTTCCACGTCCGGCAGAATGTCGGTCAGAAAGACCCGATCTCCGGCCTTCGCAAAGGATCGTGCCAGTTCGAGCCCGAGGCCGACGGCGGAACCCGTAATCAGCACACCTCGTCCGCTAGGGAATTTCATCGCGAAAGTTCCTCCCACGACAGGGAAGGTGCGACGTCCAGCCGAACGACGACACCTTCCAGTTCCGTCGAGGCCGCGGGATAGGCCCGCATTACCGCCGGATCATGCCCCGGCACGATGTGATCGAGGCTGGGTGCCAGTTCGATCAGCCGCGAATAACCGCGAACAAGCGCCGCTTCGTCGAACAGCACCGGGAAAGGATTGCCACGTTCCATGTTGGCGTAGAAGTGCGTGGCGTCGGATGCGAGCACGACCCATCCGCGCTTGGTCATGACGCGAACAGCCTGCAATCCGGCGCTATGACCCGGTATCGCATGGAGCCAGAGGCCGGGCGTGAGCTCCTGGTCACCTCGGTGAAACTCAATTCTGCCGGCATAGAGGCTTCGAATGTAGGCAACGATATTCTCGACGTCGAAGGGTGCACGTGCCTTCGCATTGCACATGCATGGACCCGTGGCGTGACCCGCTTCGTCGACCTGGAGGTGGAACCGCGCAGCCGGAAAGCCCCCCAAGGTGCCCGCATGATCATAGTGAAGATGAGTCAAGATGACCTGCGACACCTCGCGAGCGTCGACGCCAAGCAGGGCGAGTGCGTCTGTGGGATGGCGCAGCAACGTGCGTCCGCGCGCCTTGGCCGCATCATGGCCGAATCCCGTGTCGATTACGAAGACCTCGTCTGCGCGGCGGGCCAGCCAGATGAAGTAGTCGAGATTGGCGCCCGCCTCATGTGGATCCGCACGGAGAAAGTTGTCCTTGGCGGTGCGCCCGCCGTGCATAGCATAGCGCAGGGCGTAAAGCTCGAATGGCACTATTCCTGCCTCAGACTCAGCCGTCGGGTCAATCATGCTCATTCCAATCCTGGTCGCCATCCGAGATGGATTTCAAAACTGCTCTTACAATATGACCGTAATCTTGTCATACAATCTATTGACAGGTCAAGTCCGGCATGTCTAGATTTGAAGCATCAGGACGGCAGAGCCAGCGGCTCGACAAATGCCTGCCTGTCCACCTTAACGGAGAGATGCATGACTCGTCCTGAATTCAGCGGTGAACAATTCCAGAAAGGTCTGCAGGTAAGGCGTGAAGTTCTTGGCGATGCCTATGTGGCGCCGTCACTGGCCAGCGCCGACGACCTCACCGCTCCCCTGCAAAAGCTCGTGACGGAGTGGTGCTGGGGAGAAATCTGGACCCGTCCGGGACTGGAACGCAAGACCCGCAGTTTCCTCAATCTCGCGATGCTGACGGCTCTCAATCGTCCGCACGAGGTCAAGATCCATGTTCGCGGCGCGCTGAACAACGGCGTGACGGAGGAAGAGATCGTCGAGGTCATCCTGCAGGCGGCAATCTACTGCGGCGTTCCGGCCGCACTGGACTCAATGCGGGTCGCCTCGGAAGTGATCCGCCAGGTGCGCGAAGAAAAAGCTTGATTTGGCCTTGGTGTCCGAAGGGGCGCGATCGGCAATTCGAATTTCAACAGGAGGCCTAAATGACAGAGACGGGAACGCTAAAGTCCGCAAAGGACGTGCCGCACAGGCTCAAGACTGGTGAGGAATACAAGGAATCACTTAAAGATAACCGCCAGATCTGGGTTGGTGGCGAAAAGCTGAACTCGGTCTATGATGAGCCTGCGTTGGCACGTGGCATCGACCTTTTGGCTTCGATGTTCGACGACCAGTTCACCGAGGAACACGCTGACGCGACCACCTATTACGACGAAAAGGTCGGCGCCGTGCTGAGCCGGTCGTGGCAGATTCCGCGCACCAAGGAAGACCTGGCTGCGCGTCGCAGGATGATCGAATACACCTCGCTCAAGACCGCCGGCACCTTTGGCCGCCCGCCGGATCTCGCGCCGTCCATCGTCGTCGGCCTCTATGCTTATCTCCCGACCTTCAAGAAGAAGAAGTCGCTGATCGAAGGTATTGATCCGGATTTCGCCGAAAATATCGAACGCTACATGGAGTACGGTCAGAACAACAACCTGACCGCATCTGAAAGCCTTGCCGGCCCCCAGGCCGACCGTTCTTCGCCCAAGGCGTCGGAGGCTTCGCTGCTCAAGGCACGCAAGGTCACCAAGGATGGTGTCTACATCTATGGCGCCAAGACCGTCGGCTCGATCGCGGCCCAGGCGAACGACATCTTCTTCACGAACCTCGGCGGTATTCAGGAAACGCCGGCTGATGCGTGCATCTGGGGCTCGGTTCCAATCGACACCCCCGGCATCAAGATGATCTCGCGCGAAATGGTGTCGCAGCCGTTGGCCAGCAAGTTCGATCATCCGGTTGCAAGCCTCGGTGAGGAAGCTGACCAGTTCATCATCTTCGACAACGTCTTCGTTCCGAAGGAGCGGCTCTTCAATCTCGGCGATCCGACCGCGATGAGCTACTACGGCCCGGTCTGCGTCTTCGCACACTGGCACGTGCTCACCCGTCTGGCTGTCAAGGCCGAGCTCTTCGTCGGCGCAGGTCAGATGGTCCTCGACTATCTCGGCACCGGCAAGATCCCTGCCGTGCAGATGATGCTCGGCCAGCTTGTCGAATACGCCCAGACGCTGCGCGCTTTCGTAACCGCGGCAGAGGCTCTCGCCGTGCCGACGGAAGGCGATGTCATGCGCCCGGATGTCGGGATGCTGACGGCCGGCCGTCTCTACTCGATCGAGAACTACCCGAAGATCATCCACATCCTTCAGGAAATGTGTGGTCAGGGTCTCGTCATGCGTTTCGGCAAGAAGGCCTTCGACAATCCGGATGTCGGTCACTTCTTGCATGAACTCCTGCCCGGCCACGGCGTGTCGGCCATGGTCAAGGAACAGCTGATGAACTTCATCTGGGACATGACTTCCGGTTCTCTGGCTGGTCGCGTCGCACTGTTCGAAAACGTCAATGCCACGCCGGCTCCAGCCCTTCGCGCAAGGCTTTACAACGAAGTCAAGCGCGACGGATATGTCGCTCAGGTGAAGAAGATCGCCGGCATCGAGTGAACCACAGTCGACCCCGCCCGACCCGAAGAAGGGCGGGGTTCTTTTTTCCGACAATGCGGGAGCCCGCTATGGATCACGCCACGCTCATTGACTGCCTTTATCATGCCTACGCGTCACGCGACGCGGATCAGGCGGCGTCCCTCTACCATCCCGAGGGCTGGCACGAGGAAGTCGCGATGGCCAAGCGCCGCGAAGGTCGAACCGCCCTGGCGGAGGGACTGATTGGGTTCTGGCGGATGTTGCCCGACGTCTCATGGGACAGGCGCGGCTACATCCGTGCCGCCAATCAGGTTGCGGTCCCCTATTTCATGACTGGAACATTCACGCCTCGCGGAGGTGATGGAACCCCAAGGCAGATCGCACTCGATGGTCTGCATCTCTTCGAGATCCGCGACGGCTTGTTGACCTCCAGCAAGGACATGTGGGACCTCGACCTCTTTAAGGCACAGATGGGCTGAACCGATGGATGACCTTGCGACACTGGACGGCATTGCTTTATCCGGGCTGATTGCCAAGCGCGAAGTAAGCGCCGGCGAAGTGCTCGAGGCCGCGATCGAGCGCATCGAACGTTTGAATCCGAAATTGAATGCCGTCGTGCATGAGCATTTTGATCTTGCCCGGAAACAGGTGGCGGAGGGGCTGGCGGACAGTTGCCTTTCAGGGGTTCCCACCCTGCTGAAGAACACCGGCTTCGAGGCCGAAGGCATGATCCTGTCGACGGGATCCGAGCTGTTGCGTAACAACGTCAGCAAGCGAGATTCAACGATAACCGTGCGTTACAAGGCGGCGGGCATGGTGATCCTGGGCAAATCCAACACACCGGAATTCGCTCTCAGCTTCACCTCGGAGCCTGACGCATTTGGCCCTACGCGCAATCCCTGGGACCTGGATCGTACAGCCGGCGGCTCGTCTGGCGGTTCGACCGCTGCGGTCGCAAGCGGCATGGTCCCCATTGCCAACAGTTCAGACGGTGCCGGTTCGACAAGGCTTCCGGCCAGTCACTGCGGCTTGTTCGGCTTCAAGCCGTCACGGCTTGTCAATCCTGTTGGCCCGGTCACAGCCGAGGCGATCGGGGGCATGTCGACCCCGCACGCGGTTTCTTGGTCGGTGCGGGACAATGCCGCCATGCTCGACATATCGGCCGGTGGCGACATCGGTGATCCCTGGGCGTCGCCGGCTACTCCGGGCAGCTATTTGTCAGCCCTGAACAAGCCCCCCCCCCGTTTGAAGATTGCGATGATCCTCGGCTCGCCCACCGGGAGTCATGTTGAGCCGGAGATGATTGAGAGCGTTGAGGAAACGGCGCGACTTCTGGAAAATCTGGGCCATCGTGTCGAGATGGTGGAGGATGCGGGCTATGATGCCGAAGCGCTGAAGATCGCCTGGCGCATCATCGTCGGGGTCAATGTCGCGCTGGGAGTGACCGGCGGCGATCCAGCGTCGCCGAACCTGTCCAAGCTTGAACCCGTCAATCAGGAATGGGTTCGTGAGGCGCTGGCCGTTCCTGGCACACGCTACCTCTGGGCGATTGGCCAGCTTCACGCCTCGTCGCGTGCGCTTGCCGGATTCTTCAGCCGGTACGACGTCATGCTGACGCCCGCAGCCGCCGAACCAGCTCCCCTGTTGGGCAAGCTCGCTGGCCGGGGAAAGACGCTTGACGAATTCTATGAACTATTCTGGTCGCACTCGCCCTTCACCGCGGTTTTCAACACCTCGGGCTGCCCGGCGATGTCGGTTCCGTTGGGCACGAGCGCGAAAGGCCTGCCTGTCGGATCGCATTTCGGTGCCGCCTTTGGCAAGGACGCCCTGCTCTTTGCCCTGGCTGCAGAACTGGAATGTGCGGCTCCGTGGATCAACCGGCGTCCCGCCCTTTTCGGCTGAGGAGAAATCCTGTGAAAGACAAAGACATCCTCGCATTGAACGTACGGGACATTGCCTCGGCCATACGCGCCCGCGCCTTGACGGTGCGCGCTGTCACGGAGGCGCACCTGAGACATATTGACGAGACTGACGGGCCGGTGATGGCCTGGCAGCATCTCGATGCCGATCAGGCACTTGCCTCCGCCGACGCAATGGACCGGCAGGGCGCGACAGGTCTCCTCGCAGGCGTACCGATCGGTGTGAAGGATGTCATCGACACGGCCGATATGCCGACAGGCTATGGCACCTCGATCTACGATGGTTTTCAGCCTCCGTGGGATGCGGCGGCGGTACAGAACGCCAAGAACGCCGGAGGATTGATCCTCGGCAAGACGGTCAGCACCGAACTGGCGATGGCGAGCCCAAACAAGACGCGCAATCCGCACAATCCCGCCCATACGCCCGGCGGTTCGTCGTCGGGCTCATGTGCCGCGGTCGCAGCCGGTATGGTGCCCGTGGCGTTCGGCACACAGACCTCCGGCTCGGTCATCCGTCCGGCCAGCTTCTGCGGCGTGACTGCGTTCAAGCCGAGCTTCGGACTGATCAATACGGTCGGCATCAAGGTGCTGTGCCATGGGCTCGATACGCTCGGCATCATCACACGCAATATCGCAGATGCGGCCCATTGTGCTGCGGCTCTCAGTGGCCGGTCCGATCTAGAGACCCCGACTCCGCCTGCGCGGCCGCGCATCGGGATCCTGATCGGAACCCGTCTTGACAAGGCCGAGGCTTGCTCGATCGAAGCGGTCGAGCAACTTGCATCTGTCGCGAAAGCGGCCGGTGCGGAAACGACGGTCATTCCGGCGCCGGCCTGGTATGACGGCATTTTCGATCTGCATGAATCGGTCATGGGTTGGGAAGTGACCCAATCGCTCGCCTTCGAGATTGCCCGTCATTGGGACGGCCTGACTCCCGTGACGCGATCCATGCTCGAAGATCAGGGACGCATCGACGAGATCCGTTACCGCTCTGCAATGGCCGAGATCCCGGGCATCCGCCATCTGATGGATTCGATCCTGTCCCGCTTTGATGCCGTCCTGACGCTGGCCGCTCCCGGCGAAGCGCCGAAGGGTATGGCGACGGGAGACCCAATCTTCAACCGGCTCTGGAGCGTCTTGCAGGTACCGCTGATCTGCCTCCCGGTCACCAAAGGCCCGCAGGGCATGCCGGTCGGCGTCCAGCTTGTCGGCGCCCGCGGCTCGGACCATCGCCTGGTTTCCGCAGCACTGTTCCTCGAAACCGCCATTGCCGCCAAAAGAGGTATCAAATGACCGAACTCCCAGCAGATCAGTTAACGGACGACTTTCGCACGGCAATGCGGCAGCTGGCAGCGACCGTGAACATCATTACCGCAGGCGAGGGAGTGACCCGCCGTGGGTTGACGGCGACGGCAGTCTGCTCGATGTCGATGACACCTCCCTCAATGCTGGTCTGCGTCAATCGTTTCGGCGAAGCGCACAAGGCGATCACCGCCGCCGGAAGCTTCTGCGTCAACATCCTCGCCGACGGTCAGCGCGAAATCGCCATGCGGTTTGCCGGCCAGATCGGGGAGATGGGGGAAGACAAGTTCGCACCCTACGGCTGGACGCATCTGGCAACCGGCGCCCCGGCCCTCGATGACGCGATGGCCAATCTCGACTGCGAGATCGCGTCGGTTTCAGAAACCGCCAGCCATTCCATTTTCATCGGCAATGTGAAGGCCATTCGCTTCGGACCGGAAACATCGCCACTGCTTCATTACAATCGCAATTTTTTCTCGTTGGCCAACCAGACAGCGCTCTGAACGACCAGCGAAATCGGGAACCGGCTTTTCGACCACAAGACAAAAAGCAGAGAGCGCCTTCGATCCGGCCCGACCGGATCCGCGCCTGGTCACAGCCACAAATTCAACGGGCAATGGCCCAACGGAGGTACGACATCATGGCAATCAGTGACGCGCAATTCTTGAAGGGCTGGAGACAGGTGCTCGGAATGTGCAACCTGAAACAGGGTGAACAGGTCACTATCCTGACCGGCGACGACAGCAACAAGCAGATTGCCTACATCGCCAAGCTCGCCGCATCAGATCTGGGGGCGGTGGTCACGGAACTGAACCTTGCTCCGATGAACGGCGAAAAGGCGCTTTCGCCCGACAAGTCCGGCTATGTCGGCAAGACGCCTCTTGAAGGAAACAGCGCAGCACTTGCCTGCCTCCAGGCCTCCGACTTGGTAATCGACACCCTGCAGCTCCTGTTCTCGAAAGAGCAGGAGGAGGTGCTGAAGGGCGGCACGCGCATGCTGCTGGCGGTCGAGCCGCCGGAGATCATGATGCGCCAGATCCCACGTCCTGAAGATAAGGCCCGTGTTCTTGCGGCAGCGCGCAAGATCGGCGCCGCGCGGGAAATGCATGTGACCTCGAAGGCGGGCACGGACTTCCGCTGTCGTCTGGGCCAGTATCCGGTGCTGACCCAGTATGGTCTCGCCGACGAGCCGGGTCGCTGGGACCACTGGCCGAGCTGCTTCTCTGCCCGCTGGCCCGACGAAGGCAGCGCCGAGGGTACGATCGTGATCGACGAAGGCGACATCCTCCTGCCGTTCAAGAAGTATGCGCGCGCACCCATCACCGTGACGATTGAAAAAGGCTACATCGTCGACATCAAGGGTGGTTACGACGCCGAATTCATGCGGACCTTCATGGAGAGTTTCAACGATCCCCGGGCCTACGCGATGGCGCATGTCGGCTGGGGTCTTGAGAACCGTGCGAACTGGACGGTTCTCGGCCTCTACAATCCCGAAGCGCAGCTCGGCATGGATGCTCGCTCCTTTGCCGGCAATTTCCTCTGGTCATCGGGGCCGAACACAGAGGCAGGCGGCGACCGCGACACGCCCTGCCATCTCGACATTCCGATTCGCAACTGCTCGGTTTCGCTGGACGGCGAGGTCATGACGCTGGATGGGGTGGTTGTCCCCGAAGATCAGAAGTAAGCCATGACGCACTATGACCTGGCAATTGTTGGCGCCGGCTCCGCCGGTGCCCTTCTCGCGGCCCGCCTCAGCGAGGATCCGGCGCGGCAAGTGCTTTTGATCGAAGTGGGCGGCGAGCCGACGGATCCCGACATCTGGAAGCCGTCCATGTGGCCGTCGATCCAGCATCGTAACTATGACTGGGACTACCGCACCCTTTCCCAGAAGGGGACGGCGGGACGCAGTCACGCCTGGGCGCGCGGCAAGGCGCTCGGTGGCTCGAGCCTGCTGCATGCCTTGGGCTACATGCGCGGTCACCCGGCCGATTTCGCTGTCTGGGCGGAGGCGACGGGCGACGAGCGCTGGAGCTGGGACGGCCTGCTGCCGGCCTTCCTCGCCATCGAAGACCATTCGCTCGGCGGCGACGGCATCCACGGCAAGGGTGGACCGATGCCCGTCTGGATCCCTGACGATGAGGTGAGCCCCCTGGCCCAAGCCTATATGCGGGCGGGTGAAGCCCTGGGCCTTCCGCGCATCCCGGGTCACAACACCGGCAAGATGGTCGGCGTCACACCCAATTCCCTGATGATCAGGGACGGTCGGCGCGTCACGGTGGCCGAGGCCTGGCTCACGCCGTCGGTGCGCGCGCGGCAAAACCTGACGGTCATGACCGAGACGCTCGTACGCAACCTCAAGCTCGACGGATCGAAGGTCTCGACCCTTGATGTGCTCGGACCGAACGGCAGTGCCAGCATCAGCGCCGACACCGTCGTCCTGTCGGCCGGCTCGCTGGAGAGCCCGGCACTGTTGATGCGCTCCGGGATCGGTCCTGAAGACGTGCTGAAACAGGCTGGCGTCGCCTGCCGTGTCAAGTCTCCGGATCTTGGCCGCAACTTGATGGACCATCTGCTCGGAGCGGGCAATCTCTATGCCGCGCGGCGAGAAGTGCCACCGTCGCGCCTGCAGCATTCCGAAAGCATGGCCTATATGCGCGCCGGCGATTTCGGCGCGGATGGCCAGCCGGAAATCGTGGTCGGCTGCGGCGTCGCTCCGATTGTCTCGGAAAGCTTCAAGGCCCCCGCACCGGGAACGGCCTATTCCTTCCTGTTCGGTGTGACGCACCCCACAAGCCGCGGTGATGTGCGCATTTCTGGAGCGGAAATAACCGATCCGTTGCAGATCGACCCATGCTACCTGCAGACCGAGCACGATCGCCTTATGTTCCGCGCAGCCTTAGCCGCCGCACGGGAGATCGGACAGCAGGCCGAACTCGACGAGTGGCGCAGCCAGGAGCTTCTGCCGGGTCCGCTCGACACGACGGAGGAAATCGACGCCTTCATCGCCAAGGCAGCAATCACGCATCACCATCCTTCCGGGACCTGCCGGATGGGTAAGGACGATGCCGCGGTCGTCGATTCCAGCCTGCGCCTACGCGGTTTGGACAATCTGTATGTCGTCGACGGCTCCGTGCTGCCGAGCCTGACAGCGGGTCCGATCCATGCGGCCATATTGGCAATCGCCGAAACGTTTGCACGACAGATCGGAGACGCGTGAACAGCGGGCCTGTCGCAAAGATCTTTGTGGGCCGCAATCATCTCCTGCACGGTGTCGATTTTATACTCTGTTAATTGTTTTCAGTCCGAAGAGACGCGCAAGGAGATCATTCTGATCGTTGACTGTCCAGCAGCCGGAAAAGCCGAAGCATTTCCTCAACCACAGCATTGCCTCGAAACCGGCAATCGTCCGCCGCGCCGTGTTGAAGGACTGAAAGCTGCCGATTTTCGGCATGTTCTTCTCCACCCGGAAATGGTCGCTCTCAATGCCTTGTTGGAGATGCTTTGTGACATAATGCACGGGATCTGGATGCAGCAACCCGCTATTGACCGAGGTTTTGATCACCGACGGAAACGTATTGGCGCCATCAGTGCCGATCTTGCCGGGCGACAATGATGGCTCGTCCGTGAGCATTTTTTCGGAAGAAACGCTTGGCGGCATCGAGATCACACTTCGCAGTGAGCAGGAAATCGACTGGATTGCCATGCTTGATGGCTCGGTACAGATAGCGCCATTTGCCGCGGATCTTGACGTAGGTCTCATCGACGCGCATCGAGCCGCAATGTGGCCGACGAAACTGACGCAACCGCTTCTCGATTATCGGCGCATAGGCCAAAACCCAACGATTGATGGTACTGTGGTCGACCTCAAACCCGTGCTCGCGGAACATCTCCTCCAGATCCCGATAGCTGAGCGGATAACGCAAATACCAACTGGCTGTCAGCACAATCAGCCATGCACTCGAAGTGCCGGCCTTTGAAGTCATCCTTCGACTGGCGCTTCAGCTTTTCGGCAAGGGCATTCAGAAGCATCGGCTCGCTCCGCAATTTTCGGAGCGGCAATTTCTCCTCCTATGGTCAACATCGGGTTAATCAGCAAAATTGCGACAAGGCCGCCTAAGGGCTGCCTTACCGGCCAAAGGGTGGATGGGAGAGGAGATTGTGTTCCAAGTCCAGCCAGGGTGGGGCCTCCGCATACATTTCCTGAATCAGTTGCTTGACGAGATCGACATACCGCGAGTTGTCGCCGATTCGGTGGTTGAGGATCACTGGCGAGGTTGCGTCCTTTCCTTCGAGCAGCCGGTAGTGCACGTCCGAGCGCATTTGGCGTGCGGACGAAGGAATGACGCACAGGCCGGCTTCGGCGGCAACCAGCCCCAGGGCGGTCTGGATTTCACGTACTTCCTGCACTTCGGCCGGCCGCGCGTCATGGCTCTGCAGCACATCCAGCACTTGGTCGGCATAGCCGGGTCGCGGCTCCTTGGGGTAGACGATGACCTTCTGGCCGGCCAGGGCGGCGACCGGCAGGGGAGAGGAATCCTGGGCGAGCGGCGTGTCCTTCGGAATTGCCACGACCAGACGTTCCTCGCGCAGGACGATGCCGACGGTATTGGGGTCGCTGTGGCGCATTCGGCCGAAGCCGACGTCGATGCGGCCCTCCTTGAGCGCAGGGATTTGCTGGACAGAGACCATTTCCAGCAACTGGATGTCCAGCTCCGGGGCATGCTGACGTAGCTTTCGCACCAGTGACGGCAGACCGCCATAGAGCGTCGATGCAACGAACCCGATGGAGAGCACGCTGTTCTGGTTCAGGCCGACCCGGCGGGTCGCAGCCTGCATCTGTTCGACCCGGCCGAGAACCTGCAACGCTTGTTCATAGAACAGACGGCCTGCCTCCGTCAGCTTGACTGGGCGACTCTTGCGGATGATGAGCGGGACGCCCAATTCCTCCTCCAGCAGCTGGATCTGTCGGCTCAAGGGGGGTTGTGCGATGTGCAGCATCTGGGCCGCGCGCGTGAAGTTCCGCTCCCGCGCAACGGCCACGAAATAGCGAAGCTGGCGAAGATCCATCCCTTTGTCTCCATCCCTTATGCCTGAATTGCCATCATCAACGATATGTTGCGCTGCGGCAAGTGCAGCCAATATAGCATATTTTCGATTTCGATACCTTAAAGGTATTGTATCAGACGCAAATGATGTTGGACGTAGTTCCCTGCCCGACGCAAAGTCGGATCATGAACACGACCTTGACATCCGTTATCCCGACCGCAGCCGCTTTCCCCGTCGTTGAACGGGTCGAGACCCTGCTTGTCGATCTACCGACCATTCGTCCGCACAAGCTGTCGGTCGCGACCATGAACGGCCAGACGCTGATGCTGGTCAAGGTTCACTGCAGCGACGGCATTGTCGGTATCGGCGAGGGTACCACAATCGGCGGGCTGGCTTATGGCGGCGAAAGCCCCGAGGGCATGAAGCTTGCGGTTGACACCTATTTCAGGCCGTTGATGGTTGGCCAGGACGCGACGGCCGTGCGGGCGCTGATGGAGCGCATCGGCAAGATGGTCAAGGAGAACCGTTTCGCCAAGTGTGCGGTGGAGACGGCGCTGCTCGACGCACACGGCAAGCGGCTCGGCCTGCCCGTCAGCGAGTTGCTGGGTGGGCGCCTGCGCAACCGTCTGACGGTGGCGTGGACGCTGGCTTCGGGCGATACCGCGAGGGACATTGCCGAAGCGGAGAAGATGCTCGACCTGCGTCGGCATAAGGTCTTCAAGCTGAAGATCGGCGCAAAGCCGCTGCGAGAGGACATTGCTCATGTTGCAGCCATCAAGCGGGCACTGGGCGAGCGCAGTTCGGTGCGCGTCGATGTCAACATGGCGTGGAGCGAAACCGACGCCGCCTACGGCATGGCCGCTCTGGCGGATGCCGGTTGCGAACTGGTTGAGCAGCCGGTCGCCACAGCCGCCGCGCTGGCACGGCTCGTTCGTCGTTTTCCCGTGGCGCTGATGGCGGATGAATCGTTACACGGTCCCGAAAGCGCCTTCGAATTGGCAAAGGTCAGTGGCGCGGATGTGTTCGCCGTCAAGATCGAGCAGAGTGGCGGGCTCTTCAACGCCCAGCGCGTCGCGGCCATCGCGGACGCGGCCGGTGTCGGTCTTTACGGCGGCACCATGCTCGAAGGGGCCTTCGGCACGGTGGCGTCAGCGCAAGTGTTTTCCACTTTCACCAAACTACAGTGGGGCACTGAGCTGTTCGGACCGTTGCTGCTGACGGAAGAAATCCTCACCACACCGCTGGACTACAGCGATTTCGAGCTGACTGTTCCCTCGGGGCCGGGTCTCGGCATCGAACTGGACGAGGAGCGGGTGGCCTTCTTCACGCGCGACGGACTGCGTAAGACCATTGGTGTCGTTGGGCAAGGAGGCTGATCATGCTGTTTCATGTACGGATGAATGTGAACATACCCCGCGACTTGCCCCAGGCAGAGGTGGCCGAAATCCTCGCCCGGGAAAAGGCCTATTCGCAAGAGCTGCAACGTAGCGGCAAGTGGCGGCACATCTGGCGTATTGCAGGCCAGTACGCGAACTACAGTGTCTTCGACGTGAGGGACAATGCGGAATTGCACGAGGTTCTCTCGGGCCTCCCGCTGTTCAAGTTCATGGACATCGAGGTGACGCCGCTCCTGCGGCATCCCTCCGCGATCCGCGAGGACGATACCTAACGCACTTTATGACGGCGCCCCGAGAGGACGGGAGCGCGCAAGCTTTTTGAGCAATCCAAGAGGAGGATGAAAAATGAATGTGAAGATCTTCGACAGACCCGACGTCCAGGCTTTCCTGAAAGTGCTGAGCGGTCTCGACAAGGATGGCGGCAATCCACGCATGAAGCAGATTGTTCACCGCATCATGTCGGACCTGTTCAAGGCGATCGACGATCTCGACATCACGCCGGATGAATACTGGACCGGTATTGCATGGCTCAACGATCTCGGCGCCGCCGGTCAGGCCGGACTGATTTCGCCCGGCCTTGGCCTCGACCATTTCCTTGATGAGCGTCTCGACGCCATCGACGCTGAACTCGGCATCGAAAACCCGACCCCGCGCACCATCGAAGGCCCGCTCTATGTCGCCGGCGCTCCCGTGTCGACCGGCTTTGCGCGCCTTGATGACGGCACCGACACCAACGGCCATACGCTGATCATGCATGGCACGGTTTACGGTTCCGACGGCAAACCGCTGCCGGGCGCCAAGGTCGAGGTCTGGCACTGCGACACGCGCGGTTTTTACTCGCACTTTGATCCGACCGGCAAACAGGCGCCGTTCAACATGCGCCGTACGATCATCGCCGACGACAAGGGCTGTTACAAGTTCCAGAGCATCCTGCCGAGCGGCTACGGCGTTCCGCCGGGCAGCCCGACCGAGAAGCTCCTGTCCGCGCTCGGCCGCCATGGCCAGCGTCCGGCGCATATCCACTTCTTCGTCAGCGCCGACGAGCATCGCAAGCTGACGACACAGATCAACATCGAAGGCGATCCGCTCATCAACGACGACTTCGCCTATGCGACCCGCGACGGCCTCGTGCCCTCGGTCATCGAGCGCACCGACGACAAGAGCATTCACGCCAACAACCTGAATGGTCCGTTCGCCGAGATTGTCTTCGACATCCATCTGACGGCCCTGATCGACGGCATCGACAACCAGATCAACGAACAGCGCAAGCGCGCCGCCGCCTGACCGGCGTTATCAGGCGGCCCCTTTTCGGAAGGGGCCGCCGACAGCAAACCCCAAGAACCCCTATCATCGATATTTTTGGCAAGGGCCGTGCCGGCAGGACGCGCTCTATGCGGGAGATCACTCATGTCCGCGATTATCGACAAGGCCCGGGACCTCGACCATCTGCTTTCGACCGCCGTTCAGGACGACAAGGACGCCGGCATATTCCGTTGCCGCCGCGACATCTTCACCAATGAAGACCTGTTCGAGCTGGAGATGAAGCACATCTTCGAAAGCAATTGGGTCTATCTGGCCCATGAGAGCCAGGTTCCGGAGAACAACGACTACTACACGACCTATATCGGTCGTCAGCCGGTGGTCGTCACCCGCGACAAGAATGGCGAACTGCATGCGGTCATCAATGCCTGCGCCCATCGCGGTGCTATGCTCTGCCGTCGCAAGCACGGTAACAAGGGCAGTTTCACCTGTCCTTTCCACGGCTGGACTTTTTCCAATACCGGCAAGCTGCTCAAGGTCAAGGACGAGAAGTCCACCCAGTATCCGCCCCAGTTTGCGAAGGACGGCTCGCACGACCTGACGCGTGTGCCGCGGTTCGAAAGTTATCGCGGCTTCCTGTTCGGCAGTCTCAAGGAGGATGTAGCTCCCCTGGAAGATTACCTCGGCGAGACGAAGGTCATCATCGACCAGATCGTCGACCAGGCGCCGGAGGGGCTCGAAGTGCTGCGGGGCAACTCGTCCTACATCTATGATGGCAACTGGAAGCTGCAGATGGAGAACGGTTGCGACGGCTATCATGTCAGCTCCGTGCACTGGAACTACGCCGCTACCATGGGCCGGCGCAAGGAAGAGGGCACGAAGGCAGTCGATGCCAACAGCTGGAGCCGCTCGGTCGCCGGCGTATACGGGTTCGAGAATGGCCACATCCTGTTGTGGACGAACACGATGAATCCGGAGGTCCGTCCGGTCTACAACCACCGGGACGAGATCAGTGCACGCGTGGGTGGGGACAAGGCGGATTTCATCGTCAACCAGACACGCAATCTCTGCGTTTATCCGAACGTGTTCCTGATGGACCAGTTCAGCACGCAGATCCGCGTAACCCGGCCAATCAGCGTCGACAAGACCGAGATCAGCATCTTCTGTTTCGCGCCGAAGGGGGAAAGTGCCGAGGATCGGGCGATCCGCATCCGCCAGTATGAAGATTTCTTCAACGTTTCGGGCATGGGCACCGCTGACGATCTGGAGGAGTTCCGTGCTTGCCAGTCCGGTTATGCCGGCACAGCCGCACTGTGGAACGACCTTTCGCGTGGTGCGCCGCTCTGGATCGAAGGTCCTGACGACAATGCGAAGCGCATGGGGCTCAAGCCTCTCCTTTCCGGCGAGCGTTCCGAGGATGAGGGGTTGTTCGTCCGTCAGCACGAATATTGGGCGAGGGTGATGCGCGAGGCGCTTTCCGCTGAAAAGAACGGAGTGGTCGAATGAGCATTTCCTACGAAGCCATCTGCGCTTTCCTTTACCGGGAGGCGCGCCTGCTGGACGATCGCGAATGGGACGAATGGCTGACCTGCTACGCGCCTGACGTGACCTACTGGATGCCGGCCTGGGACGACGACGACCAGATCACCGAGGATCCGCAGTCGCAGATCTCGCTGATCTACTATCCGAGCCGCGATGGTCTTGAAGACCGGGTGTTCCGCATCAAAACCGAGCGTTCCGGCGCCTCGACGCCCGAGCCGCGCACCAGCCACAACGTGACCAATGTCGAATTGCTGGAGGATCGGGGGAGCGAGTTTGACATACGCTACAACTTCCACACGTTGAACCATCGCTACAAGGTCACTGACCATTTCTTTGGCACCATGTTCGTCACGCTGCGTAGGAGCGGCGGCGATCTGCTGATCGCGCGCAAGAAGATCGTACTGAAGAACGACTACATTCGCCAAGTCATTGACGTCTATCACGTCTGACGGGCGTTGCCGAACAGTGCAGGCACTGAGGAGGAGGGTTCCATGGCCAGCTACAAGATCGCATTGAACTTCGAGGACGGGGTGACCCGCTTCATCGAGTGCAAGGACGGTGAGAAGGTGCTCGACGCCGCCTTCCGCAACAAGATCAACTTACCGATGGACTGTTCCGACGGCGTGTGCGGCACCTGCAAGTGCCGCGCCGAGAGCGGCAGCTATGATCTCGGCGATGATTTCATCGACGATGCGCTGGCTGCCGACGAGGCTGACAGCGGTCTCGTGCTCACCTGCCAGATGCGACCGTCCTCCGACTGTGTCATCTCAGTCCCCACAACGTCGGTTGCTTGCAAGACCGGGCAGCAGAAGTTCGTCGCCACGGTGGCCAATGTGGTGCCGCATAATGACGCCGCGATCGTGCTGGAACTGGATGTCGATTCACAGGCTCCCGCCTTCCTGCCCGGCCAGTACGTCAATATCGACGTTCCGGGCAGTGGCCAGAGCCGTTCCTATTCGTTCAGTTCTGCGCCCGGCGAACGGCGCATCGGCTTCCTGATCAAGAAGATCCCCGGCGGCGTGATGAGCAACTGGCTCGCGAAGGCGCAACCCGGACAAAAGCTTGACCTTACCGGCCCCCTGGGCAGCTTCTTTCTTCGCGACGCCGAGCGTCCGCTGCTGTTTCTCGCGGGCGGGACGGGCCTTGCGCCATTCTTGTCGATGCTGGAGGTTCTGGCCCGCACCGGGACGGAGCAGAAAATTCACCTGATCTACGGCGTTACCCGTGACCTCGACCTGGTTCTCGTCGAGGCGCTCGAGGCCTTTGCCGCGCGCATGCCCAACTTCAACTTCACCACCGTGGTGGCAGAAGAGGCGTCCAGCCATCCGCGCAAAGGTTGGGTCACGCAACACATGCCGGCGGAGATGCTCGATGACGGGGATCTCGACGTCTATCTGTGCGGCCCGCCGCCGATGGTCGATGCCGTGCGCAGCTACTTCACCGAAAACGGCGTGAAACCGAACAGCTTTCACTACGAGAAGTTCACGCCCAATGCGGCGGCGAAGGAGGCCGCATGACCATGGCGCGTTTCGCAGGCCGTTTCGCGGGCAAGGTGCTGGTCGTCACTGGTGCAGCCCAGGGTATCGGTCGCGCGGTGGCGTTGCGCGCCGCAGGAGAGGGGGGCAAGGTGCTGTTCGTGGACCGGGCCGACTTCGTTGCTGAGGTTGCGGCGGAAGCGGGGACGGATGACGTTGATGCCTTCAATGCCGACCTTGAAACCCATGAGGGTGCAGCTGCGGCGATGCAGTTTGCCGCCGAGAGGTTTGGCGGCATTGACATACTGATCAACAATGTCGGCGGCGCGATCCGTATGCGTCCCTACGCCGAGTTCGAGCCGCAGCAGATCGACGCCGAGATCCGTCGTTCACTGATGCCGACGCTTTACTGCTGCCACGCGGTTCTGCCGTATTTGTTCGCCCGTGGCGGGGGCACCATCGTCAACGTGTCCTCGAACGCGACGCGCGGCATTCACCGCGTACCCTACTCGGCTGCGAAGGGCGGTGTGAATGCCATTACCCAGTCGCTGGCGATGGAACTGGCGGAAAGCAACATTCGCGTGGTCGCGACCGCGCCCGGCGGCACGGAGGCGCCGCTGCGCCGGATTCCGCGCAATACCGCCGGAGACACAGAGGCGGAGAAAGCGTGGATGGCCGAAGTCGTGGAGCAGGTGAAGCAATCCAGCTTCATGAGGCGCTACGGCACCATCGACGAACAGGTCGCGCCTATCCTGTTCCTGGCCTCGGACGAGGCATCCTACATCACGGGCAGCATACTGCCCGTTGCTGGAGGCGATCTCGGCTGAGAGCTTTTGACTGAACGCGTAACGACTCGGGGAGGAGTGAGGATGCGCAACATCGATGTGAATGATGTTATAGACAACAATGCTTTCGGGGGATTTCAGTGGATGCTGGTCGTGCTGTGCGCGCTGCTGCTGATCGTCGATGGCTATGACGTTTTCATTGCTGGCACTGTGTTGCCGACGCTGATTGCGGAATGGGGCTTGAGCAAGCCGCAGGCCGGTATCCTGCAAGCATGGGCGTTGTTTGGGATGATGTTCGGCGCGCTGATCTTTGGTCCCCTCGCGGACAGGATCGGGCGGAAGAAAGGTATCGCGATCAGCTTCCTGCTGTTTACCACCTCCACCCTTCTGACGGGCTTTGCGGACTCCCCGACGGAATTCAAGGTCTTCCGCTTCATTGCCGGTTTGGGCTGTGGCGGGCTGATGCCGAACGCGGTGGCGCTGATGAACGAATATGCGCCAAAGCGCCTGCGCGGCACCATGGTCGCGCTGATGTTCTCCGGCTACTCCGTCGGCGGAATGGTCGCCGCTGGTCTTGGTATCGGCATGATACCGCAATACGGCTGGAGGCCGATGTTTTTCATCGCGGCTATTCCGCTGCTCATGCTGCCGTTCATCCTGTGGAAACTGCCGGAATCGCTAGGGTTTCTCATCCGCCAAGGGCGGCAGGAGCAAGCGAAAGCGATTTATGCCAAAGTCAATCCGTCCGCTCGCCTGGGCAGTGACGACAGGCTTGTCTGCTCCGAAGCTAAGGGCGCGTCAGCATCGGTCATCGAACTGTTCCGGCATCAGCGCACCCTGCGCACGGTGATGCTGTGGGGGGCGTTCTTCTGCTGCTTGCTGCTCGTGTATCTGCTGTCATCCTGGTTGCCGAAGGTCCTTCAGGAGGCTGGCTATGCTGAGAAGGCCAGCTTGTTGAGCCTATTTTCGCTCAATTTTGGCGGTATGGTCGGGGCAATCGTTGGCGGTTGGCTCGGCGACAGGTTCGGCCTGCCGAAGGTGGTGGTCGGTTTCTTCGCCTCCGCTGCCGTGTCGATCGCGCTGATCGGCTTCGGCCTGCCTGCCACGCTACTGTTCCTGGCGGTGTTCGTCGCCGGCGCCACGACCATAGGTACGCAGATCCTGCTCTATGCCAGCGTGGCGCAGCTCTATAACCTCTCCGTACGCTCCACGGGGCTGGGTTGGGCCTCGGGCGTCGGCCGTATCGGTGCTATCGTCGGCCCGACCTTCGGCGGTGTGCTCCTGGCGCAGGAATTGCCGCTCCAGCAGAACTTCTTGATCTTCTCAATCCCGGCGGTGATCTCGGCACTGGCGATGCTGGTCTTTGCGGTCAGCAACGCTCGTCGCACCAGTACCGTGCAACTGGCCACCGCATAAGGACGGTGACGATGACCAGCAGGCAAGGCGCCCTCGGCGAGGATGCATCTCTCTCAGCCGTTCTGGCGGGGTTGGTGTCCACGTTGATCGCCTATGCCGGACCGCTGGTTATCGTCTTTCAGGCGGCACGGGGTCTTGACCCGGCGCTACTGGAATCGTGGGTGTGGACAATCTCCATCGGCAGCGGTGTGCTCGGCATCGCGCTGAGTCTGAAATACCGGGTGCCGGTGGTGATTGCTTGGTCCGCGCCCGGCTCCGCGCTGCTCATCACGCTCCTGCCGACGGTCGATTTTTCCGAGGCCGTCGGCGCCTATCTCATTGCAAGCGTGACGCTCTTCATCATTGGGGTGACCGGCACGTTCGACAGGATAGTCGAGAAACTGCCGGTCGGAATATCCGCCGCTATGCTCGCCGGCATTCTATTCGGATTCGCCGCGAAGACGTTCGTCGCCTTGCCGGCCCAGCCGCTTCTGGTCGGCACGATGTTTATCGCATTTTTCGTCGGGCGGCGCTGGTTCCCCCGCTATGCCGTTGTCGCTGTGCTGATGGTTGGCAGCCTGGTCGCAATGCTTGGCGGCGACTTTGCCGGCTCCATGCCGTCGATCCGCTTCACCACGCCAACTTGGACGACGCCGCATTTTAGCTGGCAGGCGGCCGGCAGCATTGGTCTGCCACTGGTTGTCGTCGCGCTTACGGGCCAATGGGTGCCGGGAATTGCCGTATTGCGCGGTAGCGGCTATGCGCGTCCTCGCGCGCGCTCCCTGATCGCCTGGACGTCGGCCGGCTCCGCCCTTCTGGCGCCGTTCGGTTGCCACGGTCTCAATCTCGCCGCCATCACCGCCGCGATCTGCGCTGGTCGAGAGGCTCATGAAGATCCCGCCAGACGTTATATTGCCGGCGTTTCCGGCGGCGTTCTTTATCTTATCCTCGGTTGTCTTTCCGCGACGGTGCTGGCGCTGTTCGCCTTGCTGCCAAGGGAGTTGGTTGCCGCATTGGCGGGGCTTGCTCTCTTCCCGACGATTGCCGGCGCACTCTCCGTCGCCATGGCGGAAGCCGGCGATCGCGATGCCGCGCTCGTCACCTTCATCGTCTCTGCCTCCGGCATGTCGCTGCTTGGCCTCGGCGCCGCCTTCTGGGGGCTGCTGTTCGGCCTCTCAACGCATATATTGCTGCGATGGACGCTTGTTCGGCGCGTCCGCGCCGCGGAAACGTGAGGAGGAACCCAATGACTGCGAACCGCCTCTCGCAGCAAACCTGGCTCACCGTCCGCAACACACGGTAATTCCTTCTTGAAGAATTGATGACGAAATTGGAAGAACGCTGAAACGCGCCTCAAGCGACTGACACGCTGAGCACCTAAACACATCGCCGAGAGCGCCGGGCTTGCCCGTCACCCGGCGCCGATCCCGTGCTTAGAAGGTGCCCAGTCATGAAAATCATCCAGATCAGCGATACGCATTTCAGCCCGTCCAAGCCACATTTCAACGACAACTGGGAGCCGATCCGCCGCTGGATCGAGGAGGTCAAGCCGGACCTCGTCGTGCATACCGGCGACCTCACCATTGACGGCGCTGACCAGGAGGACGACCTCGTGTTCTCCATGGGCTTGATGTCTGAGATCGGCGTGCCGGTCCTGATCGTGCCGGGCAATCACGACGTTGGTCATATGCCTGGTTCGCACCAGCCGATCGATGATGCGCGGCTCGAACGCTGGCGCCGCCTTGCCGGTCCCGACCGTTTCGCCAAGGACATCGGCAACTGGCGGATGATCGGCCTCAACAGCCTGCTCGTCGGCTCGGGCCATGCAGAGGAAGAGGCGCAATTCGACTGGCTCGTCGAGACGCTGGAAGGCCGCGAGGGCCGCCGCGTGGCGATCTTCGCCCACAAGCCGCTGTTCGTCGACGATCCGGCCGAGGGCGATACCGGCTATTGGGGTGCCCGCCCCGCCGAACGCCAGCGCCTGTTCGACCTCATCGCCGCCCATGACGTGGTGCTCTATGCCAGCGGCCATCTGCACTGGAGCTGGCAGGGCGAGATGGGTGCCACCCAGCTGCTCTGGGCGCCGCCGACCTCCTTCATCATCGACAAGCTGGAACGCGAAATGCCGGGCGAGCGCCTCGTCGGCGGCGTCATCCATCATTTGGGCGACGACGTGACGAGCGAGATCGTCGCGGTCTCCGGCATGATCGCCCATGTGCTCGACGAGGTGATCGACGAGGTCTATCCGCGCGCCAGCACTACCGCCGCGGCTCCGGTGGAGGCGGCCGAATGAGCGCGTTCAGCCTTCGCGACATCAACAAGTCCTATGGCGGCAACAGCATCCTGAAGGGCGTCAGCCTGGAAGCCGAGGCCGGCGAGTTCATCGCGCTGGTCGGGCCGTCCGGCTGCGGCAAGAGCACGTTGTTGCGCATCGTCGCCGGCCTCGACCACGCCGATCGCGGTGAGATCGTCATCGGCGGCGAGGACGTATCGGCAAGGGCCGCGGCCGATCGCAACATCGCCATGGTGTTCCAGTCCTACGCGCTTTACCCGCATCTGACGGCTGGCCAGAACATCGCCGTTCCGCTCGCCATGCGGCGCCTGTCGACCGCCGGACGCCTGCCCCTGATCGGCGGTATGCTTTCCGGCCAGCGCCAGATCCGCACTGACATCCAGCGTCAAGTTCAGGACATGGCGGCTTCCCTGAAGATCGACCATCTGCTCGATCGCAAGCCGGGCCAGATGTCGGGCGGTCAGCGCCAGCGCGTGGCGCTGGCCCGCGCCATGGTG
This sequence comes from Paenirhizobium naphthalenivorans, assembly GCF_007992095.1. Lineage (GTDB taxonomy): Bacteria > Pseudomonadota > Alphaproteobacteria > Rhizobiales > Rhizobiaceae > Allorhizobium > Allorhizobium naphthalenivorans. Next base: position 36,591 of record NZ_BJZP01000030.1, read on the forward strand.
CGCCACCCAAACGTCTTTCTGATGGATGAGCCGCTCTCCAACCTTGACGCCAACCTGCGTGTTCATGCGCGCGGCGAGATCGTCGAGCTGCACCGCAAGGCGGGCGTTCCGACGCTCTATGTCACGCATGACCAGTCGGAAGCCCTGTCCATGGCGGATCGCGTCGCCGTGATGATCGGCGGACGCCTGCTTCAGCTCGACAGCCCGCGTAGGATCTACGACGACCCCGCCCATATCGAGGTCGCCCGCTTCCTCGGCCAGCCGCGTATCAATGTTCTTTCTACCGTGGTGGACGACAAGGGGCTGGTGCAGGCCGGCGACATCCGCCTTGCCACGCGTCTCCACCTCAAATCCGGTGCTGCGGTGATGGTCGCCTTCCGTCCGGAATTCGTGCGCCTTGCGCCTGCCGGCGAAGGAAGTTTGCCGGCCCGCATCGAACGGCTCGAATTTCTTGGCTCGGAAGTGGTGATCTTCACCAAACTCGCGGCGATGGACGGCGTCGTCGTGGCGAAGGTTCCACCCGCCGAAGCCATCGGCCTTGCCGCTGGCCAGCGTATCGATCTGAAGCTCGATCCCGGCGCCATTCTCGTGTTCGACGAGCATGGCGAGCGGCTTGCCGCCATCATCGCCACCGCGTCGGCCGAACGGTCGGAGGTCCTACATGGCTAGTCTTGCCTTCGATACCGCGCGCCCGTCGCGCGTGCTGTCCGCCGCACAAACAGCGAAGCGTCGCGAGGCGCGCATCGCCATCCTGCTCTCGGCTCCGGCCTTGCTGCTGTTGTTGCTCTTCATCATCCTGCCGACGGTTGCCGTGATCTTTCTCGGCTTCACCGATTTCGAATTGGGCTATGCAAGCTTCAATTTCGTCGGCTTCGAGAATTATGCCGAATTGCTGCACGACCGCACCTTCAGGAAATCGCTGTGGAATACCACGGTCTACGCCGCGATCGTCGCGCCGGTCTCAATGGCACTCGGGCTCGGCATCGCGCTGCTGATCGAATCCGAGGGTTGGGGCAAAAGTCTGTTTCGCACCGCCTATTTCCTGCCGGTCGCCTCGCTGCTGGTCGCCATGGCAACTGTCTGGCAATATCTCTTTCACCCGACCATCGGCCCGATCAACGCCGCCCTCGGCCTGATCGGCATAGAGGGACCGAACTGGCTCGGTGCTTCGAGCACCGTGATGACAAGCCTGTCGATCATCGGCATCTGGCAGGCGACGGGCTTCAACATGGTGCTCTTTCTCGCCGGCCTTTCGGCCATCCCGCGTGAGCTTTACCAGGCGGCGGAAGTCGATGGCGCGCGCTCGGCGCTCTCCCGTTTCCGCCTCGTCACCTGGCCGATGCTGGGACCGACCACGCTGTTCGTCACCACCATCAGCATCATCAACGCAGTCAAGGTCTTCGAGACCGTCAAGACGCTGACCGAAGGCGGCCCGAACAAAGCGTCTGAAGTTCTGCTCTTCACCATCTACCAGGAGGGCTTTGTCTTCCTCAAGGTCGGTTATGCCTCGGCGATGACCGTGATCTTCCTGGCGATCCTCGTGTCGCTGATGTTCCTCCAATACCGCGTGATGGACCGGAAGGTGCACTACGCATGACCCTGACCGATCGTCTCACGCTCGGCCGCGCCGTGCGCCTCGCTCTCCTGTCGCTCGGAGCCATCGTTTTCCTGGCGCCCTACATTTTCATGATCTCGACCGCCGGCAAGGCACAGAGCGAGATCTTCTCCTCGTCGCTCACCCTGATTCCCCAGACTTGGTCCTATGCGGAAAACTTCGCCAAGGCCTTTGGTCAGGTTTCGATGGGCGGCTTGCTGTTGAACGGCGTGATCGTCTGCGGCCTGATCCTCCTCGTCCAGGTGCTGGTGGCCATCCCTTGCGCCTATGCCATGGCCAAGTTGTCCTTCGGAGCCGCCCGGCTGATGATGGCGCTGGTCATGCTGGGCCTGCTGGTGCCGATCCATGCGACGGCCCTGCCGCTTTATGTCGCCTTCGATCGCCTGTCGGTACTCAACAGCTATTTCGCGCTGGTCGCCCCATTCTCGATCTCGGTTTTTGCGATCTTCCTCTTTCTGCAATTTTTCCGCGGCATACCTGATGATCTGATCCACGCGGCCCGTCTCGACGGCATGTCGGAGGCAGGCATCGTGGCGCGGGTCATCGTGCCCAATGCCTGGCCAGCGATTACCGCCTTTGCGATCTTCTCGGTCGTCGCCCACTGGAACGACCTGTTCTGGCCGCTGATCGTCGTCACCAACCAGACCTATGCCACGCCGCCGCTCGGGCTGCTCTACTTCCGCGCGGCCGAAGCCGGCGATGACTACGGCGCGTTGATGGCGGCGACGCTCATCATCACCCTTCCCCTCGTGCTTGCCTTCCTGCTCGCGCAGAAGCGCTTCGTTGAGGGTATCACCATGACCGGTCTCAAAGGCTGATCCGGTCCAAACCCAGGAGAACTGCGATGACTTACCTCAAGAAGGCGCTGGCCGTGGCGGCGATAACGCTGGCGACGAGCTTCTCGGCCCATGCCGAGACCACGCTCAAGGTCCACTATCCGATGCCCGGTTTCTTCAAGGACGTGATGGACACGATCTCGAAGAAGTTCATGGAAGAAAACCCCGGTATCAAGATCACCTTCGCCAATCCTTCGGATACCTATGAAGCCGGTATCCAGACCATTATGCGTCAGGCCGGCTCGGCGGAGATGCCGGATGTCACTTTCATCGGCCTCAACCGTCTGCGCATGCTCAACGAGCGCGAGATCCCGGTCGACCTTGCACCCTTTATGGGCAAGGACGGCAACATGGCGGAACAGGGCTTCTCGGACAACATCCTGAAGCTCGCCCAGGTCAAGGGCAAGCAGGTCGGCCTTGCTTTCGCTACTTCCAACCCGATCATGTATTACAATGCCGATCTGGTACGCAAAGTTGGTGGCGATCCGGACCAGCCGCCGAAGACCTGGGACGAAGTGATCGCGCTCTCGTCCAAGATCAAGGCGCTCGGCGACGGCAATGAAGGCATCGACTTCCGCTGGCAGGGCGACGACTGGATGTTCTCGGCCCTCTTGTTCGGCGCCGGCGGAAAGATGCTGAACGATGATGAGAGCGGCGTTGCCTTCAACGGTCCGGAAGGCGTCAAGGCCTTCGAACTGGTCGACCGCATGGTCAAGGAAGGTGGTCTTCCGGTGTTCACCAAGCAGGCCGGCGAACAGGCCTTCGTTGCCGGCAAGGTCGGTTTTGCCTTCATGACCACCGGCGCGCTGCGCAATACCATCAAGAATGTCGGCGACAAGTTCGACCTGCGCACCGGCCACATCCCGTTGATCGACCCGATCAACGGCAAGCTGCCGACCGGTGGCAATGCTGCCGTGATGCTGACCCGCGATGCTGAGAAGCAGGAAGCCGCCTGGAAATTCATCAAGTTCGCCGCTGGCCCGTTCGGCGCCTCGGTCGTCGTTCCCGGCACCGGCTACGTGCCGAACAACGAACTCGCCGCCAAGTCGCCGGACTATCTCGGCAACTTCTACAAGGAGAACCCGCTGTTCCGCGCCGGCCTCGAGCAGATGCCGCTGATGCAGCCCTGGTATGCCTTCCCCGGCTCGAACGGCGTGAAGGTCACCCAGACCATCGTTGAAAACCTGTCGCGTGTGGTCGAGCAGTCCGCCGAGCCGAAGGAAGCTCTCGACGACGCAGCCGTCGAAGTCGAAGGTTTGCTGCCGCGCAGCTAAGTCCGACGTTGCCAGGACACGCAGATTGAAGACGCGTCGCTTGAACAAGCGGCGCGTTTTTAATTGTCAGGAAGCCTGGTTGATTCGCCTGACCGTGCCGCCAGCGTTCAGCTTGTGACCAATCCTGAGATGGCGGGGTGTTGCTGAGTTTTCCGCAATGTCGAGCAGCAGGGAGGCCGCAGTCGCCCCCATGCTGGCATCAGCCATCTCGATCGTCGTCAGGGGGGGATGCACCAGCCGGCCGATGGCGATGCCGTCGAAACCTGTGACCGACACGTCGTCCGGCACATTTAGCCCCTCGCGGCGAAGAGCGCTGATCACGCCCAGCGCCAGAAGGTCGTTCGATGCAATGATCGCGGTGGGGCGGTGGGTCCGCATGGCCTGGCCGAGATCGAGTTCGTCATAGCCGGTAACGAAGGGGATCTGCAGGGCGTTCAGCACCGGCAGACTGCTTGCCGCCATCGCGTCACAATAGCCCTCATACCGCAAACGGGCACGATCGGAACTCTCGAAGCGTCCCGACACGAACAAGATCTGCCGGTGGCCATGTTCGATCAGGTGCATTGTGATCTCGTGCCCGGCAAGGCGGTTGTCAGTCGTCACCGCCGCGGGAAAGCGTGAGGTCGGCAGATTGTTGAGCAGGACGGTCGGGGGCAGGAAGGCCGGCAGAGTCGATTGGCTTTTCAGTGGATCGCAGACCGTCAGTATGAGGCCGGTCGGCTTTTCCGTCAGCAGGTAATCGACGGCATCTGCTTCGCGTGCCGGATCGTAATCCGACTGGGCGATCAGCACGCCGTGGCCGGACACCCGCATGCGGTTCTGGATGCCGGAGAGCGAGGCGGCGAAGACGGGATTGGTGATGCTGGGAATGAGCACGCCGATCACGGGCCGGCGGCGTCCCGGTGGAAGGGTTCGTTCGATCCTGTGATAGCCGAGATCTGATGCCGCCTTGCGCACGCGCCGCATCATGCCTTCGCTGACCGGTCCGCTGCGATTGAGGACACGACTGACCGTGGCCATCGAGCAACCCGCTCTTGATGCGATCTCCTGGAGTGTCGACATTGTGCGCTCTCTATGCCGGTGCGACGGTCACGCGAGGTCGGAGATTGTTCGCGACAGGGACCGATGCGGCTTGCCCGAAATCCTGAAATGTCGTTGGCCGCCGTGCTTGCCACGGCGGCCATGCGTGTCTGCTGTGATCGAGTTCTCACTCGGCTGCAATGGCCTTTTTCCGATGGTTTATTGCCATCAGCCTGCAGGCGCGCTCAAGGCTTTCCGGCTGTTCGGCACGATAGCGGGCGCCGATTTCCATCATCATCACCGTGCCGGGCAGGAAGTCCAACTCGCTGAAGATGTCCTCCCAGTCGATGTCGCCCCAGCCGAGCGGCATGTGCAGGTCGCCGATACCCATCGCCGTGTTTTCCTGCAGGTGATAGCCTCTGTAGAAGCCCTGCGGGCGGCCGAAGCTGTCATGCAGATGCAGATGGCCGGTGACCGGCGCCATGGCGGCGACCTGTTCACGGAAGTTAAGGCCACGATAGGTGGATTCGATATAGGCGTGGCTGAAGTCGATGAGGGCAACGACATTGGCGTGATTAACCGCCTTGACCGTGTCTGCGACCTCGGCCGGCGTCTGGCGATACTGACCGGGTTCGGTGGTGAAGATGTTCTCCAGCGCGATGCGTACGCCGTAGGGCTTGGCGAATTCGGCGAGTTCAAGCAGGGCCTCGCGTTCGCGCAGGTCTGCTTCGGCCCGGTCGAAGGTCTGTTCGGCGCGCAGGCAGCCGCCATGCTGGACGAGCACGCGGGCGTCGATCCGGTCGCAGATTTCGACCAGCGCCTTGGCTGCGTCGATCTGATAGCGGCAGGTGGCCGGGTCCATGAAGTTCGATGAGACGAGGCCGTGGACCGTGTAGCGGAAGTCGAACTGTCGCGTCAGCGCCACGAGCCGTTCGGCGCGCTCCTTGATGATGCGGCCACCGGCGATCAGGTCAAGGGTGGTCACACCCAGCTCGACCGTGTCGACGCCGATGTCGGCGAGCGCCCGAAGATCGGCCTCTAGGCTCTGCATCTCGCCATTGGTCGAGGCGGCATTGAAGCCGGTTGCGATGATATTGCTCATGTTCTCACTCCAGAATTGGGGATTGGGCTAGGGGCGTTAAACGGTTGCCGAGACCTTGCCGCGCAGGTTCAGCGCGATGTCGGGGCTGTCGGATGTCAGGTGGCCGATGCCGCGCTCCAGCCATTTGCCAATCAGCGCCTCATTGTTGAGCGTCCATACGCACAGGCGGTCGAGCGGTAGCAAGCTCGTGATCAGATCCCATTCGGCGTCCATCAGTTCGTGATGGATGGCGACGATCTCGACGAGACCGTCGACCCGCTCGATGAAGCTTTTCAGCCCCCCCTGCTTCTCTGCCCAGGCGGCATTGACCGAGACGAGCCGGGCGATTTCCGGTGCGGTGCGGCGGCATTCTTCGAGCACGGAGACGTCGAAAGAGGTCAGGTAGCTTCGTTCGGCGAGGCCCTGGGCTGCGAGTTCCGCGGCGACCCGCGAGACAATGCCCGGATAGGGCGTGCCCGTTTCATCGCTCTTGACTTCGACGTGGAGAGGGAGGCCGTCGGCGGTTGACAGCACCGAAAGCACTTCGGCAAGGGTCGGGATGGTCTCGTCGCTGCCCTTGAGTTTGACGCTGAGGCGTGTTTGTGGCGTCAGCGCCCGGACTGGGCCTTCGCCGTCGGTGGTGCGCTCGAGCGTCGCGTCATGAATGACGAGCAGTTCGCCGGAATCGGTCAGATGGACATCAAACTCGATGGCGTCGACGCCGAGGTCTAGCACGTTGCGAAAGCCTGTCAGCGAGTTTTCGGGCCAGAGATTGCGGGCGCCGCGATGGCCGGTGATCCGTGTCATGAGCATGTCCTGATGGATTGGGGTTTGAGAAGTGGTCACCGCACGGTCGGATCGAGCTTGTCACGCAGCCAGTCGCCGACCAGCGAAATCGACAGGGTCGTCAGCATGATGACGAGGGCGGGGGCGAGCATGATCCACGGTGCGCGTGTCAGATATTCGCGGCCGAAGCCAACCATGTTGCCCAGGCTGGTTTCGGGTGGCTGCACGCCGAGGCCGAGGAAGGAGAGGCCGCTTTCCATAAGGATGATTTCTGGAAAAGTGAGCGTCATCGAGACGATCAGCGTCGAGGCGACATTCGGGAGGATGTGGCGGAAGTAGACGCGCAGGGGTGTCGCGCCAAGCTGCACGACGGCGGAGGCATAGCCCTGGGCGCTGGCCGAGATGGCGAGGCCCCGGGCGATGCGCGCATAGCGCTCCCAGCCGTAGAAGCCCATCAGGCAAACGATCAGCATCATCGAGGAACCGAAGAAGGCGAGGACGGCCAGCGACATGATGAGGAAGGGGAGTGCTGCCTGGAAGTCGGCCAGCACGAGCACGAGATGCTCGACCGCGCCACGGAACTTCGCCGCGGCAAAGCCGAGCGTGGTGCCGAACACGGCGGAAATGATCGTCGCGCTGAACGCGATCACGAGCGACACGCGGATCGACTGGATCAGGCGCGCCAGCACGTCGCGCCCGAGTTCGTCGGTACCGAGCCAGTGCTTGATGTTTCCGGGCGCGGCAAGACGGTTGGTGAGATCCATCGCCGTGATGCCGTAGGGGCGCAGCCGGTCGGCGAAAATCGCCACCAGCACCATCGCCACCAGCCACAAAATGCCGAGCCCGATCGAGAGGGGAACGTTGCGGCGGAGGACGGATAGGAGAGTGGCGGTCCGGCTGCCGTGCGGTTGCGCCTGTGCCAGGTCTGTCGAGGTCATGGCATCCTCCTCAATGGGCGGTTTGAGCGCGAAGGCGCGGGTCGAGCCAGCCGTAGAGCAGGTCGACGATGAGGTTGGAGATCACCATGGTCGCGGCGATCATCAGGAGGATGCACTGGACGACGGCTAGATCACGGTTGGCGACGGAGACTACAAGCAGGCGACCAATGCCAGGCCAGGAGAAGATCGATTCCACCACCACGGCGCCTGCGATCAGCGAGCCGACCATGAAGCCGACGATGGTGACGATCGGTACGGCGGCATTCGGCAGGGCATGGCTCCAGACGACATCAGGCCATTTCAGTCCCTTGGCGGAGGCGGTACGGATATAGGGCTGACCCATCACCTCGATCATGGCGCTGCGTGAGAAGCGGGCGAGGATGCCGATTCCGCCGATGCTCATGGTGATCGTCGGTAGGAGGCCGTGCATCCACGTGTCGTGACCGCCGGAGGGCAGGACGCCAAGGATGACCGAGAAGATCAGCACGAGCAGCAGTCCCATGACGAAGGAGGGAATGGTGAAGCCGAAAATGGCGAGCAGGATCACGCCGCGATCGATCGCGCTCTGCCGGTGCAGCGCGGCATAGACGCCGGCGGGGATGCCGATCAGCAGTTTGAGGACGAGCGCCGGGATGGTCAGTTGCAGTGTTGCCGGAATACGCTCCATCACGAGCTGCATGGCCGAGGCCTTGTCGCGCATGGAGACGCCGAAATCGCCGGTGAAGATCGCTTTGACATAGGCGAGGTACTGCATCCAAAGCGGTTGATCGAGACCCCAGGCCTTGCGGAAGGCATCGACGGCGTCCTGCGGCACGTCGGGACCGAGCATGACCTGTGCCGGATCGCCTGACATGCGCAGCACGACAAAGGCAAAGGTGACGACGGCGAAAATGGTGATGAATGCGCGCAGCAGGCGGGTGAGAACAAAGCGGATCATGGTCGTCTCCTCACGCGGCCACGGGCGCGGCGACGCCCTCGACCAGGTGGCAGGCCGCGGTTCGCTGCACGCCGATCGCGCGCAGGACCGGCACGGTCGTACGGCAAATGTCGGCTGCCAACGGACAGCGGGGATGGAAGGCGCAACCAGATGGCCGGTTGGCCGGGTTCGGCGGTTCGCCTTGCAGGATCATCCGACCGGTCAGTGGTTTGCCTGGAACCGGCACGCTGGAAACCAGCGCCTGGGTATAAGGATGTCTCGGCGAGGCGAAGATCACATCGGATGAGGCTTCCTCGACAATCCGGCCGAGATACATGACCGCGACGCGATCGGCGATGTTACGCACCACCTTCAGGTCATGGCTGATGAAGACCATGGCGATGTCGTTCTCTTCCTGAAGATCGCGCAGCATATTGACCACCTGCGCCTGGATCGAGACGTCAAGGGCGGAGACGGGTTCGTCGCAGACTAGAAGCTTCGGTCGCGAGGCGAGCGTCCGGGCGATCACGGCGCGCTGGCGCTGGCCGCCGGAAAGCTCGTGTGGGTAGCGATCGGCCTGGTCGTGCCGCAGTCCGACGGCCGTCATAAGGGCTTCGACGCGGGCAGCCCGCTCGCCCTTGGGCAGCAGATTATGGATCTCCAGCGGTTCGCCGATTTGCGTGGCGATGGTCAGACGCCGGTCGAGTGCCGCCAGCGGATCCTGGTAGACGAGCTGCATCTTGGCCCGCAGCGCGCGCCATTCGGCGGTACCGAATTCAGGCATGGACTTGCCCTCAAAGGCCACGGTTCCCGATTGCGCTGGATCAATGCCGAGAAGCATGCGCCCGAGTGTCGACTTGCCCGAGCCGGATTCGCCGACGATACCAAGCGTCTCGCCCGGCATCACCTCGAGCGACACGCCATCGACGGCACGCACTGACGTCGCCTTGCCGAGCAGCCCGCGCCGCATTTGATAGACACGGGTCAGATGTTCGGCGTTGATAAGGGAAGCGGCCACTTACACGTCCTCCAGGATCTTCTGTCGAACAGCTGCGGCTCGGGCGATGGCGACGGGGCTGAAGCAAGCCAGCCGGCGGCCATCTTCCAGTGTTTCGAGTTCCGGACGCTGCCAGCTGCAAGCATCCTCGGCATGGGCACAGCGTGGCGAAAACGCGCAGCCACTGGGGAGTTTTTTCGGGTTGGGGACGGTTCCAGGAATGGGGATCAGCCGGTTGCGTGGGCCGTCGATGCGCGGGATCGCGTCGAACAGCCCGCGGGTGTAGGGATGACGCGGTTCGGCGAACAATTGCCCGATCGAGCCCTGTTCGACGATCCTTCCGGCATACATGACGCAGACCCGCTCGCAGACCTGAGAGACCGCGCCGAGGTCATGGCTAATGAAGACGGTCGCCATGTCGGTCTCGGCGCGAAGCTGGATGAGAAGGTCGAGGATCTGCGCCTGGATCGTCGCGTCCAGCGCTGTTGTTGGCTCGTCCGCGATCAGCAGGTCGGGTTCCCCGGCAAGCGCCATGGCGATCATCAGCCGCTGGCACTGGCCGCCGGAGAATTCGTGGGAATAGAGATCGAAGCGACGGCGGGCATCGGGAATGCCGACCATGTCCATCAGCCGAAGGGCTTCCGCCTTGGCTGCCTGTCCGTGGAGTCCGCGATGGAGGGCAAGCGCCTCTGTGATCTGTCGGCCGATACGCAGTACCGGGTTGAGCGAGCTTGATGGGTCCTGGAAGATCATTGCGATGCGGCCGCCGCGAACGCCTTCGAGTATCTGGCGAGGGCCACCGCAAAGTTCGCGGCCCTCGATGCGCACGGAACCGCTGACGCTTGCCTTGCCGGGCAGCAGGCCGAGCGCAGCAAGCCATGTCACCGACTTTCCGCAGCCGGATTCTCCGACCAGCCCCAAGGCCTCGCCATGGCCGACGGTCAGATCGATGCCATGCAGGACCGGAACGCCGTCAAAGGCGACTTTCAGTTCACGAAGTTCCACGAGATGAGGGTTCATTGCGTTCACCTTCTTCAAGGCCTGATGGCCCGCGAAACTCCGCTTGGCCGCTACGGTTACTGGAAGGGAAGTCCGGCGGCCAGATAGCCGCCGGATCGAACTGGACGCTCCTACATGGTCCAATTGCTGGAGCGGAAGTCCATGGCGAAGGCAGGCGCTGCCTTCCACTTCAGCGAGGACTTCATGCCGGTGAAGACGGCGTTCTGGTGCAGGACCTGGTAGGCCGGGTCTTCGCGCTCGGCGATTTCCAGCATGCGGGCGATCGCCTTCTTGCGCAGGGCGCGGTCGGTAGAGGTTTCCATGACGACGGAGAGCTTGTTCATCTCTTCGTTCGACCAGTCCTTCTTCTGCTGCACTTCGCCGTTCGGGCCGAACTGCACCACCATCGGGGTGATTGGGTCGTTGATGGTGTTGGAAGCCGACCAGTCGCGGACGCCCTTGACGCCTTCCGGATCGTGGATCTGGGCCCAGTTTTCCTTCATCTGGATTTCGACGTTCAGACCGACCTGCTTCCACATCTCGACCAGAATCTGCGCCGTCGGCGTCTGATTGGTGTAGTAGTTGTTCAGCAGACGGTAGGGGATGGCATCGCCCTTGTAGCCGGCTTCCTTGAGAAGCTGCTTGGCGAGGTCCGGATTGTATTCCGGAGCGGCCCAGCCGTCGATGAACATGTCGGTGGTCTTGAAGGAGTCGAACTGCAGGCCGGCCGGAACGACGGTCTGACCACCCCAGAGAGCTTCGACGATGGCTTTGCGGTCCACGGCATGCGTGAAGGCGCGGCGAACGAGCGGATTGGCAAGGATTACGTTCTGCGTGTTGAACACGGAAATGCGGTGGTTCCAGATGGTCGAGCTCTGGATTTCCAGGCCCGGCGCGTTCTGGACCGTTGCGATCTGGTCCGGCGGCAGGTCGCAGGCGAAGTCGTATTCGCCGGAAAGCAGGCCGTTGACGCGCGAGGCGACTTCCGGAACTTCGACGAAGCGGATCTGTTCCAGCGGTGGGCGGCCACCCCAGTATTCATCGAAGGCGACGAGGGTCAGCGAGACGTCCGGCTTATATTCGCCGACCATGTACGGGCCCGTCGTGATCGGCTTGGCAGCCCATTCGTTGTAGGTCTTGGCCTCATCCCAGGCGCGGCGGTTGGCGATCTGGCTGCCACCGGCATAAAGGCGGCCTTCCAGCGTCACGTCCGGCGTGGCGTTATGGAAGCGGACCGTGTACTTGTCGACAGCCTCGACACCGGCGAGCGCCGGCCACAGACGGCGGCCGATGCCCGGCACGATGGCCGGCAGTTCCTTGGCATTGGTCGGCTTGTGGTCGGATTCGAACACCGTCTTGCCGCCCTTCGGCTCGGTATTGCCGAATACGCGTTCCTTGGAGAAGGAGAAGACGACATCTTCGGCCGTCAGCTCATCGCCATTGTGGAACTTCACGCCTTGGCGCAGCTTCAGTTCCAGCGTCTTGTCGTCAATGCGCTTCCATTCGGTGGCGAGACCCGGAACCGGACCCTGATCGCCCATCCAGTCGCGCAGGATGAGGCCTTCCCATAGGTTCGGGAAGAAGATGCGTTCGCCGACGTTGGACTGTTCGTACCAGATGTCGAGCGTGTTGTTGTTGGTGATCTTCTGCACCGCGATCGTCACCGACGGGCGTTTGCCCTGGGCGAATGTCATGCGTGGCAAAACGAGGCTGCCGGTTGCTGCGCCGATCAGGCCGAGCGCGCTGCGTCGATTGATGGAAAGCATCGAAATCCTCCTTCAAGGAATGGGGACATGTCGGAAACAGAGACCTTGATCTTGCGCGTTCCGGGTGTTGGTTTGTTAATGGCCTTGTGAATTTTGAGTGACGAACGCGTCGCGGCGGCCGCGGCGCGCCTTGGATCAGGCGGACATGGTCAGATCCGCGCCGTCACGCGGTGACGGCGGGCATGACAGTGCGGGAGCAACCGCGCCGAGAGCTTCGGCAAGTTCATCGGCGCCCGTCACGACAAGGATCGCACCGGCATCGGTCAGCGCGGCTTGGCGACCGGCGCGCGGGTCTGCCGGATCGACAAAACCGATCGCCCGCATGCCGGCCGAGACCGCGCCGCGAATTCCATGCGGGCTGTCATCGACTACGATGCAGTGAGCAGGATCAACGTCGAGTTTGTGCGCGCATAGCAGGAAGAGATCGGGCGCCGGCTTTGGATGCGCGACCATTTCGGCGCTGTAGATGTGCGGATCGAATGCGTTCCACAGATCGAAAAGGCCGAGGCTGTTTTTCAGGCGCTCCAGCGTGCTGTTCGACGCGACGCACTTGCGCTGCGGCAGTGAGCGAACAAGTGCATTCATGCCGGCCATCGGCGCGAGAGAACGGGCGAATTCGCCATAGAGATTGTCGCGGCAATCGGCGAACAGCTTATCCGTGTCGGTCAGCCCGAGTTCGTCCGTGCAGATTCGCCGCGCATCGCTCTCCGAATAGCCTGTGAAGCGCCGATGGACCTCTGCATGGGAAATTGACACGCCGGCACCCTGCAGGGCCTGCCACAAGACATGGCTCC
>NZ_BJZP01000031.1 GCF_007992095.1 Paenirhizobium naphthalenivorans
GCTTTTTTCTCAGACTGCGCTGAGGCGAGACGAGGGAAGCAAATGCTGATCGGAAGGAGCACATGTACGAGAACCGGCAAGGCGGCCACTACACTGCTAGCGATCGCACTGACAGCGGCGGGAACGCTGTCGCCTGCCAGGGCCGGCCCGCTTGCCGATGCGGCGAAAGAAGCCGAGGACAAGGCTGCCGCCGGTGATGTGATCGGCGCCTTTGATCAAATCCGTGACGCCTTCGGCGTCTTTGCCATGTCCCTGCCCCTCACTGTGCGCAAGGCGGTGTTTGTCTCCGAAAAGCCAAAGGCCTATGGCGCCTATTCGCCGCGGCCGGGAGCGGTGTTCAAGCCTGGCGAACCGCTGATCACCTATGTCGAGCTGATCGGGCTAGCGTGGAAGCCGCTCGCAGACGGCTTGCAGCAAGCCAGCTTCAGCGTCGACTTCGAGATCTCCGAGGCCGGCGGCAAGGTGCTCGCCACCCAGAAGAGTTTTGGCGCCTTCACCTTCACCAGCCTGGTGCGCAACCAGGAGATTTTCACCCACCTGACGCTTGACCTTACCGGTGCGGAGCCGGGCGAATATCTGCTGAAATACACCATCAACGACAGTGTCAGCAAACGCTTCACCAGTTTCGAACAGCCCTTCACGATCGGCAAAAAATAGCGGATCACACAGCCGCTGGCACCGAATGCTCTCCCGCGCTATTGTCATCTTCAGTCGAAGGAGACAATCATGAGACCTCTCGCCGCCCTATCTTTTTGCCTGCCGCTTTGCCTGTTTCTGACCGGCTGCACCGCAGCGATGCACGACATCGAACCTGTCCCCGGCAGCATCACCTATGGCGCGGGCCCTACGACCCGGCTGACAAAATCGCCGGTCGGCAGCATCGTATTTCACCAGTTTCGCGACAAATTCGACCGCGAGTGGGAAGAACGCTATGTCGTCCAGCCCGGCGGCAGCCTTAAACTCGTTGACCGGAGGCGCTATCATATCCCGGACGATTGAGGGAAAAGCGTTGGTGCGGACGGCGGGGATCGAACCCGCAAGGCCTAAGGCCGAGAGATTTTAAGTCTCTTGCGTCTACCAGTTTCGCCACGTCCGCGCGGCATCCTGTTTCACCGACTTGGCGGCGAAGGTCAAGGGTGTCTTCGGACGGTGACGTCGTCCTTTTGCAATCCACATGACCACGCCCGATGCGGCGGGCGCAAGACGGATTGCAAACAGGTGAACTTGGACAATCACCCCTGGAAGGCGACACCCATTTCTGTGGCATTACGCCATTTGACGAGGCACGGTCGGGCGCTGCCATCCTCGAATTTCAACTGGAAAACATCCGGCACGCCGACCGTCGATTCGAGAATAATCTTGGCGCCGGACGGTGAGAGATTGCGGATCATGCAGTCGAAGGTGGAATGGCCACCCGGGAGAACAACGCGGGCGCCTTTCAAGGCGCGCAGTCTCGGATGGGCTCGTCTTTCATCCATGGCACTGGTCCCGTTCGAATCGCCCGAGATGATATCACAATGCCTTAATTCCCGCCTTGCCGCGATCACACCCGGCTCACAATAAAAGGGCGGAGGTAGAAACCTCCGCCCGGTGTTATTTTCCCGACCTGCGGGGCGGCTGCGTCAGGCGAGCTTGGCCGCGATCTTCGCTACATGTGCGCCCTGGAAGCGCGCTCCCTCCAGTTCGACCTCAGACGGCTGGCGCGAACCGTCACCGTCAGTAATGGTCGAGGCACCGTAGGGAGATCCGCCCTTGACCGCGTCGACGCCGGACTGCCCCTGGAAGGCGTATGGCAGACCGACAACGGCCATGCCATGATGCAAAAGAGTGGGGATAAAGCCGAGAATGGTCGACTCTTGGCCGCCGTGCTGAGTCGCGGTCGAGGTGAAGACCGAGCCGACCTTGCCGACCAGCTTGCCCTGTGCCCACAGGCCGCCGGTCTGGTCCCAGAAATTGCGCATCTGCGAGGCCATCGTGCCGAATCGGGTACCGGCGCCGACAATGATGGCATCATATTGGTCGAGTTCAGCCGGAGAGGCGATCTCGGCCTTCTGGTCCAGCTTGAAATGCGAGGCCTTGGCAACACCTTCCGGCACGAGTTCCGGCACGCGCTTGACCGTTACCTCTGCGCCGGCCGACTTTGCGCCCTCAGCGACGGCATAGGCCATGGTTTCGATATGACCATAAGAGGAATAATAGAGAACCAGTACCTTGGCCATGATGTATCTCCGTTTGGACTGAGCGGCCGCAACCGCGTTGGTGAATTCAATAGCTGATATGTAGCGTAGTGTCGTCGAGCGACCAGCCTCTATGCGGACGACGGACTGTTCACTTTCCGGCCATGAGACTGGAGGGTTATCGACTTGACTGTGAGCGCTCCGGCCAGCCCGACGGCTCTTGCCAAGCGCGTGAGAGCCGGTAGAACTATTGCAAGAAATGATCGGGAAACCCATGACTGACGCGACCATCAAGACCGCCGCCATGCTCGCCATCGGCGACGAGCTTTTGTCCGGCCGGACCAAGGACAAGAATATCGGCCATCTCGCAGAGGTGCTGACGATGGCGGGCATCGACCTGAAACAGGTCCGCATCGTCGGCGACGAGGAGGAAGCGATCGTCGAAGCGCTCGATGCGTTGAGAGAGCGTTATGATTATGTCTTCACCTCCGGCGGCATCGGTCCGACCCATGACGACATCACCGCCGATGCCGTGTCGAAGGCCTTTGGAGTGCCCTGCCTTCACGATCCGGACGCCATGGGTCTGCTCAGCGAGATGTATCAACGCCGTGACATGGAGTTCACCGACGCGCGCCAGCGCATGGCACGTATGCCGCAAGGCAGCCGCCACATCGCCAATCCGGTATCGACCGCGCCCGGCTTTGTCATCGGCAATGTCTATGTCATGGCCGGAGTGCCGCAAGTGTTCCAGGCCATGCTCGACACAGTGGTCGCCACGCTGCCGGCCGGCACCCGAATCCTGTCACGCTCGCTCCCCTGCCCGTTTGGCGAGGGCGACATCGGCACCCTGCTCGGCGCCGTGCAGAAGGCCCATCCAGAGACCTCAATCGGCTCCTACCCGCATTTCGACGGAAAGCGCTTTTCCACCGAGCTTGTGGTCCGGGGGCGAGACGCCCGCGCCTTGGATGCCGCAGCGCACGACGTCGCGGCGATGATTGAAGCGCTCACCATGGAACGCGAGGGCGCCAAGTCAAAGGATCTTGGCACCGGCGAACTCGCCTGAGCCCCTTGCCCAAGACGCGGCGGCTATTGACCGAAGTCAAGGAAGACCCCAAGGATTGTCGCCATTAATCGATCATGCGGAAGTTCACGTTGCCGCGCTAGGGAGACTGCTATGTCCTACAAAACCATACTTGCCGTTCTCGATACCCCGAAGAACGCGCAGCAAATCACTGATTTTTCAATTTCGCTCGCAGAGCAATTCCAGTCGCATGTGATCGGCCTGCATGCCGAGGCGCTTGCCACCGTGCCGCTGGTGGCACCGATGGAAATCCCCGATCCGTCGACGGTCCAGGCGCTGCAGGACATGGCCCATGATGAGACGCTCGATGTGGAGAAGATCTTCCGCGAGCGTGCCGAGCGCAATGGCACCTCCTTTGAATGGCGCAGCTTCGTCTCATCAGCCGGATATAGTGCCGCCTCCCTGATCGACAGCGCCCGCAATTGCGACCTGGTGGTCGCCGCTCAGGGCGAAAACTCGATTTTGTCCGAGAGCCGGGCAGATCTCGAGAATTTCCTGTTCGAGAGCGGCCGTCCGGTCCTGCTCGTCCCGTATATCCTCCAGGCGCCCAAGCCGATCAAGCGCGTGCTGATCGCTTGGAACGGTTCACGTGAGGCCGCGCGCGCCACATTCGACGCCCTGCCCTTCCTGAAGGCGGCTGAATCGGTCGAGGTCTTCTCCGTCGACCCGCCGGAAACCCGTACCCAGTCCTCCAGCATGGCCGGCGCCGAGATTGCCGCGACACTTGCCCGCCATGGCGTCAACATTACCGTCGTTCGCCAGGAAGCCGACCAGCTTCCGGCCTCGGCGGCGATCGAAAACCGCCTGTCCGACAGCTCGATCGACCTTCTTGTCATGGGCGCCTACAGCCACAAGCGCTGGTGGGAAGTCCTGTTCGGCGGCGTGACCCGTACGGTGCTCGAATCGATGACGGCGCTGACTCTGCTTTCGCGCTGACGAAAGGACACGGGCTCTTGCCTTGTCCCCGCAATTCCCGCTAATAGCTGCCCGCAAGGATCAAGGCCCTTGCGGGCAGCATTCGCGTGGTATTGTCCGCGCGATCCGCGTTTCAGGCACCCACCGAACGCTGCTGTTTCACCCGCAACCGGTCGGTCGTGAAACCGCCGGGTCAAGCCGGCACGCAAAAACAAGCCTCTGCGGAGCCCGAGATCGATGTCCCTGCCCGATAAAGCCTTCCCCGTTTCCTGGGATCAATTCCACCGCGACGCCCGGGCGCTGGCCTGGCGGCTCGCCGGGTTCAAACAGGATTTCCGCGCCATTGTCTGCATCACCCGCGGCGGTCTCGTGCCGGCGGCGATCATCTCGCGTGAGTTGAACATCCGCCTGATCGAGACGGTCTGCATCGCCTCCTATCATGACTATTCCAGCCAGGGCGAAATGAACCTGTTGAAGGGCATTTCCGCCGAGCTGATGACCAATGGCGGCGAAGGCGTACTGGTCGTCGACGACCTCACCGATACCGGCAAGACCGCGACCGAGGTCCGCTCCATGATGCCGAAGGCCCATTTCGCCTGCGTCTATGCCAAGCCGAAGGGCGTGCCGACGATCGACACCTTCGTCACCGAGGTCAGCCAGGATACCTGGATCTATTTCCCTTGGGACATGGGCTTCACCTATCAGGAGCCGATCGCCAAGGTGCAGAAGGACTAAAATCCCCCAGGCCCCTAACCGGGAAAACTCCTGATCGACGCGATCGCGGGGCGGTATCGATCCCGACGCGCCTGAAGCTTGTCGCACAGCCGACCTTCCTGGCAGCCTATGTGTGGCGGTCTGGATGATGCCCCATACGGAATTCCGGCTGACATGAAAAGCCCCGCACGACATCGGTCGGCGAGGCTTTTTTTCGCGCTCTGACGCTGCTTGAGAGGCAATGGCCTTCAATGCAGCACCCGACAACACTGCAACAAGCATCGGTGACCGAGAGCTCAACCAGGGCGAGAACGGACCGATCTCGCCTGCGCAGAATCCACCGTCGAAGTCAAGCGACCGATCTCACGTTTACCATGGCAGCGGTTCTTCGGTGGATAACCGATTCGCACGCCAGGGAGCTCTGTAACGACGCCTCAGATCGCTATATTGCGGGCCTGCAGGCCCATTACGTGACGGAAGGCAGGCATGCCAGGCTGGGCAAGCCAGCCACCCCATTTCTCAAGCATTCGGCGCAAGGCCCTGTAATTCCTAGGCTCCCGGCCTTTCCCCGTTTTCCACAACAACACACCACAAGATATGGTATTAATAAATTCGACATAAACCACCTCTTGACGAAAACAGGCCTTTCAAAGTTAATGCTTCCTTATGTTGCAGCGGCGGCTGAACCGGGCATGACGAGACGGTTCATTTCAGAAATGCGCGAAGTGAAGTGTACGGGATCGGGCTTGAATGAGCCTGCGTCCCGAGGGTCGACTTATGCGAATTGCTGCGCTGAAACAGCATGCGGGGACTGGCGGTAATTACCTGTTGATACTATATTTAGTGTTTGCTGCCAAACTAGCTACAATATAGAGAGCAATCATCTCCGGATGAATCACTCGACGGACAAATGAACAACTGGCTGCGCGGGGCGGCCGGGCACTATTTTCTGCGCCACGGACGGCGCGCGAGACACGAGGGACGACGATGCGCATTGAAAGACGTTTCACCAAACCGGGCCAGTCGCCCTATGCCGAGATCGAGTTCCGCCAGGCGGTCAGCGAGATCAAGAATCCCGACGGCTCGATCGTCTTTCGCCTTGCCGACATCGACGTGCCGGCGCAGTTCTCCCAGGTCGCGACCGATGTTCTGGCGCAGAAGTATTTCCGCAAGGCCGGCGTGCCGAAAATGCTGAAGAAGGTCGAGGAGAACGATGTCCCCTCCTTCCTGTGGCGCTCGGTAGCCGATGAAAAGGCGCTGGCCGCACTTCCAGAAAACGAGCGCTACGGCTCGGAAATCGACGCCCGTCAGGTGTTCGACCGTCTTGCCGGCACCTGGGCCTACTGGGGCTGGAAAGGCAAGTATTTCACCTCGGAAGAAGATGCGCTCGCCTTCCGCGACGAGCTTGCCTACATGCTGGCCACCCAGCGCGTCGCCCCGAACTCGCCGCAGTGGTTCAACACCGGCCTGCACTGGGCCTACGGCATCGACGGCCCCGGCCAGGGCCATTTCTATGTCGATCCCTTCACCGGTAAGCTGGTGAAGTCCAAATCTTCCTATGAGCATCCGCAGCCACACGCCTGCTTCATCCAGTCGGTCGAAGACGATCTCGTCAACGAGGGCGGCATCATGGATCTGTGGGTGCGTGAAGCGCGTCTGTTCAAATACGGCTCCGGCACCGGCTCCAACTTCTCACACCTGCGCGGCGAAGGCGAACGGCTTTCGGGCGGCGGCCGCTCGTCGGGCCTGATGAGCTTCCTCAAGATCGGCGACCGTGCCGCCGGTGCGATCAAGTCGGGCGGCACGACCCGCCGCGCCGCCAAGATGGTCGTGGTCGACATCGACCATCCGGACATCGAGGCCTATATCGATTGGAAGGTCAAGGAAGAGCAGAAGGTGGCGGCCCTCGTCACCGGCTCCAAGATCGTCGCCAAGCACCTGAAGGCGATCATGAAGGCCTGCGTCAACTGCTCGGCCGACAATGATGATTGCTTCGACCCGAACAAGAACCCGGCGCTGAAGCGCGAAATTCGCGCCGCCAAGAAGGACCAGGTTCCGGAAAACTACGTCAAGCGCGTGATCCAGTTTGCCCAGCAGGGCTACAAGGACATGGAGTTCAAGACCTACGACACCGACTGGGATTCGGAAGCCTACCTCACCGTCTCGGGCCAGAACTCGAACAACTCCGTCTCGCTCAAGGACGACTTCCTGCGCTCGGTCGAAAACGACGGTGACTGGAACCTGACCGCCCGCAAGGACGGCAAGGTGATGAAGACGCTGAAAGCCCGCGACCTGTGGGAGAAGATCTCCTACGCCGCCTGGGCGTCGGCCGATCCGGGCTTGCACTTCAACACGACGATGAACGACTGGCACACCTGCCCGGCCGCCGGTCCGATCCGCGCGTCCAACCCGTGCTCGGAATACATGTTCCTCGACGACACGGCCTGCAACCTTGCCTCGCTGAACCTCTTGCAGTTCAAGGATGCCGCCACCAAGAAGATCAACATTGCCGACTACGAGCATGCCGTTCGCCTGTGGACCGTCGTGCTCGAAATCTCGGTGATGATGGCGCAGTTCCCGTCTCGCCAGATCGCCGAACTGTCCTACGAATACCGCACCCTCGGACTCGGCTACGCCAATATCGGCGGCCTGCTGATGTCCTCGGGCATTCCCTATGATTCGGCCGAAGGCCGGGCCATCTGCGGAGCGCTGACCGCCATCATGACCGGCGTCTCCTATGCGACGTCCGCCGAGATCGCCTCAGAACTCGGCCCCTTCCCCGGCTTTGCGCCGAACCGCGACAACATGCTGCGCGTCATCCGCAACCATCGCCGTGCCGCGCACGGTCAGTCCGAGGGCTACGAAGGTCTGTCCGTCAATCCGGTTCCGCTCGTCCATTCAGAATGCACCGACCCGGCGCTGGTTGCCCATGCCACGGCCGCCTGGGACAAGGCGCTGGAACTTGGTGAAAAGCACGGCTACCGCAATGCTCAGGTCTCGGTCATCGCCCCGACCGGTACGATCGGTCTGGTCATGGACTGCGACACCACCGGCATCGAGCCCGACTTCGCGCTGGTCAAGTTCAAGAAGCTCGCCGGCGGCGGCTACTTCAAGATCATCAACGGCGCCGTTCCGGAAGCGCTGCGCACGCTTGGCTACACGGAGGGCCAGATCGCCGAAATCGAGGCCTATGCCGTCGGTCACGGCAACCTCAACCAGGCACCCGGCATCAATCCCGGCTCGCTGAAGGCCAAGGGCTTTCACGACAGCACGATCGAGACGATCAATGGTGCGCTGAAATCGGCCTTCGACATCAAGTTCGTGTTCAACCGCTGGACCATCGGCGACGAGCAGATGGCGGCGTTGACGATCCCGGAAGAGAAACTGTCCGATCCGGCCTTCGACCTGCTGCAGCATCTCGGCTTCTCCAAGAAGGAGATCGAAGCGGCCAACGTCCATATCTGCGGTGCCATGACGCTCGAAGGTGCTCCCTTCCTCAAGGATGAGCATCTGCCGGTCTTCGATTGCGCCAATCCGTGCGGCAAGGTCGGCAAGCGCTACCTGTCAGTCGAAAGCCATATCCGCATGATGGCAGCCGCCCAGCCGTTCATCTCGGGCGCCATCTCCAAGACGATCAACATGGCAAACGATGCCACCGTCGAGGATTGCGGCGCGGCCTACATGCTGTCATGGAAACTGGCGCTCAAGGCCAACGCGCTCTATCGCGACGGCTCGAAACTGTCCCAGCCGCTCAACGCTTCGCTGATCGAGGACGAGGACGACGAGGATGCACTCGAGGACCTGATCCAGCAGCCCGCCGCCGCCCAGGCGGTCACCGTCACCGAGAAGATCGTCGAGCGCGTTGTCGAACGGCTCGTACGTGAGCGGGAAAAGCTGCCGAACCGCCGTCAGGGCTATACCCAGAAGGCCACTGTCGGCGGCCACAAGGTCTATCTGCGCACCGGCGAATTCGGCGACGGCCGCATCGGCGAGATCTTCATCGACATGCATAAGGAAGGCGCCGCCTTCCGCGCGATGATGAACAATTTCGCCATCGCCATCTCGCTGGGTCTCCAGTACGGCGTGCCGCTCGAGGAATATGTCGAGGCCTTCACCTTCACCAAGTTCGAGCCGGCCGGCATGGTCCAGGGCAATGACGCGATCAAGAACGCCACGTCGATCCTCGATTACGTGTTCCGCGAACTGGCCGTCTCCTATCTTGGCCGTCACGATCTTGCCCATGTCGACACGTCGGACTTCTCCAACACGGCGCTCGGCAAGGGAATCAAGGAAGGCAAGACCAACCTGATCTCGACCGGCTGGACGCGCGGCTACAAGCCGACGCTGGTCAACAACGGCAATATCGACCGCCCGCTCGCCGAACCGAAGGGGGCCGCGACCGCCGCCCCGGCCAAAGCCTCGGCGGGTGCCAGCGTCACCGCCTTCGCCGGCTCGGCCGCCCGCAAGCTGGAGGTGACGACCGCCATCTCGACTTCGGAAGTCGTCTCCTTCAAGCGCGACTACGAGGAGCGCGCCGTGGAGGAAATCGCCGAAGCCGGCACCCAGGAGGCAACCGCCCTCTTCTCCGACAAGGCCGCCGCCGACGCCGCGGCCGCCAAGGCGGAAGCCAAGAAGAAGGAAGCCGAACGCCGCATGCGCTCGATCGCCCAAGGCTACACCGGCAATATGTGCTCCGAGTGCCAGAACTTCACCATGGTGCGCAACGGGACCTGCGAGAAGTGCGACACGTGCGGCGCGACGAGCGGGTGCTCTTGAGCATTACAGGGATAGGTGGAGATTTCGATTTTCACTCGCCTGATCTAAGATAAGATAGCCCCGCGGTGATTGAGTTTGCCGCGGGGTTTTGTATCTTGGGGGTCAAAATGAAATGCCCACACTGTGGAGTAAGCTTTCACGATAACTGGGCGTCTGGATGGATCGATAGATTCCACCAAGCTACTACGTGGAAGTACCACACAGCAGACTGTCCTGCTTGTAAGGCCCTCACAATCGTAATAGAGGGTCCTACGGGCATGACGCGCATGGTGGAACCCACGACAACCTCCCGTGGACCAATATCCGTCCATGTACCTGCATTTATTTCGCAGGATTATAATGAAGCATGCGAAGTGCTGCCCATTAGTCCCAAAGCCTCAGCGGCGTTATCGAGGCGTTGCCTGCAGAACATTTTGAATAGTCTTGGCTACATAGCGAAAGACCTCGCAAAGCAGATTGATGCTCTTTTGAATGAAACTGACCCCAGGAAAGCACTACCGCTGGGGCTTCATCAAACTGTTGATGCCGTCCGAAATTTCGGCAACTTTTCCGCACATCCGATCGATGAAAAGACGACGCTCCAGATCATAGACGTCGATCCTGAGGAAGCGGAGTGGTGTCTCGAAATTCTGGAGGAAATGTTCGAGCACTTTTATGAGCGTCCTGCTGTGGCAGCCGCCAAGAAGGCCGCACTGGACGCAAAACTGGCTGCGGCGGGAAAACCACCGTCAAAATAGCTCTCATTTCCATTCAGGCTGCTCCGCTCGACGCCCCACCTCTCCCCTTGTGGGAGAGGTTACAAAATCGCGATCTTAGCGTCAGCTAAGTCGCAAATTTTGTTGGTGAGAGGGTCGGTCAATTGGCAGCAACGCCCGCCGCATGCGAGGCCCTGCCCTGCCCCACATCTCCTAACGCCCCATCCCCGCAAAACGCAAAAAAGGCGCCGGTCACCCGACGCCTTTACCCATCCAAGCCTCTCAATAGACTAGAATTTGTAGTTCACGCCACCCTTGATCACGTGATCGCTGACGTCGGTCTGCGAGGTCGACACGCCGTCGAAGCTGCGCACGTCGTTGGTGTGGACATAATTGTATTCGACCTTGGCGGAGAGGTTGGCGTTAAGGTTCTGCTCAACGCCGAGGCCCAGCAGATAGCCCGGCTTCCAGCCGTCGGGGCCATCGACATTCTTGCCGTCGCGCAGGCTGGTCATGGCCATGCCGGCCGTGCCGTAAAGCAGGGTATCCCCGAGCGCCATACCGGCCTTGGCCTTCAGCGCCAGACGATGGCGTTCGCTCAGATCGCCGCCGGGCACGCCGACCTTGGTGTCGCCGAGATGCGAATACTCGAGCTCACCGCCGACAATGGCGCCGCCCATTTCGGTGTTGTAACCGCCCTGGATACCGCCCATGAACTCCTTATCGCCGTCGAAGGGATTGCCGCTGTCAGACGACACCCCGGCGTGGATACCGGCATAGGCGCCGGTGAAGCCGGACGGTGTCGCGGCCGGGGCCTCATAGGACGGGGCAGGTTCGGAATAGGCGAGATCGGCAGCGAGCGCAGGGGTGGTTGCAAATGCTGCCATCAGCACCAGTGCGAATGAATTCACGGTCTTGGTCATGGTTTACTCCATACAAAGCCCGCATCCAGCAGGAGACGGGCGAACTCGAATTTGACGCGGCCTGCCGAGGCGCGGGTGCTCTCGCCGGACCATTGCCCCCCGACGATTCCGCTCCCACGGCAGATTCCATCTAATTCTCACAAATCGGCAAACACTTCCTTAACCCGGATGGTGACTTCCGGTCTTTCATCGGGACGATTCGTCGCATAGGCCAGTCGAATCGTATTCGACATTGCCCAATACTCGCAAATCCATGACTGGACAGTCGCCCGTCGACCGGCCATCAAGGCGCACCATATCGGCGTGTAGCGATTCGCCGTAAGCAGAGGATTTTGCCATGCCAAGCCCCATCATCGAGGCGGTGCCGGGCCACCCGGCGGATGAGGACCGCGATGCCATCTACATGGCGCTTCGGGCCTATAACACCGCGCAGACAGGCAAAAGCGACCGGCCGGATTTCGCCGTGCTGGTACGTAATCCAGAGACCCGCGCGGTCGAGGGCGGTCTTTACGGCGAGGAGAGTTTCGGCTGGGCCTTCATCCGCTATCTCGTCGTGCCCGAGGCCTATCGCGGTCAGGGGATCGGCAGCCGGCTGATGGCCGAGGCGGAAAAAATCGCCCGCGATCGCGGCCATATCGGCATCTGGCTCGACACTTACGAGTTCCAGGCCCGGCCATTCTACGAAAAGCTCGGGTACAAGGTGTTCGGCGAACTCGAGGGTGGTGACGGCGCCCACGGCCAGTTCTTCCTGAAGAAGCGCTTCTGAGGCCGGTCAGGTCCATGGCGCTGACGCCCCGGCCCAAGTACGGCAGGACATCGGATCGCCGGCGCGGCGATATGCTTGACCGAGGGGCACCCCTCGGCGCCCGGGCAAAAAGAGACCCCGGTGGAGGTGGCCGGGGTCAGGTGGAGTAGAAGAGAATAGCGTCTGCGTCTTGATCTTGTCATCAGCCACTCAGCTCACCGTCTCGAGTGAGATCCCCGTATTCACCATCATCGAATCGATCAAGGGCAGAAAAGTGCCGGTCCTTATCGGATTGCTCCGTATTGATCGTCGACAGTGAAACGCCGACACCGCAGGTTTGTTCCAAAGACAATCGCACCTCCTGGCCCTGCCCTGATCTGCGGAGAACATTTCCTTAACCGCGGCGTCCTAGACTGTCGGCCACACTCTCACCGGACAGACGAGCAGCAGAATGGCCAAGCCGACCTTCCGCTTCACCCATTACGACCTTAAGGAACAGCGCGTTGGCGCGATCATCGAGGTAACGCTTTCGGCGGTCAACAATGTGCGACTGATGACGCCAGGCAATTTTCAGCGCTTCAAGGAAGCTCTCGATTTCAAATACGTCGGCGGCGTCGCCAAGAAGTCGCCGATCAGACTGGCCATTCCCGAAAGCGGCCATTGGCACCTGATCGTCGATATGGAAGGTCATCACGGGCTCGCCGATTCCTCGGTCAAGATGACGGCCGCACCTGCAGCCAAGGCACAGAAGGCCTCCTAACCGGCTTTCAACCGCCCCGCTCGCGCCGGAGCTTCGCCCACCAGTCGAGCCGCTTGCGAATGTCCCGCTCGAACCCGCGTTCCGGCGGATCGTAAAAGGTCTTGCGCCCCATCTTCTCTGGAAAATAATCCTGGCCGGAAAAGGCATCCGGCTCGTCATGGTCGTAGCGATAGCCCTCGTTGTAGCCTTCCGCCTTCATCAGCTTGGTCGGGGCATTGAGGATATGCTTCGGCGGTAACAGCGAACCGTTCTCCTTCGCAGCGCGCATCGCCGACTTGTAGGCCATGTAGACGCCGTTCGACTTCGGTGCGGTCGCCAGATAGACACAGGCCTGAGCGAGCGCCAATTCCCCCTCTGGTGAGCCCAGATAGTCGTAGGCGTCCTTGGCGGCATTGCAGATGACCAGCGCCTGCGGATCGGCAAGGCCGATGTCCTCGACCGCCATGCGCACCAGCCGGCGGCCCAGATAAAGCGGATCCTCGCCGGCATCGAACATGCGGCACAGATAGTAAAGGGCCGCATCGGGGTCGGAGCCGCGCACCGACTTGTGCAACGCCGAGATCAGATTGTAGTGGCCGTCCTGCCCCTTGTCGTAGACCGGCGCGCGCCGCTGTACGATCCGCGTGAGGCCCTCTGTATCGAACACCTCGTCCTTGCGGGCGGCGCGCCAGACTTCTTCGGCGAGCGTCAAGGAGGCCCGTCCATCGCCGTCGGCCATGCGGATCAGGCTGGCGCGAGCGTTCTCGTCGAGCGGCAAAGGTTTGCCCTCGGTCTCTTCGGCGCGCGCAAGCAGCGTCTCTATGCTCGCCTCGTCATGAGATTTGAAGGTGAGCACCCGAGCGCGCGACAACAGAGCGGCGTTGAGCTCGAAGGAGGGATTTTCCGTCGTCGCGCCGACGAGGATCACAGTGCCGTCTTCCATGACCGGCAAAAAACTGTCCTGCTGGGCGCGGTTGAAGCGATGGATCTCGTCGACGAACAGAAGGGTCTGCCGGCCCTCCATGCGACGCATGCGGGCCGCCTCGAACACCTTCTTCAGGTCGGCGACGCCGGAGAAAATCGCCGAGATCTGCTCGAAGGCGAGCCCAGCCTCGCCGGAAAGAAGGCGCGCGACAGTCGTCTTTCCGGTGCCGGGCGGGCCCCAGAAGATCATTGAGCCGAGCGAACCGGAAGCGATCATGCGGGCCAGCACGCCGTCCTCACCGGTCAGATGCTCCTGACCGGTCACCTCGCCGAGCGTTTTCGGGCGCAGACGGTCGGCCAGCGGCCGGCGGGCGTCGACCTCCTTGGGGACATGCGGCGCGAAGAGATCACTCATCGGAAAATCTGCCGGATGCGCTGGCCGTCGCGTTCGACCTCGACGCGCCAGAAGCCCGGATCGTCGGCGGCCACCTTCGCCAGGACGGCAGTCGAGGAGATCTCGACGCCGTTGACCGAGACGATGATGTCGTGCGGCGCAAAACCAAGACGGGCAGCCGGAGAACCTTGGGCGATCTCGGTGATCGCCACGCCGGTGGCCTCGGACGGCATGCGCAGTTCATAGGCGAGCTTGGGCGAGAGATTGGCGACCTTGGCGCCGGCAAAGGGGCTGGAGCCCTCGATCAGACGTTCATCGCGCGGTGTGGTTTCCGGCGCAGCAGCCAGCGTCATGGAGATCTCAGACTCGCGACCGTTGTCGCGGACGGAGAGCTTCACCGCCTTGCCAAGGCCAGCCGTGGTCAGACGGTAGCCGAGCGCGTCGGGATGTTCGACCGGAATGCCGTCGATCGCCACAATGACCTGTCCGGCTTTCAGCCCGGCCTTGGCCGCCGGTCCACCCTCGGCAACGCGGACGACGAGTGCGCCGCGCACCTTGTCGAGACCGAGCGCCTCGGCAACGTCCGAAGTGACTGGCTCGAAGGTCGCGCCGACATAGGGCCTCTCGAAACTGGCATCGCCTCGCTCGGCAGCGGCCAGGAAGACCTTGACGAGATTGGCGGGGATGGCAAAGCCGATGCCGTTCGAACCACCACCCTTGGAGAAGATCGCGGTATTGATGCCGATCAGCTCGCCCTTCATGTTCATCAGCGCACCGCCGGAATTGCCCGGATTGATCGATGCGTCGGTCTGGATGAAGAAGCCGAAATCACCGTCGGTCACCTGATTGCGCGCGAGTCCCGAAACGATACCGCTGGTGACCGTCTGGCCGACGCCGAAGGGATTGCCGATGGCCAGCACGAGGTCACCGACATCGACCTGGTCGCTGTCGGCGATCACCAGCGCCGGAAGCGCCTCCTTGGCATCGATCTTGAGCACGGCCAGATCAAGCCGCTCGTCCTTCAGCACAACCTTGACAGGGAATTCGCGCCCGTCGGACAACGCTACCTTGATGTCGTCGGCGCCGTCGATGACATGGTTGTTAGTGACCACCATGCCGTTGGCGCCGACGATCACGCCTGATCCGAGCGAGGTCTGCTTCTCCGTCCGGTTCGGCATGCGCTGGCCGAAGAACTGCTCGAAGAAGGGGTCGCCGGCAAAGGGCGAGACGCGCCGCTGCACCATCCGCTCGGCGTAAACGTTGACCACCGCACCATGGGTCTGCTTGACCAGCGGCGCAAAGGACATCTGCATGTCGGTCCGCGACTGCGGCACGGGGCTGGCATCCTCCGCGCTGGATATGCCCGGCGCCAGAAGCGCAAGCGACACGATCGAAGCGGCAGCCAAGCGAACGAAGCCCTGCATGTTATACTCCCGTTGATTTTCTCAAGGTGAAATTTAGTGCGGATAGCGTCCGAAAGAAACGACAAACGTCGGTTTGGGGGTGGCACCGCAATTTAGCTGTGAATCGAACAATTCCAAGGCGATAACCGTTACAACTTGGTAATGTGGAAAAGAAGCCGGGCGATCGCCTCTTGGGCCGACAAGTCGGCCCGCACACCGGGAGCGGGCGCTTTGCGGTCCATCAGTCGGCCGGTCTCGATTGAGAGCCATTCACTTTGTAGATGAACAGCTTTGTTTTGCGGCTATCGTCAAGTTCCCAGACCTCGTCAGCTGTGACACCTGGAACCGCAAAACTGTTGGAAACAAACAGGCCGCCTGGCTTCATTTCCCGTCGGGCTTTTTCATAAAGCTCAGGCATTGGTTCGGGCGAGAGAAAAGCATAGACGACGTCCTGATGCGATATGTCGGCAGACCAGATATCTTGGCGCAGGATCGTGCCGCGACGTTTGATCCGCGACAAAAGCACCGAAACCAACCATGCCATCGGCGCCGTTTCGACGCCAAGCGCGACCCGGCCGTCTCCATCGAGCGCCCTGACCACGCCGCCAAGCCCGGAGCCGAGATCGATGAAACGCGTGGCGCCTCGCTCCCGCATCAAGGTCAGCAAGGCCTTGGCCGTCGTCCTGTTGGTCAGATAGAGCGGAACGCGCTCGCCCGCCGTATTGGAGAAAAAAAGATAAGCGACAACAAAAGCCACGCCGAAGGGCCAGGCGGGGAGACTGCCGGCGGCCAGCGCCAGATAGACCGCCACAGGAAACAGCAGCCCGATCCATGCCCACCAGACAGGAAGACCAAGGGCTCGCGTCAGCGCGGCGGCCACCAAGCCCTGCACCGCCAGCGCCCCCCAGAAAAATGTGCGCGCATCGATCATGCCGGCAAGCACCGTTTTCAACGCGATCACCACCAAGGCCGCAATCATCTGGATGATCACCGCCCCGATGATCGGGTATCTGCGGATTGCGTTCATCTGCCGGTCCGGTTCCATGGCCTTGCCGGCCGCCTCTGCTTCCAATGCGCCGACAGTGGCAGCGGCCGCCGTGATTCTCAAGAAGACCGGAACCCGAACGCGCATTGGGCGGGCTTTAGTCACCAGGTATTGGCGCGCTGGACCATTTGTGGGCACGCACAGCCGAACAAGCCGTGATCTATGTCCGCCGCGGCCTGAACGACACCGATGTAACGTCTAATTGCGGCTCGTCCTCTTTGCCACGGTGACGCGCCAGGCCTGCTGCGGTGACGCACCTCGGAGCGCTCATGCTGAACGACTGGAGCAAATGGATGGAAGCGTATCGGGGAGTTGATCGGTGGTGAGGAGGCCTATGCGTTTGGCGATTGGGTGCTTTCGGCCCGAAAGGTCACAGAACGTAGTGCAAAAGTCTCTCGCAAAATTCCGAGATTTGCGAGAGACATATGTCACGGAAACTGTACTGAAAGATCAATGCGACCGGTTGCGTTTCAATTTTCAGGAATCTCGCGACAGGGAGCCACTCAAGTCACGGCCGGTATTTCGGCCTCTCTCGCGCGCGGCAACCATGGAGGCCCGCGCCTCGACCCGTTTGATATAGGCCACGGTGTTGGGCCAGCGACCGAGATCGATGGCGAACCCCGGCATCCAGCCAAGCACGGTAAATAGGTAGGCGTCCGCCAGCGTAAAGGTTCGGGAATCCTCCGGTAGGGTTCCGCTGGATAAGAATATATGGAAGGTCACTATTAATGCTCATTATTTTTGGCGGCTTGCCAGGCACTGGTAAAACGACGATTGCTCGTGCCTTGGCGAAGGAATTAGGGGCGGTCCATGTTCGCGTTGATACAGTTGAGCAAAATATACGAGCTTCTGCTATGTTAGAATTTGAGGTCGGCCCTGCGGGATATATGGTCGCCTATGGGATCGCGGAAGACAATCTGACGCTTGGAAACACAGTCATTGCCGATTCTGTCAATTGTTTAAAAGTGACGAGAGATGCTTGGCTATCGGTTGCAGCGCGCTCGGCAGTGCCATCAGTTGAAATAGAGGTTACCTGTTCCGACCGAAATGAACATCGCCGACGGGTGGAAACGCGGGTGACCGATGTTCAGGGGTTGAAAAAGCCAAATTGGGAAGAAGTTACCTTCCGACAATACGACGATTGGGGACAAAGCCCCCTCGTTATCGACACTGCGACGCAGGACGTGGGCCAATCAGTCGCCAAATTGGTGTCAAAGCTTGCGTTTAGTAGAAGTTAGCCGCCGCGGGACTTTTGACACGGTCTGCGGGGCTTCTGCGGCTCCCTCACTGACCGTTTCTGACCCGCAGCGGAAGCCAGTCCTCCATCGACAAGTCCCCCTCCCCGGAAACAACAAGCCGCCGGTTTTCACCGACGGCTCTCATTCATTCCACACAGCCTTGTCTACGCTACGTCCCGCCTTACTCCGGCAGGATCCGCACTGCGCCACGGTCGGCACTGCTGGCGAAAGCGGCGTAGGCCTTCAGTGCTGTGGTGACATTGCGCTTGCGGGGATGTGTAGGCTTCCAGCCGGCGGCGTCCTGTTCGGTGCGGCGGGTGGCGAGCACCTCGTCCGACACGCGCAGCGAGATGGTGCGATTGGGAATGTCGATGTCGATCATGTCGCCTTCGCGCACCAGTCCGATCGTGCCGCCATTTGCCGCTTCGGGTGAGGCATGGCCAATGGAGAGGCCCGAGGTGCCGCCGGAGAAGCGGCCGTCGGTGATCAGCGCACATGCCTTTCCGAGGCCCTTCGACTTCAGATAGCTGGTCGGATAGAGCATTTCCTGCATGCCCGGACCACCCTTGGGACCTTCATAGCGGATGACGACGACGTCGCCAGCGACGACTTCGTTGGACAGGATCGCCTTAACCGCAGCATCCTGGCTCTCATAGACCTTGGCCGGGCCGGAGAATTTCAGGATCGATTCATCGACACCGGCCGTCTTCACGATGCAGCCATCGAGCGCCAGATTGCCCTTCAACACAGCCAGACCACCGTCCTTGGAGAAAGGATGCTGAGCGTCGCGGATGACGCCCTTTTCGCGGTCGGTGTCGAGCTCTTCCCAACGGGAGGATTGCGAAAAGGCCGTCTGGGTCGGCACGCCGCCCGGGGCCGCGCTGAAGAGTTCATGCGCCTTCGGATTGTCGGTGACGGCGATATCCCACTGTTCGATCGCCTGGCCAAGCGTCGGGGCATGAACGGTCGGCAGGTCGGTGTTGAGCAGGCCGGCGCGGCTGAGTTCGCCAAGGATCGCCATGATGCCGCCGGCGCGATGGACGTCTTCCATGTGGACGTCCTGCTTGGCGGGGGCGACCTTGGACAGGCACGGCACCTTGCGCGACAGCTTGTCGATGTCGTCCATGGTGAAGTCGACCTCGGCTTCATGGGCGGCAGCGAGAATGTGCAGCACGGTATTGGTCGAGCCCCCCATGGCGATGTCGAGCGCCATGGCGTTCTCGAATGCGCCCTTCGAGGCGATGACGCGCGGCAGGGCCGTCGCATCGTCCTGCTCGTAATAGCGCTTGGCCAGCGAGACAATGCTGCGGCCAGCTTCGAGGAAGAGTTCCTTGCGGTCGGAATGGGTAGCAAGCGTCGAACCGTTGCCGGGCAGCGACAGACCGAGCGCCTCGGTCAGGCAGTTCATCGAATTGGCGGTGAACATGCCCGAACACGAGCCACAGGTCGGACAGGCCGAACGCTCGATGGTGGCGACGTCCGCGTCGGAGACCTTATCGTCGGCGGCAGCGACCATGGCGTCGACCAGGTCGAGCGCGACCTTCTTGCCGTGCATGGTGACCTTGCCGGCTTCCATCGGGCCACCGGAAACGAAGATTGTCGGGATGTTGAGGCGAAGTGACGCCATCAGCATGCCGGGGGTGATCTTGTCGCAGTTGGAGATACAGACCATGGCGTCGGCGCAGTGCGCGTTGACCATATATTCGACCGAGTCGGCGATCAACTCGCGCGACGGCAGCGAATAGAGCATGCCATCATGACCCATGGCAATGCCATCATCGACGGCAATGGTGTTGAACTCCTTGGCGACGCCGCCGGCTGCCTCGATCTCGCGGGCGACCAGCTGGCCGAGGTCCTTCAGGTGGACGTGACCCGGCACGAACTGGGTGAACGAGTTGACCACGGCGATGATCGGCTTGCCGAAATCGCCATCCTTCATGCCAGTGGCGCGCCAGAGGCCGCGCGCGCCCGCCATGTTGCGGCCGTGGGTGGTGGTTCTTGAGCGGTAGACTGGCATGGGTGTTACCTCGGATCTTGTCTTGGTTCTTGCCGGGCGCCGCAACGAAAAGCGAGAAAATCGCACGTGAAGCGCCCGGATTTTGACCTTGTGGTAGGGCAAATGGCCCGAACTGTCACTATCAGCATAGCTCAAAACGGTACGCTTGGCAGCCCGGAGCTTAAACAGCATAGTTAGGGAAACGGGCTGACGCCTCCGGCAACCGACGCACCGCGTCGTCACGAAAATGTGGTCGAAAGTTTCTTTTCGCGGCGATGAAACTCTGCTCTGGTTTGCTACGTAGGTGTAGTGAGACCGAACCAACCGTGAAAGAGCAGAGCCATGTCCAGCTATCGCCCGCCGAAGATCACGTCCAGCGAGATCACGCCGCAATCGCTCTACCTCACCCGTCGCTCACTGCTGGGCGCGGCAGCCGGTGGACTGGCACTCGCGGCAGCGCCGAAGACCTTTGCTGCGGCGCTAAACGCCAAGCCGAGCGGCTATGTCCTCACGGAAAAGCAAACGTCCAAACAAGACGTCACCAGCTACAATAATTTCTACGAATTCGGCACCGGCAAGGGAGATCCGATCAACAATTCCGGCGCCTTCAAGGCGCAGCCATGGACGGTGGAGATCGGCGGACTGGTGGGCAAGCCGCAGACGATCGACATCGAAACGATCTTCAAGGATTTCCCGATGGAGGAGCGCGTCTACCGGATGCGCTGCGTCGAGGCCTGGTCGATGGTCATTCCCTGGGTCGGCTTTCCGCTGTCAGCCCTTCTCGACAGGGTCGAGCCTCTGGGCTCGGCAAAATACGTTGCCTTCGAGACCGTCGTGCGGCCCGAGGAAATGCCCGGCCAGCGCGGCCTGTTCCAGCCGATGAACTGGCCCTATGTCGAGGGGCTCAGGCTCGATGAGGCGCGTCACCCGCTGACCATTCTGGCGACCGGCCTCTATGGCGAGACGTTGCCCAACCAGAATGGCGCACCGCTGAGGCTGGTCGTGCCGTGGAAATACGGCTTCAAGGGCATCAAGTCGATCGTCAAGATCACACTGACTGAAAAGGAGCCGCCAGCCAGCTGGAACGTCATGCAATCGAATGAGTATGGCTTCTATGCCAACGTCAACCCGGCGGTCGACCACCCGCGCTGGAGCCAGGCGACGGAACGGCAGATCGGCGAGGCAAGCGGTCTGTTCGGTGGAGCGCGCATGAATACGCTGCCGTTCAACGGCTATGCCGAGGAGGTCGCAGGCCTCTATTCCGGCATGGACCTGACGAAGTTCTACTGATTATGGCCATCCCCACCCTGCCCGCCCGCTACAAGCCGGCGTTGATTTGGGCGCTCTATGCCATCGGCCTGATGCCGGGGCTCTATGCCTTCTATCTCGGCATCTTCGGCGGCCTCGGTGCCGATCCGGTGCGGACCTTCGAGCACCTGCTTGGCCTCTGGGCGCTGCGTTTCCTGTGTCTCGGACTTGCCGTCACGCCGGCCCGTGACTTATTAGGCATTAACCTAATTAGCTACAGGCGCATGCTCGGACTTCTCGCCTTCTACTATGTGCTTGCCCATTTCGCCGTCTATCTCACGCTCGACCGTGGCATGATCCTGTCGTCCATCCTTGGGGACATTCTCAAGCGACCCTATATCATGCTGGGCATGGCGGGACTGGTCATGCTGATCCCGCTGGCAGCCACCTCGAACCGCTGGTCGATCCGGCAGCTCGGGCCGCGCTGGAACAAGTTGCATAAGCTAGTCTATGCGATCGCCGCCGCAGCCGTGCTGCACTATGCGTTGTCGCTCAAAGCGGTCACCGCCGAACCGGCTTTCTATATCGCCGTGGTCACACTGCTGCTCGGCTATCGCCTCGTGCGGTCGAGACTGATGGCGAGGAAGCGCAGGCGGCGCAATGGAACGGCGGGCACCACAACGCGGAGCCGCGCCTAGGCCAACCACGCCGGCGGAGCGGACGGCGCTCGGCCGGTCACAGCAGCCTCGGCGCAATCGGAAAGGCTACCGAAGCGAACTGCCTTGCCGCTCAATCCGGGGCCATAATGGGCGTATTTACCGGAATTTGTCAGGATGGTGCGGGCCGCCGGCGGCACGATCGGCGTCATCACCGTGCACCAGCAGGCGTCGCGGACGAAAGTGACGCCAAAGGCCTCCAGCGTCGCGGCTATACCGGCCGCGATGATGCGGCTGTGGGTCGCGCGGCCTATAGTGATCGTCACCGCCACGGCCGGATCCTTGATGCGACCGGCCCAGTGTTTGGCCAAGGCCTTGCATTCATCAAAGGAGAAATGCGGATTGCCAAGCGCGACAAGTTCGATTCTGTCGCCGGTCGTCGGGTTGAAGTGGTGCCAATCCTCGACCAGATCACAGCGCGTCACCGTCACAGCGTCGAGCTCCGTCCCGCCGGTCGCAGCGGCAAAGGTCGGAGCTTCGGGCGTCACACCAACGATGTGGAACATCGGCGCGGCCGATGTCGTGGCGAAGCCGGCGCCGAAG
Source organism: Paenirhizobium naphthalenivorans (assembly GCF_007992095.1). Taxonomy (GTDB): domain Bacteria; phylum Pseudomonadota; class Alphaproteobacteria; order Rhizobiales; family Rhizobiaceae; genus Allorhizobium; species Allorhizobium naphthalenivorans. The sequence continues at coordinate 22,273 of NZ_BJZP01000031.1, forward strand.
GCCTTGAGGTCATCCAGGTTCGGTCGGGTACCCTCGAGACCGGTGACGACCGGGATCACGGCTGGCGCCAGCGCACCAATCCGATAGCCGAGCAGTGGCCAGAAGCTCTCGTCACACCCCTCAGGCTTCTTGACCTCGACGGCGATCCTCGCCTTACGGTTCTCGGTGAGATGACAACCGGCCTGCGGTGCGCGGCCTGTCAGCGCGATGCAGATGTCGAGGAAATCCGGATATTTCATCGTGCGGGCGCCGAGCACGCTATTGGCATAGACGACGGCGTTCGATTCGGCCCAGGCGATGTTTTCGCCTTCGTCCGGGGCACCATCGAGCTGGTAGGGCGCGCAGGTGAAGGTCGGTCGGGCGCCCATGCGAACATAGGCATCGGCCAGCGCGCTGGCCGCCATCGAGAGCACCGGGTCGGTGCCCTGCTCGCGCCAGCGGGCCTGGTCGGCGGAAATGGCGTTGAGCGAGGTCGGCAAGACGACCCTGCCGCCCCAGTCCGCCAGTTTTTCGGCGAAGTCGAGGCTCGCCGGGCCGGTATAGATGCAGCCGTCGACATGGACCTGGGCGACGTCGATCAAGCTCTTGGCGCCGAGCAGTTCGGCCATGCGCACGACGATCCGCATGGCGGTGCGCGTCGCCTGCGGCACGGCGTCCGACAGAAGGTGCCGGTCCTTGTCACTCAAGACGAGTTTCGGCAGGGCGGCGGGCATTGCCGCGTTGTCCGGCCGGTGATCGGCGCCCGGCATGGACACAGAACCGGCCCCAATGCGAAGGACGTCCAGCCCTTCGAGGCGGGCGAAGGCTTCCGGCGCGATCACGGCGATCGGCAGCGAGCGGCCGTACATTTCCTCGGCCACCATGACGCCGAGCGTCAGGATCTCCTCGGCCTGGGAAAAGACCATGCCGGCCGGGGCCTTGCCGTTGAGGATGAGCTGCATCAGCACCGCGCTGCCGGTGCAGGAACCACGGCCGCCGGGGATCGCCAGGATCGTGCCTTCCAGACAGCGGCCATGCAGCGGATGCGCCTGGTCGATCACCAGGCCGGTTTCCGGGCCGACCCCGCCCCAGAAGCTGAGCGCCGTGTCGGAAAAGAGCAGCGGCCCTTCGACCGCGCCGTCGATCAGCAGGCGTGCGGGCGCGGCAAACGGCGCTTCCCCGGATTCGAGTGACATGCGCTTCCCTTCCCTGATGACCGACGTCATCGACTAGCACGCAGGAGGGGCAAATCAAGCGCCAAGCCTTGCGCCCAAGAAAGCCATGGGGTGTCATGGCGGCCGGCCGCGCTATGTGAAGAAAAAAGTTCGGCGCGATGTCGAATCCGTCCGCAGCCGTTCGTCATGACATTACGCACCCCTTGGGAGCGCTGTTTCACAAATGAGGAGAATGAGAAATGCGTGTAATGGTGATGGTGAAGGCCACGGAAGACAGCGAAGAAGGCATCATGCCCTCGACCGACCTGTTCGAGGCGATGGGCAAGTTCAACGAGGAACTGGCCAATGCCGGGATCATGCTGTCGGGCGACGGTTTGAAGCCGTCGAAGCTCGGCAAGCGGGTTGCGTTCGATGGCGCCAGCCGCCGGGTGATCGACGGTCCTTTCGCCGAGACGCGGGAACTGGTCGCCGGCTACTGGATCTGGGAGGTCAAGGACATGGCCGAGGCGGTCGAATGGGTCAAGCGCTGCCCTAATCCGATGCCCGGGCCGAGCGAGATCGAGATCCGACCGTTCTACGAGATGGCGGATTTCGCCGAGATCGCCTCGCCCGAGGGACAGGCGAGCCATGACCGCGCCGGCGAAAAGGTGGCCGCGCGCGACGGCAAGGCCGGTTGAGCCCGGATCGGCAGAAGGGAACCGCCATGACAAGGATGATCTTCGTCAACCTGCCGGTGCGCGACCTCGCCGCGTCGCAGGCCTTCTATGAAGGCCTCGGCGGCACGCTCAACCCGATGTTCTCGGACGCAGAGGCCAAGTGCCTGCTGTTCTCCGAGGCGATCGGCGTGATGCTGCTGACGCATGAGCGCTACGGGCAGTTCACCAGCCGGCCGATCGGCGATGCCAAGGCCCAGAGCCAGGCGCTGCTGGCGCTCAGCGTCGAGACGCGCGACGGCGTCGATGCGGTCCTCGGCGCGGCCGTGGCCGCCGGCGGCAGAGCCGACCCCAACCCCATCCAAGACCTCGGCTTCATGTATAGCCGCTCAGTTGAGGACCCCGACGGCAATGTTTGGGAGATCCTGTGGATGGACCCGGCGGCGGCGACAGGTGGGCCGCCGGACGCCTAAACGGAGCTATGCGGCAGGCAGGATTGCGGCTCTGGTCACGGTCAACACCGGCCGTTGACTGAACCCGCTGAGCCCGCATACTGCCGCCGCATGGAGACATCCGAAGCGCACAGGACGGCGGAGACCGTCTTTCGCATGGAACGGGCCCGGCTGATCGCCGGGCTCGCCCGGATCGTGCGCGATGTCGGCCGGGCCGAGGAACTGGCGCAGGATGCGCTGGTCGCGGCGCTCGACCGTTGGCCGACGAGCGGTATCCCAGACAATCCGGCTGGATGGCTGATGGCCACGGCCAAGCGACGTGCCATCGACACCATCCGTCGCGCGCGCATGATGGAGCGTAAGCATGCCGAGATCGGCCGGGATCTGGAACTCGAACAGGACAGCACGATCGACGCGATCGAGGCGACCATGGACGATGACATCGGCGACGAACGCCTCGGCCTGATCTTCACTGCCTGCCACCCGCTGCTTTCGATGGATGCGCGCGTGGCGCTGACGCTGCGCCTCATCGGCGGGCTAACAACGGACGAGATCGCCCGGGCCTTCCTGTCGAGCGAGACGACGATCGCCCAGCGGATCGTGCGCGCGAAGAAGAGCCTCGCCAACGCCGGCATCGCCTACGAGGTGCCGCGCGGTGCCGACCGCGACGCGCGTCTCGCCTCGGTGCTGGAAGTCGTCTACCTGATCTTCAACGAGGGCTATGCGGCGAGCGCCGGCGAAGACGCGATCCGCCCGCAACTCTGCGCCGAGGCCATGCGGCTTGGCCGCATTCTCGCCGATCTCGCTCCCGACGAACCGGAAGTGCACGGACTGCTGGCGCTCATGGAAATCCAGTCGTCGCGGCTTATCGCCCGCAACGGGCCGGACGGCGTGCCGCTGACGCTCGAGACGCAAAACCGGGCGCGCTGGGACCAGTTGCTCATTCACCGGGGGTTCGCGGCGCTGGAGCGCGTCCGTGCGCTCGGCGAAGAAGACGGCCCTTACGCCCTGCAGGCGGCGCTGGCGGCCTGCCACGCCCGCGCCCGACGCTTCGAGGACACGGACTGGCGGATGATCGCCGGGCTCTACGACCGGCTGCTCACCGTCCTGCCCTCCCCCGTGGTGGCACTCAACCGGGCCGTCGCCCATGCGATGGCATTTGGGCCGGAAACGGGGCTGGCGCAGCTGGATATGCTGGAGGACGAGCCGGCACTCAAGGGCTACGCGCCGATGGCCGCCGCGCGGGGCGATTTCCTGCTGCGGGCCGGACGGCTGTCGGAGGCGCGGGTCGCGTTCGAGCGGGCGGCGGAACTCAGTGGCAATGCCGGAGAACGGGCGTTTCTGCTCGACCGGGCTCAGGCTTGCGCAACAATGGGGTGAAGGTCTGGAAGGTGGACGACAAGCCTGACCAGAAGCCTGCCGCCTCATTCTCCAATAGTTACATAGTAAGAAGGCATGCCATAAGACGCAAATAGCTGCACTCTAACGGCAGCCATGGTCTTTCCTTGCCAACGCATCTCACCAACTTCGATTTCGTGGAGGCTTTCCGTCGCTAACCGTTTCCGCCGCCACAAACACCCTACGTTTGCGAAGTGACCCGTTGCAGGATTGCCCGGAGGGAAGTCGGTGCGCACAAAATCAACCACGGTCGGATTGAAGGTGTCAAACCCAAAGTAATGCGTTCCATAGACCACCGCGATCTTGGCAATCATCTGACAGAATCGTACCAAGTCGATTGACTGTGATGAGAATCCTTCAAGATCGTATTGTCTCAGATATTTTGGCTCCGCATTAACATTGAAAACTTGGAAGTTGAACAAGTCGTCAGAGTGCGGTGAGCGGCGACTATATGACGATGCGGGGTAAAGATTCGGCATTACCAGGATTGTCGGATAGTGCCTAAGCGGAATGAACTCCCGACGGGAAATCTCTCTCCCGATATCGAGCGGGAAATTTGTCCTCTCCAATATCCCACCCTTTCCCTTCAGAACAAGCGCTCTTCGGACGGGGCCGAACATCGACGCTGCGATAGATGACTCAAAATCGGAGGTCGTTCTTTGACAATCAAAACAAGAGGAGGCAGCCAGCTCCAGACCGGCACCTAGAAACTCCGGGATGACGTGCTCACTCGTCAGGTTGAGTCGCCGTCCGCAAGCATCCTGCTGGCGTCGACAATAGACACAGCGTCCTAAAGCTGGAAGAACTTCCCTTCTCTTGATTGCAGGAAGAACGTGAGTGTGCCTACCTTCGAACTCCCCTTCTTGAAAAATCCGGAAAGCCTGAGGTCTCTTGGGTGCGTAATCGAGCTTCCCGATGGGCGGCAAATTGCTCAGATCCCGCCACGCAAATTTGACGTATCGAGTTGGCTCTCGGTCGGTCGGTGGATCACCAAGCATCATTTCTATCGTACTCGCGCGTACCTCGAGGTGGCCATGATGCCGTCGAAAAAGGGACGCCAGTCCCAACCCGCCGTTTATATTACAAAAAGACTGCTTCGATACCCCCCGAGGATAGTAGCGCGACTTACGACACGCAACTCCCCAACTTCGCACAAAAAAGCCGAGTGATCGCTCACCCGGCTTTTCAATGGCATTTCCCTCGCGGGAAGAACCTTACGCTGCTTCAGCTTCGGCTTCGGCGGCAACGCGGGCCTTGTCGGCTGCGCCCTTGGCATCGACGTCGCGCTCGACGAACTCGATGACAGCCATGGCGGCATTATCGCCCTGGCGGAAGCCAGCCTTCATGATGCGCAGGTAGCCACCGTTGCGGGTGGCGTAACGCGAAGCGATGGCGTCGAACAGCTTCTTTACGGCGTCGACGTCACGGATCTGCGAGATGGCCTGACGACGAGCGTGCAGGTCACCGCGCTTGCCGAGGGTGACCAGCTTTTCGACGATCGGGCGAATTTCCTTCGCCTTCGGCAGGGTGGTGACGATCTGCTCATGGGTGATGAGCGAAGCAGCCATGTTGGCGAACATCGCCTTACGATGGCTGGCGGTACGGTTCAGCTTGCGACCGGCTTTCTGGTGGCGCATTGCTATTCTCCTTCTACGCAGGCTCCCGCTCTATGCGGCGGCCCTGCCGTTTCCTGACACATACAGGCATCCGCCTGCAGTTTGACTGGAAAGGCAGAGGTGAACCTGCCTTTTTGTTTCTTAGTATTGGTCTTCGTAGCGCTTGGCGAGATCTTCGATGTTCTCGGGCGGCCATGCCGGCACTTCCATGCCGAGGTGCAGGCCCATGGAAGCGAGAACTTCCTTGATTTCGTTCAGCGACTTGCGGCCAAAGTTCGGAGTGCGGAGCATTTCTGCTTCGGTCTTCTGAATGAGGTCGCCGATGTAGACGATGTTGTCGTTCTTCAGGCAGTTGGCCGAACGGACCGAAAGCTCGAGCTCGTCGACCTTCTTGAGGAGGGCCGGGTTAAACGCGAGTTCGGTGACGGCTTCCTCTTCGACTTCCTTCTGCGGCTCGTCGAAGTTGACGAACACACCGAGCTGGTCCTGAAGAATGCGAGCGGCGAAAGCGACTGCATCTTCACCGGTGATCGAACCGTCGGTCTCAATGGTCATGGTCAGCTTATCGTAGTCGAGAACCTGTCCTTCGCGGGTGTTTTCCACCTTGTAGGACACCTTCTTGACCGGCGAGTAGAGGCTGTCGACCGGGATAAGGCCAATCGGAGCATCTTCCGCGCGGTTACGATCGGCCGGAACATAGCCCTTGCCGTTGGCGACGGTGAATTCCATGCGGATTTCAGCGCCCTCGTCGAGGGTGCAGATCACATGGTTCGGGTTGAGGATTTCGATATCGCCAACCGTCTGAATGTCACCGGCGGTCACAACGCCCGGCCCCTGTTTGCGCACGACCATGCGCTTGGGATCATCGCCGTCCATCTTGATGGCGATTTCCTTAATGTTGAGCACGATGTCGGTCACGTCTTCCCGGACGCCCGGGATCGACGAGAACTCATGCAGAACGCCATCGATCTGGACGGCGGTGACGGCACCACCACGCAGCGACGACAAGAGCACGCGACGCAACGCGTTGCCGAGCGTCAGGCCGAAACCGCGTTCCAGCGGCTCGGCGACGAGGGTCGCCTTGGTGCGGCCGGACGAGGTGAACTCGACCTTGTTCGGCTTGATCAGTTCCTGCCAGTTTTTCTGAATCATTATTATACCTTCCGTTCGTCGCCACCATCCAATCGTGGCTACCGAGCTAACACCGAGAGGAGCGCCTCGGCGCTCATCAGTGGGATGAAAGATGATCAGACGCGACGCTTCTTGCGCGGGCGGCAACCATTGTGCGGGATCGGGGTCACATCGCGGATCGAGGTGATCATGAAGCCTGCGGCCTGCAGAGCGCGCAAAGCGGATTCACGACCGGAACCCGGGCCGCAAACTTCCACTTCGAGCGACTTCATGCCGTGTTCCTGCGCCTTCTTGGCAGCATCTTCGGCAGCAATCTGGGCAGCAAACGGGGTCGACTTGCGCGAGCCCTTGAACCCCTTGGCACCAGCAGACGACCAGGCGATAGCATTGCCCTGCGCGTCGGTAATGGTGATCATGGTGTTGTTGAACGTCGAGTTGACGTGGGCAACGCCCGACGAGATATTTTTGCGTTCGCGACGGCGTACGCGGGTGGCTTCCTTGGCCATAACTTCCCTTTCATTGATCTAAACACCGCCGTAATTCCAGCGGCTACACCGGAAAGGGCCACAAGCAGCCCCTTACCAAACTCAAAGAAGGCCGGCACTGACGCGCCAGCCTTCCATCCGGAGCAAACCGGAAATTACTTCTTCTTACCAGCAATCGCCTTTGCCGGACCCTTGCGAGTACGAGCATTGGTGTGGGTGCGCTGACCACGAACCGGCAGACCACGACGGTGGCGCAGACCACGGTAGCAGCCAAGGTCCATCAGACGCTTGATGTTCATCGCGGTGTCGCGACGAAGATCGCCCTCGACCTGGTAATCACGGTCGATAGTTTCGCGGATTGCCAAAACTTCGGCATCCGTGAGCTGATGAACGCGACGCTCAGCCGGAATACCGACCTTCTCGACGATTTCAGCAGCGAATTTCGGACCAATCCCGTGAATGTAGGTCAGCGCAATAACAACGCGCTTTGCCGTCGGGATGTTGACGCCAGCGATACGTGCCACGCCTATTCTCCTTGCGTTCCAGTTGCCATCCGGCAAGTGGTGTCTCGTTACACGGCCATTGACGGCCGCAATTACAAATCAGGTTCTCAACAGATCAAAACGATCGAACCCGGTCCTCCCGAAGGAAGAACGCGCCGATCGCATAATTGTCGCGAGTTGGCGCGCTATTTAGCGGAATCAATTGCCGAAAGCAACCGGTTCCGCGAAGATTCTTGAAACCCGCCAAACTCAAAGCTTGGCGAGAATAGCCTCGATGTCAGCCGTGACGGCATCGATATCCGCCATGCCGTCGACCGACTTCAGCAAGCCCTTGGCATAATAGTAACCAATCAACGGTGACGTCTTCTTGTAATAGTCTTGAAGACGAGTGGTCATCGTCTCGGCATTGTCATCCGGACGCCGCTTGAACTCCGTCGAGCCGCACTTGTCACAGACGCCGTCAACCTTCGGCTTCTGCAGCCGGTCGTGATAGCCGGTGCCGCACTTGGCACAGGTATAGCGACCGGAGACGCGATCGACGAGAACCGAATCATTGACCTGCAGTTCGATAACCACATCCAGATGCAGGCCCTTGGAAGCCAGCATAGCCTCGACCGAATCAGCCTGCACCAAGGTGCGCGGATAACCATCGAGAATGAAACCCTTGGCGCAATCCGGCGCGTCGATGCGTTCGGAAACGATCGCGTTGACGATGTCATCGGAAACCAGGTTCCCGGCATCCATCACCGCTTTGGCCCGTTTGCCAACTTCGGTTCCGGCACTCACCGCCGCGCGAAGCATATCTCCGGTCGACAGTTGCGGAATACCATACTTCTCAACGATACGCTGGGCTTGGGTACCCTTCCCCGCACCCGGCGGCCCCAGTAGAATAAATCTCATCGTCCCCTCTTTCCTCCACGCAACTTCGACTTCTTGATCAGGCCCTCGTATTGCTGGGCAATCAGGTGACCCTGAATCTGTGCTACAGTATCAAGGGTGACGCTGACAACAATCAAAAGCGAAGTACCACCAAGGGCTAATGGCACGCCGGTGTTGGCGACCAGGATCTCGGGGAGGATGCAGACGAAAACGAGATAGAGCGCGCCGACCAAGGTAATACGCGTCAGAACGTAGTCGATGTATTCCGCAGTGCGGTCGCCAGGGCGAATACCCGGGATGAAGCCACCGTGTTTCTTCAGATTGTCGGCGGTGTCCTTCGGATTGAAGACGATGGCCGTGTAGAAGAAGGCAAAGAAAGCGATGAGCGCGGCGTAGAGCGCCATGTAGAGCGGCCGGCCGTGGCCGAGCGACGACACGATCATGGTCGCCCATGCTGGCAAGGTCGACGTACCGGCAAAGCCCGCGGCGGTCGCCGGCAGCAGCAGCAACGACGATGCGAAAATCGCCGGAATGACGCCGGAGGTGTTGAGCTTCAGCGGCAGGTGCGAGGTGTCGCCCTGGAACATGCGATTGCCGACCTGGCGCTTCGGATACTGGATCAGCAAGCGGCGCTGCGCACGCTCGACGAAGACGATCAGCGCGATAACGCCGATCGCCATGACGATGACGGACAGAATCAGCACTGTGGACAGCGCGCCTGTACGGCCAAGTTCGAGCGTCCCGGCGACGGCCGTGGGCAGGCCAGCGGCGATGCCGGCGAAGATGATCAGTGAAATGCCGTTGCCAATGCCGCGCGAAGTGATCTGCTCACCGAGCCACATCAGGAACATCGTACCGCCAAGCAGCGTCACAACGGTGGAAATGCGGAAGAACCAGCCCGGATCGGCAACCAAGCCCTGACCGCTCTCAAGACCGACGGCAATGCCATAGGCCTGAAGGGTACCAAGCAGCACCGTGCCGTAGCGGGTGTACTGGTTGATGATCTTGCGGCCCTGCTCGCCTTCCTTCTTCAACTGCTCGAGCGCCGGAATGACCGAGGTCATCAGCTGCACGATAATCGAAGCGGAAATATACGGCATGATGCCTAGTGCAAAGATCGCCATGCGGGCGACGGCGCCGCCGGAAAACATGTTGAAAAGCCCCAGAATACCGCCCGACTGCCCCTGGAAGGCAGCGGCGTAGGCCTCTGGGTTGAGGCCGGGCAGCGGAATGTGAGTGCCCAAGCGATAGACAAGCAAGGCGGCCAGCGTGAACCACAGACGCTTCTTGAGATCCTCCGCCTTGGCGAAGGTCGAGAAGTTGAGGTTCGAGGCCAATTGTTCCGCTGCAGAAGCCATGAAATTCTCCGCAAAACCAAATCCGGAGGCGTAGATACGCCGGAGCCGGTGGCTATCGTCCAATGTTTTTAAGAAAACCGGGCGTTCGCGAGATTGCGCTGCAATCGCATGCCTCACCCTTGTTTTCCAGAATATCCCGGAAGACGAAACGACGTCACTCCGTCCTGGGATCGTGAGGCTCACATATGGGAGCAAAATCGCCCGGTGTGAAGCACCCCGGGCGATCTATTCAAGACTTATTCAGCCGCTTCGGCGGCTTCAACGAGCAGCTTGATCGAACTGCCGGCCTTTTCGAGCTTCTCGACGGCGGCCTTCGACGCGCCAGCAACCTCGAGGGTTACCTTGGCGGTCAGTTCGCCATCGGCGAGAACGCGTACGCCATCCTTGGCGCGACGAATGACGCCAGCGGCCTTCAGGGCAGCTGCATCAATCGTTGCCTTCGGGTCGAGCTTCTTGGCATCGATCGCGGTCTGGATACGGCCGAGCGAAACGGTGACGTATTCCGATGCGAAGATGTTGTTGAAGCCGCGCTTCGGCAGACGACGATAGATCGGCATCTGCCCACCCTCGAAGCCGTTGATCGCGACGCCCGAGCGAGCCTTCTGACCCTTGACGCCACGGCCGCCGGTCTTGCCCTTGCCAGAACCAATACCGCGACCAACGCGCATACGGTCCTTGGAGGCGCCTTCGTTGTCCTTGATTTCATTCAGTTTCATGATGATTTCCTCCGTCTCACTTCTCGTCGACGACGCGAACGAGATGCTGGACAGCACGGATCATGCCACGAACCGAAGGCGTATCCTCCAGGGTGCGGACCCGGTGCATCTTGTTGAGGCCCAGACCGACGAGCGTTGCGCGCTGCACGGCCGGACGGCGAATGGGGCTACCGATCTGTTCGATCGTAACCGTCTTTGCTTCAGTCTTCTGCGTAGCCTTAGCCATGGATCAGACTCCTCTTATTCTTCAGAAGCATTGCCGGAAGCGGCACGGCGCGACTGAAGCGTAGCATACTTGATGCCGCGCTGAGCTGCGATGTCCTTCGGATGCACCTGATGCTTCAGGGCGTCGAACGTGGCGCGAACCATATTGTACGGGTTCGAGGAGCCGGTCGACTTGGCAACAACGTCATGCATGCCCAGCGTTTCGAAGACAGCGCGCATCGGGCCGCCTGCGATGATACCGGTACCGGCCTTGGCCGAGCGCAGCAAAACCTTGCCGGCGCCGTGGCGGCCATGCACATCATGATGCAGCGTGCGGCCGTCACGCAGCGGTACGAAAATCAGTTCGCGCTTGGCAGCTTCAGTTGCCTTGCGGATAGCTTCCGGCACTTCACGTGCCTTGCCGTGACCAAAGCCGACGCGGCCCTTCTGGTCGCCGACGACGACGAGGGCTGCGAAGCCGAAACGACGGCCGCCCTTAACAACTTTGGCGACGCGGTTGATCGCGACCAACTTGTCGACGAATTCGCTGTCACGCTCATCACGGTTCTGACGGTCGTCCCGCGAACCACGCTTTTCTTGTGCCATTGTCCTTTTCCTTTTTCTTTTCCGGGTGCAATCGGCAGATTACTTCTAATTCCGCCCTGCCCTATCGGACATGGGCGCGAATCCGGGAGTGTCCGGCAATAAGCCGGAAATCCGCCCGAGCGCAAGCCCGGGCGGAAATTCTTAGAACTCGAGACCACCTTCGCGGGCAGCTTCCGCCAGGGCCTTGATGCGGCCATGGAAAATAAAAGCGCCACGGTCGAAGACAACTTCCTTGACGCCCGCCTTGACGGCACGCTCGGCGACCAGCTTGCCAACGGCTGCGGCTGCAGCTGTGTCGGCTCCGGTCTTCAGGCCCGAGCGCAGATCCGTGTCGAGGGTCGATGCTGCGGCCAGCGTGCGGCCTGCGACATCGTCGATGATCTGAGCGTAGATGTTCTTCGACGAGCGATGTACCGACAGACGCGGACGGCCATTTGCCACCGCCTTGATCTGACGTCGCACGCGATTGGCACGACGTACAAGTGCTTCTTTCCTGCTTGCCATTTCGCGCGTTCCTTACTTCTTCTTGCCTTCTTTGCGGACAATCCGCTCTTCGGCATACTTGACACCCTTGCCCTTATAGGGCTCAGGACCGCGATATTCGCGGATCTCAGCAGCGACCTGACCGACCTGCTGCTTGTTGATGCCGGAGACGATGATTTCCGTCGGCTTCGGAACAGCGATCGTGATACCGGCCGGCGTTTCATAGACCACGTCGTGGCTGAAGCCGAGTGCCAGCTGCAGGTTCTTGCCCTGCAGCGAGGCGCGATAACCGACGCCATTGATTTCAAGCTTGCGCTCGAAGCCGTCCTTGACGCCCTTGAAGATGTTCTCGACCATCGTGCGGGACATGCCCCACTTCGAACGAGCATCCTTGGTGGCGCTGCGCGGCTGAACGACAACGGCGTTGTCTTCCAGTGCCACGGAAATTTCGTCATTCGCGACGAAGAAGAGTTCACCCTTCGGGCCCTTTGCAGTCACCTTCTGGCCATCAACAGTGGCCGTGATCCCTGCAGGAACCGGAACGGGCTTTTTACCGATACGAGACATGTTTTGATCCTGTCTGTTCGCTAGGGAGATCTCTGCGCTGTCTTAGAAGACAGAGCAGAGAACCTCGCCACCAACATTCTGTTCGCGAGCCTGGTGATCGGCCATCACACCCTTCGGAGTCGAAAGGATGGTGATGCCGAGACCGTTCGCGACCTGCGGGATGGACTTGACCGAGACATAAACTCGGCGGCCCGGCTTGGAGACACGACCGATTTCGCGGATGACCGAAGCACCTTCGTAGTACTTCAGTTCGATCTGCAGTTCGGCCTTGCCATTGTCGTACTGTACTTCGGAATAACCGCGAATGTAGCCTTCAGCCTGAAGGACATCGAGAACGCGTGCACGAAGCTTGGAGGCCGGGGTCGAAACCGAGCTCTTACGGCGTGCAGCGCCATTGCGGATACGGGTGAGCATATCGCCCAACGGATCAGTCATCGTCATTTGCCCGTCTCCTTACCAGCTCGACTTGACAATGCCCGGCACCTTGCCGGTATTGCCCAGCTCGCGAAGCGCAATACGCGACATCTTGAGCTTGCGGTAGAACGCACGCGGGCGACCGGTCACTTCGCAACGGTTGCGAATGCGGGTCTTGGAGCCATCACGCGGCAGTTCTGCCAGCTTCAGGGTTGCCTTGAACCGGTCTTCGATCGAAAGCGACTGGTTCATGATGATCGCCTTGAGGCCAGCCCGCTTTGCGGCCTGACTGGCAACGATCTTGCGGCGGCGCTTGTTCTTTTCAACTGCGCTGGTCTTCGCCATATGGAAGTTCCTCTTCTACGCTCGTCGTTACGGTTACTGACGGAAGGGAAAGTTGAACTCTTTCAGAAGAGCCCGAGCTTCGTCATCCGAGTTTGCCGTCGTGCAAACGATGATATCCATGCCCCACATCTGATCAACCTTGTCGTAGTTGATCTCAGGGAACACAATGTGTTCCTTGATGCCCATGGCGAAGTTGCCACGGCCATCGAAGGACTTCGGGTTCAGGCCCCGAAAGTCGCGAACGCGCGGGAGCGCGATGTTGATCAGACGGTCCAGGAATTCATACATGCGAGCGCCGCGCAGGGTGACCTTTGCGCCGATCGGCATGCCTTCACGAACCTTGAAGCCAGCGATCGAATTGCGAGCGCGGGTGATGACCGGCTTCTGACCGGCAATCGCAGCCAGGTCAGCAGCAGCAACGGTGGGCTTCTTCGAATCAGCAGTCGCCTCACCGACACCCATGTTGATTACGATCTTGTCGAGCTTCGGGATCTGCATCTCGTTATCGAACGAGAACTGCTCCTGAAGCGCCTTGCGGATGCGGGAAACGTATTCCTGCTTGAGCCGCGGCTCATACTTTGCCTCAGCCATCGATCACTTCTCCCGAACGCTTGGCCACACGCACCTTCTTGCCTTCGATGACCTGGAAACCAACGCGAGTCGGCTTGCCTTCCTTGTCAGCGATTGCAAGGTTGGAGAGGTGAATGGAGGCCTCTTTGTTGATGATGCCGGCTTCAGCGGTCTGGGTCTGGCGCTGGTGACGCTTCACCATGTTCACGCCACGCACAACCGCGCGATCTTCCTTCGGCATCACTTGAATAACTTCACCGGTGCGGCCCTTGTCCTTACCGGTCAATACGACGACCTTGTCGCCCTTACGGATCTTTTGCATCGCCATTGCTCCTTACAGTACTTCCGGAGCCAGCGAGATGATCTTCATATGGTTCTTGGCGCGAAGTTCGCGCGGAACCGGTCCGAAGATACGGGTGCCGATCGGCTCTTTCTTGTTGTCGATAAGAACAGCTGCGTTGCTATCGAAGCGGATGACGCTGCCGTCGGCGCGACGGATGTCCTTGGCGGTGCGAACGACAACCGCCTTCATCACGTCACCCTTCTTCACGCGGCCGCGCGGAATAGCTTCCTTGATCGAGACGACGATGACGTCGCCGACCGAAGCATATTTGCGCTTGGAGCCGCCCAGCACCTTGATGCACATGACACGACGTGCGCCGGAATTATCCGCCACGTCGAGGTTAGTCTGCATCTGAATCATGTCAGGTCGCCTTCTTGTTGTACCGAAACGGTTGGGCTGAAAGCCCCCTATCCCGGCTTATTTGTAATTTCGAATGTCGCGCGGAAAGATCTTGCCAGGGTGGTTTCCGGTTAAGGACCTTCCGTGCGCTCAAAGCAAAAGAACGCCCGTTGCCGGAGCGTTCCTGCGCCAATGGCCTGCTTCATACAGGTTTTTGCGTCTGGCGCAAGGGCCAGCCGCAAAACTCTGAAAATTAAGCGTGGGCGGAAACCACCGTCCAGCGCTTGTCCTTGGAGATCGGCGCGCATTCCTCGATGGAAACCACGTCACCAACCTTGTACTGGTTGTTTTCGTCGTGTGCCTTGTACTTCTTCGAACGGCGAACCGTCTTCTGAAGCAGCGGGTGAGCGAATCGGCGCTCGACCCGGACCACGACAGTCTTCTCGTTCTTGTCGCTGACAACGACGCCCTGCAGAATGCGTTTAGGCATATTATTCTGGTCCTTTAGGCCTTGGCTTCTGCCGCCTTCTGGCGGGCAATGGTTTTCACGCGTGCGATGTCACGACGGACTTCCTGGATACGCGAAGACTTTTCAAGCTGGCCGGTCGCCTTCTGAAAGCGCAGATTGAACTGCTCCTTCTTAAGCTTGGCAAGCTCGTCATTCAACTGATCGGCGCTCATGGCGCGAACGTCTGCGGCTTTCATGGGCTTGATCCTTACTCTGCAATGCGCTGAACGAAGCGCGTCTTGACCGAGAGCTTGGCCGAGCCGAGACGAAGCGCTTCGCGAGCGATCTCCTCGGTCACGCCGTCAATCTCGAACATCATACGGCCGGGCTTGACCTTGCAGGCCCAGTACTCGACCGAACCCTTACCCTTACCCATACGCACTTCGGTCGGCTTGGCAGTGACAGGAACGTCGGGGAATACCCGGATCCAAACACGGCCTGCACGCTTCATATAGCGAGTGATCGCACGACGAGCAGCTTCAATTTCGCGGGCGTTGACGCGGTTCGGCTCAAGAGCCTTGAGACCGAACTCGCCGAATGCCAGGTCGAAACCGCCCTTGGCAACACCCTTGATGCGGCCCTTGAACTGCTTGCGGTACTTTGTACGCTTTGGCTGCAACATTTTCTTATTCTCCGAACTTATCTTTCGCCAGCGTCAATCAAGCGTTTTCGCGGCGGCGATCGCCACGTTCACGGCTTGCCGGACCCTGCGCATCGCCTTCGAGAGCGCGACGCTCAGAAGCCATCGGATCATGCTCAAGGATTTCGCCCTTGAAGATCCAAACCTTAACGCCGCAGATGCCATAAGCCGTTTCTGCTTCGGACGTGCCGTAGTCGATGTCGGCGCGCAGCGTGTGAAGCGGAACGCGACCTTCACGGTACCATTCGGTACGAGCGATTTCGGCACCACCGAGACGGCCGGCGCAGGTGATCTTGATGCCTTCGGCACCGAGACGCATGGCCGACTGCACGGCGCGCTTCATGGCGCGACGGAAAGCGATACGACGCTCGAGCTGCTGGGTGATCGACTGGGCAACGAGCGTTGCGTCGACTTCCGGCTTGCGCACTTCAACGATGTTGAGGTGCGTTTCGGAGTTGGTCATCTCCGAAAGCTTCTTCCGAAGCTTCTCGATGTCAGCGCCCTTCTTGCCGATGATCAGGCCCGGACGAGCCGAGTGGATCGTAACGCGGCACTTCTTGTGCGGACGCTCGATGACCACCTTGGCGATACCAGCCTGCTTCAGTTCTTCCATCAGATACTTGCGGATCTTCAGGTCTTCGTGGAGCAGCTGGCCATATTCGGCGTTGTCGGCGAACCAACGGCTATCCCAGGTGCGGTTGATGCCCAGGCGGAAACCGATCGGATTGATTTTCTGACCCATTATGCGGCCTCCCCATTGGCTTCGACTTCGCGCACCACAATGGTGAGATGCGAGAACGGCTTTTCAATGCGCGATGCGCGGCCACGGCCACGGGCGTGAAAACGCTTCATGGTGATCGACTTGCCGACATAGGCCTCGGCGACGACCAGCTGGTCGACGTCGAGATCATGGTTGTTCTCGGCGTTCGCGATTGCCGATTCCAGCGTCTTGCGGACGGTGCCGGCGATACGCTTACGCGAGAATTCCAAGTCGGCGAGCGCGCGCTCAACCTTCTTGCCGCGGATCAGCGCGGCAACCAGGTTCAGCTTCTGCGGGCTGACGCGGATCGTGCGCGCAACAGCCTGCGCCTCGTTGTCCTTCAGCCGACGTTCGGCTTTTGCCTTGCCCATCGTTACTTCCTCTTCGCCTTCTTGTCCGCACCATGACCGTAATAGGTCCGGGTCGGAGAGAATTCACCGAACTTGTGACCGACCATGTCTTCGTTGACGCTGACCGGAACGTGCTTGCTGCCGTTGTAGACGCCGAAGGTGAGACCGACGAACTGCGGCAGGATCGTGGAGCGACGGCTCCAGATCTTGATCACTTCGCTACGACCGCCTTCACGAACCTTCTCAGCCTTCTTGAGAAGATAGCCGTCAACAAACGGGCCTTTCCATACTGAACGAGCCATTTCTGACTAACCTCTCTTACTTCTTCTTCAGGTGGCGGGAACGCATGATGAACTTGTCGGTTGACTTGTTCGAGCGAGTCCGCTTGCCCTTGGTCGGCTTGCCCCACGGGCTAACCGGGTGGCGACCACCGGATGTGCGGCCTTCACCACCACCGTGCGGGTGGTCAACCGGGTTCATGACGACACCGCGGTTATGCGGGGTCTTGCCACGCCAACGGGTACGACCGGCCTTACCATCGTTGATGTTGCCGTGGTCCGGGTTGGACACGGCACCGACGGTAGCGAGGCACGAGCCCGGAACGAGGCGCTGTTCGCCGGAGTTCAGGCGCAGGATAGCCATGCCGGCATCGCGGCCGACCAGCTGAACATAGGTACCGGCAGAGCGAGCGATCTGACCGCCCTTGCCCGGCTTCATTTCGACGTTGTGAACGATCGAACCGACCGGGATGTACTGCAGCGGCATGGTGTTGCCCGGCTTGACGTCGACGGCCTTCTCGGACGCAATCACCTTGTCGCCGGCGGCGAGACGCTGCGGAGCCAGGATGTAGGCCTGTTCGCCGTCAGCATAATCCACCAGAGCGATGAAGGCGGTGCGGTTCGGGTCGTATTCCAGGCGCGCAATGGTGCCTTCAACATCGAACTTGCGACGCTTGAAGTCGACCAGACGATAGGTGCGCTTGTGACCACCGCCGATGAAGCGGGCGGTGATGCGACCCGCGTTGTTACGGCCACCGCTCTTAGACAGACCTTCCGTCAGAGCCTTGACCGGCTTGCCCTTGTGAAGGCTGGAGCGGTCGACGATGACCAGCTGACGCTGGCTCGGCGTGGTCGGATTGAAGTGTTTCAATGCCATTGTTCTTGTTCCCTACCTCAGACGCCCGTCGACACATCGATGGACTGACCTTCAGCGAGCGTAACGATCGCCTTCTTGACGTCCTTCTGCTTGCCGGCGAAGCCGCGGAAACGCTTAACCTTGCCCTTGCGGACGAGCGTGTTCACAGCGGTGACCTTGACACCGAAGAGCGCTTCGATAGCAGCCTTGATTTCCGGCTTGCTTGCACCCTTGGCGACGTTGAAGACGACCTGGTTCTGCTCGGATACCATGGTCGACTTTTCGGTGATCGACGGGGAGACGATCACATCGTAGTGGCGAAGATCAGTCATTTGAACCGCTCCTCCAGAGCTTCAACCGCAGCCTTGGAAAGCACGAGCTTGCCACGACGCAGAATGTCATAAACGTTGATGCCCTGAACCGGCAGCACATCGATGTTCGGGATGTTTGCCGCAGCGAGCTTGAAGTTGCTGTCGATCTCGGCACCGCCGATGACCAGAGCATTGGTGAGGCCGAGGGTGGCGAAGTTGCCGACCAGAGCCTTCGTCTTGGCTTCAACAGTCGTCAGCTGATCGACGATGATCAGGTCCTCCGACTTCAGCTTGGCCGAGAGCGCATGACGCAGGGCAAGGGCGCGGACCTTCTTCGGCAGGTCATGGGCATGGCTGCGAACAACCGGGCCATGAGCCTTACCACCGCCGCGGAACTGCGGAGCGCGAGCCGAATGGTGACGCGCGCGGCCGGTGCCCTTCTGTTTGTACATCTTGGAGCCGGTGCGGGAGACTTCCGCACGGGTCTTGGTCTTATGCGTACCCTGCCGCTTGTTGGCGAGCTGGTAGCGGATCATGCGGGCGAGGATGTCCTCGCGCGGATCGAGACCGAAGATCGCATCCGACAGGGAAACCTTGCCGGCGTCTTTGCCCTCGAGGGTCGTGACGTTCAATTCCATTGGTATGGCTCCCTTACTTCGCTGCCGACTTGACGGCGTCGCGCACGATGATCCAGGAACCCTTGGAGCCGGGCACTGCACCCTTCACAAGGATCAGACCGCGATCTTCATCGGTCGAAACGACTTCCAGATTCTGGGTGGTGACGCGCGTCTGACCCATGTGGCCAGCCATACGCTTGCCCTTCCAGACCTTACCAGGATCCTGGTTGGAACCGGTCGAACCATGCGAACGGTGCGAAACCGAGACGCCGTGGGTCGCGCGAAGACCGCCGAAGTTATGACGCTTGATGGCACCGGCAAACCCCTTACCGATAGTCGTGCCGGTCACATCGACCAACTGACCTGCGGCGAAGTGACCAGCAGTAAGCTGAGTGCCGACGTCGATGAGGTTTTCTTCCGAGACGCGAAACTCGACAAGCTTCGCCTTCGGCTCGACGCTAGCAGCGGCAAAATTGCCGCGCATGGCCTTCGAGGTATTCTTTACCTTCGCCTGGCCGGCACCGAGCTGGACGGCCGTATAGCCGTTCTTGTCAGCCGTACGATGGGCAACAACCTGCACATTGTCCAACCGCAAAACCGTTACCGGGATATGCTCGCCGGCGTCGTTGTAGACGCGGGTCATTCCCACTTTCTGTGCAATCACACCTGAACGCATTGGTTCATTCCTCTTGAGAGTCACCACAGGCTCCGAAGACCCTGAAGCTTGCCTCTTTGTTTAAGGATTCCATTCAAGCCCTTCCAGACCATCAGGTTTCCCGTTTCGAGAAGTCGTTGGCAGGTCTTGCCACGTACCTTCCTTGTTATTTCGGCTCTCGCCGGAATCTCTTTTTAGAGCTTGATCTCAACATCAACGCCAGCAGCCAAGTCGAGCTTCATCAGAGCGTCAACGGTCTGCGGGGTCGGATCAACGATGTCGAGGAGGCGCTTATGCGTGCGCATCTCGAACTGCTCACGGCTCTTCTTGTCGACGTGAGGCGAACGGTTGACAGTGAACTTTTCAATACGGGTCGGGAGCGGCACCGGGCCACGAACGCTTGCACCGGTGCGCTTAGCGGTCGAGACGATCTCCCGTGTGGAGGCATCGAGAACCCGGTGATCAAACGCCTTCAGGCGGATGCGGATATTCTGGCCGTTCATTCGACTTGTCCTTATTCGTTTTCTTGCGTCCCGCATACGCAGAGACAGTGAATTACCAATAGCTGGCCGGCCCCTAATTTTCAAAAATCACAGGGACACCACGGGGCGTCCCTGTCACTTATAAAGCATGAGGTGCCCTGCCCGCCCCGCGCCTCCAAAGAGGTCGGAAAATGCAGCGCGAGAATCGGACGATGCAAATCATCGTCCGATTCTGATCTTGGCCGGCGACATACACTGTCACCGGCTTGTCGTCAATCGCTT
>NZ_BJZP01000032.1 GCF_007992095.1 Paenirhizobium naphthalenivorans
GCTTTTTTGTTGCCTTTGGTTTGCCGCACCGGACCCTTTCCAACATTTGGGCAGTTGAACGGCGGAATGGTGGTCTTTCGGGAAATATGCACGGTCACGTGCCAAGCATCCGGGCGGACAAAAGCGCAAGCGCAAGGGCCGCAGCACATGGCCGAAAACGGGTGGGAAAGCAGTCTCCATCCAAAGCCAACACCCGGAAGGCACTCGACTGCTCCGGCTGGCAAAGCCGCTTGATCCGCACCTTATACTGAAAGCCCTGCAACAAATGGATAGCCAAAAATGCAGTATCTCCCCCTCTCCGGAGAGAGGGGAGCTCTAAATGCGCCGGATTCTCAGCCGCCGAAGCCGAAGCCGACAGGCATGTCCGTGAGCGTGATGCCGAAGGGCTCTAGGCTCTTGAGGATCCAAGTCTGGTTGTTGCCGATACGGCGATTGTATTCGGCCCAGGCAGAGACGAAGCTCTTGAAGGTCTCGTCGCCAGCATAGTTGACGGCAATGACCGACGGGGTGGAGAGCACCGGCGTCGGAACCTTGACCGAACCAATGGTCGCGGCCTTCTTGGCGATGACCAGACCGTTCAGCATGGTGTTGACCAAGGCATCAGCTTTGCCGGTCGATACCGCGATGATCGCTTCGTCACGAGTCTTGAAGCGCAGGACGTTGGCTTGCGGCAAATATTGCTGGGTGATCAGGTCCTGCGCCGAGCCCATATCGACCGCGAAAGTGTACTTCGGATCGTTGAGTTCCTTCCAGGTCTTGCCGTTCAGTTCTTCCTTGGCCGAAACGAGAATGAAGCTATTGTAGTAAGTCGGATCGGAGAAGGAGACGGACATGGCGCGCACCGGCGTCGCGGTTACCGCGAAAGCCATATCGACCTTGCCACTCTGCACGTCGAGGATGGCATTGGCCCAGCTCGATTCCACCACTTCCAGCTTCACATCGAGGGTCTTGGCGATGTCGTTCGCCATATCGATGACAAAACCCTGCCATTCGCCAGTACGCGGATCCTTGTTGAAATAGGGCACTTCGTTGAGGATGGCCGGGATGCGCAGCACGCCACGCGAGCGGATGTCTTCAATCGTGCCGGCAGCGGCGGCCGTGGCGCCCAGCACAGACAGCGCCATCGCCGCCGCGCCGCAGATCTTGGCAATCAAATTCATGGTCTTGTTCTCCTAGTTCCCCGGAATCTTGTTGATGTCCGTCCTCCCACGCGGCGAACACTGCCTCGCGGGCTTGCCGGTCGAGGTCAGCCTATCCGCGAATCGACCGGGAACAATGCTAGAGAGTCCGAGCCACTTATCGGCTTTTTTGTATGTCGATGTCAGAGCAGTGGCAGCGCAAGCTCTTTGCTGTCGGGCGGATCGAGGATCGGACCGACCAGTTCCCGGCGGCAATCCTCGTACAATTGCTGCACCATGGGGTGTTTCTGCAGAAAACCGGCATTGCCAAAATAGACCCGCACCTCCGGCAGATTGGTGAGCCTGGTGGAACTGATCGAAACATCATCCGGACCGATGCACCAGGAGGGGATGATGGAAAAACCCAGCCCCTCCTCGACACAGCGCTTGACGCTCGAACTGCCAGAGGTCGACACCGCCGGCTGAATGATGGCGCCATCGCGACCGAGGAAATCGACAGCCAGGTTGCGCAGCGTTTGTCCCGGCTCGTAGGTGATGAAGGGTCGCCCCTCGGCCCAGCGCGGAATGTCCTGCTGGGCGGGCGGTGCGCCCCAGTCGCGAGGAAAGACGAGGCTCAGCTTGTAGCTTCCAAGCAAGCGCTGCGGCACGACCGGATCGCCGAAATAGCGCTCGGAAATGCAGACGTCGAGACTGCCGTTCTTGACCAGCTCAGCCAGCACAGTGTCGCGCTCGTAAACGGCGAACTCCATCTCCGGAAAGGCTTCACGGAAACGCGAAAGCACCCGCGGAAAGAGATAGAAAAAGATCGCCTGGGGCATGCCGACACGCAGCGACGAGCGCTGGTTCTCGATCAGCTTGGTTAGCCGCTCCAGCATGATGTCGAGCTCTGGATGGAGCAGGCTGTAAAGCGCGCGACCGCGCGGCGTCAGCGAAATCCGCTTAGCGCCCTGCTCGGAATCAATGAGCTTGCCCTTCAGGATCTGCTCCAGCCGACGCACATGATTGGCAGCCGACTGATAGCTGAGGTTCAGTTCGCGCGCTGCGCCCGAAAACGAGCCGTGTCGAGCCACCTGGTAGAAGGTCTGGATAAGTGTGAGGCTGATTTTGGCCATGGAGTGCGTCCCTCTGCCTCCCAGTTAAAGGGGTCCGAGCTTTGTAGAGGATACAAATTTCGTGAACAAGCAAGGCCGTCATCTTGTATCGACGGTAGAGCCCGGGCGCCACCAATATTGGGGCACAACCAACAAGGGCCCGCCTGAGCACATGCAATCCCGCCATCCAACCAGCGCCATCGTCGTCGGCTCCGGCATTGTCGGAGCGGCAACGGCCTATTTCCTGGCGAAGCGTGGCATCGCCGTTCGGCTGATCGACGCCACCGCGCCGGCAGCCGAAGCGACCGGTGCGGCGGACGGCGCCGTGTCCGTCGCCAGCAAGCGGCCGGGACCGATGATGCGTGCAGCCCTCAAGGGCGTGGCGCTCTATGGTCAGTTGGCCGACGAGGGTTTGTTTGCCGGCGCTTTCAAGCGACGCTCGACCTACATTGTCGCCTCCTCCGAAGAGGAGTGCGCCGTACTCGAGGCTCATGCCACAGCGCTCGCCGGTGCCGGCGTCAGGATTGAGACGCTGACCGGCGCAAACCTCACCAGCCGATTTGCCGTGCTCTCCCCTGAGGCTCGGATGGCCGTTGAAGTGCATGGCGAGGGTCATGCGATAGGCTACCAGATCGTCCACCGACTGCTTTCTGCATCCGGCATCTGCGTCGAGCGCGGCACGCGGGCCGAGCGGCTGCTGCAGGACGTGGGGGCAGAACGTCTCACCGGGATTGCCACCAACCGCGGCAACCTCTCGGCCGACGTCGTGGTGCTCGCGGCCGGCAACGGCTCGGCCGACCTGCTAGGGCTTTCCGCCGTGCTCACCCCGCGCAAGGGGCAGCTTCTGGTGACCGAACGCGCACCGGCTCTCAATGCCTCCATGCCCGGCGCGATCATGTCGGGGCGCTATCTGCTGAGCAAGGGCAGCCAGAAGGCCGGCCATTCGGCTCCGGCACGCGGCCTCGGCCTGGTCATTGATCCGCTGGTCACCGGCCAGTTCCTGATCGGCGGCACGCGCGAGGATTTCGGCGACCGCCAATCCAACGACATCGATGCAATCACGCGCATCCTGACGGATGCGGTGACGCTTATTCCCGGACTTGCCTCCTTGCGACTGCTGCGCAGCTTTGCCGGCGTGCGCACCGCGGTGGTCGACGGCCTGCCGCTTGTGGGCCGGATACCCGGAATGCAAAACGGCTTTATCGCCACAGGCTTTGAAGGCGACGGCATCTGCCTTGGTCCGATCACCGGCAAGTCGATCGTACAGACGATCTGCGGCGAGACGCCCGATATCGATCTTTCTCCTTTCGATCCTGCCAGATTCAGCAGCTGGGGAGTGGCGGCATGAATGCACAGACCTTCGACTGGATGGGGCAAGCCATCTCCTTTCGTTCCGGCGAAAGCATCGCCGCCGCACTCGCTGCCGCCGGCATCCGTCAGTTCGGCGCCGATCCGCTCGGTCAGGAGACCCGCTACTTCTGCGGCATCGGCGCCTGCCAATGCTGTCTCGTGCGTGTCGAGGGAACGGTGCGCGAGGCCTGCATCACTCCGGCCCGCGCGGGAATGCGCGTAATCCCCATGGAGGCCAGCCATGATTGATCCGGACGTTATCGTCATCGGCGCCGGTCCGGCCGGACTTGCTGCGGCAACCGCCCTTGCCCAGGCCGGGTACGCTGTCGAAGTCGTCGAGCAACGCGACAGTCTCGGCGGCGCCATCTACCGCCAGCCGATCGCCGATGTGGCCCCAATCAGCCAAGCCGCCGGAGCGAAAGCCCGCTGGAGCGCGCTTCGAGACGCTTTCGCGGCGCTCTCGCTGCCCATGCGGTACCGCTCGGTCTTCCTCGGCATCGACAGTGACGGACTGGTGATCATCGAGAACCGGCAGACAGGGACGGTGGAGCACCTGCGCCGCAAGGCCGTCGTGCTCGCGGTCGGCGCAGTGGAGAAAGTCTATCCGCGGCCGGGCTGGCAGCTCGCCGGGGTTTCCACCGCCGGCGGCCTGCAAGTCATGATGAAGGAAACCGGACGCGCGCCGGAAGGCCGTGTGCTGCTTGCCGGCAGTGGTCCGTTGCTGATCGCGGTAGCGGCCCAAATGGCTCGGCTTGGCAATCCGCCGGTGGCAATCGTCGAGGCGGGCAACCCGCTGGCGCGCTTCGGCGCGGGCTTGGCCATGTTGCGTTATCCGCCCCTCATGCGCGAGGCCCTCGGCTATCTCGCGGATGTCTATCTCCGTAACATTCCCTGGCTCCGAGGCACGCATGTCACCGCCATCGAGCGCGAAGGCACCTCCCTCTCGGTAAACGTCTGCCGGGACAATGGCCGTGACGAGCACCTGACCGTAGATCGTGTCGGCCTGCACGACGGCATTCGTCCGAACGACTTCGGCCTGCCGAACGAAACAGCCTTGGTTGGCAAGGTGCCGCTGATTATCAGAACGGGTGATTGCCGCGAGGCTCTTGGCGCCATGGCCGCAACGGTCGATGGCGCGCGCGCCGCCCGCCGGGTCGCCGACATCCTGTCGAGTCGCACTGTGGCAGACCGTGACGGCGCTTCGATAGAACAGGCCCGCCGGGCGCAGGAAACGCTTGCCGTTCTCTTCGCCCCGACCGGAAAAGCCTTCCCGCTCGCTGCCTGTCCCGACGACACGATCCTTTGCCGCTGCGAAGGCAAAACGATCGGCGATCTTCGCAAGCTGTGCGAGCGTACCGACCGGATGACAGGCCGCGAGGTCAAGCACAATGGTCGCTTTACCATGGGCGCCTGCCAGGGCCGCTTTTGCGCCGACAACACTGCGGGCCTGATGGCGCTTATCAATCCCGGCGATCCGATCCCCACAGCCGAAGATCTCACTGGCCGCCGTTGGCCGGTCAGGCCGATTTCCATTGCCGCGCTCACTGGTACGGCCACTCCACATACAGAAAACGAATGAAAAGGTTGAACGAGATGACGCAAGCCCAACGCCTTACCCTGGAGGCCGCCGACGCGTTCCTGGTGCGCAATCCCTTCACCGGCATAACGGTCGGGGAGATCGCGGTGTCGACCGCGTCCGAGATCGCAGCCACTGTTGCCCGCGCCAAGGCGGCCCAGCACGGTTTCCGCCGCTCCACGCCGGCCGAGCGTCGCGCCCTGCTGAACGCACTCGCCGCCGAGATCGCCGCAGACGCGGAAAACCTAGCCCTAATCATCTCCTCGGAAATGGGCAAGACGATCCGCGAGGCACGGAATGAGGTGCGCCGGGCACAGAATACGCTAAAGCTCTCGGGCGATGCCGCGACCTTCCTCGACGGAGAAGCGCTGCACTGCGCGATCGTCGAGGGCGGCGCCGATCGACTGGCGACCATCACCTATGAGCCCGTCGGCGTCGTCGGGGCCATCACACCGTTCAACTATCCACTCAACCTCCTCTGCCACAAGCTCGGCCCGGCGATTGCCGCCGGCAATGCCGTGGTCGCGAAGCCATCTCCCAAGGCGCCGCTTGCCGCTGCGCGGTTGCGCGAACTGGCGCTCAAGGCCGGCTGGCCGGCCGATCTGTTCCAGATCGTACACGGCGCGGCGGAAGCCGCCCTGTCTCTTGCCCGCTCGCCGATCGACCTCCTGTCCTTCACCGGTGGCCCTGGCGCGGGACTGGCTCTGAAGAACGCCTCGGGCCTTGTGCGTTGCCTGATGGAGCTCGGTGGTAACGACCCGCTCTTCGTCCTACCTGACGCCGACCTCGACAAGGCGGTCGCAACCACCATCGGCCACCGCTTCGAGATCGCCGGCCAGAGCTGCGCGGCGGTGAAGAAGCTCTACCTTCACAAGGATATCGAGAAGATCTTCACCGAAAAGCTACTCGCCGCCGTCGATGCGGTCGAATTCGGTGATCCCTCGCTCGATGAAACGGACATGGGGACAGTGATCGACCTGGCTGCGGCCGAAGCCGTGGCGGCACGGGTCAATGCGACAGTCGCCAGCGGCGCGATGTTGCTGACTGGCGGCACCCACGACGGCACAGTCTTCGCCCCGACCGTGATCTCCGGGATCGAGCCCAATTCCCCGGTCATCGCCGATGAGACCTTCGGCCCGATCATCGCGATCCGCAGCTTCACCGACGCGCGTGAGGCCATCGCCGAGGTCAATGCCAGCACCTACGGTCTTCAGGCCGGTGTCTTCACCAATGACCACGCGCTGATCAAGACCTTCTCGCGCGATCTCGTGGTCGGCGGCGTGATGATCAACGAGGGGCCTGATTTTCGCGCCGAGCACGTCCCGTTCGGCGGGGTCAAGCGCTCTGGTCTCGGCCGCGAAGGTGTCCGCATCGCGCTGCGCGAAATGTCGGAGCCCAAGGTAGTGATCGACTGAGGAGGACCGCCATGCGCATCGGCATCATGGGAGCATCGGGTCGGGTTGGCACCCGGCTTGTCGAACTGATCGTTGCCAGCCCGGGGCTGGAACTCGCCGCCGCGCTGGTCTCGCCGGGCTCGCGCCTCGCTGGTACGCCGGTTGCTGGCGGCAGCATCGAATACCGGCCGGCGGACAAGGCAATCAACAGTCATTGCGACGTGATGATCGACTTCTCAACTCCAGCGGCAAGTCTCGCCCTGCAGGAGAGCATCGGGACAAAGGCGATCCCTATGGTGATCGGCACAACCGGGTTCACGGGGCAAGAGGACGCAAAACTGAGCGAGCATTGCGCCCAACGGCCTATGCTGGTGAGCGCCAATTTCGCACGCGGCTTCGAAGCCTTCCGCCGCGCTACGCTGGGTTTTGCTCGGCAGATGCCGGCAGCCGAACCAGCTGTTGCGGAAACCTATCATGTGCGCAAGAAGCCCGACCCTTCAGGCACGTCGCGGTTGCTGGCGGACCAATTGTTCGAGGCACGCAGCGCCGTGATGAAATTTGCTGCGCAACGGCCGGCCATAGCCGTCCACCGCGAAGGCGATACGGTCGGCATCAACACGGTGCGCTTCGACATGGGGTCGGCCGAAGTCGTGATGACCTATCGGGTCCACGCGCTTGCCGCCTATGCCGAAGGGGCGCTCGCCGCCGCACAATGGCTGGTTTCCAAACCGCGACAACCAGGCCGCTATAGCCTTGCCGACAGCTTCAACGAAAATGACTGAGAGGATATAACCATGAACAAACTTGCCGACCGTTTCCGCGGCGTCTTTACCGCGCTCATCACACCCTTCAAGGACGGTGCTGTCGATACCGCCGCTTATGACGCGCTGGTCGAGCGCCAGTTGGAGGCCGGCATCGCGGGCCTGGTGCCTGTCGGCACCACCGGCGAGGCCGCCACGCTGTCCGACGATGAGGCCGACGCGTTGATCGCCCGCACTGTCAAGCTCGCCGCCGGCCGTGCGCTGGTGATGGCAGGGGCCGGCGCCAACGACACGAAGAAAACCATCGAGAAGGTCAAGCGCGCCGAGGCGGCTGGCGCCGAGGCCGTCCTGATCGTCACGCCTTATTACAACAAGCCGACACAAGCGGGCCTCATCGCCCACTATAGTGCGGCCGCAGAGGCGACGTCGCTGCCGGTCATGCTCTATTCCGTGCCGGGCCGCTGCGGGGTCGAGATCGCACCGGAAACCTGCGCCTTGCTGATGGAAAAGCACGCTAATATCGTCGCCATCAAGGAGGCCGGTGGTTCGGCCGCACGGGTCACACAGTTGCGCGCCGCTTGCGGCGACCGGCTGATCATTCATTCTGGCGATGACGGACTGACCCTTCCCTTCCTCTCGCTCGGCGCCTTGGGTGTTACCAGCGTCGTCGCCAATGTCGCGCCGCGCGAAATGGTGCAGTTGGTGGAAGCCTGGAAGGCGGGCGACACAGCGCGCGCGCTCAAGCTGCATGAACTGATTGCCGAGCTGACGGACGGCATGTTCATCGAGTCCAATCCGGGACCAGTCAAGGCGGCTCTGGCGCTGGCCAATCTCGCAGGACCGGAAATGCGCCTGCCTATGGTTCCAGTCTCAGCGACCAATCGCGAACGGCTCGCCGGAATTCTCGGCCGCTTCACCTCCGCCTCTTCGGCCTTCCAAGAAATGCGGTAAGCGGGACCATCAGCTTTGCATTGTCCGCGGCCGGCGGACATAGGACTATCGACCATCGGCCCTCTGCCTAGGCGGGGGCCGATCAAAGACAAAGGGAACGAACATGAGAAACAGCACTGACGCGAACCGGTGTCCGCGGTTCAGGCATTGCCCTTCCGTCCCGGCAGACGTGACCGCAAGGAGCAGCCGATGAGCTACAACTGGGATTTCCATTCCGTCTTGCAGTTCTGGGACCTGTTCCTCTGGGGGCTCTGGGTCACCATACTTTATACCGTCGGCTCGATCGCTTTTGGTATTATGATTGGTTTCGCCACCTGCGCTGCGCGGCTTTCCGGTTCGCGCATCCTCGTCGGCATGGCCCGTGTCTACCAGGAAATCTTCCGCTGCACACCGCTGCTTGTCCAGCTCTTGTGGTTCTACTACGCCTTTCCGCTGCTGGTCGGTGGTTCGATCGACAATCGCGTGGCGGCCATGCTGACGCTGTCGCTCTATGTCGGCGCCTTCTATGCCGAGATCTTCCGCGGAGCGATTGTCTCGATCGACCGCGGACAGCGCGAGGCGGCGGCAGCGATCGGTATGAGCCCCTGGCAGTCGATGAAGCGAATTATCCTACCGCAGGCGATGAAGCGAGCGCTGCCCTCCTTTATCAACCAGTCGGTCATCCAGGTGAAGAACACCTCCCTGGTCTCGGTCATCTCTGTCGCCGATCTGGCCTATATGGCTGCGGTGGTGAACGGCCAGACCTATCGACCGCTCGAATCCTACACGCTGATGGCCGCCCTCTATATCGCCATGCTGCTGCCACTCACCCAGGCCGCGGATTGGGTCGAGCGCCGTCTCAGGGTCAGCGACTAATGGAACGGATGCAGGACATGACACAGAACAAAAATCCCAGCACACCCGTGATCGAAGCCGTCGGGCTGCACAAAAGCTACGGCACGCTCGAAGTCCTCAAAGGACTGGATCTCAGCCTTGAGCGCGGCGAAGTCGTTGCCTTGATCGGCCCCTCGGGGTCGGGCAAGTCGACCTTCATCCGCTGCCTCAATATGATGGAGATCCCGACCGGCGGCACGATCCGCTTCCGCCAGAAGGCGGTCAGCGAGCGGTTCCATGACAAGGGTGAAGAACTGGGGATCGGCACACTACGCCGCCATGTCGGCATGGTGTTCCAGCATTTCAACCTCTTTCCCCACAAGACCGTGCTGCAGAACGTCACCGAGGGACCGACCGTGGTGTGCAAGCGGCCAAAGCGCGAGGCCGAAGAGCTGGCCATGGACCTGCTCGCCCAGGTTGGGCTGGCCGAAAAGCACGCCACCTATCCCAACCACCTTTCGGGCGGGCAGAAGCAGCGCGTGGCGATCGCCCGGGCCTTGGCCATGGAGCCGGAAGTGCTGTTGCTCGATGAGGTGACCAGCGCGCTCGATCCGGAACTGGTGGGCGAAGTGCTCGCCGTCATCCGCGGACTGGCCGACAAGGGCATGACGATGGCGATCGTAACTCATGAAATGGCCTTCGCCGCCGATGTGGCGAGCCGCGTACTCTTCCTGGACAAGGGCGTTATCGCTGAGACAGGGACGGCCGAAGAAGTGATCCTCAATCCGCAAAACCCACGCCTGCAGGGCTTCGTTGCCCGATTCAAAGGCTGAGGCGAGATGGAGCGGCTCAAGGTCTCCATCTTCGGTGCTGGCGAGATCGGCACCGCGCTCGCCGCCGCGCTTGCGGGGAGCGATGCCTTCATGATCCAGGTGATCGACCGGTCGGAGGAGGCGCTCGATCGCCTGCGCGCGATGAACATCGCCGTGAGCCTCCGGTCCTTTGGTCATCCAGACGAATTGCGGGCATTGCTTGCCGGCCAGGACCTCGCGGTCGCGGCCGTCTCGGAGGGCGTGGTCAATGAGATCGCCCACGCCGCCGCAATGGCCGGAGTGCACTACCTAGACTTTATTTGCGCCCGACCGGAGACCCGGGCGATACTCGAACCGCTTTCGGCACGGCGTGCCGTGTTCAATGGTTGTGGCGTTTCACCCGGGATGATCGGCAATGTGGCCTGCGGACTTATCTCCTCCTTCTCTCCGGTGGCAGATCTGACGATCCGGGTTGGGGCGATCCCGCGCTATCCGACCAATCGGCTGGGTTACGGCCAGATCTGGAATGTCGACGGTTTGATCGACGAATACACCCGGCCGAGCGCAGCGATCCGTGAGGGTCAAGCCGTGTCCGTGGCGCCGCTCGAGGGCTATGGACACCTCAGCATCGATGGGGTCACTTACGAGGAGTTCGTTACCTCGGGCGGTGTGGAGGACCTGTCGATCTTCGCCGATTGCGCCCCGCGCAACGTCACGTTCAAGACGATCCGCTATCCGGGCCATCTCGACTACATGCGCTTCCTGCTCGATGACCTGGGGCTTAGGCACCGGCGCGACATGCTGCGCTCGTTGCTCTACAATGGTCTGCCCGTGGTCGAGGACGACCTTCTCCTGCTGGTCGTTACGGCGCGTGGCTATCGCGGACGGCAACCGACTGAACGGACGATCTGCCACCGCTTCCGGCCGAACCGGACCTTTGCTCCATTCAACGCCCTGACTTCAGTCGCGACCGGCTATGCGGCGACGCTGATCGCCATGCTGCACCGGGGCGACATCGCCGATCGGGGTTTCGTCGCCCACCATCGTATCGATACCGCAGCGCTGCTGTCGGGGGAATTTCTTCAGCCATTGCTCGCCCTTTGATAGCAGCGGGGCCGCGTAACTCGGCCTGCTGTTAGGCGTGCCTACCGGTCGATAATCCGCGGGTTGACACCGGGGTACCATCCACCGGAGGGATTAGGCGGATCCAGGCTCTCGTAGACCACGCCGTTTCTTGTGCAGCGATAGACGCGCACGGGAACGCCGTCGCCGAAGAAGTGGACGCCTTGACGCTGTTTGACGTAGCGGACAATCGTCTCGCACTGATAGGCGGCGGGGCCGAAAAGGTCGCCAGATTGTGGCTTCACGCCCGGCAGATCCCGATAGACCTGCGCCGCACCGGCGGCCTGCTGCGGCTGGCCGACACTTTGGGCGGCGGGCGCGGCGGCGAGATACAGGACGAATAAGGCGAGAAACGTCCGGCTAAACGGCCCGCACTGTCGCATCGCCTGTTTTGTGGTCGAAACTCTCTTCATCGCACCGTGCCTTCCTTCGCAAGTACCGATCCGTCATATGGGGATGACGGCCGTCTTGCCCAAGCGCCACCGGGCCAAGGGCCGCGACGTGATTGGCCACGCTGCTCTAAACGAGTCCGCCTCAGGCGACGGGACGGCGATAGCCGGTCGGCATCTCGTAGAGCCAACCGATGCGCTTTACCGCGGCCTCAAAGTCCTCGAGCGCCACAGTCATCGTATGACCATTGGCATGCAGCAGAGTCCTGTCGTCCGACATGATGCCCGCATGCCCCTTCCAGAACACCAGATCGCCGCGCCGCAGATCGCTACGCTCGATCGCATCTCCAAGACCCGAGGCTTGCATGTCGGAATCGCGCGGGGCGCTACGCCCTGTCATTTGCAGCGCCAGCTGCACGAGGCCCGAGCAGTCGATACCGAATCCTGAACGACCACCCCATAGATAGGGCGTTTCGAGGAAACGCGCGGCGATCGCGACATAATCATCGGTGGCGTAAGTGCCAAGCGGCAGGCAATGGGCGGCGACCACAGCACGACCATCCGAGAGCAGGAAATAGCGCGTGCCACGCGTCTCAGCCTCGCCGATGACCGCGATACGGCTGCCCATGGAGAACACCGCCGAAACAGGAAAGCGCAGATCGGGGCCGGGATAGAGAAAGGTCCGCGGAACGATCACATGATGGGTCAGCGGTTCCATCACATCAGTCAGCGCGCTTTCCGGCAGATAGCCAACATAGCCATCGGATTTCGCCTGAACCCAGGCCCAGCCGGCGGCACGATCGAAGACCACGACATCCTCGCCGTGCAAAAGCTCTGTATCAATGCCTCCAGCCGCATCAGGCTTCGGGCGTAGGCCGACCACCGGGACCGCAATACTGGCGGGATCACCAACAACGAAGCGGGCGGCCGTCACCTGGCCTTGCAGCGCCTTGTCGGCCAGGTCCTCGCGATAGGCGTGCAGTCTCCGGTCGAGCGTCATGGCATTCTCTCAGTAGGTCAGCTCGCGACCCTGGTCGATGATCAGGTCGCCGAATTTCTCAAGAAAGAGCGCACCGCCGACGGTACGCTTGACGATAACGCTGCGGCGGTCACGCTCGTCTCGGACGCGATCAACCAGTCCCATCTCGCCCATGGTATCGAGCGCGCGGGTGATCACCGGCTTGGTCACATCGAGCGTCGCGGCAAGGCCGCGCACGGTATGCGGCGGCGGCACAAGATAGATCTGCAACAGGATCGCCATCTGGCGCAATGTCAGATCACGCTTGTCCTCCTGCACTTGCTGCAGGGTCACCTTGTGCCACAGGCCGAGAGCCTCGCTGGCGGTCAGTTCAACACTCATGCGCCGATCCGGAACGTCATTGTCTCTTGTTCTTTTCCGGCAATCGGCACGGCATTGCAAGCACGGCGAGCCCGCAGGCTCGCCGCACGCCTTTCATCGTCAGCGCAGCCCGGTGCGCAGAAAGCGGTAGAGCGCTCGGATACCCTGCGCCTCGCCGCCAATCGGCGAATGTGGGCGCTCGGTTGGAGCCCAGCCGAAAATGTCGAAATGGACCCATTTCGTCGACCTGTCGACGAAGCGCTTGAGGAACAGCGCCGCCGTGATCGAACCGGCCATGCCGCCAGCGGGCGCGTTCGTCAGATCAGCGATCTGCGCCCGGATATTCTTCTCGTATCCCTTATAGAGCGGCATCCGCCACAACGGGTCGTCGGTCTCCAGGCTGGCATCGACCAGATGCTCAGCGAGGTCGTCGTCGTCGGTGAAGAAGGGCGGCAGGTCCGGGCCAAGCGCAACACGGGCCGCGCCGGTGAGCGTCGCCATATCGATCAGCAGGTCCGGCTTGTCCTCGTCGGCATAGGCCAGCGCGTCCGCGAGGATCAGGCGGCCCTCGGCATCGGTATTATCGATCTGGACGGTGAGCCCCTTGCGACTGCGATAGATGTCGCCGGGACGAAACGCATTGCCGGCTATGGAGTTCTCGACGGCTGGCACAATGACCCGCAAGTCGATCTTCAGCTTGGCGTCCATGATCATCAGGGCTAGACCCATGACATTCGCCGCGCCCCCCATGTCCTTCTTCATCAGCAGCATGCCGGCCGAGCCCTTGATGTCGAGGCCGCCGGTGTCGAAGCACACGCCCTTGCCCACCAGGGTCACCTTAGGATGGCCTTTTTTGCCCCAGCGCATTTCGAGAAGGCGCGGCGCCTGAGCGCTTGCCCGCCCAACGGTATGGACGAGCGGGAAATTGCGCTCAATCAGACCATCACCCACCACGACCGAAACCTCGGCCTTGTAGTGCTCGGCGAGGGCGCGGAAGGCTTTTTCGAGATCGGCTGGCCCCATGTCATTAGTCGGGGTGTTGATCAGATCGCGGGCAAGATAGACACCGGCGAGCTGGCGCTTAATGTCGGCGGCATCGGCATCCTGCGGAATCATGAGGGTCGGCTCGATCGGCTTTTCCGAACGATAGCGACCAAAGCGATAGGCACCGAGGCCATAGCCAAGCAGAAGGCGGTTGGCGGTCAGCGGCGCGGTCTCGATGTGCCATTCGCCAGCCGGGAGCGTGCGGGCAAGCTTGCCGGTGAGGAAGGGGTTTTCCGATGGATTGGAGCCGAGGCCAAAGAGCGCCCCACCGAGATGGCCGTCACCTGTCGGGATCAACAGAACGGAGCCCGCCTCGGCCTTGAAGCCGGCCTTGCCCGCCCAGTCGAGCGCGATCGGGTCAATCGTGCCGGTCTCGATGTGAGCGGGGGTCACTGCGAACACGGGAAGCGTCTGCCCCCCCTTGGTGCTGAACGGGGTCGGTCTTTCGATATACTGATACGGGGCCATGGCCTGCCTTCTCGGGAGAATCAATGCGGATCGGGGCTATTAACACTCCGTTAGGGTTAACAGATTATTGCTTGAGTGGAGGTTGCGCCGCCATCGTCCGCCGGGACGTTCACGCGGCGCCGGCAAACCGATCCAGGAACAGACGACATGGCTCTTCGGCAGATTTCGACACGGCATCGCATCGGCTATTTTGGCAGCGTCTGCATGCTGATCGCGGCCACAGCATTGAGCGGCTGCTCGACGACGAAAAAGCCGCTGACCACCGGGTCTATCCCGAAGCTCTCCAAGCCGGTCGAGACGATGAACGCGCCGGAACTCGCCCGAGCCGCAGACACCATCGGTGCGAGTTATGAGCGCAATCCCAAGGACCGCGGCACCGGCTTGGCCTATGCCAACATCCTGATGATGACCGGTCGCAATACCCAGGCGCTCGCTGTCATGCAGCAGGTGGCGATCGCCCATCCCGCCGACCGCGAAGTTCTTTCCGCCTTCGGCAAGGCGCAGGCGGCAGCCGGCCAGCTCGAACAGGCTCTCACGACAATCGGACGGGCGCAGACGCCGGACCGCCCCGACTGGCGGCTCTATTCTGCGGAAGGCGCCGTGCTTGACCAGCTCGGACGCTCCAGCGAAGCACGCTCACGCTATCGCATGGCGCTTGATCTTAAGCCAAATGACCCGACCATTCTTTCTAACCTCGGCATGTCCTACGTGTTGGGCGGCGACCTTCGCACGGCCGAGACCTATCTTAAGTCGGCCTCTCAGCAGC
Organism: Paenirhizobium naphthalenivorans; assembly: GCF_007992095.1. Lineage (GTDB taxonomy): Bacteria > Pseudomonadota > Alphaproteobacteria > Rhizobiales > Rhizobiaceae > Allorhizobium > Allorhizobium naphthalenivorans. The sequence continues at coordinate 15,016 of NZ_BJZP01000032.1, forward strand.
CCGGCGCCGACAGCCGCGTGCGGCAGAACCTAGCACTGGTGGTCGGCCTGCAGGGGCGATTCCCGGAGGCCGAGCGGATCGCTCGCCAGGAACTCGACCCACAGCAGGCGGACGCCAATGTCGCTTATCTGCGCTCCATGATGAGCCAGCAAAACTCCTGGAAGCAGTTGGCGGCCAAGGACGGCAAGAGCGACAAAAGCACCAACTGAGGCCCCGTCTCCACACGGTCACCCGGCGGCAAGTCAGACTATCCGCAATCACATCGCGTCGAAGATCCGCGCCGTACCGGCAGCAACTGCCGACGTATCATTCCCCGCCCCCACTACGAAAACCCAAGCTTGCAAAGTGTTGAACGGCTAGCGCTCAGATGCCGCCTGAGACGCGACAAAATTCTCAACAGATTGACGGCGGAACGAAGAGGCGCGAATAGATGCCTGAAAGCGCATGCGTCGCCATCATTCCGCGCCTCTTGCCGGCCGAACGCTCCTTCGCACGGATTGTACTGTGGTTGGGCGGGCGCTGATCCACCACAATCGAGCAGTCCAAAATCAGAGACTAGAAGCGATCGGCGACCTGCATGCCGGCCGGGCCCAAAATGACAGCGACGAGCACCGGCAGGAAGAACAGGATCATCGGTACAGTCAACTTGGGTGGCAAGGCGGCGGCCTTCTTCTCGGCCTCGTTCATGCGTTCGTCGCGCCCTTCCTGGGCGAGCACGCGCAACGCCTGGGCAATCGGCGTACCATAACGTTCGGCCTGGATCAGCGCCTGGGTCACGTTCTTGACTCCGTCGAGCTGGGTGCGGTTGCCGAGGTTTTCAAGGGCCGTACGGCGATCCTGCAAGAAGGAGAGCTCGGCCGTGGTCAGCACCATCTCTTCGGCCAGCTCGGTCGACTGGGTGGCGATTTCCTCCGCGACCCGGCGCATGGCAGCCTCGATGGAGATGCCGGATTCGACGCAGATCAGCATGAGGTCCAGCGCGTCTGGCCAGGCACGGCGGATCGAGTGCTGCCGTTTGCTCATACGATTCTTGATATAGATGTTCGGCAGATAGAAACCGACATAGCCCCCGATGATAGTCACCAATAGGCGCACGGGAAGAGCCTTCTCCGCCATATTGCCCAAACCGAAAATCCACAACGCCGTCAGCGTCAAGGTCAAGAAGGGTAGAAGGAAGCGCGCCACCAGAAAGATATTGAGCGCGTTCTGCGAACGGAAACCGGCAGCCTTGAGCTTGTCCATCGTCGCATCATCGACGAGAGCCTTTCGCAGGTTGAATCTTTCGACGATCTGACGCACCGAACGGTTGTCATTGGCACGCAGGCTCGCTCGCCCGTGGCTGCTATCGGCGCTCATCCGTGCACGTTCGCGAGCGCGTATCATCTCACGCTCGGTCGAAACCGCCTTCATGCGCTTGTTCAGATCGCCGCGCTCGAGATAGGGAATGGCGATGGTGTAAAGCGTCGCAAAAACGGCGAGCGAAACGAGCACCGCCACGATCAGCGCTGGATCGGTCAGTTTAGCGGCAAGCTCCTGCATGGCCGATCTCCCTCTAGATGTCGAACTGGATCATGTTGCGCATGACGAGAATGCCGATGGACATCCAGACCGCCGAAGCGCCGAGGATCAGGTGGCCACGCGGATCGGTAAAGAGCAGCATGATGTATTGCGGCGAGGTCAGATAGACGAGCAGGGCGACGACGAAGGGCAAGATGCCGATGATTGCTGCAGAGGCCTTGGCTTCCATCGACAGGGCGGTGACCTTGGCGCGCATCTTCTTACGCTCGCGCAGCACCCGCGACAGGTTCGACAGCGCCTCCGACAGGTTGCCGCCAGCCTGGGCCTGGATGGTAATGACAATCGAGAAGAAGTTCACTTCCTGCAGCGGCATGGTCAGCATCATACGCTGGCAGCCCTCTGGCACGCTCAGGCCCACTTGCTGCGATTCCACGACGCGGCGGAACTCCGACCTGACCGGCTCCTGTCCGTCGACGGCAATCAGCCTGAGCGCATCATTGAGTGGCAGGCCGGATCGGATCGAACGGACCATGACGTCCAGCGCATTGGGGAACTCGGAAAGGAACTTCTTCTGGCGCCGACCGATCAGGAAGCCGAGAATCCAGCGCGGCAGACCGAAGCCGGCGGCGAAAGCGATGCCGACAGCGACGAGCGGCGGCGCCCCGCCGAAGAAGCCGATTGCAAAGAAGACAAAGCCGAGAACGGCGCTGATGATATAGAAATGGACCGGGGTGGCGGAAAGACCAGCTTGCACGAGCCGGACCTTGAGACTGGTGCTGGCGATCTTCTTCGTTTTTTCCGCCTGCTTGCGTTCAAGGTCCTTCAACGAATCTTGGACCGATTTGCGTCGTTTGGAAACTTCCTGCACCCGGTCCCGCGCGGCCTTGACCTTAGCGGTTTCGGTTTCGGCAGACTTGACCCGGTTGATGCGACTGGTCGTCTTCTTGTCCGCCTCGATCCGAGAGTAGAGAACCCCATAAGCAATGCCGGCCGTCGCGACGGCCACAAGGAGGATGATTGCAATCACCATGGGATCGAACCCGAACATGACGATCAGACCTCCCTGCTCTTCTGTTCCATCGCGTCGAGCGCAGCCGCAAGGCGGCGTTCCTCGTTATAATAGCGGGCGCGGTCCCAGAAATGTGGTTTACCGATACCAGTCGAGACGTGGCGTCCGATGATCTTGCCGCTCAAGTCCTCGCCCTCGATGTCGTAGCGCATCAGGTCCTGAGTGACGATGACGTCGCCTTCCATGCCGATCACTTCGGTGATTTGGGTGATGCGACGCGAACCGTCGCGCAGACGGGCCGCCTGGATGATGACGTCGACGGAGCCGGAGATGATTTCACGCACAGTCTTTGCCGGCAGGCTGAATCCACCCATGGCGATCATCGATTCCATACGGGAGAGACATTCGCGCGGCGTGTTGGAGTGGATCGTGCCCATAGAACCGTCATGACCAGTGTTCATTGCCTGGAGAAGGTCGAAGACCTCGGGTCCACGCACTTCACCGACAATGATGCGTTCGGGGCGCATACGCAGGCAGTTTTTGACAAGATCCCGCATGGTGATCTCGCCCTCGCCCTCGATGTTCGGCGGGCGGGTTTCGAGGCGGACCACATGCGGCTGCTGCAATTGAAGCTCGGCGGTGTCTTCGCAGGTAATGACGCGCTCGGTCGCATCGATATAGCCGGTCAGGCAGTTGAGCAGCGTCGTCTTGCCCGAGCCGGTTCCGCCGGAGATGACGACGTTGCAGCGGACGCGGCCGATGATCTGCAGCACCTGCGCGCCCTCCGGCGTAATCGCGCCGAACTTGACCAGCTGATCGAGCGTCAGCTTATCCTTCTTGAACTTGCGGATGGTGAGCGCCGGGCCGTCAATGGCGAGCGGTGGGGCGATGACGTTGACACGGCTGCCGTCAGGCAATCGAGCGTCGCAGATCGGCGAACTTTCGTCCACACGACGGCCGACCTGGCTGACGATACGCTGGCAGATCGACAGAAGCTGAGCGTTGTCGCGGAAGCGGATTTCCGATTCGATCGTCTTGCCGTTGACTTCGATGAAGGTCTGGCCGGCACCGTTGACCATGATGTCGGCGATGTCGTCACGTGCAAGCAGCGGCTCAAGCGGACCATAACCCAAAACGTCGTTGCAAATATCCTCGAGCAATTCCTCCTGCTCGGAAATCGACATCGCGAAATTCTTGATCGTGATGATGTCGTTGACAATGTCACGGATTTCCTCGCGCGCGCTTTCACCGTCGAGCTTGGCGAGTTGCGAAAGGTCGATCGTGTCGATCAGCGCCGAGAACACCTGGCTCTTTGTGTCGTAGTAATCCTGTGTGCGCGGCGGACGCTTGCGCGCAGGCGTTCCGTTCGGAGCCTGGAGCGGTGGTGCGGCCACCTGCTGACGCACTGCCGGCTCCTCGCCCACCCGATCGGCGAAGGGTGCGCGTGGCGCCTGGACAGCAGCTGCCGGCGACGACGGTGTCGTCGTTCCGACCTCCTGTCCACCCTTGCCAAATCCGTCGCTTCCGCGTCTGCCAAACATCACTGACTACCTGTTTCCATCGAAGACACTATTTTCGTCCGAGCAGCCCGAGCACCTTCTCGAGTCCACCCCGCTTCGGCTTTTTCACCGTTGCCCGACCGGTCACCAGATGGGCGATCTGGGCGAAGATCTCGGCTGTCGGCGACTTGGCGTCGATCTCGGAGATCATCCGGCCGCTATTGGCGGCATTCCCGAACAGCGCCGTATCGAACGGGATGATGGCAACCGGTTCGATTTCCAGCGGCTCGAAGAAGTCCTGTGGCGCGATCTCCGGCCGTTTCGGCATGCCGACCTGGTTGAGCAGAATATGCGGCGCCTTGTCATTCGGCCTCAGCTTCTTCAAGGCATCGAGCATGTTTTTGGCGTTGCGCAAGTTGGCGAGATCCGGCGCGCAGGTGAGGACAACCTCGTCGGCCTCTGCAAGCACCGCGCGGGTCCAGTCAGACCAGGCGTGCGGCACGTCGAGCACGGTGATCGGCGCGGAACGCTGCAACAGTTCAAGCAGCGGCTGGAAGGCGCCGCGATCAAAATCGTAGGCGCGGTCGAGCAGCGACGGGGCGGCCAGCAAGGAGAGATGCTGGGAGCAAGTGGTCAGCAGGCGATCGAGGAAGACCTCGTCCAGTCGCTCGGGCGAGAATACGGCCTCAGCTATGCCTTGGGCCGGATCCTGATCGAAGTCGATGTTGGCAGTACCATAGGCGAGATCGAGATCGGCAAGAATGGTCTCGGTCGTAAACAGGCTGGAAATTCCGAAGGCGCAATTATGGGCGATAGTCGAGGAGCCGACCCCCCCTTTGGCACCGATGAAGGCGATCGTACGGCCGAGCGGCTCACCCTCCGGATCGACGAAGATCGCGGAAACGGCGGCCATGACCTCGGCCATATTGACCGGAGCGACGATGTATTCGGAAATACCGTTGCGGATCAGTTCGCGATAGAGCGCGATATCGTTGTGGCGGCCAATAACGATGACACGCGTCGACGGATCGCAGACTTCGGCAAGCGGCGCGAGCTCAGCCAGCAGGTTCGGCGGCATCGCCTCGGTCTCGAGGATGATCAGATTGGGCGTCGGAGTCGACGAGAACATCGCCGCTGCGGCAGCGATGTTGCCGCTGGTTATCCTCATGCTGACCTTTGCCATGCGCCGATCCTGGGCGCACTGCTCCATGACCCGCTGCACGCTCTGCGAAACGCAGAAGGCATGCACGGAGATCCGCGGCAAGGGCCGCAGGCTTTCGAGATCGCCGGTCCCCACCCTGCCCTCGGCAAGGAGGTCGTCTTCGGGCCTCGTGTCGAAATCATAGTCGATCGCAGTCATGCTTTCATCCTGCCTTCGGACGGCTCCAGCCGTCCTAGTTCGTCGAGGTATTCTTGCCTTGGCGATAGAGCCCGATCACCGTCGAGCGCCGGGTGGCGTCGATCGGCGCCTGGGCGCGCGGGGTCACGAGGTCCATCGGGTTAGCGATCTGCGCAGCCAGATTGGCCTGGGTCGCGCAACCGAAGTTCTGCCAGTTCTTGTTGGAGAAGGTGTTGTCCTGAAGATCTTCAGGCCACTGGCCGCACGGGTTGGTCACAGCCGTGATCGCCACGTAACTGAGCCGGACCGGGGCGGCATCGCCACTCGCATCGGCCTGATAGCTTGTTTCAATGATGCGTGGCGCAGCTACGCCGCGCGTGATTAGCGCCTGACGGATCTGCTTGCGCATATGCGCTGCCGCGGCCGCATTGGGCGAGCCCTGCGGCAGAAGGATCTGGATCGTGCCGGACGAGCTCGACAGATAGTCCGCCGCGAAACCGCCAACAGCATCGGACATGCCGATCGTGATCTCGCGATCGCCGGAAGCAACGGGAATATCCAGCGTATGCTCGACCTCCGTCAGCGTGATTGGATGACGGGTCCGATAGTCGTCGGGAATCGACCCGGTGTTCATCCGATCCGGATTGGTGCCGCATCCCGAAAGAATGGCGGCAGCGCCGAGAATGGTTGCGGCGAGCGCAGTGCGGGTGAAGCGCGGCGTGGCGAAGATCGATCTCTTGAGGGGCATGGTGTTGCGGCCTTCGCTGTTGCCGGGGAGGGTCTGCTGCGTCTTCATCATGACCTCCCCCTTACTTGTAGATGAAACCGACGGCGCCGTGGTAACGGCTGGTGGTATCCGTCTCACGCCGGCCGTAGACCTTGTTGACCTTGTTCAGGAAGAAGGTCGCGGCGTCGTTCTCTGGGTTGAAGTTGTCATCAGGCCGCTGCAGTTGGTTGCGCGCCACCGGCCGGACCAGATAGGGCGTGGCGATGATCACCAGCTCAGTCTCGTTGCGCTGGAAGTCCTTGCTGCGGAACAGCGTGCCCAGCACAGGCACCTTGGCGAGGCCCGGCACGCCGGACATGGCCTGGCGAATATTGTCCTGCACGAGGCCGGCGATGACGATCGAGCCGCCGGATGGCAGTTCGACGGTGGTCGAGGCCTCGCGCTTGCGGATCGACATGTAGGTCGATCCGGGAATGCCGTTGGCGGTATTGCCCGTCACAGCCGAGCCTTCCCAAGTCGGTTCGGAGACATTTGTCTCGATCTTCAGGCTGATACGGCCCGGCGCTAGCACGACGGGGCGGAAATTCAGCTCGATGCCGTAATTGACCGTCTCGGTAGTCCGGCTGACGGACGGAGCACCGGTATCTGGGTCAACGGAAATCTCCTGTTGCGCAGCCATGCGGAATTCGCCGCCGACGTAGAATTTGGCCTGCTCACCAGAAATGGCGGTCAGGCTCGGCTCGGCCAGTGTACGCATGACGCCAGCCTGTTCCATGGCATTGATATAGCTGCCGATCGTATAGCGCCCGATCGAGGCAACTGCAGTCGGCAGCGTGCCGCCGAGCGCATTGGTCACGCCTACCGCATTGCCGAGGTTGGACGGGTTCTGGAAGGTGATGCCACTCGATCCGTCTGAGACGCGACCGTTGAAGCCGAGCTGCTTCAGAACCTGCCGGCTCACTTCGGCGACTGTGACCTTGAGCGAAACCTGGTCCTCGCCCTCGATGGTCAGCAGATTGACGATCGATGAAACCTGGCGTTGTTCGGCGAAGATTGCGACATCGCTGCCGTCCGAGCCTAACGCTGTCTCGTTACGGGTCGTCGCTTCACCGCCCTTGAGGAAGGCCGTAGCCAGGCTTTCTGCGCGGGCGGCGTCCTGCGGTGTGCGCACCGAGCCGGTCAGCACGATATTGTCGGAAACGATCTCGACGGTGATGTCCGATTCAGGAATGAAGCGGCGCAGATTGGCTTCAAGCCCGGCGATATCACGCTCGATCTCGATGTCGAGGCTGATGATCTCCTCGCCGTTCTCACCAAAGATGAAGATGTTCGTCTGGCCAACAGCCTTGCCGAACAGGTAGATGCGGCGCGAGGTGCGGGTGACTGCGTCGGCCATTTCTGGATCGGCGACGAGAATGTCGTGGGCATCCTGTGGCAGATCGACAACCAGCGCCTTGTTGAGACCAAGCTTGACGGTGCGGTGTGCGCCGGGGCCGGAATCGGTGATGCGCAGTACGGTCTGGCTGGCCGCCTCGGCCGCCGAGATCGCGAACATGTCCGGAGCATTGCCGCCCGGCAGACCGGCGAAGGCCAGACTGAAAGCCAAGCCTGCCGAGAAAGAGATGCGGAGTTTCTGTCTAAAGCTGTTCATGACGCCCCTCATTCCGACTTGCCGTCGGAGGCCTTGACCACGGCACCCGATTTGATGACCTGGATCGTCGGCGATCCGTTTCCACCACTCAACAGATGGTCGGCGGCGGAGGTGTCTTCCTCCTGCGCGTCGGCGACCGAGCGGAGCGCCAGCGACAGGCGTTCCGCCATCTGCTGGGCGACGGTGATGACCTTGGCCTGGTCCGGGGTGAGCTCAAGCGTCGCGGTGGTGCCCACGACCGACTTCTCGCCATCCGATTTTTCCTGGATCTGCTGGTCGATCGCCAAGACACGCACATTCGAGAGAACGGTCTCGGTCAGATAAGTATCCCCGCTGCCCCGGCGCACCATGATCACATCGACGCGGTCGTTCGGCAGGATAAACCCGCCGGCGCCAGTAGCGACAGAGATTTCGGTGGCGACCGCCCGCTTGCCGGAGGGCAGGAGAGACGACATGATTCGGGTCGAGGAATCAGCAATTTTCTCGCGCCTGACCGGCTCGCCTTCGAACATGGGCAGACGGACGACCACGCCGGTCAGTTCGGCAATCGCCTGCGGCCAGCTGTTTTCGGTGATGAAACCTTCGATTACGCTGCCTTCAGGCCAGGCCATCCAGCGCATCGACTTGTCGTTAAGGCGCGAACCCACGGGCAGATTGGCGGAAGACACCAGGACGTTGACCGTCGGCTCCTTCCTCACCTCGGCCTCGCCCTGAACCACGACGGGTTGTGGGCCGCTGAGCCGCATGGCCAGTAGCCCGGCCATGCCGGCGGCGACAATAGCCACGGCGAGAATGATGATACGCGCGGGTTTCATGATCGTTCCTTGAGCGACACAAAGGTCTGTGCCCCGCAGAATGATCAGCAATTGGTGTAATTATGGTTAATAAGCCGCTTACGATCTTGGTTAACGATCGCTTTCTTTCGCCGCTTCGGAGCGTTTCACCGAATGTTCTCAAGCGCCGTTAGGACAAGTGGAGACTGCGCGTAGGTCATCAGGCCGGCAAGGCCAATGGCAATCGCGTAGGGCACCTTCTTCGCGCTGAGCAACGATTGGGGCAGCGGCAGCCCCATGGCCATGACCGTATTGGCGCGCGAGCGCAGCATGAGGATGGCAATCGTCAGCACACCACCCAAGTAGGCGACATGGATGAGGAAAGATAGGAGTTCGGGGGTGAAACCGTACCACACGGCAGCGGCTGTCAGCAGCTTGGCATCGCCGCCGCCCATGACATTGAAGGCAAACAGCGTGAAGCCGACAGCGAAGACGATCAGGCCTGCCATGAGATGCATACCAAAACCCGCCCATGTCAGCCCGACGAACGGCGCCACGACAACAAAGGCGGCCAGCAGGATCACCGGGATCCGGTTGGGAATTGTCATCTCGAACAGGTCGGTGAGCGCCGCCAGCACGAGGCAGATCGGAAATATGACGAAGATCGCTGCTTCAAGCATGGCCCTCACCCTTTTACTTGAGGCTCACACAGCCTAGAGGCGAAACCTTACAAAATCGCAAACCGGGCACCCAGGATCGGGCGAACCCATTAATGCCGCGCCAAACGAGAAAAGCCGCCTCCAGATTGGAAGCGGCATTTTCCCGACTATGCGGACAGTGACTAGTTACCGGTCGCCGCCGGCTTACCAGCGTTGTCGAGCTTGGTTGCCAGACTGCTGAATTGGCTGTTCAGCGAATTGCCCAAGGTCGTTGCACCGGTGATCAGAGCAACAGAAATAAGGGCGGCGATCAGGCCATATTCGATGGCGGTTGCGCCGGATTCGTCCTTGATGAAACGTGCGAAAATCTTGGTCATGTTACTCTCCTACTCCACAATGTTGTTCAGCACTTCCGGCAACTGTTTGCCGTTGCTCGGATGACTGCAAACTACACAGCGCCCATTGCCATCGGCTTAATGAACACGGTTAGCGAGTTCTAAAGCCACGAATGTGCCGAGCGTGGTAAATGAATACGGAATGATTTTTGAAGCATTTTACGCACCGTCGAACGCTCCGTCGGCTCGAGAAAATACGACTATTAATCAATTCCTTAGCGAAGTGCGATCCGCCTCTTGCATGATGCAGAAAGTCGACGCCAAGGCTGCGCGCAACCGAGTTGGGCAGGATAACCGCCATTAACGAAGAGAATGGCGCCCCAATTTGACGCACAAACACCTGCCGCAGGCAACCGATGCCACCCACCGCCTTATAAACGCTGGCTATGGCAGCCGGGAAATGAGTCGCTTCGCCCTCATCATATGCGCCTTCGTAACACCAGGCGCGCGATCGGGAGCGTTTACGCTGGTGCTTAACGGTTCATTGACCATTTCCGCCCATGCTCCCGCAACAGGTCACCACTTAGAGCGGTACAAAAGGCTGACACGTATGTTGTCTCGCAGCACATTCTTCTCGCTTGCCGGCGCGCTTGCGCTCGGAGCAGCCCTTGCGGCCGGACCGAGCCGGGCCGGCGAGGACGTGCTGCGCGTCTATATGAATAGCGCACGCGTGCTGAAGCTCGACCGTCCCGTCAGCAAGGTGATCGTCGGCAATTCCGATGTGGCGGATGCAACAGTCGCCGATGCCAAGACCATCGTCCTCACCGGACGGGCATTTGGTACTACCAACCTCGTTCTGCTTGACGCCGAGGGCAACGCAATTGTCGACGAGCGCATCCTGGTGTCGATCGACGAAGCCAATACCGTGCGGATCTTCAAGGCGACGGCGCGGACCGTTCTGTCGTGCACGCCCAATTGCGAAGAACATGCCGCAACCGGTACTGCCAAGAACTGAGCATGAGCCGGTGGACAGGCGACGGCAGCAACAAGCGCGCCTGCCGTTCGTTCTAATTCTAAACAAGGCCGAAACAGAAAATCAATATCTGGCTTTTAACGTCAGGTCTTGTTCCGGACCTCGGATATAAGCGATGCGCGCAGACTTGCAGCACTTTGACGGTAAGAAGAACGCCGGGCGGTACAAGAACCGCCCATGGCGCCACATCGTCAAATCACGCGACGGGGCGGCCGCGATCGAGTTCGCGATCCTCGCAATCCCCTATTTCATGATCATCTTCGCAATCCTCGAAACCTTCACGGCCTATACGGCCGAGCAGATGGTGACGAATGCCGTGAACACGATGGCGCGAGAGCTGCGCACCGGCAATATTACCTATAATCTTGGCCGCTCGACGGATATGAACCAAACGGAATTCCGGGCCGCATTCTGCGACGAAATCTCGATCATGATCGCCTGCTCGAATAGCGAGGTGGAGACACCCGCGAAGCTCTATCTCGATGTGGAGGAAATGCCGACCTTCAAGGACATCGCGGACAAGGTCGGCATCCCGCGCACCGGCGGCGAATATTCAGACCTAGACACTTCCGCCTTTCATTTTTCACCCGGCGGTTCCGGAAGCATCAACCTGCTGCGCGCCTATTATCGATGGGATATCACCCTCGATTTCATCCGCGGCATCACGCATATCCGCCCCGACGCGAACACCCAGCAGTTCCTCATCATCGCGACCACCGCATTCCAGAACGAGGGCTATCCGTGACACCTCCACTGAGAAAAAAAGAGGTGGCTTGCGGTGAGTGTTCAGCCGCGTTCGCACGGCCTTTGGCCTTGCTGCGGCGGTTCCTGGGTGACCGACGCGGCGTTGGCGGAGTCGAGTTCGCCTTGCTCGCCCCCGTTCTTATCGTGCTTTATCTCTGCGCATTCGAACTCACCATGGGCCTCAGCGTATCAAAGAAAGTCACGATGGCCGCGAGCACGGTTGCCGACATCGTGAGCCGCAGCGACAAAGTCGCCAAGAGCGACCTCGAGGGAATGGTCGACGTCACGAACGCCATATTCGTCCCCTATGGCGTCAAAAACCTCTCCCTGAAGATCACCGGCATCTCGATCGACAGCTCCAAGCAAGCCAAAGTCGCTTGGTCATGGTCCCATTCCGGAACAGCGCCCTATGCCGTCGGCGCGACGGTAAGCGTTCCGAGCGACATGCTGATGGCAGACACTTTTCTGGTCCGGTCAGAACTCAGTGTCGATCATGAACTGGTAATGTATCTTCCCGCTCTCTCCGGCTCGCAGATCAATAAGATCACCATCGGCCGAGAGTTCTTCTTCCGGCAGCGCATCAACACCGACATCACCTGTTCCGACTGCTGAGCGGATTGGCCTATCGGACGTAGCGCGTGGCAATTGTCAGCCGCAGCCGAGGTTTGCCAAGGCCGTGGCTTGCCGCTAAACATGCCAATTCGATAGCCCGGACGACGACAGGCCATGACGGTCATATCCCGAGGCGCAGGTGAACAATGGCACGTGCATTTCTTTTCATACTTGATTCCTTCGGCATCGGCGGCGCCCCCGACGCGCCCGCCTATGGTGACGACGGTTCGGATACTTTCGGTCATATAGCCGAATTCTGCGCGGCAGGTGCAGGAGACCGTAAAGGCCTCAGGGCCGGCCCTCTTGCCCTGCCCAACATGTCTGCGCTCGGGCTGATCGCCATCGCCAAGCTCGCGACGGGCCGGACGCCTGCCGGTATGCCTATCCCAGAGCGGGTGTTCGGCCTGCATGGCGCGGCAAACGAGGTCTCGCACGGTAAAGACACGCCCTCTGGGCACTGGGAGATCGCCGGCACGCCGGTGATGTTCGACTGGGGCTATTTCCCGGCCGAGGGCGAGGCCTTTTCGCCCGAACTGGTCGAGGCGATTTGCCGAGAGGCCGAGCTTCCCGGTATTCTCGGCAACTGCCACGCCTCCGGCACAGAGATCATCGCTCGATTGGGCGAGGAACATATCCGCTCCGGCAAACCAATCTGCTACACTTCCTCGGATTCGGTGTTCCAGATCGCCGCCCACGAGACGCATTTCGGCCTCGAGCGGCTGCTATCGCTCTGTCAGATCGTCCGCAAGCTGGTCGATCCGCTCAATATCGGTAGGGTGATCGCCAGACCCTTCGTCGGCGAGACGGCCGCCACCTTTCAGCGCACCGGCAACCGCCGCGATTATTCCGTTCCTCCGCCCGAGCCGACACTGCTTGACCGACTGACAGACGCGGGACGCTCAGTATACGGGGTCGGCAAGATCGGCGACATTTTCGCCCATCAAGGCATCTCCCGCGTCCTAAAAGCCAATGGCAATATGGCACTGATGGATGCGACGCTTCAGGCTATGGACGAAGCACAGGATGGCGATCTAGTCTTCAGTAATTTTGTCGACTTCGACATGCTTTTTGGCCACCGCCGCGATGTGCCCGGCTATGCCGCAGCGCTCGAGGCTTTCGACCGGCGGCTGCCCGAGGTCCATCGCAAGCTGCGTCCCGGCGACATGGTACTGATGACCGCCGACCACGGCTGCGATCCGACCTGGCGTGGCACCGACCATACGCGCGAGCGCGTGCCGATCATGGCCTTCGGCCCCGGTATCAAGTCGCGCATGATCGGTATCCGCAATACCTATGCCGATATCGGCGAAACGATCGCGGCCCATCTCGGCATACCCGCCGGACCGCACGGACGGAGCTTCCTTTGACATCGCATCTGAAGAAGGCGGAGCTGCACTGCCATGTGGAGGGTGCCGCGCCGCCAGCACTGACCCTTGTGCAGGCAGAGAAATACAGTGTCGACCCCACGCACTTTGTGCGTGACGGCGCGTATGTCTGGAACGACTTCACAAGCTTCATAGCCTGCTATGATTTCGTCGCTTCGGTGTTTCGCACCGCTGAAGACTACGCCGCCCTGGCCGAGGCCTATCTAACCGAACTGGCCGTGGCGAACACGATCTATAGCGAGCTGTTCATCTCGCCCGACCATGGCGAGGCCGTCGGCCTTCCGCCTGACGACTATGTCGGCGGGCTCGCCGCCGGCATTCTTGCCGCGCGGCAAAAGACCGGCATCGAATGCCGCATGGTGATCATCGGCGAGCGGCATCTGGGTCCGGAAAACGTGCTTGCCCGTGCCAAATGGGCGGCAACGTTCAACCATCCGTTGGTTACCGGCTTCAACATCGCCGGCGAGGAGCGGATAAACCGGGTCGCTGACTATGTGCCGGCCTTTGACATCGTGCGTGAGGCTGGCCTCGGCATCACCATCCACGCCGGGGAACTGTGTGGCGCCTTTTCCGTCGCCGATGCGCTTGATCTCGTTCGCCCGAGCCGGATCGGCCATGGTGTGCGCGCCATCGAAGATGCGGATCTGGTCAGGCGGCTGGCCGATCTCGGCACAGTGCTTGAGGTGTGCCCGGGCTCCAACATCGCGCTCAAGGTGTTTCCAGACTACGCCAGCCATCCACTGCGGCGCTTCGTCGATGCCGGGGTCCGCGTGACGCTCAATTCCGACGATCCGCCGTTCTTCCACACGTCGCTTGCCGCCGAGTACGAGACGGCGTCCAAGGTGATGGGCTTCTCCGACGACGAGATCAACGCCATGACGCGAACGGCGATCGAGGCGGCCTTTGTCGACGAACCGACCCGACAGGCCCTGCTCGCGCGGCTTTGAGCGGCCGCGCCTGGGGATGAGCGGGCAAATTTCATCGGCGCCCTTGCGGGCGCCCGAGGGAATGTGGAAAACATTTCCTGTCACAAAATAAGAATAGAGGGGCCCGACCATGGACGGCGTCACAGTCATCAATCACCCGCTGGTACAGCACAAGCTCACCATCATGCGCCGCAAGGAAACCTCGACCTCGAGCTTCCGCCGTCTGCTGCGCGAGATCTCCACGCTGCTCTGCTATGAAGTGACGCGCGATCTCGAACTGACGATGGAAACGATCGAGACGCCTCTGGCTACGATGCAATCGCCGGTGCTCGAAGGAAAGAAGCTGGTCTTCGCCTCGATCCTGCGCGCTGGCAATGGCCTGCTGGAAGGCATGCTGGAGCTGGTGCCGGCCGCCCGCGTCTCGCATATCGGCGTCTACCGAGACCACGAGACGCTGAAGCCGGTCGAATATTACTTCAAAGCGCCGGACGCCTTGGATGAACGCCTGATCATCGTCGTGGACCCGATGCTCGCCACCGGCAACTCGTCGATCGCCGCGGTCGACAAGTTGAAGGAGCGCGGCGCAAACAACATCCGCTTCCTCTGCCTGCTGGCCGCGCCGGAAGGCATCAAGAATTTCCGCGAGGCGCATCCCGACGTACCGGTCTTCACCGCGGCGATCGACAGCCATCTGAACGAGAAGGGCTATATTATGCCAGGTCTCGGCGATGCCGGTGACCGCATGTATGGCACGAAATAAAGCTTTAACCAGATTTTTCGATTCACGGCCCGGAACGCCCGTTCCGGGCCGTTTTTTTTGTGCCTTAGCAGCTTTTCAATCCGAATGCGCTAACCGCTATGGCGAGCGCCATGAATGAAGGAGACACGTCATGCTGATGCGCACGCTCGCTTTCGTCATCGTGGCAGGGGTACTGGCGACCCAGGTGCCGGGTCTTTTCGAGGCACTCGATCAGCCGGCCGCCCAAGGAGGGGACGGCGGCACGCCGAACCTGACAAAAATAACAGCCACGCCGTCCGGAACGACCGTTCTCAAGGCCGACACGACAGGGCATTTTCGCGGCACGTTCAAGCTCAATGGCAAGCCGGTCGAAGCTTTGGTCGACACCGGAGCGTCGCTGGTGGCGATCAACGAAACGACGGCGCGGCGCATCGGCGTAAGCCTCGCCTCGCTCGATTTCAAATACCCGATCGCCACCGCCAATGGACAAACCCAAGCGGCGCATGTCCGGCTTCAACGGGTCGAGATCGGCTCGATCAAGGTCGATGCTGTCGATGCCTTCGTGCTCAGGGACAAGGCGCTTTCCGGAACGCTGATCGGCATGAGTTTTCTGAAACGGCTCGGCGCCTATTCCGCCCAGGATGGCCAACTGCGCTTGGTGCGCTGAAGCAATCGCCTCAGGCTGGACCGATGCGCTGTCCGATCACCGAGGCAAGGAGCGGCCTGTCGTCGGCGATTGCGTAACTCGCTGTAACCATCTGCACCGCCCGTTCGCCGCTGTCCCGGTCGGTGGCATGCACGGTGGCGATCAGGTCACCCTTGGACACAGCAGTGCCCAGCGGCAACAATCCCGTCAACCCCACACGATGGTCGATCGCATCGGTCGGACGCTGACGTCCGCCGCCAAGCGCGACGACGCAAAGTCCGAGACCGCGCGTGTCGGCAGAGGCAAGGTAACCGTCGACCTTGGCCTGCACCGGCATTTCGATCGGCGCTCTCTGCAGGTGACGCGCCGCGTGCTCGATGAAATCGACGGGGCCGCCGAGCGCGTGTACCATCTTGCCAAAAAGTTCCGCCGCGCGGCCGGAATCCAGTGCCTGACGGCAGCGGGCAAGACCCGTCTGCAAGTCGCCGACCGTACCGGCATTGACCAGCATTTCCGCACCCAATGCCAGCGTCACCTCTTCCAGCCGGGTGCCCGCCTTAGCGCCGGCGAGGAAATCGACGGCATTCAGGACCTCGACGGCATTACCGGCCGCATCGGCCAGCGGTTCATTCATATCGGTCAAAAGCGCGCTGGTGCGCACCCCTGCCCCGTTGGCAACAGCCACCAGCGAGCGGGCCAGCGCCTCGGCATCCTCGCCCTTGGCCATAAAGGCCCCATTACCGACCTTGACGTCGAGAACCAGGCTTTCCAATCCTGCCGCGAGCTTCTTCGACAGGATGGAGGCGGTGATCAGCGGGATGGATTCGACTGTCGCGGTGACATCGCGGATGGCATAGAGACGCTTGTCGGCCGGCGCAAGATCTCCGGTCTGCCCGATAATGGCGCAACCGACGTCGTCGACCACCCGGCGAAAGGTCGCCGCATCGGGCATAACATTGTAACCGCGAATCGATTGCAGCTTGTCGAGCGTACCACCGGTATGGCCGAGACCGCGACCAGAGATCATTGGCACAGCGAGACCACAAGCGGCAACGATCGGCGCCAGCATCAGCGAGACATTGTCACCGACACCACCCGTCGAATGCTTGTCGGCGATCGGTTTGCCAACGCCCGCCCAAGAGAGAACCTCGCCGGAATCGCGCATGGCGAGCGTCAGCGCGACGATCTCTTCCGGCGTCATGCCCTTGAAAAAGACAGCCATCGCAAAGGCGGCGACCTGCCCTTCCGAGATGGTCTCCTGGCTCAGCCCTTCAATGAAGGCGGTGATTTCGGCCGCAGTCAATATGGCGCCGTCACGCTTGCGGCGGATGATTTCCTGAGGGAGCATGGATCAATATCCCGTGTTGTCGACACTCGACCGGCCACCGCCGAGCACTGCGAGAATGTCATCGAGCAGACCAGAGGCGCCGAAGCGGAAGGTGGACGGCATGACCCAGTCCTCACTGAGGATCGTGTCGGCAAGCCGCAGGTAGAGGCCGGCATCGGCGACCGAGGAAATGCCACCGGCCGGTTTGAAGCCGACCTTCTTACGGCTGTCGCGGATCGCCTGGAGCATGATGTCAGCCGCCTCGAGCGTCGCGTTGACGGCGACTTTGCCAGTCGAGGTCTTGATGAAATCGGCGCCTGCGGCAATCGCCAGTTCCGAAGCCCGACGGATCAGGCCGGCATCCTTAATCTCGCCGGTTTCGAGAATGGTCTTGAGTAGTACCGGCTCGGCGCAGACGGCACGCACCGCCTCCACCATCGCCATCACCGCAGCCGTGTCCCCACCGATAAGCGCCCGATAGGGAATGACCAGATCGATCTCGTCGGCGCCGTCGGCTATCGCTTCACGGGTTTCGGCGAGCACATCCTCGAGCTTCATGTCGCCGGAGGGAAAATTGACCACCGTGGCGATGCGCACCAGACTATCCGGGCCGAGCTGGGCTCTGGCACGGGCGATGAAGCGAGGCCAGATGCAGACGGCCGCCGTATGGCCAAACGGCGTTACAGCCTTGGCGCACAACGCGTCGATCTGGGCGGGCGTGCAGTCGTCTTTGAGATTGGTCAGATCGACCAGGCCAAGCGCCCGGGCAGCGATTGCCCTCGCTTCGTTATTATCCAACTTCCGTCCCTCCACCCGCGACCATTCTCTTCAGAATGGCGGCAAGACGCTTGCCGCCTATGGGCGCCATATCCTTGGTCTCGGCATGGCTGAGCTCGGCACCCGTCATCCCCGCCCCGAAATTGGTGATAACCGATGCAGCCGCCACGCGCAGCCCGAAAAAGCGCGCAAGAATCACTTCCGGCACGGTCGACATGCCAACGGCATCGGCGCCAAGCACACGTGCCATTCGGATCTCCGCCGGCGTCTCGAAGCTCGGGCCAGAAAACCACATGTAGACGCCAGAGGAGAGCGCAATGCCTTCGTCTGCCGCCGCGCGACGCATGGCGGCGGCAAGTTCGACGTCATAAGCGGCAGTCATCCCGACGAAACGGCTGTCGCTCCCCTCACCGATCAGCGGGTTCATACCGGAAAAGTTGATGTGGTCGGTGATCTGCATGACCGAACCCGGCGGCAGATCCTCGCGCAGAGAACCGGCGGAATTGGTGAGGATCAGCGATTGCACGCCGAGACCCCGCAGCACCTCGATCGGCACGCGCATGGCGTTCGCGTCGCCGTGCTCGTAGTAGTGGATGCGGCCAGCCAGCATGATCACCGGTTCGCGGTCGAGATAGCCCGCCACCAGTTCGCCGGCATGCCCGGATACGCCGCTCACCGGAAAGCCGGGAAGATCATGGTAGGAGACGCGGATCGGATCGCGGATCTCCTCGACCAGCGAGCCGAGGCCCGATCCGAGAACGATGCCGTAGCGCGGCAAGAGGCCATCCAGCCGATCGACGAGAAAGTTGATTGCGTCCCTCATCCGAGAATTTCCGTCTTGAAGGAGAAGGGCAGGAGTTCGTCCATGGTCATCGTCTTCTTCACGCCAACCTCGTCGCAGAGGTAAATCTTGGTCCCCGCGTTGGCGAATTCGGCGATCTTCTGGCGGCAGCCGCCGCAGGGCGGGCAGAGCGCCAGCTTCTCGGCAATCACAGCCATCTCGACGATCTTCTTGCCCCCACCCATGATCATGCAGCCGATCGCGGTTGGCTCGGCACACCAGCCCTGCGGAAACGAGAGGTTCTCGATGTTGGCGCCGGTGTAGATCTTCCCGTCGTCGGCGCGGATCGCCGCCCCGACCGGGAATTTCGAATAGGGCGCATGGGCGAACTGCATGGCGCCACGCGCAGCCTCGAACAGGTCATGGGACATGGATTTCAACGCTCCTTCACATAAGGGACCCCGCCGGCCTTCGGCGGGTTGGCGGAACCGATCAGGCCGGCCAGCAGGATGCAGGTGAGGATATAGGGCAACGCCTGGAAAATCTGCACCGGCACCTCGCCTATGCCGGGAATCGATTTGCCTTGCATAAAGTTGGCGAGCGCATCAAGGAAGCCGAACAGCAGGCAGGCAAGCAGCACCGGAACTGGCCGCCACTTGGCGAAGATCAGCGCGGCGAGCGCGATATAACCCTTGCCGGCCGACATGTTATTGATGAAGGCTGCCGACTGACCGATCGCCAGATAGGTACCGGAAAAGCCGCAGAGGAAGCCGGCGACCATGACGGCGCGATAGCGCAGCCAGATGACCGAGATACCGGCGGTATCGACGGCGCCGGGATTCTCGCCGACGGCGCGCAGCCGAAGGCCGAAGCGCGTGCGGTAAAGCACCCACCAAGAAATCGGTACGGCGAGGAAGGCGAGATAGGTCAGCAGGTTGTTGCCCGAGATGACATTGGCATAGAGCGGGCCGATCACCGGAACGTCGCGCAGCATCTCTGCGCCGGGCAGCGTGATCGGCGAAAAGCGCGCATCGGCGGGAAGGCCAGGCGTGCGGCCACCCTGGTGAAACCAGGCATGGCCGAGCACCGCAGTCAGCCCCGCAGCGACGAAGTTGATCGCCACGCCTGAGACGATCTGGTTGCCGCGATTGGTGATCGAGGCAAAGCCGTGCACGAGCGAGAAGGCAAGCGACACGCCGATGCCGGAAGCAAGACCGATCCACGGCGAGCCTGTCAGATAGGCGGCAGTGGCGGAGGCGAAGGCTGCGGCCAACATCTTGCCCTCGAGGCCGATGTCGAAGATACCGGCGCGCTCGGAGAACAGGCCTGCGAGCGCCGTGAAGATCAGCGGGATCGACAGACGGACGGTGGAGCCGAGGATGCTGACGAGAATATCGAAGTAATCCATGACGCTCACCTCACGCTCTGGTGATTTTCTGGTAGATGCGCACAATCGTCGGCCGGAACATGTATTCGAGCGCGCCGGCAAACAGGATCACCAGCCCCTGGATCACCATGATCATGTCACGGGTGATGGTCGGCATGTCGAAGGACAGTTCCGCACCTCCCTGGTAAAGCACACCAAACAGGATAGCCGCGAGCACGATGCCGATCGGATGATTGCGCCCCATCAGCGAGACGGCGATGCCGACGAACCCGGCGCCGCTGACGAATTCGACCTGCAGGCGGGCAGACGCCCCCATTACCGGGTTGAGCGCCATCATGCCGGCGAGCCCGCCGGAGATCAGCATGGTGATGATGACGATCTTCACATAGGGAATACCGGCATAGGCTGCTACCGAACGGCTGATGCCGAGCGTGCGCATCTCGTAACCAAGCTTGGTGTGCCAGATCAACACCCAAACCAGCACGCACATCACGAGCGCGATCAGGAAGGAGACATTGAGCGGTGCGGGGCCCAGCTTCAAACCGAACATAGCCATCAGCCAGTCGAGCTTGGGCAGCTGTCCGCCTTCGAGAAAGGTCCGGGTCTCCGGCGCCATCTTGCCCGGCACGATCAACACATGCACCAGAACATAGTTCATCAGCGACGAAATGATGTAGTTGAACATGATCGTCGTGATGACGATATGGCTGTTGCGCTTGGCCTGAAGCCAAGCGGGGATCACCGCGCCGGCGGCACCAAACAGGGCAGCCGCACAAACAGCGACCGGCATCGTCACATACCACGGAACGTAATGGTCAAGCGAAAGCGCCACCAGGGCCGCGCCGAGACCGCCGAGATAGGCCTGGCCTTCCGAGCCGATGTTGAACAGGCCGGCATGATAGGCGACGGCGACCGAAAGGCCGGTGAAAATGAAGTTCGTCGCGTAAAACAGTGTGAAACCAATGCCCTCGCCGCGCCCGAGCGCGCCGGCAAGCATCAGCTTGAGGGCTTCATAGGGGTTCTCGCCGATCACCCAGACCACCACGCCGGAGACCAGGAAGGCGAGCATGAGATTGATTAGCGGAATCAGCGCGTAATTGATCCAATTGGGAAGCGATACGGAAGCGGTACTCATGAAATCCTCACGCGGCAATACCGGCCATCATCAGGCCGAGCGTCTGTTCACCGGTCTCCGGGCTCTTCTCGCCGACGATCTTGCCGGCAAACATCACAAGAACGCGGTCGGAGAGCGAGCGGATCTCGTCGAGCTCGACCGAGACCAACAGGACGGCCTTTCCGGCGTCGCGCGTTTCGACAATCCGGCGGTGGATGAATTCGATGGCACCGATGTCGACGCCGCGCGTCGGCTGGCCGACGACAAGCAGCTTCGGGTCACGCTCGATCTCGCGGGCGACAACGATCTTCTGCTGGTTGCCACCGGAAAAATTAGCGGTCTTCAAACGGGGGTTCGGCGGACGGATGTCGTATTTCCCGATCTCGTCGACCGCCGCCTTGCGCACCATGTCCGGATTGAGGAAGACGCCGTTGCCGTAACGATCGTCACGGTGATAGCCGAGGATGGCGTTCTCGGCCTCCTCGAAGGCCAGCACCAGGCCCATGTGATGACGGTCTTCCGGAATATGTGCGAGGCCGAGGCCGCGCAGCCGCGCCGGATCGAAGCCGGTGACCGGCTGGCCGCAGAACAGAATCTCGCCGGAGGTCGGCTTACGGATGCCGGTAATGGCCTCCAGCAGCTCGCTCTGGCCGTTGCCGGCCACGCCGGCGATGCCGAGGATCTCGCCCGAGCGCACATCGAAGGAGACATTGTCGACCATGGTGACGCCACGATGGTCCTTGACAGTAAGGTTGCGGACCGAAAGGAAGACCTCGCCGGGATTGGAATCGCCCTTGTCCACATGCAGCAACACGCGGCGTCCGACCATGAGTTCGGCCAGTTCCTCGACCGTCGTCTCGGACGTCGTGCGGGTCGCGACGATCTCGCCGCGGCGCATGACCGACACCGTGTCCGTGATCGCCATGATCTCGCGCAGCTTGTGGGTGATGAGGATGACCGTCTTGCCCTGGTCACGCAGCACGCGCAGAATCTTGAACAGGTGGTCGGCTTCGGCGGGGGTGAGCACGCCGGTCGGCTCGTCGAGGATCAGGATCTCGGCGCCGCGATACATGGCTTTCAAGATTTCCACCCGCTGCTGTAGGCCGACGGGAAGCTCCTCGACCACCGCATCGGGGTCGACCTCGAGTTCATAATCGGCCTCCAGCTTCTTCAAGGCGTCGCGCGCCGCATCCGCGCCCTTCCCGAGCAGGGCGCCGCCCTCCGCGCCGAGCATCAGGTTTTCCAGCACGGTAAAATTCTCGACCAGCATGAAGTGCTGATGCACCATGCCGATACCAGCAGCGATCGCCGACTGGCTATCACGGATGGTGACCGGCTTGCCGTCAATATGGATCACGCCGCTATCGGCCTGGTAGAAACCGTAGAGGATCGACATCAGCGTCGACTTACCGGCCCCGTTCTCGCCGATGATGCCGTGGATCGAGCCCTTGGCGACGGTCAGGTTGATGTTCTTGTTGGCGTGCACCGCACCGAATTTCTTGTCGATGCCGATCAGCTCGATCGCCGGCGCCTGGCTCATTTCGTTCATTCCGGTCCCCCAGACATGGAAAGGGCGCAAGGCGGATTGATCAACCGCCTTGCGCCCGGATCAGATCATTTCGGGCAGGAATTGTCCGACATGTAGTCGTGAACCTTGATCGTGCCGGCAATGATGTCAGCCTTGGCCTTCTCGACGGCAGCCTTCATGTCATCGGTGATGAGCTTGGCATTGTTGTCGTCTAGAGCGTAGGCAACGCCGTCTTCCTTGACGCCAAGCGCCTGGACGCCGGAGGTGAAGGCGTCACCCTTGGTATCGACATAGGCGTTGTAAACGGCGAGATCGACGCGCTTGACCATCGAAGTCAAGACCGACCCCGGATGCAAGTGGTTCTGGTTCGAGTCAACGCCGATCGACAGCTTGCCGTTGTCGGCGGCGGCCTGCAGCACGCCAAGGCCGGTCGCGCCGGCCGCCGCGTAGATAACGTCGGCGCCCTGATCGATCTGGTTCTTGGTCAGCTCACCGCCACGAACCGGGTCGTTCCAAGCAGCACCGGTCGTACCGGTCATGTTCTGGAAAACCTGGATGTCGGCGTTGACGGCGCGTGCGCCTTGCTCGTAGCCGCACTCGAACTTGCGGATCAGCGGAATGTCCATGCCGCCGATGAAGCCGACCTTGCCGCTCTTAGAAGCCATGCCGGCGAGAACGCCGACGAGGTAGGAACCTTCCTCTTCCTTATAAACGACCGAGCGGACGTTCGGCATATCGACGACCGCATCGACGATCACGAACTTGGTGTCGGGGAATTCGGCGGCGACTTTCTCGATGGCTGAGGTCCAGGCGAAGGATACGGCGACAACCGGATTATAGCCGCGCGAGGCGAAGTTGCGGATCGCTTGTTCGCCCTGAGTATCACCGGTCGGCTCGAAGTCGCGATAGTCGATACCGGTCTCGGCCTTGAACTTCTCCGCTCCGGCGTAGGCTGCTTCGTTGAATGATTTGTCGAATTTGCCGCCCGTGCCATAGACGAGCGCAGGCTTGACGTCGGCGGCGAGCGCCGTTGCCGACATCGCAGCCAAGGCAAAGAGACTCAAAAGGGTTTTCTTCATTTTGCAGCCCTGTTGTTGCTATTGATCTTGTTGGGTCCTCCCGCAAGCGCTTTGACACGCCAGTCTGCGGAACCACCGACCCCTTTCCCAAGGGCCTGGCTGCGCGCATCCTTGCATGGCTTTTGGAAAAATTCACCCGGTTTTTTTCAACTGGTAAAGAATCGTCGGGGCCGCGCCAACACCATAAGGAAAAGCCGAAAATTCAGCCAGATCAAGGGGCTCGCTGCCAAGAGAACGAGCAGCGGGACCCTATCCGGAGACCGGAAGCGGAAGCGGAAGCGGAAGCGGAAGCGGAAGCGGAAGCGGACAACTGACGCCTATGCCGCGCAGGCCACAATAGCCGTTGGGATTTTTTGCCAAGTATTGCTGATGATAGTCCTCGGCATAATAGAATGGTCCGGCCGGGGCGATCTGTGTCGTCACCGTCTGCTTGCGGCCGGCGGTGATCAGAGCGCCCTGAAAGGCATCTCGGACCCTGAGCGCCGCATCGATGTCGTCTGCGTTCTCGGCATAGATCACCGACCGGTAAGTCGTGCCGATATCATTGCCCTGGCGCATGCCCTGGGTCGGATCATGCGCCTCGAAGAAGACCTTGAGCAGCGTTTCGAGGGTGACGACCTTCGGATCATAGACGACCTTCACCACCTCAGCATGGCCGGTGAGCCCGGTTACGGTTTCCTGATAGGTCGGGTTCGGCGTGAAGCCGCCCTGATAGCCGACGGCGGTGACGTAGACGCCTGTCGTGTTCCACAAGAGCCGCTCGGCACCCCAGAAACATCCCATACCGAGATAGATCGTACGGAAGCCCTCCGGATACGGCCCCTTGAGTGGTCGACCGGAGACGAAATGCGTCTCGGCGGTCGGCAAGGACTGATCGCGCCCCGGTAGCGCGGTCTCGGCCGTCGGCATGGTCGTCTTCCTGTTGAACATGTCGATCAGAAACATCGTAGGTTCCTTCCATAGAGGTCGCATGCGACCGCCGTTCTCGGGCGCCCGTCGGTCAGGCGGCGAAGCGGCCGGCCAAGGACGGCTTCCTGTAGCCAGCCATCCACAACAGCAGGGCCACGGCGAGGAAAATGGCAAAGGCGGGCTGCGGCAAGAACCAAACCTCCAGCATCCGCCAAGCCGTGGGGCCGAGGTTAACTTCGACCAGCGTACGGAGCCAGGCCAGCGAGACAGGAGCGATCTCGACCCAGGCCGAGCGAAGCGGCGTTACAACGACCTGCGACACAGACACCGAGGCAATGGAGTCCATCGCGGCTGCGACGATGGCAATACAGAGGGCGGCGAAACTCACCAGACGCAAAACAAAACGCATTGTCCCCCCCAAAGATCTTCGGCCGGCAATGCAGCGCCCCCACACCCCAATACCGGCCGAGATCAGCTAATAGAAAGCCTTTTGTCCGGGCAAGTCAAAAAACCGTCAGATTTCGGTTGATCTGCGGAAAATCATCGGTATATATCGCGCCAATCCAACCGGTAGCCCGGTTCGGCGCGGACGGACAGGTGGCCGAGTGGTTTAAGGCGCACGCCTGGAACGCGTGTGTGCGTGAAAGCGTACCGTGGGTTCGAATCCCACCTTGTCCGCCATTTAATTGTCAAACATATTGATTTAAATAAGTTAATTCGAGTGTAGCGCAGGGCGCCCGACAAAAACACCCACATTGTTTTTTGCTTCGCGTTGGCGGGTTGCTCTTGGGCTCTGACTCACATTTG
>NZ_BJZP01000033.1 GCF_007992095.1 Paenirhizobium naphthalenivorans
CAATCTCGCCAAGGCTCCCTGTTATGATTGCCGCAATGCAAATGGCAATGTTATTGACGGAGCAGGCGCAAATCTTACGCGCTGAACAAGTTGGATCGCGTGTATGTTGATCAGCCAAGGCTCCGCCCGCAACGAGCGGATAAACCTAAACCTCGCCTGCTCACTGGCCTTGATTGCAGGGGCTTTGAACGCTGCGGCTTTTTATGCAGTCGGTTTCTTCTCGGCCAACATGACCGGTAATGTTTCGGCTCTCTCTGATCATCTTGCAACGGCGCGATGGAATCAGGCGCTATTTTTCCTTGCCGTGGTCATCATTTTCGTCCTCGGCGCAGCGATCTCATCCCTCCTTATCAATTCGGGTCGACGCCGCGGTATCGCTGCCATTTACGCCTATAGTATTCTCGTAGAAGCCATCCTGCTTGCTTTGCTCGGGATCGCGGACATCTGGTTACTCGCGGCGTGGCGCCCTCCCCTACTCACTCTTGGCTTGGCATTCTTGATGGGCTTGCAGAATGCGACCGTCACCCGGATCTCTGACGCTCGCGTGCGGACGACACATATCTCCGGCATGGCAACCGATATCGGCATTGAGCTCGGTATCGCGATGGACATTTTGCGGGGACGAGAACCGGACGCCCACGCGGCCGAGAACCGAACAAGGCTCACGCTACACATTTGGACGATCGGAGCTTTCCTCACCGGAGGTGTATTGGGCGTGTTCGCCTATCAGCATGTGGGCGGATACCTGTTACTGATCTGTGCAGCGCTGCTGTTTGTGATTTCGTTTAAAGGTATCCGGCGAAGGCGCGGCACATACACAACCACTGCCACAAGACGACTTCGTTGGCCGCCACGAAGCGAGCGATGAAAAGAACGAGGGACACCATGGTTGTTTCGGCGATCTCGACGAGGCCTAGTCAATTATCCTGCATTTGAGGAATGTTGTTTTTCTTACAACTGCGGGGCAGCGCAAGAACTCCTGTGCATCTATTCCAAACGTAGTGGCGGCATGCACTGGACGATGAGGCCACTTAATTTTGCGGGTTGGTCAAGGTTTCCCGGGAAGGCACTCGAGCCGACCGATCAATCTCGAATTTCTTGCGTTTGAACAACCGCCGTTGGCCCCTGTCTGCGTCACAGCTTGTGCCGACTCACGTCAGCTGGATGGGGAGGGATTCTTCAATAGGTGCACCCATTCGGAGGGTAAAGATAATCGAACGCGGTTTATCGACTCTTTTTTTGACAACCCGTGTTAGTGACTGAAAAGTTTAAACAACCGCCTGTTTCTAGCGGTTTAAGGCGAAATTCAGGCTCCATACGCGATGCGCAAGGTCCCGCGTTAATATTTCATTAACTATAAAGCGCTTGCGGAAATCGGAAAATCGCGTCTTATCTGTTTGCGGAGTTTAGCCGTGCGTTGGCAAAACTCCGTATCTTGGGGAAGAAAGTGCGGCAATGGTGAATTTGGATTTGGCACCCATCGAGGAGTTTTCGGGTTTTCGGGATCTTGTCCGAAACCATTCGGCTGCGCTCTCGGCCCAACTTCAAGCCTACCAAACGAAGGTGTTCCCGCCTCACGCACGCAAGACGATCAGAAACTTCTCGCCAGCAGAGGCTGAGAAGCTCTTCGATTGTGCAGAAGGATATCTGCGGACCATCGTTAGCGAAATGGAGAAGGATGAAAGCCTGAACTTCAAAGTGGCTTCTGGTCCGGGCAACCGTCGCGTATATTCTGTCGAAGACATCGCCAAGATACGCCAATATATGGACGCAGGCAGCCGGCCCGCTGGGCGATACCTACCGCATCGCCGCGATGGTGAAGAAGTGCAGGTCCTTGCGGTCATGAATTTCAAAGGCGGTTCCGGTAAAACAACAACTTCGGCACATCTTGCCCAGTACCTCGCACTTCGTGGGTACCGCGTCCTTGCCGTCGATCTTGATCCCCAGGCGAGTTTGTCAGCACTGTTTGGCAGCCAACCGGAGACGGATGTCGGCGAAAACGACACGATTTACGGCGCTATCCGGTATGATGAGGAGAGACGGCCAATTCAGGATATCGTCCGAGCGACGTATATCCCTGACCTTCACTTGATCCCCGGCAATCTTGAACTCATGGAGTTCGAGCACGCGACTCCCATGGCTCTCGCAAAACGAGATCCCAGCGATAGGCTATTCTTCGCTCGCGTGTCAGATGCACTCGACCAAATTGCCGATGCATATGATGTCGTCGTTATCGACTGCCCTCCCCAACTTGGTTATCTCACGCTTTCAGCCCTGACCGCGGCCACGTCCGTCCTCATCACAGTCCATCCTCAGATGCTCGATGTTCTGTCCATGAATCAGTTTTTGGCAATGACCAGTGACCTCTTAGACACCATTGGGGAAGCGGGAGCTGAAGATAAGCAGAACTGGATGCGCTATCTCGTCACCCGTTTTGAACCCACCGACGGGCCTCAGCACCAGATGGTCGCGTTTTTGCGGTCTTTGTTCGGTGCAAATGTAATGGTCAACTCAATGGTGAAGAGTACCGCGATTTCAGACGCTGGCCTGACCAACCAGACCCTCTTTGAGGTCGACAGAAGTCAGTTCAACCGCGCCACCTATGATCGGGCACTCGAATCGATGAACAGTGTCAATCACGAGATTGAGAGCCTCATCAAAAAGACATGGGGTAGAACATGAGCCGTAAAAATCTCTTCGCCGACCTCCCCACACCAGGGGGAACCGCGCCACCGCTCGCCAGGCCTCTCCAAGGGACCGCGAAACCGATGTCAGCTATCAAGCGGTCTGTTGGAGACCTGAACGACCGCAGCCGGCGCGCTGAGGAGATCGAAAAGAGTTTGATGGAAGGCCAGGCGGTGATCGAGATCGACACCGCCATTATCGAACCTTCTTTTGTTCAAGACCGTATGGACGGTGATGTCGAAGGTTTGAAGTCTTCGATTGCTGAACAAGGGCAGCAGGTACCTATTCTCGTTCGTCTTCATCCCGAGTTTCCCGATAGATATCAGGTTGCGTTCGGCCATCGTCGCCTGCGGGCTCTCAAAGAACTCGGAATCAAGGCGAAGGCCATTGTCCGTGAGCTCACCGATGAGCAGTTGGTGATCGCACAGGGACAAGAAAACAATGAACGCGCAGACCTGACCTATATCGAGAAAGCGCGGTTCGCCGCCAATCTCAAGGATCGGTTCACACGCGAGATTATCGTCGCGGCGATGTCGATCGACAGAGCAGATGTCTCGCGCATGATGGCGCTTGTGGATGCCCTCCCAGCCGATCTAGTCGATGCTATCGGACCGGCGCCGGGTGTAGGACGCGGTAACTGGCAGCAATTGGCGGAGCTTGTCGAAAAGTTTCCAGAACTTCCAAAGGTTCTCGATCTGGCTCGCTCACTGAGCGCCCTTCCATCAGAGGACCGGTTCAAAAAGGTTATCTCTTATCTGAAACCCGCTCGTCTTGGACGCGGTGCTCCTGACGTCCTGTCGACATCCACAGGTAGCCGCTTGGCCCAAGTTAAGAACAGCCGGGCAAAACTCGAAATAACAATCGACAAGAAGGCGACGCCAGACTTCGCGACCTTCGTGCTCGAACGATTGGCCTCACTCTACGAGGAGTATCAGGCCAGCAATGAAAAAGAGAAGGAAGCTTAACCCGCAAAAGAAAAGAGCCCCCAAAACGTCGCCGTCTCGGAAGCCCTATTCTGTTCGTTAGCAAGCTCAGAATCGCATTTTCGAGAATCATCGTCAAGAGTCTTCGGCGCCAATTTGGCGAACAAATTTCTTTTGCCTGCTGACAGGTAAAGAACGATGCAAAGCGGAAATGTTACAACGCCGTTCGGACGGCGGCCGATATCTCTTGCCCTCGTACGGCGGCAACAAGCTGTCGGGGAAATCAGAGCAGGCAAAAGCGTAGACAAGTGGAAAGTCTTCCGGGACATCTCCGTGGCTATTGAGCTGTTGGCAATACAGTCCAACAGCCTTGCGGTCCTGGACGCGCTCCTAAGCTTCTATCCCGAAAATGAGCTGCGTCAGGATGCGCAACTCATCGTTTTCCCGTCAAACATTCAGCTGTCCCTGCGAGCTCACAGTATGCCTGGTTCGACACTTCGGCGGCATATCGCTGTTCTGGTCGAAGCCGGGCTGATTGTCCGAAAGGACAGCGCAAATGGAAAGCGTTACGCGCGGAAGGATAACTCTGGCATTGTCAACCATGCCTTCGGCTTCGATTTGTCTCCCCTGCTCGCACGCGCTGACGAGTTCGCCATTATGGCACAGCAGACTTTGGCCGACCGCGTTGCCCTCAAGAACGCCAGGGAAGCACTGACCGTTTGCCGGCGAGACGTCAGGAAGCTTGTTTCTGCGGCAATCGAAGAGGCTGCTGATGGAGACTGGGACGCCATTGAGGACATGTATGTGCGGCTCGTATCCCGCATTCCACGCAAAGCAGACATCGAGGTGGTGACAAGTCTGCTCGATGAGATGAAAATGCTGAAGGAAGAAGTGCTCAACCGACTGGAAACGTATGATAAAGAGAAGAATTCTAGCAGCAATGCTGCCCGTATTGAGCAGCACATACAGAATTCAAAAACCGAATCCTTATATGAACTTGAACCAAGCTCCGAAAAAGGGCTGGGGGCGAAGTCGAGTGCTGGTAACAGGCAACGGAGCGAGCCGCCGAAGGTATTTCCGCTAGGGTTGGTGATGAGAGCATGCCCGCAGATTGCCGATTACGGCAAGAATGGTGAAATCGCGAATTGGCGAGAGTTCATGTCCGCCGGAGTCGTCGTTCGATCAATGCTCGGCATCAGCGCTTCCGCCTACCAAGAAGCCTGCGAGGTTATGGGGCCTGAGAATGCTGCGGTAGCGGTTGCCTGCATTCTCGAGAAAGCGAATATGATCAATTCTCCGGGGGGCTATCTCAGAGATCTGACGAGAAGGGCTGAGCGTGGCGAATTTTCAATCGGGCCCATGGTCATGGCGCTCCTAAACGTTAGCCCGCGGGAAGGGCGAAATGCGGGATAAGCACGGTGAGAGGGCCCCTCCTCGGTTGTCGTAATATTTTGGAGATGCGTTGCCAAGAGAACGTGGTGCGAACGACGGTAGCCGACCCGTGGCTCTACGGGTCTACGTGCTGATATGAATAATGGCGCCAGCAATCTCGCCGTTGACGCAGGAATTGAAACCCTCAGCCACGACCGTTGGATACAGCACTTTGTGCAGGGTGTGCCCGAGTGCCGCAGATGAGGCTATTGCCCTTCCATTTGCGAGACCTCAATGTCCATCGGAAGCAAGATCGGCAAATGTTACAGCCATCGGCCATCCGCTCAGCAGTCTCGATCGATAGGCAGTTGCTTGCTGCGTTCTCGCGCCTCCTCGGTGAGTTCTTGACGCCGCGGCCGATAATCGCTGCGAGCGATTGGCTCATCTTGCCCTGCAGCAGCCAGATCTTCCGGCTGAACGAGCTACGAAGGCGGCGATCGTTCAGCATTAAATGGATCGGTCTTGTCCCGCTACCCAAAGCATTGGATCAGCGAACACCTGCCCCGGTTGTCATTCGCAACAGAGAGGCGCGCTCTTGACGACGGCACATCGAACCGGCCTTTCAGAACATAGATCCACCCACATCATCCACCTGATCCCATCTTGTTTAAGCGAGCTTGGTCTTTGTGGGGAGACCCAGTGGCTGTTCGGCTTTAATCGAACGAAGCCGCTGCCATGGTTCGATCGGTACCATCCGCTATGAGGGGATATAAAGCGATATCCTGATTGTGCGTAGAGCGATGATTTATAAGCGCAGTACTAAAGAGTCTGAATGTATAAGCGTGGGGGTACCTGATATCACCTCATTTCCTGGAGCTAGGGAACACAGATGAAAAAGACGTCTAGAACATACGGCTCGGGACGGTGGCACGGGTCAGATAGACGAAATTCGAACTTGAATTCGACGTGGATGCCGACAACACGAAGGCTCATGCGGTGATGACCGTTCGGTTCCACAGTCGCGGGATTTCAAAGCAGAAATGGAGGTGTCAGCATGACATGCGGGCAGGGACCACGCCCACTTCCCATCAGGCTGGCTAGCCGCGGCGCCGCGCCAGGCAACGGTGCAGCAGTTAACTGAGGAGCAACCGGTGCCTTCCGTGATATGGAGAACGGGCAGGCGGCGCCAATATAAAGGCGCATCACGTGCGCGTCATAAACCGCGTTCGTGAGGACGCCCACCACTGGAAACGATTTTCCCCGCAATGGCTCGGAAGCGCGCGAGAGTGGCGACCAAGGGTTATTGGGAAAAGGGCCTAAAATCGTCGACTCTGCAACGCTACGCTCGTGAAGAAGCGTGGCATGGAAAGACCGCTGAACAACCACCTCCGGTCCGGGTAACTGGAAGAGAACTTGTCCCTACTCTTCGCGAAGGCAGTCGGCCCTCCGATTAGGCAACGCTTGTATAATGCCTTCACCAAAGCTCTATTCGATCTGGTCTCGTCCAGCGATGCACCATTCAATCACAGGGGCCCAGAGCTGCTCACTTCCGCCTCCCTCGGCGAGGGCAACATCGTACTCATCATCGTCACAACCCTCTTGCGCAAGACCGTGAAGGCTTGCTGCAGTACGTGCCGCAGATGAGAGCGACAGCCGTTTCGTTACCATCCTTCGGTTTCGGGCCCGAGACAGGCGCAAACAGACCGCTGGATTTCTGTGGGAGCTCCCACAGCGACTAATATGCGGAAAACAAACAGTTTTCCATATTGTATCTTTTTGGGTGTCTTGTGCATGACCATTTCACATCGCGCAGGCGTCTTCTGTTACATTACACTGAGATTTTCCTTGACCGTAAAGCATCACCCTAACCGGGACATGCAGCGCATATAAGGGCTGAAACAATGTTGTAACTGATTCAGTTAGCGCCTCGCCGTGAAGATGGACGCGCTGTTTACTGTCATTGAACCATCGGTCTGTTAGGCCCCGGTATCCTTCTACCCCTCGGTCGAAACCGCAGCGGTGTTCAATTCGAAACCCGTCGAATGCTCCGGGGTGGATAAATGTAGCTCCCAAATAAGAGAACATTCGTCCGATGTGAGCTGTCATATTCTGCCATAAATCGCTCGTTTATCGCAGAGTCTTCACCGATGAGTTGACAGGCGCTTAGAGCTGACGGAGAAGATCATGCAACAAAAGAGGATGACCAATGGCCGACGAAGATAACCATGTTCCTGCCGACGGTGCGTCACCGACTGAGGTCGAACAGCGCGCTGCGAAGTTACCTGCGAGGGCACGTAGTGCTGCGTCCGGCAAGGCTCGCGGGGATGTGAAGAAGTCCGTGAAACCCAAGAGCCGAGGTCTCAGTGAGCAGGAGAAGATCGAGCGTGTTCGTCACATCGACGAGCAGGTTGCGGCTGGAGATACCCTCAAAGCAGCAGTAGAGAAGGCCGGCATCTCCGACCAGGCCTACTATCAGTGGAAAAAGGCGTTTGGGTCCACTTCGCAATCCGCTATTGCAGAAGATGACGAGTTTGCGGAGTTCATCCAGCTCGATGAAGAAAACCGCCGGCTACGCAAACTTCTGGCGGAAAAACTTCGAACAGAAAACGCTGATTTGCGCCGCAGATTGGGCTTGAAGTAGCATGTTGTAATGCGGCGTCCGTGCCATAGGAGCGCACGTACCTCTGGGGCAAGCGCGTTTTCATCGGTCCAAATCGATTGGTCTTTTCACTCCATCCAATTCTGAATATCCGGAACATGAGAACACCACGATCTAATTTTGTCGTCGAATACAAGACGAGCAGGCGCGTGGCAAAGCCACGATCGGCTTCCATTTGGGGCAATCTCGATCTGCAGGCCGTCGCGCGGCAGATTGAGACCGACGAGGCGGTGCCACAGGGTATCTCAGAACCGTATGCCTCAACGTCGATGGTGACAGTTGATAGAGCCTTTCCAACATTGATTTCGGAAGCGCACTCAGAAGACGAAAAATCAACTATCCTTGCAGGTCGCGAAAATATTCCGCGCGAGAGGTTGGATATTGGGGAACTCGATGACCAGTCGAGTGAAATTCTATCTGCGGACCAGGCGAAGGCCGACGATCTTGTAGGGCCGGCGAATGGGCTGGCAGAGAAGCAAAAGGGAAGGGGGAGCCAGGAAAGGCGTTTGCAACAGCTCAAATCCCCTAACGCTCACAGTCGGCATGCCGCACCAGAGTCGCTCGCGCTGCTTGAGGCTGACAATCGCTACCTCAAACGCCTCATGCTCGTAAAACTTCGGGAGGAAAACGAGTGGATGCAGTCTGTGCTCAATCGGCTCGAAAGCGTGTGACGCTGTTGCTTGTCATTGTAGCCCGTGATGAGTTGTAAGCCGTTTCGGAAACTCGAAAGGCAATCTTTTCCGCGGCGATCGGACTCTTTGGCTCAACCAACCAGTGAAACCGCGGCGCTTGGCTAGGATTTGTGTGCGGCCGAAGTCAGGGGTGTCCTGCTGCAGGCACTGCAATTGCCAACTACTCCTCGCTGAGGCCCGAGCGGTATAATCGCCGCGAACCTTTTCTGATCACATCAATCGCTGCACCTATGGCCTTTTTCCGCTCCGCTGCACTTAATGGGTCTGATTGAAACGTCCGTCCCCTACGAGAGTGCGCCCGTTTCTGCCGATATCAGTACCCAATTTAAGGTTTTGCGGTGCGGTTTCAGCACTTAACACCGCCATCCTGAAAATAACCACTATCGTATTGGGGCTTTTGATTAAGTTGATCGAGGGCAACTATGGTCTCTCGGGTGGATAATTCTGGATCACGCTCCAATATTGCGGTGAGGATCTCAGATTGAATACCTTATTATCTTGTTCGGATGGTTGTACGCGGCGCCTTGCAATCGAGTGCCAAGAGACACCAGTAAACTGAGAGGGCGGTTCGCGATAGCTCCCTCAGTCGACGAGCGACGAGCCATGTAACAGGCCATCGCGGCGTTTGGTGGCAGTGGGTTCAACGCGGACATTGCCGAGTTAAGATGTAACATTGCAAGAAAGGAGAAGGTTATTGGATCGCAGACATAAAATCACAGTCACCAAGGGGGGCAAAACCGATCGTCACGCCGTGATCGGCTTTGATCCGCCGTTGCGTACCTTTTTCCTGCAAGCGTTCATGGGTAAGTCCAGGGAGATCTGGCTTGGCACCGTTCTGGAAGAGTTCCTTAGTTTGGAAGCCCTCACCGAGGGGGCCCGGAGCCAAGGGTATGAGATCGAGGATATATCTCGGGAAACGATCATCGAAATGACCAAGCTGGCCGCGCAGCCGCACGCGCCGAGAATTGGTGAACGCCTTGGAATTGTTCGATAAAATGCAGATACTCATGGTATGTTCTGCATGAGGCGCGTGATATTACTGATCAATATAGACACATAGACTGGCCCATACGCACGCTAGATTACCGTTAGCCGCCGCGCACATTCCTTGCGATTGAGCGATAGACAGTCTTCGCTCGCAAATCAAATGAGTGGCAGCCGATGAAGAATGAACAACGACGAAACATTGCTGAAAGGGTTTTCGAGCGAATTCGGAGCGCAGGCTTTCCAATGGAGACCGATCCCCCCTTTCTGGCTTGGATCGAGCAATGGATTGCCGGCGAAATCGAAATGCCTCAATTTCGGCAGAACTACCTTCAACTCTTGGTGGAACGGGTATCGCAGCAAAAACTAAGCCTGCGGCGAATGGGCTCGGATCACCGGAGAATGGGGGTGAGCGACCATTGTTACCGCAAGGTGAGCAGCCGATCGATCCTTTTGAAGAACCTGACGGTTCACGCGAATGATATATAGATGTCCGGCGACAACCACGCGGTAGAAGCAATGATCTGTTGCTCCTTGCTGGTGGTCGGATAGGGGCCTCGTCACTTAGCCCCGTATCCAAGGCATACCGTGGCCTTTAGCCGCGGCAGCAAGGCGGTTTCCGGCGAGACGTTACTGCAAACCATCGCCCAAGCCAGCGTCTGAAAGAGCAGGACATCTGCTTTGAGTGCCTACTCAGATGCCTGGCTGAGAGCCCGGCATTTGAGGAAACCATCGGTGATCACATCCTTCGGCAGGTCGCGACCGATGAATACGAGCCGAGTGACGCGCTCTTCTGCATCTTTCCACCGGCGCTGATGGTCTCCCTCCAGCAGCATATGGACGCCCTGAACGACGAAACGGTCGTCATCACCGGAGAAGGAAATGATTCCTTTCAGACGGAGGATATCCAGGCCAAAGGCATGGATGATCATCTGCAGCCAGGGGAAGAATTTCTCCGGATCAAGGGGATCGCGCTCGACAAGCGAGAAGCTGGTCAAATGGTCGTCGTGCTCGTGATCGTGCGCCTCTTCAAGAAAGTGCGGATCGACCTCAAGGATGCGGTCGAGTTCGAAGGCCCTCCTATCAAGAAGGCTTGAAATATTGAGGGCGCAGCGTTGGGTGTGGAGGATGCTGGCGGTCGGGTTGATCCGGCGGATGCGGTCCTCTACCGCCTTCAGTTCTTCCGGAGAAGCTAGATCCGTCTTGTTGACGATGATCGTGTCGGCAAAAGCAAGCTGCTCCTGTGCTTCATGGGCCCGGCCAATCTCGCCGATGAGATGCTTGGCATCGACCACGGTGATGATGGAATCGAGTCGGGCCTTGGCGCGTACGTCCTCATCGACGAAAAATGTCTGAGCGACAGGGGCGGGATCAGCGAGGCCGGTGGTTTCAATCAGAATTCCGTCGAAGCGGTCGCGTC
Source organism: Paenirhizobium naphthalenivorans (assembly GCF_007992095.1). Classification (GTDB taxonomy): domain Bacteria; phylum Pseudomonadota; class Alphaproteobacteria; order Rhizobiales; family Rhizobiaceae; genus Allorhizobium; species Allorhizobium naphthalenivorans. The sequence continues at coordinate 10,735 of NZ_BJZP01000033.1, forward strand.
GTCGCATCAGGCTTTCAATGATGCGGATCAGATCGCCGCGAACCGTGCAGCAGATTCAGCCGTTGTTCATCTCGAATACGTCTTCCTCGGCATCGACAATGAGATCGTTGTCGATGCCGACTTCGCCAAACTCGTTGACGATCACTGCATACTTCCGGCCATGCGGCTCGGAGAGAATGCGGTTGAGGAGGGTCGTTTTCCCGGCACCGAGGTATCCGGTCAGCACCATGACGGGAGTCGGGGCGGTCTGCTGGGTCATGATCTTGTCCTCGCGATTGACCGGTTGATAGCGAATTACGGACGCAGGCATCGAACCGGGCTTGCACTCTGTTGCGGAAACGTTATTACATAACATAGGATAGGAACATGTAATAACATTACCTTGTTGGATAGTGTCAACCTCCGGAGCGGCCATGACCGGCATTTGCCTGCATTTCGAAGACTTGACTCTCGGTTATGACAGTCACCCCGCCGTACACCATCTTACTGGCAATATGGAATATGGATCGATGACGGCAGTCGTCGGAGCCAACGGGTCGGGCAAGTCGACTCTGATTAAAGAGATTGCAGGCGTTATCAAGCCGATCAGTGGACGCTGCGAGAGCCGGTGCCAGCGGCTTGCCTATCTTCCGCAGCAGTCGGAGATCGACCGAAGCTTTCCCGCCCATGTGATCGACCTCATATCGCTCGGCTTCTGGCAGAGGAGGGGTTTACTCGGGAGAATTACCGCCGAAGACAAAGCCGATCTGGAAAGATGTCTTGATGCCGTGGGTCACCGCCTCCACACCTGGCCCGACGACGACAGGAGTACCCGCGTCGTCCTGATCGGACAGGACATGCCGCAAAAACCGATCCGCGACCTATTCGATGTGCTTGCGCCACGTGCTTCCCGCAGGCGGAGTGCTCCAGCATGAGCCGTACCTTCGCCAATCCGCTGTCACGAAACGATCCTGGCGTCGTCGCAAGTGCCCGAGCCATAAAGCAATGGGCGCGCGATGCACTCACGCTTGGTGAAGACGCACTCGTCTCCGTCAATGAGTCACCTGCCATCTGCCCGGATACCCGCCCAGGGAAACCGTCGTGCTGGTCATGCGTCCAGGAGTACCTGTGCTTCAGGTGTCGATCCACAAAGCGGTCCGCGATGTGACACGCGACGATATCGAAGTCGCCCTTGCCGGATCAAGTCCGAATGACATCGACACAATTCCAATCGCCGATATTGGAGGTTTGATATGTGCGTCGCTCGCAATCCTGCAATTGGTTTCGCAGTCGCCGCAACCGCTCATTCAGCACCCGCAAAATCGTAGAGTCTCAACGATGCCGTCCCTGGGAAGATCTCAAGCGGCAAGCCAGGTTGGCCCTCTTTGTGCCAGTTTTGCCGGGAACGATGCGTTTGTTCTTCCTGGGCGTTCGATATGTGAACGCCTCCTGTTATGAAAACCGATAGTCATTGAGCGTCTCTTCATGACGCCGCGGAAATCTCATGAGAATCCCGGTCGAAACGTTTAAGCTTCGGGTTCATTTGGACTCAATGGTCTCAACGATTTCATATCGATCGACAAAAGATCCCAGACCTTCGTTCAATAACGCGAGAATGCTTGCCGGGCTGATCGGAACGGTTACCACCTTTTCGATGTTCATAACCGGGCACACCATCTCGGGATCGTCAATCAGATCGTCGCGCATCTCTTGCAACGCGCGTTGCGCCTTTCGGTGACTGTCGAAGAAAATGTCCGGAATACCGGTTGGCTTCCAACGCTCTTCGGCGCGAACACCGGCATTCGAGTATGTGTAGAAAGTGAACACAATATCCTGTGCCAACGGTTTCTCCCAAAGCAACTGCGGCGGTGCGCCCCCGCCGTCCACTGCTCATTGACCCCTGGTGATCGGGGGATTCGAAACCGCATACCACGGCCCCATGGCCTTTAGTCCCGGAGAACCTATTGCATACGCCACAGGTCCCCCGACCGCAAAGGTCAAGGAGTCTGATGCCTTACGGGTGGCACCAACCGGGTATGAGGGGTTTCGACGCCCCAAAGCGGCGCGTACCGCTTCGCTGCGGAAGATATGTGATCCTGTTGAATTTGTCCTGAAATTTCTTCGCTTATCTTCGATCACGGCGCCCCCTCGACATTCCGGATATGGGCATGTTCCCACGAAAGCGTGGGAGGGGTCTGAGGCAGTCAAAACTGCCGCCAGGTGAAAGGCTAGCGAGTTTCGTATTCCAATCTTCCAACGGTCCGGATAGAGGCTCCCGCTCTTCAGTGACATTGCCGCTTTCAGTGGTTTGATCGAGCCTGCCTTGATGAGCCCGGTTCAAGAAACCGGCCTGCCCCTTCGGGTGCCGCTTGCGAGCCGGCGGCGGCAAGGGAAGCTTCGCCGCAGCGGGCAGGTGGCGCTTGTGGCTCCCGATTTCCGAGCAACTCCCGCCGCGCCCTTGCCTCCGCATGCTCTTCGCGGCTGACAGATGGGGTCTCGCGAAATCTGCGGGAAGGCAACCCAAAAAGAGGGCGGCAAAAAAGGCCGAGAAGAGAATGGAAAAGAAGGAAATCGAGGAACTTCGCAACCGTGTGCCATGCTCTGCGGTGCTGGAAAAGGCGGGGTTCCTCATTGATCTGAAAGAGAGCACACGGCGGGCGGTAAAGTATCGCCGTGAAAACGAAATCATCATCACGATCCATGACGGTCACGGCTGGTTCGACCCGCTTTCCGAAGCCAAGGGTGATGTATTTTCGCTCGTCGCCCATCTTGATGGCGGAGGGTTCAAGGCAGCGCGCGAGCGCGTTGCCGAGCTTATCGGCTATGTCCCGCAAGACACCGCCAGACGGATGGTTGGTCGTGTCCCAGGGCCAAACCTTGCAATTGTCGACCGATGGAACCGCCAACGTCGTCCATGGCTTGGTTCGCAAACCTGGCACTATCTCTCGGCAGTAAGGTTGCTGCCACCCCATACACTTCATGCTGCCATTTCCCAGAACCATCTTCGCGAAGGACCTTACGGCAGCATGTGGGCCGCCCACACGAACGATCTTGGCACAATCACGGGCTGGGAGGAGCGCGGCCCGGAATGGAGGGGCTTTTCGACGGGGGGAACAAAGGTCCTGTTTCGTCTCGGCCGGTCTGCGGCTTACCGACTCTGCGTCACCGAAGCGGCGATCGATGCCATGAGCCTTGCTGCCTTCGAGGGTCTGCGTGATGGTACCCTCTATCTCAGTACCGGCGGGGGGTGGTCTCCGGCAACAGATGCGGCGCTGCGCGTACTTACCGGTTCTTCCGGCGTCCAGTTGGTCGCGGCAACTGACAATAACACGCAGGGCGACACGTTCGCCGATCGGCTTCGAACCCTTGCCGAAGAAGCGGGCTGCGGCTGGCAGCGATTGCGGCCTCCTGCAGACGACTGGAACGAGGCTCTGCAGGAGAGGGAGGCGGAACGAAGAAAAAGAAGGGGGGAAAGGGAAGGCGTGCCGCATACGCGCCGGCCGCATCAAGGGAAGCTTCGCCCGGCCTGAAGCCGGCCCTTGACCCGGCCGGACGCGATGCCGGCGGCTCGGGAGGGGTGATGAAGGACTGAAGAGGATGGTGAGGTCGAGAGGACAGCGCCGCGCATCGGTCCGGAGCAACTCCGAAGGAGCCGAAAATGAATACCTCACCCGCAATCCGCAAGGTCTATCAGGGGGTCGCCGACCGCCACCAGATGTTCCGCATGTTCGACCGCCACGCCCAGCGACCTGATCGTTGGAACGTCGATGCAACTGGGCTCTACAGCGGAGAATGGTTCGAGATCCGCGAGAGCGAACACGATTACATGTTCGAGATCCTGCCACCGCTGTGGATCCGCGGGTCGATGTTCGCCATGCGCGAGTTTCTGACCGGATCGATCACCAGTGTCTTCTTCGCGCTGCGCATCGATGGATCGATCCGCCACTTCCACGGCTATTGCGATCTCTCTGATACCTCTTCAGTCGAGAACATGCGGCTTGCCATCACCGAGCGCGAAACCCGACCGGTGCGCGCCATGACCCGGGATGAGCGGCTGGACCATATCTGGAGCAGCACGGCCGACGACTATCGCGGCTATGCCGGCGATCGTTGGCCGTACGCCTCACGCGGCAAGCGCACAGTGATGCTTTATGGCGGTGCCACCGGCAGCATACTCAAGCTCCTTGAAGACCTGACCGACGACGAGATCGCCGCCAAACTGCCGGTGCATCTGCGCCACCTTCCCGTCTTCATCGCAGCGTAAGGGGGCGTGACATGGCAGACTACCGCACCGAGACTGTCGTGACGCCGGACATCCCGGCAAGCGACATGACACCGCTCGAGCGTCTGATGCTCTCTCTTGTTTTCGATGAAGAGGCGTGGAGCGACGGGACCTTCTTCAGCACCTGGAACAGTCCTAACGAATGGATCTCACCACGCGAAGACGAACTGCGCGTGGCGCTTGAAGGCTCTCCTGGATCGGAAAGCCGGTTCAACGAGTATATCGCCAACCTGCTTGCGGCATTCGATGCCAAAGACGAGGCCGAGCGTGGCTTCTATATCGAGATCGACCTGACCACCAGCCAGGGTGGTTGGCCCGAGATCCTGCAGGATATTGTGCGGCGCTCCAATACTATCGAGGAAATCGTGGTCTGGGCGGCGTTTACCTGCTCGAAGATGTGCGCAGACGGCTTTGGCGGCAGTGTCATGCGCATTACCGGCACGGCAATTCAGTATTCCTCGACGACCGACATGCTCGAGCAAATGTCGAACGAGCAGCCAACTCAACCGGTGCCAGAAAGTCCTGGTATCGACACCGGCGGGCATGAAACCCGCAGCCGTCTGGAGGGCATCGCCGCCACCGCCGGATGGGACAGTTTCACGTTGTTGCTGCAAATCTCCCGCTGGCTTGATCGGGACCGGCATACCGAAGCGCTGGCCGCATATCTCGACAGCCTCGCCTGCGACGAGACGGATTGACGTCAGTCCTGTCCCAGCCCCATCCTCGAAGGAGCGATCCGGATGCCTACCACCTCTCTCTTTTCACCGTTTCGTCGGATCCACACGGGGACGGCGCCTGCAGCTGAAGTTCGAGCGCTGCTGTCGAGGCACGATACAGCACCCATGTCCCTGCGACGATTCACCGGTATCCTGCACGCCGGTGAGTGGTTCGAGCTGCAGGAGCCCGCGGCGCGCGCGATGGCCGGTTTGTTCCTCGCCAGTCTACGGCCCGGAGGTCTGACTGTTCTCCCCGGACGCCGTCCCGAACAGATCCGGTCCGTCCTCTTCAGCCTCGTGACCAGTGATGGCGAACGCTGGTTCCACGGTTTCGTCAGCGTCACCGATCCCGCCGTGACGCCCGAGACCATGCGGGCGGCGATTGTTGCACGCGAATCCGGCAAACCTGTCCCCGACATCCGCCAGGAAAAGCTCGAACGCATCTGGAACGCTGCGGGCGCAGACCGCGGCTATGCCGACGAGGTCTGGCCGCCCGGCAATGAAGGCTTCAGGACCATCGTTATTCGCAGGCCCGGCTTCCGGCCTGTTCTCAAATTGCTCGCGCATCTTTGTGCCGAGGAGGTACAGCAGCTGTTGCCCGAGGACTGACTGACACCAGCAACGCGGCGGTCAACAAACTTCATTTCGATCAGCTGGCCCGGAGCATCGCTTCGGGCCTCTCCGTTTCCAAAAAGGAGAGTTCCATGGACGACCTCGAAACCACCATTGTCATCAACCCGGCGATCCCACTTACCGATATCACCGAACTTGAACGGCTGGTTCTCTCCAGCGTGTTCGATGCTGGTGAGGTCGACAACGCGCTGTTGCTCTATACCGACAGCGGCGCTGCCCTGACGTTCAGCCTGGCCGCAGGCGATCTATCGGTAGCCTATGAAACGTCTCGCCGCTCACCGAAGAGCGAACTGAACCGGATCGTTGCCGAATGCTGGCGCGACCAGATCGATGGTCGGGACCGGATCGAAATCGATCTGCGACCAAGCTCCTGGGAGTTCATTCTGCAGGACATTGTCGCACGCTCCGAAACGCTTTCGGAAGTCCGAGTACTCGAATGGTCCCGGCATCCATCGCAGAGACCCGACAGTTTCGCTGCCTGCGTCATGCTGATCACCGCGACGGAATGCGCAGGCCGATCCAGCGGTGATCTCTTCGAGGAACTGCGCGCAGCAAACGAGGTACAAAGGCCGGCCGAGGGCCTGAGATACCTTCCCGGCGCGCCTGATCTCTCAAAAGCTGATCCCGTTCTTGAGCGAATGCGCGGTGCGATCGACCGCCAGATGACAGGGCGATTGCCGCACGACCAGTTCCTGCTCGATGCTGGCGGTCGCAACTCGCTGACCACGATCCGCCGGTTCATCGAGTCCTTCGCCACGCCTGCGCCGGCCATCGCCGACATCGATAGCCGACAACTGGACGCGGCCCTGTGCTGCTGGGAGGCCATGCAGGACTACCGGATCCTGTTCGAACACGACAAGCCGCTGGTGCGGAACATTCACGCTCTGATGTTGCTCTGGACCCAGCTCGGTTCGATCGAACTGCGGCGCTGGGCGCGCCCGGCTGCCATCTGCGCGCTCCAGATCCATGACCATCTTGGACGGGAGCTGATCGATCGCCATGCACCGTTCGACTATGGATTTATCCCGGCGGTTCTCGAAGTGCTTGAATGGACAGAGAATGGTCCTGACTTCGCAACACCGCTCGAGGATGCCGCCGCCCGCGTGCTGAAGAAGCTGGAAATGCATGAAGGAGGACGTCGATGAGCGAGAAAGCACCATCTTCCATCCCGCCGGCAACTGCAAAGGTTTCTGCCGATCCCGCGTGCAGCAAGCATTTCGTGCATGTCTACGCCGTGGTCCGGGTCAAGGTTGAAGTCGATGCCACAAACCACCGGGCCGCTATGACCGCGGCCGACGAACGTCTGTTTGGTAACGGATTTGCCGTCAGCCTCAATCCCCGCGGTATCGGCGTGATCGAGGCCGGCTATGCCGAGGAAGTGGTCGGCTATCTCGTCGATGAAGCGGACGACCCGGACTATGAGAAAACCCGGAGCTACAGTCCAGACCACGAGCCGCAAATATTGGATGACGGACATCGGCGTCCGCCCTTCGTCTCGCTGGAAGACCGGCGCGTGACACTGACATTCGTGCCCCAGATCTGGCGCCATGATCAGGCGATCGAGGTTGATGTCTCTGAACCAAAAGACTGGACCGTGGCGCTGTCACTGCTCCTCGAACGATTTCCGACAGAGGCAGAGTGGGATGCCAATGCGCAGATCAGGGATGATCTGCGTCACGAAGGTGATGCTCCACAATGGATCCGGGACTGGCCCGGCCCCTTTGAAGTTCGACTGGACGACGACGTTGCGGACGTCTGGAGTGGCTCCGATGAACTATGAGCGTCTTCTGTGGCGCCTCAGGGCCAACCCTGATCTGTTTGGCGATGATGACGAACGGTCGCGCCGTGTGACACGCCTTATCATACGCTGCAAGGCGCGGCTGATGCCAGAATGGGAGGCGTGCGCCAAGCGAGTACGGCTGGAGGCCGACCGTCGCTTCTGGTTCCGGACCCTGTGAAGGGGAAAGGAAGGGGAAGAAAAGAAGACCCCTGCCGCATGTGGCTCCAGCCCGTCAAGGGCGGGCTTCGCCGCTAAAGCGGCCTTTGACCGGCCATCGCCAATGCAGCGGTGAAAAGCTGGATTGGAAAGTCTGAAGAGGCGAGGACAGCGCCGAATTTCTCCAGTCCAAATCCCGAAACTGCGAATGCTATGCTCCGACGGATCGAGATCCGGCGGCATGGTCGTTCGTCCCAACCAATGGTGAAAGACATGCCCATGAAGTTCTTCCCCTCTTCATCGCGCCGACCGTTTGCAGGACGGCCTGGCGGATCGGAAAGCCGCCTCATTCCACTGGCCGCCAATGATGACGATCCGGATCCAACGCCGCCGTCACCTGCGGCCGCCGTAAAACCAGCGTCGGTGGCAAATGAGATCCCGCCGCTTCCCATCGCGGTCTGACGGAGGATCGACCATGCTGACTTTCCCGGTCCAATCCGTCCTCGACGTCATCGCACGTGGTCGCGCCGACGCCGAGGCCAATGGCGGCTTCCGCGATCCCTATTATGGCCTCGAACCCGGAAAGGGCGAAAAGCCCGGCCTCTGGCTTGTTGGAGATCATGGGGTGTATTTGATGTCCAACGGAAAGTTGCCCGAAAACGGCAAGCCATTGGTCGTCTATGCCGAAGAATGCCACCCCGAGCAAAACGACGACTGGTTCGAGGTCAAACGCCAGACCTTCGGGGGCGATGATGGTGTCGATTTCATCGATGCCGAGAGCCTCGAGGCCATGATCGCGGCCAGCCCTGGCGGTACGCATCTGTCTTTCGCCTTTGAGGAAGACGCGATGCAGATCTCGGTCATCCAACGCGGCTGACGCATCATCGTCCGCTGCAACCACAACCTTCCCCCTTCCACGCGAGCGCCACGCCGGTTCATCCGGTCGATGACGCTCGTCTTTTTTCAGGAGCATTCATCCGATGTCCAACGATCCCTTTTCCCTCGATATGTTCGGCAATACTGCGCTCTCTTCCGGGCTTGGTTTTGGCCTTGGCACGACTGAAGAATTTGCCCCCGGACCGGCAGCGCATGAAAACACAGCTACCGCGCCTGAAGCGCATGTCGTCCCGTTACCGGTTGTTGCGGCCAAACCACCCTTGCCAGGCAAGATGGGCGATCGTTTCAACTTCTATCTTGATGACGATGATCGCGACCTTCCGAAAAGCTGGAAGGAGCGCGCCCGGATCAATGTCGCCGCCATCCTCTCCGCCAACGAGATCGAGAAGCTCGACGTTCCGGTCACGCGCGAACACCAGAAGCGCCTGATCCGTTTTACCGGTTTCGGAGCCTCCGAACTGGCGAGCGGCATGTTCCGTCGCCCCGGCGAGGTCGAATTCAGGGATGGCTGGGACGACCTTGGCGGTTCGCTGGAAAGTGTGGTTTCCGAGACGGACTACGCCTCGCTGGCGCGTTGCACGCAGTACGCCCACTTCACACCGGAGTTCATCATCCGTGCGATGTGGGCAGGTCTTCAACGTCTGGGATGGCGCGGCGGCCGCGTTCTTGAACCCGGCATCGGTACCGGTCTTTTCCCTGCATTGATGCCGCAGGCCTTCCGGGCATCCAGCTATGTCACCGGCATCGAGCTTGATCCGGTCACCGCCCGGATTGTCCGTCTCCTCCAGCCGAAGGCCCGGATCGTTAATGGTGATTTTGCCCGCACCGATCTCGGGGTGATCTACGATCTCGCCATCGGCAATCCGCCGTTTTCTGATCGAACTGTCCGCTCCGATCGTAACTATCGCGGTCTCGGTCTCAGATTGCATGACTATTTCATCGCAAGATCGATCGATCTGCTGAAGCCAGGCGCTCTCGCCGCTTTCGTCACCTCCCACGGCACGATGGACAAGGCCGATACGACGGCCCGTGAGCATATTGCGAAATCGGCCAACCTTGTCGCTGCCATTCGCCTGCCGGAACGCGCGTTCCGCGCGGCTGCAGGTACCGATGTCGTGGTCGACATCCTGTTCTTCCGCAAACGCAAGGCCGGTGAGCCCGAAGGCGATGTCACCTGGCTCGACGTTGACGAAATCCGGCCAGCCACCGCCGATGAAGGCGCGATCCGTGTCAATCGCTGGTTCGCCAGACATCCCGTCTTTGTGCTCGGTGACCATGCCCTCACCTCCGGCCCGTTTGGCGAAACCTATACATGCCAGCCGCGTCCCGGCGAGGACCTTGAGATTCTGCTGAAGGCCGCGATCTCTCTGCTTCCCGAACATCTCTATGATGGCGAGCCGAGCATCATCGATCTCGATCTGGAAGAAGAGCTCGCCGAGATCGTCGACCTGAAGCCCGATAACGCCAAAGTCCGCGAAGGCAGCTTTTTCCTCGACGGCCAGCATAACCTCATGCAGTTGATTGACGGTTCCCCCGTTCCGATCGGCATCCGCAAGGGTCGCAGCAGCGACGGTATCCCCGAAAAGCATGCCCGAATCATTCGCAAGCTCCTGCCGATCCGCGATGCCGTTCGTGAGGTGCTGAAGGCCCAGGAGCAGGATCGACCCTGGCGGGATCTTCAGGTCCGGTTACGCATCGCCTGGGGTGCCTTTGTTCGGGAGTTCGGCCCGATCAATCATACCACGGTCTCAATCAGCGAGGACGAACAGACCGGTGAGATGCGTGAGAGCCATCGCCAGCCGAACCTCGCGCCGTTCAGGGACGATCCCGATTGCTGGTTGGTCGCGTCAATTGAGGACTACGACCTCGACACCGACACGGCAAAGCCCGGTCCGATCTTCTCTGAACGGGTGATAGCGCCACCGGTCGCACCTGTCATCACCAGCGCTGGCGATGCGCTGGCTGTTGTGCTTAACGAACGCGGACGTGTCGACCTCGAGCACATCGCCGAACTGTTGCACATGTCCGCCGAGGAGGTGATCGAAGACCTCGGGGAGGCAATCTTCCAAAATCCCGCAGACGGCTCCTGGCAGACCTCTGACGCCTATCTCTCTGGTCCGGTTCGCACCAGACTGACAGAAGCGGAGGCCGCCGCGGCGCTCGATCCAGCTTTCGCGCGGAATGTCCGAGCATTGCAGGCTGTCCAGCCGGCTGATCTTCGGCCTTCCGACATTACCGCCCGCCTAGGCGCGCCCTGGATCCCCGCAGCCGACGTCGTGGATTTTGTCAACGAGTTGATGGGTGCCGACATCCGTATCCATCACATGCCGGAACTGGGAAGCTGGACGGTCGAGGCGCGCCAGCTCGGATACAGTGCCGCAGGTACGTCCGAATGGGGGACCAGCCGGCGCGATGCCGGCGAACTACTCGCCGATGCCCTGAACTCCCGCGTGCCGCAGATCTTCGACGTGATCAAGGATATCGGTGGCGAACGGCGCATCCTGAATGTGGTCGACACCGAAGCCGCACGCGACAAACTCCAAAAGATCAAGGAGGCATTTCAGAAGTGGGTCTGGATCGATCCGGGTCGCACCGACCGGCTGGCCAGAATTTACAACGACCGCTTCAACAACATCGCGCCTCGGGTCTTTGACGGCTCGCATCTGAAACTGCCCGGCGCCAGCGCGGCCTTCCACCTCTATTCGCACCAGAAGCGTGGCATATGGCGCATCATTTCCGCCGGCTCCACCTATCTCGCGCATGCCGTCGGTGCGGGGAAAACCATGACGATGGCCGCCGCCATCATGGAGCAAAAGCGTCTCGGATTGATCGCCAAAGCCATGCAGGTCGTGCCAGGCCATTGCCTGGCTCAGGCCGCGCGTGAGTTTCTTGCGCTCTATCCATCCGCCAACATTCTGGTCGCGGACGAGACCAACTTCAGCAAGGACAAGCGGGCGAGATTCTTATCGCGCGCCGCGACCGCGACCTGGGATGCGATCATCATCACCCATTCGGCCTTCAAATTCATCGGTGTTCCCTCAGCTTTCGAACAAGGCATGATCCACGACGAGCTGGAGCTTTATGAGGAGCTGCTAACCCGGGTCGACAGTGAGGACCGTGTCTCACGCAAGCGGCTGGAACGGTTGAAGGAGGGATTGCAAGAGCGCCTGGAGGCGCTGTCGACGCGCAAGGACGACCTCTTGACGATTTCTGAAATTGGCGTCGACCAGATCGTCGTTGATGAAGCCCAGGAGTTCCGCAAGCTTTCGTTCGCGACCAACATGTCGACGTTGAAAGGCATCGATCCGAACGGATCGCAACGCGCCTGGGATCTCTATGTGAAATCGCGTTACATTGAAACACGAAATCCGGGTCGAGCCCTCGTTCTGGCATCGGGGACGCCTATTACGAATACACTCGGCGAGATGTTCTCGATCCAGCGGCTGCTTGGACATGAGGCGCTTGCCGAACGTGGCTTGCATGAATTCGATGCCTGGGCGAGTTGCTTCGGCGATACGTCAACGGAACTGGAGATCCAGCCGTCCGGCAAGTACCGCCCTGTCAGCCGCTTTGCGAGCTTCGTGAATGTGCCGGAACTGATCGCCATGTTCCGCGCCTTCGCCGACGTCGTGATGCCCGACGATCTTCGCGAATATGTCAGGGTGCCGGCGATTTCGACGGGCCGCCGCCAGATCGTCACCGCTAAGCCGACGCCTGCCTTCAAGATGTATCAGCAAATCCTCGAAGCGCGTATCAAGGCAATCGAGATGCGAGAGGGACCGGCGCAGCCCGGTGACGACATTCTCTTGTCGGTGATCACCGATGGTCGCCATGCGGCAATCGATCTTCGTCTGGTCATGCCGGCGAACGACAACGAGGACGAAAACAAACTCAACATGCTCGTCCGCAACGCTTTCCGGATCTGGCAGGAGACAGGTGAAAGCATCTATAGCCGCCCGGATGGCAAGGACTACGATCTGCCGGGTGCGGCCCAGATGATCTTTTCCGATCTGGGGACCATAAATGTCGAGAAGACACGCCGCTTCTCGGCCTACCGCTGGATACGTGATGAACTGATCCGCCTCGGCGTGCCCGCTTCCGAAATCGCTTATATGCAGGACTACAAGAAGACCGAGGCGAAACAACGCTTGTTCGGCGACGTGCGTGCCGGCAGGGTACGCTTCCTCCTCGGATCCTCCGAGACAATGGGAACAGGTGTCAACGCGCAGTTACGCCTGAAAGCCTTGCATCACCTCGATGTGCCGTGGCTCCCTTCCCAGATCGAACAGCGCGAGGGCCGGATCGTGCGACAGGGCAACCAGCATGACGAGGTCGATATTTTCGCCTACGCGACGGAGGGCAGCCTTGATGCGTCGATGTGGCAGAACAATGAGCGCAAGGCGAGGTTCATCGCTGCCGCGTTGAGCGGCGACACCTCGATCCGCAGGCTTGAGGATCTGGGCGAGGGCCAGGCCAACCAGTTCGCGATGGCGAAAGCGATCGCCAGCGGTGACGAGAGGCTCATGCAAAAGGCAGGTCTGGAAGCCGATATCGCCCGGCTCGAACGGTTGCGCGCCGCGCACGACGACGATCAATATGCTGTTCGACGCCAGATCCGTGACGCCGAGCGTGACATCGAAACCGCGACCCGCCGGATTGGTGAGATCGGTGAGGACTTGAAGCGGTCTATTCCGACCGCAGCGGATTCCTTCACCATGACAGTTCTCGGTGAGGTCCAAGATGAACGCAAGGACGCCGGTCGGGCGCTGATGCGGGAAATCCTGACGCTCGTACAGCTTCGCCAGCACGGCGAGGTTCATCTCGCATCGATCGGCGGGTTCGATCTCGTCTATGAGGGGGAACGGTTTGGAAAAGCCGAGGGCTATCGTTATGCGACGTTGCTGCAGCGCACCGGTGCGGACTACGAGGTCGATCTGGCCGTGACGGTGACACCGCTCGGGGCGATCTCTCGCCTCGAACATGCGCTCGATGGGTTCGAGGAGGAGCGTGATCGTTATCGCCATCGCCTCGAAGACGCTCGCCGACGGCTCGTTTCATATCGCACACGTGAGGGCGGGAGTTTCGCCTTCGCTGAAGAGCTTGCTTTGAAGCGTCGCCAGTTAAGCGATGTCGATGAGGCCTTGGCCGCCTCGATGCGTGAGGACAGCCAAGGTGTTGAACAGGCAGCCTGATCGCTTCCATCTCTTGTCCCCCGCTGATCGTGGGGGACAAATCGTGTTTGACGCCTGTCCTTGGCTGTTCACGCACGCAGAACCGCTGGCATTTGCAAAATAGTCAAATAATTTGTATATTCCGACTAAGTCTCACACGCGGCACACAAGTTCTATCAGTTCTTTTTTCCTGATTTTTGCTTCACCCGGATTCGCAGCGGGCGGCCCTCTGCATACTCCAGATCGAAGGCGTTCGTTTTCCTCACGAGATCGCTCAGCTTGCGAAACCCATAAGTTCGCGGGTCAAAATCCGAAGCGAGATTTGCAAGTTGATTGCCGACGGCGCCAAGCGGTACCCATCCATCCTCGCTCTCCATCTGGGCGATGACCTTCCTGATGATGGGCGTGGCGGCTGTCGGGGGCTGGAGGGAGGCTGTCACCTGTACCGCATCTGTCCCGTTCGCGGCAGCCACGGGCAACAGATTTTCGGTATAGATGAAACGCCGGCAGGCCTGCCTGAAACTTTCAGGCGTCTTCTGCTCTCCAAAACCGAAGACGTCGATGCCTTGTTCACGGATGCGAGAGGCGAGGCGGGTGAAATCGCTGTCGGAAGATACCAGGCAAAAACCGTCGAAGCGACCACTATGCAGCAGGTCCATCGCGTCGATGACAAGCGTGATATCGGAAGCATTCTTGCCGGCCGTGTAGGCGAACTGCTGCTGGGGAATGATTGCGTGTCTTGCGAGAACGTCGGTCCACGCCTTTGAACGGGCATTGGCGAAGTCGCCATAGATGCGTCGAACACTCGCTTCGCCGATCTTGGCAATTTCTTCAAACAGGCCATCAACGATTTTCGCAGACGCGTTGTCAGCGTCGATAAGTACCGCAAGCCGCGGCGAACGGGATTCTGCCATGCTTAAAGCATCCTGCCTATCACAATTGACGGGAATCCAGCATCAACGAGTGGGTGGCGTGTGGCAAGCGCGTTGTTTTTTCTTCACACGCGGTGGCCCGTCTAAGTGATTGGCGAGGGTTGCGCATCCGACAAACGGGAGCGCAATATACCAGTACGCGAGGATTTCGTTCCCGCATTCTATGCGCCAGCTGGCGTGGCTTATCTTGCAATTTAAGGTGATGCGAGCTAAATGTAGTTACGTAACCACGATATTTTGGAGGATTGTCATGACGGTCACCACGCTTTCAGGCCGGGAACTCAATCACGATCTTGGCCGTGCAAAACGCGCGGCCAACGAGGGTCCAGTCATTATCACCGACAGAGGACGGCCAGCGCATGTCCTCTTGTCGTTCGACGAATATAAACGGCTGACCGGAAAAATGCGGACGCTTGGCGACATGCTGGCCGCACCGGGTGCGGGCGAAATTGACTTGCCACTTTCGCCGCGGACGGAACGAGCGCAGGCAGTTGACCTGACCTGATGCTGTTGCTCGATACGAATGTTGTCTCCGAACTGCGCAAGATTGTGAGCGGCAAGGCACATCCCAATGTCGTGGTCTGGAATGAAACCGTAGATCCGGACGAAACGTTCATTTCTTCCGTCGTGCTGCATGAGCTTGAGATCGGCGTGCGGTTGGTGGAACACAATGATAGCGCCGCCGGGAAGGTATTGCGCAACTGGCTGGACAACACGGTTATCACAGCGTTCTCGGGTCGCATTCTTCCCCTTGACGAGGCGGCGGCCTTGCAGGCAGCCGAATGGCATGTGCCTGACCCCAAGCCGATCAACGATGCCTATATCGCCGCGACGGCGCTCACCCGGCGCATGACACTCGTCACGCGCAACATCAAGGATTTTGCGGGTATGGGCGTGAAACTTGTCAATCCGTGGGATCCCTTCACGTAGCAGCGGTGTGGTAGACTTCGTTCGCCCAAGACATCGCGACGAAACCGCGAAAGCGCTCAATCTTCGGGCAAAGCAGCATCCGGACAACAGAATTCCAACCCGTTTCCGGGCATGTGCTCAGCGGAACTGTGCTCGGCAATTGGGTCCATTCATAAAGGCGGTGCAGCATTCGCATGGCTGCATTGCACAATAAATAGTTTCTGTCTGCTCAGAAACTAGCCATAGAGCACACAGCTGATGCATTTGGACGGTCACCTCCCAGTTCCGTCGCATCAGCTGTTCCCCTCTGGAGGTTCAAAATCTCCACACTTCATGGGCCGCGGTTTCCGAGGGCCCATTTTTTTTGTCTTCCGCTCAACTCCGCTGTCGCGCTCCTCGCAAGAGGTGGCATCGCCCTGTCCCTTTCGATCCGTGGGCGCAAAATGAATAGGGAGGAAGAAAAGGGGGAAGAAGAACCGGTCGCAGATCGGTCCTCCCGCCGACGCTTGCGCTCAACTGCCGCCTGCCGCATCCCGGCAACTCGTCCTTCGCAAGGCCGTCGGCCCCGCTTGTCCTTCGCCGCAGGGACGCTCGGCCGCAGTTGCGCCGGTCCGGCCGCCCCGCGGGCCGGAAGGTGTCTTCGGAAAAAAGAAGACGCGAACAGGAGTGGCAAAGGGCCGCTCCGCATCCGGTCAAGGAGAAACCCATGTATCTTGTCACGCTCGATCCACGCGGGCTGAAAGACAATCCCGACAAGACCCGTCAGTCGAAATCATCGGCACAAGCCGATGCGCTTCTTCTGGCCACCATCAAGGCCGTCGGCATTATCCAGCCACCGGTCGTCGAACCCGAGAAGGATGGTGGCAACGGCTATATCATCGATGCCGGCCATCGCCGCGTGCGCCAGGCAATCGCCGCAGGCCTCGAGGAAATTCAGGTTCTCGTCGATGAGGCGGCAAACGACAATGGTGCGATGCGCTCCATGGTGGAAAACACGGCACGCGAGCCGCTCAACCCTGTCGACCAATGGCGCGGCGTCGAACGCCTCGTCGCTCTCGGCTGGACCGAGGAAGCGATCGCGCTGGCGCTCACTTTGCAGGTACGGCAGGTCCGCAAGCTCAGGCTGCTTGCGAATGTGTTGCCTGCGATGCTCGATCAGATGGCGCTCGGCGACATGCCGTCCGAGCAGCAGCTTCGCACGATCGCAGCCGCCAGCGTCGAAGAACAGAAGCAGGTCTGGAAGGCCAACAAGCCGAAGAAGGGCGAGCGGGCATCCTGGCACCAGATCTCCAATGCGCTCGCCAAGAAGCGCATGTACGCCAAGGATGCGAGCTTCGGCGACGATCTTGCGGCCGCCTATGGTGTCGAATGGGTCGAAGACCTCTTCGCTCCCGCTGACGAGGACACGCGTTACACAGCCAACGTTGAAGGTTTCCTCGGTGCTCAGCACGAATGGATGACCGCCAACCTGCCCAAGCGCGGTGCCATCGTCGAGGTCAATTCCTGGGGACAGCCCGAACTGCCGAAGAAGGCAGAGCGTGTCTACGGTAAGCCACAGAAATCGGACCATGCAGGCATGTATCTCGATCGTGACGGGAAAGTGCAGACGGTCCACTATCGTCTCCCCGAGGTGAAGAAGCCGAAGGGCGCCGGTGGTGCGACGGCGGGCGGTGCCGGCGAGGCCGACGACACGATCGTCGGGGCAAAGCCGCGCCCGGATGTCACCCAGAAGGGTCTCGACATGGTCGGTGATTTCCGCACGGACGCCCTGCATGAGGCGCTCGGTCGCGCGCCGATTGAGGACGATACATTGCTTGCTCTGCTCGTCCTGGCCTTTGCCGGGACCAACGTACGCGTCGATTCCGGCGCGGGTGACACTGTCTTCGGCCAGAAGCGTTTCGCCCGTCATGTCGTTCGCCTGATCGACGAGAATGGCAAGCTGTCCTTCGATCTCGACACATTGCGGGTCGTTGCCCGCTCGACATTGGTTGAGGTGCTGTCATGCCGCCGTGGCATGTCGAACAGCGGCGTCATCTCCCGGATTGCGGGCGATGCCATCGGGGCGGATGGCTATCTGCCGAATATGGGAACCGGAGACTTCCTGCTTTGCTTGTCGCGCCAGGCGCTGGAAGCATCCTGCAAGGACGCTTCGGTCGTTCCGCGCCAGAAGGTGAGGGAAACCCGCGCTGCGCTGGTCGACCACTACCAGGACGGCCATTTCGTGCACGCTTCGGCTCTCTTCGCGCCGGAGGCCGGCGACGTGGCAGATCTGATCAAGCGTGGCGAGGTCATCGACGCCGATGACGACGGCTCGGGCAGTGACGAGGAGGAGATTGCCGTCTCCGAGGATGCCGAGGCTGAAACCGAGGTGGCTGACAGCGACCCGTCCGAAGCCGGCGATGATGAACCGGGCGAGGATCCGGCTGACACGGACGACGGATCGCACACTCCGGAGTCCGACGACGAAGACAGTGCCTACGGCATCGCCGCCGAATAGGGGCGGTGCTCTCATCAAGATCGTTTCCGCCGCCGGCCTATCACCAGCGGCGGTTTCGTTTACAGATCCTCAAATCTTCAGGAGAAATCGCATGTCCGCGTCTCTCGTTTTCACGCTCGTTCCGATCGGCTCCATCGTTTCCTGGTCTGATGGAACGCCCAAGCCGCCGGAGCGTCACAAGAAAAAGCTCGCTGCCTGGAAGACCAGAAACAGCTCCGGCCGCCTGATCCGCAAGCAGCCCAGCCAGACCCGGGGCAGCTACACCGCGCCTGACTGCTTCACCATCCATGAAGGTGACCATGGCAGCAACGGCACCATCGTACTCCGCGTCTATCGCACCTTCGATATTGGAGCCTGCTCCCTGAGTTTCTCTGTCGTCGAGCGGCCAGCGATCGGTTCGGTGCGGGTCTTCGATCGCGCCGGCGAGGGCGCGGAGCTCGTTCATATCGCTGACGATCGTCCTGCGGCGGAAGAATGGCTCACCCGCCACCGGCATCCGCACGCCGTGCTGGAAGAGGTAACGCGCAGCCAGGAAAGCCCCTCCGAGGACAAGGCCGCCGCATAGGCCACCATTCCCTTTGTACATCGAAGTCATCTACCGCCGCCGGGCCCTGTCCGGCGGCGCTCTCGTGTTCAATTCCCCTATTGAGAAGGAGGACATAGATGTCCGCACTCATGATCTTCGACCTTGCGCCGGTCGGCGCCGTCATTTCCTGGTCGGACGGCAGGCCTCGTCCTCCCGAGGACAGAATTCACACACTCGCGGGATGGAAACGCGACAATGCCGTTGGACGGCTGGTGCGTAAACGCAGCCATGCTGTCATGGCACAGTCTCGCATTCCCGCATGCTTCAAGGTTACCACCGACGGTGTCGACGATCTCGGTGTCATCATCGGCCCCGACTTCAGGACATTTTCAGTCGATTGCGTGTTGACTTTCGCCGTGCTCGAACGGCCTCAGATCGGCTCCATCCGCATTTTCGATGGCGATGCCGAGGATGCTGAGCTCCTGCATCTTGCAGCCAATCGGGACCATGCCGAGATCTGGCTACGGAGCTGTGGCTTCACCAATACGATGTTGCGCGAGGTCACAGCGGATGAAGTCGCCGCCGACCGGATAGAGGGGAGGGTGGCATGAGCAGGCCAGCCAACTCCCATGATGCAATGACCCCCAAAAATTCAGGGGTCGAGTTCGCGCGCAGTGCTGATGATTTCCCGGTCGCCCGGATCGGCGATATCACCCTCGCGATGCTGTCGTTGGTCGATGGCGGCGGCTTCCTTGCCAGTGCCTGGTGCGTATCCCGGCCACTTGCCGAGATGACGCGCGCTGACTTTTTCGGTCACGAAGGCCGGCTGGACGACGAGGCGGCATTCCGCGATCGGGTGTTCGAGACGGCCGAGCACCGTCGTGAGCTTGCAGCTTTTGCCCGTGTCGAAACGAGGATCGCCTGCAGCACCCCATGGGGCGCCTCGCAAATGGCGACGGTTTATGCCGAGGGCATAACCTCACACATGACGGCCGGCCACGGCGGATTTCACCTGTCGATGGAACGCAATCTGCGGATCCATCCTTCGCTTCGCAAGGAGACCCCGTGGTACGAAGAAGATGCCGAATGGGCGATCGTCGCGCTGACTTTCCCGGATCTCTTCACCACTTACGAGCGCCGGGTCGCCGGCGACGCGATCCGCAATAGCTGGCCGGACGCGTGGGAAACAATCCATGGTTGCGTGCTGGATCCTGGCCAATCCTGGGAAAAGGCCCGCAGGCTTTTCGATGACGCGCATGCCGGCGATTGGGTGGTCATTTCCGCCATCCTCTCTGACCCGCGTCCTGGCATGACCGAAGTGATCGCCACACTCGGCGGGAAACGCGACCATTCTGCCGAGGAGCGGCGCTATCTTGTGCCAAGTCCCGAATATGTCACCCGAAGCCCACTCGGTTTCGTCATCGATCCCGACCGACATCAACTCTACGACGGTCGGTCGAGCTTCGTGGGCTGGGACGCGCGGAGGATGGTCGGATGAAACCCGTCAATCCTCGCGTGCTGTTGAAGCGAATGGAGACTGCGCATCGCGAGACCCGCCGGCACCTCGATCTCGTTCATCGGCAGATCGCAGGCCGCGCCGAACGCATTGCGATCACACAGAAGGCAAAGGCGAGACACCCCTCCCGCAAGCGGTCCGGAACGCGGTGGTGCCGAAACGACCGGATGCTTCTTCAGGCACATCTCGATCGGCTTCAATTCGAACGGCGTCTTGAACTCGATGGGCTCGCCGGCAAACTGGCTCGTCAGGAGCAGGCCATCGACACGCTGCGACGAAAACTTGGCGAAGAGGCCGGCCGCAGGGCTGCGTGAGCGGCTCACAGGGACGGTCCTGCGACGGGGACAAGGAGCGCTGACACGGTGATTGTCAACTGCGGTGAGGGCGCTTCATTGTCGGGCGGGTATCCCATCACGCGTTTCCGATGATGCCTTCAACCTCTTGCCGCTCCGCCCCTCGGTTGTGTTGCGGTCTAAACCGGCGGCCGTCTGCTTCAAGGCCGCTATCGCGCCGCGTGGCGGCCGGAACAGCCTGTCTCACATCACCATCCCGCGTCCCGCGCGGGGCTGCACCCCGCTTGGCCGCAGGCCGATGACGCTCGTCATGGCCGCCCCGGACCCTGAAGCAACCGTCATTCCGCCGGCTTTTCCAGACCGCACCCGAGGGACGGAGCGGCAAGGGGCCGCTTCGGGTCCCCGGAGGAAAACCCGAGAAGGAAACCCTCATGGCAAAGCCCGCTACCCCCTCCCGTCAGTCCCCCCGCCCGTCGGCGCGCGTCGTCCAGCTCCGCAAGGGAGCCACCCTCGAAATGGTTCGGCTCACTTGCCCCGATACCGCGCAGGCGCTACTGATCGCCGAAAGCTTCGGGACCGCCGTCGTCGATAGCGACGGCATCCGCGACCTGCATGAGCGGCTGATCATCGAAACCGCAGACAGCCTTTCCGAGGGCCTGGGCGAGCGGGCGATGCAGATCCATCTCCAGCGTGTCGTCGGCGCCTATGTCGGGTCCGCTCATGGTGCGGGACAGTTTTACAGCCGCGCCGTCACCGAAGCTCGCGATGCGACGGCCAAAGCCGCCAATGACGCCCGCGACGAGGACCTCGATGGTCCGGTCGGTTACGACAGCGCCGCCCAGCGCAAACGGGAGTTTGCCGCGGACATGGCCATACAGTCCCACGCGCTGCGCATGGCGGCCGAAGGTGCCGTCGCAGCCTATGAACAGGTGGTCGGTGAAAGCTGGAAGCCGTTCGACCGCCCGGTCGAAAATCCCGGACAAAATCTCGACCGCAAGGCTGCGGCCGCTCAGTTGGCGGCTTTCGACTGATCCGCTTGATGGCGGGGCTTCGGCCCCGCTTTTTTTGTGCCTATAGCGGTGGCCGCCTCGGCCAGTTTCGCCGTGCAGCCGTTTAACCGTCGCAGTTTGTCACTATATCCCATGGACGGCGTTATCGATGGGGATGACATGAATAACGAACAGGCGTCCGAACTGAAGCCCTGGGCCACCTCGCAAGGCCTGGTTACTGCCAGTGCCAATGATCTCAAAAAAGCTGCTGCCATCAACGAATTGCTGATCGATGTTGCGGCAATCCTTCCGCACAAGGAAACTGATCCGGTTTTGCCATTCGAGATCGGCATCTTCGAGCAATTCAGTGCTCGACTTCAGCCTGGAATCGCCAGGATCCGTCTTCGCCGCGCTGTCGCCGCCTACGCGGCGGCAAAAAATTACTTGCTGGCCTGCGCCCAGCCGGATGCGATGCGCCACGATATTGCCGGGCGCCCGACATCGCCGGTCAGTGCCGATGACAGAATGGCGGCGCAACGGCGCGTGTTGGAAATCCGCCGCGAAAGAAAATTGCAAGCCGATATTGCCGGTATCAGCGGTACCCAACAGGGTTGAACCCATCCACCGCCGTCACGCTGACAGCGCTCGACCCTATTGTGGTCTTCGGTTGACGGCAGTCGTGGGTGCCGCCCCCGCCGTGAACGCATCGATGCACAACCGGCTTTGAACGATCGCTGCAATGCGGCCCCGTCCTTGCTGTCGGTCCTGCAGGAGCCGGCGGCAAGCCGCAACGGCTGCGCC
>NZ_BJZP01000034.1 GCF_007992095.1 Paenirhizobium naphthalenivorans
CAATGGCCCTCTGCCGCAGCGCTGAGTTCCTCATTACGGAAGAGACCGACTTCGTACCGGACCGATGATGCGCCGAGCCGCGAGACCCGGATGCCGGCATGCACCACATCGGGAAAGGCCATCTCGGAAAAATAGCGGCAACCGGTCTCGACGACGAGAAAGACCTTCTCACCACCATGGATGTCGAGCACACCGTTCTCGATCAACAGGCCATTTACCGCCGTATCGAACAGGCTGTAGTGCACGACATTGTTCATATGCCCATAGATGTCATTGTCCGCCCAGCGCGTGGTGAGTGTGCGAAACGCCCCGTAGGCGGAACGATCTGCCGCAGCTACCCTTCCCATGTCGCTCACCACGCTGCCCGATAGATCGTCAGCGCATCGGCTTCGGTCACATCACGCGGATTGTTGACCAGCAGGCGGGTCTGCCTCATCGCATCCTTCGCCATGCGCGGCAGGTCAGCCTCGCCGATCCCGACATCACGCAGACGCGTTTGAAGCCCAAGCTTCTGCGACAGTGCAGAGAGACGTTCGATGAAGGCCGCGCAGCACCCCTGCGCGCCCTGTTCCCCGGCCAGATCGGGAAAGACATCCGCGGCAATTTCGGCATAGAGCGACGCGGCCTGCGGCGCGTTGAACCGCAGAACATGCGGCAGGACGAGCGCGTTGGACAGCCCGTGCGGGATATGGAAAATCCCGCCGATCGGATAGGCCAGCGCGTGAACCGCTGCGACAGGAGAATTGGCAAAAGCCTGGCCGGCGAGCATGGAGCCGAGCAGCATGGCGCCTCGCGCGTCGCGGTTGCTACCGTCGAACACCGCCGTCTCGATATTGGCCCCAAGCAGGCGCAGCGCCTGACGCGCCAGCATCTTCGACAGCGGATTGTTGTTGGCATTCCTTGAGGCATAAGCCTCGATCGCATGAACCATGGCATCAACGCCGGTGGCTGCCGTAATCGCTGCCGGCAAACCAAGCGTCAGCTCGGGATCGAGAAGCGCAACGTCCGGCAGGAGGATCGGCGACGATACCCCGCGCTTTTCCTCGCCACCGACCGTGATGATCGACACCGGGGTAACCTCCGAGCCGGTCCCGGCTGTCGTCGGCACCAGAACGAGTGGCAGGCGCGGGCCCTTGGCATTGCCGACACCCCAGGCCGCATCAATCGCTTCGCCGGAACCGAGCAGTAGGGCGACAACCTTGGCCACGTCGAGCGAAGAACCGCCGCCGAAACCGATGACACCGGTCGCATCCATCGCGCGGCCGGCCTCCACCGCCGCCATCACCGTGGCAAGCGATGGGTCCGCCTCGACAGAATCGAAGACCGTCACGGTGAGCCCGGCTTCACCAAGCGAGCCGAGCGCGGCATCGCAAAGACCGAGCCGGCGCAGGCCTGGATCCGTCACGAACAGCGGCCGCGCGCCGCATCGCAGGACGGCCAGGGAGCCGATGTCCTTTGCGGCACCCGGCCTGAAAACGACTTGCGGCGTAGTGTTGAATTGAAATGGCTGCATGGTTCCTCCAGTCGCCCCTCCTCACGTCTGGCGCCCATGCTAGTGGACGGTCAAGCCGTTGGCCACAGGTCGCGAAAAAGGAAGCCCCATCTCAAGGCGAAATTGCGCACGCTCGATCGAACCAGCACGTTTCCCTGATGGCTTTGGTAAGCCGATCTCCAAATTGCCGCCAAGACCGAAAATACCATTCTCCTGCCAACCAGACGGAAGAACAGGCTTTCTCGCGCCGCGCGGTGACGGTGCATATCATCGCGGCCGAAACACAAGGAGTCTTCCATGTCTACAGTCGCATCTCCGTTGAGCACGCCCGAGCGGCAGCCACTGCTCGGCACCCCGGGCCTCGGCGCCCTTGCCGTCCTCGTCCTCGGGACGCTCCTGCTCGGCTACACCTATGGCACCAAGCACGGCGCGCTCTTCCTCGTCGGCGGCGGTCTCGGCATCGCGCTCTATCACGCCGCCTTTGGCTTCACCTCCGCCTGGCGCGTGTTCATCATGGACGGTCGCGGTCGTGGTCTGCGCGTACAAATGATCCTGCTTGCGCTGGCCGTCATCCTGTTCTTCCCCTTCCTGGCGAGCGGCACCTTGTTCGGCAATCCGGTCAAGGGCTTCGTCTCACCGCTTAGTGTCTCGGTGCTTGCCGGCGCCTTCATGTTCGGGATCGGCATGCAACTTGGCGGCGGTTGCGCTTCAGGAACGCTCTTCACTGCTGGCGGCGGCAATGCCCGCATGCTGATCACACTGCTGTTCTTCATAATCGGCTCGGTGGCGGCGACCATTCACTTTGACTGGTGGACGAGCTTGCCGGCACTGCCCCCCGTCTCCTTGGTTGCAAGTTTCGGGGCCGCAGGCGGCATACTCGTCTCGCTCATCCTGTTCGCCGCGATTACCGCTGCCACGGTACTGGTCGAGAAGCGCCGCCACGGGGATCTGGAAACCGCCATACCCGCGCAGCGCCAGGGCGTCTCCCGCCTGCTGCGCGGTCCCTGGCCGCTGATCACCGGTGCCATCGTGCTGGTTGTGCTCAATTTCGCGACACTGGCGCTGGCCGGTCGCCCCTGGGGCATCACCTCCGCCTTCGCGCTATGGGGCGCCAAGGGCGTGCAGCTGATCGGCATTGATCCCTCCGCCTGGGCCTATTGGCAAACCCCCGCCAATGCCAAGGCGCTTGGCGCAAGCATCTTCGCCGATGTCACCTCGATCATGGATCTCGGCATCATCGCTGGCGCCATGCTGGCCGCGGCGCTCGCCGGCAAATTCGCCCCGAGCTTAGACATCCCGTTGCGCTCAGTGCTTGCCGCCGTGATCGGTGGCCTGCTGCTCGGCTACGGCGCCCGCATCGCCTACGGCTGCAATATCGGTGCCTATTTCTCCGGCATCGCCTCCGGCAGCCTGCATGGCTGGCTCTGGGCCGTGGCCGCCTTTGCCGGCAATATTGTCGGCGTGAAACTGCGCCCCTATTTCTTCTTTGAGAAGAAAATCCTGTCGCGCGCCGACGGCTAGCCCACGGGCCGGAACGCACTCACCCAAAAGCGTTGGCGGGATAGGGCTTCGTCACCACCGGCAGGTGACGCGCCCCTTCCGCCAGCAGAAACCGCTCGAAGGCCCGCATTGCCGGATTGACCGCGCGGTCCACACGCGACACGCTGAACCACTGTCGTCGGATCGGCGTGTCGACAACATCTAGAATGACGAGACGGCCGAGCTTGACCTCCTGTTCGATGGTATGAGCGGAAAGAAACGCCACCCCCAGCCCGGCGATCACCGCCTGCTTGATGGTCTCGTTCGACCCCATCTCCGTTCCCAAATCCTCCAGTCGCCGAGGCACCTCGCTGAGGAAGATTTCCAGCGAAATCCGGGTACCGGACCCCCTTTCCCGCACCAGGAATTGCTCTTCAGCGACCCGCTCCCTCGATATGTCGAGCTTGCCCGCCAACGGATGATCGGCTGGCGCGATGAAGACCAGCGGATGATCGCCGAACACCTGCGAGCGGACATCGAAGTCGCGCGGCGGACGGCCCATTAGGGCGATGTCGACCTCGTGATCGCGCAGCTTCTGGATGATCTCCGCCCGATTGCCGATGAAGAGATTGATCTCGATCCCAGGCACTTGCTTGCGAAAAGCCGCAATGAGCTGTGGCGCAAAATACTTGCCCGTCGATACGACACCGAGCCTGAGCCGCCCGCTCCGCAAGCCTTTCATCGCATCGATCGAATCCGACAGCGTCTGAAGACTCTCCCCGATCGCATGGGCTGCTTCGAGGAAAGCGGTGCCGAAGGCGGTCAGCACCATGCCCTCCCGTGTCCGGTCGAACAGGGACACGCCCGCGTCCCGCTCCAACTGCTGGATCTGTAGAGTCAGCGCCGGCCCGGTCAGGCCCAGCTCACCGGCCGCAAGATTGATCTTGCCGAGACGACTGACGGCTTCGACGGTGCGGAGCTGGCGTAGGGTAATATTGCGCATATTAGAAACTAAATATTTCTTACTTCAATAGTCAACTTAATAAAATTTACAAACTCATAACTTCCGTCATTCTCGCCCTGACACTTGATGGGAGGAGACATCATGTCAGGCGCAACTCTCGAGGCTTACCTCGTTTCATGCATCGCCACGCGCGATGAAACGGCACGCGACATGGCCGCCGTCATCCAGCGGTTGGCAACCGCGGCCCTCGACATTCGCAAGCTGGTCGGACAAGGCGCGCTGAGTGCGCATCTTCATGGCCTCCGAGGCGGGGCGAATAGTGACGGTGACATGCAGAAGGAAATGGACGTCATCTGCGACGACCTGTTCCTGTCGTCACTGCAAGGCGCGCCGGTCACTTTCTATGCTTCGGAAGAGCTGGAGCATCCGGTCTCACTCAACCCCGAGGCCAGCCTGGCGGTTGCGATCGACCCGCTCGACGGTTCGTCGAACATCGACACGAATGTCTCGGTCGGCACGGTCTTCTCGATCCTCCCGGCGATCAAGACAGCGGACAATAATCCGATGCCGACATTCCTGCAGCCGGGTAATCGGCAAATGGCGGCTGGCTTCTTCATCTATGGACCGCAGACCGCCCTGGTCCTATCGCTCGGCAAGGGCACAGAGATCTTCGTCTTTTCAAGCCGGCTCGGCTGCTTCGTGCAGGGCTACAAGTCGGTAAGCATTCCCGAACGCGCCCATGAGTTCGCCATCAACGCCTCCAACTACCGTCATTGGGAAGAGGCGGTTCGTCTTTATGTCGACGACTGCCTGGCCGGCGCCGAAGGACCGCGCGAGCGTGACTTCAACATGCGCTGGATCGCCTCGCTGGTCGCGGACGCCTACCGTATCCTCATACGGGGCGGTATCTTCCTTTATCCGGCCGATACGCGCCGGGGCTATTCGCAAGGTCGCCTGCGCCTCGTCTACGAAGCCAATCCCATCGCCTTTCTCGTCGAGAATGCCGCGGGCGCCGCGACCAACGCGGTCAGCCGCATTCTCGACCTCGAGCCTGAGAGCCTGCACCAGCGGGTGCCGTTGGTCTTCGGCTCTCGCCGCGAGGTGGCACGCGTCACCCGCTACCATGTCGACCCGACCATGATCGGTGAGCGCGCGCCGCTGTTCGGCAAGCGCGGCCTGTTTCGCGCCTGAGGAGAAAACAATGTCAGCCAAATATCCGATCATTTCGATCACCGGTTCGTCCGGCGCCGGCACCACCACGGTCAAGGACACTTTCGAGAAGATCTTCAAGCGTGAGAATATCTCCGCGTCCTTCATCGAGGGAGATGCCTTCCACCGCTACGATCGCGAGGCGATGAAGAAAAAGATCGCCGACGAAAAGGCCAAGGGCAACGACTTCACCCACTTTGCCGCAGACGCCAACGAACTGGAAATTCTGGAAAACGTCTTCTCCGAGTATGGGCGACGCGGTGTCGGCCGCACCCGGCACTACATCCACGACGACGCGGAGGCCGCCAAATACGGCGCTGCCCCGGGCACTTTCACCGAGTGGGAGGAGTTCAAGGGGAGCGACCTTCTGTTCTACGAAGGACTGCACGGCTGCGCTGTCACGAACGAACTTAATCTTGCCCAGCACTGCGATCTGAAGATCGGCGTCGTGCCGGTTATCAATCTCGAATGGATCCAGAAGATCCACCGTGACAAGGCGACCCGTGGCTACTCCACGGAGGCGGTGACCGACACGATCCTTCGCCGCATGCCGGACTACGTCCACTACATCTGCCCGCAATTCTCGCAGACCGACATCAACTTCCAGCGCGTGCCGATCGTCGACACTTCAAACCCTTTCGTCGCCCGCTGGATCCCGACACCGGCGGAATCGATCCTGGTGATCCGCTTCGCCAACCCGCGTGGCATCGACTTCCCTTACCTGCTGTCGATGCTGAAGGAGAGCTTTATGTCGCGCGCCAATTCGATCGTCGTTCCCGGCGACAAGCTCGATCTCGCCATGCAGCTGATCTTCACACCGCTGATTCACAAGCTGCTCGAACGTAAGCATCGCATGTCGTGAGGAGGACACCCATGAACATTTCGCAAAAAATCGAGACGAGTGTCACAGTATCCGAGCAGGACATGGCAAATGCCATTCGCTTTCTCGCCATGGATGCCGTGCAGAAGGCCAATTCCGGCCATCCAGGCATGCCGATGGGCATGGCGGACGCCGTCAGCGTCCTTTTCAACCGTTTCGTCAAGATAGATCCATCCATGCCGTATTGGCCGGATCGAGACCGTTTTGTCCTGTCCGCCGGCCATGGATCGATGTTGCTCTACGCGATCCATCACCTGATCGGCTTCACCGACATGCCGATGTCCGAACTTGCCGCCTTCCGCCAGATGGGATCGAAGACCGCTGGCCATCCCGAGTACGGCCATGCGCTCGGCGTCGAGACAACGACCGGCCCGCTCGGCCAGGGTATCGCCACGGCCGTCGGCATGGCGATCGCCGAACAGATGATGGCCGCCCGTTTTGGTTCGTCGCTTTGCGATCACTTCACCTACGTGGTCGCCGGCGACGGCTGCCTCCAGGAGGGCATCAGCCACGAGGCGATCGATCTGGCAGGGCATTTGAAGCTACGCAAGATGATCGTGCTATGGGACGACAACCACATCTCGATCGACGGCGCGACCAAGCTCTCCACTTCGATGAACCAGCTCGCCCGCTTTCGCGCTGCCGGATGGGATGCGCAAGCCGTTGACGGCCATGATCCAGACGCGGTCGCCAAGGCCATCGACCGCGCCCGCAAGAGCCGCAAGCCGTCGCTGATCGCCTGCCGGACGAAGATCGGCAAGGGCGCCGCCAGCATGGAAGGTTCGCACAAGACCCACGGCGCGGCCCTCGGCGACAAGGAGATCGCAGCGACCCGCGAGAAACTTGGCTGGCCCCACCCGCCCTTCTTCGTGCCGGAAGAAATCAAATCAGCCTGGGAAAACGTGGCGCTCAGAGGGCAGGCAGTGCGCAAGGCCTGGGAGCTTCGCCGCGACACTTCGCGTTCGCGCAAACGCTACGAACAGACGATCGGCCGCGAACAGGGTGCCGATGTTGCCCGGCGGCTGGCCAAATTCCGCGCAGAGCACCGCGCCAAGGCAACCAAGGTCGCAACCCGTCAGGCCTCACAGATGGCGCTTGAGGTGATCAACGATGCGACCACGCTCACCATCGGCGGCTCGGCCGACCTCACCGGCTCGAACCTGACCATGACATCCCAAACCGCGCCGATCACCGCCGGCAACTTCAAGGGCCGCTACCTGCATTACGGCATCCGCGAGCACGGCATGGCGGCGGCCATGAATGGCATCGCGCTGCACGGCGGTTTCATTCCCTATGGCGGCACTTTCCTGGTGTTCTCCGACTATGCACGAGGCGCGATCAGGCTATCGGCGCTGATGGGACTGCCGGTCGTCTACGTGCTCACGCATGATTCCATTGGGCTTGGCGAAGATGGCCCGACCCACCAGCCGGTCGAACACCTCGCCATGCTGCGCGCCACGCCGAACCTCAACGTCTTCCGCCCGGCCGACATCATCGAGACGGCCGAATGCTGGGAAATCGCGCTCACCGAAAAAGCGACCCCAAGCGTGCTGGCATTGTCCCGTCAGGCTCTGCCGATGCTACGCACGGCTCAAGGCGAGGAAAACCTTTCGATACGTGGCGCTTACGTTTTGCGCGAGACCAAGGGCCCGCGCGACGTGACCCTGCTCGCCACAGGCTCGGAAGTCGAGATCGCGATCGCCGCCGCCGACACACTGCGCAGAGAAAAGGGCATC
This sequence comes from Paenirhizobium naphthalenivorans, assembly GCF_007992095.1. Classification (GTDB taxonomy): domain Bacteria; phylum Pseudomonadota; class Alphaproteobacteria; order Rhizobiales; family Rhizobiaceae; genus Allorhizobium; species Allorhizobium naphthalenivorans. The sequence continues at coordinate 7,761 of NZ_BJZP01000034.1, forward strand.
GAGGCGGCCGTGGTCTCCATGCCGTGCTGGGAGAAATTCGAGGCCCAGGACGAAACCTACCGGGAGCAGACGCTCGGCAGCGCGCCGCGTATCGCCATTGAAGCCGCCGGCCGTCTAGGCTGGGATCGCTGGATGGGTGCGCGTGGCAGTTTCATCGGCATGCGGGGCTTCGGTGCCTCGGCACCCGCCGGCGAGCTCTACAAGCATTTCGGCATTACCGCCGAACATGCCGCTGCCGAAGCGCTGCGGCTCATCGGCCATGACACAGGAGGGCGCCGCCGATGACGGTGCAGCAGACCAGATCCATCACCCCACTTCGAGAGGAGGCCTGACCATGGCCCGCATCACGCTTCGTCAACTGCTCGACCACGCCGCCGAACGCGGCTACGGCGTGCCCGCCTTCAACATCAACAATATGGAGCAGGGTCTCGCCATCATGGAGGCGGCCAAAGCCTGCGATGCGCCAGTCATCCTGCAAGCCTCGCGCGGCGCCCGCTCTTACGCCAACGACATCATGCTCGCCAAGATGATGGAGGCACTGGAGCTGATGTATCCTGACATTCCGCTCTGCATCCACCAGGACCATGGAGACAGGGTTTCCACCTGCCTTTCCGCGATCCAGCACGGTTTCACTTCGGTAATGATGGATGGTTCGCTGAAAGAGGACGCCAAGACGCCGGCGGACTATGCCTATAATGCCGGCATCACTGCCGAGGTCACGCGCCTTGCCCATATGGTCGGCGTCTCGGTCGAAGGTGAACTCGGCTGCCTTGGTTCATTGGAGACCGGCAAAGGCGAAGCCGAGGACGGTCACGGGTTCGACGGCGCGCTCGACCGTTCGCAATTGCTGACAGATCCGGATGAGGCGGCCCGTTTCGTCGCCGAAACCAGCGTCGACGCACTCGCCGTTGCGATCGGCACCTCGCATGGCGCCTACAAGTTTACCCGCAAGCCGACCGGCGAAGTGCTTGCCATGGATGTGATCGAAAAAATCCATCGCCGGCTGCCCGACACCCACATCGTCATGCACGGTTCTTCCTCGGTCCCCGAGGAATGGCAAGAGGTCTTCAACGCCCATGGCGGCGAGATGCGCGAGACCTATGGCGTGCCGGTCGAGGAGATCGTCCGTGGCATCCGCTTTGGCGTGCGTAAGGTCAATATCGACACCGACCTGCGCCTCGCCGCCGCCGCCGAATTCCGCCGCATCGCCGACACCCGCCGCGACGAATTCGATCCGCGCAAGTTCCTGAAGCCCGCCATGGATGCCATGGCCTCTGTCTGCAAGGCTCGCTTCGAGGCCTTCGGCACGGCGGGCAATGCGTCGCGCATCAAGGTCATCCCCATGAGCGACATGGCCAAACGCTATGCGAGCGGCAGCCTGAAACCCTCAAACGCGCGGTCTGAAGCCGCCTGAACGTCATCCGACCAAGGAAAGGACAGTGCCATGAACGCCGATGCGAAAACCGAGATCAAAGGCAAGGAACGTTACAAGGCCGGTGTGTTGAAATACGCACAGATGGGTTACTGGGACGGCCATTACGAGCCGAAGGACACCGATCTCATAGCCCTCTTCCGCATCACGCCGCAGGACGGCGTCGATCCGATCGAAGCGGCGGCCGCTGTTGCCGGCGAAAGCTCGACGGCCACCTGGACGGTGGTCTGGACCGACCGTCTGACCGCCTGCGACCAGTACCGCGCCAAGGCCTACCGGGTCGATCCGGTGCCGGGGACGCCGGGACAGTTCTTCTGCTATGTCGCCTATGATCTGATCCTGTTCGAGGAAGGCTCGATCGCCAACCTGACGGCCTCGATCATCGGCAACGTCTTCTCGTTCAAGCCGTTGAAGGCCGCACGTCTCGAAGACATGCGCTTCCCGGTCGCCTATGTGAAAACCTTCAAGGGGCCGCCAACCGGTATCGTCGTCGAGCGCGAACGCCTCGACAAGTTCGGTAAGCCCCTGCTTGGTGCCACGACCAAGCCAAAGCTCGGGCTCTCCGGCAAGAACTACGGCCGCGTCGTTTACGAAGGTTTGAAGGGCGGCCTCGACTTCATGAAGGACGACGAGAACATCAACTCGCAGCCCTTCATGCACTGGCGCGACCGCTTCCTCTACTGCATGGAAGCCGTCAATCATGCTTCCGCAGTCACTGGCGAGGTCAAGGGACACTACATCAACATCACCGCCGGCACGATGGAGGAAATGTACCGTCGCGCCGAATTCGCCAAGGAACTCGGCTCGGTCATCGTCATGGTCGACCTGATTATCGGCTGGACCGCGATCCAGTCGATCTCCGAATGGTGCCGACAGCACGACATGATCCTGCACATGCACCGTGCGGGCCATGGCACCTATACGCGCCAGAAGAACCACGGCATCTCGTTTCGCGTCATCGCCAAGTGGTTGCGCCTTGCTGGCGTGGACCACCTGCATGCCGGCACCGCCGTCGGCAAACTCGAAGGCGACCCGATGACCGTTCAGGGTTACTACAACGTCCTGCGTGAGATGAAGAACGAGGTCGACCTCCAGCGCGGCATTTTCTTCGAGCAGGATTGGGGCGACCTGAAAAAGGTCATGCCGGTCGCCTCCGGCGGTATCCATGCAGGTCAGATGCACCAGTTGCTCGATCTCTTCGGCGACGACGTGGTGCTGCAGTTCGGCGGTGGGACGATCGGTCACCCGATGGGTATCCAGGCCGGCGCAACCGCAAACCGGGTGGCTCTCGAAGCCATGGTTCTTGCCCGCAACGAGGGCCGCGACATCGCCAATGAAGGTCCGGAAATCCTGCGCGCCGCCGCCAGGTGGTGCAAGCCGCTCGAGGCCGCGCTCGATACCTGGGGCAATATCAGTTTCAACTACACGTCCACCGACACCTCGGACTTCGTGCCGACGGCGACCGTGGCCTGATCGACCGGAAAAAAGGAGACAAGACAATGCGTGTCACTCAAGGATGCTTCTCGTTCCTGCCGGACCTGACCGACGAGCAGATCACCGCCCAGATCGAATATTGCCTCGGCAAGGGCTGGGCCATTGGTGTCGAATATACCGACGACCCCCACCCCCGGAACACCTACTGGGAAATGTGGGGAAACCCGATGTTCGACCTCAAGGACGCCAAGGGCGTGATGATGGAACTGGAGGATTGCCGCAAGACCAATCCGCAAGGCTACATCCGCCTCAACGCCTTCGATTCCACCCGTGGCTTTGAGACGGTCACCATGTCCTTCATCGTCAATCGTCCGGCGAACGAGCCGGAACTCAAGATGACGCGGACGGATATTGTCGGCCGCTCGCAACACTATTCCTGGGCAACGGCGCGTTAGGAAGGACCGGAGAAATGGTGATGCCAGAAGCAGCCGGAAATGGCGAAAGCCTGCCGACATCGGTCGACCTCGCCGAGGAATACAAGGCATCTGGCGTCGCCGAGATCCTGGAGGAACTGGACAGGGAACTGATCGGCCTGAAACCGGTGAAGCGCCGCATCCGCGAAACGGCGGCACTTCTCCTTGTGGAGCGCGCCCGGCGCGCCATGGGCCTGAGCCACGAAGCGCCGTCGCTGCACATGAGCTTCACCGGCAATCCTGGCACCGGCAAGACGACAGTGGCGTTGCGCATGGCCAACCTCCTGCACCGCCTCGGCTATATCCGCAAGGGGCATCTGGTTTCGGTGACACGCGACGATCTGGTCGGTCAATATATCGGCCATACCGCCCCGAAGACCAAGGAAGTCCTCAAAAAGGCGATGGGCGGCGTGCTCTTCATCGACGAGGCCTACTATCTGTACAAGCCCGACAACGAACGCGACTACGGCCAGGAAGCCATCGAGATCCTGTTGCAGGTAATGGAGAACAACCGCGACGATCTGGTCGTGATCCTTGCCGGCTATGCCGACCGGATGGACAAGTTCTTCGAGAGCAACCCGGGCTTCCGCTCGCGCATCGCCCACCACATCGACTTTCCCGATTATGACAACGGCGAATTGCTGTCGATCGCCGAGAGCATGCTGGACCGCCAAGGCTATCATTTCGATCCCGAGGCCCGGAAACTCATGGAGGACTACATAGCCCGCCGCCGACAGCAACCGCATTTCGCCAACGCTCGCTCGATCCGCAATGCGCTCGACCGCGCGCGCCTGCGGCAAGCCAATCGCCTCTTCGAGGAATCGAAAGGACCAGTGAATGCGCAGCAACTGTCGACGATCATCGCAAGGGACATAGCCGCAAGCCGGGTCTTCGAAATGAAGACGTCAGCCACCGCTTAGGAGAGAAAATGACCGACAAGATCATCATCGCACCCTCGGTTCTTTCGGCCGATTTCTCGTGTCTCGGCGAGGAGGTCGAAGCGGTCTGCCGCGCTGGCGCCGACTGGATCCATCTCGACGTGATGGACGGACATTTCGTTCCCAATATCACCTTCGGCCCGCCGGTCATCAAGGCGATCCGCAACCGCACCGAAAAGGTGTTCGACTGCCATCTGATGATTGAGCCCGTAGACTCCTTTCTCGCCGCCTTCGCCGATGCGGGCTGCCATTACATTACCGTCCATGCCGAGGCTACGACCCATCTCGATCGCTCACTCCAGGCGATCCGCGATCTCGGCTGCAAGGCCGGCGTCTCGCTCAATCCCTCTACGCCTGAAAACGTTATCGAATACGTCCTCGACCGGCTCGACCTCGTGCTGCTGATGACGGTCAATCCCGGCTTCGGCGGTCAGGCTTTCATCCCGTCCGTCATAGACAAGGTCGCGCGGGTGAAAACGATGATCGGCGACCGGCCGATCATGATCGAGATCGACGGCGGCGTGACACCCGAAACAGCGCCGCTCGTTTCCCGAGCCGGCGCTGACGTCCTCGTCGCCGGCTCGGCGATTTTCAAGGGGGGCGCGGATCGCTATGCCGCCAATATCTCCGCGTTGCGCCATGCGGCGAATAACGCGGCCCGTCCTCCGCTTCAGAAGGAAAGGTAGCGCCATGGCCGCAACTGCACCGCTTTGTCATTTCGGCTGGAAGGCCATCGACGCCCGGCTCCCAGGAACGGAAGGACGCGCCCGGTCCATCGTTGACCTCGCCGGACCGAATGGCCTCGTCGTCGCCTTCATCTGCAATCACTGCCCTTATGTGAAGGCCGTCATCGGTCGGATCGTGCGGGATGCGATCGACCTCGAGTCGCATGGGATCGGCTTCGTCGCGATCAACTCCAACGATGCAACCACCTATCCGGAAGACAGCTTCGAAAACATGAAAAGGTTTGCCGCCGAACACGCCCTTCCGTTCCCCTATCTGCATGACGCGGACCAATGGGTCGCGCGGGCGTATGGCGCCGTCTGTACACCGGATTTCTTCGGCTTCAACGCAAGAATGGAACTGCAATATCGCGGCCGGCTCGATGCCTCGCGCAAGGAGATCGGCCCGGCCGATCTACGGCGCGACTTGTTCGAGGCGATGGTCAGGATCGCCCGGACGGGCAAGGGGCCGGAAGAGCAGCACTCCTCAATCGGCTGCTCGATCAAATGGAAGCAGGACCCGTTCTGGGGCGACACGGGAGCTGTGTCCCGCCGCTGACCCGGCCATCGGCCAATCCGGCTGGTTGAGGAAGGCAATCGCTTCGATATTGTGCCCCCCTCACCGTGACGGCAGCCGCTTCACGACAAAGCCGCCGATGCTCCTGCATCGGCGGCTTTGCCTTATTTAATTCAAGCAGTCTCCCATTGATCGACTTCACAGAATGATGGGAACCCACACCCTGTCCTCGCCCCTCTTGAAAGAAGGGCGAGCATAAGATCCTGAGAGAAAAAAGCGTGCCCCTGGCTAAGCGGCGAGAGCGCCGGTTTGCTTGGCGATATGGGTGGCGATCGCATCCATCAAAGCCGGAGACAAAGCGTCATAGGGCGGCAGGCCAAGCTCGTTGAGGCGCGCACGGATTTCACCCATCAGATCTGGGTTGACGCCGCTCTCGATCACGGACGAGACAAAGGCGGCAAATTCCGGCGGCGACCAGCCTGTCTCGTCGCTGAGTTCCGTATGGACGAAATCGAGGCCGTAGAACGGATGCTTGGTATTCTCGATCCGACCATACATGTGTGTGCCGCAATCCTTGCAAGCATAGCGCTGGATCGTGGCGCTCGGATCGACGATATGCAGCTTTTCAGCACCTGAGGTGACTTTCACCTTGTCGCGGGGAACGACGGCGATCTGGGCGAAAATCGCACCTTTCGGCTTCCAGCATTTGGTGCAGCCGCAGGCATGGTTATGAGCGGTCTGCGAGCTGATTTCAACGGTCACCGGGTTGGTCGCACACTTACATTTCAGCGTTCCCCCGGAAAAGCCGGGTTTGGCCGGTGGAAAGCCATTGTCGATGGCCGGATGCAACTTGATCATGGGTCCCTCCTCCTCAAGTTCGGACGTCTCAGGACGTCTCGATCCCCCGCAGGATCGGGGCAAACCAGGAGAACGACAACCTAGCGGAAGGTGGCGGTTTCGATGAAAACACCGGGAATACAAGGGAAAGAAAGCCGTTATCGGCCACGCGCCCGCAGCATGGCGCGGGCCGGATCATACCCCCAAACGGCGGCCAGCATGAATACGGCGAAGCATCCGCAAACCCATGCCAGCGCCTCCAGATTGAGTTCGCCATAAAGCGCGAAACGGATGAGCTCAACGGCGTGGGTGAAGGGGTTCAAGGCGCAGATGTCGCGAAGCAAAGACGAGCTTTCAGCCATCTTCCACAAAGGGTAAAGGGCCGACGACAGGAAGAACATCGGAAAGATGACGAAGTTCATTACGCCAGCGAAATTCTCGAGCTGACGAATGGTCGAGGAAATCACCAGACCGAACGCCCCGAGCATCAGACCGCTGACCAGCAGAGCCGGCAGGACCGTCAGGTAACCGAGCGGCGGCAGGTCGATACCGGTCAAGGCAGCTATGCCGAGGAACACCATGACCTGCACGATCGATACGATGACGCCAGCGAGCAATTTGGAAAAAAGCAGCCACCAGCGCGGCAGCGGCGAGGTTAGCAGCAGGCGCATCGAACCCATCTCCTGATCGTAGACCAGCGACAGCGATGACTGCATGCCATTGAACAGCTGGATCATGCCGCAAAGCCCGGGCAGGATATAGACTTCGTAGGTGATGTAGGTTTGATAGGGTGGGATAATCGACACGCCCAGCGCTGCGCGAAAACCGGCGGCGAAGACGATGAGCCAGACCAGCGGACGCACCAGAGCCGCGAGAAAGCGTCCGCGCTGTCTTACGAAGCGCAGGTTCTCGCGGGTGATGATGGCGAAGAGCGCGGTCAGCCAGGCTTTCATGCGCCGGCCTCCATGCTCTCGTCCGTCATGGCGAGAAAGGCCTTGGCCAGGCCACTTTCCCCTGCCAGTTCGCCGGCCGGGCCATCGCTCCGGACCCGCCCACGATGCAGCACCACGACCTGATCCGCCATAGCGACCTCGTCGACCAGATGGGTTGCCCACAGTACAGCAAGTCCCGTCCCGGCAAGCTCATGCACATGGTCGGTGATCGCCTGTCGCGCCGCGGCGTCAAGGCCGACGGTCGCTTCGTCGAGCAGCAGGATATCCGGCTGATGGACGAGCGCGCGGGCGATCTCCATGCGGCGCCGGTGCCCGCCGTTCAAGGACCGCACCACTTCATCGGCACGTTCGGCCATGCCGAGTTGCGCGAGGGCCCGGTCGATGGCAATGGCGGCGGAACGGCCGGACAGGCCATGCAGGCCGGCGAAATAACGCAGGTTGCGGCGCACCGTCATGTCGAGATCAAGGGTGGGTTGCTGGAACACCACACCGATCCGGGCAAGTGCCGCGCGGGGTGAACGGGCGATGTCGAAGCCGGCAACCTGGATCGCCCCTTCGTCCGCGACGATCAAACGGGTCAGCAGGGCAAAGAGTGTCGACTTGCCGGCGCCGTTCGGACCGAGCAATGCACAGAACCGGCCAGGTTCGACCTGGAAAGAGACGTCGTCAAGCGCTTTGCGCTCGCCGTAACGATAGCTGACATGGTTGATCTCGAGGCCATTCATGCGACACCCTCCGCCTGAGCGACATTCGCGTCGCCGACCACCGTCGCCGGCCGGCCCGCAAGCCGGAGGCTGCGCCGGGCAAGGCGCCTTGCTTCCGCTTCGGAATGCGTCACGAGGATCACCGCCGGACCGGTCTCGACAATCAGCCTTTCGGTCAGTTCCAGCATGTCTTCGGCGGTCTGCGGATCGAGCGAGACATAGGGCTCATCCAGGATAAGTAGTTCCGGCCGCCCGGCAAAGGCCCGCGCCAGTGCTAGGCGCCTTTGTTGGCCTAGAGACAGCTGCCCAGGAAAGAGCGCCGCCTGGTCGAGAATGCCGATCCGCTCGAGTGCTGCCCGCGCGGCTTTGTCACCAAGGGTCGGATGGACGAGCGTGAGGTTCTCCAGCACACGTCGCCACGGCAGGAGAACAGGCTCCTGGAACACCATGGCAATGCGCTGTGGGCACACGATCTGGCCTTCGAAGACGGTGTCTATCCCGGCAATCAATCGCAACAGCGTGGACTTGCCGATCCCGGAGGGGCCGAGAATGGCGACGGTCTCGCCGTCTGCGACGTCAAAACGGATGTCATGCAGGATCTCGCTCTCGCCGAATGCCTTGCGCCGAACATCGACCTTGATCATGCCGTCCTCCAGGCCCGCGCCCGACGCTCGATCGGCTGCAGGATCAGGGACTCGACCATGAGCATGACGACGATGAAGGTCAACGAATAGACCAGCACCATGGCGACATCGAACAGCTGGAAATAGAAGTGGATCTGAAACCCGACGCCACTGGAGCGGCCGAGGAATTCGACCACCAGGACGATCTTCCAGATAACCGCGATACCCGAACGGGCGGCACCGGCGATATAGGGCGCAAGCTGCGGAATGACGACATGGCGCAGCCGCGCCATGGGCGCCATGCGGTAGACCTTTGCCATCGCATCAAGATTCGGATCAAGCGCCCTGGCGCCTTCACGCAGAAGCGTGGCCACGCTTGGGATCTTGTTAAGCACCACTGCGACGACAGCCGCCGTCTCGTTCAGGCCGATCCAGAGATAACAGAGCACGATCAGAACCAGCGCCGGAAGGTTGAGAAACACCACCAGCCAGGGATCAAGCCACCGGTCGAACACCGGGTAACGCCCCATCAGGAAGCCCAGAGCCACGCCGATCGCCATGGCAGGCACGAAGGCCATCACCACGCGCCCCAGCGTCATGGCGAGATGATAGGGCAGCGCGCCGGATACCGTCGCGCGGACGAAGGGTTCTCCGAGTGTCCATGGCTGCGGCAGGATGCTCGGATCCGCCGTCAACGCCGCCGCGCCCATCCAGACCAGCAATAGCAGGCCAAGCGACAGGGTGCGAACGATCAGCGGATTTTGAGCAATTTCACTCAAGGTGCAGGAAGACCCCTTGCGGGAGCGTCGTGGCCTTGCCGACAAGCTCCTCCCCACCAAGCTCGGCCATCAGCCGCAGGAAGCGATCGGCCGCCGCTTCATCAATCGGTTTGGCGCTCGGAATGCCGGCGCGATAGCCTTCACGCAATGCCACGAATTCAGCGTCATTCGCGGCGTTCATCGAACCCCGCAGACCTTCCCAGGCCTTGTCGTCATCACGCAGCAAGGCCTTGGCCGCCACCGAGGCCTTGTAGAGCCCCTGTGCCACATCCGGATGAGCCTTGACGAATTCGCCCTTCAACACATAGCCCAGCAACGGCGTCTCAGGGTCGAGGCCAAGCTCGGTCGCAGCATCTGCCACGGTGACCAGATCATGCATGCCCTTGGCCTTCATCTTGGCGAGAAAGTGCCAGAAATTGATCGCGCCCGCCATCTCGCCAGACAGTGCTGCCTTGAAGATCAGCGGCGGGGCGCCGAACACCTGTTCGGTCTCCCCGGCGAGATCCATGCCATACTTCTTGGTCGCATAGGCGCGCAGGATCAGCCAACTCTTGTCGAGCGGGCCGCCGGCAATGCCGATCTTCTGACCCTTGAGGTCGGGCAGCGCCTTCACCGGGCTGTCGTTACGGACCACGAGACCGCCGACGGCACGGGAATAGGGAATGAAGACGTAGTCTTTGCCGGCAGCACGCTGGTAAGCGACCCAGATCCAGTCGGCCACCATGGTGTCGGCCTCACCGCCTTCGAAGGCGACACGCGTCGCGCCATTGTCGGCATAGTCCTGCACCGCCAATTCGAACACGTTCTCTGTGTCGAGCGTGTTCGCCTTGATCGTGGAGATCTCCCAATTGACAGTGCCGGACGCCAGCATCGCTGCCCGAAGCTTGGGGAGGTCCTCGGCCATGGCCGGCGACATGCCTATCGCAAGAAGGCAGCCAGCAAGCAGGTGTCCAAGAATACGCATTGCCTTTTCTCTCCCTGGTCCGCCGCATCGTCTTATAAGACGCGTCATGGGACGGCTTTGTACACGATTCGCGCGGCGCCTGCCGTCGCGCCTATTCCTTGCGCTTCTCGGCGATCGTCAGGTCCGCATTCAGATCCATGTCGTACTGCCCATCGGCACAGAAAACGTCATCGAGTTCGAAGCCATCGCCGTCAGCCTCGATATTGGCCGGATCGACCTCGCATTGCATGGCCTTCAACATATCCTGGATCGCCTGCCGCTTGCCTGCCGGGACCTCTTCGGCGAAGGCCGCCGCAGGGAACGCCAGAATTGCAGTGAAAAGCATGGCCCTCATCAAGCTGTTTTTCATCGAAATCGTCCTTCTGTCGAGATTGGCTTACTGAATTGAAATCGTGACTTTCTGGCTGTCGCTCGTGGTGTTTGGAATACGAACCTCATAAACGCCAGGCTTGATGGCGATAAACGACATCGTCGCTACGCCCGCCTTGTCGAATTCGAGACTGTCGAGCGCCATGGGGCGCACCTCGATTCCGTTGATGACGACCTCATTCAGCCAGATCGCCCGGAAGAAAGAAGCGCCGCTGATACCAATCTCGGCCGAACCGTCAGCCGTGATCCTCATCTCGTAATAGGCCCCGGACTGTAACGCCACATCGCCCTTGCCAAGCGGCTGGCCCGAGGCGAGCGTGAGCTCGATCGGCTCTCCACGATTGCATTTGGCCAGAAGCCCGGCGAAGCCAAATTTGTCACAGAGTGGCGCGGCAACGGCTGACGTTGCGATGAATGTGCTCATCGAAGAAACTGTGGCCAGTGCGACAACAGCTGCGAAAAACCCCTTAGGCATCCAAAATTCTCCCGATATCGAGTGTTTTGAAAGTAATTAGTTCGGCGCGACGACCACCCCCCAGGGCTGTTCGCCTACCGGAACCGAGCGAATGACCTTCTCGCCCTTCACATCGATGATGCTGACGTCGTTGGAATTGCCATTGGTGACCACCAGGAATTCCTCGTCCGGTGTAAACGCCATCTGCCAGACGCGCTGGCCAACCAGCAGATAATCGAGCACCTCGTCCGTCTTGGCATCGATCACCGCGACACGATTGGCAGGACCGAGCGCCACGAAAACGCGCGTACCATCGCTGGTCGCCCTCACCCCGACCGGCTGCAACCATTCCGGCAGAACTCCGGGCACCTGGAAGGTGATTTTCTTGTCGACCTTCGGCGTATCCGTGTCGAGGTTGATGACAGAGACGGTTCCGCCAATCTCGGCACTGACATAGAGTTTTTTGCCATCGGCGGTGAATTCGGCATAGCGCGGCCGCTGGTCGACCAGGACATTGTGGACGATCTCATAGGTCGAGGTGTCGATGAAATGCGCCATATTGGTCGTCTCGGAGGTATTGATCAGCGTCTTGGCATCGGGACTGATCGCCACCCCCTCCGGTTCGACACCCACCGGGACTTCGGCGAGCACCTGGCGGGTTTTGACGTCGACCACAGTCACGAGGTTATCGTTTTCATTGGCGACATAGAGTGGATTGCCAGCGGGATTGAGCACGAAAAGCTCGGGATCAGGACCGGACGGAAGCGTGTGCAGTTCCTTATAGGTATCCGGATCGAAGACGCGCACGGTGTCGTCATCGGAAGCGCAGACATAGAGCTCCTTACCATCGGGACTGATGGTGATGCCGCGTGGCCGGTTACCGGCCGGGAATTCGGCGATCTTCTCCCAGGTCTTGCTGTCGAGCACGCTGACCGTGTTGCCCCGCTCGTTGGTGACGAACACCTTGTTGGCAAGGGCCTGCTCGCTTGAGAGCAGGATGGCGGGCAGGATCACCCAGGCGTATTTCAGCATTTCATCCTCCAAAGGCGTGGCAGGCGGTTTCGGGCGCATCGGTGCCCAGGGTGTCGAGCGGCGAATACTGGTGCAGATAACCGTCTTGCGGCGAGACGGAAACGGTGATGCGGGCGTCGCCGAGCAGGATCGGCTGGCGCAACTGGCCGTTCCATGAACGGAACGTCAGCTTCTGCCCCTTGAAGGCGGCGATCTCGAAATCCTTCGACAGAAGATAGGAACGGATCGAGGCGACATCGACCTTGCCGGAGCGCGTCACGGCCTCACCGATCACGCGAAGGGAGAGCCATGCCTGATAATCCTCCTCGCGCGCGCCGCGCCCAGTCAACTTCTCGAAGCGGCGCTGGAATTGCGTCGCGCCCCAAGCTTCATGCGCCTGATGCCAAGTCAGCGGCATCAGGCCCGCCGAGCCCGCCACGGGACGCGGATCCCAGGAATGGTAGGGCAAATAGGCCGCGAAGACGTCCGTCTCGTCGGCCGCGACCGTTACGTCATGTTCCTTGGCGTCCTGCATGAAGACGGGGATTTGCTTCTGCACGAGAACATGCCCCGTATCGGTGCGCCGCGCGCCGCCGGTGTCAACGAATTCACGCTCTTCGACGATCTTTGCGCCGAATTTCGCCGCGGACTTTCGGTAGCTGTCGGCCAGCAGCTTGTCTTCCGGGTGGGATCCGCGGATCAACAGGATCCGTGACCATTTCTTCCACATGAGGAATTGCATGACGCTGTCGGAGAGCATCGACCTGCTCGGAGCGATGTGCAGAACATTCGCCCGGCATTCGGTGTTCCGCAGCGCGTCGTCGCGCGCACCGGCATTGAGAATGAGCGTGTCCGGACCAGCGTGATCGGCGAGTTTTTTCAGTGTCTCACCGTCGGAAATCACGGTGATCAACTGAAAGCCCTCGGCTTTGAGCGCATCGAGCGCGCCCTCCGCCTCCTCGGCCGCCACCGCCTTGGTCGTCAATTGATAGTCCATACCGGTGAAGGCGCCGGTTGTGCGGTTGTCCTCGTTGCCAAGCGTCGCACCGGCAAAGCCGAGATCGGCAGGCGCCACATCAAGCCTGGATATCGGCGGCAACCTGACGCTATCCACGCGCAGGACAGCGGTCTTAACCTCCGCGGCCGATGCGGTCTGCGTCGTCACCAAGGCAACGCAGAGTAAGGAAAGCGTAAGCCGCAGATTAGACATCGTCGGAATGACCTCCCAATCTTCCTGACACATCCTAAAGTGGAGACTAGCAGCGAGGTTTGCGGCGTGAAACCGATACTTATGGATCGTGGTGAACTCACCCGGCTATGGTTACGCTGGGCCGCATGCAGCGCATTCTGATCATTGTTATGCTGGTCCTGACACCCGTGCTCGCGCTTGCGGCACTGGACAAGCCACTGATGCGGGGTGCCAGGGTCGCCTTTCTCGGCATCACCTTCATCGATACATCCACGGAGGGCGCTTATAACGGAGAGAGGCCCGACCAGACGGCCCGGACCCGCCTTCTGGAAGAGACGACGCGACAGCGCTTCCGTGACGAAGGTTTCGTTATTCTCGCCAATGATCCGATCGCCGAGGAACTTGCCCGCACGACCAATCCGGCCGATTGCTATGGCTGCGAGTTGCGCATGGCCGAGCGCCTCGGCGCCGACTATGTGCTCGTCGGCGAGGTCCAGAAGGTTTCGAACCTGATCCTCTCGATGAATCTGGTTCTCACCGACGTGAAAACCGGGGTAACCCTGCGCGCCCTAGCCGTCGATATCCGTTCGAACACCGATGAGAGTTGGTTGCGCGGCATCAACTACATCATGAAAAACCATTTCTTTAAATCGTGAGGAGCCCCATGCGACAGGTCCGTAACTTTCTGCTGACATTCCTTCTGCTTGTTCCGACAATTGCCTTCGCGCATGGGCCGACCCGGCAAAAGCTGTCGCTGGCCGTCGACGTGAAGGCGCCGCCAGCCGAAGTGTGGGCGGTGATCGGCAATTTCCAGGACATGAGCTGGCATCCAGCCGTCTTTTCGACGACGGGCCAGGGCGACAATGCGATCGATGCCACGCGCGTCCTGACCCTCGGGAAGGAGGGCGGCCCGACGATCGCGGAAGTCCTCTATAAATATGATGCGACGAAGATGAGCTATTCCTACCGGATAACGGACGTGGACGTCGCCGTGCTGCCGGTCACCAACTATTCCTCGCACCTGACCGTGTCTCCGACGGCGAACGGCGGCTCGCATATCGAATGGCGCGGCGCCTTCTATCGCGGCTATCCGAACAACGAGCCGCCGGAAAATCTCAACGATGCGGCCGCTATTGCCGCGGTGACGGCTATTTACAAGGCAGGCCTCGATGCCCTGGAAGCGAAATTCGGCCAATAAGACTGTTTTGCTTTGCCTGCTCGCGGCCCTTGCCGGGCCGCGCAGCGCCACGGCTGACTATGCCTATGTGACCAACCAGTCCTCCAGCGAGCTCAGCGTGATTGACGTCGAGCGGATGACAGAAGTCCGACGCATCGCCGTGCCCGGCATGCCGGCAGGCATCGCCGTGTCGGAAGCACTTCAGGCCGTGTTCACGGTCAGTCCCGACAGCAAGACGCTGCGCCGTTTCGGTCTCGACCCCCATCTTCCGGAGATCGAGCGCCAGCTGGACGGCGGGCCAATGGGAGTCGCAGTCGATGAGAGGCGATCCCGGATCTTCGTCTCGGACTGGTACAATGCACGCGTATGGGTCGTGGCCGCCGGCGATCTTGCAGTTCTGCGAACCCTTGAAACCGGCAGCGCCCCCGCCGGCCTCGCAATCTCGCCGAACGGTCGCTGGTTGGCGACGGCGGATCGAGATTCGAACCAGATCTCCATTTTCGATGCGGCGACGCTTTCGCTTGCGCATCGCGTCACCGTCGGAGAGCGCCCTTTCGGCTTGACCTTCGCGCCGGACGGTCGGATCTTCACCGCCGATGTCGGCAGCAACACTGTTACCGCCGTCGATCCGCAAAGCGGTCGCGTTCTCGGCAAAGTAAAAACCCGCGAGAGGCCCTATGGCGTCGCCTTCGCCAAGGGGCGCGGTTTCGTCACCAACCAGTATGACGACAGCGTCAGCGTCTTCGACGCGCGAACCTATGCACCGGTTACCAAAATCGACGTCGGAGGTTATCCGGAGGGCATCGATACGACGGCCGATGGCCGGCAGGTGGTCGTTGCCAACTGGGATTCCAACACGCTGTCGATCATCGATGCGCAAAGCTTGCGAATGATCGGCGAGATACCGACCGGCGATGGCCCACGCGCCTTCGGTTTGTTTCTTGCGGGCAAAGCGCGGAAGGAGTGAAGCCATGCCTGTGCGTTCTGAAGTTATTGCGACGAAATGGGGGCTGATATTGGCAATGGGTCTGGAGTTGACGCTAACCGCCGCGTCGCCAGCCCTCGCCGAGGATCAATGGCCAGGGATACAGATGCAACTCTACGGCGACAGGCCGGTCGCCGGCGGCGAGGGCATGATTACACTCGACGCGCCCTACCGCTCCGACAACGACGCAAGAACCGTGATGGGTGCTACGCTACTCGCGCCGGCCGGCCGTTCCATCCGCGATGTCAGCCTGATACTGGACCAGAATCCGATGCCGGTTTCGGCTGTCATTCATTTGTCGCGCCCCATCGCGCGCTTCGCCTTCGAGGCAACGCTTCGGGTCAACGGACCGACACCGGTTCATGTCGTGACTGAGCTCGACAATGGCACGCTCTACGCCGTCGAAGGTTTCGTCAAGACCTCTGGACAGGGCGCCTGTTCCGCTCCTCCGGGTAGTAACCCGGAAGCTGCACTTGCGACACTTGGCAATATGGAGATCGAGATCGGAAGCCTTCGCGCCTCGGGCAAGAGTGACCTTCTGACAGATTTGGCGCGGTTGAGGAACCAGCAGGTCTCGATGAGCCTGAAGATCAGCCACCCGAGCCATTCCGGCATGCAGATGGACCAGATCAGCCTGTTGTTCATCCCGATGCGTTATGTCGAAAGGGTGGATATTGATCTCGACGGCCAGCGATTTGCCGACGTTACCGGCTCGATTTCTCTCAGCGAGAATCCCGAGTTCACGCTGTCGATCCCCGCAGCAAGCCATGTGATCGACGTGACCATGACCGACACGGACGGCACAGTCACACGCAAGTCGAAGACCTTGACGAGCTATTGACCCGCGCCCGGCTCGGGCTTCAGATCCACCGCCGGATGGCCGGCAGTTGTCCAGCCTTCGCTGCCATCGGGATACCAGTAGACCCGACGATAGCCGAGCTCGAGCGCCCGTTTGGCCGCGTTCCAGGACATCCAGCATTCAGGCAGGCAGAAAAAAAGCAGCGGCTTTGCCTTGTCCCCCCCGCTAGCCTTCTCTAACCCGCTTTTGAAATAGGCGAGCGTTATGTCAGCCAGCTTCCCATAGCCCGTGTTCGGCAACCAGATCGCCCCTTCGATCGAGATACGTGGCTTCTCATTCCATACCGTACCCTCGGGCAGGTTCGCCGGTTTGGGTGGATGTGGCAAAACATCGATGAAGGCAACGTCACCAGCCTGCCAGAGTGCATACGCCTCGTCCGTCGAGACCACCGTCGCGCCAGAAAGCGAGGCAGGCACCGGAGCGCGGAATTCCTCATTACGATAAGCGTCGGGCTCTTCGACAGTAATCGACCAGTCGTCCGACCTCGAGCCGGCCGCTTCCTCCGCCGCCAGACCCGCCGGCACAAGCCAGAGCATGAGGAAAAGAAGCGGCCGCACGGTCCTCATTTTGCTGCCTCCAGAGGAGCAGTGCCCATGTCATTGAGAAGAGGCACGCCGAACTCGCTCAGGATGGTGTTGATCTCCGACTGATTGCGACGGATCAGGGAGTTGAGTTTGCGCTCCCACACCTTTTCGCCCTGACGCACCCCCATGGTGATGCGGTAGAACATTTTCGGCTGCACCGGTTCCGAGAGCAGCAGCGTCGCCTTGAGGTCCGGATGGCTCTGCTTAACCAACGGTCCACCGATAGGGCCCCAAAGGATCGCCGCGTCGATCGTACCGGCCTCGAGATCGGCCAGCATCTGACCCGCCGGATCCTGATAACGCCGATCGACCATGAGATCGTAGCCTTTGGCCTTCGCCAGAAGGCCGTGCAACCCCATGTGGGTAGCGGGAGGGCTGCCGGCAACGACGCCAACCCGTTTGTCCTTCAACGCCGGATCGCCGATCGCCGTCACACCCGCGAGCGGGCCGTTGGCCGGCACGATCAGGACGAAGCCCGATGTGTAGTAATGGTTGGTGTTGAGCACCATCTCGTCGCCCTGAGCGTAGCCGATCACGACATCGCATGCATTGGCCTGCAAGGTCTTGCGAATGAAGCCGGTCGCCATCGGATACCAGGTATATTCCAGGGGCAACTTGAGCTCGCGTGCCATCAACTCAGCGATCTTGTTTTCGAAGCCGGCTTCGAATTTGTCGGACAGCGGCAGATTGGCCGGGTCGGCACAGACGCGAAAAGCACTCTTCGACACCAGGTCCGAAGTCTGCGCGAAGGCCGGCAGCCCACCAATGGCGGCGAGAAGCACAGCCCCCAAGACTCCTATCGGCCTATTGACCAAGGCAATCGGCCTCCGCCTGACGGATCGCGTCACTCTTCGCCTCCTTCTTTGCCGGCCGTCCGCGTGGTACGGCACCAGTGCCGCGGGCCTTCAGATAAACGTAGATGTCATCAAGATAGCACATCACGTTGGAGTTCTGACCGAAGGATGGCATGACCGAATTCTGGGCGGCATTGACCTTCTTACGACCATTGGTAACAACATCAACAAAGTCGTAATAGTCCATGGCGATAGCCGAGTTTTTCAGCGCAGGCGCGTAGCTCGATCCCTCGCCTTCCGGTCCATGGCAGACGTGGCACTCGGAATGATAGCGGCGGAAACCGGAGTAGGTCAGCCAGTCGACCGTGCCGTCTGGAGCTATGTTGTAGGTGGGGACACCGTCGGCGGTGTAGTAGCGGCCATCCTCGTTAGAAGCGGCAGTAATGTTGTCGGCCTTCTCGGCGTCCTGCGCCGTCGCGGCACTGGCAAGCAGGGCCAAAGCGGCAAGCGCGCGCGGCAGGGCTGATGCTAGTCTGGTCATTGTTCGTCCTTTTGGGCCTTGAGAACGAACTGGCGCAGGTCTTCGTAACCCGCGCCAGTCTGCTGTGCGAAACCAGCCGTCAGTTCGGCAGCGAGAAGACAGTCAGCGTGCCGCCAAGGGCGGTATAGTCGCTGAGCGCCGCATAGCCGCCGACCGCGCCGAGACCTTCGTTCGGATTGGTCAGACCAGCTGCGAGACCGATACCGGCCCAGCCGCCGACACCCGAAAGCACAGCCACGAACTGCTTGCCACCATGGCTATAGGTCATGACGTTGCCGATGATGCCCGACGGGGTCTTGAAGCGATAAAGCTCCTTGCCCGTTTCGGCGTCGACCGCCTTCAGGTAGCCTTCGAGCGTGCCGTAGAAGACGACGTTACCAGCCGTGGCCAAGGCGCCCGACCAGACGGAGAACTTCTCCGGCAGAGACCACTTGATCTTGCCTTCCTTGCCGTCCCAGGCAATGAAATTGCCCATGCCGCCATGGCTGCCCGGCGCCGGATACATCGATAGCGTTGCCCCGACATAGGGCTGGCCGGCGGTATAGCTGACCCGGAAGGGCTCATAGTCCATGCAGACGTGGTTGGTCGGCACGTAGAACAGTTCGGTGTTCGGAGAATAGGCCGCCGGCTGCTGGTCCTTGGTGCCAAGGGCCGCCGGGCAGATTCCGGTCGAGTTCACATCTTCGCCGTTGTGCTCGGTCGAGTAATCGGCGACGACCTGCGGCCGGCCATACTGGTCGGACTTCGGATCCATCACCACTTCGGTCGCCCAGTTGACGGCCGGGTCATACTTTTCCGCCACCATCAGTTCGCCCGTGACACGGTCGAGCGTATAGCCGAAACCGTTGCGGTCGAAATGGGTCAGGATCTTGCGCATCTTGCCGCCGATCTTCTGATCCGACAGGATCATTTCATTGATCCCGTCATAGTCCCACTCGTCATGCGGGGTCATCTGGTAGACCCACTTGGCCATGCCGGTGTCGACATCGCGGGCCCAGATGGTCATCGACCAGCGGTTGTCACCCGGACGCTGCGTCGGGTTCCAGGTCGAAGGGTTACCTGATCCATAGTACATCAGGTTCAGCTCAGGATCGTAGGAATACCAGCCCCAGGTGGTTCCGCCACCGATCTTCCACTGATCGCCTTCCCAGGTGGCCGTGCCGGAATCCTTGCCGACCGGCTTGCCGAGATGGGTGGTCTTTTCCGGATCCATCAGCGTGTCGCTGTCCGGGCCCATGGAATAACCGCGCCACAGAAGCTTGCCATCGGCCATGGAATAAGCCGTGACCGAGCCGCGAACGCCGAACTCACCGCCGGAAATGCCGACAATGACCTTGTCCTTGACCGGAAGTACGGTCGCGGTGTTGGTTTCGCCCTTCTTTGGATCGCCATTCTTGACGCTCCAGATCACCTTGCCGGTCTTGGCGTCGAGCGCGACCACCGTTGTGTCGGCCTGATGCAGGAAGATCTTGCCGTCAGCATAGGCGACACCACGGTTGACGGTGTCGCAACACATGACCGGAATGACGTCCGCGTCCTGCTTCGGCTCGTATTTCCAGACGATCTGGCCTTCCTTGCTGAGGTCCAGTGCAAACACGGTGTTCGGGAACGGCGCATGGACATACATCATGTCGCCAACCACCAGCGGCGAACCTTCGTGACCACGCAGAACGCCGGTGGAGAAGGTCCAAGCGACCTGCATCTTACCGACATTATCCTTGTTGATCTGGTCGAGTTTGGAATAGCGCTGATTGGCGTAGTCGCCGGTCTGGATGGCCCATTGATTGGGGTCATCGATGACTTTCTGCAGGTCCGAATTGGCGAGGGCGACTTGTGCCCCGCCGATGGACAACACGGCAAGTAATGTGAAAATTCGTTTCATTTCATCCTCCCGTTGAGTGATACCGATCAGGGCCTTGCGCCCTCTTCGCACCGGAAAAACCTTGCGGTCTCCTCCTTCCCGGCATCGGCTATGCGAAAATCCCCCAAGATCGCGAGGCGGCTGCCCGCTTTCTTGACCTCGTCTCCGTCCTGATCTCCCGTCCTCCCGTCTGTTGGTGGTGCGCTAGAACTCACACTTTCTGCCCACGACCCGCCTATCTTCGTTCGGGCCAGATCGCGCTTGCCCGTGACGAAACCGGCGCCGCGCGTTTCCGTCACGCGGCCTTAAGCCGTTCGGCATGCCAGCGGACATGGTCCTCGCCGAAGCTCGCGACGAAGTAGTAACTGTGATCATAACCAGCCTGCATGCGCATCACGCCCGCTTGCCGCCGTTCCGCCATCAGGTTCGCCATCGCTTCGGGCCGCAACAGATCGAGAAACTGATCCGTAGCACCCTGATCGATCAGAATGTCACCGGCCCAGCCACGCTCGGCGAGAAGAAGGCAGGCGTCATAGTCCACCCAATGCGCCTCGTCATCGCCCAGATAGGCGGAGAATTGCTTGCGTCCCCAGTCCGAGCGGGTCGGATTGACGATAGGCGCAAAGGCGGAAACCGAACGGAACAACTCCGGATTGCGAAACGCGATCGTCAGGGCGCCATGCCCGCCCATGGAATGGCCGGTGATGCCATGCTGCCCGTTGAGCGGCTGCTCCTCCATGAGCAGCGTCGGCAGCTCCGTCACGATATAGTCATACATGCGGAAATGCCGCGCCCACGGCCTCTGGGTGGCATTGACGTAGAAACCCGCCCCCTGCCCCAGATCATAGGCCTGGTCGTCGGCGACACCCTCGCCACGCGGCGACGTGTCGGGAAAGACAACCGCCAGACCGTGCTCAGCCGCGTGCCGCTGCAACCCCGCCTTGATCATGGCATTCTCGTGCGTGCAGGTCAGGCCGGACAGGTACCATAACAACGGCACCGGACCGTTCGCGGCCTGCGGCGGCAGAAATAGACCGAGAGTCATCTCGCCGTCGCAGATCTCCGAGCGGTGCCGATAGACCGATTGCGTGCCACCGAAGCACCTGTTTTGCGAGACGAGTTCCATCGGCGCGC
>NZ_BJZP01000035.1 GCF_007992095.1 Paenirhizobium naphthalenivorans
GCTTTTTCACGCCTCATGACACGGCTTGAACGCTGTGCGCCTGACCTCAGGCAGCCTCGCTGCGCACGCTTCCGATCACGCTGACCAGTTCATTGACGATCCGCTCGACCTGTTCGCGGTCGTCGCCCTCGGCCATGACGCGGATCAGTGGTTCGGTGCCGGAGGGGCGGATCACCAGGCGGCCATTCTGTGCCAGCTCGCTCTCGGCGTCGGCGATCGCCTGCTTGACGGTCGCATCTTCGAGCGGCTTGCCGCCGGAGAAGCGGACGTTGCGCAGGAGTTGGGGAACAGGCTCGAAGCGATGGCAGATCTCGCTGACGGTTTTTCCGGTGCGCTTGACACAGGCGAGGATCTGCAGGGCGGCGACCAGGCCGTCGCCGGTGGTGCCGAAGTCGGAGAGCACGATATGGCCCGACTGTTCGCCACCGACGTTGAAATCGTGCTGGCGCATGTACTCGACGACGTATCGGTCGCCGACCTTCGTGCGGGCGAGCGACAGGCCCTTGTCGGAGAGGAAGCGCTCGAGCCCGAGATTGGACATGACGGTCGCCACGATGCCGTCGCCCCGCAGGGTCTGGTCCTGCGCCCAGGTTTCCGCGATCGCCGCCATCAACTGGTCGCCGTCAATGATCTTGCCGTTCTCGTCGATGATGATGACGCGGTCGGCGTCGCCGTCGAGCGCGATGCCGATGTCGGCGCGAACTTCGTGCACCTTCTGTTGCAGCGCCGCCGGATGGGTTGAGCCGCAGTCGAGGTTGATGTTGGTGCCGTTCGGGGTGGTGCCGATGGCGACCACTTCTGCGCCGAGCTCCCAGAGTGCGGCCGGTGCGACCTTGTAGGCGGCGCCATTGGCACAATCGATCGCGACCCGCAGGCCGTGCAGGGTGACGTCGCGCGGCAGCGTGCGCTTGACGAATTCGATATAGCGGTAGATGTCGCCCTCGACGCGCTTGGCGCGGCCGATCTCATGAGCGGGGGCAAGCTGGGCGTAGATGTCGTCGTCAAGCAGGGCCTCGATCTGGCTCTCGATTTCGTCAGAGAGCTTGTAGCCGTCAGGCCCGAAGAGCTTGATGCCATTGTCGGCGAAGGGATTGTGTGAAGCGGAGATCATCACACCGATATCGGCGCGCAGCGAACGCGTCAGCATGGCGACGGCAGGCGTGGGGATCGGGCCGAGCAGAAAGACATCGAGGCCGGCGGCGGTGAATCCCGCGACCAACGCGTTTTCCAACATGTAACCGGAAAGCCTGGTGTCCTTGCCGATGACCACCCGGTGGCGATGATGGCCGCGGCGGAAGATCGTGCCGACCGCAATGCCGACACGCATGGCGAGATCGGGGGTCATGGGAAACTTGTTGGAATGTCCGCGAATGCCGTCCGTACCGAAATAGCGACGAGTCATCTAATCTCCTGCAATGATCGAGCCGACGCCGATGGGCGCCGGCGAAAGACGCTGGAATGCAGAACCGGCAAGCCGGCCGCTGAGGCAATATCGGTGCTCTTGCCATAAAATGCGGTGAAGGGCACGTAAATTAGCGTCAACAGCGCATACATCTTGTGAGTGAAAGAAAAAAAAGCCGCCGCGATCATTCGCGGCGGCCTTCGTTATTCCATTTCTTCAGCCTTAATGGGGCTGGGGCTCGAGACCGCTTTCTGGCTCACCGCCCTTGGGCGTGTCCTTCTTGGCTCCGGTCGAGGGGACCGCCGAGCCACGTCCGGACGGACCTTCATCACCCATGTCGCGTGCCGGCTTCTCGCCGCGCAGCAGCGCCTTGATCTCGTCACCGGAAAGCGTTTCGTATTCCAGCAGGCCTTCCGCCATGGCGACGAAATCGTCATGCTTCTCGGTCAGGATGCGACGGGCTTCGGTATAAGCCTCGTCGATCAGGCGACGCACTTCGGTGTCGATCTTCTGGGCGGTCGATTCCGACACGTTCTTCGACTGAGAAACCGAATGGCCGAGAAAGACTTCCTGCTGGTTCTCGCCGTAGGAAACCTGACCGAGCACGTCGGAGAAGCCCCACTGCGTGACCATGGCGCGGGCAAGCTTGGTCGCCTGCTCAATATCGGAGGAGGCGCCGGAGGTGATGTTCTCCTTGCCGAAGGTCAGTTCCTCGGCGACGCGTCCACCCATCATGATGATCAGACGGGATACCATCCACTTGTAGCTCATCGAGTATCGATCGCCCTCGGGGAGCTGCATGACCATGCCGAGCGCACGGCCACGCGGGATGATGGTCGCCTTGTGCAGCGGGTCGGCGACCGGCACGTTGAGCGCGGTGATCGCATGGCCGGCCTCGTGATAGGCGGTCAGCTTCTTTTCGGCTTCGGTCATGGCGGACGAGCGGCGTTCCGCGCCCATCATGATCTTGTCCTTGGCGTCCTCGAATTCGGCCATGGTGACGACACGCTTGTTGCGGCGCGCGGCCATCAGGGCGGCTTCGTTGACGAGGTTCATCAGATCGGCGCCGGAGAAGCCGGGCGTGCCGCGCGCAAGAACCTTGAGGTCGACGTTCGGCGCGAGCGGTACATTGCGGGCGTGCACCTTGAGGATGCGTTCGCGGCCGACGATGTCGGGGTTCGGCACCACGACCTGGCGGTCGAAACGGCCGGGACGCATCAGCGCCGGGTCGAGAACGTCGGGCCGGTTGGTCGCGGCGATCAGGATGACGCCTTCATTGGCTTCAAAGCCGTCCATCTCGACCAGCAATTGGTTGAGCGTCTGTTCGCGCTCGTCATTGCCGCCGCCGAGACCGGCGCCACGGTGGCGACCGACGGCATCGATTTCGTCGATGAAGATGATGCAGGGTGCGTTTTTCTTGGCCTGTTCGAACATGTCGCGCACGCGGCTTGCGCCGACGCCGACGAACATTTCGACGAAGTCCGAACCGGAGATGGTGAAGAAGGGCACATTGGCCTCGCCGGCAACCGAACGGGCGAGCAGCGTCTTGCCGGTGCCCGGAGGACCGACGAGCAGCACGCCGCGCGGGATCTTGCCGCCGAGACGCTGGAACTTCTGCGGGTCGCGCAGGAATTCGACGATTTCCTCGAGGTCCTGCTTGGCTTCGTCGACGCCCGCGACGTCATCGAAGGTAACGCGGCCATGCGCTTCGGTCAGCAGCTTGGCCTTCGACTTGCCAAAGCCCATGGCGCCGCCACGGCCGCCGCCCTGCATCTGGCGCATGAAGAACAGCCAGACGCCGAGGATCAGCAGCATGGGGAGGAGCGTGCCGAGATAGCTCAGGAAACCGGACGATCCGTCAGTCTCAGGACGCGCGACGATCATCACGTTCTTGTCCTGGAGCTTCTGCAACAGGCTGTCATCGATAACCGGAGAATAGGTCTGGAAGGCAGTGCCGTTCTCGACATAGGTGCCGAGCACGCGGTTCCCGGTGACCGTTACGTCACGCACCCGGCCGGCATCCACTTCACGCAGAAACTGCGAATAGGGTATTTCGCGCGAACTGGTCTGCGACGGCGAGGTCTGAAACATGCTGAACAAGGCGATCAGCAGGAGGGCGATGATCGCCCATAGCGCGAAATTCCGAAAATTTGGGTTCATAGAACTCCCCGAACATATGTTGCGCGCTGAATGCCCGCCTAGTTATCGACTAACATAGGATCGCACTGGGGCATTGCCAAGGCAAAGGCGCGGTTTGAATGCGTTTTCCGTCAATAACCACTTAAGCCGGTAACGGCAAATAGGCCTTCCGTCCAAAGAGCCTGGCGATCGCCTCTGCGAGGGGCAGGTCGAAGTCTGGCAGGAAGTGATCGAAAAGCGGGAAGGCCGGCGTGATCGAGACGGTGTCGGGTGGCGGAGCCCCTTTGTCAGCCGAACCGGAATGAAAGCGGATTTCGGGCGTAATGCGGCCGATATGCCGCAGCATCGCGGGCGAAAGGGTGTCGCTTGCCGGAGGCGCAAAGGTCGCGGCATCCGGGTGAACGTGAAACCGGTCATCCGACGGATTGGTGATGAGATAGCGTCCGTCCCACAGGAGGCTCGACTGAGCGGCCACGTCGCGCGGCAAAACATCGCGGACCTCGCGCATGATATAGATATCGTCCCGGCGAAGCTGGACCAAAGCGCCTGAGAGCGTCATCCTGCCAGGCGATCCGGATGCCACGAGTTGCATCAATTGGTCCATGGCGGCAGCGCTTGGACGATATGTCCTGCCGCCGGCGATGGTCGCCAGCGTGGCGAGTGTATGGCGCAGGACTTGTGGGGCCGCGTTGCGCGCATCGGCAGAAAGCGAAACGAGGCAGCCGGCGTGGAGGGTGGCGCAGCGCCCGACAAGGCTTGCTGCCGCGCTGGATAATTCCCGCCGTCGTTCGGCGGCATTGTTTTCCGGTGTGCTTGGCCGCGCGCCGTGGCCAAGGCGAATGCGCACCCGCTCATAATGGGGATCGACATTGCTGGGATCATCGACCCAGCCGATGCCCGCTTCCGAAAGATAGTCACGGATCGCGGCGCGCCGGACGGCGAGAAAGGGCCTGAGAACCCAGATACGGCGGTCATACAACGTCGCTGCGGCCATGCCGGAAAGGCCAAGGTTATCCTGGGTGGCGCGGGCGGCGCGCATGGCGATCGTTTCATACTGATCGTCGGCGGTGTGGCCGGTTACCATTGCGGTGGCCCCCAGCTCGTCTGCCGCCGTCGACAACAAGCGATAGCGCGCCTGCCGGGCGGCGGCTGAGATGCCGGTCGAGGGCTTGTCGCCTTGCCAGGTCACGATGCGGTGCGGAATGTCGAGCGAGGCGCAAAGGCTGGCTACCGTCCGGGCTTCTGCGGTCGATTCCGGGCGCAGCGCATGATCGACGGTCGCTGCGGCAATGCTGTGCGGGCAATCGTGCTGGCTGACGGCGCGGTGCAAGGCTATGAGCAGGCCGGTGGAATCGCTGCCGCCGGACACGGCGGCGAGAAAGCGGGTCGGTTTGCGCAGGGACGTCAGGAGCCTGCGGGCGGCGTCCTGGGGAAGCGTGAGGAGGGAGGTGTTCACAGTCAGCGGGCCGCGGAAACGGTCAGCAGCGAAGTCGCTTCTGTTCGGCGGCGACCTTGGAGACTACGGCGCGCGAAGCCTTTGGATAACGCTTGGTCACTTCGCGCAGCGTGGCGCAAGCGGTCTCGGTATTGTCGAGGGCGGCCAGCGACATGCCGAGCTTCAGCAGCATTTCCGGCGCCTTGGGCGAGGAGCCGTAGGCCTGGTGGGCGTTGAGGAAAGTTTTCGCCGATTCGTTGTACTTGCCTTGCGAGTATTGCGCTTCGCCCAGCCAGAAATTGGCGTCGGCCGCTTTGCTGCTTTGCGGATGGCTGGAAATGAAGTCGGTGAACTCGTTTTCCGCCATGGCATAGTCGCCGGACAGCACATGGGCATAGGCAACCTGATAGAGGTCGCTTTCCGAGCCGAGTGAAGCGGTGTCCTTCGGACGGGTTGTCTCGACGCCGGGGAGGGCGCCCGATCCATTGCCGACAGCACCCTGGTTGATCGTCGCCGCACTGGGCATGCCGGACGAATCGAGTTCGATCGAACCGAGGACCTGCTCCGGTTGTGCGAGTGGGGCGGACCCGGCATTGCTGCCGGGCGCTGGATGCTGGGTGATGATCTCGGCGACGGAATCGGATTGCCCGCCGCCGTTGACCGGCTTGTCGAGGGCGCCGCTCTTCTTGGAACCGCCCTTTTCGAGATCCTGGAACCGGAACTCGTTGTCTTCCTGGGTCTTGCGCATCTGCTCCTGCATTTGCAGAAGCTGGAAGCTCATCTCCTCGATCCGGCCGTTGAGGTTGCGGATCTCCTCCTCGAGCTGCTGCACGCGGATCGAAGGGTCGCTGCTCTGAGCTAGGATCACCGGCGCGTGCTGGTTCGCGGCAGCGGCAATCGCGGCGTCCAGCGCCGGGCGCGGGCCGAGGAGTTGCATCGAGCTGGCGCTTCCATGCGGGCCGGCCACAGTCGCCACCCCGAGCAGTGCGGCCATGACAAGTCTCTTCATGTCATTGTTCCTGTTTTCATGAATCATCGCGCCGGGTTTGGCGCAACCCGGAGATTCTTTCCAATTGCCGGTAAAAAGCAACCGAAGTTCGGCCAAAGTGTGGAGAAAACAAAAGGCGGCCCCGAAGGACCGCCTGTCGATATTCACACCCTTGGGAGGGGCCGTTACATGCCGCCGCCGAGAACGGTGACTGCGCGGCGGTTCTGCGACCAGCAGGAGATGTCGTCGCAGACGGCGACCGGGCGTTCCTTGCCGTAGGAAATGGTCTTCATGCGGCTGGCCGGAACGCCACGCGAGGCGAGGTAGTCACGGGTGACGGCGGCACGGCGGGCACCGAGCGCCAGGTTGTATTCACGCGTGCCGCGTTCGTCGGCATGGCCTTCGACGGTGATGGCGTAGTTCGGATAACGGGCGAGCCACTGGGCCTGACGGTCGAGCGTCTGCTGGGCGTCGGCGCGGATCGAGGTGCTGTCGGTGTCGAAGAAGATGCGGTCGCCGACGTTGACGGTAAAGTCCTGCGTCGAGCCCGGGGTCGCCGCACCGGCGCCGAGGCCGAGATCCGAGGCGCTGTTCGGCAGGTTCTTCTTCGACGCGCAGCCGGTCAGCGCCAGCGTCAGCGCGATCGCGAGGACGGCTGGGTTGCTGGCGATCTGCTGCATGCGGCTCTTCGCCGGAGTGTGAATGCGGCTCATAGCCGGTCTCCTTGAGATTTTTCCGTTAGGGTTGCCAGACTTTAACCATTCGAGGTTAACCGGCACAGAACGAACATGGTTAAAGAACTGTGAAAACAATGCCGAAAATCGCTTATTTATAGCGCTTTACGGCAAAAAAGAGGCGCGATTGCGGCCTATTCGAGCAGAGGCGACCAGGCTGGGTCGGAGGCGTAGGTCGGGGTCTTGACGAGTTGCTCGTTATAGCCGGTCAGATCGATGGAATAGAGCTGCGGACCACCGGCGCCGGCATTCTGACGGAAGAACATCAGCACGCGTCCATTCGGCGCCCAGGTCGGTCCCTCGTTGTGGAAGCCCGAGGTCAGGATGCGCTCACCCGAACCGTCCGGCTTCATCACACCGATCGAGAATTTGCCGCCCGATTGCTTGGTGAAGGCGATCAGGTCGCCGCGCGGTGACCAGACCGGGGTGGAGTAGGAGCCATCGCCGAAGGAAATTCGCTGCTGGCCCGAACCGTCGGCATTCATGACGTAGAGCTGCTGGCGACCGCCTCGGTCGGATTCGAAGACGATGCGGGCGGCGTCCGGAGAATAGGATGGCGAGGTATCGATCGCGGCCGTCGAGGTCAGTCGCGTCGTGGTGCGCGAGCGCAGGTCCATCGTGTAGATATTGGCGTTGCCGTCCTGCTGCAGACTCATGATGACACGCTGGCCATCAGGCGAGAAGCGCGGCGAGAAGGTCATGCCGGGGAAGTTGCCAACCACTTCACGCTGCCCGGTTTCAAGCTGGAGCAGGTAGACGCGTGGCTGTTGCCCCTCGAATGACATGTAGGTCACTTCCTGGCGGCTCGGCGAAAAGCGCGGTGTGAGAACGATGTCCTTGGAGCCGGTCAGCATGCGGACGTTCTCGCCGTCCTGGTCCATGATGGCGAGCTGACGCTTGCGATCGGTCTTGGGACCGCTTTCCGAAACGAAGACGACGCGGGTGTCGAAGTAGCCCTTTTCACCGGTGATACGCTCATAGATCGCGTCGGCGATGATATGGGCGACGCGGCGCCAGTTTTCCGGCTGGGTGAAGAACTGCTGGCCTGTCATCTGCTGGCCGGCAAACGTATCCCACAGGCGGAACTCGGCGCGCAGGCGACCATCGCCTTCCTTGCTGATGCGACCGACGACCAGTGCCTGGGCGTTGACGACTTTCCAGTCCTCGAAGCGCGGGGCCTGGTCGGGATTGCTGATCTTCTCGATGAAGGCGGCGCGGTTGATCGGGGCGAAAAGACCCGAGCGCTTCAGATCCGCCTCGACCACGGCCGAGATCTTCGCGCCGATGCCGTCGCCCGAGACAAAGTCGGTGATCGCGATCGGCAGCGGTTCGACATTACCCTTGTTGATGTTGATTTCGACGACGGCGCTTGCCGGCGTGGCAAAGGCGCCGGCCATGCCGATGATCACCATCAGGGTTCGAAGAAGGTTGAGTTTCATCATAAGATCCAAGCCTTTCAGCTCTTTACATCAGTTCGCTGGGGTCGAAATTGACGATGACTTCCGACCAGGCGTCATATTTGTCCCGGGGAAGGTTCTTGAAGGGGGCGGAGCGCAGGACGGCGCGGCGTGCGCCCCCCATCAACACCTGTTGGGTTTGCGGGGTTCCGCCGGTCGCGGTGACTTCCGGCTCGCCGATCAGTTCGCCCGATTCATCGAGCTGGAACTTCACACGGATGCGCACATCGGATGCATCGGCAAGACCGGGGATGACCGACCAGTTGTTCTGGATCTGGCCGCGTAGCGCGTCCATCTCACTCTGGCTGAGCTTGGAGCCGCCGGTTGTCTTCTTGCCGCCGAACGCTGCCTTGTCAGGCGAAGCCTTGGCGCCGCCGGCGGTCGGGTCGTTCTTGTTCAAGAGGGCCGCGACCTCGTCGGCGTTGAAGTCGCTTTCCTTGGCAGACTTCGACTTCGCCGTCTCCTGGGTCTTGACGTCCTTTTTCTTGTCCTGCGCCTTGGCCGTTTCGCTCTGGCTCGGCTTGGTTTCTGCAGGCTTTGCCTCCGCCGGCTTCGGCGGCTTGGGCTTGGCGGCCGGCAGGGGTACGTTGTCGGGCAGCGGGATTTCCTCGGCGGTTGCCTCTTCCGGCGGTGCTTTCTCCGCGGGGGGGGCGGGCTTCGGCTCCGGGGCCACGTCCGGCTTCGGCGGTTCGGCCTTGGCCACTTCGACCGGCTTCTCGGCGACCGTCTCTTCCTTGATGATGTCCTTGACGTCGTTGGTGACGTCGTCCTGCGTCGGCTGAACCTTCTCGACCTTCTCGGGCGCTGCCGAGGATTCCGCGTTGCTGGGCTTTTCCGATGGCTTCGGCACTGACTTCAGGTCGATCTTGTTCTCGCCGATGTTTTGCGCATCAGCGACCGAGGTCGGCCTCTTGGTCGGCACCGGGGCCGATTTTTCGGCGACCGGCGCGGTCTTGTCGCCCTGCTGGATCTGGGTCAATTCCTCGATCGGCACAATATCGACCGGCAACGCCTCGACGTCGGCGACGTCGAAGGATTCAGGCGCACTGATCGACACCAGCGCCAAGGTTAGCGCCAGTGCATGCAGAACAGCCGAAGAAATGAGACTGCCTCTCATCGCGTCCGATCACTTGTCCTGTTCTTGCAGGGTCACGAGGCCGATATTCTTGAACCCGGCCGAAGAAATGCGGGCCATGACCTTCATCACGGTGCCGTAGGCGGCTGTGGTGTCGCCGCGCACGTAGATGCGTTCGTTGTAGCCCGTCGTGGCAATGGCCTCGAGTTTGGCGACGATCTCGTCGATGCCAATCGGAGTCTCTTGCAGGTAGATCTCACCGGCCGGGTTCACCGAGATGGTGATCGGCTGGGTGTCGGCGTTCATCGCCTTTGCCTGGGTCTCCGGCAGGTCGATCGGCACACCGACGGTCATCATTGGCGCTGCGACCATGAAAATGATCAGAAGCACGAGCATGACGTCGACCATCGGCGTGACGTTGATGTCGCTCATCGGCGCCCTCTTGCCGCTGCCGCGCCTTCCGCCGCGACGGCCGCCGCGGCCACCGCTTGATCCAACAGACATACTCATCGTGTGCGTCTCCTAAGCCGGACGTTACTGTGCGGCCTGACGAGGTTGCAGCTTCTCATCGATCTGGCGCGAAAGAATGGCGGAGAACTCGTCGGCAAAGCCTTCCATGCGAGCCGTCAGCTTACCGGCTTCGCCGGAGAACTTGTTGTAGGCGATAACGGCGGGAATAGCGGCAACCAGGCCGATCGCGGTTGCCAACAGCGCTTCGGCGATGCCGGGCGCCACGACCGCAAGGTTGGTTGACTTGGAACCGGCGATCGCCTGGAACGAAGTCATGATACCGATGACTGTACCGAAGAGGCCGACGAAGGGCGCGGCCGAGCCGATGGTCGCGAGCGATGCGAGGCGGCCCTCGAACGTTTCTGACTCGCGCGCCATTGTCACGTCCATGGCGCGGTCGATACGCATCTGCAGGCCGATCGGCGAACGGGCGCCGCGTTCGAAGCTCTTCTTCCATTCGCGCATGGCGGCGACAAACATGGCCGCAAGCCCGGTGTTATTGCGTTCGGCAAGCGTGCGATAGAGTTCTTCCAGAGACTGGCCGGACCAGAAGACCTGCTCGAACTGGTCGAACTGGCGGCGCGCCCGCGAGTAGCTCATGAACTTGTCGATGACGATCGCCCAGGTCCAGACAGAGGCGGCGAGCAGCCCGAGCATGACCAACTTGACGACGAAGCCTGCCTGCATGAACAAGGCCCAAAGGCTCACGTCATGGGCGGCCGCTGCCAAACCTACTTCTTCCATCGCTTCTTAATCCCCGAAATCCAAACGCCCGGCGCATGACCGGGCGGTGAAACAGCTCTGTTGCGGAATTGTGCGGTAGCCATTGCCGAACGCCCTTATTCCGCTTCTAGCTCCCAGATTGCCTTCTTGCCTTCAAATTTGGTCAAAGGAAGGCGTGCGTCGCACAAATTTCCATGGCGGCAGTAAGGCATCATTATGGTTAAGGGACCGTTAGCGCGGGCCTGTCACTGCGCAGGCTTGGTCAATCTTGATCAGGCCAGGAAGCGACCGGCGAGTTCTTCCGGCAGGCGACGCGGCCGGCCGTTGCGGTTGACGACGGCGATGACAACCTTCGCCGCGATCAAAAGGTTGCCGTCGCGCCGGATTTCCTGTTCCAGCACCATCTTTGCTCCGCCGGCCTTGGTCGTGACCGTGCGGATTTCGAGAATGTCGTCCATGCGCGCAGGTGCCTTGAAGTCGATCTCCATGCGGTGGACGACGAAGACCAGCCCTTCCTCATCGATGCCGATCAGGGCGCTTTGCTCGACGCCCAAGCAGCGCAAATAGTCCGTACGACCGCGCTCCAGGAAGTGGAGGTAGCGGGCATGGTAGACGAGGCCGGAGAAGTCGGTATCTTCATAATAGACCCGCTGGCTCAGCTTGTGGCCTTCCTCCGACAAATCTCCGGAGAGCGAAATCCGATTTGAATTCATGTTTGTACCTCGTCAAAGCCGGAACTGGTTGCAGGTGGGAGCATCGAGTTGTGGGGGCCATTGTAGTTCTGTCACAAATCGGCATTATCAGATTTGGGGGTTCACCGGCACAGGAGACTTTCAGATGAAGATTGCAGTCATGGGCGGAGACGGATTTGTTGGCTGGCCGACGTCGCTTCATCTCTCCGACGCCGGGCACGACGTTCATGTCCTCGACAACCTGTCGCGACGCTGGATCGACACCGAGCTTGGTGTGCAGTCCCTGACCCCGATGGATTCGATCCAGGAGCGGACACGCATCTGGCACGCGGAGACCGGTCGGCGCATCCATTTCCATCTGATCGATCTCGCCAAGGACTACGAGCTCCTGAAGAACTGGCTGGCGGAGGAGCGTCCGGACGCGATCATCCATTTTGCCGAGCAGCGCGCGGCGCCCTATTCGATGAAGAGTGACCGCCACAAGAATTACACGGTCAACAACAACGTCAGCGCCACGCATAATCTGTTGAATGCGCTCACCGAACTCAACCTCGATTCGCATCTCGTTCATCTCGGCACGATGGGCGTCTACGGTTATTCGACGGTCGGTGCGGCCATCCCCGAGGGTTATCTGCCGGTCGGCATCGAGACGATGCAAGGGGAGACGGTCTCCCAGGAGATCCTCTATCCCAGCAACCCCGGCTCGATCTACCACATGACGAAGTGTCTCGATCAGCTGTTGTTCCAGTTCTATGCGAAGAACGACGGGCTTCGGATCACCGACCTGCACCAGGGTATCGTCTGGGGCACCCATACCGAACAGACCCGGCGCCATGCGCAACTCGTCAACCGTTTCGACTATGACGGTGACTACGGCACGGTCCTGAACCGGTTCCTGATCCAGGCGGCCATCGGCTATCCGCTGACTGTGCACGGGACCGGCGGGCAGACCCGTGCCTTTATCCATATCCAGGATTCGGTGCGCTGCATTGAGATCGCACTCAACAATCCGCCGGCCCGCGGCTCCCGCGTCGAGATCTTCAACCAGATGACCGAAACGCACAGGGTACGTGATCTGGCCGAGATGATCGCCAGGATGACCGGTGCCGAAATCGCCTGGCTGCCCAACCCGCGCAAGGAAGCTCCGGAGAACGATCTGATCGTCCGGAACGAGAAGTTCCTCGGTCTCGGGCTGGAGCCGACGACGCTCCAGAGTGGCCTGCTTGAGGAGGTCGTCGACGTCGCGAAGAAGTTTTCTTACCGCGTCGATCGCTCGCGCGTTCCGGCGGTGTCGGCCTGGACCAAGGACATCGCCAAGACGATCAATCGCGATCCGGAAGGCAAGAGGCTGAAATCCGTGTCATGATGCTGGGCACGGAAATGCTACGCGGCATCCGTCCGATAACGACGGCGGGTTCGCGCAACGCCTTCGTCACGTTGGTGACCAATGGCGATTATGCGATGGGTGCGGTGGCACTGGCACGTTCGCT
Source organism: Paenirhizobium naphthalenivorans (assembly GCF_007992095.1). Classification (GTDB taxonomy): domain Bacteria; phylum Pseudomonadota; class Alphaproteobacteria; order Rhizobiales; family Rhizobiaceae; genus Allorhizobium; species Allorhizobium naphthalenivorans. The sequence goes on from NZ_BJZP01000035.1 coordinate 12,646, forward strand.
CTTGCTGACGGGAAGCCCGGCCGATATTGTTGTGCTCTTCACAGGCGGCGTGGAAGCGAGTGCACTCCAGCCGCTGGAAGCGCTTGGTTGCCGGCTGGTGGAGGTCGATCACTTACCTCTCTCGCATGCGTTCAACCTGCGCCATGCGCGCGGCAATCTGCACGCGAATGCGCCCTTCACCAAGGGCCGCAAGCCTGCCTTTCACTCTCCACTCGACAATTTCTGCAAGCTCAGGCTCTGGCAGTTGATCGACTACAGCACCTGCATCTTCATCGATGCCGACGCGATCGTGCTCAAGAACATCGACAAGCTGTTCGACTATCCGGAGTTCTCGGCTGCGCCGAACGTTTACGAGAGCCTTGAGGACTTCCACCGTCTGAATTCGGGTGTGTTCGTCGCCAAGCCGTCTCTGGCCACCTTCGGCGCCATGCTCAAGCAGCTCGACGAGCCGGACGTGTTCTGGAGGCGCACCGACCAGACATTTCTCGAGACCTTCTTCCCTGACTGGCATGGCCTGCCAGTCTTCATGAACATGTTGCAATATGTGTGGTTCAACCTGCCGGAACTCTGGGACTGGCGGCAGATCGCGGTGTTGCACTATCAGTATGAGAAGCCTTGGGAGGTGGGACATCCAAAGGCGGCCCAACTCAGGCCGTTGATCGATCTGTGGCATGCCCACTACACCGGTGAAGGCGTGCCTGCTCCGGGCTCTCTGCCGAGTCCCCGGGATGCGGATGCAGCATGAGGGTTCTGGTCTCCGGCGGCACGGGACTGGTGGGCCGCTATGTCGTCGAGAGTCTGCTTTCGGTCGGCTATCAGGTCACCGTGGGCGGACGCCGGGCGCCGGCACCGCATCTGTTCTCGCGTCCCGTCGATTTCCGACCGTTGTCGCTTGATCCCGATGACACCCAGGGCGCCATCTTTGATGACGTCCATTTCTTTGTTCATGCGGCCTTCGATCACGTTGCCGGCAAGTATCGTGGTGGGGAAGGGGAAGATCCGGCCGGATTTCGCCGGCGAAACCTCGAAGGTAGCGTCCGGTTGTTCGATGCGGCGCGAAGCGCAGGGGTGCGGCGTTGCGTCTTTCTGTCCAGCCGCGCGGTCTACGACGGCCTGGATCCCGGAGCTCGCCTTGATGAGGCGGCCGCCGTCCGCCCGGCAAGCCTCTATGGCGAGGTCAAGCTGCTGGCAGAACAGGCGTTGACCGATATGTCGGGTCCGGGATTTGTCGGAGCGAGTCTCAGGCTGACCGGTGTCTATGGCGATCTCAGGCCGAACAAGTGGGATGGACTGTTTTCGGACTATCGGGCGGGCAGAGCTGTCCCGGTTCGCGCAGGCTCGGAAGTGCATGGGCTGGACGTCGGTCAGGCTGTGCGGCTGATGCTGGAGAGCGAAGAGGCAAAGGTCAGCGGCGAGGTTTTCAACGTCTCCGACCTCGTGACGGATACGCATGAGATCCTGTCCCGGCTGAAAGCGGCAATCCATTGTCCGCATCCGCTACCGGACTGCTCCGACAGGGCTGCGGTTGCAGAAATGCGAACACTGAAGATCAAAGAGCTTGGATGGGAGCCCGGCGGGCGGCGACTTTTCGATGCCGCCGTCGCCGCCTTGGCAAGGTCGCTTTAGTTTGCAAGGCCCAGTGCCGAGATCGGCCGGCTGCTTGGTCATTTGCCACCTAGGTCTCCGTCGTACGTGACCGGAGGCGTGCGTGTGGCGGGAGGGGGCATGGGTTAGCCGATATCGATCACAAGGATCTCCGGCGGCGAGCCAAAGCGGATCGGGGCGATCGAGCACCCAAGGCCGCCAGAGATGATCAGATCGCGTCCGTCCTCGATCTTGTGTCCATAGGCATAGCGCGAGCCGTAACGCGAGGGCACCACCGGCGTCCAACCGAACAGGTTGACCTGGCCGCCATGGGTGTGACCCGATAGCGTCAGGGCGATACGGCTCGGCACATTCGGGAATATGTCGGGTTCGTGGGCAAGCAGGATCGCCGGCGCATTGTCGGTGATCTGGGCAAGCGTTGCAGGAAGGTCATCGCGACCGTCCATTTTCCCCTCATTGATATAGGCCAATTGGTCTTCCAGTCCCGCGATCCAGAAAGGCTCGTCGTCGCTCCCGAGCCGAACAGCAGTATTGGAGTGCACGGTAATGCCGACCGAACGCAATGCCCTGTGGGCGATGGTCTCCGGCAGGCGCAGGCGTTGCGCCTCCGGGTCGTGCCACCAGTCGTGATTGCCGCAGACGGCATGAACCCCGTGAGGCGCTTTCAATCCGGAGAGCGCTCTTGACCAATGTTCGGGCGAAACGGTCCCGGTGACCAGCCGCATGCCGGTCATGTAGTCGCCAAGCAGAACGATTACGTCGCCGCCAAGGCTGTTGGCGTGGTCACAGATGCGGGCAATACGCGCAGCTGGCATCCAGGGCTCGCAGGCGTGAAAATCGGCAAGCGCCACGATGCGAAGCGTCCGCCCCTTCGGCCAGCCTTGCGGAGTCAGCCGGTAGCGCGTGGTTTCAAGACGCAGAAGCGGCTCAATGGCGCCAGCGTAACCACCAAGGGAAAGCATGCCGGCTGCCGAGGCTGCCATCAGTTTGAAAAACGTTCTGCGCGTGATCATTCACTCATCCTCCAGCGTCAACCGGAACTGCGCCGCCTCGAGGTCCTTCGGCGGCTGGAGGCCGAGGTGCTTCCAGGCGGTCGTCGTCAGCACACGGCCGCGCGGGGTGCGCTGGATGAAGCCCTGCTGGATCATGTAGGGCTCGATGATGTCTTCGATCGCGTCGCGCGGTTCGGAAAGACCTGCGGCGATCGTCTCGATGCCGACCGGGCCGCCGCCGAAGTTGATGGCGATCATGTTGAGGTAGCGCTTGTCGAGCTGGTCGAGGCCCATGTTGTCGACCAGCAGCCGGGTCAGCGCCTCGTCGGCGATTGTGCGTGTCACGGCTTCGGCGCGGGCCACTTCGGCAAAATCGCGCACGCGACGCAGCAGCCGTCCGGCGATGCGCGGCGTGCCACGGGCGCGGCGGGCGATCTCGCGGGCGCCCTCGTCGGTCATGCCAAGCCCCATCAGCCGGGCGCCGCGGCGTACGATCAGCTCCAGTTCCTCGACGGTGTAGAAGTTGAGACGTACCGGAATGCCGAAACGGTCGCGCAGCGGCGTGGTCAGGAGCCCGAGGCGGGTGGTGGCGGCGACGAGGGTGAACTTGGAGAGGTCGATCTTCACCGAGCGAGCGGCCGGGCCTTCGCCGATGATCAGGTCGAGCTGGTAGTCCTCCATGGCGGGATAGAGGATCTCCTCGACCGCTGGACTGAGTCGGTGGATTTCGTCGATGAAGAGCACGTCGCGCTCCTCAAGATTGGTCAGCAGGGCGGCAAGGTCGCCGGCCTTGGCGATCACCGGGCCGGAGGTGGAACGGAAGTTGACGCCGAGTTCCTTAGCCATGATCTGCGCGAGCGTCGTTTTGCCGAGGCCCGGCGGACCGACGAACAACACGTGGTCGAGCGCTTCGCCACGATTCTTCGCCGCCTCGATGAAGATCTTCAGGTTGGCGCGCGCTTCGGCCTGGCCGGTGAATTCGTCGAGCGATTGCGGACGCAGGGCTGTGTCTATGTCTTCGCCCCGCTTGTCCGGCGATATTAGGCGATCGGCTTCACTCATGACGAAATTTCCGGTTCGGCTTTGACCACGGCGTCGCTGCTGCTTTCAGCGTCTCGCCTTTGAACAGATATAGCGGTTGCGGTAAAGCGCGGGAAGGCGTGCAACCGGCCTTCACTCAACGCGAAAGCTCCTTGAGACCAAGGCGGATGAGTTTGGAACTGTCGGCATCTTCGCCACCGTTCTTCAGCGCTGCAGCGATAGCATTAGCCGCCTGTTCGCGCGAATAACCGAGATTGGTCAGCGCCGAGACGGCGTCAGCAACCGGGGCTGCGGCAACACCTTCGCCCAGTTCCTGCTTGAGACCGATACCGGCAGAGGCCTCGCCGGCGAAGGCCGGGGCCTTGTTCTTCAGCTCCGTGATGATGCGCACCGCCACCTTGGGGCCGACACCCGGCGCGCGGGATACGGCCGTCTTGTCTTGCAGCGCAATGGCATTGGCGAGTTCCGAGGGCGTCAGCGTCGACAACAGTGCCAGCGCCACCTTGGCGCCCACACCTTGCACGCTCTGCAAAAGGTTGAACCATTCGCGCTCAAGCGCAGACATGAAGCCGAACAGCTTCAACTGATCCTCGCGGACATAGGTCTCGATAAACAAGACGACGGCTTCGCCGACGGAGCCGATACGGGAAAGGGTACGGGCCGAGCAATGGGCGACGTAGCAGACGCCGTGCACGTCGACGAGGACATAGTCATCGCCGATTTCGTCGATGGTGCCTTTGAGCTTGCCGATCATGGGAGAGTTCCGTCAGCGATGGGTTTCGGGGCGAGAATGGCGCGTGTGACAAGCGGGGACATCAAGAACAAGTCAGGCTGAAGCCAGCATCCGGCGCATGCGGTCGCCGCCACGATTGTGAGCGTGGCAGATGGCGATGGCGAGCGCGTCGGCGGCATCATTACCCTTAAACTCGGACTTCGGCATCAGGATTTTCAGCATCATGTGGATCTGCTTCTTGTCTCCGTGACCGACGCCGATGACGGCCTTCTTCACAGCGTTCGGCGCATATTCTGCAACCGGCAGACCCGCGCGGGCCGGCACCAGCATGGCGATGCCGCGGGCCTGGCCGAGCTTCAAGGTGGCCACGGCATCTTTGTTGACGAAGGTCTGTTCGACCGCTGCCTCGTGCGGCTGATAGGAGTGGACGACTTCGGCAAGGCCGTCGTGCAACTGGCACAGGCGCGAGGCGAGATCCATGTCGCCGTCCGACGTGACCGTCCCGGAAGCGACGAAGCGCAGGGAGTTGCCAAGCGTCTCGATGACGCCCCAGCCGCAGCGTCTGAGGCCTGGGTCAATACCGATAATCCGAATCGCGTCTTGCATGGCGTCACTCTAACTTCGAGCCCAATGATCTGCCAGCAATAAGTGAACAAAACAAAAACATTGAAGTGACGATCAGTGGAATTCGTCATTCCGGGGCTGGCATTCGTAGGTGCGGCGTCTACATAAAAGGCTCATCAAAGAACGAGCGGACCTGTTGCCATGATTCCTTTCTCCATCCTCGATCTTTCTCCCATATCCGAGGGGCATACGGTTTCCGAAGCGCTCGATGCTTCCCGTCGGATGGCGGTCAAGGCGGAGGAATGTGGCTACAATCGCTTCTGGCTGGCTGAGCACCACGGCATGCCGGGGATCGCCAGCGCGGCGACGGCGGTGGTGATCGGACACGTGGGGGCCGCGACGAAGCGCATTCGCATCGGTTCGGGCGGCGTCATGCTTCCGAACCATTCGCCGCTTGTGATCGCCGAGCAGTTCGGCACGCTGGAAGCGCTTTTCCCCGGTCGTGTGGATCTGGGCCTTGGGCGTGCGCCGGGCACGGACATGCGCACGGCGCGGGCGTTGAGACGCAATATGGAAGCCGGCGCCGAGAATTTCCCCCACGACATTATCGAATTGCAGGCCCTGCTGGGGGATCCGGGCCAGGATCAAGCGCTGCTTGCCGTGCCGGGCATGGGGAGTCATGTGCCACTCTGGCTGCTCGGCTCCAGTCTTTACAGCGCTCATCTGGCTGCGGCGCTCGGGCTTCCCTATGCCTTTGCCTCGCATTTTGCTCCGGACCAACTTATGGATGCGATCGCGGTTTACCGCGAGCGGTTCCAGCCGTCCGCCGCGCTCGAGAAGCCCTATGTCATGGTTGGTGTGATGGGTGTTGCTGCGGAGACGGACGCGGAGGCGCATCGTCTGTTCACGTCGTCGCAGCAGCAGTTCGTCAACCTGCGGCGCAATGTGCGCAGGGCTTTTCCAAAGCCGGTCGATAGCATGGACGGCTTGTGGACTGAAGTGGAGCGCTATGGCGTTGAGCACACTCTGCGTTACGCTGTGGTCGGTTCGGCAGCTTCCGCAAAGGACAAGCTGATGGAGTTCCTCAAGGCGACGAAGCCGGACGAACTGATCGTCTCCATGCCGATACACGCGGTGGAGCGGCGACTCCATTCGCTCGAAATCTTCGCGGGTTTATGCGAAAAATTGGCCGAATCCGCTTAATTAGCGGTATTTTTGCGTGATCAACCAGAAATTGCTGCGTTTTTTAACCGGCGTTTAAAAAAGAATCCCGACCGTAACGCCTCTGACGGCACGGAGTGTCCTCCGACGCCGCGACGTAGCTTTACGAGTTACAATTTCGCGCAGAGTGGGGTGCGGCAAAACGGGATCCAACATGTCTAGTCGTTTCAACTCGCTGTCTTCGAAGGTCATTGGGATATTTCTCCTGCTCACCGTCTTGTCGGTCGGCCTTCTCAATGTTCTCGCCTATTCCACTTCCAGCACCGTATTCGAGGCGCAAACGCTCGGCTCGATGACCTCCACGCTCACCTTTCGCGGTGACATTCTCACGGAACAACTCTCGCAGCTTGAAAACCAGGCGACGTCGATCGCCAAGATCGAAAGCCTGCAACAGGCCATGACCGCGATGAAGAGCGGCTGGAACACGATCGCCAAAACCTCGGGCGATGCGGGCAAGGAGCTGCGCGACGTCTTCATCACCAGGAACCCCAATCCCGGTGAACCGGAAAAGCTGTTGAAGCCGGAAGGGCCGAGCGGCTTTTACTATTCGAGCCATGAGACGGTGCAGGCGCAGGTCGCGGGATTTCTCAACAATACCCAGTTTCACGACCTGCTGATTGTCGATCAGACCGGCAATGTCATCTACTCCTACCGAAAGGGTGACAGCTTCGCCGAGAATGTCGCCAGTGGCGCGCTGGCGGCCTCCGGGCTCGGACGGGCCTTCGCCCGCGCCGCAGAAGAAGGCGGCAAGGCTGTCGACGATGTCGCTCCGACCCGCTTCTCCGGCCTGAGGGCTGGTGCCGTTCCGCAGTCGCCCGACATCTATTTCGCTGTGCCGGTTGTCAAATTTGGTGCCTTCAAGGGCGCCATCCTGTTCCAGCTGAAGGACACGGCCATTACCAGCATCCTGTCGAAGGGCATTGTTTCCGGCAGCGGCGAACGTGCCGCTGTCCTGTCGGAAGACGGCACGGGCATCAGCCTTGCTGAAGACGGCAAGCTCGTCGACATCGAGGCTGCACCTTTCGGCTTTGCCAAAGATGCGATCCAGGGTGAGAAAATCACCATCGCGTCCTTTCAGCGTGCCGATGGTACGGCGAATGCCTATGGCCGACCGGTCTCTTACGGTGGTGACAGATACCTCGTGGTCGAAAGCCTGACCCATGCCGAACTCGGTGCCGGCTCCTGGCACATCGCCACGACACTGTTCGTCACGGCGATTGCCGTCCTGGCGGTCATGTCGATTGCCACCGGCTATCTCACCGGCCGTCTGTTTGCCCCACTTGCACGGCTTGCGACGGTCACCGGCGATGTCGCCAATGGCAAACTCGATGAACCGGTCGCCAACCAGCAGCGGCGTGACGAAATCGGTTCCATGGCCAAGGCGCTCGAGAGCTTCCGACTCGGCCTGATCGAGCAGCAGCGGCTTGAGAGCGAGAGCCGCAGCGAGCGCGAGCGCGCCGACGCCGAACGCCGTCAGCGCATGGCGGAACGGGAGACCGAGGCGCAGAGTCTGCAGGCAGTCGTTGCCGCCCTTGACCAAGGCCTTGACCGATTGGCCGGTGGCGACCTCGCCTTCGAGATCCGCAGTATCTTCCCGCAGGAGCTGGAATCGCTGCGTCACAATTTCAACAAGGCATTGTCGACGCTCAGCATGACGCTTGCCGGTATCGGCGGCAATTCGGTTGCTGTGCGCGAGGGCTCGGACGAAATGCGCTCCGGCGCCGACCAACTGGCGGAGCGAACCGAACGGCAGGCGGCGGCGCTGACACAGACCGCCAGTGCCATCAAGGCGATCACCGACGGCGTGCGGACGCAGATCGCGCGCGCCGAGGATGCCGAGCGGATCGCTCGCAACGCCAAGGATGAGACCGAGCAATCGGGTCGCGTCATGCGTGAGACGATCGCTGCGATGGAGGCCATCCAGGCCTCTTCGCAAGAGATCAACCAGATTATCAGCGTGATCGACGAGATCGCTTTCCAGACCAATCTGCTGGCTCTCAATGCCGGGGTCGAAGCGGCGCGAGCAGGTGATAGCGGCAAGGGCTTTGCTGTCGTGGCCCAGGAGGTGCGCGAGTTGGCGCAACGGTCAGCGACGGCTGCCAAGCAGATCGCCGGTTTGCTTTCCAAGTCGACAACCGAGGTGGAGCATGGTGTCACACTCGTCGAAAAGGCCGGTGCGGCTCTTGAGGGGGTTGGCACGCACGTAGTGGCCATCAATGGCCGCATCAGCGAGATCATGAGCTCGACGCGTGAGGAAGCCCAGACTCTCTCTGAGATCAACGGTTCAGTCAGCCAGCTGGACGCGATGACACAGCAGAATGCTGCCATGGTTGAGGAAACGACCGCGGCAATCCACCGCCTTGCCCAGGAGGCGGGTGAAATGGATCAGCGGCTTGGGCAGTTTTCTCTCGGCGGTGTTCAGTCGTCTGACCACGCGGGTGTGCACGGCGTGCCGCGGGCGCGTCTCGCCGGCTGACATACTCGTTCAAGCTCAACGTCAAAGGGGTCGGAATTTGCTTCCGGCCCCTCTTTCTTTGCCGTCCTCAGCCAAGAGAAACTGTCCTTCGGGTGCGCTTTTACTGGATGGACTTGCGCCCTGTTCTTCAATCGGCCAGCGAGAATGATGGGCTTGAACAGAGTAAAGAGACGTAGTTAAACGCGCCTTAACCTTTGTGCTTCATTATCCATCTAGACGAACGTCGGCCGCAACAAGGCCCGTGCATCAACGAAGAACATTGGAGTTCCTTTCCCATGAAGACGAGCCTTTTCGTTGTGGCTGCAGTCCTGCTCGCCGGCACTGCAGCCCATTCTGCAGACATCTACCAGCCTGAACCCGTGCCGTATGAGGCACCGGAAGTCCAAGTCACAGAAGCCTCGGGCTGGTATCTGCGTGGTGACGCTGGATACGACTTCAACAAGCTGCGCGGAGCCGAATATTTCCAGGGTTCGAATTCGAACCTGGTGGACTTCGACGATGCCGATCTGAAGAACAGCTTCACACTCGGCGCCGGTGTCGGTTACCAGATCAACAACTACCTGCGCACCGACCTGACCTTCGACTACATGTTCAAGTCGGACTTCGACGGTTCGACCTCCGGGACCTGCGGATCGCCGCTTGTGCCTTGCACGTCCTCCGACGTGGCCGCCATGCGCGCCTACACGCTGATGGCCAACGCCTATGTGGACATCGGCAGCTACGGTATGGTCACGCCTTATGTCGGCGCCGGTATCGGTGGCGCCTACGTCCAATGGGACAATCTCAAGAATACGGCCTGCGCCGATGACGGCAGCGGTTGCGACGGCGAAGTCAAACACAGCGGTCGCGGCGACTGGCGTTTCGCGTATCAGTTGATGGCCGGCGCCTCGATCGACGTGACCTGCAACGTCAAGGCCGACGTCGGCTATCGCTTCCGCCATACGCTCGGCGGCGACATGTTCGGCTATAATTCCAACGGTGGCCCGGGCTACGACAAGGGCTTCTACAGCCACGAAGCACATGTCGGCGCACGCTATCTGTTCGGCGCCTGCGCCGAGCCGGTCGCAGCCTACGAGCCCCCGCCGCAGCCGCTCGTCTACAAGTAAGAGACGCGTCACAAACCATTCGAGGCCGCCCATCAACGGGCGGCCTTTTCGCGTTATGGGTGTATTTTTCGGCCGAAGGCTGGGTTCCGGGAGCGTCAGAAAATTTTCCGCTTGCGACATCGAAATTCTCTTGACGGGGAATTCGGACAGGCGTAGTTCCGACGGCGGGACACCTCTCCCCAACGAGAGGCCATATACCTGGAAGGGTAGCACGATGACGACACTCGCCAAGCCGGACTTGCGTCCGAACAACACTCATTTTTCTTCTGGCCCTTGCTCGAAGCGCCCCGGTTGGTCGCTCGAAGCGCTTGCTGATGCTCCGCTCGGTCGCTCGCACCGGGCCAAGGTCGGCAAAGCCAAGCTCAAGCAGGCCATTGATCTCACCCGCGAAATTCTTGGCGTTCCGGCCGACTATCGCATCGGTATCGTTCCCGCATCCGATACTGGCGCCGTTGAAATGGCGCTTTGGTCGCTGCTCGGCGAGCGCGGCGTCGATATGCTTTCCTGGGAAAGCTTTGGTGCCGGCTGGGTCACTGACGTTGTCAAACAGCTGAAGCTCAAGGACGTCCGCAAATTCGAAGCTCCTTACGGTGAACTTCCCGATCTGGCTCAGGCAGATTTCGACCGCGACGTGGTCTTCACCTGGAACGGCACGACCTCCGGCGTGCGCGTCCCGAACGCCGATTTCATCCCTGCCGACCGCAAGGGCCTGACGATCTGCGACGCCACGAGCGCCGCCTTCGCCCAGGACATGGATTTCACCAAGCTCGACGTCGTAACCTTCTCCTGGCAGAAGGTTCTGGGCGGCGAGGGTGGTCACGGCATGCTGATCCTGTCGCCGCGCGCCGTCGAGCGCCTGGAGAGCTACGTTCCGGCCTGGCCGCTGCCGAAGATCTTCCGCATGACCAAGGGCGGCAAGCTGATCGAGGGCATCTTCACCGGCGAGACCATCAATACCCCGTCGATGCTCTGCGTCGAGGACTATATCGACGCGCTCCTCTGGGCCCAGTCGATCGGTGGGCTGAAGGGCCTGATGGCGCGTGCCGATGCCAATGCCAAAGTGCTGTTCGACTTCGTCGAGGCCAATGACTGGATCGCCAACCTCGCCAAGGTTCCGGCGACCCGCTCCAACACCTCGGTGTGCCTGACCATCGTCGACAAGGACGTGGCGGCTCTCGACGCCGACGCCCAGGCCGCCTTTGCCAAGGGCATGGTCACGGCGCTCGACAAGGAAGGCGTGGCCTTCGACATCGGCGCCTATCGCGACGCCCCGTCGGGTCTGCGCATCTGGGCCGGCGCGACGATCGAGACCGCCGACATGAAGGCGCTGATGCCTTGGCTCACCTGGGCTTTCGAGACCCAGAAGGCCGCGCTCAAGGCCGCCTGAGACTGATCCGGCTTCGCCCTTGAGGCGAGGCCGCCCATTCCCATACCCGTACCAGACCTGAACCCCTTTGAAGGAGGCCTCACATGGCACCTCGCGTTCTCGTGTCCGACGAATTGTCGGAAACCGCCGTCCAGATCTTCCGCGATCGCGGCGTCGAAGTCGATTTTCAGCCGAAGCTCGGCAAGGACAAGGAAAAGCTCGCCGAGATCATCGGCAACTATGATGGTCTCGCCATCCGCTCGGCCACCAAGGCGACGGAAAAGCTGATCGCCGCCGCAACGAACCTCAAGGTCATTGGCCGCGCCGGTATCGGCGTCGACAATGTCGACATCCCGGCCGCCTCGCGCCGCGGTATCATCGTCATGAACACACCGTTCGGCAACTCGATCACCACTGCCGAGCATGCGATCGCGCTGATGTTCGCGGTTGCCCGACAGCTGCCTGCGGCCGACGCCTCGACCCAGGCCGGCAAATGGGAAAAGTCGAAGTTCATGGGTGTCGAGATCACCGGCAAGACGCTCGGCGTCATCGGCGCCGGCAATATCGGCTCCATCGTCTGCTCGCGCGCACTTGGTCTGAAGATGCACGTGCTTGCCTATGACCCCTTCCTGTCGAAGGAACGCGCCGAGGCTATGGGCGTCACCAAGGTTGAGCTCGACGAGCTTCTGGCCAAGGCCGACTTCATCACGCTGCATGTACCGATGACAGACAAGACGCGTGGCATCCTCAACAAGGAAGCGCTGGCGAAGACCAAGCCGGGCGTCCGGATCATCAACTGCGCCCGTGGCGGTCTGGTCGATGAGGCTGCCCTGGCTGAAGCGATCAAGTCCGGCCATGTCGCCGGTGCCGGTTTCGACGTGTTCGAGGTCGAGCCTGCGACGGAAAGCCCGCTGTTCGGCCTGCCGAACGTGGTGTGCACGCCGCACCTCGGCGCATCGACCACTGAAGCGCAGGAAAACGTCGCCCTTCAGGTCGCCGAGCAGATGTCGGACTATCTCATCAAGGGTGCCGTCACCAACGCGATCAACATGCCGTCGATCACTGCGGAAGAAGCACCGATCCTGAAGCCCTTCATCAAGCTTGCGGATGTGCTCGGCGCCTTCGTCGGCCAGGTCACGGAAAGCGCGATCAAGGAAATCGAGATCCTCTACGATGGCCAGACCGCGCAGATGAACACCAAGGCGCTGACCTCGGCGCTACTGGCCGGTCTGATCCGTAGCCAGGTGTCGGACGTCAACATGGTTTCGGCGCCTATCATGATCAAGGAAAAAGGCATCGTCCTTTCCGAAGTGAAACGTGACAAGACCGGCGTCTATGACGGTTACATCAAGCTGACCGTGACGACGGCAAACCAGACCCGCTCGGTTGCCGGTACCGTCTTCTCCGATGGCAAGCCGCGCTTCATCCAGATCAAGGGCATCAACATGGATGCCGATGTCGGCGCCAACATGATCTACATTTCCAACACCGACGTTCCCGGCATGATCGGCTTCATGGGCACGACGTTGGGTGATGCGGGTGTCAACATCGCCAACTTCCAGCTCGGCCGCGAGAAAGAGGGTGGAGATGCGATCGCGCTTCTCTATGTCGATGAGCCGGTCAAGCAGGACGTGCTCGACAAGCTGACCGCGCATCATGCGATCAAGCAGGCCAAGTCGCTCGTCTTCAACATCGACTGATCAGGTCCTCCCAGGATCAAGGCAGGGGGCGCGAGCGGAAACGTTCGCGCCCCCTGTCGTTTGTGGCATGAGCCGTCTGATGGCCAGTACGTTGACGCGGGCTATCGCCCATGCGGCAGATATGCCTCTGTGTGGGCAAGTCTGCGTGATGGCATGATTGTGATCGCAAAATTACCGATGAAGCCTTCAAATCCTTCGTTCTGGACGCCATATGAGCGGCACGGATGCTGCCGATCGGCAGGCAGATGAAATAAGGAGTTGAAATGCGGCGCTACGGTAAGTTCTTTGGAATTCTGGCTATCGGTCTGGCGACCATGCTGACCTTGGCCGACTTCGCCGAGGCGCGCCGCGCCAGCGGCGGGTTCGGCAGCCGAGGCACGCGCACCTTCCAGCTTCCGGGAGCGACGCGGACTGCGCCGGCACCCGCCGCTCCCATCAATCGTACGATGACGCCGCAGAGTCAGACCACGCGGCCTGCCGCTGCACCGAACGCGCAGGGTCAGACCGGGCGCACTGGCGGGCTGTTCGGCGGGCTTGCCGGCGGCCTGATGGGCGGCCTTCTCATGGGCGGACTGTTCGGCATGCTGATGGGCTCCGGCATGGGCGGCGGCTTCGGCTTCCTCGGTCTGTTGTTGCAGGGCGTGCTGATCTTCTTTCTTATCCGCTTTCTCATGCGCATGTTCGGCAACGGCCAGACCGCCTATTCGGGTGCGGGCGCGGGCTCTGGGGCAGCGGCTCGCAGCAATGCGGCGAGCGGCCCCGGTTTCCAGATTCCGCGCATCGGCGGTGGCGGCCTCGCTGGCGCGCCGTCGGCAGCGGTACACAAGCCTTCGGCCTCCGCCGACGAGATCGGCATAGACCAGAAGGATCTCGGGCGTTTCGAAGGTCTTTTGCAGGAAATGCAGGCGGCTTATGCCAATGAGGACTATGCCGGCTTGCGTCGCATCACCACGCCGGAGGCCATGTCCTATCTCGCCGAGGAATTGAGCGACAACGCCACCAGGGGCGTCAAGAACGAGGTGCGCGACGTACATCTGGTCCAAGGCGATGTCTCCGAGAGCTGGCGTGAAGACAATGTCGAATATGCCACCGTCGCCATGCGTTACGAAAGCATCGACGTGCTGCGCGACCGTGCGACCGGCAAGGTGGTCAGCGGCGATCCGGACAATCTCTCGGAATCGACGGAAATCTGGACCTTCGTCCGACGACCGGGCACGGATTGGCAGATCTCCGCCATCCAGGCGGTCGGCGACCCCGAGTAAGTCACCGATAGAAAACCAAAAAGC
>NZ_BJZP01000036.1 GCF_007992095.1 Paenirhizobium naphthalenivorans
AATGTGAGACGTACATAAAGTTTGTACACGATGGAATTCGATGGTAAAATCCCTCTAGAAGCACAAACCCGGAGCAGACGATGCCTCAGACGCACTACAAGATCAGCGAGGCGCGCAGGAACTTCGCTGAAGTCCTTGATCGCGCCAATCAGGGCGAAGAGATCATCATCATGCGCGGCAATGAGATTTATGCCCGGATCGGTCCGGCTGATCCCGCCGGCAAGAGACCTTTCGGACTTCTGGCGCGGCGAGGTCTTCCGGACGACCTGTTTGACGAGCATGATCCTGAGCAGGCCGCAATCGACGCCGGTGACTGGAATGATGATGTCGGGATATTCCGCGGTGAAGTGGCAGAAAGTGACAAGCGCTCGTGAAGCTTCTTCTCGACAGCCATGCAGTCTATTGGTGGACGATCGGGAGCGCACGACTTTCACCGCGCGCACGCTCCCTGATCGAGGACAAGCGTAACACGGTTCTCGTCAGCGCCGTCTCCTTTTATGAACTCGACAACAAGATGCGGCTGAAGAAGCTTGATCTCAAGCCGCAGGAATTGCGCGCCGCTATCACCTCCAGCGGCTTCCAGACTCTAGCCATCAGTGACTTGCATGCGGAACTTGCGGCGGCCTTCGACTGGGAGCACCGGGACCCATGGGACCGGATCCTCGCAGCGCAAACACGGCTCGAGCATTGCGCACTGATCTCGACGGACGTGGTGTTCGACGCCGTGCTCCAGGAGAGGGTCTGGTGAGGATCCTCATTGACGTAACGGAAGCGGCAGAGCGGCTTGAGGAGTTGATTGAACTGTCACTGTGTGGCGATGAGATCTTAATCTGCCGAGCCGGGGAACCGGTCGCAATGCTCACGCCGATGGCGCAGAAGACCACGCCTTATGAGGATTTCGTATCTCTGGCGGAGGAGGGTCGCAAAAACCTACCGCCGGGCACAACTTCCGACCATTCCGATTTTTACGACGAACACGGCCTGCCGAAATGAGTGCGGTTGACCGGCGCGTCCAGGATCTCGACACGATTGCCGCAGTCTTGCCGATGGAGCGGCGCGACGAACTGGCGGAACTTCTGACCGACCAAGATGTCGAAACGCTGCGGTATCTGGTCAACCAGGGCATGGGTGAAAATACCCTTCGGGCGCTGACCTCTGATCTTGCCTATCTGCAGGCTTGGTCGCTGGCTGCGACCGGCCGCTCGCTCCCCTGGCCCGCGCCTGAAGCACTGCTTCTCAAGTTTGTCGCGCACCATCTTTGGGATGCGCAAAAGCGCCTGACGGACCCGGGACACGGCATGCCAGCTGACGTCGAGCAAAAGCTCCGCATTCAAGGATTGCTTCGGTCGCCCGGCCCGCATGCACCGGACACCGTGCGCCGGCGCCTTGCCACCTGGTCGACCCTGACGAAATGGCGCGGGCTGGACGGCTTTTTCGGCTCCCCTGCCCTCAAGTCCGCAATCCGACTGGCCGTGCGTGCGACGCCGCGGCCAAGGAAGCGGAAAAGCGCCAAAGCCGTCACTGGGGACATTCTGTCCAGGCTGATCGCAACCTGCACGACGGGAACCCTACGTGATGTCAGAGACCGTGCGATCCTGATGGTCGCCTTTGCTTCGGGCGGCCGTCGCCGCAGCGAGATCGCGGGCCTCAGGATCGAGCAGCTGCAGCAGGAAGAGCCGATCCAGATTGACGGGGCCCCTCCCCTGCTCTCTCTTTCCATTCATCTCGGTCGCACGAAGACCAGCGGCGCCGACAACGACGAAGTCGTCTACTTCAGCGGTCGACCGGTCGACGCCATGAACGCTTGGCTTGCGGCTGCAAAAATCGACAAGGGCAGTGTCTTCAGGGCGATTGATCGCTGGGGCAATGTTTCGCGCAGGCCGCTGGACCCGAAGGCGATCAATGACATCGTCAAGCACCGAGCGGAACTGGCCGGGCTCGATCCGACGGAGTTTTCAGCGCATGGATTGCGGTCTGGGTATCTCACCGAAGCGGCAAATCGCGGCATTCCCCTCCCCGAAGCCATGGAGCAGTCGCGCCATCGATCCGTCCAGCAGGCATCGGAATACTACAATAGCGCCATCAGGCGCAGCGGAAGGGCGGCGCGGCTTCTCTAGGTTTAGAAGGATAACTCACCGAGGCAACGGCGCTGCCTCAGTGGCGCCGAGAACGACGAGGTCGTCTACCTCACCGGTCGACCGGTGGATGCCCTCAATGCTTGGCTTGAAGCTGCGAAGATCGAGAAAGGCAGCGTCTTCAGGGCCTATTACCGTGATGCTCAGCGACGCAGCGGACTTGCCGCGCGTCACCTTGGATGAAGCACACTGAAACATCTGGTAGTTTGCGCTGCTAGTCGCCGCACCATAGGAATACGGTCACTACTGCTGGGAGGGCCACCCCCTCTGCGTAGTTATGTAGCCGATTGCCTAAACAATCGTATCCCTCCGCCGAAGGCCGTCTGCCCTGATTTGCTGATTGGCTTTAAGTCCATGCCTTATGTCATGCGCTACAGTAACTTCTCCCATTGAGGTCTTGTCCGCCGACGATCTTGGTCGTCGTCGGGATTGGTCGGACGAAGAGAAGGTTCGGATCGTTGAGGAAAGTCTGCAAGGCTTTCGGCAGGGATCGGTGACGGCGCGGCGATATGGATTGTCGCGGTCATTGTTGACCCGTTGGCGTCGGGAATACCGTAGGGGCCTTCTGAACGGTTCCGCTTCAATGGGCTTCGTGCCGCTTTCCATTTCGCCGCCGGCGGCGGCATCTTGCGAGGCGGCCCCCACTCAGCGATCTGATGAGGGCCAAACGATTGAGATCGGCCTGCCGAACGGCCGACGGCTGACGATCCCGGCTTCGCTTGATCCCACCATTCTTGCCCGCCTGTTGCCCGTCCTGGATGCGCCATGATCGCGTTTCCGGCCGGGGTGAAGGTATGGATCGCGGGCGGAGTGACGGACATGCGCTGTGGCATGAACAGCCTGGCGCTGAAAGTGCAGGAAGGCCTTGGGCGCGATCCTCATGGCGGCGAAGTCTTCTGCTTCCGGGGGCGCAAGGGTGATCTGATCAAGGTCCTGTGGCATGACGGCGTAGGCATGTCGCTTTACCTGAAGCGATTGGAAGCTGGAAAGTTCATCTGGTCGGTCAGCCAGAATGGCTCCGCTGTGCCGGTATCGGCGGCGCAGTTGGGATATCTCCTGGAAGGCATCGACTGGCGCAATCCACGTTGGACGCAGCGGCCTTCGAAGGCAGGCTAATCGACTGCATTCCTCTGTTTTTGTTGGGCTTTCAGCATGTTGCATGGTAGCTTTCGGCCATGGATGATGCTGCTTCGGAGATAGCCAGACTGCGTGCCGCGCTTGCGGCGTCGGAAGCGCGTGCCGTCTCCGCCGAGGCCGATCTCGCGCAGGTGCGCGCCGTCGTGACGACGTCCGAGGCGATGATCCGGCACCTCAAGCTCGAGATCGCCAAAATGCGCCGCGAGCAGTATGGCCAGAGCTCCGAACGCCGCGCCCGGCTGATCGACCAGATGGAATTGCAGCTCGAAGAACTTGAGGCCGACGCCACCGAGGACGAGATCGCGGCGGAACGCGTGGCAGCGAAGATCACGAATGTCTCCGCCTTCGAACGCCGCCGGCCGGCCCGCAAGCCGTTTCCCGCGCACCTGCTGCGTGAGCGCCTGATCATCGAAGCTCCGGCGACCTGCACCTGCTGCGGCTCGACCAGGATCGTGAAGATGGGAGAAGACATCACAGAGACGCTGGAGGCGATACCGCGCCAGTGGAAGGTGATCCAGACGGTCCGAGAGAAGTTCACCTGCCGGGACTGCGAGAAGATCAGCCAGCCACCGGCCCCGTTCCATGCGACACCGCGCGGATGGGCAGGTCCCAACTTGCTGGCGACGATCCTGTTCGAGAAGTTCGGCCAGCATCAGCCATTGAATCGCCAAGCCGAGCGCTACGCCAGGGAAGGCGTCGATCTCAGCCTCTCCACGCTGGCCGATCAGGTCGGGGCCTGCGCGACCGCCCTGCAGCCAATCCATGACCTGATCCGCACCCATGTCCTGGCAGCCGAACGGCTGCATGGTGACGACACCACCGTGCCGCTCCTGGCCAGGGGCGCAACACGGCAAGCAAGGTTTTGGACCTACGTGCGCGATGATCGTCCGTTTGCGGGCGGCGCACCGCCCGCAGCGCTCTTCTACTTCTCACCCGATCGCGAGAAGACCCATCCCAATCGGCATCTGACCGGGTGGCATGGCACCCTCCAAGCCGATGCATACGGCGGCTATAACGATCTCTATCGTGCCGATCGAAGCCCGGGGCCGGTCAAGAGTGCACTTTGTTGGAGCCATGCGCGGCGCAAGTTCTTCGAACTGGCTGACATCGCCGGCAACGTGCGCAAGGGCAAGTCCGCCCATGAGATATCGCCTGTCGCGCTTGAGGCTGTTGCCCGCATTGATGCGCTCTTCGACCTTGAACGCGGCATAAACGGCATGCCTGCCGAGGCGCGGCTCGCAGCGAGACAGCAACATGCTCGTCCACTCGTCGAGGAGCTGCACGATTGGCTCACGGCCCAGCGTGCCCAGATGTCGAAGCACAATCCCGTCGCCAAGGCGATCAACTACATGTTCGAGAAGGACCGACGTTGGGAAGCCTTCACCCGGTTCCTCGACGACGGCAGGCTTTGCCTTTCGAACAATGCCGCCGAACACGCCCTGCGCGGTATTGCTCTGGGAAGAAAGGCATGGCTATTCGCCGGTTCCCAGCGCGGAGGCGAACGTGCTGCCTTCATGTATTCCCTGATCGTCTCGGCAAAGATGAACGATATCGATCCGCAGGCCTGGCTGGCGGACGTGCTCGCCCGCATGCCCAGCCTTCCAGTATCAAGGCTGCCGGAACTATTGCCGTGGAATTGGTCCGCCGGAAGCGCCCGGCAGGTGGCGGCCTGATGGCGCGCCCGACGCATGTCTACACGATCGACTATGTCGCCACGCTGATCGGTGAGAACATTGAACTTCTCCAGCAAATCGCCAGCAACTCGGACAACATCGATTACGGCGAGATGATCCATGCCCATGACGGCACCGAAGAGGGCATCACTACATTCACCGACCGGGGCGTCGAGAGCATGAAGGAGTTCCTCGCCGATATCCGCACCTGGGACGGGGGTGTAAGGCAGTTCCTTGTCGACGAGCAATGTGATCAGGAAAAGATCGAACGCATCATGACGGACGAGCCGAAATCATAACCCCTGCGGTCTACGCCGGATGGATACAAACAATCAGCAGCCTCGATTGAATTAATTCAAATTAAACGGACGTGCATTAAATATGACATGTCAATTTAGGGGGGGGCTCCTACAGCATCGATACTCGTTGGTGGCGGCCATATGGCGATGCGCCAAGACTGTAACTGTAGGAACCGATTCCCGCAGCACTTGGAGTCGCTATGTCACTCTTCCGCATCTCCACCAGGCTTTATCTGCTGGTTGGACTATCACTGTTCGTCGTCACTCTTGCTATGGCAGTCACGCTGTCGACAACCGCTGACCAATTGCTCGAAGAACGCAAAGATCTTCTGCGAACAGTAGATGAAGTGGCCGTGTCCATCGTCCAGAAACGATTTGCTGACGTACAAAATGGAGCTCTCTCAGAAGATGAAGCACGCGAGGCTGCCTTAGCGGAACTCGCAGCGGTTCGCTACGGAGAGAGTGGGTACCTGTGGGTGAATGACCTTCAACAGGTTGTCCTGATGCATCCCATAAAGCCTGAGCTTAATGGGAAAGACGTCACGGACATGAAGGACCCAGACGGCAAAGCCCTTTGGGTTGAATTCGTCAATGTCGCAAAAGCTGAAAAGAGCGGTTTTGTAGATTATCGCTGGCCGAAGCCGGGCATTGATGAACCTGTTCGCAAACTGTCCCACGTTACTCTGTTCGAGCCATGGGGGTGGGTGATCGGCAATGGCGTTTACGTGGATGATCTGGACGCCAAGGTCTGGGCAAGTGCCAAGAAGACCGCTGCAATAGCAGCTGCAGGCTGCCTGTTTATGGTCATTGGAGCACTGTCTATCATCCGCTCGGTTACCCGTCCCATTCGGCACCTACAAACGGCGATGAACAAGATTGCTGCCGAGGATTTCGCAGCCGCTGTACCGGATGTAAACCGTGGAGACGAGGTCGGAGACATGGCAAGAACGCTTGTTTC
The DNA here is from genome assembly GCF_007992095.1 of Paenirhizobium naphthalenivorans. Lineage (GTDB taxonomy): Bacteria > Pseudomonadota > Alphaproteobacteria > Rhizobiales > Rhizobiaceae > Allorhizobium > Allorhizobium naphthalenivorans. The sequence goes on from NZ_BJZP01000036.1 coordinate 6,203, forward strand.
ACTGCGTGACTCCGTCAATGAGAGAGTTCAGGAGCGGCTTGCTGCGGCCGAACTCCAACGCCAGATAATCGATCGCGAACGCGAAGAGTCGCAGCGCTCCCAGGAACTGCATGCGCAAAATCTAAGCGTGGTCGTGCGAGAGCTTGGTGCCGGATTGAAGCGGCTCGCCGACTGCAATATTCGCATTACGATTGACGAGAAGTTCCCGGCCGACTTCGAGCCTCTCCGCCACGACTTCAACAACTCGATCGCCACCTTCCAGGCCACACTCGAGCAAGTTCTCCAACAGACTCAGGCCCTCCAGAACAACGGGCAAGAAATGCGCGAGGCATCTGACAATCTGGCAAAACGGACTGAGCAGCAGGCTGCAGCACTCGAACAAACCTCCGCGGCACTGGAACAAGTGTCCTCAACCGTTAAACTCTCGTCATCGCGCATGCAGGATACCAGCAAGCTGGTTGTCGACGCGAAGGCTTGCGCATCGGCCTCTGGAGTAGTTGTCCGCGACGCCGTCGAAGCGATGGGCCGCATTCAGGCCGCTTCAGACGAAATCACCCAGATCATTGGCGTAATCGATCAGATTGCTTTCCAGACGAACCTTCTTGCGCTCAATGCCGGCGTAGAGGCCGCTCGAGCTGGTGATGCCGGTAAGGGTTTCGCGGTTGTTGCCCAGGAAGTGCGCGAGCTGGCTCAGCGTTCGGCCGTCGCGGCCCGAGAGATCAAGGAGCTGATCGGCAAATCAGCGGAAGAAGTCGCGTCCGGTGTCCGACTTGTGAATGAAACTGGTACGGCTCTGGGTTCAATTGAGGAGTTCGTCTCTGAAATCAACAGCAACGTTGATGCCATTGCGACTGCAGCTGCCGAACAGGCGCTTGGACTGAGCCAGATCAGCGCTGCAGTCAGCAGTATCGACCAGATGACGCAACAGAATGCTGCGATGGTTGAAGAAACGACAGCCGTTAGCCACACACTGGCCGAGGGATCCAATTTGCTGGCCCATCTGGTGAACCGCTTCAAATTGAATAGAAGGGCCACCATCCGAGAAGGGGACCAGATCGTCGAACACAGGAATTCAGGCGACTTAGGTCTACGTGCCGCTTAGACAAGCAACGATGGGGCCGACAGCTAGAGCATGTCGGCCCATCAAGCTGCCCTAATTCCCGAAAACTTTCCTTCGGACTGAGGGAAGTGCTCAAGATGCGGAGCATGTGCCGCCGCTTTCTCGGTCAGATTCGGTCGACACTCCCGACAGCGCAATCCTCATGCATTCGCGATGTTTTAATCAGCGACTGCTAAAGCTGGTAGCCGGTCGCTTAGTCGGCAAATCGTCACTGGATCGCAGTTGTAAGTCAGCGCTTCCTGCGTGTCGCAATTGGGTTCGCAAGACCTCGCCCTCGTTTCGGCGAGGTGGCCTAGGGACCTAGCTTGGCACGATCTTTGTACGCAAGGGTCGCCCAGCTTTTCTATTTCTCAAGTCGAGCCGGGACGCAGTACAGGCTCGGGCTCGACGAGGAGAAAGGCCTCATCGGATCATGATGATGTAAAACAATTACCGTGAGATTACCACTTACTACGCGTCTGGCCCCTCTTCGCGGCCTCTCTTCCGGATCAGGCGATTTGATGCGCTACGGACTGCGCATGCTCATTAATGGTTCAGGGCGTCCTTCAGGGCCTTCCCGGGCGTGAAGGTCAACTTCTTCGCCGCAGCGACCTTGATTGTCGCACCGGTTGCCGGATTGCGTGCTTCACGTTCCGGAGTGTGTTTCACCTTGAACTTGCCGAAGCCGGGGATGGAGGTTTCCTCTCCTGAGGTCGCCGCTTTCGTCACAGCTGCGAAGACTGCCTCTACGAGAGTTTTTGCCTGAGCACGCGAGAGACCGTGGGTTTCCGCGATGTTGGCTGCAATGTCATTGGTAGTGGTCATATCGTTCCCCTTTGGAATGGCCGCCCAATGTTCAATATATGCGACCACTTGTCACGCACTCGCAGGGGATGATCGCGCACATCCACAACATCAGCTTGATTGATGGTCCAATGAAAGCGATGCGAGACCACGACGATCAGAGTTCGCTGGCAATCCAGCACTTCAGCTGCGCAATCATCTCCTCGTTCCGCCGGTACAAGATGGTGCTTCCGGCTCTGCGGGATGCAAGCAAACCGGCGCGCTGGAGAATTGCCAGATTCTGAGACGCTGCAGACTGAGAGAGACCCTGCAGCTCAAAACGTCCTGCCGGCACGCTACCTTGAACGTCTGCCGAAGTCAGCCCAAAGTACTGCTCCGGATGTTTCAGCCATTTGAGGAAATCGAGTCGACCCGGGTGTGCCAGTGCCTTCAAAGCTTCATGGATATCAAGTTGCGGTTCCATAAGCGCACGGCCGGTTAGCGCGTCAGCGCTGCGTCGGTCAACAAGCGTATGACGGTGTCATCGCTGCAGTGATAGAACACCGTTTGTCTATCCCTGCGTGAACGGACAATACCTGCCTGACGAAGCTTGCCCAGATGCTGTGAAAGTGCGGACTGGCTAATCTGAAGATCCGACGCCATTTCGTTCACAGACCATTCGCGCTCGATCAGCCGAAGGAGAACACCAAGCCTGACGGTATTGGAGAGGGCCAGGAAGACGAGCGCCGCTTTCTCAAGCGCAGGAGAGTTGGTCTGACGGCGCTGGGGCACGATATTTCTCGACACGACATTCATCCGCCGCCTCCGTCTCCATGAAGTCTGCTAATGTTGTATAGACGAATATGGTAAACGACCCATTAACACCCGGTGCAACTGGGGCTGTTACGCTACACCGTCATACTGGTCAGATCTTCAACGGAAGCCGCCCGCACCTTGTCTCTACCTGCGGCTTTCGCGGAGTAAAGAGCCTGGTCGCAGCTCTTGAGAAGTTGCTGAGGATCACTCATCGATCCGGTCACTGAGGCCAAGCCGATGGAGACGGTGACACGGCCCTTGGAGCTGGACAGATGGGGAATGTCCAACATCCGAACTGCGGCAGCAAGGCGAACAGCTACGTCATGCGCAACCTCTATAGAGGTTGTCGGCAGGATAACGGCGAACTCTTCCCCCCCGTAACGCGCCACCAGATCCAGCTCGCCCCGACAGGCGGACCGAAGGACCGCTGCAATCTGGCGCAGCACTTCGTCACCTGCCGGATGTCCATAGGTGTCATTGTAAGCCTTGAAGTTATCGACGTCGATCATCAGCAGTGAAAGGGATGTGGGGGACGACTGAGCTGTCCTGAAAGCCTCTGCCAGCCGCCGATCAAAGATGCGACGGTTTGCAAGTTCTGTCAGCCCGTCTTTGCTGGCTAGCTGTACCAACTGTTGAACCGCAGCCTTCTTCTCGCTGACATCGGAATAGAGTGTCACCCACCCCCCGTCACTGAGTGTCCGAGTCGACTTCGAAACCCAGCGCCCGTCACTCAGCCTCAGGTCCGACTGTTGCGCAGATTGGCTGCGCTCCACCTCTTCGTGAACCCAGGAAAGAGGTGATGCGCCCGCCGGAAGCGTTAGGTCGCCGCGTAAAACGCCGGCAGTCAACAGCTCGGCAAGCGTTCTGCCCTGGCACGTTCGCTCGTCGACATAGGGGAAGAGCTCCAGATAGCGCCGGTTCCACATTACAAGACGCCCGTCGGGATCAAACATTGCCAGCCCATCAGCCATCTCTGACATCGCCGTCTCGAGAAGCACCTGTGTCGAAATGAGTTCCGCCTGAAGTGCCTTCTGCGACGTTATATCGGCTGTGTGGCTGACAATGCCTTTCAAGGCCCCCATCTCGAAATAGGGCGCCTTGATCGTGCTGAGCCAGACGGTCTGGCCGTTCCGTTCGAACTGCTGCTCAAGTGTCAGGGGCTTGGGATCCCGGATGAATGCCTGCTCCTGCTCCCAGAACAGCGAGGCTTCGGCCGACGTATAGTAGTCAAAGTCGGTCGTACCGACCATGCCGACGGCATTGGCTGCTCCCATGAGCTTTGCGGTCGCCTCATTGGCTATAAGAAAACGGCCCTGGAGGTCTTTGACGTTCAATGAGTCCGGGAGTGCACTGACAATTTGCCTATGTAGCTCATTCAGCTGCGCATTCTTGCGACGAATTCTGTCGATGCGAACGAAGAAACTTGAGATCAATGTGGCCAGGAAATTCAGCAACAGGAGTATGAGATGAGCATTCAGCTCTGTGAGCTGATCACGAACGTTCGCCGGCAACAAGAAAAGGATCAAGAAGGCTATCCCGGCATTTAGGGCGCTGAAGATCACGACATGGGGCGACCCGTTGAACCCTCGCTTGGCAAACGAGTATCCCAGCGTCGCGACTGCAAAAGCGAGCCCTATTCCGACCAACCCGAGCCAGACGCCGGCGCCGCCCAGCCAGACCCGGACAGCAGACGCGAGAATGGCTGCAACGGCAGCTCCGACCGGACCTGAAATAAGCCCCACAACAGCGATGGGGACAATGCGCAAGTCGAAACGAAACCCGTTGATCAGTTCACCCGGCATATTCATCAACAGCACCGCTGTGGCGCCAAAGAGTGCGCCGCTGGCGAACTTGCGCAGCAGGGTCAGTTCGCCCTGCACTCGGTCTCTTGCAAGCGAACATATCGTCAGCGTAAGGCTGATCACGCCGAGCTGCGCCAGAAACGTGATCAGCAAGCTGTGAGCTTCCATTTATGTTCACTTTGTCATGCGGCGGTTTTTGCTACTGCGATCCCTGACCCGTCGCCGCCGTCTCGCACCCTGGCTCGGCGATTGAGCACAAAGCTGTTCACCAGGGCAGACAGATGCGTCGAGGCGGCCGAGAGCGTATGGCTCAAAGCCGTCGTCTCTTCAACCATGGCGGCATTCTGCTGGGTCATCTGGTCCAACTCGTTGACGGCAATGCTGATCTGCTTCAGACCGGCGGACTGCTCGACTGCCGCAGTCGAGATGGCGTCGATATTCCTGTCGATCGAGGAGACGTACGTGTCGATCCGGGCAAGCGCATGCCCGGTGTCATCAACCAGCTTGACGCCGACATTCACCTGCTGACCTGAATTCGAAACAAGTGACTTGATCTCCTTCGCAGCCACCGCCGATCGCTGCGCCAGTTCGCGGACCTCTTGGGCGACAACGGCGAACCCCTTGCCCGCCTCCCCTGCCCTGGCTGCTTCAACGCCGGCATTTAGCGCCAGCAGGTTCGTCTGGAAAGCGATTTCGTCGATCACACCGATGATCTGGCCGATCTCCGCGGCGGATCGTTCGATGTTCTTCATCGCCTCAATGGCGTTTTGTACTACACGACCTGAATCTTCCGTGCAGACCTTCGCCTCGGCGACGAGCTTGCGGGTCTCAGTGCTGCGCTCAGACGCCTGTGCGACAGTGACAGCGACTTCTTCCAGGGCTGCCGATGTTTCTTCCAGCGCAGCTGCCTGCTGTTCCGTGCGCTTAGCCAAATTGTCGGACGCGGAGCGCATCTCGAGACCATTTTCGTGGATGGCATGGGTGGTATCCAGAACTTGCACGAGCGTCGTCTGGAAGGCCGCAAGCGCGTTGTTGAAATCGTGTCGCAGCGGCTCAAAGTCCGGCATGAAAGGATCGTCGATTGTGTATCGGATATTGCACTCAGCCAAACGAGCCAATCCGGCGCCAAGCGTCTCAACGACGTGTGACAAAGCCTGCGCCTGCTCGGCCATCGCGCTCGCGCGCCGTTGTTGCTCGTCGGCCGCAAGAGCTCGCAGTCCATCCGCCTCTTCACGCATGCGCTGGCGCTCAAGTGCCGCCTGACGGAAGATCTCGACGGACTGGGCCATCTCCCCGATCTCATCCGTCCTGTCGCCGAACGGCACCTCCCTACTAAGGTCACCGCCAGCAAGGTGGGCCATATAGCCGGAAATACTGGCCAGAGGTGCGATTGCTCGGCGACGGAAATACCAAATGCCGGCAATGAACATCAGAACAGACAATCCGCTGCCCACAAAGGCCATGCGCTCCAGCGAAGCAGAGGTAGCCGCTGCCCCCCTCTCCTCTCCCGCCAGATGAGTATTGGCCATCTCGACGAGTTCTCGCACTGCAGCGTCATGAGCCCAGAACTTCTCTCTCAGATCCCGAATTCCCGTTCCTGCAGCCTCCGCGTCACCATATGAAGCAATTTCAGAGAAACGCTCGTTGTAGAGCCTCCAGAACGCGTCACCCTTGATCAACACGTCCTCAGCAAGTTTCTGCTTCAAAGCCGCCGGCAGTTGGGAAGCCTGCCAGTATTGGCGTCGCGTCTGATAGTCCGAAGCCAGTGTGGCAATCTTTACGGAAGCCTGCTCCGCCCTGCTTGGATCGAGAACTGCCTCGCTCGCCAGCATGTAAGCTTCGACCAAATAGAGAGGTGGAGGCAAGATGTCGGCGACCAGATCCTTGCCGTCGATAATGCCGTCATAAACCGGCCCATTCACCTTGAGTTGAGACAATGTGAAACTTTGCAACCCGATGGATGTCACCAGGCCGATTACCACAACGGCGGCAAACGTGAGAAGCAGGCGGGCGATTGTAAGTCTCGGCATGATTGTCCCCATGAGCCAAAGCGCATATTCGGGATCATTAAAAACAGAATTGTCTAATTTCTCGTTATCTTAAAATATGATAGTCAGCAAAATTCCCTTAGCCTTAGGTCGCATGCGCTCTCTACCATCCCGCTCGCCAGTAGCATATGTTGGCATGCAAGGTTCGAACGGGAGCGGAAAGCTGCCAAGCATACGTTCCCCCCTCAGAAAGGGGCAATTCGAAGGATCGGAATTGACCAGCCAAAACGACAACGTAATGGCACTACTTGCCCTTATAGATCGGACTGAAACCCTCTCGAAGCAGATCTTGGCGCTGGTCAATCTTAACGCTTTGTTGCTCCGGGAGGTAGCTCTCGCTCAGCCCGAGCCGCTGCAGTATTTCGCCAGGTTAGAGGCCGAAATCGGCGGACTGGGTGAAGCAATCGCGATGGGAACCCGCAAGTTCTCAGAGGTTCACGTATCATCGCAAGCCATTACCGAGGTTTTCGAGCAAGTGCTGCGACAAGGGAGCTCGCTCATTGAGAACGCACAGGAGTTTACAAAGTCCTGAGTGGCGCGCATTAGACCTTGACCTGGTCCAGGCGGCCTACAATTGGATTGACAACACGCCGGTCTCGCTCTCCGACTGAGCTGTTCGAATTCCATTGATATTTTGGTTCCCTCTCTTTAGCTATTGCAATGGTTCAGTGACCGAACATCAACGCGAGGGAGATGGGCGGGTGACAACGAGCGCTTCAACCCGATCAGTTTCGAAGATCGCTGCGATTGCCACTGCTGCGGCTCTTGTCGCGCTTCTGTCCATTCTCGGGACCTGGGCCACGCAATCTTACTTTACGACGATCAGTCGGGCTGAAGAGCGCGCTATCGCTTCTGTAAAGATCGTCGCAAGCCACGTGTCCTGGATCCATCAGATGGGAACCCAGACGGTTCGCCGGATCGATGATGCGCTTCGCCTTACGGATCTGAGGTTCGACGGCAACATCCGGGACATGGACGTGGCGACCCAGGGCTTGCCAAGCGGCGTGCAGGCCTATGTTGTCGATGCTGAAGGCCGAACCCTCTACTCCACCGACCCCGAGATCAAACCCGTCGACATCACGGATCGCGACTACTTCACGGCCGTCAGGGATAGTCAGACAGAGTATGTTTCCTCCCTCCTGATCAGCCGTCTCAACGGTGGCCAGATCTTTGTCTTCAGTCGGCGCATCGTGCGGGACGGTCAATTCATGGGCGCCATCATGGTGTCCGTTCCTGCGGAGATCACACGGCCGATCTGGGAAACTGTGGACCTTGGCGGGGACTATGCCGTGAGTTTCGTTCGCGATGACGGCATGCTGGTTGCACGCTACCCGATGCCTGAGACGACTTTGGACATGTCCGGCTACATCCTCTTCACGAAATTTCTGAAGGAAGCGCCGTCAGGGACCTATTTCGCTGAGGCCTCGCCGATGGACGGCGTGAAGCGCCTGGTGGCCTACCGGCGGGTGGAAGGCACCCCCTTCGTCGCCGTGGCCGCCGCAGACTACGACTTCCTCATTCAACCGTTCAGGCAAACGCTGCTGATGCTGGGTGTCGTCGCCATCATGATCATCGGCGGCGCTGCCTTTGCTGGCTGGTGGATCCTGCACCTCCTGAGGGCTCAAGAACAGCAGTCGGCGCAACTCGCCAAGGCGCTCCAAACCAACGAGATGCTGTTGCGAGAGATCCATCACCGGGTGAAGAACAACCTGCAATCCGTGATGTCACTGGTTCGTCTGCAGATGCGTGGCTCAGAGGGCTTTGAATCCCTCACCAGCCGTATCAAATCGATGATCGCGGTGCATGAGCAGATCTATAGAAACGACGCATATGCGCAGATCGATGCAGCAGACTTGATCCGGGCAGTCGTCGGCAGCGCAGTATCCGCCCATGATGCAAAACTTCGCGTAGAGTTCGACCTACAATCTCAACCGGTCTCGGCTGACAAGGCGACAGCACTTGCCTTGCTGGTGAATGAAGTTGTGACGAATGCAATCAAGTACGCTTACCCTGTTGGTGATGAAGGTCGCTTGTCAGTTGCTCTGACGGGACCGGACAGCCTGGGAAAAAGTCGCCTGACCATCAGCGATGAGGGTATAGGCTTCGACGTCGGTGCGGTTAAACCCGGGACTGGAACGCGGCTTGTCGATGGATCGGTGCGCCAATTGGATGGTAGTTATGAGTTCCACTCTCAAGATGGAACGCAGTTCTCGGCGACCGTAGCATTGGTTTGAAGAAGCAATATAGAAAGGAGCCAGGTGTTGGCCCGTCCTTACCCTGTCAACGCCGGTCAAGCAGGCTTCTTGACGCGCTCGTCAGCCAGTCTCTGAAACCCGACGCGGTCTCTACCTGCGTCCTTTGCTTGATAGAGTGCCAGATCGGCCCGTGCAACGAGTTCGGCCGGGTTCGCCACCCTCGAAGCCGAGATCAAGACGGTAGCACCCACGCTGGCCGTCACGATGCCGTACTCGCTGCCTTCGTGCACCATGCCGAGGTCCCTGATCGACGTTCTGATCTTCTCGGCAATCGTGATCGCCGTGTCGCCGTCGGTATCTGGCAGGACAACCGCAAACTCCTCGCCTCCGAACCGCGCCGCGATGTCGCCAGACCGTCTGACCGCAGTCGCGATTGCCGCTGCAACTGATTTCAGGCAAACGTCACCGGCGAGGTGTCCGTAGCGGTCGTTGTATGCCTTGAACCTGTCCACATCAATCAGAAGCACTGACAGGGGCCGACCAGTCCGTTTTGCTGCCTCGAATTCCCGCTGCAGGCCATCATCGAACGATCGACGATTTGCTAGTCCAGTCAGCGCGTCTGTTTCAGCTAGGCCTTTCATTTGCTCGGCAAAGCTCTTGAGGGAAAGCTCTGATTCCTTCATTGCTGTGATATCGGATACGAGTGCCAATACGTGGCGATCCTCTGTCACCCGTGTTCTCAGGGACAACCAGCGACCGTCTGCAAGTGGGATGACTTCGTCCTTGTTGATGAAGAGCGTCTTGGCGGCCGCCTGAATGCTCTCCTCGTCCAGATCGATGGGCAAATCCTTCCGCTCGCCGTTGCGCACAGTAGCTCTCACAATGTCGGTGATGTGCGCACCTTCCTTGCGGGCATAGGCGGATTTCGGGAAGAGTTCTCGGTACCGGTCATTACAGAACACGATGTTTCCATCCGGCCCGAACATTGCGAGCCCGTCGGACATTTCGGCCATGGCCTGCGCCATGATATTCCTGCTGGACCGGAGTTCCTGCTCGAGGAGCTTTTTCTCAGTAATGTCGACCGTCACCCCGGCCAACCCGACCATGTCACCTTGTCGGTTCTTTAAAGGTACTTTTGAGGTTGAGTACCATCGCGGTGGCTTGTCCTCTTCGATGAGAAACTCCTCAAAATGGTCCAGCGCCTGGCCGGTTCGCATGACATCGGCCTCGGCTGCCATCAGCTGCTCGGCTCTCTCCTTAGACGCGAGATCATAATCCGTCAGCCCAACCATTTCAGACGACCGCGTGCGCCCATTGTGGCGAGCAACATTGAGGTTCGCGAAAACGAAACGGTGATGCTGGTCCTTGACGTAGTGGTAGTCTGGAGCCTGTGTGAGAGCCGCATACAGAATATCGCGTTCCAGCGTAAACCGGCGGAAATATGCCAGGAAAAAGCCAATAGCGGCTGTCGTTGCAAAGTTCAGAACAACAATTGGTAGTCCCACCCGGTCAACCGCCCGCTGAAAATCAGCTGCAGGACGGAGTGCAAGCACTGCAATCGAAAGGCAGCCTGCAAGCATAGCGGCACTCAGGATTGACGGCGCATTGCTCAACGGCTTTCTGCCAGCGAAGAACCAGAGTGCACTTCCAAGGACGAAAACAATGGCGATAGCGGTCAAACCAGGCGCTACCCCTGCCCCGCCGAGGTAAAACCGGAAGCCCGCAGCCATGATGGCGGTGATCAGCGCAGCCCCCGGCCCGCCGAATACAGCAGCGGACTCAATGATCGCAAGGCGGAGATCAAAGATGACTCCGACATCGAAGCGGACCGAGAGTAGCATTGAGGCGATAGCCGCCAGGCCCATTGTAACCCCAAGGCCGGCACAGCGCAGCTTTGGCGGCAATTGATAAAAGCGATAAGATAGATGCGTCCAGATCGAGACGATCAAGGCGACGGCGGCAAGATTGCCAGCAAGAACTTTCCAGACGTCATCCATTCTCGATCACCGCCACGCTACGCCCCCAACACTCAACCTGAAGACACGGCGTTGCGCTTTCGATCGTCCCGGAGGACGCAGTGACAAGCCCAAATCGTCAATAGAGTTCATGCTCAATATCTGGCAAAAACCTAAAGCAGCGGTTTATGATCGGCGATTTACGGCTAAAGTCTCAACTCATCCGTTCATCGTATTCGCCAGCCTGTCCCCAATTCCCCGAAATCAGGCCGCTTGTTGCTCCGGCGCCAGACGGTTAGGGTCGGTCTCTCAACCACCAAAGAGGAACACATGACGACCGGTACTGTAAAATTCTTTGCTCAAGACAAGGGCTTCGGCTTCATCACACCAGATGACGGCGGTCAGGATGTCTTCGTGCACATCTCCGCGGTCGGCTTCGGCGAAGCGTTGAAGGATGGCCAAAAGGTTCGCTACGAAGTAGGCCAGGACCGCAAGACGGGCAAATCGAAGGCCGAAAACGTTTCGGTAATCTGAGCCAGAACATCGAGAATTTTTGCGCGGCGATCCGATGGTACATCAGTCGTCGCGCATGACTATTTTGTTTAAAAAGCAAACTATTCAGTTACTGACAGTCTGACCGCGTAGTTCGCTTGCCGTCCCATCACTTTACAGGCGTAAACAACCAAAAATGGATGAGAAGTTGCCCTACGGATACCTCTGTCCCGTCAGCATCGCCACCAGCTGGAACCTGTTTCGAATTCCACTCTGATATAAATTAATCAGAACCTTGGCGCTCTCTTGTGCCGGCGGCGATGTCTGAGAAATACCGCGCAGCTCGCACACGCGCGCAAAGGCTTTCTCTAGCAGTGCCAGATCTTCAGGTGTCAGGACTGAATTCAGTCTTTTGGCAACGTCGTGGATCATGCGCGAGAATTAGAAGCTCCTACGCTCCTATCAAGTCCTTTGTTTCAATCGCCCTTATGGCTCTCGGTTGTCATTACACTGACGTGCTGGGAGGCAAAGCGCGCGCTTTTCTAGGCATTGGGATCGTTGAGAAAGCGACAGCTCCTGGCCATTGCTTTCAGTTCTTCCTCGCTCCGGAAGCCCGACTTGAACAAGGCCACTAGCTCCTTTGCCAGGCCAAGCTGTTCATCCGCATTTGAAGCGCCAGATGGGTCTCGTAATAGTTCTGAGAGCACATTGCGTAACAATGCCAACCCTTGCGGGCCTATCTCCTGTTCGTCATCGAAATAGGTATCCCCCATCGGCCGATCCTCTCCCCAAGCTATGCCTCATCACCTTGTGACATGACATCACGTCCATAAGCTTCGCAACACATTCTCTAAAAAGCTGGACGCCTATCCCGCTTCTTTTCGATTGAGCGGAGCGGGGGAACCCTCGTCCCTGCTACGCGGACTGCCAGCCGATATCTGAATCGGCGCCAATGGCTAGGGTCCATTACGGTATACCTGCCGAGACAGTCTCCGTGAGACGCAAATCAGTGTATCATTTGGGTCGGTTTTCGATTTTTGGGACAGCATCCGGGGCAGGTCTAGAAGCTATTGAGACGTTCTTGGTGCGCTTTGACTCCTAGTAAATCAAGAAACCGGGGAACGAATGCTGCATGAAAAGCGGCACGACTGCCGTACGACTATGCCCCCTACCCGTTGCGCCGTTACAACCGCTCACCCCGTTTTCCGATCGCTGTCCACATTGGCGCGCATCAACGACATCAGCATCGGTCCCAGTCCAAACTCCCCTATCCTCGCTCGGCGCGTGAGATCGCGGAGATATCCACCTGCCGAGTTGATATGCCCTGCCCTCTCCAAGATTGCAGCCATGGCAACCGCGGCGTTCTCAGGCCCCATAACCTCGCAAGCTTCCTGGTAAGCCGACGGGCTGACGCCAAGCATTGATCGAACCACCACCGCGGCGCCCATCAGCTCGCGCCAATGGGAGATCGTCCCCCCGGGCCCGTAATCCAAAATCTGCGGGCAGGCTTTCAGGACCATCGACAGCGGGAACGCCTTCATCTGTTCCGGCTTTGCCAACGGCTGAGCAACCGCTCTGGGCGCTACTTCCAGCTCGCCGGCTCCGCCCTGCTCTTTTCCAGAGCTAGGTTCAAGTTCATGGATGGATTCGGGTTTTGAATTCTGTATGTGACAGCCATTATGAACAGCATTGCCGTCCATATTTTGTGAATCTAACTGATTTTCCAGAAGGTTGAGGATTTCGGTGCGCAAAAGCTGCATCTCGTCGAGGATTGCCTCCACCTGGTGACGGTCAGGATTGCGGGGAAGTCGGCTGACAATGCCGACATACATGTCTTCGATGGCTTCCCAGTCGCCGTCGGCCCCCTCCTCCATCGCTGCTGAAATCAGCTTGCGCACATCACGCCGGCAGATAGTCAGTGCCTCTTTGGCTCGCCTGAACTGCAGGCGTTCGGCAGCGACTTCCTGTGCCAGAATTGCAAGTTCCGCAGCACGAGCCAAAAGTGGAGAAAGATCGAACCCAAAGGCTTGCTCGATATCGCCACCCTTGTCCCGGTGAGCGTAGCGCTTGCCGTTCGGACTATCCTTGCGCTGGATGAGCCCGGCTTCGACCAGGGCAGCCAAATGGCGCCGCAAGGTCGTTCCAGTGATGCCATGTGCTCTGACCGAGAGCTGCGCATTGGATGGGAACACCACCAGTCCGTTGTCTGAATTGAGCTCCGCCTCCGGATAGAACGTCAGCAATGCGTCCAGCACAGTCAGCGCCCTGTCCTGGAGGCCGAGCCGTTCGCGGGCCTCACAGGCGTCTCGAAACACTTTCCACTTTTCGACCGGTCGAGTTGATTTCGTTGCAGCTGTTTGGAGCTGCCTCTTCACAAGGTCAAGAACTACCGGCCGCCGCCCAAAGGGCGTCGTTATATATTCAGTCTGCATTTTTTCTTACCTTTCGTCAGGCAATATGAAAACGCTCACCGAAACGGCGTCAAAGACTCTTGACGAGGATTCTTGGAAGTGCGACTCTCTCAACTGACCAAAGTGGAGAAGGCTCTTCGAAATTCGTTTCGGGGGGCTTTTTCTTTGTCGTATGTGTGTCGTTTGCTAAACGTCTAACGGCTTAGTTCATAGCTTGTCTCCTTCGCCGCGGTACTCTCGAAATTCTTTGTAGAGCTCGTCCAGCTTGCCGGAGACGAACAGAGCAAAGTCAGGAACCGCTTTATCCTCGAAGATGATCGTCGTCTTACCCGCCTTGGACTCAATCCGGGCTCCACGTTTGCCCGAAGGGATTTTCCACGATTCCGCCTTGGCAACCCTATTTTTTTTGACTGTCTCATTGAGAGCACGAAGTATCGAATCGAGGCGAGCGTCACTGCCCAACCGTTCTTCGCTATAGCGAGACAACAGTTCGTACGCGGCAGTGACCCTATCCGGCGTTGCCAGGTGTTCGACCAATGCCATCCATCGAGCGCGCCCCGCTTTTGGCGCGGGACCAATGAATTTCACCAAATCCTCAGGTAACTGGCGAGCTATAGCGATATAGCGGCTAACATCCGCTTTGTCGGTGGCAAGGGCTGAAATTATGGTGGCCCGATCGCAGCCGTTTTCTTCTAGATTCTTAGCGAAAAAAGCCTTCTCAATGAAGGAAAGATCCTTGCGGTCGAGGTTCTCGCGGCCCTGAGCTATATAAAGCTGGCTGTCGGAAAGGCTTCGGACAATCGCTCGAACAGGACGGCCAAGTTTCTCCGCAGCTTTAAGTCTACGACGTCCATAGGCAATCTGGAAGCGGCCGGATACTTGTGGGTTCGGTCGAACTAAGATGGGGACCTGTTGGCCATGCTCCGCGATACTCTCCACCAAGGCGTCGAAGTCCGGGTCAATGTCTATCGGGATGCGATCGGCAATTTTAGAGCTATCAATCGATGAAGCATCGATTGAAATGACCGCCTCCCCCTCTGCTAGCTGCTGCTGAAGCTTGGTCGCCTGTTTAGCGTTCTCAGCCATTTCATGCAGCGATGATCCCATTGCGGAGATCGCGCCAGTACGCACTCTGTCTGGAGATTTCGCGGCCGATGATGCGTTGGCAACCGGCTTCTTCAGAAAAAGGGAGTCGATCGAATCTTTGCGGCTCATGGCGCCTCTCCGGTGAAAGGTTTGTCAGCTATTTGGTCACTGTTGGGAGCTCCCAACTTAGTAATGGCGGCGGGTCGCATCTGCGGATCAAACCCACTGTTGGGAGCTCCCAACAGCAATACGCCCTTCCCGACTGAAAGGCCGACCCAGCAATTCATGCCCGCCCCCACGCTTGCCTGATCAGAGTCTCAACTTCAGAATTCACCGCCTCCAAAGATTCCATCGCGCGATCATAGGTAGAGCGCGTCATGTTCTCTCGACCAATTTCGTAAAGCGTCTGCTTCGTCAGTCCCGCGTCCGATACGGCCGCTGATTTAACCATCGGGCTGGTGAGGACATGATCGTCAAAAAGGTTTCGCAAGAGAGCCGCGACCTTCGTCTGAGGAGCATCCTGCGGCTCGTACCTGGTGAGGAGATATCGGATAAAGTCGTATTTCAGATCACCACCGGCATCGCGCACGACACCAAGGAGATCGCGTGTCATCAAAAGAAACTGACTCATAGACGAAATGTCGAGCATTTGGGGATGAATGGTGATGATCATCGAAGTCGCCGCACACAGCCCGCTCAATGTGAGAAAGCCGAGCTGCGGAGGGCAATCGATCACAACCACGTCATAGTTGTCAGCGACTTCATCCAACGCTGCGGCAACACGCGCGAAGAACAACGTTTGGCCCGAAGCTCCGGCACTAAGGGCCCTCGGCGTTGTATGCTCGAACTCCATGAGTTCAAGATTACCCGGAACCAGGTCCAGGCCGTCGAAATAGGTGGGCCGTATCACCTCGGAGAGCGGACGGCGTTCTTCATCATAGCGAATGGCGGCGTAGAGCGTTTGGTTCGACGCAACGTCTAGCTCTGGGAGTACGCCAAGTAGCGCAGATAGGCTCGCTTGAGGATCTAGGTCCACAGCAAGCACACGATAGCCTTGGAGCGCCAGGAACTGCGCCAAATGTGCTGTCGTTGTCGTCTTGCCAGAGCCGCCCTTGAAGTTGGTTATTGCTAGGACCTGAAGGTGCTCGCCAGGCCGCCGATGCGGAACGAACTCGATACTCTCTCTGCCGCGCGTTGACTGGGCAAGCAGACGGCGAATCTGATTGATTTCGGCCAGATTATAGAGCCGCCGCCCATTGCTGGTTGTCTCGGGCTGAGGACCTTCACCTGCCAAAGTCATCTTTCGCAAAGTCGAGTCAGATACGCCGATTAGGCGTGCGGCCTCGCCCGAAGTGAACTTACGCAGCACTTTTTGCGATGATGGTGGAAACAGGGCTTCACTCATCGATTGAAGCTGCGAGCTCAGTAGCTCAGCCTGCTCGCCGATCGTTTCATCAACACTCGGAAGTGCACTTCGGTTCACGTTTTTTGCCACGCTCACGATGATCTCTCTTATCACGGATTTGACGCCGAAACGGCCTATTTACCGTGACGATACGCAGAACCTGTTTCTTGGCAAGAACTTAATGGTTAACAGAAACTTAACGACCACTTCTCTTCAAGTGCAGGCATAGCGAAATGACCACGTTGAATCATCGGGTTAGCGAAATACGTGAGCGAAAATACTCACTGCATGTTTTGCTGTGAATCCTCGAAGCGTCTCCTTCACGCCGCTTCCGAAACGCGGAAATTCTACCTCTGACGGCACTATTGCCCGAATCGGAACGAGCGATTGCCATCGAACGTGAACGACTGATCCCGGATTTGCGACCCACAAATTTGTACGTGGACATGATGGCGCCAGGCGGTTCTTTTCCCTCGCACA
>NZ_BJZP01000037.1 GCF_007992095.1 Paenirhizobium naphthalenivorans
TAAATGTGAGTCAGAGCCAATTTTGCACGCCGAAACACAGTCAGGGCTTTAGCTGGCCTCTCCCCTACCCTATGGTCAATTGTGACCGACGATTTGGGTATTGGAATACTCACTTTGTACTTCAATTGTAATCAAGAGCTAAAGTCCACACTGGCGCCGCAGCAAACGAGAGGACCGAACAGGTTGTGGCACTGTCGTGCGGAATTGGCTAAATTCCGTGAACAATATTCGGGAAATTCACATTGCAGTTTACACAAGACATCACCTCGCTGTGCAAAGCGCATGGCCTTCGTCTCACAGGCCCAAGGCGCGTGCTTATGGAGATATTGGCTCAATCGGATGATCATCCCGACGCTGTCGAACTGCATCGCCGTGTCACGAAAGTCGATCCTGGTATCGCGATCGCAACCGTTTACAGAACGCTGAACCTCCTTCAGGAAAAAGGCATCCTGGAAAAGCACACGTTCGGCGACGGGCCTGCGCGCTTTGAAAGTGCCGAGCAAGAGCATCACGACCACCTGATCAACACAGAAACCGGGGAGGTAATTGAATTTCGATCGGACGAGATCGAACGGCTGCAGGAGGAAATTGCACGTCGGCACGGTTTCGAAATCGTCAGCCATAAGCTGGAGATTTACGTCAGACCGCTAAAAGCCGACAGCCAGCGAACACGGAATACAGAAGATTAAGGGGGCACAAGCGTTCATCGTGCTCCCCAGCGACTGGCGGAGTGCAGCATGCACGAAATCAGCGCGTTCTGCCGCAAGTCGCGAAGATCATTATCAGTCAATGCCCCTCCGGAATGCTTGAGGATTGCACAGGAACTTCGATCCTCTCCGATATCCCCGTTTCCTTCCTCGCCTGTCGCTTTTATTATGTTCGGCCCGCCTGCATTGGTGCGGGTAAGCGGATTGCCAAGGAGGCGTCGCACAAAGCGTGTCCTGAATACCATGCCACCCAAGGGGTGCATTCGCGGGGCGAAAGGACCCTTTTCCGGCAGGAGCCGTTCGCTCGAACGGGACGGAGACGGTTGCTGAGCAGCAGGTGTATCGTCCAGCCGCTTGCCTTCGCGCGTGTCCAATCGATCCATCAGACGCTGAAACGCTCGTGAGCCGATGATAATGCGCGCCAATACCGGCATATGCGGCTCGTAAGGTCTGGTTTTTTTCCTCAATCCGCCTGGCCGATTGTTCAGCTTCACGAGAACGGCGGCCTCCCACAATCATCTTTGCCTCCATCACTTTAAGTTTGAGGGCAGTCAGTCTTCTTTCGCGGCGCGGCCGGAGCCGCGCCGCCGAATACCGGGCTATTTCACCGGAAATTTGGAACTGCGTTTCATACCGCTTGTGATGTTTCGATCCGTGCCGCCTTCCGCGTGGCGAGCATGAAGACGATCGAGAGCAGGAGAACGATGGTCGGCGCCGGCGCACTGTCGATGAAGAAGGACAGGTAGACGCCGAGGAAGGAGCCGACGACGGCGACAGTCACCGACAGTATCAGCATGGTGCTGAACTTGCGGGTGAGCAGGAAGGCAATGGCGCCCGGCGCGATCAGCATGGCGATGGCCAGAATGATGCCGACCGCCTGAAGCGCACCGACGATCGTCAGCGAAATCAGGCTGAGCAGGCCGTAGTGGAGCATATTCACCCGCAGACCGACGGCGCGCGCCTGCACCGGATCGAAGGCGTGCAACAGGAAATCCTTCCACTTGACACCGATGATTCCTGCCGTCATCGCCGCGACGATCGCGGCTTGCCCGATATCGCGCCAGGAAACGCCGAGCATGTCACCGAACAGGATATGGTCGAGATGCACCTCGGTCTGGATTTTAATGTAAAGTACAAGTCCGGCGCCAAACATTCCGGAAAATACTATACCCATCACGGTGTCTTGCTTGATACGGCTGTTTTCCTTCAGGAAGCCTGTTGCAATGGCACAGAACATGCCGGCTACGAACGCACCGATGGCATAGGGGAAGCCGAAGATGTAGGCGATCACCACGCCAGGTAAGACCGCGTGGCTGATGGCATCTCCCATTAACGACCAGCCCTTGAGCACAAGAAAGCAGGACAACAGCGCCATCGGGATCGCGACAAGGACCGAGATCACCAATGCGTTGATCATGAAGTCGAACTGGAAGGGCGTAATACCAACCGTCATTGATCAGAACCCTTTTGCCCATTTGCGTCTGCCGATCGACATGATGTTCCATGGCCGGTCCTGGAGGGTTCTCCAAGCGTAGCAGCAGTGGTCGACGATATCCTCGTAGGACTTGAAGACGCGGTTTGAGAGCCAGTTGTCCCTCATGAACTGCCAGATGTTTTCGACCGGGTTCAGCTCGGGTGATTTGGGCGGCAGTGGCAGGATGGTGATGTTTCCTGGGACGACGAGATTGTTGGACGTATGCCATCCCGCCTGATCCATGATGAGGACAGCGTGTGCGTTATCGGCGACATTGCGGGATATCTCGATCAGGTGCTGGTTCATGGCATGGGTGTCACACCAAGGCATGACGAGGGCTGCGCCCTTGCCGTGCTTGGGGCAGATGGCACCGAAGATATAGGCTGAGCGTGTCCGCTGGTCATGTGGTGCGGATGGCCTTGATCCCCGCTTGGGCCCAGCGGCGCGTGATCTTGTTCTTCTGGCCTATCCGAGCTTCGTCCTGGAACCAGACTTCGATCACTTTGCCCTTGGCGGCACCGGCGGCAATTTCTGCCACAGTGGCGGGGAAGTTTTTTTAAATGCCTCGGCCGCCTCCGGATCCTGCGCATGATGTCTTGGGCGAGCAGAGAGCTTGCGGTACCCATGCCCGCACTTCGCGCCCCAGGGTCTCCTCGCTCACCGAGATGCGGAACTCTTCCCAAATCCATTGGGCCAGATCACACAGACGCCACCGAACGAGCCATCCAGATAGGGTGTTGGTCCGCGCTCTATCGCTTGCGCCAAGGCCGCTCGCTGATTGTCGTTCAGCAATGAAGGCTTGCCCGGAGCCTTGCCGTTGATCAGATCGTCGGGGCCGCGATCATTGAAACGAACAACCCAATCGCGCACGATCTGAACTGTCACGCTGCCAAGCCGGGCAGCATCGGCGCGTGAACCGCCGTCATAGACCGATGCGAGCGCCAGAAGTCGTCGCGCCTGATCGGCATCGCGTGTCTGACGAGCTAGCCGCCGTAATCTGGCCCCGTCGAAATCTGATCGCAACGAAAGCGCTGAACCCATCGCAAACCTCCTGTTTGCGCCAGAGATTCAGATTCGTCGGCCGTTGGGAATCCCTACGAGAGTCACATTCACTGACAGTTGGTATAAAACCCGGCCACCTATTTACTCTTCTGCGACGACAGCAGGAGGGCCTGGGGATCTACACCGTGGAATTATATCTGAAGGTTCGGCTGGCCGTCTCGGAAGGGATGAGCCGGCGTCAGGCTGCAAAGCATTTCAACATATCGCGCGACAGCGTTGCCAAGATGCTGTCGTATTCGACGCCACCTGGCTATCAGAGGCAGTTGCCGATACGGCGCCCGAAGCTGGATGCGTTTGTGTCGACGATCGAGCATTGGCTGGAGGAAGACCTGAAGGTGCCGCGCAAGCAGCGCCATACGGCCAAGCGGGTGTTCGACCGACTGCGTGACGAGTGCGGCTTCACTGGCGGCTACACGATCATCAAGGATTACATGCGCGAGCGGGATCAGCGTCGACAGGAGGTGTTCGTGCCGCTGTCGCATCCACCCGGCCATGCGCAGGCCGATTTCGGCGAGGCGACGGTGGTGATCGGCGGCGTCGAGCAGAAGGCGCGCTTCTTCGTTCTGGATCTGCCGCATAGCGATGGTTGCTATGTGCGGGCCTATCCGGCGGCGGTGGCAGAGGCCTGGGTCGATGGCCACATCCATGCGTTTGCCTTCTTCGGGGCCGTGCCGCAGTCCATTGTCTACGACAACGACCGCTGCCTCGTAGCAAAAATTCTGCCCGATGGCACACGCAAGCGGGCAACGTTGTTCAGCGGCTTCCTGTCCCACT
The DNA here is from genome assembly GCF_007992095.1 of Paenirhizobium naphthalenivorans. GTDB lineage: Bacteria > Pseudomonadota > Alphaproteobacteria > Rhizobiales > Rhizobiaceae > Allorhizobium > Allorhizobium naphthalenivorans. The sequence goes on from NZ_BJZP01000037.1 coordinate 4,018, forward strand.
ACCTGATCCGGGATCGCTATGGCCGTCCCGGGAAGGGCAACGATAAAGGGAATGTCGAGGGGCTTGTCGGCTATGCCCGACGTAACTTCATGGTGCCGATCCCGCAGTTTCCGACATGGGATGCGTTCAACGCCTTTCTGGAAGAGCAATGCCGCAAGCGTCAGCGCGACAAGCTGCGCGGCGAAAGCGAGACGATCGGAGAACGTCTGCAACGTGATCTTGCCGCCATGCGTCCCTTGCCGGCGTCGCCGTTTGATGCCTGCGACCATGCCAGCACCATTGTGACGGCCCAATCGCTGGTGCGCTACAAGACCAATGACTACTCCGTACCGGTCGCCTATGGCCATCAGGATGTTTGGGTCCGGGGCTATGTCGATCAGGTGGTGATCGGTTGCCGCGGCGAGATCATCGCCCGCCATCCTCGATGCTGGGAACGAGAAGATGTCGTCTTCGATCCTATCCATTACCTGCCGCTGATCGAGCAGAAGATCAATTCCCTGGATCAGGCAGCTCCGTTGCAAGGTTGGGCTCTGCCGGACGAATTCGCCACGCTGCGCCGGCTCATGGAAGGCCGCATGGCAAAGCATGGGCGGCGGGAATACGTGCAGGTTCTTCGCCTGTTGGAAAGCTTCGACCTTGCGGACTTGCATGCGGCCGTGAAGCAGGCCATCCAGCTCGGCGCGATCGGCTTCGATGCGGTCAAACATCTGATCCTGTGCCGGGTCGAGCGCCGGCCGCCACGGCTGGACCTGTCGATCTATCCCTACCTGCCGAGAACAACAGTCGAGACGACGTCGGCGAAGGCTTACATGCGCCTCCTGTCGTCTGATGCGGGAGAAGCGGCATGAGCACCGAAGCACCTGAGATCCTGCTCGCCCACTATCTCAAGACCCTCAAGCTGCCGACCTTCCAGCGCGAGCACCAGAAGCTGGCCCGGCACTGCGCCACCGAGGGTGTCGATCACGTCTGCTACCTGTTCCGGCTTGCCGAACGGGAGATGATCGAGCGGGACCGCCGCAAGGTCGAACGCCGCATCAAGGCGGCCAAATTCCCTGTCGTCAAAAGCCTCGACAGCTTCGACTTCACCGCCATCCCCAAGCTCAACAAGATGCAGGTGCTGGAACTGGCCCGTTGCGAATGGATCGAGCGCCGCGAGAACGTCATCGCTCTCGGCCCCAGCGGCACGGGCAAGACCCATGTGGCACTCGGTCTCGGCCTGGCCGCATGCCAGAAGGGCCTGTCTGTCGGCTTCACCACGGCGGACGCGCTGGTCAGCGAGATGATGGAGGCGCGTGACGAGCGGCGTCTTCTCCGCTTCCAGAAGCAGATGGCCGCCTACAAGCTGCTGATTATCGATGAGCTGGGCTTCGTGCCGCTGTCGAAGACCGGCGCGGAATTGCTGTTCGAGCTGATCTCCCAACGCTACGAGCGCGGTGCCACAATGATCACCAGCAATCTGCCTTTCGACGAATGGACGGAGACCTTGGGATCGGAGCGTCTCACCGGCGCGCGGTGCTACTGGCGACATTTCCCGGTTGAGCAGCGATTTCAGAAGGCGTTCCAGCTCGAGACTCGCGCCGATTGCGGACGCGACGCTGACGGTCGGCCAGGGACGCGAATCCTCGCTCTGCCAGCGCGCCAATAAACGGCGGATCCAGACGGGAAAGCTCGTCTCCAGCGGCAGAAGCAGGGGAAGGATGCAGATCTCGTCGAATTCGAGGTGCAGGAGCTCGTCGAGAGCCTCCTTGAGAGATGGCGTGCCCTGTTCGGAGAAGGCCCATGCCGCGCGGTCGACGCCGTCGAACCCGCCGACCATTTCGGCCAGTGACCGCATTTCCTCGTGCGGCGCCGCCGCGAAGGCGGATTTCGCCAGCAACAGCACGGCACGCCGCAGCTTTCCTTCGATTTTCCGGCTATTGTCGGCCTAGTTCTCGTTCATGTCCTGCCACCTCGATCGCGAGGAGGCGTGGCAATGTGGAACGCGCAAGGCAAGGCGGGGCCATGCGTCAAGACCAGCATTCCGGTTGGCCATCCCCGACCACGGAAAACGAAGCTTGACGGCAGGTCTCCTAGCTTGCGGATTTCTGCAGCCCATCTGCCTTCCCGCGGGTGCTCCGCAGTGGCATGGCGTCTTTCGGCGCCACGAGGATGGACGGCAATCCGCTTACAGTTGCGGGGTCAGCCACGGTATTGGCCCCTCCTGGGGTCGTCCGCACCGTGTTCCCTATTAATCCCCTCGCCTGTTCGGCTTGGGGAACCGTCGAGGCTAGGTAGAGCGAATTGGCCCGGGTCGTCAAGCCGAGGCAAATCAGTGACCCCTAACGCCTGCTGCCGAACTTGCCGCCGTTCGATGACCGGGCCCAGCTTATAACGGTTGAAGAAGGTGTACCAGCGAATGGCAACGCACGGACATCATCAGCTGTGGAGTAGTAGCTTTTCGGGCAGCTAGGTCCTGTTTACAAAGTAAGGCAGCCATATTTTTGCGGTGGCCAGGGCGAGGAATGCCGAGAAGGATTCTCGGGTTTTGTCATCAATGTTGGTCGAATGCACCTGCCAGAAGTGTGTAATTGCGCAAGCGTATCTCGGGCTTATCAACGAAATCCTGGACCATAAATTCGTCAACGCCGGTTTCGCTGGCCATCCTTTCAATCACACGACGCACGCGTTCAGGCGTGCCCACAACATAGTCCGGCCAATCCATGTCTTCGGCCTCGACATGCCCGCCGAGAATGCGTTCCGCCTCGTCAGGGTCGGGGAGTGCGTCAAGGAAGATACCTTCTTCCCTCCTAAGCTTGAAGACCGCGCGCACGGGCATGGCTAGGCGCTCCGCTTCTCTTTGCGTTTCGCCAATGACGACGCGAAGCGCCAACAAGGCCTGCGGTTCGCCAAGTCCTGCTCGCCAGTTCGAGGGGCGAAAATGTTGGCGGTAGGCCGCCACGGTGCCTGGGGCGTTGGCAGGAACGTGAAAGGCGCTGCAGGCCAAAGCCAGTCCATGATGTGCTGCACGGATTGCGCTCCCCTCGGTGGCCGCCAAAATCCATGGCAATGGGCCGGCCGATTCGTCATTCATGATGGACAGACCCTGAAACTGGGAGGTTTCCGGCAAGTCGTTCCCGAGCCAGCCGACGAATTCCTGGACTTGATCTTCGTGATCATCGGGTGTCTCGACGGCACGAAAGCGTTTCAGTGCGGTGTCGGCCTTTAGGCCCGCTGTCGCGCGTCCGATTCCGACGTCAATTCGTCCTGGAAACAGTGCCTCCAGCGTCCGCATCGCTTCGGCTGCCTTATAGGGGCTGTAGTGGTTGAGCAAGACACCTCCAGCCCCAATCCGGATTGTGCTCGTTGCGTTGGCAAGTGCGGCGACAAAGACTTCCGGTGCCGGATTTGCCTCAAAGCATATGCCGTGATGCTCCACTACCCAGTATCGAGTGTAGCCGAGCTTTTCGGCATGCTGGGCCAGACATATCGAGCTTTGCAAGGCGCCTGAAGAAGTCATGCCGCGCGGGATCTGCACGGGATCAAGGATAGAAAGTTTCATCGGGACCTGCCGGACGTTGGATGGAACGGTCCGGGATGCAACGTCCCGGACCGATTTGGTTATTCGGTTTCAAAGGCCATGGGGGCGATGAGATCTACTTTGATATCCAGAGCATTGGCCTTGGGAAGCATGCCGGCCTCGATCATGAAATCTTGGTCTGCCGTCAGGTTGGCGACGTCGTCTTCGGTCATGACCGGTGTGAAGTCGTAAAGAGGCATCTGCGCCTTGGCGTCCTCGAGGGAGATTTTCTGTTCCTTGGCCGCAATGGCAAGGGCTTCATCTGGATGCTCCTTCATGAAGGCGAGCGCTTTGTAGTGAGCATCAAAATAGGCCTCCACCAAGTCAGGATGCTCTTTGAGGAAGGCGCTGCGGGCGGCAATAACGGTCGTCGGCTTGATCAGACCCTCGCCGCTCGTCAACGGCTTGCCACCAGCCTTCTCGACCGCGACGGCATTCGCGCCGGCAAGTGTGGCTACATCGACCTGTCCACTGAGGAGCGCTGCTCGCGCGGTCGGCAGGTCCATGTTGATGTATTCGATATCCTTTAGGGTCAGGCCCTGCTCGGCGAGTGCTGCGACCAGCAGCTGATTTAGAACCGTCCCCTTGGGACCGGCGACCTTCTTGCCTTTTAGATCAGCCAGCGTTGCCGGGCCATCGCCACGGGTCATCAGGAAATAGGCCTTCGGCGAGCGGGCATAGGCGGCAATGATCTGCAGATCGACGCCATTGGCCTTGGCCAGGATCGCCGAGGTTCCCCCGAGAACGCTGGCGATGTCGATCTCGCCGGCAGCGATCGCCTGGGTCTGCTGTGCGCCGGAAGTGATTTCAGGGCTCTCGACCTTGATACCTTTTGCGGCAAAGGCTTCGTCCAGATAGCCCTTCTCGCGCATGACGATGGAAGGGACATTGAAGGGAGAGGCGACATAAGTGATGCGCACGGACGCGGGCTGATCATCGGCGAGTGCCGGAGATGCAAGCATCGCTGCGGCCAGGGCAAGGGTTCGAAACAGTCTCACGATTATCTCCTTAGTAGAGGTTGCTTTGAAGACGGCCGATCAAGCCGGATTGAGAAGGCGATCCAGGATCGCGCGGCGACAGCCGGCTTCATCCATGCCGGTCGGGTCGCGCGGATAGGGAATGTCTATGTCCTTACGTCCCACGATCGTGCCGGCGGAAAGCTCGATGACGGTTTCGCCGAGCAGGACGGCCTCTTCGACGTCATGGGTCACGAAGACGATAGTCGGTTGCTTTTGCTGCCAAAGCCCGACAAGTTCATTCTGCATGCTTCTTCGGGTGAAGGCATCGAGGGCGGCGAAAGGCTCGTCCATCAGCAGAAGGTCGGGCTGCATCACCAATGCACGGGCAAGGGCGACGCGCTGCGCCATGCCGCCCGATAGTTGGGTAGGCATGGCATTGGCGAAGGCGCCGAGACCCGTTACCTCCAGGAGGGCCGACACCTTCCGCTCGATGGACTTGCGGTCAAGATGCCGGTGCAGGCCGAAGGCGATATTGCGGGAAACGTCGAGCCAGGGCATCAGCCGTGCCTCTTGAAACACCACGCCAATCCTCGGTGCCGGACCGTGGATCAAAATTTCGCCCGTATCCGGCGAGATTAGTCCCGCCAGAATGCGCAGCAGTGTTGTTTTCCCGCAACCGCTTCGTCCAACCACTGTCGTGAAGCTGCCCTTCGCGAGTTTCAGATCAATGCCGAACAGCGCTGCGACCCTGTTGCCGGAGACCTCGTAATGTTTGCCGATGTTGGAGAGTTCAAGCACGTGCCATCTCCAGATCGGTCACGAGCCAGGGAGAAAGCCATGCGCAAAGCCGTTTCAGCACAAGGTCCGTTACCAGCCCGATAATGCCGATCACCAGAATGCCGGCGAGGACGATGTCGGTTCGGGCAAGATCCTGTGCATCGGTAATCATGTAGCCGAGCCCGACTGACGAGGCGATGAGTTCGGCGCCGACGAGCGCACGCCAGCTATAGCCGAGGCTGATGCGCAGGCCGATGACCAGTGCCGGCAGTGCGGATGGCAGGATGATGCGGGCAATGACCTGCTTTCGGCCAAGTCCGCAAACCTTTCCGACTTCGATGAGCTTGCGATCCACCTGGGCGATGCCACCGCGCATTCCCAGAAAGACCGGGAAGAAACAGGCGAGAATGATGATCCCAACCTTCTGCGCCTCTCCGATACCGAGCCAGAGCATCAGTAGCGGCATCAGGGCCAGGGGCGGCACTTGCCGAATGAATTCAAGCAGGGGTTCCGTGACAGCTCTGATTGCGCCGCTGACGGAAAAGAGGATCGCCAAGAGGATCGCTATAAAGACCGCCAAACCATAGCCGACACCAACGCGGCTGGCGCTTGCCGCGATGTGGTGGGCAAGTTCGCCATTCGACCAAAGCTCAGCGATCGCGCTCCATACCCTTGTGGGCGGCGGCAGCAGGAACGAGTTCACTATACCCGCCGAGGTCGCCGCCCACCAGGCTGCAGCACAAGCCGAAAACGAAAAAACTGCCAGGGAAATACGAGTGAAGTGCAAGGTCTCTTGGGGCCAATGTGGAAGAAAGTGCGTTTGCCTATCCTAAAAACATGATTAGTAAAATCATCTTTTTTTGTTTTGCAAATTTTTTTTAGGCGCGGCTCAAACGCTTGGCGCTCCTGCAGGGGTATCCTGCGCGTGGCTGTTAACCGGCGGCCTGTTGGTGCAGCTTGGCCCACGGCTGCGCGAGCTCGCTGGTGCTCGGCATTTGCTGCGCGACTGGTCCAGCTGGTGTCGCGTGCGCCAGGTGGCACGGGCGAGCGGCCTTGCACCCCTGGTCGACGGCCTGGAAACGGGAGCGGTGACGCCGGAGGAGACCGCCGCCGCCTTTCGGCTGGGCTATGCCCGCTGGTGGCTGCCGCCGACGCTGGATGCCGACCCGGAGCTGCGCGATTTTCGACGCTTCCAGCATGAACATCTGATCGAGGAATTCCGCGAGATCTACGATCTGGTGCGCACCGCTGCCGCGGGCCGGGTCGTCCGCGCGCTCGGGCACGACCTACCGGCCGTGCAGACAGTGCCGCGCAATTCCGAGCTCGGGTTGCTGCGCCGCCAGATGGAGCTGCAGCGCCCGAGCCGCTCGATCCGCGAGATGATATTGTCGGCATGCCGACAAGCATTTCCAAGCTTGCGCGCTGAATCCTGATGTCGCCCTGTCGATCGCGCAATATCTGCTACCGGATCAGGCCCTGTTCGACGTGGTGATCTTCGACGAGGCCTCGCAGATCACCACCTGGGATGCGGTCGGCGCGATTGCCCGGGCACGGCAGAGCGTGATCGTCGGCGACCCCAAGCAGCTTCCGCCGACCAATTTCTTCGGCCGCAACGAGGAGGACGAGAGCGTTCAGGAACACGAGCGCGACCTCCAAAGCATTCTCGACGAGGCCCGCGCGGCCGGCATACCGCTCAGGGATCTCAGATGGCACTATCGCAGCCGCAATGAATCCCTCATCGCCTTCTCCAACCATCACTACTATCAGAACCGGCTGATTACCTTTCCCTCGCCACAGGTCGAAGACCGCGAAGTGCAACTGCGGCCGGTACCGAATGGCTTCTATGACAGGGGCAAGAGCCGGACCAACCGCATTGAGGCCCAGGCCGTCGTCGACGAAGCCGTCCGGCGCATGACCGGCTGGCTGCGGCTCGAGCCGCCGGTCTGTCAAAGCCTTGCCTCCAGAGGAGCCTTAGTTGAACACGATTTCCTCGTCTCGAGGGACGTTTACTTCTGCTATCCTGGTGTTAAGCTTTCCTAAAGCAAATGCGATTTCAACAGCAGGGCCTGCAGCTGAGACAGAAATCCCAGTTCGACGGAAAGAAAGACGCTACTTTCGACTACGCTGCCAGTAGATTTTCATCCAATCTTGAAGAGAGGACGTCATGACCGAAATGATCAAACGCAATCGTCTTTTGCCTTGGTATGTCGGGATTGTTGTGATTTTTGCTGCCGTGATCTATCTCGGCTATCTCATGCGGGCGACGAATTGCGGTATTTCGACGCCCATGGCCTTTATTGTCCTTGGCATCATGCCCGCTGTTTATCTGGTGCTAATGTATCTGACGCTGTCCAGCCAAAAGTAGCGATCGCGCCTGTCGGGTCTCGTGGTCGCGCCTTTAAGCCGGGCGTCCAGGCGATCTGGCCGCAGCCTCTTCGACTGACGCCACTCCTTGTCCGGCAGGCAGGTCACGCCCCGGACGGGTGCATCCGGGCGGGGCGTGGAAGCGCAGCAGGGCCGTGAGGCCATCGTTACCCTCGACCAGATCGGACAGTCGCACCTTGTCGAGTGAAGCATAGAGAGCTTCCACCGCGTCGTGGATGGCATTGCGCAACCAGCAGGCGTCGACCAGTGGACAGGTATTGGCGGGGCTGAAGCATTCCGCGAAGGGCAGATCGGCTTCGAAAACGCGGAAAACTGCCCCTATATTGATCTCCGAAGGGGACCGCATCAACTGCAACCCGCCGTGTCTTCCGCGGGTCGCATCAATGAAATTGTGCTGGCCAAGTGTCCGAACGACCTGGGCCAAGTGGTTTTCCGAGGCGTTGCAGGCAGCGGCGATATCGCTCTTCCGCACAGTGAGATGAGGATTCACGGCGCAGAACATCAAGGTTCTGATCGCCAGATTGGTCCGTGTGGTGAGCCGCATAATTCCAATTCCCGATCGACTGGCACGCTTGCCTGGTGCTCCTTTTACGACAGCGCGACAATTTGGAATTTGATCAGGATCAGCCACGCGGCTAGTCTCGCGTGAAAACTTGCATCCAGGATCTCCCTTTAGGCTCGCCTTGTCCAGAACGAAGAAGAGTGAAAGCGATCCCGCCCGCCGGAGACTTGCAGAGATAGCAAGCCAATATGGCCGGTCCATGGTTGTCTCCGTCACCCTCGCCATCCTTTCATCTCTGCTCTGGATCCCCCAGGCCTGGCTGGTCGCTCAATTTCTCGCGGCGCTGGTCGAAGGACGTCCACCCGTCCTGGGGCCGATCGCCACCGTAGCGGCCTTTGTCGGCCTGGGGGCTTTACGTCACATCGGCGATGCCCTTGCGGGGCGAAAGGCTTTTCATGTCGCCCAAAAGATTGTCGAGCGCGAGCGGATCGACCTGATCGAGCGCGAGAGCCTTACATCGCCATTCGGCGAAGGTGGGCAGACATCGGCGGCCATTGCCACGCTCTTGGCCAGCAAACTGGACGCGCTTGTGCCTTGGGCGAGCCGCTATCGTCTCGCCGCGGCCAAGGTGGCTTTGGTACCTGTCGTCATGCTGCTCGTCGTAACGTCGATGTCCTGGGTCGCCGGCCTTGTGCTCCTGGTTGCCGGGCCGCTCATTCCGGTCTTCATGGCACTGATCGGTCTTGCTGCGTGCGACGCCAGCGAAAAGCAGATGGCAGCGACCGGAACGCTCAATTCCATTCTCCTTGAATGGCTGAACGCTGCGGCCGACATTCGCCTGCTCAACGCCGAGCAGCAGACGGTCGGCCGGTTCCGCCACTCGGCCGAGACCCTGCGGGCCAGGACGATGGAGGTCTTGAGGATCGCCTTTCTTTCCTCGACTGTCCTTGAGCTCTTCTCCGCCATCGGTATTGCCATGGTCGCCGTCTATGTCGGATTCAGCCTGCTCGGCACTTTCACCTTCGGGGCATATGCAACGCCGCTGTCGATCGCTGAGGGCATCTTCATCCTGCTGCTTGTCCCGGACTTTTTCCAACCGCTACGGGACCTCGCCTCCGCTTGGCACGACAAGGCCGCAGCGCTCGCCGTGGCCGGCGAACTGGCCGAGCGGGAGAACGAGCCGCGCCAGACAATCCTCGGCCGAGGCGGCAAAGCTGAGACCCCGCTCGGCGGCGAGATAACCATCACGACGGACAGTCTGCGTTATTGCGCGGGCGGGAGAGAGATCGTTTTTCCCGACATTTGCATCAGGCAATGCGAAAAACTCGCGATATCCGGGCCGAGCGGTGCAGGCAAGACGACCCTGATCGCCCTTCTTGCCGGTCTCGCGAAGCCGTCCGACGGGCGGATCAAGGTCGGCGCGCTGCCGCTCGATGATGAACTGGCTGATGCCTGGAGAGGTGTGATCGGTTTCGTTGGCCAGCATCCGCATGTGCTCAATGCCAGCCTGCGTGCCAATATCGCCCTTGCCGACGATCAGGCGGATGACGTTCGGCTCGAAGCAGCGCTTTGCGCCGCCGCGGCTGACGGCGTCGTGGCCGCCCTTCCGCGCGGCATCGACTCGCGGCTGGGCGAGAATGGCAGTGGCGTTTCGGGCGGCGAGGCCCGGCGGCTGATGATCGCGCGCGCCGTCTACGCAAATGCCCGGGTGATCTTTGCCGACGAACCGACGGCGGATCTCGACGTGGCGACCGCGGACCGCGTGATCGCCGCACTGGAAGAGATCGGTCGGCAGGGGGCAATGCTCGTTGTCGCGACGCATGATGCGCGCCTGATGGCGCGGCTTGACCGCGTCATCAGGCTGGAGGCCGTCGAATGAGCGCGCTTTTCAAAGTGTTCCGACGTGTCTGGCGCTGGCGCATGGGTGCGCTTGCCGTCGGTATCCTCCTGTCCATCGCCGTTCTTAGCGCAGGCCTTGCGCTGCTCGGACTGTCCGGCTGGTTCATCACGGCCGCGGGCATGGCGGGTCTCGCCGGTGCCGGCTTGAGCTTCGACGTTTTTCGTCCGAGTGCGGGCGTCCGTTTTTTGGCACTTGGGCGGGCCGCCGCACGCTATGGCGAACGACTTGCCACCCATGATGCCACCCTCAAGGGGCTCGCCGAACTGCGGGTCGCGCTGCTGAGCGCGATGCTGCGCAAACCGGTTGTGCTGCTTGCGCTTCTGCGCGGCTCCGAACGGCTCAATCACCTGACGATCGACGTCGATGCGCTTGATGGAGTTGCCTTGCGGCTCTTCATGCCGGCCATTGCCGCAGCGCTGGTTCTTGGTGCCGCCCTTGTCCTGATCGGCTGGCTCATCCTTCCGGCGGTGGCCCTTTGGGAGGTCGGCAGCTATGTCTGCGGTCTGGGTATTGCACTCGTCTTCGCCGCGCGCTTTTCCCGGCAGCCCTCCCGTTTTGCACAAAGGGCGATGCAGGCCTTTAGAATGCGGTTCATCGACATGATGCGCGGACAGACGGAGCTTGCCGTCAGCGGTCGGCTGGAGGGTTACCGCCAATCGGTCCTTGATGCCCATCGCCGTTTGCAGGGTGCACAGGGACGGATCGATGCGATCGAGCGTATCTCGGCTCTGTTGCTCGGCCTCGCCGGCACGATCGCCGCAGGCGGCGGGCTGCTGATCGGCGGGCTTGCGGCAGCGGACGGGCAAATCGATCCGGCCCGCGCCGCGCTCGGCTTCTTTGCTGCCCTGGCGCTGGTCGAGACTGCGGCGCCCCTGGCGAGGGGCATTGTCGAACTTGGCAAGATGACGGATGCCGCACGACGGATCGAGGCGCAGTTTGCTGATCCAGGTGAAACTGGCCTTGGCGCGCCGGTGAGCGCATCTCCGGTCCCGTCCAATCCTCCCCTGCTCAAAGTGGAAGGGCTGGCCTGCCGCCAGAGGGAGCGCCTTCTGTTTCGGGACCTGGATTTTTCGATTCGCGCCGGGGAAACGCTGGCACTGGTCGGGGCGAGCGGCGCGGGCAAGTCCACGCTTCTGAATGTCGTGCGTGGATTGATGACACCCTCTGAAGGGACCGTTTGGATCGACGGTCGATCGATCGGCGCTTACAGCGAGTCAGAGCAGGCTGCTTGCATCGGCTATCTGCCGCAACGTACCGCCGCTGGTCAGCGGAACGATTGCCGACAACCTGCGCATTGCGTGCCCTGCGGCTTGCGATGACATGCTCTGGCAAAGCCTGAAGATTGTCTGTCTCGATCAGGTTGTTGCGGAAAAGGGGGGGGCTCAACAGTCAACTCGGCGAGGCCGGACTCGGCCTGTCGGGGGGAGAAAGAAGACGGCTCGCGCTCGCCCGGATACTGTTGCGGCAGCCTCGCATCCTCCTGCTCGACGAACCAACCGAAGGGCTCGACGCTGGCATGGCCCATTCGGTTCTTGAACGCTTGCGCTCAGCCTTTCCCGAAGCCGCAATTCTCGTAGCGGCCCACCGCCGCGAGGAACGCGCCTGCGCGCAGGGAGAGGTCGTGGTCGGCGACTCGTAAAGATGCACCGTACATACACGATATTGATCTACATCAAGGACGCTCATATTCCCTTGATGCATATGAATATTATTATGCATCGTAGATGCATGTTTTAAACAACCGAGAGCAAGACCATGGAACTCGATATTGTCGAGCTGTCACGCCTGCAATTTGCGATGACGGCGATGTATCACTTTCTCTTCGTTCCCTTGACGCTCGGCCTTTCCATCATCATTGCGATCATGGAAACGGTCTATGTCATGACGGATCGTCCCATCTGGCGACAGATGACGAAATTCTGGGGCGCCCTGTTCGGCATCAACTTCGTGCTGGGCGTCGCCACGGGCATCACCATGGAATTCCAGTTCGGCATGAACTGGAGCTACTACAGCCATTATGTCGGTGACATCTTTGGCGCGCCGCTTGCCGTCGAGGGGCTCATGGCCTTCTTCCTCGAAGCGACCTTCGTCGGGCTGTTCTTCTTCGGTTGGGACAAGCTCTCCAAGCGGGCGCACATGATCGTCACCTGGCTGGTGGCGATCGGCTCGAACTTCTCGGCGCTATGGATCCTGATTGCCAATGGTTGGATGCAGAATCCGGTCGGTGCCGAGTTTAACCCGATGTCGATGCGCATGGAGATGACCTCTTTCTTCGACGTGGTCTTCAATGAAGTAGCCCAAGCCAAGTTCGTCCACACGGTGTCGGCGGGCTATGTCACGGCCTCGGTCTTCGTGCTCGGGGTGTCCGCTTGGTATCTGCTGAAAAACCGCCATACCGACCTTGCGCGCCGCTCGATCGCGGTTGCCGCCAGTTTCGGCCTGGCATCGGCCCTTTCGGTCGTTGTCCTCGGCGATGAATCCGGCTACTCGGTCACGCATTCGCAGAAGATGAAGCTCGCCGCGATCGAAGGTATGTGGGAAACCCTGCCCGCGCCGGCCTCCTTCACACTGGTTGGCTTTCCCGACCAGGAGGCCCGCGAGACGCATTATGCCCTGCATATCCCCTATGTCATGGGCTTGATCGGTACGCGTTCGCTGACTCACGAGATTCCCGGGATCGCCGATCTGGTCCAGCAGGCCGAAGAGCGTATCCGCTCTGGCCAGATCGCCTATGACGCGCTGATGACCTACCGCGCCGAAAAGGGCCAGGTTTCCGACGAAGTCCGCACGACTTTCGAGACCCACAGCAAGGATCTCGGCTTCGCCCTGCTCTTGAAGCGCTATGTCGATGATCCGCGTCAGGCGAGCGACGACCACATCAAGATGGCTGCCAACGACACGGTTCCGACCGTCTGGCCGCTGTTCTGGGCGTTCCGCCTGATGGTTGCGCTCGGCTTCTCCTTCATCGCGGTCATGGCCTGGTTCTTTTGGATGGCATCCTTCCGCAGGATGCAGTTCCCACGCCTCGCGCTGTGGCTCGCCGTAATCATCATTCCGACGCCATGGATTGCCGCCGAACTCGGCTGGTTCGTCGCCGAATTCGGCCGTCAGCCCTGGACCGTCGACGGCGTCCTACCGACCGCGCTGTCGGCCTCGCAACTGTCCGTTACCGATCTGGCGATCACGCTGGCCGGCTTCGTACTGTTCTACACTGTGCTCTTCGTCATCGAGATGGGGCTGATGCTCAAATATATCCGCAAGGGGCCCTACATGGACGTGGCAGAGACAGATGAGTGGCAGAAGCAGCATCGCGACCGATTGAGTGCACCCTCGCCGTTTGCCCAACCCGCGGAGTAACGACCATGATTCTTCATCAATTCCTGGACTTCGAACTGCTGCGGGTCGTGTGGTGGCTGCTGCTCGGCGTGTTGCTGACCGGCTTTGCCCTGACCGATGGCTTCGACCTCGGCGTCGGCACCCTGCTGCCCTTCGTCGGCCGGACCGATGTCGAGCGACGTATCGCCATCAACACGATCGGCCCCGTCTGGGAAGGCAACCAGGTCTGGTTCATCCTTGGCGGCGGTGCGATCTTCGCGGCCTGGCCTCCGCTCTACGCCGTCAGTTTCTCCGGCTTTTATCTTGCCATGTTCGCGGTTCTGGCGGCTCTCATCTTGCGTCCGGTCGGCTTCAAGTATCGTTCGAAGCGTGACAGTGCCCTATGGCGGTCGGCCTGGGACTGGGCGCTCTTCGTTGGCGGCGCGGTGCCGGCGCTGATCTTCGGGGTGGCCATGGGCAATGTTCTTCAAGGCGCTCCCTTCCGCTTCAACGAAGACCTGATGATCTTCTATGACGGCACCTTCTTTGGCCTGCTCAATCCCTTCGCACTCCTTGCCGGACTGGTTTCCATCGCCATGCTGACGATGCATGGTGCGGCCTGGCTTCAACTGAAGTCCGAAGGGCCGGTTCAGGCGCGGGCCCGCAAAATCGGTTCGGGCGCCGCTCTGGTGACGATCTTTGCCTATCTTCTGGCTGGTGTCTGGATGGCGACGGGGATTTCCGGCTACGCAATCTCCGGAACCGTCGTCACCGATGGTCCGTCCAACCCTCTCCTCGGCGAGGTAATGCGTACACCGTCCTGGTTCGCCGCCTATTCCGAGCGTCCATGGATTGCTGTGGCTCCGGTTCTCGGCGTCACCGGCGCGGTGCTGGCATTCTTCGGCCTCAGGGCCGGTCGTGAAGTTTCAACGCTTCTGTACTCCAAGCTTGCGATCACCGGCATCATCTCTTCGGTTGGGCTGACAATGTTCCCCTTCATCCTGCCGTCCTCAGTTGATCCCAAATCGTCGCTGACGGTGTGGAATTCCTCGTCCTCGCACCAGACGCTGTTCGTCATGCTGGTCATGGCCGTCATCTTCGTCCCGCTCATCTTGGCCTACACCACCTGGGTCTACAAGGTCCTGTGGGGCAAGGTCACCGAGGCCGACATCAATGCCGACAGCGGTACCGTTTACTGAAGGAGACAAGAACGATGTGGTATTTTGCCTGGCTCTTGGGCCTGCCGCTCGCCGCGATCTTTGCCGTCGTCAATGCCATGTGGCTGGAGATGCAGGAGGATCGCAGGACCATGGATCCGCAGGAAGACGAACGTTGACGCGTGTGCTTCGGCTCGACGCATGTCCGGAAGGAAAAAGACGATGAGAACCAATCGCCGACAGTTCCTCGGCCTCGCTGCGACCGGGGCGACACTCGCTGTCGCCCCGCTGTCCGGCGCTTCGGCCGCCCCGATCAAGACGTCGGCGCGGATCGTGGTCCTGGGAGCCGGTGCGGCCGGGACGGCGCTCGCCAATCGGCTGACTCAGCGCTTCGACGGTGCCAAGATCATCATCATCGACGGCCGCAAGCAGCACTTCTACCAGCCCGGCTTCACACTGATCGCGGCAGGTCTCAAATCGGCGGACTATTCTGTCTCGACCACCGGCGAATGGCTGCCGCGCAATATCGAATGGATTGAGGAGGCGGCCGCCGAAATCGATCCGGGGGCAAAGCAGGTTGTGACCGCGAGCGGCAAGGCCGTGCCTTACGACTTCCTGTTCGTCGCCACCGGGCTTCGCCTCGACTATGGGGCGATCGAGGGCATGTCGCTCGATCTGATCGGCAAGGACGGCATCGGTTCGGTCTATGCCGGCCCTAACTATGCCGCCAAGACCTGGGAGGAAATGAGCCGCTTCACCGACAAAGGCGGGGTGGCGCTGTTCTCCCGTCCGGCGACGGAGATGAAATGCGCCGGCGCACCGCTCAAGTATGCCTTCCTGACCGACGACTATGCGGTACAGAAAGGCACGCGCAGCAAGTCGAAGATGATTTATGCGGCGCAGAACAAGACCTTCTTCTCTGTGCCGATTGTCAGCGAGAAGGTGCGCATGCTGTTCGAGGAACGCGGCATTGATCCGGTCTACGATCACGTCATGACCAAGATCGATCCGGGTCGCAAGATCGCCACCTTCAAGACCCTGGAGGGCGACAAGGAGATTGGCTATGATTTCACCAACGTGATCCCGCCGATGCGGGCACCCGAAGTGGTGATGAACAGCCCATTGCCGTGGAAGGAAGGCATCTGGGTCGATCAGGGCTGGGTCGAGGTCGACAAGCACACGCTGCGCCATGTGCGCTATCCGGACGTCTTTGCCGTCGGCGACATTGCCGGCGTGCCGAAAGGCAAGACGGCCGCCAGCGTCAAGTGGCAGGTGCCGGTTGCAGTCGAGCAGTTGGCGTCCCAGATCGAAGGCAAGGAAAGCGTGGCGCGCTACGACGGCTACACGTCGTGCCCGCTCATCACCCGCATCGGCAAGGCCATGCTGGTCGAGTTCGACTACAACAACAATCTCACCCCGTCCTTCCCTGGCATCATCGCGCCGCTCGAGGAATTGTGGATCTCCTGGCTGATGAAGGAGATCGCCTTGAAGCCGACCTACAACGCCATGCTGCGCGGCCGCGCTTAAGGAGGATGCCATGAAGGATTTGACTTTCGGGACGTTGATTGCGGTGTTCGAGGAGATCTTCGGCCGCACGCTGTTCTGGGTGATGGTGGCCGTCGCGGGTCTTGTCACGCTCGCCTATCTCTATGTGCTGATCCGCGACCGCCAGGTGTCGTGGAAGAAGTTCCTTTGGGCGCAGCTATCGATGCCGATCGGCGCCGTCGCGGCGGTTCTTTTCGTCCAGACCATCACCCGATCCGGCCTGCGCGATATCGGTGGCCCGGTCGATGTGATCGTTCTGTTCGGCGTCGCGGCCCTCGGTGCTGTCGGCGTCGCCATTCTCGTCTACACGATTCAGTCTCTGCTTAATCCCCCGGCACGCGACTGATGCGCGCACGGGGCGGCGACTTTGCGGGTCGCCGCCCCGTCGGCAAATCAACCTGCCAACATCACGGGTCCCGTTTCTGCGGGATTCGCCAAGACAATCCTCTCGAGGCGACAAAGAACGCCGGACACCCGGTGCTGACAAAGGGCCGGTGGCCTTCGAGTGCTGATCTATAGGCCTTCAGGAGTTACAGACGATGACGGAAGCGACAGAGAAACACGTCGCGAATTCGCGGCTCGAGCACTTTCCCGTGACGTTTTTCGCGATCGGCATGGGCATGCTGGGACTGACTCTCGCGGTGAACGCGGCAAGCCACGCCTATGGATGGCCGGCCTTTATCGGACAGTCGGTACTAGCGCTATCAGGAACCCTGCTCGGGCTCATCACCCTGACCTATGTGATCAAGCTCATCACCCGGCCGGCAGCTGTGCTTGAAGAATGGCGTCATCCGGTACGCATCGCCTTTTTCCCTGCTATGTCGATCGCCTATCTGCTGCTGGCGACTGCGCTGACGGGTGTCAACCAGACTGCCGCCAATGTCGTGTGGATCGGCGCGACATTGCTGCAGGGCTCTTTGGCACTTGCCGTCATCGGTGCGTGGATCGGACACCGGCCGTTCCATCCACCGCAGCTTTCGCCAGCCTGGTTCATTCCCGCCGTCGGCAATGTAATCGTTCCGATCGCCGGTGGGCCGCTTGGCCATGTCGAAATCTCTTGGCTCTTCTTTTCCGGTGGACTGCTCTTCTGGATCGTGCTGCTGACGTTGGTGCTCAATCGTCTGATGTTCCACGATCCCTTGCCGGGTCGAATGGTACCGACGGTCATGATACTTGTTGCGCCGCCGGCCGTCGCCTATGTCGCCTGGTTGCGGCTTGCTGGCGAACCGGGAGCCTTCGGCCATGTTCTCCTCAGCCTTGGCTATGTCTTCGCCTTGATCGTGGCGACCCAGATCAAGCGCTTCCGGGGCATGCCCTTCACCCTGTCCTGGTGGGCGCTTTCCTTCCCAATTGCGGCCCTGTCGATCGCCAGCTTTGCCCATGCTGGGGCAACCCGTTCCACCGCACATCAGGCGATCGGGACCGGTCTCCTCATCCTGCTTGCTGTCATTGTCGGGATGCTGCTGGTGCGGACCGCGCACGCGATGATGCGCAAGGAGATCTGCGTCGCCGAGTGAAAGATCCGCTTCGGTGGCACAAAAAGAGCCCCCGGCGCACGAGCATCGAGGGCCGATCTGCAAGACGCCGTGCGGTGCGGTTAAGGTGTGCCTGCGCCGTCACACCCGCGGCAGGGCCGCGCGCAAAGACCGCCGGAAGTTACCGGTCTGACAATTCCGGCTTGCGGGCGACGATGTATGGGTTCTGCCAATGCTTGCCGAAGATCCGCTCTTCTGCAATCTCGAAGCCGGCCTCCAGAATGGCCTGTCGAAGCTGGGGGACGGTCAGCGAGGTCGTCGCCGGAAACATGCCGATCACGCGCAGCAGAGAAAACAGGGCGCGGAGCTTCAATGGCATATCGGCGAAGCACCAGGTCTTGGTGATCAGCAGGCCGGCGGGCTTCAGATTGGCAAAAATCCGGGCCAACGCGGCTGGGTGATCTTCCACCAGGTGCAGCACATTGAAGGCACAAATCGCGTCGAACGGTCCGCCGTCGAAAGCATTGCCGGCGTCAGCGACAACAAAGCTCACGTTTTCGCCCGCGGGCTTGGCCCGTGCGATCTCGATCATTTCCGAAGAAAAGTCGGTGGCCGTCCAGTGCGCGACACCGACGGCCAGTCGAATCGCGGTTCCGCCGGTGCCACAACCGAGCTCGAGAACGCGGTCCGACGGTTTGAGACGGGACGCGACATCGGCCAGCATGGCTTCGTAGGCCGCCACATCCTTGAGCGGCCGCGCCGCGTAACGCCCGGCTATCCTGTTCCAGAACTTCTGCTGCCTGGAGTGTGTCACATTCTACCTCCATCATCAAAGGGGCAAGACCGCGGCGCTGTTCTTGTACAACACGTAGAACGCCACGACGATGATCAGGGCCGCAAAGATCCGGTTCAGCAGGTTGCGTTTCGTGGCCAGCCGGGTCGCAAGCAGCATGCCGCCTATGCCCCCGACCACGCCCCCGCCGATGAACTCAGCAGCGATGCGCCAGTCGATGAGCCCTGAGACGGCGTAGTTGAGGGCTGTCGCCAAG
>NZ_BJZP01000038.1 GCF_007992095.1 Paenirhizobium naphthalenivorans
GTATGTGCTGGTCAAGGATGCGATGGCCAATCTGAGCCCCATCCCCGACCATCTGAGCGACGATCAGGTGCTGATGTGCCCCGACATCATGTCGACGGGCTTTTCCGGTGCCGAGAGTGGTGGCGTCCGGATCGGCGACACGGTCGTCGTCTTCGCGCTCGGGCCGATCGGCCTTTGCGCGGTGGCAGGCGCGAAACTGATGGGGGCGACGACGATCATCGGCGTCGATACGCTGGCCTCGCGCATGGACGTGGCGAAAAAGCTTGGCGCCGACCACGTGATCGACTTCAAGGCCGGCGATCCCGTCGAGCAGATCATGGCGCTGACGGACGGCCGCGGCGTCGATGTCGCGATTGAGGCGCTCGGCACGCAGGGCACTTTCCGCTCGGCGCTCGAATCCTTGCGCCCCGGCGGCACGCTGTCGAGCCTCGGCGTCTATTCCAGCGATCTGACGATACCGCTCGGTGCCTTCTCGGCCGGTCTCGGCGACAACAAGATCGTGACGACGCTTTGCCCCGGCGGCAAGGAACGCATGCGCCGGCTGATGGAAGTCTGCGCGTCGGGTCGCATCGACCTCAAGCCGCTGGTCACCCATCGCTACAAGCTCGACGACATCGAAGCCGCCTACGACCTCTTCGCAAACCAGCGCGACGGCGTGCTGAAGGTTGCCATCGAGCCGTAGAGAAATGGCCGGATTTGCGCGTGCATACCGACCATTTCCAATGTCTAAGTTCTGTGTCTGTCGCAGCGATGCGACAATTCGGCGAAATGCTTAGGTTGCCGATCCGCGTCATATACGCTCCATCGGTGTGGCGGCTACAAGTCGATTTGCCGAAGTGAGACAGTCATGCCTGTGAGGATTGACGGTCTTCCGACCTCGGTCTCGCTGGATGATGCAATACCAAAGTCAAGTTTCTTCAACTAGGGAACCCGCAACATGGCCACTTCGAACGCTACAACTCCCTCTACCGCTAGCGAGAAACGATCCGGCACGCTTGGCCTGCTGCCGCTTGTGGCCCTTGTCGTCGGTTCCATGATTGGCGGCGGCGTATTTAGCCTACCGCAGAACATGGCCAAAGGCGCCTCTCCGGGGGCCGTCATCATCGGCTGGCTGATCACGGGCATCGGTATGCTCGCATTGGCCTTCGTCTACCAGGCACTGTCGACGCGCAAACCTGCGCTCGATGCCGGCCCTTACGCCTATGCCCGCGCCGGCTTCGGCGATTTCGTCGGGTTCAACAGCGCCTGGGGATACTGGCTGAGCGCCTGGCTCGGCAACGTGTCTTATGTCGTCTTGATCTTCGGTGCGCTCAGCTATTTTTATCCGGCCTCGGGGCGGAGGGAAATTCGATCCAGGCGATCATTGGCGCGTCGATCGTGCTGTGGGCGACCCATGCGCTGAAGCGTTGGTGCGGGGATCAGCAAATGTGCGGGAGTCGGTCTTTGATGCGCCGATTATTTGGTTGCTCCCGTCGAGGCTTGGCAACGAACGGATTTCGGGCGTCCGCAGGCAAGCATTCGGTTAAGGATGGCGACGCCGATTGCAGCTTCCGTCTGCTGCGCACGGAATGAACGAGCACGTAGCCGCGGACCGATGACGCCCTTGTATCGACCCATCGCGGTTTCAACCAAAGCCCGCTTGCCATAGCCGGTGGACGTCTGCCAGTTCAGCCGACCATCGATCTGCATCGATGCGATGTGATCGTCTCTCTGGCCGCATGCTTGGGCGTTGGGCCGTTCAACCGCGTTCGAGCGTGGTGGAATGACGACCATTGCGCCTGGACTGTGACGCAGGACAGCGTCGTAGGATGGATCGCCATCATAGGCTCCATCGGCAGTGAGCTGATCAATCTCATCGTCGATCTGATCCAGCAAAGGTTCCAGCTGCGAGGCATCGCCGGTTTCCTGATCTGTCAGACTATGTGCAATGATCTCGCCACTGTCGGCATCAACAGCCAGATGCAGCTTTCGCCAGCTGCGCCGGGACTTTACGCCGTGTTTTTCTTCCAGCCATTGGCCGGCGCCATAGATCTTCAATCCCGTGCTATCGATCAAGACGTGAACCGGCCCGTCCGCTACGGGTTGGCGGTCATTGCTTTTGCTCGATGGCTTCCACGTTCTGGCCCTTCGGCTCAACGTGGTGTGATCGGGTGCAGCCAAATCCAGCGCCATCATCTCCAAAACCGAGTTCAAAAAACCCTCGCTCTGGCGTAAACGCAATCCGAATACCATGCCCAACATCAGCGTCGTTTCGATCGCCAGATCCGAATAGAGAGGCTGACCACCACGCGTCTTGCGCCGCGGAGCGGCCCAACCTGCCAGCGCTTCCGGCGTTATCCAAAGGGTCAAGCTGCCACGGCGGCGAAGGCCCGCCTCATACTCCGCCCAGTTCGTCACTTTGAACTTCATTTTACCGATGTAATGGCGGCGGGCGGCGTTATGCTTGTGCGGCATGCTGGATCAATCGTGCTATTTTCGATCGCAGCCACATAGTTGCAAAACGTTGAAATTTGATCCCTGCACCAACGCTCAGTTGATCTCATCAACCGACGTCGAGTTGATCTCTCACCTCTCCTCACGGGTGTCTATCCGATTGATGAGGCCGTCCGCGCCTTTGATATAGCCGGAGATCGTACCCGATCGATGAAGGTTCAGCTTGCCTTCTGATCGCACTGAGAAATGGATATAGCGTTATGCAGCAAGCGGAAATCGGACTGATTGGTCTTGGCGTTATGGGTTCCAATCTGGCGCTCAACATTGCCGAAAAAGACAATCGGATCGCAGTCTTCAATCGGACGCCGGCGCGCACGGACGAGTTTCTCGCAGAAGCCGGCGATCTGGCCGGCCAGATCATCGGTTGCCATACGATCGAAGAATTCGTCGCTGCCATCCGTCCCCCACGCCCGATCATCATCATGATCAAGGCCGGTGAGGCCGTCGACCAGCAGATGGCCGCGCTGATGCCGTATCTGTCGAAGAACGACATCATGATCGATGCCGGCAATGCCAATTTCCGCGATACTGTGGCGCGCTTCGAAAAGCTCGCCGGCACCGACCTGACCTTTATCGGCATGGGCGTATCCGGCGGCGAAGAAGGTGCCCGTCATGGTCCCTCGATCATGGTCGGCGGCACTGAGGAAAGCTGGAAGCGCGTTGAGCCTGTTCTCACCTCGATTGCGGCCAAGTTCAACGATGACCCTTGCGTCGCCTGGCTTGGTACCGACGGCGCCGGCCACTTCGTCAAGACGATCCACAACGGCATCGAATATGCCGACATGCAGATGATCGCCGAGATCTACGGCATCCTGCGTGATGGCCTGAAGATGTCGGCCGCCGAAATCGGCGAGATCTTCGGCGAGTGGAACAAGGGCCGCCTCAACTCCTACCTGATCGAAATCACCGAAAATGTGCTTAAGGCAACCGACCCGGAAACCGGCAAGCCGATGGTCGACATCATCGTCGATGCTGCCGGCCAGAAGGGCACCGGCAAGTGGTCGGCCATCGAAGCGCAGAACCTCGCGGTTACCGCTTCCGGCATCGAAGCCGCCGTTGCCGGCCGTGTTCTGTCGTCGCTGCGTGAAGAGCGCATGGCCGCTGAAAAGCTCTTCGGCCTGCCGGCGCTTGCCGAGGCACCTGCTGATAAGGCCGCCTTCATCGCCGATCTCGAAAACGCGCTGCTCGCCGCCAAGATTGCTGCCTACGCACAGGGCTTTGCCGTCATGTCGTCGGCGTCGGAAGAGTTCAACTGGTCTCTGCCCATGCCAACCATCGCCCGCATCTGGCGCGCCGGCTGCATCATCCGCTCTCAGTTCCTCGACGAAATCACCTCGGCCTTCACCAAGGATCCGAACGTGCCGAACCTGGTGGTGACGCCGGCCTTTGCCGAGATGGTCAAGGAAACCGACGGGGCGCTCCGCCGCGTCGTTGCTTATGCTGCACTCTCTGGCCTTCCGGTTCCGGCGATCGCCTCGGCGCTCTCCTACTTCGACACCTATCGTCGCGGTCGCGGCACGGCAAACCTCATCCAGGCGCAGCGCGACTTCTTTGGCGCGCATGGCTTCGATCGCCTCGACGGCAAGGACCTGCATCACGGTCCCTGGGCCGGCCAGTTCTAAGCTGAATCAGTAGTAATTAATTCAGGCAATTGCATTCTGACTAGGGCTGTAACGGACGCGCGGTAATTGTAAGGGTTGCGTCCGCAGCTATGACCCTGCAGTAAATTAAGCCTTAGCGAATACATAAACGCCTATTACAAAAGCGTGGTGTCTCGCAGCGAACGAGAGCCGTCAACTAGGCACGGACTAAACCATCGTATTTCGGTTTGAACCACTGATAGATGTGAGATGAGTTCCATAATTATGCTTATGCGACAAGATGGTGTAGGGGGGTGCATTCCATTTTCAAATGCAACAGAGACAATAATGTCCATGTTTTCAGGAGGATGGAATGGCCCGCTCTTTTGCACAACTGAGTTTCGATGAGAGACGCATCATCGCACGGCTTCATGAGAGGCAGATCAGCCAGGCCGAGATCGCCCGGACCATCCGGCGCGACAGGTCGACTGTCTGCCGGGAGCTGAAGCGGAATTTCTGGCATGATCAAGTGGTCCCTGCCGCTGAAGGCTACTGGCACCTGACGGCGCATCAGATGGCCGCCGCTCGGCGACGAAGCTACCGTAAGCTCGTACGCAATCCCTTACTTCGCGGTGACGTGGTTGACCGGCTGAAGAACGGATGGTCACCGGAACAGATTGCCGGCCGGCTAAAGATCGATAGCGGCGGCACATTCAGACTGAGCCCGGAGACGATCTATCAATTTGTCTATTCTCGGGAGGGCAAAGAGCAGGATCTGGCGCGTTTCCTACCCGAGCGGCGGCGCAAGCGGCGTCCGCGCTATGGCCGTAAGCCGAGAAGCCTTGTGTTTCCAATTGAATGCGCCATTCGGAACCGTCCAGAGGTCATCAATGACCGCAGCCAGTTCGGCCACTGGGAAGCCGATCTGATGATCTTCCGCAAGGAACATGGCTCAGCCAATGTTGCGACAGTTGTCGAGCGAAAGAGCCGGTTCACACTTCTGTTCCGGAACAATGACAGGCGCTCGCGACCGATCATGAACCAGCTCATCAACCATCTCGGCCCCCTTCCCGCCCATGCGCGACAGAGCCTGACCTTCGATCGCGGACTTGAGTTTGTCGCTTGGCGCGAGCTTGAGAGCGGCTTGGGCGCTTCAGCCTGGTTTTGTGATCCGCAGGCCCCTTGGCAGAAGGGCACGGTAGAGAATACGAACCGGCGCCTGCGCCGCTACCTGCCACCGGAGACCATTCTGCTTGAGACCAGCCACGACGATCTGAAGGCCCTTTGCCAGCGGATGAACGACACCCCGCGCAAGTGCCTGGGTTTTCAAACGCCGCGAGAAATATTCATCGCGGAAACCTTGGCAGAAACAACGCAGTCTGTTTAATTTTAGAAAAGCGTTGCATTTGATATGGAACCAGCACCGCAAAGTTAGAATGTCCTGTTTCTGCAAAGTTGGAATTGGCCTGCTGCCGGTTTTTCGGACACCGAGTTAAGCTAGTCCGACCTTGTTTTCAAATTCTATCGGGCTGAGGTAGCCCAGTGTCGAATGGCGTCGCTTCGTATTGTAGAAGCGCTCGATGTAGTCGAACACATCTGCTTTGGCGTCGTCTCTGGTTCTGTAGACCTTGCGTGCCGTCCTTTCCGTTTTGAGTGATGAGAAGAAGCTCTCCATTGCGGCATTGTCCCAAACATTGCCCGACCGGCTCATCGAACAGGTGATGCCGTGGTCGGCCATTAGGCGCTGGAACTGCTCGCTGGTATATTGGCTGCCCTGGTCCGAATGATGCAGCAACGCACCCGGCTTGCCCCTGCGCCAGATCGCCATGATCAGGGCATCGGTCACAAGCTGAGAGGTCATGCTGTAGTTCATCGACCAGCCGACAACGCGGCGGGAGAACAGGTCGATGACAGCGGCAACATACAGCCAGCCCTCTGCTGTCCATAGATAGGTAAAATCAGCCACCCATTTCTGGTTCGGCCTGTCCGCCGCAAACTGACGATCCAGAACATTCGGCATGATGACCGAGCGTTCGCCGCCGTCCTCCGCCCCTTATCGCCCGCTGGCCGTTGTGCTCGTAGATGTCGAGCAGACCTCCCTGCGCCTTTGCGCCGGCGCTATGAATGCAGTTTTTTCCGGCTGCGAAAAAACAACTAAAAATATATAAAATAAAAATTAACAACCATAAATAAATTATTGTGTACAAATCAGAATGCAGAATATTTAAACATATCTGTGTACAGTTTTTGTGCAGATGCTAACACGCCTCGTCGTGCAGTCTCCGGCCTAAAAAAGAAAATTGCGAAATATCAACTTGTTACATCAATCGGAGGAGTTGGCACGGGCATTGCTAATATGATGGCATGGAATGAACAGCAGGAAGTTCTGATGTCTCGTCAAATGCATTTCGTCGCTTTCCTTATGACCGGGCCGACCTCGCACCACCACGGTATGTGGCGGCATCCGGAGACGGAAAACAGATTTTTGGAAACGGCTTGGTGGGAAACGCTGGCCCGCACCCTCGAGAACGGCAAGTTCGATGCCTTCTTCTTCGCCGACGCTCTCTCTTTCTACAACGAGACGGTCATGGCGAGGGGCGGCCAGATGTCGCTCCTCGATCCCGTGCCGCTTGCGGCCGCGATGTCCCGAGTGACGGAGAAGATCGGGATCGGTGTGACATTATCCACCAGCTTCGTGCCGCCATATGGCATCGCCCGGCAACTCGGCACGCTGGACCTGCTGAGTGGTGGCCGGATTGCCTGGAACGTCGTGACATCGGCCAGCGACCGGGAAGCGCATGTGTTCGGATTCGACGCCCTGCCGCCGCGCGCCGAACGCTACGACCGCGCCGAGGAAGTGCTCAACGTATGCTTGGGGCTGTGGTCGAGCTGGTCCGAGGGCGCGCTCGTCATCGACAAGCAGTCTGGCGTCTTCATCGACAAGAACAAGGTCAGGCCGACGCATATCGACGGCAAATGGGCCAGTACCAAGGGCGTCTATTCCGTGCCGCCGAGCGCACAGGGTCGCCCGGTCATCATGCAGGCCGGCTCGTCGCCGCGCGGGCGCGATTTTGCTGCCCAATACGCGGAGATGATCTTCACCCTGCAGCACTCGCTGTCAGACATGCAGGCCTTTTACACCGACATCAAGTCGCGGATGACGAAGGCTGGCCGTAAACCGGAAGATTGTGCAATCCTGACATCGGTGGATCCGATCATTGGCGAAACCGAGGCGATCGCACGCGAAAAGCAGGAATACATCAACAGCCTGGTCGATCCTGAACTGGCGATTGCCGTGGCCTCCGCCCATGTTGGCGTAGACCTCACACAGTTTTCGCGCGACGAATCCATCGCCAAGATCCAAGTCGAAGCTGGATCGCTCGGATCGCTTGACGTCATCATGCAAGGCTCGAAGGCGGAGAATCTCACGCTCGGCCAAGCCACACGGCGGTTTGCCACGAGCGAACTCTGCCCGCAAGTGGTGGGTACGCCGGAAAGCGTCGCCGACCAGCTGCAGGCCTATTTCGACGGCAATGGCTGCGACGGATTCATCCTGACGCCAACCGTCATGCCGGGCTCGTTCGAGGATTTCACACGATCCGTCGTTCCGATTTTGCAGGAGCGCGGCGTCTTTCGCAAGGAATATCCCGGCTCGACATTGCGCGACACGCTCAGGGCCTGACTGCGGCCATCTCCCTCTCCCTCCTCCTACCTAGAAAGGATCTCGCATGCCCAGAACCTACAGGAAATTCACGACTTCCGTGAGCGCGCTCACTCTGCTGCTCGGTGGGCTCGCGGGCACGGCCCGGGCCGAGGACGGCCTGAAAATCGGCGCCGTCTTCCCGCTGACCGGAACCTACGCCTCCTATGGCAAGGGTATGTCGGCCGCGCTGAAGATCGCGCTGGACGAGATCAATGCGGCGGGTGGCGTGATGGGCAAGCCGGTCACGCTCGTGGTCGAGGACGACCAGACCGATCCGACCGCGGGCCTGAACGCCGCCAAGAAGGTCATCGAGTTGGATCACGTGTCGGCGATCGTTTCGACCTTCGCTACGAGTGTAACGCTGCCGATCCTGTCCTATACGACCCAGGTGGGCATTCCGATCGCCACTGTTTCCGGCGCGCCCGAGGTTACCCAGATCGGCAAGGATACCGGTCTGGTCTACCGTTTCGTTTATACGGAGGGACGCTTCGGTGATGCGATGGCGGCCTATGCCAAGAAGGCGGGCTACAAGCGCGCCTATGTCCTGAAGGCGAACAATGCGGCGATGATCGACTCGGGCGACAGTTTCGCGAAGCGCTTCGCGGCCGAAGGCGGAGAGGTCCTGGGGTCGACGACGTTCGAACCCAGCCAGTCGAGCTACCGGTCCGAACTCACCAAGGCGCTTGCGGACGAGCCGCAGCTGATCATGATCGCCGGCTACACCAACGACGCGATCACGCTCGCAAAGGCGATCTACCAGCTTTCGCCGGACACCAAAATAGTCGGACCGCTCTACTCGCTCGGCACCGACTTCATTAAGGCCGTCGGACCGGAAGTCTCCGAAGGCGCGCTGGCGGTCGACCCGGTCTCCGCCGTCGATTCCCCCGCCTACAAGAGTCTTGCGCCACTCTACAAGACCGCGACGGGCGAAGATCCGCTCGGCAACCCTTACGCCGTCATCGCCTATGACGAGCTGGTGACGTTCGCGCTCGCCGCCGAAGCCGCCAAGAGCGCGGATCCCAAGGTCTACACCCCATTCGTCGCCAAGGTCGCGAATGCGCCCGGCGAGAAGGTGTACACCTTTGCCGAGGGACTTGCCGCGCTGAAAGCCGGCAAGGATATCGATTATGACGGGGCGAGCAGTCCGGTCGATTTCGACGGTCCCGATCTCGCGGCGATGTTCATGCAGACCTACCTGATCGCCGACGGCAAGGTGGTGGCGAAAGACACCCTGGCGCCGTGACACCTATGAGCATGATCCTGCAGGCAGTCCTGAACGGCATAGCGGAAGGCGCGCTCCTGGCGATGATGGCCCTCGGCATCACTCTGATCTTCGGCGTTGCCAAATTCTCCAACAACGCCCACGGTGAGATTCTCACCGTGGGCGCCTACGGAACCTTCTGGGCGTCGGCAGTCTTCTCCCTGCCTATGTGGCTGTCGGTTCCGGCCGGCGTGGCGCTGGCGGTAGTGGTCGGGCTTCTGGCCTATCTGCTGGTCTTCCGGCATATGGTCGACAGGCCGATTGCCGCGCTGCTTGCATCGATCGGCGTGTCGATCTTCCTGCGCGGCCTTATTTCGCTGATCGCCGGTACCCAGCAATATGGTCTCGACGTCCCGATGTGGCGCGCCTGGCGGTTCGCAGGCCTCCGTATCCTGCCGATGGAAACCTATGTCTGCATCGCCAGCTTCATCGCCATCTTCGCCGTTCATCTGATCCTGAAAAACACCCGGATCGGGGTGGAGATGCGGGCGGTCGCTGACAATCCTCTGCTCGCCCGCACGAGTGGCATCAATCCCGAGCGCGTCAACCGCGCTACCTGGACGATCGCGCTGGTCGGCGGCGGGCTGGCGGGCATATTCGTGGCCGCCAAGACCGCCGTCTATCCGGATCTCGGCTGGGGGCTACTGCTGCCGGCCTTCGCCGCCGCAGTCCTCGGCGGGTTGGGAAGTCCCTACGGGGCGATCCTCGCCGGCCTGCTGCTCGGCATAGCCCAGAACGTCGCCACCCTCTGGATCAACGACACCTACAAGTCCTCGATCGCATTCGTCGTGCTGATCGCGGTCCTGCTCGTCAAGCCGAGCGGCCTGACAGGACGCAGGGAGGTGGCGCGATGACCGGCTACCTCCTGGCCATGCTGACGCAGACCGGGCTCTACGCCCTGCTGGCCCTCAGCCTCAACCTGCAATGGGGCTACACCGGCCTCTTGAATTTCGGCCAGGTAGGCTTCTTCGCCTGCGGTGCCTATGCCTATGCGATCACGACGGGAATGCTCAGCTGGCACCCGGTCGCCGGCTTCATCGCCGCTGTCGTCGCCGCGGCGCTCGTGGCCTTTCCGATCGGCGTCGCCAGCATCAGGCTGAGGTTGCCCTTCTACCTGGCGATCGCCACGCTGGGCTTCAGCGAGATGGTACGGGCGGTGCTGACCAATGAAAGCTGGCTCACCAACGGCACGCGCGGCCTGCCGGTGCGCTTCTTCGTTCCCGGGCTCGCGCCGTTCTCCAACCAGATCGTGATGCTGGCGATCGTCGTCCTCGCCGTCGCTTTCGTCTTCATTCTGCTTGAACGCCTCGGCAGCTCGCCTTTCGGCCGGACGATCGAGGCGATCCGCGACAACGAGGATGCGGCGCGCAGCCTCGGCAAGGATGTCGCCTTCTACAAGATCAAGGTCTTCATGCTCGGGGCCGCCATAGCCGGCGGTGCCGGCGCATTGAACGCCGTCTATGTCGGTTATCTCGTTCCCGACCAGTTCCTGCCAATCGTCACCTTCTACATCTGGATGGCGATGGTGATCGGCGGCAGCGGATCCAACCGCGGTGCAATCCTGGGTTCGGCGCTTCTCGTCTTCTTTCTCGAAGGCTCGCGGTTTCTCAAGGATTTCATGCCGCCGGAGCTTGCGCTTTCCGATGCGCGGATGGCTGCGGTCCGATATCTGGCGATCGGCGCCATTCTCACATTGGTCCCGCTTTATTGGCCGCGCGGCCTCCTGGGCAGGAAGGGATTCTGATGTCTGCACTGAACGCGATGGGAATCAAGAAGAGCTTTGGCGGACAGCGCGTCCTCGATGACGCCTGGATCGACGTTCCTGAGCAATGGATCGTCGGCCTGATCGGTCCCAACGGAGCGGGAAAGTCGACCTTCCTGACCGTGCTCAGCAAGTTCATCGAACCCGATGCCGGCGTCATCACCTCACGCAACATGGACGTGACCACCCGCAGCCCTCATGCGCTTTCCCGCGCCGGCGTGGTGCGCACCTTCCAGGTGCCGCATGAATTCAGCGAGCTCAGCGTCATGCAGAACATGATGGTGGCCGTGAAGAACCAGGCTGGCGAATCGATCTGGCAGGCGTTGCTGCTGCCGCATCGCGTGTCGGCGGAAGAGAAGGTGATCAGGGCAAGGGCAGGGGAATGGCTGGAGTTCCTGGGCCTCGACCATGTCGCGGCCAATGCCGCCCGCAACCTTTCCGGAGGTCAGAAGAAGCTGCTCGAACTGGGCCGCGCGCTGATGACCGATCCCTATCTCCTGCTGCTCGACGAGCCTTTTGCCGGCGTCGCGCCGGGCCTCGTAGACACGATCATCGAAAAGATCCTGGAGCTGCAGAAGCGCGGCCTGGGCTTCCTGATCGTCGAGCACAACATGGATGCCGTCAACGCGCTCTGCAATACGGTCTTCGTCATGGAGCGCGGCCGGATCCTCACCGACGGCGCGCCGCAGAAGATCGTGAACGATCCCAGGGTTCTCGAAGCCTATCTGGGAGGCAAGCTGTGACCGCCACGCCGCTGCTCGAACTTACCGGCGTCACGGCGGGCTATCGCGACGTGCCGGTCATCAAGGCCCTCTCGCTCAAGGTGATGGCCGGAGAAGTCGTCTGCGTCATCGGCCCGAACGGCGCCGGCAAATCGACGCTCGTCAAGTCGGTCATGGGGTTGCTGAAGATCTTCAACGGCAAGATCGCGCTGGCGGGCAGGGACATCACCCGCCTCGCCGCCGAAAAGCATATCGACGCCGGTGTCGGCTACGTTCCCCAGGTCTCCAACGTGTTCGGATCGCTGACCGTGCGGGAGAATCTCTTCCTGAGTTGCAGGGGACGCAACGTCAGCGATGCCACGGAGAAGGTGCTGGCGATGTTTCCGGAGCTGAAGGAGAAGCTGGCGCTGACCGCCGGCAGCCTGTCGGGCGGCGAGCGGCAAATGCTCGCCTTCGCGCGCTGCCTCATCGTAGAGCCGCGGCTGTTGCTGCTCGACGAGCCGACGGCAGCGCTGTCGCCGCTGCTCGTCGGTTCGATCTTCGACCGCATAGCCGAGATCGCCGCCCGCGGCACCGCGATCCTGCTCGTCGAGCAGAATGCGCTCAGGGCCCTGACGATCAGCCATCGTGTCTATGCGCTGGCGGGCGGAACCAACGCGATCGAAGGAACGGCGGCGGAAATGCTGGCCAACCCCGACCTCAAGCAGATCTATCTCGGCGGCCGGGGTCGCTGACTCATCGTTCAAACCAGGAAAGCAAAGGAAAAAGTCATGAAACTGATCCGCAATCTCCCCAAGGTCGACGCCGTCGTCAAAGGCCTCGAGATCAAGAACGCCATCGCCATCGACACGGGCGAACTGATCACCTTCAGCGGCTTTGCCGGCGTCGACATCGAGAAGGCAACGCTGACGGAAAGCGACAAGATCGAGGACCACATCAACGGTTCGCTGGATTGCTATCAATACATCCTCGAAAACATGGGCTTGTCCTTCGACAACGTCGTAAAGGTGAACTGCTTCCTCGCCGACCCCGTGGGCGACTTTCCGGCCTGGAACGAGATCTTCAAATCCCGGTTCAAGGCGCCGCACCCCTGCCGGACGACGGTCGGCGCTCCGCTGGTGGTCGGCCGCGTCGAAATCGAAATCCTGGCGGCGAAGACCTCGCGGTTGGAGGCCGAAATCGTCTGATGCGCGGACGCCCGGCGGTTTCGCCGGAAATGATCGAGAGCGAGACACGAGGCCATGAACAGCACGACAACCAGTGAGCGCCGATCCGGCGACTATATCCACCTTTTCATGATCTATGTGATATGGGCGACCGGCTATCTTGCCATGAAAATCGGCATGAGCGGGCCCAATGCTTTCGGTATTTTCCAATTGCAGAGTCTCCGCCTGTTTCTGGGCGGTGGCATCCTCACCGTCATCGCCTATCTTTCGGGCCGGCTCAGCCGCCCGGGCCGGCGCGAGATTGCCATCTGCACCGTGTCCGCCGCGCTGTTCTGGATCCTGGCCAATGGCGGCGCCCTGGTGGCGGTGCGCGAATTGCCATCCGGCTTGGTGGTCATGGCCATGGGCACCATCCCGTTATGGACGGCGCTATTCCAGAGATTGTTCTCCAGAGGTTCGGGGGGTAGTGCGATCGCACTGCTTGTCGGCTTTGCCGGCCTTGTCCTGATCCTCTTTCCGACGCTGCCGCTCGGGGGCCAGAGCTTCCATATCTCGACACTTGCGAAGGCCGCGCTGATCTTCGCGCCCATTGCCTGGGTGACGGCAACGCGGCTGCAGCCATCGCTTCAGAAATCCATGGATCCGATTGCGGCGGCCGGTATGCAACTCCTCATCGGCGGGCTGATCGCACTCGCGCTGGCTGAGCTGACCGGCGCCTCCTGGCCATCTCCGCCCAGCACCTCGTCGATTGTGGCGCTGCTCTATCTGGCGATCTTCGCTTCGGCCATCGCCTTTTTTTCCTATGTCCGCGCCACGTCTCTGTTCCCAACAAGCGTGGTCTCGGCTTTCGCCTATGTCAATCCGCTGGTCGGCGTGTTTCTCGGCTGGCTGCTGCTCAACGAACGGCCTGCCCTCATCTCGCTCGGCGGCATGGCGCTGGTGATCGTCAGCGTTATCCTCACGCTTCGGCAGGGTAGGCAACAGCAACATCAAGTTTCGGAGAACAACAATGCCTGATGTCATCGGAAGACCGCTTGCGGCAGACCTGCCGAATATCGACCGGATCGCTGCGTTCAAGGCCGGCATGGGACGGCTGGCGGCTGGCGTGTGCGTGATTACGTCCGCCCACGAAGATGCCTATTTCGGCTATCTCGCCACAGCCGTGACCTCGCTGAGCACGGAGCCGCCAAGCTTGCTGATCTGCACCAACAAAGCCACGAGCGCGCATGATCCCATCAGCCGGTCGGGGACTTTCTGCGTTAACCTCCTGGCTGTGGAACATCGCGAGATCGCCAAACGGTTCAGCGACTCCAACCTTCGTGAGAGCCGCTTTGCAAGCGGCTCCTGGAAAGCGGGCATAACCGGCGCGCCGGCGCTCGAAACCGCGCTGGCTTCCTTCGAGTGCGAGGTCGTCCGGCAGGTGCCGTTTCATTCCCATACGATTTTCATCGGCGCGGTCTGCAATGTGATCCTGGCGGAGACGGCCATCGAGCCGCTGGTCTACCTCGATCGCGCCTACAGGAACATCGCCGTGTCATAGCCGGCGGCACGCTCGAACGACGAAGAGGATTGATCATGGCATTCGCACCCCTCGAACCGTCGCTCTGGTTTGCAACCGCAAGCCCGGCGCCCGAAACCGGTGCTCTGGAATCAGCGATCTCGGCCGATGTCTGTATCATCGGCGCAGGCTACACGGGTCTCTCCTCGGCCATTCATCTCGCCGAGAAGGGCACCGCGGTGGTGGTGCTCGAGGCCAATGTCATCGGCTTCGGCGGTTCCGGCCGCAATGCCGGCCATTGCACGCCGACCTTCCACCATCACTCCCTCGCCGGGGTGCGGAAAATCCTCGGCGAGCCCTTCGGCACACGCTTCATCGCCGCTCAGGCGAATGCCGCCGATCTGGTGTTCGGGCTGATCGACCGATACGGCATCGACTGCGACGCAGTCCGCACCGGCTATGTCGAAGCGGCGCATACGCCGGCCGTCTTTGCCCGGATCGACGCGAAGAACGCCGATTACATGGCGCTCGGCAAACGCACTCAGGTGCTGACCAAGGCAGAGACCGAGCGCAGAACCGGCTCGCAGCGCTATTTCGGCGGCTGGCTGCATCCGGACGGAGGACACCTCAATCCGCTGAGCTATGTGCGAGGCCTGGCGCGTGCGCTGCTCGGGCTTGGCGGCCGTATCTATACACAGTCGACGGTGATCTCGATCAAGCCGGCGGGCACGCGCTGGCAGGTCAGCACCTCCAGGGGTTCGGTAACGGTCGACAAGGTGGTTCTCGCCTCCGGTGCCTATTCGACCGCCTACTGGCCGGGCATCGACAGAACTTTCGCCCGCCTTGCAACTGCGGCCTTCGCCACCGAGCCGCTTTCCCCGGAGCTCATCGAAAGCATCGTTCCGGAGAACAACACCGTCGTCGAGACCCGCTCCGATCCGGCGAGCTACCGCATTACTGCCGACGGTCGGCTAGTGACGACGATGATGGTCGAGGGCCGGCGCGGCGGTAATGTCGATTATACGAGGATGATCGCCTCCCGCCGCTTCGAATGGATCCTGCCGCAGCTCAGGGGCAAGCGCTGGGAATATTACTGGTATGGCGAGCTGGACATGCATTCGCGCACATTTCCCCGGCTCTACGACGTCGCGCCGGGCATTGCTGCGGCCACCGGCTTTTCCGGCCGGGGCGTGCCGACCGGCACCGCAGTCGGCGAGATTCTCGCCGACTGGGCGTTCGGAATCTCCCGGAAGGACCTGGCGATGCCGATGGATCCGCTGACGACCGTGTCGCCGCTGCTCAATCTGGCGACGCGTGTGGCGCTTCCCTATGTGCGGCTGGTTGATCAGATGTCCGCTTGGCGCTATGGGATAAGGCCGCCGAAGTACTGAGGACATCGGGGGACAGCGGCAGCAGTCCTCAAACTCAAATACAGGAAGCGAGAGTATTCGAAATGGCCGACGACCAGATCGAGGCGAACGGATCGGCGACGGACTCGACGGAACAGGAGTCCGCTGTCAAACGCAGCTACCGACTATTGCAGGACATGG
Source organism: Paenirhizobium naphthalenivorans (assembly GCF_007992095.1). Taxonomy (GTDB): domain Bacteria; phylum Pseudomonadota; class Alphaproteobacteria; order Rhizobiales; family Rhizobiaceae; genus Allorhizobium; species Allorhizobium naphthalenivorans. Next base: position 15,736 of record NZ_BJZP01000038.1, read on the forward strand.
TCCTGTCTTTTGAGATCAAGCCCGGCGAACGCATCAACGAGAGCGAATTGTCCAAGAAGCTCGGAGTTAGCAGGACGCCGCTCCGCGAAGCCCTCAACCGATTGGCATCGGAGAATTTCGTCGATTTCGTCACCGCCAAGGGTTTTTTCCGCAAGGCGATCAAGACCCGTGAGATCTACGAACTCTTGGAACTGCGCATCGCGCTCGAAGTGGCGGGCGCCAAGCTTGCAGCAAGGAACGCCAGCGACGAGGCCATCGAGGAACTCTACGCCTATATGGAGAATATGCGCGACCTGCGCGCCATGCCGCTGACCGAAGTCGTCGCGTTTGATGAGAAATTTCACGAAACACTGGTAGGCCTTTCGGGAAACGGCGAGATTCTAAACGCGTTGCGTTCAGTTAATACGCGTATTCGACCAATACGCTATCTTGGAGTCGATGAGGCACGCATGATGCTCGGCGAGCAGCAACAGCGCGAGATTTGCAACGCGCTCAGGCAGCGGGATGTGGAACGGCTCGCCGAACTCCTCGCCATCCATATCTATCGCAGCTTGCCGGAGGTGGAGACCGCCGTACGGGAGCTTTATGGCCGGATCTATGTAGGATAAATGTTCGGCGGATACACGGGCATGTTATCGGCTAGTGGACTGATTCCAACGTTTGGTGCCCGCGTCTGACTGCAGCAATGATGTCGTTCGGGTCCGCTTTCCAGATGAATGGCTTTGGGTCGCGGTTGTGCTCCTTGAGGAAGCGGTTGATGGCTGCCTGCAGATCGACGACGGAGTGAAAGACGCCATGCTTCAAACGTCGGCGCGTCAGTTTTGCGAAGAAGCCTTCGACGGCGTTAAGCCAAGAGCAGGATGTCGGAACGAAGTGGAAGGTCCATCTCGGATGCCTTGCCAACCAGGCGCGAACTTTCGGCTGTTTGTGCGTCGCGTAGTTGTCGAGAATGACGTGGACGGCTTTATCTTTTGGCAGCTCCGCCTCAATGGCGTTGAGGAACCGAATAAACTCCTGATGCCGGTGGCGCTGCATGTTTCGGCCGATCACCGATCCGTCGAGAACATTGAGGGCGGCAAACAGGGTGGTGGTGCCATGGCGCTTATAGTCGTGGGTCATAGTGCCGGCGCGCCCCTTCTTGAGCGGCAAACCCGGTTGGGTCCGGTCGAGCGCCTGGATCTGGCTCTTTTCATCGACGGACAGGACGATGGCATGGGCCGGCGGGGAGAGATAGAGGCCGACGACATCATGAAGCTTCTCGGCGAACGCCTTGTCATTCGACAGTTTAGAGCTGCGCCAGCGGTGCGGCGCAAGGCCATGTTCATGCCAGATCTTCACCACCGAAGAGGCTGCAATCCCAACAGCCTTAGCCATCGCGCGAACGGTCCAGTGCGTTGCTTCCTGTCGAGGCGGTTCCAGCGTCAGTGCCACGACCCGCTCAACGAGTTCTCTATCAAGCGGCGCAATGCCGGGCGGTCTGCTCTTGTCGCGCAGGAGGCCATCGACACCCTCGGACATGAAACGCTCCTGCCAGCGCCAGACGCAGGGCTTGGACTTCCCCGTCGCCTCCATGATGGCAAACGTTCCAAGTCCCTCGCCACTCATCAGGATGATCTTCGCCCGCCACACATGTTTCTGGGCAGAGGTCGGGGCGGCAATGATGGTTTCAAGCCGAGCGCGGTCGGCGGCGGTGACGTCAAATGTGATACCTGTGCGCATCCCCAACCGTCGCACAAACCGCAACCATTGGGAATCCAGAGACGGAATCTTTTGTTCCGATCAATCCGCTAGTGAGAAACGATCCGGCACGCTCGGCCTTTTGCCGCTCGTTGCCCTGGTCGTTGGCTCGATGATTGGCGGTGGCGTATTCAGCCTGCCGCAGAACATGGCCAAAGGCGCTTCTCCGGGAGCCGTCATCATCGGCTGGCTGATCACGGGCATCGGTATGCTTGCCTTGGCCTTCGTCTATCAGGGCTTGATTTGATTTATATAACTCTGCCTTTCTCTCTTCGGGTTTCGTGGTAACTCGCCACTATCTCCACAGGTCTTGAGAGATTGATGATCCGCTTCCTCACACGATGGCTCGCACATCGCCGGGCATTACGGCGGCGATGGCAGGCTTCGTGCACTTTCGGATCCTGCCGGATCCTACTGCGAAGCATAGCGCCGTGCGTTCCATAGCCGGTCCATTGGTGATCTCGACGACTTCTGGCACTGGTCGAAAGTCGCCAGCGAAATAGCCCGGATAGAGCCACGCGCTGAGATGGACTTCGCAGTTCTTAAAGCTCTGTCCGATCAGGAGAAAGCCGGCCGTCGCTGACTGGTGGGCTGGTCAGACAGATGCTCGGCAATAAATGCTGAGCTGGCTCCCGCGAACCATCTCTGCCGGATACCTCAATTCCCGCCGAAGCAAACCAATCCCGCTCTTTATGGATGGCGTCCTGGACCATATCCGGATCTCCGTCGATCAACCCACTATCGGGGTCGGCTAGCAAGCTGCCGCCGCTTGTCTTCGACTGCTCGGTGATCGCGACCGTCCCCGGTCCTTTGAGGAGCCATCGAGCGGGATCGGCCCGCTCCGGACGGAGGTTTCTCACATGGCACAGGATCTTGCACTCGCCCAAAGGCACGCATTTTCGCTTTCCCGTATCCTCATGGTTCCGGTGACACTTTTCAAATCCGGCGACGAGTTCGGCGTTCTTCCGTCCGACGAACTCGATGATGAAGACGATCTTGAGATCGTGCACGAATATTTCCCGCGTGGGTCTCATTGAGACCCGCATGTGCCTGCCGCTGGCGACCTGTCGGCCGCAAGGGAAGCTTCGCCGCAGCACATCGCTGCAACTTTTGTCAGTTGCGTGCAGCGCCCTTGCCCCCTTCGGTCTTCGCGGCGGGTGGAGGGTAGCCCGCATATTTCGGCAACAGAGAAAGGGCGGCCGCCAAGCGGCTGATGATAATATGAAACGAGAAGAATTAGAGGCGCTGCGCGCCAAGGTCAGTTGCGAAGCAGTGCTTGAGCAGGCCGGATACGAACTCGATGTGAAGGAAAGCAGCCGACGCGCCGTCAAATACAGGCGTAGCGGCGATATCGTCATCGTCACGCATGAGGGACGAGGCTGGTTCGATCCGCTCAGCGACGAGAAGGGCGATGTTTTTGGCCTCGTCATGTTTCTGGAAGGAATTCCATTCCCGTCCGCAGCGGAGGCGGTCGCGTCCCTTGTCGGGTTTCAACTTTCTCGGCCGGAATGGAGTTCCTCGCGGTCTTCAGTGCCAGTAAAAGACATTTGCGACCGCTGGCGCAGCCGGCGCTCGCCTTCGCCCGGATCCGGTGCCTGGCGCTATCTGTGCTGGGCGCGCTGGATCCCGACTACCATCGCCCGGCAGGCCATCGGCGAAGGTGTCCTGCGGGAAGGACCCTTCGGCAGTATGTGGGCGGCCCATGTCGATAGCGAGGGACGCGTTGTGGGTTGGGAGGAGCGCGGTCCCGACTGGCGTGGGTTTGCCACCGGGGGCTCGAAGGTTCTCTTCCGTTTTGGACCAAGCGATGCCTCTCGTCTCTGCGTTACCGAGGCCGCGATCGACGCGATGAGCCTCGCAGCGCTCGAGGGCTCGCGCGAGCAAACTCTCTATCTCAGCACTGGCGGTGGGTGGTCTCCGGTGACAGATGCGGCGCTTACCGAACTTGCTGTGCGGCCGGGGCTTACAATGGTCGCGGCCACGGATGCCAATCCTCAAGGGGACGCCTACGCAGAACGACTGCGTGCGCTCGCCGAGGCGTCCGGCTGCAACTGGCAGCGGTTACGTCCGCCGGCGGAGGATTGGAACGAGGTTCTCCAAAACGGGGAGAGGGAAAAACGGGAAAGGAAGACCGAGGCCTGCCGCATGCGCGCCGGCCGCATCAAGGGAGGCTCCGCCCGGCATGCGCCGGCCCTTGACCCGGCCGGACACGAGGCCGGCAGCGCGGAAGGGGTCATGAAGGACTGAAGAGGATGGCGAGGTCGAAACGACTTGTGCTGCCTTCGGTCCAAAACCCCGAAAGGATCAAGCTGATGACCTCGATAGCCCTTCCCCGCAAAATCTTTCAAGGAGCGGCCAAGCGCGCCGACATGTTCCGGATGTTCGACAGGCACGCGATGCGCCCCGACCGCTTTGATAGCAATCAGTCTGCCGTCTATGCCGGCGAATGGTTTGAGATCGACGAAACCTCCTACTCTTACATGCTCGACATTCTACCACCGCTCTGGATGCGCGGGCCGATCTTTGCGATGCGGGAATTCATGACCGGGTCGGTGACTTCGGTGTTTTATGCGATCCGGATCGATGAAGCGGCCCGTTATTTTC
>NZ_BJZP01000039.1 GCF_007992095.1 Paenirhizobium naphthalenivorans
CCCGGTCATCTGATGACCGGGCTTTTCAATTGACTTGGTCTGGTAGGATCAGGCCGAGAGCTTGGCCATGACTTCGTCCGACACTTCAAAGTTCGAATAGACGTTCTGTACGTCGTCATCGTCTTCCAGCGTGTCGATGAGCTTCATCAGAGACTGCGCCTTGTCTTCATCGACCGGCACGGTGTTCTGCGGCTTCCAGATCGCCTTGACGCTCTCGGCTTCACCGAGAACCGCTTCGAGCGCCTTGGACACTTCGTTCATGTCCTCGAAGCCACAGATGATCGTGTGGCCGTCCTCGTCGCTGGTGACGTCTTCGGCGCCGGCCTCGATCGCGGCTTCCATGACCTTGTCGGCATCACCCGCCGAGACCTTGTAGGTGATTTCGCCGACGCGGTCGAAAGAGAAGGACACCGAACCGGTTTCGCCGAGCGCGCCGCCGGCTTTGGTAAAGGTCGAGCGGACCACCGATGCGGTGCGGTTGCGGTTGTCGGTCAGCGTCTCGACGATGACGGCGACGCCGCCGGGACCGTAGCCCTCGTAGCGGATCTCTTCGTAATTATCCCCATCGGCACCCGCCGCCTTCTTGATGGCGCGCTCGATGTTGTCCTTCGGCATCGACTGGGCCTTGGCGTTCTGGACCGCCAGGCGCAGGCGTGCGTTCATGTTCACATCGGGCAAGCCGGTCTTGGCCGCGACGGTGATCTCGCGCGCGAGCTTGGAGAACATTTTCGACCGCACGGAATCCTGTTTTCCCTTGCGGTGCATGATGTTTTTAAACTGTGAATGGCCAGCCATGGCACCCCTGATCAGGTCTATTTGTAAGGAATGGGCGCCTTATACGGGCGAAACCGGCCCTATTCAAGGGGACTGCCGCGATAAGCCGTCACCCGATCCTTGCTGCCACCACCCAGATGCGGCAACGATTGAGCGGTACAACGTCACCTGGCCTGGACATCCACCGACAATCCTTTGGAGTTCGGCAGGGAAATCGCCAAGGCCAAGCTCGCCGGCCACACGCCCGGATGTCGGGTTCATTCCAAGGCGACCTTTTTGGCTGATCCGGCGAAAATCAGCAGATCAAACGCCCGCTCCCGGCCGGGCGTTTTCTTGTTTGAGCTCGATGAAGCCGCGAAAAACCGGCCCGACTTCATGCCGGGCGCCGCTTGGCAACCCTTAGTCGTTCGCGTGGCGTTCAAGCTGCTGCAACCCGGCCAACACCTCGCGGGATGCGACTTCCACGCATTCAAGCTCCCGCAGAGCCCCTCGAATATCACCGCCATTATAACGGCGCACCGCTTCGATGCCATGACTGTGAACCCGCGCATGCGGCTCCTCCAGAGCGACGAATCCGGAATCCGATCCAAGCGCTGTGTGCCGGCATCCGTCATACCATTTCCCCAGCCGACAGGTGTGATGGTCGGCCAGTTCGTTGGCTTTCAACCCTTCCCGGCCAATGATCATATTGGCAAGGCGACGTTTCCAAATGACATGGTCGGACTGCGAGAGCTTGACGATCTTGCCAGGCACCGTGGTGCCGGCAAGGAATTTAAGCCGCGAATTCAGTCCACCCTGCGCCTGTTCCATCGAGCCGACCAGGTTCTCCAGCTCACCTGTCGCTTTGACCGTACTCATCGCCACAGTACCGATCCCGGTCGCGACACTCCGTGACGCGTCCCTTTGCTGATCGAGCGCAACGGCAATGTGGTCCGCGTTGGAGATGACGTTGTCGAGTTCCTTGGAAGCCACCGACAGGGCAGCGCGCAATGTATCGAGCGACTGCGCTCCCTTTTCTGCGGACTCGCGGCTGGACGTCACCGATCCGACCATGGCGAGCAGGCCGCTGTCGAGCTTGCCGACGATATTGCCGATCTCCAGCGTGGCATTGGCTGTTCGGTCGGACAGTGCTTTGACTTCCGCTGCCACGACAGCGAAGCCCCGGCCGGCCTCGCCGGCGCGGGCCGCCTCCACGGCGGCGTTGATCGCCAGCATGTTGGTTTGCGACGCGATCTTCTTGATATTGGAGGCAATCGCCGAAATGCTGGTGCCAAGCTCCTGGATCGTCCCGATCCGTTCGCTGGTCTCGGCCAAAGCGCCATTGATCGCCTGCATGCGTTCGCCGGTCTCGCTGAGTGCCCGCGTACTTGCCTCACAGGTCTCACCGGCGCGGCGAGCCCTTTGCACAATCGCCTGACCATGCTGCGCCACCTCGTCGACGGTCGCAGCCATTTTCTCCGCCGCTGAGGCAATGCCTTGCGACTCCTCGTCAACCTGCCGAAGGTCGTAGAGCAGATGGGCCGACATGCTGGCCGTCTCGTTGACGCTGACGGACATTTTCACCACGTCGTCCAATTCGGCCAAGGTGCGCTCCCGGCAACGCCGGATCAGTGCTGCGACCGCCCGCGACAGTGCATCGCTGCCAATCGGTTCACGGCTGAAATCATCCCGCACAGCGGCCTCAACACAGCTCAGCAGATCGTCCGAACCAACAGGGGTTTCCTCAAACAGGACTTGGGCAACGGCGGTCAAAATATCCTCCTCCAAATGCGATCGCTCAAGGAGAAAGGATATAGTAACCACACTCCCTAACAGGCAGTAATTAGTACCCTTCGGTTAATTAACATTTTACGGAATTGGTCCGGCGCGTTCTGTCGGGCCTTGTCAGCGCCAGAACTCCGGCAGCGTTTCCGCCAGCCGCGCACCCAGACGAAGCGGTGCGATCTTCTCAGCCAAGCCGGTGCGGTCCGAAATCTCCACACCCACCCCGCAGATGGTCGCGGGGCCATGAGCGGCCTCGAAACGGCCCTTCGGCATTTTCGAGATGAAGCGGTTGAGCGGTTCTTCCTTTTCCATTCCGAGCGAGGAATCGTAATCGCCGCACATGCCGGCATCCGACATATAGGCCGTGCCTCCGTTGAGGATCTGGTGGTCGGCCGTCGGCACATGGGTGTGCGTGCCGACCACAAAGCTGGCGCGACCGTCGACGAAATGGCCAAAACACTGTTTCTCGCTGGTCGCCTCGGCATGAAAGTCGAAGACAACCGCGTCGGCCTGCTCCTTGAGCGGGCACGCGTCCAGGATCGCTTCCGCCGACTTGAAGGGATCATCGAGTTCCGGGTGCATGAACACCCGGCCCATGATGTTGGCAACGAGAATGCGCGCGCCGTTGCGGGCATAGAAGATGCCGGACCCCTTGCCCGGAGTGCCAGCCGGATAATTGGCGGGCCGCAGGAACTGGTCGTGCCGCTCGCAGAAGCTGACGGCCTCCTTCTGGTCCCAGACGTGATTGCCGGTGGTCACAACGTCGGCGCCAGCATTGATCGTCTCGAGGAAGATGTCCTCGGTAATGCCGAAGCCGCCGGCCGCATTTTCGCCGTTGACGATGACGAAATCGAGCTTCAGATCGGAGATCAGGCCGGGCAGACGCTGCCAAACCGCGGTACGCCCCGTTTTGCCAACCATATCACCGAGAAAAAGAAGCCGCATTCTACCTGTCCAATCGCCGTCAGAATTGCCTGAGCCCGCTTTCGGTCAGGATGGCTTGCAGCCGGACATCGTGCGGTTCCGTGGGCACTTCTGCCACCTCCTGGCAGTCGAATGCAATGCCGATCAGCCTAGGCTCCCGGCCTTTTTGCACTAATCGAGCGATTGCGCGGTCATAATGGCCGGCCCCATAGCCGATGCGATCCCCCCGTGAGTCGAAAGCCGACAACGGTACAAGCAGGATTTCGGGATCGAGCACGGCTGCTTCCGGCCCCGGACCACGCGTACCGAAACCCGTGTCGATCAACTCGGCACCGGGCAGCAGCTCACGAAAGATGATGGTCGCCCTGTCCTGGACGATCGGCAGGCAGAGCCGCGCGCCGCGCGCCCTGAGCCGGGCCATGAGCGGTCGAATATCGGCTTCCGAGCGGATCGGCAGAAAACCGGAGATCACCGTACCCGGATCGAACGTGATGGCATCGCCGCCGTGGTCGGCGATAGCAAGACTGAACTCGATGCGGCGCTCGGCCGAAAGCAGGTCCCTAACGGCCAGACGTTCATTCCGCAAGCCGGCCTTGATGTCCTTGATAGTCATTATCTAATCGTTTCCCCAGAGCTCGGCGGAGGTTATCCGAGACGGATCATTTTTTCAAAGCCGCATTACGCTGCGGTACTTCTGAGTACGGACACCAAAACCGGGGCAGTCAAAGAGAGCGAACAATCTCGTATGGCGAATCGTGCCGGTTGTCGCTTGCGAGCCGCGGTATTCCTGATTCCACAGCCAACGCCGCCGCTGCAATTGTCGAAAGCAAACCGACCCGATAATGTCGTCGCTGCAAAGCCCCCCTATCCTTGGTCGCAACATGTCCCTGCACACAATTCTCTGGTTCATCCCCGCCTGTTTCGCCCTCAACATGGCCTTCGGACCAAACAACCTGCTTTCGCTGACCAATGCCATGCGCGGCGGGATCGGCATCGCGTTGGCGGCATCGCTCGGACGGCTTGTCGCCTTTGCCATCATGATCGCTGTGACCGCGCTCGGTCTGGGCGCCCTGTTGATCGCTTCGGAACTGGCCTTCTCGGCAGTCAAATGGGCAGGTGCCGCCTATCTCGTCTGGCTCGGCATCAAGCTTCTGAGAGCCGGTGGCCCGAAGCTCGGCGCGGTCGAGGCGACGCGTCCCGTGCGCAGCTTGTCCGTTCTGGCACGACAGGAGTTCTGGGTGGCCATCGGCAATCCCAAGGCGATCCTGATCTTCACCGCCTTCTTTCCACAGTTCATCGACCGTAACGACTATGCGGCAAGCTTCGCCCTGCTCGGCGTGATCTTCCTGCTGCTGGAACTGGCCGCAATCGCCATCTATTCCCTGATCGGCAGCCATCTCGGCCGCTTCGCCACAAACTCCAAGGCTTTCTCCTGGATGAACCGCCTGAGCGGCGGCATGATGATCGCTTTTGGCGCGATGCTGGCGCTCGCGCGGCGACCGGCCTGAGAACACAGGAGGGATTTGCATGCCAATTCGTGACAGCGAGTGCGCGGTTCGATAAGTCGGCCGACAGGGGAGGAGCGCGCGATGAATGCCGAGCCTCTACGACCGCTCGGCGGCATTGGCGATAGCGGCATGGCCACCTGTCACGAGCAAGGCCGGTTTTGACACCTTCTCGCATATGAAGAGGGCCATGGTCCGCGGCGCCGGCTTCGATCGGGCGTTCAAATAACCGCCTCACCGGTTGTCATTGGGCGTGGTGCGACGGATGTTGCCCTTCCGCCTCCGAAGGCCAGCCGATTTGTATGGGAAGCGGAAAGTGCGATCCGCGGCAACCGATGGAGGTTTACGATCCTGGGTGCCTACAAACGTAGGTGGGCGCCATATGTCCAAGCCCACGGGCCTGGCCAGGGACAGCTCCCTTTGGATCGAGTATGGCCCCAGGGATTGTGGTTCCTGTCGAGAGGCGCAGATCGCAAGTCAGATATAGGGCCAAATCACGCCGTACACCAGAGGCCGCCACCGTTCATTCGTAAATAGATCCGAACGGGCCTTCTCAATGCTCCGAGTGAGCGTTCGAGGCGGGCTTTGCGGTCAGCTTGCGCGTAATTCCGTTCAGCCGTTCGGTCAGTTCGCCGAGCGCCGTCGTCAACATCTCCTCGCGCCGCTGCGCGCCCTCGAGCGCTCCATCACGCCCCTCGCGAAACGATGCAAGCTCTTTCTCCATGGAGGCGACGCGCCGCTTTATTTCGGACAACTCATCCATCACCATGATGCCGGCCATGACCGTCAGCCTCAAGTCGCCAATCTCTCCGAACTGGGCCTTGAGATGGTTGACATAACGGTCGAACTGCGTGGCAAGATCGATCAGATGGCCTTCCTGGCCCTCCTCGCAGGCCATGCGATAGGCTTTTCCGTCGATCGTAACCGTGACCTGTGCCATCAATCTTCCCAAGTGCCGCCACCCGGCGCCTTCGCATTGCTCTGATCCTAGCGGTCGAGAACCGCCCGGATCGTCTCCATGGCCGTCACCAGCCGCCGCGAAACCTCACGGTTGACCTCTTCAAGACGGTTTGCCCGGAATTCCGATTGATCGAGTTCCTGGGCAAGCCGCGAGCGATCGGCATGCACGCGGCGCACCTCGCCCTCGACCTCGCCGCTTTCTCGCTGCACCTCGATGCGCATGTCAATCGCGTTCTCAAGTCCGGCAACCGCCTGCCTGAGCGCGCCGAGCGCCGCTTCAACCGAATTCCCTGTCGGCATGTTCCTGTTCCGGCTTTGCACAGGAGGCCGCTCGAATCGACCCTGAAGACCTGCTGCGTTGATGATGGACAGTAAGCCCCCCGATTGCCACCCGTCAATAAATGCCGGGCAAGAGCCCAGCGCCAATCCTGTGGACGACGCTCTTGGCCTGCCCATTTCGCGGCGCTCCAATGCAGTGCACACAAAATAGACAAAAGCATGATTTATCGCGCAACAAAAGGCCAGAACACCCGGCATTTATTGACTCGCGCGATTCACCTGCTATGGATCAGCCGCTTTCAGACGGACCCGCCCAGCGGGGCCGTCCCTTGAGACCCGGAACCAGCGGAACAGCCATGATCTCTCCCGAAAAACACAACCGGATGGCCAATGCGATCCGCTTCCTCGCCATAGACGCTGTGGAAAAGGCCAATTCCGGCCACCCCGGCATGCCGATGGGCTGCGCCGATGTCGCGACCGTTCTCTTTAGCCGCTATCTGACTTTTGATCCGAAGAACCCGCTGTGGCCCGACCGCGACCGTTTTGTCCTATCGGCCGGCCATGGTTCGATGCTGCTCTACGCCCTGCTCTATCTGACGGGCTACGAGGACATGACCATCGAGGACATCAAGCAGTTCCGCCAGATGGGCGCCAAGACGGCGGGACATCCGGAATATGGACACGCCTCCGGCATCGAGACCACCACCGGTCCGCTCGGTCAGGGTATCGCCAATGCCGTCGGCATGGCGATCGCCGAGAAGAAGCTGGCCAATGAATTCGGCTCGGATCTGATGAGCCACTATACCTATACGCTGGTCGGTGACGGCTGCCTGATGGAAGGCATCAGCCAGGAAGCCATCTCGTTGGCCGGACACCTGAAGCTCAACAAGCTGATCGTTCTGTGGGACGACAACGGCATCTCGATCGACGGCGCGATCTCGCTGGCCGACTCCACTGATCAGCACGCCCGCTTCCGCGCTTCCGGCTGGAACACACTTTCGGTCGACGGTCATAATCCAGAAGCGATCGCCGCCGCCATCGAGACCGCCCAGAAGTCGGACAAGCCGACCATGATCGCCTGCAAGACGGTCATCGGCTTTGGCTCTCCAAACAAGGCCGGCACTCACAAGGTCCACGGCTCGCCGCTCGGCGCCGAAGAAATCGCAGCCACCCGCAAGGCGCTCGGCTGGGAAGAGGAAGCCTTCGTGGTTCCCGCCGATGTGCTCGACGCCTGGCGTCTGGCCGGCCTGCGCTCGACCAAGACCCACAAGGACTGGGAAGCCCGCCTTGCCGCCACGGCAGCGGACAAGAAGGCCGAGTTCACCCGTCGCTTCGCCGGCGACCTGCCGGGCAACTTCTCCACGGCGATTGACGATTACAAGAAGAAGCTCGCGGAAACCAAGCCGACAGTTGCGACCCGCAAGGCCTCCGAGGATGCCCTTGAAATCATCAACGGCGTGCTGACGGAAACGATCGGCGGCTCGGCCGACCTGACCGGCTCCAACAATACCAAGACGAGCCAGACCAAGTCGATCACCCCGGACGATTTCTCCGGTCGTTATATTCACTACGGCATCCGCGAGCATGGCATGGCAGCCGCCATGAACGGCATCGCGCTGCATGGCGGCCTGATCCCCTATTCCGGCGGCTTCCTGATCTTCTCGGACTATTGCCGTCCGTCGATCCGCCTCGCCGCACTGATGGGGATCCGCGTCATCCACGTGCTGACCCACGATTCGATCGGTCTTGGCGAAGACGGCCCGACCCACCAGCCGGTCGAGCACATGGCGGCACTGCGCGCCATTCCGAACCTGATGATGTTCCGTCCGGCGGATGCGACCGAAACGGCTGAATGCTGGCAGATCGCGCTTGAGCACAAGAACCGTCCGTCCGGGATCGCGCTGACCCGTCAGAACCTGATTGCCGCGCGCACCGACTACGAAGAAAAGAACCTCTGCAGCTTCGGTGCCTACGAACTGGTCTCGGCAAGCGACGCCCAGGTCTCGATCTTTGCCTCCGGTTCGGAAGTCGAGATCGCCCTCAAGGCTCAGCAGATGCTGACCCAGAAGGGCATTTCCGCCCGCGTCGTTTCCGTGCCGTGCTTCGAGCTGTTCTTCGAGCAGCCGGAAGCCTATCGCGGCGCCATCATTGGCTCGGCCCCCGTCAACATCGGAGTAGAGGCCGGCATCCGTCAGGGTTGGGACAGCCTTATCGGTTCCGACGGCACCTTTATCGGCATGAAGTCCTTCGGCGCATCCGCTCCGTACAAGGAGCTCTACCAGCATTTCGGCATCACCCCGGAAGCGGTCGTCGCCGCCGCCGAGGCGAAGCTCGCCTGACTGGTCGAATTGTCGCATGGGCGTTCCCCGACGCCCATTCTTCCCTTAATCTAAAGCTCTGATTTAAACGCGGGAGTGAACAAAATGACTGTGAAAGTTGCCATCAACGGCTTCGGCCGCATCGGACGTAACGTCCTTCGCGCGATCGTCGAATCCGGCCGCACCGACATCGAGGTCGTGGCGATCAACGATCTCGGCCCGGTCGAGACCAATGCCCACCTGCTGCGCTACGACAGCGTTCACGGCCGTTTCCCGGCCACGGTGAAGGTCGAAGGCGACTCGATCATCATCGCCGGAGGCAAGCCGATCAAGGTCACCGCCATCAAGGATCCGAAGGAACTCCCCTGGGCCGACGTTGACATCGCCATGGAGTGCACCGGCATTTTCACTGCCAAGGAAAAGGCCTCCCTCCACCTGTCGAACGGCTCCAAGCGCGTTCTCGTTTCGGCCCCCGCCGACGGTGCCGACAAGACCATCGTCTTCGGCGTCAACCATAACACGCTGACCAAGGACGACTTGGTCGTGTCGAACGCATCGTGCACCACCAACTGCCTCGCTCCGGTGGCCTACGTCCTTCAGAAGACCTTCGGCATCGAGAAGGGCTACATGACCACGATCCACTCCTACACGGGTGATCAGCCGACCCTCGACACCATGCACAAGGACCTGCACCGCGCCCGCGCCGCAGCTCTGTCGATGATCCCGACCTCGACCGGCGCCGCCAAGGCTGTCGGCCTCGTGCTGCCGGAACTGAAGGGCAAGCTCGATGGTTCGGCGATCCGCGTTCCGACCCCGAACGTCTCTGTCGTCGACCTGAAGTTCATCCCGTCGCGCAACGTCACCAAGGACGAAGTCAACGCCGCCATCAAGGCCGCGGCCGAAGGCGAACTGAAGGGCATTCTCGGCTATACCGAGGAGCCGCTGGTTTCGATCGACTTCAACCACGACAGCCATTCGTCGACCTTCTCCGGCGACCAGACCAAAGTCATGGAAGGCAATCTCGTGCGTATCCTGACCTGGTACGACAATGAGTGGGGCTTCTCCAACCGCATGGCCGACACCGCAGTTGCCATGGCGAAGTTCATCTAAGCCAATAAAGTTAGATATTCATTGAATAAAAGGCGGACCGGGCAACCGGCCCGCCTTTTAAATTTTTTAATTCCGCCCTACTCTGATCACGATTGAAGGCGATAAATTTCCATCTCGTCTTCCGGCAGTCCTGCCAGATCATTCCACCTCCGTCACCGACCGCGCGTCTGGGACGAAAGCATCGCCGACACCGCGTCGAGCCGCGCCCGTGGTATGACCTGACCCGATTGGCCGGGCGACGGCGCGGTTGATGAGAGGGGCGAGAGAGTGCACGAGTTTTATGCCATAACACTGGTGGCAACGGCACTGGTCCTGCTCGCCGCATTCTCGAGCCTGATCGCCTTCCGCTTTGGCGCCCCACTGCTTCTTCTCTTCCTGCTTATCGGCCTTGTGACCGGCGTCGACGGTCTCGGCATCGAGTTTTCCGACAACGCCTTCGCTTACGAACTGGGCTCGATCGCACTTGCCGTCATCCTTTTCGATTCCGGCTACGGCACATCCTTGCAGTCATTCAAACTGTCAGCCATCCCCGCATTGACGCTGGCGACAGGCGGCGTGCTGCTAACGGCCGGTCTCTTCGGCTTGATGGCTCATCTCCTGCTTGACTTCTCATTGCTCGAGGGGCTCCTGCTCGGCTCTATCGTCGCCTCGACCGACGCGGCGGCGGTCTTCTTCCTGCTGCGCATCGGCGGCATCAACATCCGCGACCGCGTCCGCTCCACACTGGAAGTCGAGTCGGGCACCAACGATCCCATGGCGATTTTCCTCACCATGGCGCTCGTGCAACTGCTGTCCGGCGGTGAAGCCGCATCCGGTTTCGACATGGATCTGCTGCGCCTGTTCGTCGAGCAGATGGGACTGGGCCTCGGTCTTGGCCTGATCGGCGGCGCGCTGATCGTGTTCATCTTGAAGCGCATCAAGGTGGAGCGCGGCCTCGCCCCGATCTTCATGCTCGCCATGGCGCTGCTGATCTTCGCCTACACCGGTGCCGTCGGCGGCAGTGGGTTCCTCGCTGTCTACGTGGCCGGCATTTACGCGGGCAACAAAAAAATCCCTGCCAGCGGCGCCATCACGCGATTTCAGGACGGTATGACCTGGCTCGCCCAGATTGTCATGTTCCTCATCCTAGGCCTCCTGGCGACACCGTCCCAGTTCCCGTCGATCCTGTTGCCGGCCATCCTGCTCGGCCTCTTCCTTGTCTTCGTCGCCAGGCCGCTGGCGGTGTGGATCTGCCTACTTCCCTTCGACTTCACCCAGCGCGAAACCGGCTTCATCGCCTGGGTCGGCCTACGCGGCGCTGTCTCGATCCTGCTCGCCATTCTGCCGATCCTCGGCAAGCTTGAAAATGGACAACTCTACTTCAACACGGCCTTTCTCGTCGTGATGATCTCGCTGGTACTGCAGGGCTGGACCATCAAGCCGGTGGCCCGCAAGCTCGGCCTCATCATCCCGCCACGCATCGGTGCGATCGATAAGCTGGAACTCGACCTCCCCGGTGCTGCCCACCATGAACTGCTCGCCTACCGCGTCGTGGCAGACTGCCCTGTGCTGCGGGGCGAGCGCATTCCACGCTGGGCCATGCCCTCGCTCGTCATCCGTGACGGCAAGTCGATGCGCTACCAGTATGCCGGACGTCTCAGGGAAAACGATCAGGTTTACCTGTTCATCGCACCGGGCTATTCCAAACTCCTAGACCGCCTGTTCGCCAGCAAGGCCCCGGTTGGGGAGGATGATAGCGAGTTCTTCGGCACCTTCGCCATTGCGCCAACGGCCCGGGTCGAGGACATCGATCAGGCTTATGGCCCGCTGACCATCACCGAGGCTGAACGGGCGAAAACAGTCGCGGAATTGATTGCCCAACGCCTCGGGGGGCAGGCCGACTATGCCGATCGGGTGCGCCTCGGGACTATCGTGCTGATCGTCCGGGATCTCGACGAAACAGGACATATCGCTTCGGTCGGCGTTTCGCTGGAGCCTGTGGCGCCAGCCACCAACCTGCCTATTTTCCTCAACATCCGCGAGCTTGCCCATGCCATCCGCGACTACCTGCGCCGGCAACGTGCCAAGGCCGGCGCGACCGAAAAATAATCGTGATCGCCTTGCGTCATCGTTCAGGCGGTGTAAGGTCCGGCCCATCAGCCCCATTCCAGAAACACCTTAACGACGGGAAGCATCATGCCGGCTTTCAAGACTCTCGACGACCTCACCGACATCGCGGGCAAGCGCGTGCTTGTGCGCGTCGACCTCAACGTTCCTGTTTCTGACGGCAAGGTCAGCGATACGACCCGCATTGAGCGCGTCGCCCCCACCATCCGCGAACTGTCCGACAAGGGCGCCAAGGTCATCCTGCTCGCCCACTTCGGTCGGCCGAAGGGCGAACCGGTGGCCGACCAGTCGTTGTCGTTAATCGCGCCGACGGTCGAGGAAGTGCTGGACCATCAGGTCGCCTTCGCCTCGGATTGCATTGGCGCCCCGGCAACAGACGCCATCGCCAAGATGGAAAACGGCGACATCCTGCTCTTGGAAAACACGCGTTTCCACAAGGGCGAGGAAAAGAACGCGCCGGAATTCGTCGCAGAACTCGCCAAGAACGGTGACATCTTCGTCAACGACGCGTTCTCCACCGCGCACCGTGCCCACGCCTCAACCGAAGGCCTCGCCCATCACATGCCGGCCTATGCCGGCCGCACCATGCAGGCCGAACTCGAAGCGCTGGAAAAGGGCCTCGGCAAGCCGGTCCGTCCCGTGGTCGCGATTGTCGGCGGCGCCAAAGTCTCGACCAAGATCGACCTTCTGTCCAACCTGGTGAAGAAGGTTGACGCGCTGGTGATCGGCGGCGGCATGGCCAATACCTTCCTTGCGGCCAAGGGTATCAACGTCGGCAAGTCGCTGTGCGAGCATGACCTTGCCGAAACAGCCAAGCAGATCATGGCCACGGCCGAAGCTTCCGGCTGCGCCATCGTGCTGCCGGTAGACGGCGTCGTCGCCCGCGAGTTCAAGGCCGGCGCGGAAAACGAGACCGTTGCCATCGACGCCATCCCGGCCGACGCCATGGTGCTCGACGTCGGTCCGAAATCGATCGAGGCGATCAACGACTGGATCTCCAAGGCCGCGACGCTGGTGTGGAACGGCCCGCTCGGCGCTTTCGAGATTGCTCCGTTCGACGCGGCGACCGTCGCCGCCGCCAAGCATGCCGCCGCCCGCACCCGCGAGGGCAAGCTGGTCTCGGTCGCCGGCGGCGGTGATACCGTCTCCGCGCTCAACCATGCCGGCGTGGCCGACGACTTCTCCTACGTCTCGACCGCCGGTGGCGCCTTCCTCGAATGGATGGAAGGCAAGGAACTGCCGGGCGTGGCCGTCCTGATCGCAGAGAAGTGATTTCGAGCGATGGCGGGCCGATTGGCTCGCCATCGCCACGCACGGAGCGATATTTCCAAAACTTTCAAACGATTAAAATGATTTCAATCGTTTCAACATTTTAAACCACCATTTTCCTGTCGCAAAACATCTGGTATCCGCCTCACATCTAGTTTTGGGAGATATGGAATGACCGAACGTCTTGAAGACATCGCCGTGAAAATGGTCGCTGACGGCAAGGGTATTCTTGCGGCCGACGAATCGACTTCGACGATCAAGAAGCGTTTCGACAGTATCAACCTCGAATCGACAGAAACCAGCCGCCGCGATTACCGCGAAATGCTGTTCCGTTCAGACGAGGCGATGAAGAATTACATCTCCGGTGTCATCCTGTACGAAGAGACTCTCTTCCAGAAGGCCGCCGACGGCAGCCAATTGGCCGACATCATCAAGGCAGCCGGTTCCCTGCCCGGCATCAAGGTTGATACCGGCGCCAAGCCGATGGCCGCCTTCCCGGGCGAAACCATCACCGAAGGCCTCGACGGTCTGCGCGAACGCCTTGCCAGCTACTACAAGGCTGGCGCCCGCTTCGCCAAGTGGCGCGGCGTCATCGCCATCGACGGCGCCTCCGCCCTGCCGACCTTCGGCTCGATCAAGGCAAACTCGCAGGCACTGGCCCGCTACGCCGCCCTCTGCCAGGAGGCGGGCATTGTGCCGATCGTCGAGCCGGAAGTCCTGATGGACGGTCAGCCGGGCTCCCACTCGATCGACAAATGTGCCGAAGTCACCGAATTCGTTCTGCGTACCGTGTTCAACGACCTCTATGACGCCCGCGTCAAGCTCGAAGGCATGATCCTGAAGCCGAACATGGTCATCGACGGCAAGAACGCCCGCAAGGCCTCTGTCGAAGAAGTCGCTGAAAAGACCGTCCGCGTTCTGAAGGCAACCGTTCCGTCCGCCGTTCCCGGTATCGCCTTCCTCTCCGGCGGCCAGTCGTCGGAAGAAGCGACCGCGCACCTGTCGGCCATGAACGCCAATTACGACCTGCCTTGGGGCCTGACCTATTCCTATGGCCGCGCGCTTCAGGAAGACGCACTGAAAGCCTGGGGTGGCAAGCCGGAGAACGTCGCTGCCGGTCAACGCGCCTTCACCCATCGCGCCCAGATGAACAGCCTCGCTGCCAAGGGCAGCTGGAAGAAGGAACTCGAAAAGGCAGCTTGATCAGCGCCCTTCGACGTGAGTATTTCGAGCCCCGTCAGCAGCGCTGGCGGGGCTTTTTCGTGGTCACCGAGCAGACTCCGCCGCCCTTGCCCTTCTCGCTCGGTGGACTATATTCCGCTTTCGCTGAGGACGACCTCTCCCTACGACGGGCATTTGACCGGGACGACCCGAACAACCCTATAGGGGACCTGACATGCGCTCGACCAGCGACCGCATCCGCTACGCCGTCTGTTTTGAAATCCTCGCCCTTATCCTTGTCACGCCGCTTGGCGCCTGGATCTTCTCCATGCCGCTCACGGATATCGGCATCGTTGGCGTCGGCAGCGCGACGATCGCCATGCTTTGGAACTATGCCTACAATATCGGCTTCGACCATGCGATGCAGCGCCTTGCGGGCGGGACCGACAAGACCGTACCGGTCCGGGTCCTGCACGCGGTGCTGTTCGAGGCCGGGGTTCTCCTCGTCCTCGCGCCCTTCATCGCGTGGTACCTCGGCATCGGCCTATGGCATGCGCTGGTGATGGACGTCTCCTTTTCGCTCTTCTATCTTGTCTACGCTTTTGTCTTTAACTGGGGCTACGACCGCCTGTTTCCGATCCCGGAATGGCGACAACCCGCAAGCTGAACCCGGCGGCCACACACCCGACAAAGAGAGAAACCATGCGAGACGTCCCGTTCGTCACCGTAGACGTATTTACCGACACGCGTTTTGCCGGCAATCCGCTGGCGGTCATACTCGACGCGCGCGCCTTGTCGGATGGCGATATGCAGCGGATAGCCACGGAATTCGGCTATTCCGAAACCACCTTCGTGCTACCGCCACGCAATCCGGTCAATACGGCCGAGATCCGCATCTTCACGCCCGTCACCGAGGTGCCCTTTGCCGGACATCCGAATGTCGGCACGGCGTTTGCGCTCGGCAGCCTCGGAGAGATCTTCGGCCGACCGACCGGCTCCACCATGCGCTTCGAGGAGAAGGCGGGACTGGTCGAGGTCGCGCTTATCCTAAATGGCACAGATGTCACCGGTGCCACCATCCGCGCGCCCAGCCCTCTCCACGTCGGCAGCACGGTCTCACCGGTGGAACTCGCGCCGTGCGCTTCTCTGACCCCAGCGGAGATCGTGACGAAGCATCATACGCCCGTCTTCGCATCCGTCGGGCTCAAGTTCGTCCTCGCCGAGGTAAAGGACCTCGAAGCGCTCGGCCGGGCCGCGCCGAAGATCGAACCGCTCGCGATCCTGCATGACGTCTATACCCACGAACAGAGCGACTGCGCCATATTCCTCTACACCTGGTTCGGCACGGATCATGTCCGCGCCCGGATGTTCGCCCCCCTCGATAACGTGCCGGAGGATCCCGCGACAGGCAGTGCGTCGGCGGCGCTCGGTGCCTACCTGAGCACGCTTGGCGGAACCGCCCTCAGCCGCCGCCTGCTTGTCGAGCAAGGCGTCGAGATGGGCCGCCGGAGCCTCATCGAGGTGAATGTCACAGCCTGCGACGGCACCCTTGAGGCTGTCACCGTGGCAGGTAGTTGCATCGAGGTCATGCGCGGCGAAATCAGGCTCTGAGGCCTTATGGGCGGATCAGCAGTGTGATGGTCCAGATGGCGAAGGCAATCAACGCGATCTTCCAGAAATCGCTTCTGCGCCGCAATCCCGGCAGCCCGAGAGGCTTGATGACCTGGATCGCCATAGCGAGGATGAGGAGAAGGCCGATCGCCTTGGTCATGGAGAAATCCCAGCATGCCGAATCCGGCCGATGTCACATCGCCGACACTTTTGCCCGCCAGAAGAATTTCCCGCAAGCACCGATCTGAATTCAGCTCTCGGTAGGAACATTGCCTTAATCTGTAACGTTTCAATGCCACCGTCAGTGGTACATCTCCGGCAACCCCGATCGATAGCGAAGCCATGCGACGAAATCTCCTGCCAGTAATGGCTCTGCTCCTTAGCACGCTCTTCCTCTTTCTCGGAAATGGCCTGCATGGTTTGCTGCTTCCGGTGCGCGGCTCGGCTGAAGGCTATTCCAACGAGATTCTCGGCCTGCTCGGCACGTCCTGGGCGACAGGCTTCGTCGCCGGCTGCCTGATCGCGCCCAAGCTCGTCATGCGCGTGGGCCACGTCCGGGCGTTCTCGAGCTTCATCTCACTGATCGCCATCATCGCTCTGTTGAGCGGCATTCTGGTCGATCAGTACTGGTGGGTGGGCCTGCGCGCAGTGACCGGCTTCTGCATCGCCGGAACCTCGATGATCATCGAAAGCTGGTTGAACGAGCGCGCCACCAACGAGAGCCGCGGCACGATCTTCTCCTTCTACATCTCCGTCACGCTGATCGGCGTCGTCGGCGGCCAGATGCTGGTCGGCATCGTCGATCCGTCCACCACCATTCTCTTCATGGTCTGCGGCATTCTCTACTGCCTGGCTACCCTGCCGACCACCGTTTCAACGGCCGCGACCCCGCAGCCCCTGACATCCGTCAGGCTCAATCTGCCGCGCCTCTATCACAACTCGCCGGTCTCCTTCGTCGGTATCCTGATGATCGGCATCGCCAACGGTGCCTATGGTACGCTTGCCGCCGTCTTCGGCTCCCGGGCAGGCATGGCACCCAATGTCATCGCCATCATGCTGTCGGTCACCATTTTCGTGGGTGCGATCATTCAGTTTCCGGCCGGCAAGGCATCCGACCGCATCGACCGCCGCTTCGTTCTGGCCGCACTCTCAGCCCTCGCGGCACTTGCTGCCATCGTGCTGATCATTCTCCAGCCCCATGACCCGATGACGATGATCATTCTGGTCGCTGTCTATGGCGCTGCCGCCAATGCGCTTTATCCGATCGCCGTGGCACACGCCAACGACTTCGCCAGCGCCGACGAGTTCGTTCAGGTATCCGGCGGCCTTCTCTTGCTCTACGGCATCGGCACCATCATCGGTCCGACCATCGGCGGCCCGGTCATGACGCTGTTCGGTCCCCACGCGCTCTTTGCCGTCACAGCCATGGCGCACGTCCTTTTGACCGGTTATGCGATCTACCGTACCCGCTTGCGCGCAGCGATCCCGGCCGACGAGCGCGAGAACGTGCCGAACATGCCGGTATCCGCCTCGCCGATGAGCACGCCGGAGAGCCTCAGCCTCGACCCGCGCTCCGCTCCCTTGCCGGAACAGGACGATTCGGAAATACCCGAGCAACCCGCAGGAGCCACATCATGATCTTCGACGAGGACAAACCGAAAAAACCCGCCGGCCACGAAGTCGGCTGCGATCTCTCCGCCCTTTCCTCCGATGAATTGCAGGCGCGAATCATGCTGCTTCAGGCAGAGATAGAGCGAATCGAGGCGGAACGGATCCGCAAGGAAACCGGGAAATTGGCCGCCGATAATTTCTTCAAACCCAAAGTATAGTTTGCCAACGCCCGCAGACTTGCTCGCCAATTCGGGAAAGCTGCGCATTTTCTCCTTTGCGTTTACCGGTCATTAAGCCTTTTAGGAGAACATCTCGTCATCCGGTTCTGCCGGTTTCAGGCAGTAGCTCGTTGTGGTGAGGGTCTGATTTTCTCCCTGTTTTACCTTGAGAGCCGCTTCTGCGGCTCTTTTTTTTGCCTCACTGAATCCCTATATTCAAAATTGTGGGAATTAACCCTTCTTTAATAAACGCCTTGCGCATTTGGGGTATTGATAGCATCGTACGGCCATGAAACACGGCAGGAACAAGATGATGTCCGTGCCGTTGCCCAATAAAAGTGATGCGTAATTCAAGGGTGAACCGATGTCTGAACTCGGACTGAACACTGTGAGCTTTGCTGGCCGCGCCGCTGCCTCCGCGCAGTTCAAGGCGACCTATGCAGAAGGCATGGGCCTCGTCGAAGAGACCGCGGCCTATCTCGATGGTTCCGGCCGCGCCGCAGCCAAGGTGCTGCCTCGCATGGCTTCTGTGCTCTACGCCGCAGAATCGATGCGCCTGACGACCCGCCTCATGCAGATGGCGTCGTGGCTCCTGCTCCAGCGCGCTGTCAACAATGGCGAGATGAGCCGCGACCAGGTTCTCTCGGAAAAGAGCAAAGTCCGTCTCGACGGCTTCAATGTCGACCGTTCGGCTCCGGGCTGGAACGACCTGCCGGAAGCCTTCCGCGATCTGGTCGAGCGCTCCCTGCGCCTGCAGAACCGGATCGCCCTCCTCGACCGCGAGATCTACCGCCCGGCCGATGCGCCGATCGTTCCGGACAATGAAAACAGCGTCCAGGCCCAGCTCGACCTGCTGCGCACGGCTTTCAACCTGAACTGACCCACGCATCCAATCCCGCTTCAGCACACATTCTGCCCGGCATGCTTCGCATCGCCGGGTTTTTCTTTGTCTCCGATCAAGCAAGACGGACCGAAAACAAAAAAAGC
>NZ_BJZP01000040.1 GCF_007992095.1 Paenirhizobium naphthalenivorans
AAGTCTTTTCCCGCAAGGGACCGAGGCAAGCCCCGCCGGTAACGGCGGGGCTTTTTCGTTTGATGCACATGGTCGATCATTCAGCCTCTCGACGAGGCGCGGTGTTGTTGGGAGAGGTCGATGTGGCCGAGTGGGCCGTGCTAGGGGAGATAGTGGTCGTTCGGTGAGGCGCTGGCGTGTCTTGCGGTCGATGCAGTTTGCTCTCCGGCGTTCACCTAGGGCGAATCGGGCCTGGCTTCGGCGGGGGGCAGCTGCTCTTACTGTGTCGGCGGCTGGTGTTGTTGCTATATAGATGGTCGGCAAGGCCGTCAGGCTTTGGAGGACTGAGCTTGGTGGGAGGCACGAAGGCGTGTTTCCTCGTTCGTCAAGGCTGGGGGAGGTTGGTTCCGTTCCCGCATGCCGTATTCAAGCCGGCATTTTGCCAGTCCGATTGCCTGTCTATTGAGGTGTTCCAAGGGCAAAACGCCGGCTCCGGCGCTGCCCACCGCCGGTAGGGCGGCAACCTTTGTGCGCTCTTTGAAAAAGCACGAAAAAGAGGCTTGCCATTTTCGTCGGACCACCTTAAACAGCGCCAAGCTCGCAAGTGAAGGTCAAGGATCAAAGCTTGTCGAGGCATGGCTTAGGGGTATAGCTCAGTTGGTAGAGCGGCGGTCTCCAAAACCGCAGGTCGTAGGTTCGAGCCCTGCTGCCCCTGCCAAGTCCGACGTTTCGGCGCAGACTATTGCGACGGCCACCTGATCGGGTGTCGGCTTGTTGAAGGCAAAAGTTACGAAAGGGTGGATTCTCTCTTGTGTAAAGAAGAATCGATCTTTATGTAGGGTTCAAACAGACACGCGGTGCGTGGGGCTGAAATCATCGGCTTTACGCGCCGTAAATGCGTGGGCATTAAATGGCATCCAAGACTAATCCATTCACGTTTCTGCAGCAGGTTCGCTCCGAGACGTCCAAGGTTACATGGCCATCGCGCCGCGAGACGATGATCTCGACGGCGATGGTGCTGTTCATGGTGTGCTTCGCCGCGCTGTTTTTCTTTTCGGCCGATCAGTTGATCGGCTGGCTGATCAGCTTCGTGCTGAATCTCGGTAAGTAATAGGCGGACACGAACATGGCTGCACGTTGGTATATCGTCCACGCTTATTCCAATTTTGAAAAGAAGGTTGCCGAGGATATTGAGCACAAGGCCAAGCAGAAGGGTCTCGACCATCTGTTTGAGCGGATCCTTGTCCCGACCGAGAAGGTTGTCGAGGTGCGTCGCGGCCGCAAGGTTGATGCTGAGCGTAAGTTCTTTCCTGGGTACGTGCTGGTGCGGGCAGACCTGACTGATGAGGCCTATCACCTGATCAAGAACACGCCGAAGGTGACGGGCTTCCTTGGCTCCGACAACAAGCCGGTGCCGATCCCTGATTTTGAAGCCGAGCGTATTCTCGGTCAGGTTCAGGAAGGTGTGGAGCGTCCGAAGTCTTCCGTATCGTTCGAGATCGGCGAGCAGGTTCGCGTCTCCGATGGTCCTTTTGCGTCCTTCAATGGTGTCGTTCAGGATGTCGATGAGGAGCGTTCGCGCCTCAAGGTCGAGGTTTCGATCTTTGGCCGCGCGACTCCGGTCGAACTGGAATACGGTCAGGTCGAAAAGGTCTGATCGAACGGGAGGGAACTCCCAAAGCGCGTGGGAGGATGGGTGGCCTGAAGCCGGGTCGTTCAGACGCACCACGCAACCGCAGCCGCCGGAGTAATCCGGCACATCTGGGTCGGGCAACCGATCCTCATCGAAAGGCAGAGAGATATGGCTAAGAAAGTTGCAGGCCAGCTCAAGCTTCAGGTCAAGGCAGGATCGGCAAACCCGTCCCCGCCGATTGGTCCGGCGCTTGGTCAGCGTGGCATTAATATTATGGAATTCTGCAAGGCGTTCAATGCCGCCACGCAGGAGATGGAAAAAGGCATGCCGATCCCGGTCGTCATCACCTATTACCAGGATAAGTCCTTCACCTTCGCAATGAAGCAGCCGCCGGTTACCTACTGGCTGAAGAAGGAAGCCAAGATCACCTCCGGTTCCAAGACTCCGGGCAAGGGTGCGAAGGTCGGAACCATCACCAAGGCTCAGGTCCGTACGATCGCCGAAGGCAAGATGAAGGACCTCAACGCAGCCGACATCGAAGGCGCAATGGCGATGGTTGAGGGTTCTGCCCGCTCCATGGGCCTGGAAGTGGTAGGTTGATCATGGCTAAGCTCGCAAAGCGCATGCAGAAGATCCGCGAAGGCGTTGACCCGACGAAGCTCGTTGCTCTGTCGGACGCCATCGCAATGGTCAAGGAACGTGCCGTCGCCAAGTTCGACGAAACCGTTGAAATCGCGATGAACCTCGGTGTTGATCCGCGTCACGCCGACCAGATGGTTCGCGGCGTCGTCAATCTGCCGAATGGTACCGGCCGTGACGTTCGCGTCGCTGTCTTCGCTCGTGGCGCCAAGGCTGATGAAGCCAAGGCCGCTGGTGCGGATATCGTCGGCGCTGAAGACCTGCTGGAAATCGTTCAGGGCGGCAAGATCGACTTCGATCGCTGCATCGCCACTCCGGACATGATGCCGCTCGTCGGTCGTCTCGGCAAGGTTCTCGGTCCGCGTGGCATGATGCCGAACCCGAAGGTCGGTACCGTGACTATGGACGTCACGGGCGCCGTCAAGGCTTCCAAGGGTGGTGCTGTCGAGTTCCGCGTCGAGAAGGCTGGTATCATCCACGCCGGCATCGGCAAGGCTTCCTTCGATGCCAAGGCTCTTGAAGAGAATATCAAGGCTTTCGCCGATGCGGTCGTCAAGGCCAAGCCGGCTGGCGCCAAGGGCAACTACGTTAAGCGCGTTGCCATCTCGTCGACCATGGGCCCGGGTGTGAAGATCGATCCGGCGACCGTCACGGCTGCTTAAGAATTCTCCGGGGTCTAGGCCCCGGAAATACTGATTTCCGGCTCCTCGGAGTCGGAAATTTCCGGGGCGACCCGGAACTCCTGTCCGAGATTGTGGGTGGCCTGAGGGCCTTAATTTTACCTGCATGAGACGGGGTAAGACCCGATATTTAAACGCCTGTAGGCGTCTTGAAGTTCGGTTCGAGCCTTATTCGCCTTGTGCCTGGCCTAGCCAGTGCGAGGGGACAGGATCCTCAAGCGCCGCTTGGGATCTGATGTATTTGGATCCCCTGAGGCAAAAGGCAAACCCGGTGGGGCCTGCAGGATTGCGGTCCCATCAACTGGAGACAGACAGTGGAAAGAGCGGAAAAACGCGAATTCGTCACAGAACTGAACGAAGTCTTCAAGGCTTCCGGTTCGGTTGTTGTGGCCCACTATGCTGGTGTCACGGTTGCGCAAATGAACGACTTCCGTTCGAAAATGCGCGCTGCTGGCGGCACCGTCAAAGTCGCGAAGAACCGCCTGGCCAAGATCGCTCTTCAGGGCACGGAGTCGGAAGGGATGACTAATCTCTTCAAGGGCCAGACGCTGATTGCATACAGCGCCGACCCGATTACGGCTCCCAAGGTCGTCATGGAATTCGCCAAGACCAACGACAAGCTCGTTGTGCTGGGCGGTGCCATGGGGACAACCACGCTCTCCGCTGATGCAGTCAAGTCGCTTGCGACCCTGCCTTCGCTGGACGAGCTGCGTGCGAAGCTGCTGGGCCTTCTCAATGCCCCGGCTACTCGTATCGCTACGGTTGTTGCAGCGCCTGCAAGTCAGCTTGCTCGCGTGTTTGCTGCCTATGCCAAGAAGGACGAAGCCGCGTAAGGCGGTTTTTCGCTGTTCATACCCTAAACAAGTTCGTTTCGAACCGAACATCTATAAGGAACTAGTAAAATGGCTGATCTCGCAAAGATCGTTGAAGACCTCTCCTCGCTGACCGTTCTGGAAGCTGCTGAGCTTTCCAAGATGCTCGAAGAAAAGTGGGGCGTTTCCGCCGCTGCTCCGGTAGCCGTTGCTGCTGCTGGTGGCGCCGCTCCGGCTGCTGCTGAAGAAGAAAAGACCGAATTTGACGTTATCCTCGTTGACGCTGGCGCCAACAAGATCAACGTCATCAAGGAAGTCCGCGGCATCACCGGTCTCGGCCTCAAGGAAGCTAAGGATCTCGTCGAAGGCGCTCCGAAGGCTGTCAAGGAAGCTGTTTCCAAGGCTGAAGCTGCTGACCTCAAGAAGAAGCTTGAAGACGCTGGCGCCAAGGTCGACGTCAAGTAATACCGGAATAGCGTTTGGGGGATGGCGTTCGCCATCTCCCATTCGTCCTTCCATCTGGAACAAATTACCCAAAAGCCCGTGAAACGGCTTTTGGGTAATGGGTTCTCAAGAGGATGGTCCTGAACCGAAGCGACCGGCGATCCGGCCGGCGACTTTGGAACCAGGACGAGATTGAACGATCCATTGATTGACGGAACCGCCTGGCCAGCGGTTTCCGTCTGTTGCAGGCCCGGATGCAAATTGACAAGGAGCGACGATGGCTCAGACCCTTTCCTTTAATGGTCGCAGGCGCGTACGCAAGTTTTTTGGAAAAATTCCAGAAGTCGCGGAAATGCCGAACCTCATCGAGGTTCAGAAGGCTTCCTATGATCAGTTCCTCATGGTTGACGAGCCCGAAGGTGGCCGTCCCGATGAGGGACTTAATGCTGTTTTCAGATCGGTCTTCCCGATCACCGATTTCTCTGGCGCATCGATGCTCGAATTCGTCTCCTACGAATTCGAGCAGCCGAAGTTTGACGTTGACGAATGCCGTCAGCGCGACCTAACCTATGCTGCGCCTTTGAAGGTGACGCTGCGTCTCATCGTGTTCGATATCGACGAGGATACGGGCGCGAAGTCGATCAAGGACATCAAGGAACAGTCGGTCTACATGGGTGACATGCCCCTGATGACCAACAACGGTACCTTCATCGTCAACGGTACCGAGCGCGTTATCGTCTCGCAGATGCACCGGTCTCCCGGCGTATTCTTTGACCATGACAAGGGCAAGAGCCATTCCTCCGGCAAGCTGCTGTTTGCGGCTCGCGTCATTCCCTATCGCGGTTCCTGGCTCGACATCGAATTCGACGCCAAGGACATCGTCCATGCCCGCATCGACCGTCGCCGCAAGATCCCGGTAACGTCGCTGCTGATGGCCCTCGGCATGGACGGCGAGGAAATCCTCTCGACCTTCTACACCAAGTCGACCTACCTGCGTGACGGTCAGGGCTGGCGCATTCCCTTCGTGCCGGAAACGCTGAAGGGCGCCAAGACCATTTCCGACATGATCGACGCCGACACCGGCGAAGTCGTTGTCGAGGGTGGCAAGAAGTTGACCCCGCGTTTGCTGCGTCAACTGCAGGACAAGGGCCTCAAGGCTCTTAAGGCGACCGACGAGGACCTCTACGGCAATTATCTCGCCGAGGACATGGTCAACATGGCCACCGGTGAGATCTATCTCGAAGCCGGTGACGAAATTGACGAGAAGACCCTGCCGCAGATCCTCGAGTCTGGCTTTGGTGAAATCCCGGTTCTCGGCATCGATCACATCAATATCGGCGCCTATATCCGCAATACGCTCGCCGCCGACAAGAACGAGAACCGTCAGGACGCCCTGTTCGACATCTACCGCGTCATGCGTCCGGGTGAACCGCCGACCATGGAATCGGCCGAAGCGATGTTCAACTCGCTGTTCTTCGATTCCGAACGCTATGACCTTTCGGCCGTCGGTCGCGTCAAGATGAACATGCGTCTCGATCTGGATTGCCCGGATACGGTTCGTGTTCTGCGCAAGGAAGACATCTTGGCCGTGGTCAAGATGCTTGTCGAACTGCGCGACGGCAAGGGCGAGATCGACGACATCGACAACCTCGGCAACCGTCGTGTACGCTCGGTCGGCGAACTGATGGAAAACCAGTATCGCCTCGGCCTGCTGCGTATGGAGCGTGCGATCAAGGAACGCATGTCGTCGATCGAGATCGACACCGTCATGCCGCAGGACCTGATCAACGCCAAGCCGGCAGCCGCCGCCGTTCGCGAATTCTTCGGCTCCTCGCAGCTGTCGCAGTTCATGGACCAAGTGAACCCGCTTTCGGAAATCACCCACAAGCGTCGTCTTTCGGCACTTGGCCCGGGTGGTCTGACCCGCGAGCGCGCCGGCTTCGAAGTCCGCGACGTTCACCCGACCCACTACGGTCGTATCTGCCCGATCGAAACGCCGGAAGGCCCGAACATCGGTCTGATCAACTCGCTCGCCACTTTTGCCCGCGTCAACAAGTACGGTTTCATCGAAAGCCCGTACCGCAAGATCATTGACGGCAAGGTGACGAAGGACGTCGTCTATCTTTCGGCAATGGAAGAAGCGAAGTACTATGTCGCGCAGGCCAATTCCGAGCTTACCCCGGATGGTTCGTTTGTCGAAGAGTTCGTCGTTTGCCGTCATGCCGGCGAAGTCATGCTCTCGCCGCGCGACACCATCAACCTGATGGACGTTTCGCCGAAGCAGCTTGTTTCTGTCGCTGCGGCCCTTATTCCGTTCCTGGAAAACGACGACGCCAACCGCGCTCTCATGGGCTCGAACATGCAGCGTCAGGCCGTACCGCTGGTGCGTGCCGAAGCGCCGTTCGTCGGCACCGGCATGGAGCCGATCGTTGCGCGTGACTCCGGCGCCGCCATCGCCGCACGCCGCGGCGGTGTCGTCGACCAGGTCGACGCGACACGTATCGTTATTCGTGCCACGGAAGATCTCGAATCCGGCCGGTCGGGCGTCGACATCTATCGCCTGCAGAAGTTCCAGCGTTCGAACCAGAACACCTGCGTCAACCAGCGTCCGCTGGTCACTGTCGGTGACGTTCTGAACAAGGGCGATATCATTGCGGACGGTCCGTCGACCGACCTCGGCGATCTGGCTCTCGGCCGTAACGCGCTCGTCGCGTTCATGCCGTGGAACGGCTACAATTACGAAGACTCGATCCTGATGTCGGAACGCATCGTCGCTGACGACGTGTTCACGTCCATCCATATCGAGGAATTCGAAGTGATGGCCCGCGATACCAAGCTTGGTCCGGAAGAAATCACCCGCGACATTCCGAACGTTTCGGAAGAAGCGCTGAAGAACCTCGACGAAGCCGGTATTGTCTATATCGGTGCGGAAGTGGCTCCGGGCGACATTCTCGTCGGCAAGATCACGCCGAAGGGTGAAAGCCCGATGACGCCGGAAGAAAAGCTTCTGCGTGCCATTTTCGGCGAAAAGGCCTCCGACGTGCGCGACACCTCGATGCGCATGCCGCCGGGTACTTTCGGTACGATCGTCGAAGTGCGCGTGTTCAACCGTCACGGCGTCGAAAAGGACGAGCGTGCGATGGCCATCGAGCGCGAGGAAATCGAGCGCTTGGCCAAGGACCGCGATGACGAACAGGCGATCCTCGACCGCAACGTATACGGCCGTCTGATCGACATGCTGCGTGGTCAGGTGTCGGTCGCTGGTCCGAAGGGCTTCAAGAAGGGCGTCGAACTGTCGAACGCTATCGTTTCGGAGTACCCGCGTTCGCAATGGTGGATGTTTGCCGTTGAGGACGAAAAGATCCAGGGCGAAATCGAAGCTCTGCGTGGTCAGTACGACGAGTCGAAGTCGCTGCTCGAGCATCGCTTCATGGACAAAGTTGAAAAGGTCCAGCGCGGCGACGAAATGCCTCCGGGCGTGATGAAGATGGTCAAGGTCTTCGTCGCTGTGAAGCGCAAGATCCAGCCAGGCGACAAGAT
This sequence comes from Paenirhizobium naphthalenivorans, assembly GCF_007992095.1. Lineage (GTDB taxonomy): Bacteria > Pseudomonadota > Alphaproteobacteria > Rhizobiales > Rhizobiaceae > Allorhizobium > Allorhizobium naphthalenivorans. The sequence goes on from NZ_BJZP01000040.1 coordinate 7,728, forward strand.
GGCCGGCCGTCACGGCAACAAGGGTGTCGTGTCGCGCATCGTGCCGGTGGAAGATATGCCGTTCCTGGCAGACGGCACCCATGTCGACATCTGCTTGAACCCGCTGGGCGTGCCGTCGCGCATGAACGTCGGTCAGATCCTCGAGACCCATCTGGCCTGGGCTTGCGCCGGCATGGGTAAGAAGATCGGTGATATGCTCGAAGCCTATCACAAGTCGCTCGACATTACCGAGTTGCGCACTGAGCTTACCGACATCTATGCGAGTGAATCGCATGACGAGGTGAAGCGCTTCGACGACGAGTCTCTCGTTCGTCTGGCCGAGGAAGCCAAGCGCGGCGTATCGATCGCAACGCCGGTCTTCGACGGTGCGCACGAGCCTGACGTGGCAGCGATGCTGACACGCGCCGGTCTGGATCCGTCTGGTCAGTCCGTTCTCTATGACGGGCGTACAGGCGAGCAGTTCGACCGCAAGGTGACTGTGGGCTACATGTACATGATCAAGCTGAACCACTTGGTTGATGACAAGATCCACGCCCGCTCGATCGGTCCATACTCGCTTGTCACGCAGCAGCCGTTGGGCGGCAAGGCGCAGTTCGGCGGTCAGCGCTTCGGGGAAATGGAAGTCTGGGCGCTCGAAGCCTACGGCGCCGCCTACACCCTGCAGGAAATGCTGACGGTGAAGTCGGACGACGTGGCTGGCCGTACCAAGGTCTACGAAGCGATCGTCCGCGGCGACGACACCTTCGAGGCTGGTATTCCGGAGAGCTTCAACGTTCTCGTCAAGGAAATGCGGTCACTGGGTCTCAGCGTCGAGCTGGAAAACTCGAAGGTCGACGAAGCGGCAGCAGGCCAGCTGCCGGACGCGGCAGAGTAGCAAGTTGACAAGGGCGTGCGAGGGCTTCCCCGCACGCCATTCCCGCCTTGATCCGGTTGGGCCGGGGCAGGGAAGTTTTGCCGCATTTCGCGGTTATTGTCATTTAAGGGTTCGGTTCGGCATCCCGGGAATTTGCCGGCACCGCGACCCGTCTGAGGGCTCTTTTGCCCCATCAAGGAGACAGGCATGAACCAAGAGGTCATGAACCTTTTCAACCCGTCGGTACCGGCGCAGCATTTCGATTCCATCCGGATTTCGATTGCCAGCCCGGAAAAGATTCTTTCGTGGTCGTACGGCGAGATCAAGAAGCCGGAAACGATCAACTATCGTACGTTCAAGCCGGAACGTGACGGTCTTTTCTGCGCGCGCATCTTTGGACCGATCAAGGACTACGAGTGCCTGTGCGGCAAGTACAAGCGCATGAAGTACAAGGGCATCATCTGCGAAAAGTGCGGCGTTGAAGTCACGCTGTCGCGCGTTCGTCGTGAGCGTATGGGCCATATCGAGCTCGCCGCTCCGGTTGCCCATATCTGGTTCCTGAAGTCTCTGCCGTCGCGCATCTCGACCCTGCTCGACATGACTCTGAAGGATGTCGAGCGCGTTCTGTACTTCGAGAACTACATCGTCACCGAACCGGGCCTGACCGCCCTGAAGGAGCATCAGCTCCTTTCGGAAGAAGAATACATGCTGGCCGTGGATGAATATGGTGAAGACCAGTTCACCGCGATGATCGGCGCTGAGGCGATCTATGAGATGCTCGCCTCGATGAACCTCGAGAAGATCGCTGGCGATCTGCGTGCTGAACTGGCTGAGACCACCTCGGATCTCAAGCAGAAGAAGCTGATGAAGCGCCTGAAGATCGTCGAGAACTTCATGGAATCCGGCAACCGTCCGGAATGGATGATCATGAAGGTCGTTCCGGTGATCCCGCCGGACCTGCGTCCGCTCGTTCCGCTCGATGGCGGTCGTTTCGCGACGTCGGACCTCAACGATCTCTATCGCCGTGTCATCAACCGTAACAACCGTCTGAAGCGCCTGATCGAGCTTCGTGCGCCTGGCATCATCATCCGTAACGAAAAGCGCATGCTGCAGGAATCTGTGGACGCGCTGTTCGACAACGGCCGCCGTGGCCGTGTCATCACCGGCGCCAACAAGCGCCCGCTGAAGTCGCTCTCCGACATGCTCAAGGGCAAGCAGGGCCGCTTCCGCCAGAACCTGCTCGGCAAGCGCGTCGACTATTCCGGCCGTTCGGTTATCGTGACAGGTCCGGAACTGAAGCTGCACCAGTGCGGTCTTCCGAAGAAGATGGCGCTCGAACTGTTCAAGCCGTTCATCTACGCCCGTCTTGACGCCAAGGGTTACTCCTCGACCGTGAAGCAGGCCAAGAAGCTGGTTGAAAAGGAAAAGCCGGAAGTCTGGGACATCTTGGACGAGGTCATCCGCGAGCATCCGGTGCTGCTGAACCGCGCGCCGACGCTCCACCGTCTGGGCATCCAGGCCTTCGAACCCACCCTGGTCGAAGGCAAGGCGATCCAGCTGCACCCACTCGTCTGCACCGCGTTTAACGCCGACTTCGACGGCGACCAGATGGCCGTTCACGTGCCGCTCTCGCTGGAAGCCCAGCTGGAAGCCCGCGTGCTGATGATGTCGACCAACAACATCCTGCATCCGGCAAACGGCGCGCCGATCATCGTTCCGTCGCAGGACATGGTTCTCGGCCTGTACTATCTGTCGATCCAGAACCAGAACGAACCTGGCGAAGGCATGGTCTTCTCCGACATGGGCGAGCTGCAGCACGCCCTTGAAAACAAGGTCGTCACCCTGCACTCGAAGATCAAGGGCCGCTTCAAGACCGTTGACGCCGAAGGCAAGCCAGTCTCGAAGATATTTGAGACGACACCTGGCCGCATGATCATCGGCGAGCTTCTGCCGAAGAACGTCAACGTGCCGTTCGACATCTGCAACCAGGAAATGACCAAGAAGAACATCTCAAAGATGATCGACACGGTCTACCGTCACTGCGGCCAGAAGGACACGGTCATCTTCTGTGACCGGATCATGAGCCTCGGCTTCGCCCATGCTTGCCGCGCTGGCATTTCGTTCGGCAAGGATGACATGGTCATTCCGGACTCGAAGGTTAAGATCGTTGGTGATACCGAAGCCTTGGTCAAGGAATACGAGCAGCAGTACAACGATGGTCTGATCACTCAAGGTGAGAAGTACAACAAGGTCGTTGACGCATGGGGCAAGGCAACTGAAAAGGTTGCTGAAGACATGATGGCCCGCATTAAGGCTGTCGAGTTCGATCCGGAAACCGGTCGTCAGAAGCCGATGAACGCGATTTACATGATGTCGCATTCTGGTGCTCGTGGTTCACCGAACCAGATGCGTCAGCTGGGTGGCATGCGCGGCCTGATGGCTAAGCCGTCGGGTGAAATCATCGAGACGCCGATCATTTCGAACTTCAAGGAAGGCCTGACCGTTAACGAGTACTTCAACTCGACCCACGGTGCCCGTAAGGGTCTTGCAGACACCGCCTTGAAGACGGCTAACTCCGGTTACCTGACCCGTCGTCTGGTTGACGTCGCGCAGGATTGCATTGTCAATCTCGTCGATTGCGGCACCGACAAGGGCCTGACCATGACGGCGATCGTGGATGCCGGTCAGGTCGTTGCTTCGATCGGCGCGCGCGTTCTGGGACGTACGGCTCTGGACGATATTGATCATCCGGTCACCGGCGAACGCATCGTCGATGCCGGCCGCATGATCCTTGAACCGGATGTCATCGAGATCGAAAAGGCTGGCATTCAGTCGATCCGTATCCGTTCGGCGCTGACCTGCGAAGTTCAGACCGGCGTATGTTCGATCTGCTACGGCCGAGATCTGGCCCGCGGTACTCCGGTCAACATGGGCGAAGCAGTTGGTGTTATCGCTGCCCAGTCCATCGGTGAGCCTGGTACCCAGTTGACCATGCGTACGTTCCACTTGGGTGGTACGGCTAACGTGGTCGACCAGTCGTTCCTGGAAGCTTCGTATGAAGGCACGGTTCAGATCAAGAACCGCAATATGCTGCGCAATTCCGAAGGCAACCTCATTGCCATGGGGCGCAGCATGGCCGTCATGCTTCTTGACGAACGCGGCGTCGAGCGCTCCTCGCAGCGCGTGGCCTATGGTTCGAAGGTCTTTGTGGACGATGGCGACAAGGTCAAGCGCGGTCAGCGTCTCGCCGAGTGGGATCCCTATACCCGCCCGATGATGACGGAAGTCGAAGGCATCGTGCATTTCGAGGACGTCATCGACGGTCTCTCGGTGCTCGAAGCGACTGACGAATCGACCGGTATCACCAAGCGTCAGGTCATTGACTGGCGTTCGACGCCGCGTGGTTCGGACCTCAAGCCGGCGATCGTCATCAAGGACGCCTCCGGCAATGTCGCAAAGCTGTCGCGTGGCGGCGAGGCCCGTTTCCAACTGTCGGTCGACGCGATCCTGTCAGTCGAGCCGGGACAGCGGGTGAGCCAGGGTGACGTTCTGGCCCGTTCGCCACTCGAAAGCGCCAAGACCAAGGACATCACCGGTGGTCTGCCACGCGTTGCCGAATTGTTCGAAGCCCGTCGTCCGAAGGATCATGCCATCATCGCTGAGATCGATGGTACGATCCGCCTTGGCCGCGACTACAAGAACAAGCGTCGGGTCATCATCGAGCCGGCGGAAGACGGTATCGAACCGGTCGAATACCTGATCCCGAAGGGCAAGCCCTTCCATCTTCAGGATGGCGACTACATCGAAAAGGGTGACTACATCCTCGACGGCAACCCGGCGCCGCACGACATCCTGGCGATCAAGGGCGTCGAAGCTCTGGCTTCGTACCTGGTCAACGAAATCCAGGAAGTCTATCGATTGCAGGGCGTTGTGATCAACGACAAGCACATTGAGGTGATCGTTCGCCAGATGCTGCAGAAGGTCGAGATCACCGATTCGGGCGACAGCCAGTATATCGTCGGCGACAATGTCGACCGGATCGAGCTGGACGAAGTCAACGAGCGTCTGGTCGAAGAGGGCAAGAAGCCTGCTTATGGCGATCCGGTTCTGCTCGGCATCACCAAGGCGTCGCTGCAGACCCCGTCGTTCATCTCGGCCGCATCCTTCCAGGAAACCACCAAGGTTCTCACGGAAGCTGCGATCGCCGGCAAGACCGACACGCTGCAGGGCCTCAAGGAGAACGTCATCGTCGGCCGACTCATCCCGGCCGGTACGGGCGGCACCATGACGCAGATCCGCCGCATCGCGTCCTCGCGCGACGAACTCATCCTTGAGGAACGTCGCAAGGGCACAGGGGCCGATCTGGCTACCCCGATGCTGCAGGATCTGGCTTCGGCGGAGAATGCTCCGGTCGCTGAATAAACGCTGGAGGCAGGGTTCGATTGTGTCGAACCTTCGCTTTGACAATTGCAAGGCGCCCGGAACTTCCGGGCGCCTTTTTCTGTTGGACCTGACAGAAACCGGTCGTAGGTAAACTCGCTGGGAGCGAAGGGGCTTTCGGTCAATCCGGAGCAGTCGGATCTTGTGGGCGAGGGCGCTCGCAATTTTCAAACCGCTAACGTCTAAGCCTCGGCGAAGCGGCGGCGTCCAGACCAGGCGGGTGCCAGACTTCAAGCACAATGCAAAGAGCCGCCCGGGATTACCGGGCGGCTCTGAATTCTCTTGGCAATGGCAACCGCTCCGGCGGTCGGTCAGTTGAAGCGGATGATCGCCACTTCGCCCTCAAGCGCACCCTGATAGGCGGAGGCATGTGGTTCCTCGTCCGGCGCGCCGGTGATCATGCCGATCTGATCCAGGTCGGCTTCGAGAAATCCCTCTTCGGACAGCGCGTTCAGCGCCAGTCGTACCGCGGTATCATCATCCGGTGCGGTGAGCATGACATGCAGGTCTATGCCCTCTCCGCCTTCGACCTCGTAGGCCTTGGCGATGATGATGAACACCATCGGTTCATCGATGTTATTGTCGTTATCAGGGCTGGAGATCATGTCCCGGTCTTCTTCTGATGGTGTTGTGTGATTCCCGGCTGTTGCGATTCTTTCTCGCCGGGGAGGGGAGTTGACCGCCCCCGCAGCATTATCTAGGGCGTTGACCGATAAATCCCAAACCATTTCGTCGATGATGTCCGCCTTTTGCGCCGAATACCCTCGAAAGCCCTGCCGCTTCGGGCGTTCGGGCCAATAATTTGCGATAGAGACTTGACGACTACGGGTGAAAACAGTAGTACGCCCCCCATCGGAGCCTATGTGAGGCTAGGCTTTTCGGAACGACTTGTTCTGGAGTTCGCCTCAAACAGGGTTCTTTTCGCACGTTGACGACACGAATGCTGCACGCAAGACGCACTCAAACGTGTGTCCTCTGCCTTTTGTGGTCCATCCGCGATAAGCGGGTCGGGCCACATTTTGCGCATGAAGAAATCGTGTGATGACTGCCGGCGACGGTTTAACCGGGGTCCGAAAGGGCCTTAGAGACAAGAATTTGCAAGGGATGGTTATATGCCTACCGTAAACCAGCTGATCCGTAAGCCGCGTCAGGCACAGGTAAAGCGCAATAAGGTTCCTGCTCTGCAGGAAAACCCGCAGAAGCGTGGCGTTTGCACCCGCGTTTATACGACGACCCCGAAGAAGCCTAACTCGGCTCTGCGTAAGGTTGCCAAGATCCGCCTCACCAATGGCTTTGAAGTTATTGGCTACATTCCGGGCGAGGGGCATAACCTGCAGGAGCACTCCGTCGTCATGATCCGTGGTGGTCGTGTAAAGGACTTGCCGGGCGTTCGTTACCATATCATTCGCGGCGTTCTCGATACCCAGGGTGTCAAGAACCGCAAGCAGCGCCGTTCCAAGTACGGTGCGAAGCGTCCGAAGTAATTCGGTTTCATTTTTTTGGCGCTGCGCGAGGTTCTCCGCGTGGTTAAGCGTCCTAACAGTTGAGAGACAAAAAATATGTCCCGTCGCCATAGTGCAGAAAAGCGCGAGATCAATCCGGACCCGAAGTTCGGCGATCTGGTGGTCACCAAGTTCATGAACGCTATCATGCTTCACGGCAAGAAATCGGTCGCTGAAAGCATCGTTTACGGTGCGTTCGATGCCGTTGAGGGTAAGCTGAAGCAGGAGCCGCTTGCGGTCTTCCATCAGGCGCTCGAAAATGTCGCGCCGCATGTCGAAGTACGCTCCCGCCGTGTTGGTGGTGCGACCTATCAGGTCCCGGTCGATGTTCGCCCGGAGCGTCGTCAGGCTCTCGCTATTCGCTGGCTGATCATCGCTGCTCGCAAGCGCAACGAGACGACCATGGTTGACCGCCTGTGCGGTGAGCTTATGGATGCTGCAAACAATCGCGGCAGCGCCGTCAAGAAGCGTGAAGACACGCACAAGATGGCTGATGCCAACCGTGCGTTCTCGCATTACCGCTGGTAATCTGAACCGATCGAATATTGAAAGGCAGTCCGTTATGGCTCGCGAATATAAAATCGAAGACTACCGCAATTTTGGTATCATGGCGCACATTGACGCCGGCAAGACCACGACCACCGAGCGGATTCTCTACTACACCGGCAAGTCGCACAAGATTGGCGAAGTGCATGACGGTGCTGCCACCATGGACTGGATGGAGCAGGAGCAGGAGCGCGGTATCACCATCACCTCCGCTGCGACCACGACCTACTGGAAGGGCCGCGACGGCAAGACCCGCCGCTTCAACATCATCGACACCCCCGGCCACGTTGACTTCACCATTGAAGTCGAGCGCTCGCTGCGTGTTCTCGATGGTGCGATCGCTCTGCTCGACGCCAACGCCGGTGTTGAGCCGCAGACGGAAACCGTCTGGCGTCAGGCAGAGAAGTACAACGTTCCGCGGATGATCTTCTGCAACAAGATGGACAAGACCGGCGCGGACTTCTACCGCTCCGTCGAGATGATCAAGACCCGTCTGGGTGCAACTGCGGTCGTCATGCAGCTGCCCATCGGCGCAGAAAGCGACTTCAAGGGTGTGGTCGATCTGATCGAGATGAACGCTCTCGTCTGGCGCGACGAATCGCTCGGCGCCCAGTGGGATGTCGTCGAAATCCCGGCCGATCTGAAGGACAAGGCTGACGAATATCGTGAAAAGCTGATTGAGACTGTTGTCGAGATCGACGAAGAAGCGATGGAAGCCTATCTGAACGGGGACATGCCGGACAACGACAAGATCCGCGAACTCGTTCGTCGTGGTACGATCGACGTCAAGTTCCATCCGATGTTCTGCGGCACCGCCTTCAAGAATAAGGGTGTTCAGCCTTTGCTCGACGCCGTTGTCGACTACCTGCCTTCGCCGCTGGATATTCCGGCTATCAAGGGTATCGACGTCAAGACCGAAGCTGAGATCGAGCGCCACGCCGACGACAGCGAACCGCTTGCTATGCTTGCTTTCAAGATCATGAATGACCCCTTCGTCGGTTCTCTGACCTTCACCCGTATCTATTCGGGCAAGCTCGAAAAGGGCATCTCGGTCATGAACACGGTCAAGGACAAGCGCGAGCGCGTCGGCCGTATGCTGCAGATGCACTCCAACAGCCGTGAAGACATCGAAGAAGCCTTTGCGGGCGACATCGTTGCTCTGGCCGGCCTGAAGGAAACGACGACTGGCGACACGCTCTGCGATCCGCTGAAGCCGGTTATCCTGGAGCGCATGGAATTCCCCGAGCCGGTCATTCAGATCGCCATCGAGCCGAAGTCCAAGGGCGACCAGGAAAAGATGGGCCTCGCGCTCAACCGTCTGGCCGCTGAGGACCCGTCCTTCCGCGTCAAGACCGACCAGGAATCCGGGCAGACCATCATTGCCGGTATGGGCGAGCTGCATCTCGACATTCTCGTCGACCGCATGCGTCGCGAGTTCAAGGTCGAAGCCAACGTCGGCGCTCCGCAGGTTGCGTACCGCGAAACCATCACGCGTCAGCACGAAGAAGACTACACCCACAAGAAGCAGTCTGGTGGTACCGGTCAGTTCGCGCGCGTCAAGATCATCTTCGAGCCGAACCCGGAAGGCGACGACTTCAAGTTCGAATCCAAGATCGTTGGTGGTGCTGTTCCGCGGGAATACATCCCGGGCGTTCAGAAGGGTATCGAGAGCGTGCTGTCGTCCGGTCCGCTCGCCGGCTTCCCGATGCTGGGCGTCAAGGCTACCCTCATCGACGGTGCTTTCCACGACGTCGACTCGTCGGTCCTGGCCTTCGAAATCGCCTCGCGTGCTTGCTTCCGTGAAGCTGCCAAGAAGGCTGGCGCACAGCTTCTCGAGCCGATGATGAAGGTCGAGGTTGTAACCCCGGAAGACTACGTCGGCGACGTCATCGGCGACCTGAACTCCCGCCGTGGCCAGATCCAGGGCCAGGAAAGCCGTGGTATCGCCGTTGTCATCAACGCGCATGTGCCGCTGGCCAACATGTTCAAGTACGTCGACAACCTGCGCTCCATGTCGCAGGGCCGTGCACAGTACTCGATGGTGTTCGACCATTATGCACCGGTGCCGAGCAACGTTGCCGCTGAAATTCAGGCGAAGTATTCCGGTCAGAAGTGACCGGAATACATCAAGTCCTCAACAGATAAACGGATTTCTCCCCTATGTGGGAGATGACAGAACGGAGAGCCG
>NZ_BJZP01000041.1 GCF_007992095.1 Paenirhizobium naphthalenivorans
CGGGATTGAGCGGCTCGCCGACGCTCGCCATAAACCGCAGTCGGGAGAGATCGTGCGCTTTTGCAAGCTCTGAACCGGCCTTCATCAACATGCGGATGGCGGTGGGCGCCGTATACCAGACGTTCACCTTCTCGCTCTCGAGGATGCCGTACCAGCGTCCGGCATCGAACTCGGCCTCGTCCACGATCATCGTGGCGCCATTGGTGAGCGGGGAAATGATGCCGTAGGACGTGCCTGTAACCCAGCCGGGGTCGGCCGTGCACCAAAACACGTCATCAGGATGGAGGTCGAGGGCAAGCTTCCCGGTTATATGGTGGGCCACGACCGCCCGATGCACGTGAACGGCGCCTTTGGGGCGACCTGTCGTGCCGGAGGTGAAGTGCAGGAGCGCCATGTCTTCCGGCTCGGCGGCCGCGACCGGAAACTCCGTTGCCGCTTTGGCCATCAACGAGGGGAGTTCGTGTGTGTGTGGTTCCACCTCATCGCCGGCATCGATCAGGAGCACTGCGTCGAGGCCCTGGAACTCCTTGCGCCAGGGAGCAACCTTCTTCTTGTAGAGCGAATGCGAGGTGACCAGGACGCGCGCGCCGCCGATCTCCATGCGGGCCTTGACCGGTTCCGGTCCGAAGGCCGAAAACATCGGGCAGAAGACCGCGCCGTATTTCAGCGTGCCAAGCGCGGCGACGTAGAGTTCCGGGACGCGACCGAGCAGGGAATAGACCCTGTCACCCCTGACAATCCCAAGCCCTTTGAGAACATTGGCGAAACGGTTCGTTTCCCGCTGCAGTTCGACGTAACTGAAGTCCCGCCGCGTTCCGTCTTTCGAAATCCACCGGATGGCGATCCCGTCGCCTCTGCCTTGAATGACGTGCCTGTCGATGGCCTCGAATGCAATATTCAACTTGCCGCCGGGCAGCCCGTCGAGAAGACACTCCGCGTCCTTCCAGTGAAAAGCCGCGCAGAATTGGTCATAGTCAGCAAGATTGGCCTGCCGCTTGGTGACGTCACTCTTGCGGATGATGTCCATCGACCCCTCCCTTGCGGGCTCCGTTGGCAGTCCTCCTCCCGGACCCTTAATTTTTATGGATCGGGATCCCCTTCGTTCGCATTGATGGCCGTCAACGCGGATTCAAGCGAGCCGGGACTGGGACCAGATTTTGGCTCTCGGCTCCAACAGCAGATCTGGATCGAACCCGCTCATCGGTATCGGCTTCGCCATGCCGTGCCAGTGCTGCTTTGAGAGCGACTGAAGCCGGCCGAGATTGCAGATCTGGAAATGGGAATTGTCCAGGATCCTGATGTTCCTCTGGCGGGCCAAGGCCTGAACATGCCTGCTGATCGTTTCAACAGTCGTGCCGAGGTAACCGGCTATGTCGCGCCGGCCGATCGGGAATTCGATGACGTCGTCGTTCATCGCGAGCCCGGCGACACGCATCCTCTTGTGGATATGCAGCATGAAACTGACGACGCGCTCGAACGTGTTCTGGCAGCCAAGAACTATCATCCATTCCCGGCTCAACTCAAGATCGCGCAAAATGCTCATCATGACCCTATGCTTCAGTTCATGATCGGTCGCCAGGAGAGCCTCGAAGGACTTCTGCGGAAATACGCAGGCCGCGACATCGGTCGCGGCCTCATAGGTGAAGGCGCGGCTGCTGTGGAAGAAGTGGCCGAAATAGTCGCCGGGCAAGGCTAGGCCCACGACCTGCTGTCGTCCGTCATCAAGCGTTTGCGTTATGCGTAGGACGCCAGACGTCATTCGGCCGACTATCGTTGCTTCACCACCCTCAGGAATGATGGTGAGACCGCTTTCGTATTGCCGGATATGGCCGATCCGGGTCGCCTCCTGCTGCTCTCTCTCGCGGGGAGCAATCGTAGAATGGCTGTGAAATTGCAGAGGCTGATGAACGATCGCGCCTAATTCGACTGAACTATCGGGCATGCTCTCCTCCTCATAAGAAGTGTCCAGATGCAGTCATTGGATCTTTTGAAAAATAGAACCGATGCCCAGCGGCGAATTTGATTCAAATCAACCAACGTGAAGAATATGGTGGCAGATACTACACAACGTTGTAGTCGATTGCGATCGTCTCCCCTTTCAAATACCCCGCTGAAGGTGCCGCACCCGAAACCTCCGAGATTAGGGGGACGGCTCGTCGATGCCCTGCTCCGCGAGCACATCCATTCCGTGACTATGGAGCGGAAAGACGTGCCACACATGCCCGGATCGCCCGCGCAAATATCGGAGAGACGTCGATCGATTCCAGACGGGGAATTTGCGTGCCGCTGATGACGGTGTTCGCCACGTAGATGGCGTCAATGAACGACCTGGACAGCGTATCTGCGGCCTTAGCGCTGAAAAGACCATGCGTCGCCACCAGATGAATACTTTCGGCGCCGCGTTTGCTGCACGCCTCGGCGGCGCGCGCCATCGTCGTCCCGGAACTGATCATGTCGTCATAGACGACCACCGTGCATCCGGCGACATCGCCGGCAAACAGTTCTCCAGTGACCTTGCCCATGGAACGCTGCTTTTCCATGAACGCTTTCTGGACTGGTCGGGCGAGATAGCCCTCCAGCGCCACGCGGAACGCCTCGGCCCGCTTTGCCGCTCCCATGTCCGGCGCGACCACGGACACCTCACGGCCTTCGAATTTCCCAGCCAGATGACGGGCAAATGCATCGTGACTTTCGAGTAGCAGCAAGGGACGACGAAGGCCGTTTTGAAGTGCTGCGACGTTGTGCGCCTCCATCGTGATCACGCGATCGACGCCGACGGCTTCGAGAAGCTGCGCTACATATCGCGACGTCAGCGGATCGTGTGGCTTAGTCTGCCTGTCCTTGCGCTGGTAGCACAGATAAGGAATCACGGCCGTGACCCGGGCCGCCCCATTGGTCTTAAGCGTCCCAATGAAGAAGATAAGGCGGCAAAGGCGGTCGTTGACCGATTGCACGTCGTCGCCCTGGAGACTGGCGAGAACAAAGGCCTCCTGGTTCGTGACATCGACCAAGGGCCGCGCCTTATGTTCGCCATCTTCGAATTCCCGCTCCTCGAGCGGGCTGAGATCAAGTCCGAGATTGGTGGCGACCAGCGCCGCAAACGGCCTGTCGCGCTCGAATGCGAACAGCCAGGGTTTGCGGTGGCCCCACTGTGGCGCGCGAAATTTCGAGCCATGGCCGACACTCGGGCGGGTAGACATGCCCACAGCCACCGCAGTGGCGGTACCATCCTCCGCCTCCAAGGGCAGCACGAGCATTTCATGGGCGAAATTGCCCGCACCGGCGCCACGCCCAGCCATAAACTCCACCAGAAGCGGCTCGCCGGTCTCGATGACCTTGTCGAAGACGCGGCGGCAGCGCGCCGCGTTGCGCCGATTTGGTGCCTGTGAAAGACACTCGCCACGACGCAGTTCACCAAGGTAACCCGTCGATGGCTGTTCACCAGCGTGGAGCCGGTAATCCCTTCGCCCGTCCTCCTCGATGAAGATCAGGCACTCACCGAGGCTGCGGCCGGATATCGCGTTTTCGAGATCGCTTAGGCTTGCCGCCAGCCGGCTCCCCTTCTTCTCCAACCACGTGACGTAGAGTTGGGCGACGACCTCCCCCCGTGGAAGGGGCGAACTGTCAATGCGCGAAAACAGTCGTTTGAGCGGTGGATCCGTCAATGCCATTGTTGTCATCGAGACCTCCCTAACCATAAGCACAATCGCATCGAATGGCGAAGGCCTGCGTTGACGTGCATCAATGACCATGCTGCAAGGCAATGTCTTGACTGCCGTCAACGCAGTCCGGTCACTGGCCGCTGCGGTCAAGTTGAAGGTATGATGCGGATGATCGATCCCGCCTGCACAACGGAGGACAAAGTCGCCTTTCTCAGACAGCCAGCTGCCTATCCGGACCGGCCACGGCAGGTGGAGGTGATCGAAACCCACATGTCCTGGGTTTTCCTTGCCGGCCACAATGCGTACAAGCTGAAGAAACCGGTGGTTTTCCCATTTCTGGACTTCACGCAGGCGGCAACCCGACGGGCGAACTGCGAGGCAGAGGTGCGGCTGAACAGGCGACTGGCGCCCGATGTCTATCTCGGTGTCGAGAAATTGACGCTGGAAGACGACGGCGAGCTTCGGCTCGACGGCAAGGGACAGCCGATCGACTGGTTGGTCCGCATGAGGCGACTTCCCAAGGATCGGATGCTCCATATAATGATCGCGGAGAACCGCCTCGAGCCTGCGCATCTCGATGCACTTGCCGATGTGCTGTCTCGCTTTTACCAAACGGCAGAGCGGCCCTCCATCGACCCTCTGACGCATCTCAAGAATCTCGATGAGCAACAGGCCTGGAATCGGCAAATGCTGGGAAATGCGGATTTCGCCCTCGACCACGCGTTCGTTCGCCAGCATCTCATAGACCTTGAATCCGCCATGGCGCACGCCGCTCCGCTGATCGAGGCGCGCATCCGCCAGCGATCCTATGTCGACGGCCATGGCGACCTGCGGCCGGAACATATCTGCTTCACTACGCCAATCGCCATATTCGATTGTCTGGAATTCGACGACAGGCTGCGCTTCGTCGACCCCTTCGACGAACTGGCATTTCTATCTCTCGAATCCGAGTTCCTGGGAGCGGCATGGGTGGGGCGCGAAATCCTCGATCGGATGCGATTGGGTGAATGCGTACCGCCCCCTTTGTTCGATTTCTACACCGCCTTTCGCGCCACGATGCGCGCCCGCATGGCTTTGAGCCATGTTGCAACAGATTCGTCGAGACCAGTGGCACTTTGGGTCGACAAGGCCAACAAATATCTGACGCTGGGTCATCGCGCTCTTGAGCGAAATAGAGCGAACGACGACGCATAATATCCTGGCATGCGGCGCGAACGACCGTCTTGACTATCCTCCACCAACCTTGTTCACTCGGCCAATATTCAAGGTCGCAAACGCTGTTCAGATCAGAGTTTCCATCGATGAGATCGAGCCAGGCGTCTGGCACCGTCTGAGTGAGGGGTTGCGTAGGTGGGCATAAGAAATCGCAAGCTATCGTAGAAAATACAATGATTTTCGGCCTCGGCAAAGTACCATGTCACGCACATCGTCAACCAACTCGTAGCGTGCCGGCAAGATATTGTTCTCTTTAGACTATTCAAGCGTGGAGGTCCTGGCCGCTACAGGAATGGCAACTCGGTTTGGCGGCCCCTTTGTCGGTACGTTTGTTGAGGCCATTGACTTAAACGCGAAGTACCGTCGCCCGCTTTTCGTGCATGACAGTCCTTCGTCCACTGCAGTGTTCGTCTTGGCAAATTCATGCAGTCGTCCATTATTGGGACGTGACAGCGACTAACGGACGTCCGGCGTTTCATTGCTTGCAAGTTCCGCGCAGAAATCCAGGAAGATGCGGACTTTCGCCGCCGGGTGGCGGCGGGACGGGTGAATGGCGTAAAGCGGAAAGGTCTCGTCCGGCCAGTCTGGAAAGAGATCAATCAGCGCGCCGCTGGCGATCCAGTGCCCGATGCCGAGGGACATGACCTGCGCCACGCCGGCTCCTGCCAGGCAGACCTGCAGCATGGTGTTCACATCTGTCAGCAGGAGCGGACCGGTCGTCGGGACAGGCAGGACCTCCTTGCCGCGCTGGAATTCCCATTCGAAGGGACGGCCCGTTAGCGGATCGCGGAACTGGATGCAGGCGTGATCAGACAGATCCTCCGGCCTTTTTGGCCTGCCGCGAGCTTCGAGATAAGAGGGTGCGGCCACAGTCAGGATGCGCGTCTCCAGCAAACGCCGTGAGATCAGCGAGGACGACGGCTGTGGCCCGAAACGCACGGCAACGTCCATGCCTTCCGAAACCAGATCGCCCACGTCGTCGCGGGTGTGGATCTCGATCTGCAGTTCGGGGAAACGCTTCGTGAAACTGCCGAGATGCGGCGCCAGCACCAGTCCGGAAAAGAACGGATCGACATTGACCCGCAAACGGCCGCGCACTGCGCTCGCGGCCCCGGACGCAGCGCCTGCCGCTTCCTCTATACCTTCCAGATGCGAGACGACGGCCTCATAAAAGCGCGCACCCTCATCCGTCAGGTGCAGCGACCGGGTCGTCCTGTCGAACAGCCGGATGCCCAACCGGTTCTCCAGCCGCGAAATCGATCGGCTAATCCCGGAAGGGGTGAGACCCAGCATCTCGGCTGCCCCCACAAACGTGCCTCTTTCGACAACAGCGGCCAGCACGCCGACGCCGGACAGGATACGGCCGTCAAAATTCATGCTCGATACTCCGCATGTCTCGTCTTTGTCGATCGTCGATAGGTGACTTTCGGTCATGAGTGATACGACAAATCGACGTTACACGCATCAGTCTTTCTCCGGCATGGTCGGCCGAACCTGAAAAACCGAAGATTTGGCATGACTGACCACGCTATTCCTCAGCATCGTGGAGTGCCCGCCCCCAAGGCGGCCTTTATCGGTGAAATCAAACGGCGCTCGCCTCTGGCCGAAGCGCTTGCCGTTGTCGCGCTTTCACTTGGAACATTTGCCTTTGTCAGCACGGAACTGGTGCCTATCGGCATCCTGCCGCAGATGGCGGAAGGCGTCGGCGTATCGCTTGGACAGGCCGGGTTCCTGGTGACCGGTTTTGCGCTGCTTGTGGCGATCGCCGCAACGCCGTTCACCGCCGTCACCGGGCGCTGGAACCGCAAATGGCTGATGTTGAGCCTGCTGTTTGCCTGCACGCTCGGCAACGTGCTGACCTATTTTGCGGAAAACTATGCAGTGCTTCTGGCAAGTCGGCTGATCGTTGCCGCCGCCAACGGCATTTTCTGGTCGACGGCGGCAAGCATGGCGGTTCGGATCGCTCCCGAAAAACACGCCGTCCGGGCCACCTCGGCAGTCTATGGCGGGCTAGCGCTCGCCTCTGTGCTCGGCATTCCCGCCGGCACGTTCCTCGGAAATTATGCCGGCTGGCGCATCCATGCCAGAAACGACGAACGCGCCAAGGCCGCCATGGCGGCCCTGCCTGCAGCCCATGCGGTGCTCGAGGGCGATGTCTCGACCATTCGCGCCACCATGCGGCTTGCCGAAAACGCCAACCGGCATGGTCCCTATGACGCGGTCATCCACAATGTCGCCGTTGGCTACCGCGAGCCGCAGCGCATCGAAACCGGCGACGGCCTGCCGCATGTCTTTGCCGTCAACACGCTGGCGCCGTTCATCCTGACGGCGCTGATCGGAAGGCCTAAACGGCTCGTCTATCCGAGTTCCGGTCTGCATCGCAATGCATCGGCCGATCTTGACGACATCACTTGGGCGAAGCGCCGTTGGGATGGAACTGAGGCCTATTCGGAAAGCAAGCTGCACGATGTGCTTCTGGCCTTTGCCTTCGCCCGATATTGGCCGGACGTCCTGTCGAACGCGCTTGAACCCGGCTGGGTGTCCACGCGCATGGGCGGTTCGGCGGCAACCGATGATCTCGACCAGGCGCATCGGACTCAGTCCTGGCTTGCGGTCAGCGATGATCCGGCCGCGGTGGTGACGGCGGGATATTTCTATCACATGCAGCCCCGCGAGGTTCATGCCGACGCCCGCAATCATCAGCAACAGGATCGTCTGATCGAGATCTGCGAACGTCTGTCGGGGCTGAAACTCGAAATCCGGTGATGCCAAGCGCTCACCATCCTGCATCAAGGCTGCGCGAAACCTCAGCGCAGCCTCATCCTTGGGAGAGGGATCAGCCCTGCGGCAATTCGGGGAACTGGCCCACAGCCCCGAAATTGATGAAACCGGTGACGGGCTCCCAACGGGCAGCCTCTTTCGCCCGCGCCTCTTCCGCCTGACGCACCATCGCCAGGGAATCGGCGCCGAGGATGAGATGCGGCGGCAGGGTGTCCGCGCCGGCAAGCCTCACGATTACCTCCGCAACCTTGCCGGATCTCCGGTTTCAAGGCCCCAGAGCCCTTTCAGTTGCCTGATCATCGCGCCAACGGAGGGTTCATAGTCCGGCAATAGGGCGGGGATATCCGCACTGGCCCGCTTGCCCCAACTGGTGCGCATGCCACCCGGCTCCAGCGCCGTGACCTTGACGCCGAAAGGTGCGGTTTCTAGCGCTAAGGCCTCCGTGAAGCCCCCGACTGCCAATTTTGGCCGCTGAATAGGCGGCATTGCCCGGAAAGCCGATCCGCCCGCCGATCGAGGATATCTGGAAGATGTGCCCGGCACGCTGCTGCCGCATGATGGGAAGTGCCGCGCGCGTGAGGTTCACCACACCGAAAAAGCAGGTCTTGACCAGCCTGCGGAAATCCTCGGATGGCGTTTCCTCGAAAGGGTGGAAGGAGCCATAGCCAGATTGTTGACCAGGACATCAAGCCGTCCGAAGGTGTTCGTCGCCGCCTTCACGGCGGTGGTCACTTCGTCTTCATTGGTGACGTCCAGCGGATGGATCAGCACCTGCCCGCCATACTCGTCTGCTAGTGCATCGAGTTGCGACGTGTCCCGGGCGTGGCAACGACCCTTTCGCCGGCGGCGATCGCCTGTTCGGCGAGGACGCGCCCGAGGCCGGCACCGCTGCCGGTAATAAGCCAGATCTTTGACATCTCAATCTCTTTTAATGCGTGAGTACACAGTCATTTAAAAACCAAAATCGACTAGTTGAGAAGCCGCCACAGCGCCTCGAAACCGTCTGCGCAAATGGTTGCAGCATGGTCCGGATCATCGCTCATGGCATCCATGGTCGTCGTTGCCATGGCTTCGACCAGGGCCGCGACATAGGATCTCGGCGCGTCCTTCAGGCTGCCGTCGGCGCTGATCCGCCAGATGATGTCCAGAACCGGCTGCGCTGCCTCATATCCTGCCTTGCGCGTGAGGGCGCTGACTTGATCCGAGACACCGAGTTGCGCAAGTGCGCGGCGCTTTGAGGGATTGGCCACGCCCCAATGCGTCCAATTCTCCCATATATGACGAAGCTGGGCCCGCAAATCGCTCCCGGATTGCCGCGATTCGAGAACAATGCCGGTCAGCTCCGTTTTCAGTTCCAGGTAGAGTGCATTGAGCAGTTCCGCCTTGGTGCCAAAATAGGTAAAGACCGATCCGTGCGGAACACCGGCGGCCTTTGCAATCTGTGCCGTTGCCGCGCCGAGGCCCTGCTCGGCCACCAGTTGGGCGGCTACAGCCAGTATAGCGGCCCGTTTGTCCTCATCGAGGGGTCTTGCCATGCGGTCTCGCTCTCATGCCTTGCAATTAAATGACTGTTCACTCAGTCATTGTCAATGGCGGTCGAAGTCATAAGCGCTGAGCAAGCGCGACATGGATAACGCTTCTCGCGCTCAGAAGACCATTTAATGTGGGCTTGATGCCGCTTGGCGTTGTTGCTGAACCGCGTTGACGGTACTTTAGTGGGGGTTGAATTCGACACATATCGGCCATTCCCTACGGTGGACCGGCCGATAGATACCGATAGTCCAAGGATTTTTTTCGGCCAAGTCCGCTCTTGAAAACCCAGCAAATTCAAAAGGCTAGGCTTTTGGCGGTATTTTCACGGTACGTTGACCCGATATTTTGCTTAATTATATCAGATGCTTATGGCGACGAAAATATTCGAGTGGGAATGAGCGCTAACGGCAGCAGGGGCACAATACCCTTGCTGCCGCTCGCTTCGTTTCTTGCGCGGTCTTGTCAGCCGACGATCCGGTATGCCAGGACAGGGAGGTCGTCCATCTGCAGCGTCTCCGCCTTCACCGGAACAGGGCCGCGCTCGAACAGGGCTTTGAGCGCCTGTGGTGTCGGATCGACGCCGAGAATGATCGCCTGGACGATCGGCCCCTCCTTCAGTCGGATATGGCCGTAGACATAAGGCGCGATCTTCTCGAACCGCGGATGGCAGGCCGGCGAAATGTTGTGCGATGCTAGCAGAAGCGTGGCGTCGCCGCTCAGTTCGACCGGGGTCACGTCCCAACTGCCGCAATGTTCGCAGCAACCGGTTGGCGGGAAGGTGTAACCGCCGCAGACTTTGCAGGTGATAGCCCGAAAGACGCCCTCGGAAAGGCCTTTGTAGTAGGAGCGGATGGCGCTCGGCTGTTCGGCAACGGTCGACATGTCAAATGCTCCCGAGAACGACGACGGTGCCGATCATGGCGTAGCCGTGCGTGTGGATGACGGAAATCTCCGGCGGCTTCTTGATTTGCCGCGGCCCGGCTTGGCCCCGCATCTGCAGGACGGCCTCATAGGTGTCGGTGCCAGCGCTGGCGCCCCACGCATGGCCGAAGGCGTGGCGACCGCCGTGGGTCGACATCGGCCGGTCGCCGTCAAAGCGCAGCCGCCCGTCGCGCGCTGCGTTCAGTCCCTTGCCGGGTTCGAGGTAGCCGGTCGCCTCGGCGGTGCAGATCCCGGAGATGTGCGAGCAGTCGTGGGTATGCAGGTAGTCGATATCGGCAGGTTTGATGCCGGCCATCTCGAAAGCGGTATCGATCGCGCGGCGGTCGAACTCCCAATATGTCGGGTCTTCGCCGTACCAGGGCAGGTCGCTGTAGCTGATGCCGAAGCCTTTGAGTTCGACCGGCGGCGACTTGCCGCCCTTGGCCAGATCGGCGCGGGTGATCACCATGGCCGACGCGCCGTCGGCGGTCGTCACCAGGCTGAGCAGCCGTGACGGCCAGGCGACGAAGGGATTGTGCTCGTCGGACCGCCAATAGTCGAACGGATCGGAGAAGCCTTCCCTCTTGGCGCGGTCTTCGAGCTTTTCCTGGATGTTGGCCTTGGGATTCATCGAACCGTGTAGACGCCGAGTCTTGCATAGTTCGAACATGCTGCGATCGAAATCCTCGATCGACATGCCGTATTTGCGGCAGTAGCCCAGCGCGACCAGACCGTTATAGGTCGAAAAGATGTCGTAGCCCTGCGGCACGCCATAGGCTTGGTTGACCGCCATGTCGGTCCACAGCCATGTCTGCTGGTGCGAGATCGGTTCGCGCTCGTAGGGACTGAGATCTTTCACTTTGGTGCGCGTGGTCTCCAACCCGTAGACCAGTACGGTATCGTAGACGCCGGCCGCGACCGCCATTGCGGCGAGCGCCGCGCCGACATTGGTGGTCGAACATTGCGCCTCGAAATGGACGCCGGCCTTGAACTGGGTGCCCGTCCACTTCGACAGCTGCGAATAGGTGCCGGGCACCTGCGAACTGTGCACCATCGCATTGCCGGCGAATACCGCATCGACGTCCTGCCCGGTCAGCCCAGCGTCATCAAGCGCCTCCTTGACCGCACGCGCCGTCAGTTCCTGGATCGTCGTGCCCTTGAGTTCGGGCGTCTCAAGCAGATCACCGAAGCGCGAGCAGCCGACGCCCGATATCGCAATTCGTTCCCGTAATTTTCCTGTCATAAGACAACCCCTTTCATGGCCTGCCGCCTTTGCGTGACAATGGCGGCGAGCTTAGCTTCCACGAAATTCAGTCCAGCATGACGCCTGAACCGCTCCGGCAGCACGGAATAGCGTCAGCCGACCACGACTGGGCGCCCCATGCATTGACAGAGATCAACGAGGTCAAAAAGAGAAATACGACTTCCGATCTCCGCGGACGAAATCCGCGCCGCCGCGGCGGGCTCCGCCGGTGAACGACACGCTTTGCACTCGCGCGGACTGTAGATCGCCGTCGACCAATTGAGCACGCCCGGCAATTTCCAACGCGTCCCCCCCGTTCCGGCGTTGGAATGTGGTGGCGATCACAGCGTTCATCGCGCTCACGTCAAATGCGGGTGACCATGCAGGTTCTCAACGCCGTCGCGCAGTTCGAACGGGATTTGCTGATCGAACGGACGCAATCGGGCCTCAGGCGGGCAAAGTTCGAAGGCAAGACCCTCGGGCGCCCCTCCACACTCAGCGAGGGACAGAAGCAGGACGTGCGTGAGGATCTTGCAAAAGAAATGAGCGTTTCGGCCATTGCCCGGAAATTTGGAACCAGCCGCCAAACCATCATGCGAGTACGTGACGAGAGTTCACGGTCCGTTCGACCTTAGCGTACGATTCCGCACTGCTCTTGTTCTGACCCCATCTTCGGTCAGGTCTGGATCAAACGGTCCTGACGCCATACACCTCGTGTGCAGGGATAGGCAAAAGGCGGTAGGCCATTTCCGCCTTAAGTTCTTCATGTCGGGCGATCTCGTCGGGCGTCTTGTCTTTCTTTGCGCCCAATGTGACGAACTCTTCCTTCACATGCCCCGGCTTGATCACGGCTTCGGCGGTCCGGCCGCGATAGCTGAAGCGGAACACGTAGGGTCCGGGCGGGTCGGTGATGATGTCCCTGCCGCCGATCGACTTGTCGACGGTCAGGCGTCCCTCGGTCAGCGCCCGGGTCACCATTTCCAGCGCGTCGCGGCCGCCGGGACCGGAAAACGCGGTCACGATCGTCACCTCGCGCCGTTCCAGCGGCGTGTCGGACAGAAGCGGAAACGCTGCCTGCATGGCTTTGAGCGCATGCGCGACACCGCCGGGAAAGCCGCCGCCGTGATAGGCGTTGATGCTGTCGAAGGTGAAGCTGATCGGGTGGCCGTTGTCGAGCACGGTAATGGCATTAGACATCTGCGAAGGCTTTCAGGTTGCGTACGAAACGGTCGAGGAAAAGGGTCGTGGCCGGCATGAAGTGCGAGCCGTGGTGGAACATCGGGTCGAGCGAGGAGAGGATCATCGTACCCCTCGTCGACACCTTGTCCTCGTAGAGGATCGCCCGGCCTTCGCCGTCGCGGGCGAGAACCGTGGCGCCGTCAGGCGGGACGAACCAGCCGTGCAGGTGCCAGGTCGCTTGCCTGTCGCCGATCCCGGCCATCAGCGGATGGCCGGCGGCGGCCTCGGTCACGCGCACGCCGAGATCGGCGGCCGGATCGAGCCACCACCACCAGTTCGTCGGCGTGCCGGTGAAGTCGACATGCGGCAGCCACAGATCGGACCGGCTCTCGCCGAGCGCCACCACCGTGCCGCCGGCCGCCAGATGGCGGGCGATCACGGCTTTCTGCCCGATCAGACGCTGCGCCGGCGTGCGGCACGGAACCCAGAGAACATCAACCGGCCGCAGGATGTCGGTGAGCTGTTCGGGCGCGCAGATCACGTCGAAGGCCTCAGTGTAGCGCGGTCCTTCAAGACTGCGAATATGGTAGTAGGTGCCGCAGGATGGCGCCACGATGCGCCGTCCGGTGCGGCTCGACCTGCGCATGCCGCCATAGGTTTCGGGGGCGGCAAGCGGCAGGCCGGCCGCCGGTAACGAGGGCGAGCCGGGCCATGGCTCGAGGCAGGCGCCGCCCCGCGCCCAGTCGATCATGCGGCGCGTCAGCTCGCCCGAAAGCTTCCATTCCAGCCCCATAGAGCCGAGATCATTGCCGGCATGGGAAAAGATCCGCCCGCCCTTCGGCCGCGCCCAGACCCAGTCGACCGGCACCTTCGCCGCGCCCAGGCTGTTGACGGCCACGGCGCCCTCGGGCAGCGGATTGCAGCCCCGGCCGTAGAAGCCGGCCACGCCCTTGTTGGTCTCGAGTTTCGAAAGCTCGATGCCGGCAAACAACGGATGGGGATTGACAGAGGCGAGGTCGAAATCGGCGCGCTTCGGTGCCTCGATTGGCCGGTACTGTGTCATGCCGTCGATCAGCGGCCGCACCATGTGACCGTTGAAGAACCAGCGGCCTCCGGCATCGAGGAATGCGGCGAGCGCCTCGCGCATCAGGGCCATGGCGTTCTGGTCGAGCTGGTTGCCGGTGATCAGGCCGCTGTGGGCCAGCAGCATGTCGGCGTTAAGCGCCGTCTGCTCGACGATCGTCACCAGACCCTCGGCGGCGGCCGCCTTTACCGCTTCGGATGGGGCCTCATAGGTGGATTTCAGATAAATCGTGTTCATGCCGCCTCTATTCCGGCAAAGGCCGGCAGGATTGCCCGGCGCGTCTCGCCCGTCGGGCCGTTGACGTCCACCCAGCGCATTGGAACGCCGTAAAGCTCGGAAAGCTTGTCGGGCTCGATCATGTCGGCGACGGTGCCGTGCATCTCGCGCCCGCCCGGCATCATCAGCAGCACGTCATCGGCCGCCGCCAGCGCATGGTTGGGGTCGTGGGTGGTGAACAGGATCGCCTTGTCGCGTCGAAGCCTGAGCGTATTCAGGAGTTCCAGCGTGCGCGACTGGTTGCCGAGATCAAGCGCCGAGGTGGGCTCGTCGAACACCAGCGCCGGCGAACTTGTGGCGATGGCCCGCGCGATCATCACCATCTGCCGCTGGCCGCCGGACATGCGGTCGTAGCGAAGCTCGGCGAGATGGCAGGCGCCCACCTCGACCAGCGCCTCCTCGGCCGCCGCGCGGTCCTCGGCCGAGGGCTGGCCGAACAGGCCAAGCCGCGCCGCCCGGCCCATGATGACGACATCAAGCCCGGAGAGCTTGGCCTGCGAGGCGCCATGCTGCGGCACATAGCCGGCGATTTTCGGAGCGCTGCGACGACCCTTCGCCAGCGGTTGGAAGCCGAGCAGGGCACGCAAAAGCGTGGTCTTGCCGCGGCCATTGGGGCCGAGCACCGCCATGGATCGGCCGACCGGCACGGTGAAGCTGATGCCGGAAAGCAGCGGGCGGGCGCCGAAGGAGACGGAGGCGTCTTCAAGACCGATCATGTGCGGTTGGTTTCCTTGAAATGGCGGCGCAGCAGGAAACCGAACACCGGCGCACCGACCAGCGCGGTCAGCACACCGAGCGGAATTTCCGCCGCCGTCAGGGTGCGCGCCATGGTGTCGATTAGCGTCAGATAGGCGGCACCCAGCAATGCCGAGGCCGGGATCAGCGTACGGTGGTCCTCGCCAACTAGAATGCGCGCAGCATGCGGCACGACGAGACCGATCCAGCCGACGATGCCGGCCACCGCCACCGATGTGCCGGTCATCAGCGAAATGGCGACGAAGATGTACCAGCGCTCGCGGTCGGGATTGACGCCGAGCGAACGGGCCTCCTGTTCCTCCAGCGCCAGAAGGTTGAGCCGGTAGCGCAACATCCAGACGGCGAAGAGGCCAAGTCCCATGCCCGGAACGGCGAGCCACAGGCGTGGCCAGGTGGCGGTCGAGAACGACCCCATCAGCCAGTAGACGATGGCGGGCAGCGAGGTGTTGGGGTCGGCGACGAACTGCACGACCGAGACCAGCGCGGCAAACAGCGCGCCGACGATCATGCCGGCCAGGATCACCGTGATCACCTCGGTGCGGCCGTTGATGCGGGCGAGAAGTCCGACCAGGACCAGCGCCGACAGGCCGAGCAGAAAGGCCATGCCGAGCAGCACGAAGCCGGAATAGCCGAACAGGATGGCCAGCGCGCCGCCGAAGGCGGCGCCCTGGCTGATACCAAGCACTTGCGGCGAGACCAGCGGATTGCGGAACACGCCCTGCAGCGCAGCGCCGCCGACGGCGAGTGCCGCTCCCGACAGTGCCGCCAAAAGCACGCGCGGCAGCCGTACCAGCAGCACGATACGCTCGTCCATCTGGGTCGGCGCAGCGTCGGGGTTGAGGATCGCCGTCAACAGGATCTCGCCGATCCGAGGCACGTCGACGGAAAAGCGTCCGGCGCCGATCGAGAACAGCATGGCGGCGACAAGTGCCAGCGCCATCAGGCCGAAGGCGCCGATCCTGAAGCCGATCAGGCTTTTGCGCCCGCTTTCGGTCGCCACCATCGCCATCCTACTTTGCCTTGAACTGGGCGTAGTCGGTGGCGTCGCCCTGCATGCCGATCCACAGGATGCCGTCGATGTCCTCGTCGGTCAGGTCGTAGTCGTAGAGCGTCTTGTAGGCCTTTTTCATCTCCGCGCGCAGGTCGTACTGGAAGATGTCGGGATGCATGAGATTGGCGAGCCACATCCAGGTCAGCGGGCTTTCCTGGTTCGGCGGATCCCAGCGATAGCCGCCGAGTGGCATCTTGTAGACGCGCTTTTCCTGGGCGGCCTTGGTCAAGGATAGGATCGGATCGTCATTGATGCGCTCCAGGCCAAGCTTGGCCTCGAAACTGTTGAGAAGAATGACGTCCGGGTTCCACTCGGCGATCTGCTCGGGGCTGATCGTCGTGCCCTGGCCCTGAACATCGGCGGATGCCGAGGTGGCGCCAACAAGATTGATGTAAAAGGCGTTGTAATTGCCCTTGTCGCCGGACGCGGTGAGGCCCTCCAGCGCGCGGCCGAGATAAAGGACCTTCGGCTTCTCGTCGGCCGAGATGTCCTTAGACTTCGCGGCGATGTCTGCTGCCACCTGATCGCGCCAGCCGTTGATCATCTCCGCGCGCTCGGGCTTGCCCATCGCGGTCGCCACCATGGCCTGATACTGCTTGGTCTTCTCCTCGGTGCCGTAGGAGATCAAAAGCGCGGTGAGCCCAGCATTGACAATCGGGTCGACCAGGTCCGGGCCGCGATCGGCCCACTGGATCACCAGTTCGGGATTGGTGGCAGCCAGTTCCTCGACGTTCGGGATAAAGTTCGGTGCGGTGATGTCGGACGGAATGTCCTTCGCTTCGGGGAAGATCTTGCCGAGCACGCCTTCGACAATCGCCGACTTGGCGGTTGGGTTCATCCCGACCAGTTTCGAGGTACCGCCATCCATGGCAATGATGGTCGAGGCCATGGGAATGGGGATCGAGGCGATCCGCTCCGCCGGCTTCGTCAGCGTCACGGTGCGCTTTTCATGGTCAATGATGGTGATCGGGTCCGCCATCCCGCTGATCGGTTGAGCAACGACCAGCGCAAGAGCGATCGCCATTTCGTTCAGTCTGAAAAACAATTAGGCCCCCTCAAAATTCAGTGCGGCATATCAAATCGTAAATATGATTTCTTTTGTCAAGATAATTGCGATGCTCGTCAGCAGCCGAGGGGCCGGCGATTACGCAGGGCATATTTCACGCCGAAAAAGTCGCGCTGTTGCTGTCTCAGATTTTACATCCCCGCGTGAATATATTTCACAAATTTGGCCAATGGTGATAGGTTTTCGCTGACGGTGACGGTTTCCCGCAGCGGGGTCTAGATCCGGTGATCCAATTTCGCGAGATGACCTATGGGTAAATGGCCTACGCAGGGCGTGATTGACTTTCACGGAAGACCCTTGCCTGAGCGAGGCGAGCCGGCCGGCTATGCTGCGATCATTGCGGCATTTGACCTAATCGTAACCCCGCCGTCGCGGATGGCCGCGATCTCGGAGCGGCATCACTGTTGATTTCCACTGAGAGCTGACCCGGCGCAGCCTGATTTCCATT
>NZ_BJZP01000042.1 GCF_007992095.1 Paenirhizobium naphthalenivorans
CGGTGTCCTTCCTGGTTCATCATTATGCCTCACGAGATCCACTGGGCGCGATCATTCGTGTCGGTACATATATATTTATATATATGTCGCTTCAAAGAAGCGAAGAGGTGAATTTCAAGGGCGGCGGAAATACGCGTTGCACAACGGCCTGTTTAAGGTCCCGGATGAGCAGATCGACATGCCATTTCCGTATCGGCCGTCTATAGTCTGACGGCTTTCCCAATGGTTGGCCGGGAGCGTGCAAGAGAATAAGGATCGGGAGTGTGACGTTGAACAATCCGCTATTCAGCCTTGAAGGAAAGACCGCCCTTGTCACGGGTTCATCGCGCGGCCTTGGCCAGGCCATCGCCGTTGGGCTTGCGGGAGCCGGGGCGCGCGTGGTGCTGAACGGCGTGAATGCGGACCGGTTGGAGGAAGCCGCCGGGGCGATGCGGGCGCTGGGCCATGCCGTCGAGGTTGAAGCCTTCGACGTGACGGATGAGGCGGCCGTGGTCGCCGCCTTCGAGCGGCTTGATGACGCCGATCGACCGATCGATATTCTCGTCAACAACGCCGGCATTCAGTTGCGCAAGCCGCTGATTGAACTCAAG
The DNA here is from genome assembly GCF_007992095.1 of Paenirhizobium naphthalenivorans. GTDB lineage: Bacteria > Pseudomonadota > Alphaproteobacteria > Rhizobiales > Rhizobiaceae > Allorhizobium > Allorhizobium naphthalenivorans. The sequence continues at coordinate 591 of NZ_BJZP01000042.1, forward strand.
GCCGAGGAATGGCGGCGGGTGATCGACACCAATCTGACCAGCGCCTTCTTCGTCGGTCGCGAGGCGGCCAAGCGCATGATCCCGCGCGGCTATGGCAAGATCGTCAATATCGGCTCGCTGATGAGTGCCTTCGCCCGTCCGACGGTCGCGCCCTATACTGCGGCCAAGGGCGGCATCAAGCTGCTGACGCAGTCGATGGCAGCCGAATGGGCCGAGTACGGCATCCAGGCGAATGCCATCGGTCCTGGCTACATGCTCACCGACATGAACGAGGCTCTGACCAGCAATCCGCAATTCGATTCCTGGGTGAAGGGGCGCACACCGTCGCGGCGTTGGGGCAAGCCGGAGGAACTGGTCGGAGCGGCCGTGTTCCTCGCCTCCGCCGCATCCGACTATGTCAACGGCCAGATTCTCTACGTCGACGGAGGTATGAGCGCCGTGCTCTGACACAGAAGACGCCACCGCCCCTTGCGGATCGGTGGCGTCGTTTTGCTGATATCGCTTCGCCTCAGGCTGCGCGGCGCGGCAGCCGCCAGTTCGGCCGGGGGAAATGGCAGGTATAGCCGTTCGGAATGCGCTCCAGGTAATCCTGATGTTCCGGTTCTGCTTCCCAGAAATCGCTGACCGGCTCGACCTCGGTCACCACCTTGCCCGGCCAAAGGCCTGAGGCATCCACGTCGGCAATGGTTTCCCGCGCGACGCGTTTCTGGTCGTCATTGGTGAAATAGATGGCGGAGCGGTAGCTCACGCCGAGATCATTGCCCTGACGGTTCGGCGTGCTTGGGTCGTGGATCTGGAAGAAAAACTCGAGCAGGTCGCGGTAACTGGTTTTCTGCGGATCGAAGGTGACTTCGATCGCTTCGGCATGGGTGCCGTGATTGCGGTAGGTGGCGTTCTTCACATCGCCGCCGGTGTAACCGACGCGGGTGGAGAGGACGCCGGGCATCCTGCGGATCAGCTGCTGCATGCCCCAAAAGCAGCCGCCAGCCAGTACGGCGCGTTCGGTCATTGTCGTCATACCATCCTCCTTCGGGTGTGGGTTCCACCCCTAGATGGTTCTCATGGCCCGCCACGTCAAATAGGCGGGCCGCAAGGAACGCAGATGTGATCGCAAATGTCTGAGATCAGGAGCGCGTCAGTGGTTATGGCGCGGCGGGGTGCGCGCTATGCGTTGGAAGGAATCCGCCCCCTCTATGGTCGCTCCCTCGGAAAGCTGAGTGACCGTCTGGCGATAGATCCTCTGCCACGGCGTGGCATCGGCAGGCACCTTGGGAATGCCATCACCCTTGCGGCGGGTGATCACGGCGTCATCCACCAGCATGTCGCAAAGACCCTTGTTGAAGTCGATGCGGATCACGTCGCCGGTCCTGACCCAGGCAAGACCGCCGCCGGCGGCACTCTCCGGCGAGGCGTTGAGGATCGAGGGGCTGTCGGCCGTGCCGGACTGGCGGCCGTCGCCGATCGTCGGCAGGCTGACGATGCCCTTTTTCAGCAGGTGATCCGGCGGCTGCATGTTGACCACCTCGGCAGAACCAGGCCAGCCGAGCGGCCCGGCGCCGCGGATCACCAGAATGGTGTTCTCGTCGATGTCGAGGGCCGGATCGTTGATGCGTTTGTGGTAGTCCTCGGAGCCGTCGAAGACGACAGCTTTGCCTTCGAACACGCCTTCACGGCCGGGTTCCTGAAGATAGCGCTCGCGGAAGCTCTCCGACACCACGCTCATCTTCATGATGGCGAAATCGAACAGATTGCCCTTGAGGACCAGGAAGCCGGCGCGTTCCTTGAGCGGATCGGCATAGGGTTTGATCACCTCGCGATCTTCCGATTCCCGATCCCGCAGGTTTTCAGCCATGGTCTTTCCGGTGACCGTCGGACAATCCCCATCCAGTTTTCCGGCCTGCAGGAGCTCCCACATGATCGCCGGCACGCCACCGGCGCGGTGAAAGCGTTCGCCGAGATAGGCGCCAGCCGGCTGGACATTGGCGAGCAGCGGAATATCGAAGCCGTGCACCTGCCAGTCATCGGGGTGAAGCTCGACGCCGGCGTGCTTGGCCATGGCGGCGAGATGCGGCTGGGCATTGGTCGAACCGCCGATCGCCGAGTTGACCTTGATCGCGTTGAGGAAGGCTGAGCGGGTCAGGATGTCGGACGGCTTGATGTCCTGGAGCACCAGTTCGACGGCGCGGCGGCCTGTGCGATAGGCCATTTGTCCGCGTTCGCGGTAGGCGGCGGGAATGGCTGCGCAACCGGTCAGGGACATGCCGAGCGCTTCGGCCATGGCGTTCATCGTCGAGGCAGTGCCCATGGTGTTGCAATGGCCGATCGAGGGGGCCGAATCGAGTGCCGTTTCGAGGAATTCCTCGCGGGTGATCTCTCCGGCAGCGAGTTTACGGCGCGAGCGCCAGATCACGGTGCCCGAACCGACAAGGTCCCCGTCATGCCAGCCGTCGAGCATCGGTCCACCGGAAAAAACGATCGCTGGAAGGTCGACCGTCGCGGCGGCCATCAGCGCCGATGGCGTGGTCTTGTCGCAGCCGGTGGTCAGCACGACGCCGTCAAGCGGGTAGCCGTAAAGGATCTCGACCAAACCGAGATAGGCGAGGTTGCGGTCAAGGGCTGCCGTCGGACGTTTGCAGTTCTCAAACAGCGGATGGGTTGGAAATTCGATCGGGATGCCGCCGGCATCGCGAATGCCATCGCGCAGGCGCTTGGCGAGGTCGAGATGGTGGCGGTTGCAGGGATTGAGGTCGCTGCCCGACTGGGCGATGCCGATGATCGGCTTGCCGGCGCGCAGTTCTTCCGGCGTCGTGCCGTAGTTCATGAAGCGCTCAAGATAGAGTGCCGTCAAGTCGATGTGATCGGGATTGTCGAACCAGTTCTGCGAGCGCAGGCGCCGGGCGGGCTTTTTGTTGTCCTCGTTCATTTCCTGTTCTCTCCCGAACGCTGATTAATCTTCTCTAGATGCAACAGAAGCCCACTGTGGTCGGTCTCGCCACCGCCGTCTGCGACGAAGTCGCGGAACTCATCGCGCACCACGGCCGTCAGCGGCAGGTCGAGCATGAAGAGTTCGGCCATGGCCGCCACGGTGTCGAGATCCTTCAGTTGCAGACGCGAGGGGCCGCCCGGCGCGAAGCTGCGCGCCACCATGCGGCCGCCGTGCAGGTCGAGGATGCGGCTTTCAGCAAAGCCGCCACGGATCGCCTCGCGGAACTTTTCGCGGCTGGCGCCGCCGGCTTCCACCAGGATCATCGCTTCAGCGACTGCGCCGATAGTAATGGCAACGATCTGTTGGTTGGCAAGTTTGCAGATCTGGCCGGCGCCGGACGGGCCGACATGGGTCACGCGCCCCAATGCGGCGAAGACATCGGCAAGACCCTCGACAATAGCGGGTTCGCCACCGGCCATGATGGCCAGCGTGCCGGCCTCGGCGCCGACGACGCCACCGGACACGGGCGCGTCGATATGGGCGATGCCCCTATCGGCAAGCCGTGCGGCATGGTCGCGGGCGATCGGCGGGGCGATCGACGAGCTGTCAATTACGGCCGCGCCGGTTTTGAGGACATCGGCGACGCCACCGTCGAACAGGACCTGGCCAACCGCCTTGCCGTCACTCAGCATGGTGAAGACAATATCGGCGCCGCGCGCTGCCTCGGCTGGCGTTGGCGCGATGATCGCGCCGTCTACGGCGAGGGCCTCGGCCTTGCGCGGATCGCGGTTCCAGACGGTGACGGCAAAGCCGGCCTTCAACAGGCGGCGGACCATCGGCGCGCCCATCAGACCGGTGCCGAGGAAGGCGATTCGGCGATCGGCTGATGCGATTCGTTCAGCGCCTTCCGTCACAGCGTGCCTCCCAGTTCGTCTTCGATGTGCACGCGAATGATCTCCTCAAAAGAACTCTCTGCGGTAAAGCCGAGTTCGCGAGCGCGTTTGGCCTCGAAGCCGGGAGCCCAGCCGGCGCACATGCGCATGATCATCTCGTCGGGCTCTCGGCGGATCAGCTGCACGGCCTTGTCTCCGGCCACCCGGCGAAGCGCTTCAATCTGCTCGCCGACGGTGGCGCTGAGGCCCGGCATGGAGAGGTTGCGACGTGGGCCGACCTTTTCGACGTCGATCGTTGCGCCATGAATCAGGAAGCCGACGGCGGAGCGGGGTGAGGCGTGCCAGTGTCGGACGTCGTCGGAAACGGGAAGCACTGCTTCCTGGCCGACCAGTGGTTCGCGCAGGATGTTGGAGAAGAAGCCGGAGGCCGCCTTGTTCGGCTTGCCCGGGCGGATACAGATGGTCGGCAGGCGAATGCCGATACCGTCAAAGAAGCCGCGCCGTGAATAGTCGGCCAGCAGCAGTTCGCAAATTGCCTTCTGGGTGCCGTAGCTGGTGAGCGGCGTGGTGTGGAATTCGTCGGGGATCGGATATGGCAATGGTGCGCCGAATACGGCGATCGACGAGGTGAAGACGACGCGCGGCTTGTAGCCATCCTGACCATTGGCGATGCGGATCGCGTCGAACAGGTAGCGTGTGCCGTCGAGATTGATCTGGTAGCCCTTGTCGAAGTCGAGCTCGGCCTCGCCGGAGACGATTGCCGCCAGATGGAAGATTGCATCGGGCCTCCCTGCGATCAGACGGGCTGCCTCGCCGGGCGCCGATAGGTCGGCCGTTTCCAGTGTCACCTTGCCGGTAAAGCCGGCAGGGGCATCCGGGGCGACGACATCGACCAGGGTCATGGCATCGATCGCACGTCCGCCAAGCGATCCGTCCGCGGTCAGGCGCGCAGCGAGTTTGCGGCCGACCATGCCTGCCGCGCCGATGATCAGGATATGCATGGATTTTCCTCCTCCTGCAGGGCCGACTTAGCCAATGTTGACAAAAGGCAAGTCAGCCAAAACAAATATTGTAAGGTTGTCTGATAACCTTATATGGTGGGTTTGGAAATACAATTGTTGGCGTTGTGGTCGTGAGCCTCAGTGGTGGGACCTCGCGGCAAAGGGAGAATGCGATCTTGAGTGGACTGGGCGAAGCGGTGGTACAGGCGGATGACCGGCAGGAGGCGCTCTGCCGGGCGCTTGGGGCGGACATGGTGCTGCTCGGCGACGAGGTCGAGCGCTATTGCCGGGACTGGCACAGCGATGTGACGACCGGCGCCGTCGCGGTCCTGCGACCACGTACGACCGACGAGGTCGCGGCGGCTGTCCGGGCTTGTGCGGCTCTCGGTTTGTCGATCGTTCCCCAGGGAGGCAATACCGGGCTCGTGCTTGGCGCGACGCCAGATCAACCCGACAGTCAAGTGGTGGTCAGCCTCGAGCGCATGACGAAGATCCGGCGTATCGATGTCGATGATTTCTCCGCAGTGGTTGAGGCGGGCTGTATTCTCTCGGAGTTCAAGGACGCGGTGTCGCGCGAAGGCATGTTCTTCCCGCTGGCCCTCGGCGCCCAGGGCTCTTGCCGTATCGGCGGCAATGTTTCGACCAATGCCGGCGGGATCAATGTGCTGCGTTATGGCATGACACGCGAACTCGTACTCGGTCTTGAGGTGGTGCTGCCCGATGGCACGATCTTCGATGGCCTGTCGACGTTGCGCAAGGACAATCGCGGCATTGATCTGAAGCAGCTATTCATCGGCGCGGAGGGTATTTTGGGCATTATTACAGCCGTGTCCGTCAAGCTCATGCCCGAGCCGGACCAAGTCGCGACGGCGCTTGTCGGCCTCAATGCGCTGGATGACGCGATCGCGCTTTATCGCTGCGCGCGCCGCGATTGCTGCGACTTGCTGTCGGCTTTCGAATTCATGCCGCCGCTGGCCTTCGCGCTGGCTCGCGAGGCGATCCCCGATCTCGCCATGCCGATGGCCGGCGACTATCCGGCCTATGCGCTGATGGAGATCTCTGGTTCCGGTCTCGTCGACATTGCCGATCTGATGGAACGGTTCCTCGGCGGGGTGATGGAAGAGGGGCTGGTCGCCGATGGCGTGATCGCCACGTCGAAAAGTCAGGCACGCAATCTCTGGCTTTTCCGCGAAGGTATGAATGAGGGGCAGGCCAAGCGCGGCCCGCATCTGCGCACCGATATTTCCGTCCCCTTGTCACGGCTAGCAGACTTCGTCCGCGACGCCGAGGCGGCCGTCGCCGAGGCTTTGCCCGATTGCATCAGCGTTTCCTATGGTCATGTCGGCGACGGTAATGTGCATCTGAATGTACTGCCGCCCGCTGGGCTCTCTCCCGAGGCATGTGCCGCGCAGATCTATACGGCCAAACGGGCAATCAATGTGGTTCTTGACGCCTATCACGGCTCGATCAGCGCCGAGCATGGCATCGGCCGGTTGAAGAAGGCGGATTTCGATGCTCGTCTGCCGGACGTCCAGCGCAAGATGCTGACTGCTGTCAAAGGCGCGATCGATCCGACTTTCGTCATGAATCCGGGTTGCCAATTGAACTTCGTGCGGGATTCGTAGAAAACCGCCGGATACGGTAACGAGAGGGCGACATGACGATGGACTTCGGTCAGATCAGGCGTAACGAGCATTTGCCAACGCGCATCGCCACCCAGATCGCCCGCGACATTGTGGAGGGCCGAATCCTTCCGGGTGACAAGCTTCCGACGGAGCATGTGCTTGCCAAGGGGTTTGGCGTCAGCCGTTCGGTGGTGCGCGAGGCCATCGCCCAGTTACGCAATGAGGGGCTGGTCGAGACTCGTCAGGGGGTCGGTGCTTTCGTCACCGAACAGCGGACCCGGCCGTCGATTCGTATCGAACAGGACGATCTGGATGACAGGGAGAGTTTCCGGGAGCTCTTCCAGTTGCGTCTGCCGCTCGAAATCGAGGCGGCAGGTCTTGCGGCCGTGCATCATGATGCCGGCGATCTCGAAAAGCTGGACGGGACGCTGGCGGCAATGACCGGTGCGGACAAGTGGACCAGTCAGGGGATCATCGCGGATCTCGCCTTTCACCGCGTTCTCGCGGCGGCCACCAAGAATGAGTATTTCACACTGTTCATCGGCTTCATCGCCGAGCGTATCAGTCTGGCGATCAATGCCGCGCGGGCTGCAGCTGTGCTTGAGGAAATCGTCGAGGTGACGATCGCCGAGCATCTGGCAATTCGCGAGGCCGTCGCCAGCCGCGATCCGCACAAGGCGCGCGAAGCCATGCGCCGTCACCTGCTGGGGGCGACCGGGCGCCTTGGTCTCCAGCTGGAGTCGTACTGATGCGCCTGCCGGGCCTCGGTTTGTGGTTCGGTGGCCATCGAGTGAAGTTGAAGCCGTAAAATAGCACTGGTTGCTGGACAGTTGGAAAGAGTCCGACTAAAACGTTTCAGGCATTGTTGTCAGACATCCTGACAATAGGGCAAGGCGAGCTGGAGGGCGAGCCTTGAGGAGACTCATGGGGAGAATGAATTGGGTTCCACGCATTCACTAAGCGCCGGGCAGATTCTGCCGGATGATGCCGCCGAGGCCTTGCTGGTCGGGCGGGTGTGGTCGAACGCGGCCGGCGGGCCTTGCCCCGTTCTCGTTCGTAACGGTCGACTGTTTGACCTCACGCCCCTGTCGGCCACCGTTGCCTCTCTTTTCGAGATCGAGGGTATCGCGGCTCGCCTGAAAAGCACTGGCGACCTTGCTGAACTTGGTTCGCTTGACGACTTCCTGTCGGGGAGACTTGGCGGGCTTCTGGCTCCCGTGGATCTGCAGGCGATCAAGGCGGCAGGTGTGACCTTCGCCGACAGTATGCTGGAGCGCGTGATCGAGGAGCAAGCCAAGGGGGACGCAACCCGCGCGGTTGAGATCCGCAATCGACTGGCACCGGTTCTGGGCGACAGTCTGCGCGGCGTCGTTGCCGGTTCCGAGCAGGCCGCCCGCGTCAAGACATTGCTGCAGGACATGGACCTCTGGTCGCAGTATCTCGAGGTCGGTATAGGTCCCGATGCGGAAATTTTCACCAAGGCACAGCCGATGTCGGCCGTCGGCTGTGGTGCCGAGGTCGGTATTCATCCGATGTCGGAATGGAACAATCCCGAGCCGGAAGTGGTACTCGTGCTGCGCTCGACCGGCGAAGTCATCGGCGCGACGCTTGGTAACGATGTCAACCTGCGCGATGTCGAGGGACGCTCGGCCCTGCTTCTCGGCAAGGCCAAGGACAACAATGCATCGTGTGCGATTGGTCCTTTCATCCGCCTGTTCGATGCCGACTTTACGCTCGAGGCCCTTGGCCAGGCGCGCGTTTCACTGCTGGTCGAGGGTGAGGACGGCTTTGTCATGACGGGGGAGAGCCCGATGGAGGCGATCAGTCGCAAACCGGCCGATCTCGCCCGTCAGCTCCTCAATCGCAACCATCAGTATCCGGACGGCGCCGTACTGTTTCTCGGCACGATGTTTGCGCCGGTCAAGGACCGGCGTGGCGCCGGTCAGGGTTTCACCCATGAGCTTGGCGACCGCGTGGAAATCGCCACACCGACGCTCGGCCGCTTGATCAATCGGGTCCAGCGCAGCGATTCCTGCTCGGAATGGACGTTCGGGACGATGGCGCTGATCCGCAATCTGGCCGCTCGCGGCCTTCTGGGAAAGGTTTGATGGGGGATTGGTCATGCAAAAGGCAATCGACACATTCTATCGCTTCCTCGAAATGCTCCTGATCTTCTTCCTGGCGGCGATGGCCGTGATGGTCTTCGTCAACGTGGTGCTGCGCTATGGGTTCAACTCGGGCCTCAACATCTCTGACGAGCTTTCACGCTATTTCTTCGTCTGGCTGACTTTCATCGGCGCGGTCGTCACATTCCGTGAGCATTCGCATGTCGGCGTGGAAACGCTGGTCATGCTGTTCGGCCGCAAGGGCCGCATCCTCTGCATGATCCTGTCGAACATCATCATCATCGGTGTTTCGGCGATCTTCTTCTGGGGAACCTGGAAGCAGGCGCCGATCAATGCCAGCATGGCGGCACCTGTCACCAAGCTGCCGATGATCTGGGTCTACGGTATCGGCTTCTTCACTGGCGCCGGCATCGTCCTGATCGCGCTGGAGCGGCTGGTGCGCCTGCTGACCGGACGCGTGACAGAGGAAGAAATTGCCGCTTTTGCCGGCGAAAACATGTCCATTGAACACCTGTCGGAGCGTGCCTGATGACCCTCGTCGTATTCATCGCCTCGCTTTTGGGCGCCATGGCGATCGGCGTGCCGGTTGCCTTTGCGCTGATGTTCTGTGGCGTCACGCTCATGTGGTACATGGGCATGTTCAATACCCAGATCATCGCCCAGAACATGATCGCTGGCGCCGATACCTTTACCCTGCTGGCAATTCCCTTCTTCATTCTCGCAGGAGAGTTGATGAATGCTGGTGGTCTGTCGCGCCGCATCATCGATTTCGCGATCGCCTGCGTCGGCCACATTCGTGGCGGTCTCGGCATCGTCGCGATCATGGCTGCGGTGATCATGGCCAGTATTTCGGGTTCCGCCGCTGCTGACACGGCCGCCCTTGCTGCAATTCTCATTCCGATGATGGCCAAGGCCGGCTATAACGTGCCGCGGTCCGCGGGTCTGATCGCTGCGGGCGGCGTGATTGCCCCGGTCATTCCGCCATCCATGGCTTTCATAGTCTTCGGCGTCTCCGCCAACGTCTCGATCACCCAGCTTTTCATGGCCGGCATCGTGCCAGGGCTGATCATGGGTGTCGCGTTGATCGGCACCTGGCTGATCGTGGTGCGCAAGGACAAGGTCGAGGCGTTGCCGCGCACGCCGATGAAGGAGCGCATGCGCGTGACCGGCCGCGCTCTGTGGGCGCTCGGCATGCCGGTGATCATTCTCGGCGGCATCAAGGCCGGTGTGGTGACGCCGACAGAAGCCGCCGTCGTGGCCGCGGCCTATGCTCTCTTCGTCGGCATGGTCATCTATCGGGAACTGTCGCCGAAAGAGCTTCCGCACGTGATCCTGCAGGCGGCCAAAACGACATCCGTCGTCATGTTCCTGGTCTGCTCCGCGCTGGTTTCGGCCTGGCTGATCACTGCCGCGAACATTCCCGCCGAGATTACCGGCTATATCGAACCCCTGATCAATCGCCCGACCCTGCTGATGCTTGCCATCATGCTGCTCGTGCTGATCGTCGGAACCGCGCTCGACCTGACGCCGACGATTCTGATCCTGACGCCCGTGCTGATGCCGATCATCAAGCAGGCCGGCATCGATCCCGTCTATTTCGGCGTGATGTTCATCATGAACACCTGCATCGGCCTTCTGACGCCGCCGGTCGGTGTTGTGCTGAACGTCGTCAGCGGTGTTGGCCGTGTTCCACTTGGCAAGGTGACGGTGGGTGTCCTGCCTTTTCTTGCTGCCCAGGTCCTCGTGCTCCTCGTCCTGGTTCTGTTCCCGGACCTGGTTCTCGTGCCCGCTCACTGGCTGCGCTGATAGCCCGCGAGCTTCGACTTCTCACTCAACAATCCATGGGAGGATAATATGAGAAAACTGCTTCTGACCACCACAGCCATCGCATTCGTATGCTCGGCCGCCGCACCGGCATTCGCCGAGTTCAACGAACGCAATATCCGGGTATCGAACGGCATCAATGCCGACCACCCGGTCGGTAACGGCATCAAGGCCATGCAGGCCTGCCTGGACGACAAGTCAGGCGGCAAGCTCAAGCTTACTGCTTTCTGGGGCGGTGCGCTCGGCGGCGACCTTCAGGCGACCCAGGCCCTACGCTCGGGCGTTCAGGAGGCTGTCGTCACCTCGTCCTCGCCGCTGGTCGGTATCGTGCCGGCGCTCGGCGTTTTCGACCTGCCGTTCCTGTTTGCCAACGCTGATGAGGCCTACAAGGTTCTCGACGGCGATTTCGGTGACCAGATGAACAAGAAGCTGGAAGAAGCCGGCCTGGTTAATCTGGCCTATTGGGAAAACGGCTTCCGCAACCTGTCGAACTCGGTCCACCCGGTCAACAAGTGGGAAGATTTCGCGGGCATGAAGGTTCGCGTCATGCAGAACAACATCTTCCTCGACACCTTCCAGAACCTCGGCGCCAATGCGACTCCGATGGCGTTCGGCGAAGTGTTCTCGGCGCTGGAAACCAAGGCTATCGACGCGCAGGAAAATCCCTATGTGACCATCGACACCTCGAAGTTCTACGAAGTGCAGAAGTATGTCACTGAGACAAACCACGCCTACACGCCCTTCCTCTTCCTGTTCTCGAAGCCGATCTTCGATACGTACTCGGCAGACGAACAGGCAGCCCTGCGCGATTGCGCTATGGTCGGTCGTGATGAAGAGCGCAAAGTCATCCAGGACCTGAACAAGAAGTCTCTGGAGAAGATCAAGGCCGCCGGCATCGAGGTCAACACGCTGTCGCCTGAGGAGCAGGCTCGCATTCGCGAGAAGTCCATGGTCGTCTACGACAAGCACAAGGCCGAGATCGGTGCCGACGTCGTCGATGGCATTCTTGCCAAGCTGGCCGAGATCCGCAAGTAAGCGGCGGCAAGGGAGCCGTTCGCCGAGCGGCAGGATAAACATGAGGAAGGCCCGGAGCACTCGCTTCGGGCCTTCTTCTTTTTTGCTGAGCGGGCCGCCTTTCCGTAAGGGGGGGCATTGCTGGCTGGGCTTTCCCGCCGAAAGGAAAAGGGGCCGCTCGGGCGGGCGACCCCTTCGCTTGCCAAATGATGGCGCTTCGGATCACGGCACGTCGAGCGGGCGATCCGGCTGGCGTTTCTTCAACTGTTGTTCGCGGAAGAAGATGAACATGCCGGAGCCGACGATCAGTGCCGCACCAAGCAACATGGTAAGGCGAGGAACATCGCCGAAGAACATCCAGCCGAACAGGATGGCCCACAGCAGCAGGGTGTATTGCAGCGGAGCGACGGTCGCGGCATCCGAGATCTTCAGGGCACGGTTGACCAACATATGCGCGCCCATGGCGACGACACCGAGAAGGCCGAGAAGCGCTGCCTCGGACATCGAGGTCAGTGGAGTCCAGTCGAACGGAGCGAAGACGAGGCCGGCAAGCCCTGCACCCGCCACCTGGAAGAAGACCAGGGTCTTGTCCGGGGTGGCGCGCAGGCTTCGCCCGGAAATGAGCATGAAGGCGAAGGCGAAGGTGCCGAGAATCGAGATGACTGCCGGCATGGTGAACATGGCGCTCGACGGTTCGAGGGTGATGATGACGCCGACGAAGCCGATGAAGATCGCGGTCCAGCGCCGCCAGCCGACCTTCTCCCCGAGGAGAAACGGCGAGGCCGCCGCGACATAGATCGGCGCCGCCAGCCAGTAGGTCATAACGTCGGCGAGCGGCAGATACATAACAGCATAGTAGAAACAGAATACTTCCAACGTCGAGAAGAGGACGCGAGCCGCCTGCATTAGCGGCTTTTCGGCCTTGACGATCGGTTTTTTGCCAGCATGCCAGAGGAAGGGCGCGAGGATGAGCAGAGCGGCCATGCTGCGGATCAGGATGACCTGGCCCAGGCCGTAATTGGCGACAAACCATTTTCCCATGGCATCGTTGAGCGCAAACATCAGCATGCCGAGCAGCATGACTGCCGGGCCCGCCATGGCCTGGTAACGACTGCCGTTCACGGCTGTCTCAGTGGTATCTGCCATCATGTCCTCATAGATCTGGCGGTTTCGGGTGTTTCACAGGCTTCTTGCATCGGAGATACGACGGAAAACCGTAAAGGCACGTTCAAGTTCTGGATTGAGCTCCATGCCCAGCCCCGGACCTGGCGGCACCGTTATCATGCCGTTCCTGACTTCGGGAAGGGCCGTTACCAGATCGCGGTACCAGGTGCGGTAGAAGGCGCGCACGCTCTCCTGGACGAGCGCGTTTGGCGCATTGAGCGAGAGATGTGTGGAGGCGCAGAGGACCACCGGGCCGGTGCAGTCGTGCGGGGCCACCGGCAGGTGCCAGGCTTCCGCCATGGCGGCGATCTTGCGCGCCTCCGACAGGCCGCCGCACCAGCTGATGTCGAGCATCACGACGCCGGCCGCACCCGTTTCGAGATAGTCACGGAAAGCCCAGCGTGAGCCGAGGGTTTCCGAGGCCGAGATTGGCGCCGGGGAGACCTCGGCATAGCGCTTGAGGCTCGACAGGCTGTCCATCTTGATCGGGTCTTCATGCCAGAAGGTTTGATAGGGCGTGAGCGCCTTGGCGATTTGCATGGCCGGCAGTAGCTGCCACATGGAGTGGAACTCGACCATGATGTCCATTCTGTCGCCAACGGCAGCGCGGATCTTCTCGAACGGCTGAAGGGCCTGTTTGAGGTCGGGCATGGAAATATACTGGCCTCTGGTCTTCTCCGCGGCGGCGTCGAAGGGCCAGATCTTCATCGCCGTGATCCCCTCTTCGAGAAGCGAGTGGGCAAGCTCGTCGGCGTGGTTGAGGAAACCGTTCAGGTCGTCGTAGTCGCGGCCCTCGGCAAGGCCGTAATTGGCTGTCGTCTGGCCGGTCGCCTTCTTGATGTATTCTGTGCCCGCGCAGGTATTGTAGGTGCGGATCTCGCGGCGGGTAAAGCCGCCCAGAAGCTGGGCGATCGGTTGGCCGGTCGCCTTGCCGAACAGGTCCCAGAGCGCGATGTCGAAGGCCGAATTGCCGCGCACTTCGGCGCCGGAGGACCGAAAGCCCAGATAACCCACAAGATCGGCGGACAGCCGGTCGATCTCCAGCGGATCGCGGCCGATGACCCGGGGGGCGATATATTCATGAACGTAGGCTTCGACCGTCTCCGCACCGAAGAAGGTCTCTCCAAGGCCGGTCAGTCCCTCGTCGGTGTGGACGAGCAGCCAGAGAAGATTGGCGCGCTCGGCGACGCGCACCGTTTCGAGGCGGGTGATTTTCATGGACTCCTCCCGGGCTTGTTGCCCCTTGTCGCAAAGGCGCCGGACCTCGTCTCCTCCGGATCCGGCGCCTTTTCATTTCAATGTGAGGTCACACGTCTTGTTTGAAGG
>NZ_BJZP01000043.1 GCF_007992095.1 Paenirhizobium naphthalenivorans
CCCGGCATGGCCGGGCTCTTAAGCATTCTTGTCTTTCCGTCACACGGAGAGCTCCAGCTGATTAGCTGTTGACGGCGTCCTTCAGGCCCTTGCCGGCCGTGAACTTCGGAACGTTGCGAGCCGGGATGTCAACTTCAGCGCCGGTGGACGGGTTGCGGCCCTTGGAGGCTTCGCGGCGACCGACGGTGAAGGCACCGAAGCCAGCGAGGCGAATATCGCCGCCGTTCTTCAGCTCGGCCTGAACCGTTTCGAAAACGGCGTCAACGGCGGAGGCTGCATCGGCCTTGGTAAGGCCAGCCTTCTCGGCGACCGCGGATACGAGTTCGTTCTTGTTCATGTTTCCACCCTTTCTGATTGGTATGAAACGACTCAAATGGATAAGTCGGGCGGAGAATACGTAAGCATCTGCCCTAGGCAACTCAAAAGCACCGCAATGGCCCGCAAAACAAGCGTTTTCGGGGAGTTTGCACAAAAAAGGCTGGCGAATTTGCCAGCCTTTTTGTCGTCAGTGTTTCAATATGGCAAGACTGAGGCAAAAAGGCCTCAATGAGCGATCGCCGCGCCGGTCTCATCAACACCTTCTACGGTGCCGATGGCCGGCGTTTCGACCGTTCCGTCCCATTCAATCGGTTCAGGCACGCGAACCAGCGCATGCCGGATAACCTCACCCATGCGCGACACCGGAACGATCTCAAGGTTGTTCTTCACGTTGTCCGGAATGTCGGCCAGATCCTTGGCGTTCTCTTCCGGGATCAGAACTTTCTTGATGCCACCACGCAGTGCAGCAAGCAGCTTTTCCTTCAGGCCGCCAATCGGCAGGACGCGACCACGAAGCGTGATCTCGCCCGTCATTGCCACGTCCTTGTTGACCGGAATGCCGGTCATGATCGAGACGATGGCCGTTGCCATGGCAACGCCGGCCGACGGACCGTCCTTCGGGGTTGCCCCTTCCGGAACGTGCACATGGATGTCCGACTTGTCGAAGCGCGGCGGCTCGATGCCGAAATCAACGGCGCGCGAGCGGACATAGGATGCGGCAGCCGAGATCGACTCCTTCATCACGTCCCGCAGATTGCCGGTGACCGTCATGCGGCCCTTGCCCGGCATCATCACGCCTTCGATCGTCAGCAGTTCACCACCAACCTCGGTCCAGGCCAGACCTGTGACGATACCGACCTGATCCTCGCCCTCGGCCTCACCGTGACGGTAGCGCGGCACGCCGAGATAGTCAGAGATGTTCTGCGCAGTGACCGCGACCGATGTCACCTTGCCCTTGAGGATTTCGGTGACCGCCTTTCGAGCAAGCTTCATCAGTTCGCGCTCGAACGAGCGAACACCCGCCTCACGCGTGTACTGCTGGACGATCGCCTTGAGGGCGTCATCCGACACGGAGAATTCCTCCGGCCGAAGCGCGTGATCCTTGATCGCCTTCGGCAGCAAGTGCCGCTTGGCGATTTCGACCTTTTCCTCTTCGGTATAGCCGGCGATCCGGATGATCTCCATACGGTCCATCAGCGGGCCCGGAAT
The DNA here is from genome assembly GCF_007992095.1 of Paenirhizobium naphthalenivorans. Lineage (GTDB taxonomy): Bacteria > Pseudomonadota > Alphaproteobacteria > Rhizobiales > Rhizobiaceae > Allorhizobium > Allorhizobium naphthalenivorans. The sequence continues at coordinate 1,528 of NZ_BJZP01000043.1, forward strand.
GTTGAGCGTGTTCGCCGTGGTGATGAACATCACGTTCGACAGGTCGTACTCGACTTCCAGGTAATGGTCCATGAAGGTCGAGTTCTGTTCCGGATCCAGCACCTCGAGCAATGCCGACGACGGATCGCCGCGATAATCCTGGCCAAGCTTGTCGATCTCGTCGAGCAGGAACAGCGGGTTGCCCTTCTTCGCCTTCTTCATCGACTGGATGACCTTGCCGGGCATGGAGCCGATGTAAGTGCGACGGTGACCGCGGATCTCGGCCTCGTCACGCACGCCACCGAGCGCCATACGAATGTATTCGCGACCGGTCGCCTTGGCGATCGAGCGGGCGAGCGAAGTCTTGCCGACGCCCGGAGGGCCGACGAGGCACAGGATCGGCCCCTTGAGCTTGTTCGCACGCGACTGAACGGCGAGATACTCAACGATGCGCTCCTTGACCTTGTCGAGGCCAAAATGGTCCTCGTCGAGGATCTTCTCGGCGGCATTCAGATCAACCTTGACCTTGGATTTCTTGCCCCAGGGCAGGCCGAGCAGCCAGTCGAGATAGTTGCGCACGACAGTGGCTTCCGCCGACATCGGGCTCATATGACGGAGCTTCTTCAGCTCGGCATCGGCCTTTTCCTTCGCTTCCTTGGAAAGCTTGGTTTTGGCGATGCGCTCTTCCAGCTCGGCCATCTCGTCACGGCCGTCTTCGCCGTCGCCGAGCTCCTTCTGGATCGCCTTCATCTGCTCGTTCAGGTAATACTCGCGCTGTGTCTTCTCCATCTGGCGCTTGACGCGCGAGCGGATACGCTTCTCGACCTGAAGGACCGAGATCTCACCCTCCATGAAGCCGAGCGCCTTCTCCAGACGCGTCTTCACGCTCACCGTCTCAAGCATCTCCTGCTTTTCGGTGATCTTGATGGAAAGATGCGAGGCAACGGTATCCGCAAGCTTCGAATAGTCCTCGATCTGGCTGGCCGCGCCGACGACTTCCGGAGAGATCTTCTTGTTCAGCTTCACATAGTTCTCGAACTCCGAGACCACCGAGCGGCTGAGCGCCTCGACCTCGACCGGATCTTCCTCCGGTTCGGCAAGCACGCTGGCGCTTGCCTCATAGAATTCCTCGCGGCCCGTGTAGGCCTCGATCTTGGCGCGCGCGCGTCCTTCGATCAGCACCTTGACGGTCCCATCCGGCAGCTTCAACAGCTGAAGGACATTGGCAATCGTGCCGACTTCATAGATGGCGTCCGGTGCCGGGTCATCGTCGCCGGCATTGATCTGGGTCGCCAGCACGATCTGCTTGTCGGAGCCCATCACCTCTTCCAGAGCGCGGATAGACTTTTCGCGCCCGACGAACAGAGGCACGATCATGTGGGGGAAAACCACGATGTCGCGCAGGGGCAATACCGGATAGACATTGCCTTCGTTTGCTGCAGACGTTTTCGACATTCTCATTCCTTTCCGACGTTCCGGCCTGGGCCGGAACCTGGCGCCAGTCCCCGAAGGCAACTGGCACAACTCTTGCTGCTCAAACAAATGGAGTTCCGCGGCAGTGAATTCAAGCCTGACACATGGCGGCTATCCGCAAATATGACAGCTGCGTTACAGACGACGACACAACGCTACAAAACTAAGCTTGCGCGACCAGTGCGGATCTGAGCGTCTGACGCCCACCCCCGGAGACCCTGCATTTTCGCGGCGAAGCACTCAAGCCTTGTAGCTCAAGCGTGTGCCTCAGAAAACCATGGACCAACAAATTCTAAGGCTTGCCCGGCATTTTTGGCTGCGGTGCCGTATCTACGCAAAAAGCCCGCCGGTACGGCGGGCTTTTCCAAGCAAATCAAACCATTTGTCAGGCGGAGGCGTTGGCCTTCTCTTCCTGGCGATCAGCATAGATGTAAAGCGGCCGCGACGATTCGCGCACCACATCCTCCGAAATAACGACCTCGCGCACACCTTCCAGTTCCGGCAGTTCGAACATGGTGTCGAGCAGGATCTTTTCCATGATCGAGCGCAGGCCACGGGCACCGGTCTTGCGGGTGATTGCCTTGCGGGCAATCTCGCGCAGTGCGTCCTCGTGGAAGGTCAGCTCGACATCTTCCATCTCGAACAGACGTTGGTACTGCTTGACCAGCGCATTCTTCGGTTCGGACAGGATCTGGATCAGCGCATCCTCGTCAAGATCCTCAAGCGTCGCCAGGACCGGCAGACGACCGATGAATTCCGGAATAAGGCCGAACTTCACCAGATCTTCCGGCTCCAGTTCACGCAGCACTTCGCCGACACGACGATCGTCTTCCGCACGAACCTTGGCACCAAAGCCGATGGAGGTCTTTTCGCCACGGGCCGAGATGATCTTGTCGAGACCGGCAAAGGCGCCGCCGCAGATGAACAGGATGTTGGTCGTGTCGACCTGGAGGAATTCCTGCTGCGGGTGCTTGCGACCGCCCTGCGGCGGAACGGAAGCGACCGTGCCTTCCATGATCTTCAGAAGCGCCTGCTGAACACCCTCGCCCGACACGTCGCGGGTAATCGAGGGATTGTCCGACTTGCGGCTGATCTTGTCGACTTCGTCGATGTAGACGATGCCACGCTGCGCACGTTCGACGTTGTAGTCGGCGGCCTGGAGCAGCTTGAGGATGATGTTTTCAACGTCCTCACCGACATAACCCGCTTCAGTCAGCGTTGTCGCATCGGCCATGGTGAACGGCACATCGATGATGCGGGCGAGCGTCTGGGCGAGATAGGTCTTGCCGCAGCCGGTCGGGCCGACGAGCATGATGTTCGACTTCGCCAGCTCCACGTCGCCGCCCTTGGAGGCATGCGACAGGCGCTTGTAGTGATTGTGCACCGCGACCGAAAGAACCTTCTTCGCCTGCTTCTGGCCGATCACATATTCGTCGAGGATCTTGATGATGTCCTGGGGCGTCGGAACGCCGTCGCGGGACTTTACCATCGAAGACTTGTTCTCTTCGCGGATGATATCCATACACAATTCGACGCATTCATCACAGATGAACACCGTCGGTCCGGCAATCAGCTTGCGGACCTCATGCTGGCTCTTGCCGCAGAAGGAGCAATAAAGGGTATTCTTGGAGTCACCGCCGTTGCTTCCGCTGACCTTGCTCATGTCTTTATCCTTCCAGCACGCCGCTCCTCCGGCCAGCGGAGGGCGATCACTCTCACCGCCCGGCCCCGGCCATGCACGCACGCCCGGCGCCTTGTCCGACTTGGGGGTACTTACCGATCCATACAAACCAGTTTGCGGATCGGCGGCAACGAAAACCCCTTCAAATCGTCAGGCTAAGTCATAAAACCACAACATAGCCTTAATAGGTACTAATAGCGCTTTCCGCGCCGGTTGACACCCCTTGCACACTCACAACCGGTTCAATGCGACTGAACCACGCCGAACGTGCCGGGCGCACCTTATGCGGCGGGCACGCCTTCACTTTCCTGGCGCGAAGACAGCACCTTGTCGATCAGACCCCATTCCTGAGCCTCGCCGGCTTCCATGAAATGGTCGCGATCGAGCGTCTGTTCAACTTCCTCGAGACTGCGGCCCGTATGTTTGACATAGACCTCGTTCAGCCGGCGCTTCATCTTGATGATGTCGCGTGCGTGGCGCTCAATGTCAGATGCCTGCCCCTGGAAACCACCCGAGGGCTGATGAACCATGATGCGGGCGTTCGGCGTGGCGAAGCGCATGCCCTTCTCGCCGGCCGCCAGCAGCAGCGAACCCATCGACGCGGCCTGACCGACGCAAAGCGTCGACACGGCCGGACGGATGAATTGCATGGTGTCATAAATCGCCATGCCGGCGGTAACCACACCACCCGGCGAATTGATATAGAGGGCGATTTCCTTCTTCGGGTTCTCGGCTTCGAGGAACAGAAGCTGCGCGCAGACCAGCGACGCCATCGTATCTTCGACCGGACCGGTCAGGAAAATGATGCGTTCCTTCAGGAGCCGGGAAAAGATGTCATAGGAGCGCTCGCCGCGGTTTGTCTGCTCCACGACCATCGGCACCAGGGCCATGGCGGTATCAACTGGATTTCTCATGTCCGTCCTTTATCAGCCTTATCCCCAAACACTCGATGCGCGGCGGGAATCAAATAATACCTGTCAATCCCTACATAGAGTGTCAGCACCCAGACATTCAAGACTCGCGGCTCGGTTATCCTTAATTGCCCAGGCGTCGAATGAGAGCCTTAAACGCTTGTGGCTTGCCCGCCTATTCTACTGCGCATAGCCGCCACAGCTATTCCACGACCGATGGTAAACCAATTGCTAATAAATACGACCAAGCTTGTGTGAAACTGCGCATAGTCGCGACCAGGTAAGGACTCGTTAAGTCCTGTGCCCCATCTTGCGACACGTTCTCCGACCACGTGCAAGGCCGAACCGTGCTTGATATCAAGACCGCACTCCTCCTGTGGGCGATGGAAGCCGCGACGCTTGCCACCCTGCTGACGGCCATCTGGCTCCAAGATCGGACCCAACGGCATTTCGCAATGTGGGCGTTTGGTTTTCTTGCCCACGGCACCGGCGTTGCGCTCATCGGTTTGCGAGGTGAGGTCCCCGACTTTCTTTCCATTGAGTTTGCCAATGCCGTCGCGCTCTCGAGCTTCATTTTCTGGGCTGGCGGCTTGGTACATCCAGGGCGCGCGCCCTTCATGGCATGGGCTGCGATCCCGCTTCTGATTTGGATCGGGGGCATGCTCATACCGGGCATTCGCGATGAAATCGCTTACCGAATCGCGGTCTATTACTGCGCGTCGGCCTGTGGACAGATCTCGCTGGCGGCGGCCGCAGCTCACCATCAGTTTTCCAAACCGCGTTATAGGCGACAGCTTGCGGCCATATGCGCACTCCAGGCGGTCTTCAGCCTGCTGGTGGCATTCGCGAGCATTATCACCATGCCCTCGAGCATCCAGACTGCCCCCTATGCCGCGGCCGCGATCTGCATAAATCTGTTCAGCTCCCTAAGCGCTATCCTGATCGGCGCGCGGATCGTCATCGATCGTTCCGAGGAACGATTGCGGCAGCTGATCCGGACCGATCCGCTGACCGGCGCGCTCAACCGGCGTGGCCTACAGGAAGGTTTCGAACGACTGGCAGGGCCATCGGCCATCGGCGCACCATGCCTTGCCCTGCTGCTGTTCGACCTTGATCACTTCAAGCGAATCAATGACGCGCACGGCCACCAGGCCGGAGACACCGTGCTCCTGACCTTTGCCGAGCTCTGCCGGAACCTGATGCCAAAGGGCGGAATATTCGGCCGCACGGGCGGCGAGGAATTCATGGTCTTGGCGCGCGTCGGCGAGCTGAAGGATGCGGCGTTGCTCGCAGAAGCGATTCGCCAGTCGCTTGCCGCCAAGGCTATTGAAGCCGGCAACAAGGTTATCGGCGCGACCGTCAGCATCGGTATTGCCATAGCGCCGGCCAGAGACGCCAATCTCGACCAGTTAATGAGCAACGCTGACCGAGCCCTCTACAAGGCCAAGGCGCGCGGGCGCAACCGTACGACGGTGCTCAGCGGGGAAAGGGTCCTCACGGTCCCGGTCACAGGCCCGGAGGCGACCGATGAACAGACAGATCGCCAAGTGGCAGCGCTCAAGCGACTTATGGCGAAAGCCGTGCCGCAGACAGGTGTTGCCAAGCCGTAGATGGCCTTCCAGAACGGTTCTGGATTCGATAGAGCATCCCCATGACAATTCCTCCCTACCTCACCATCGACAAGGGCTTGCGCCACGTCAGCCTCGACGCCCGCGACCCTGCCTTTTACAACGACCCCAACCGTGCCTATGCCGCCCTGCACGCGCACTGCCCGACTTTCTACTGGGAAGAGCAGAGGCAATGGTTCCTTACCGGTTATGACCACGTCAACGCGCTCTTGCGCGACCGTCGCTTCGGCCGACAGATCCTGCATGTCGCGACGCGCGAGGAACTCGGCATGCCGGAACCTCACCCGCACACCCGACATTTCGACGCCGCCGAGGCGCATTCCCTGCTGGAGCTCGAGCCGCCGGATCACACGCGTCTGCGCACGCTCGTCAACCGCGCTTTCGTCTCCCGTCATGTCGAGAAGATGAAGCCCGAGATCGAGGAGCTGGCGAACCGGCTGATTGACGGCTTCGAGGCGGATCGCAAGGTTGAGCTTCTCTCCTCCTTTGCCGATATCATTCCGGTGACGATGATCGCGCGGATGATCGGCATTCCCGACGAAATGGGGCCGCAGCTGCTGAGATGGTCCCACGACTATGTCGGCATGTACATGTTCAAGCGAAGCCGGGTCGACGAGGAGGCCGCCGACCGCTCCGCCAAGGAATTTTCCGACTATGTGCGTGGCATGATCGCCGAGCGTCGCTCCAGTCCGCGTGACGACCTGCTCAGTCACATGATCCATACCGAACACAAGGGCCAATATCTCACCGAGGACGAGTTGATCTCGACGACCATCGTGCTGCTCAATGCCGGCCACGAGGCGACCGTCCACCAGATCGGCAATTCCGTCCGGATCATCCTGGAAAGCGGCCTGGATACTGGCGCAATGTTTGGAGACGAGCAGGCGACCGCACGGACCGTCGAGGAAACCCTGCGCATTTGCGCACCAGTGCATATCTTCGACCGCTATTGCCTAGAGCCTGCCGAGATTGACGGCGTCGCCTTCAAGCGCGGCGACAAGGTCGGCATGATCCTCGCGGCGGCGAACCTCGATCCGTCGAAATACCCCAACCCATTGACCTTCAAGCCGGAGCGGAACGAAGCGCCGAATCTCTCCTTCGGCGCCGGCATACACTTCTGCATCGGCGCGCCGCTCGCCCGGCTCGAGCTTAACATCGTCCTGCCGCTGCTGTTCCGGCGACTTCCAGGACTGAAGATCGCCCGAACGCCCGCGGTCAAGGATGTCTATCACTTCCATGGACTGGAGCGGCTCGACCTCGCCTGGTGAGGGCCTCTCCGCACAGGCCAAGGGTGGTAAAGTCACAAGCCTTTTCAATAGGCTGGCTGCGAAAGATGTGGATTTGATTCATCCCTGTTCTGCGGCAAGTTCCAGCCAGGCCTTGGCGGCGAAGGACAGATAGCCGCCGCGCCGCCATATCCAGGCCATGTGCCAGACCATGCCGGTGTCCGTCACCGGAATTTGGCGAACGCCGGGCCGTATGCGATGCTCGGCGATCCGCCTCGGAAGAAAACCAATCCCCACTCCAGCGCCCACCAGTTCGACAATGAAACTGATCTGGCTGCTGCGCGCCGTCACGGTCGGCTCAACGCCGACCGACCTGCACGCATCGAGAATGATCGGATTGAGGGCGAAACCTGCGTCGAACAACACGAAGGGGATGTCGGCGAGTTGCCGCAGGCTGACCGACGCACTGTCGGCAAGCGGGTGGTCATCGCGGATCAGCACATCGACCGGTTCGCTGGTAACGTCCTGCCAGTCGAACACCTCCGCGAAGGGCAGCAGCGAAGCGCCGAGCTCCACCTCACCCGACTGCACCATTTCCTCCAGGCGCCGGCTGCCATGCTCGACGAGCTTGATCTCTATGTCGGGATAGCGGCTGCGATAGATGGCAAACAGCGGCGCGAACAGAATGTCGCTGCCGATCGGCGGCATGCCGATGCGAAGCGCGCCGCGCTTCAGGCCCTTCATCTCCTCCAGTTCGGCAAGAAGGTCGGCGCGCTGCGCCAGCATGGTTTGCGCCCGGCCAAACACCACCTCGCCGGCATCGGTCAGCCGGATGCGCTGCGAGGAGCGGTCGATCAGTTCCAGCCCCAGTTCGACCTCAAGTTGGCGCACAGCCTTGCTGACTGCCGACTGGGTGATGAAGACCGTGTGCGCCGCCTGGGAGAAACCTCCCTGGCGGACCACTTCGACGAAGACTCTCAGCGTGCGCAACTCCATGGATATTCCATTAGAGAATAACCAAGATGAATTCAATTCACTTTGCTCATGGGAGGCACATCCCTATATTCGCCTTCAGCAAAGGAACTTGCCATGAGCACTCATCGCGCCGCCGTCATTCTTCGTCGCCACCTGCATTCGAGCCGCTTCGCGCAGATCGCCGCGCTGACGCTGTTCTGGATTGCCGGCGAAGGCGTGGTGCGTGCGCTTGCACTGCCGATTCCGGGTGGTGTTGCCGGCATGCTGATTGTTCTGGCATTGCTTGGGAGCGGAAAACTCCATCCGCTCAGCATGCGCAGGGGCTCCCAATGGTTCCTGGCGGAAATGCTGCTGTTCTTCGTCCCGGCCGTCCTCGCGGTCCTCGACCACCAGGAGTTGCTCGGCCTTCTCGGCCTGAAGGTTCTTGGCGTCATCCTGGCTGGCACGATTATCGTCATGGGTGCCACGGCACTTGCGGTCGACTTCGGCTACCGCCTGATGCTACGGTTGGAGGGAGGTTCTCATGCGCATGGTTGAACCGCTCTTGCTGATGGCCTTCTGGTCGGCACTGACAATCGGCTTCTACGCGTTCGCAAAGACAGTCTATCGTCGCTTTCCGACGCCAGTCACCTCGCCACTGCTGCTGACGCCGATCGCACTCATTTTCACGGCTCTGGCACTGCATGCTAGCTACGCGCAGTATATCCATGCCACCCACTGGCTTGTTCTCCTGCTTGGCCCGGCGACCGTTGCATTCGCCGTTCCGATATACGAAGAGCGCCGGACGATACGCCGCTACTGGCCGGTTCTTGCCTTCGGCGTTGTCGTGGGCAGTGTCACTGCCATGGCGTCGGCCTGGGCGCTCGCAAGCCTGCTCAGCCTCAATGGATCATTGCGGCTCAGCCTGCTACCCCGCTCGATCAGCACGCCGTTCGCCATGACAATCTCCGAGCACATCGGCGGCGTTCCAGACCTCACCGCAGTCTTCGTCGTCATCACCGGAGTTTCTGGCGCCGTTCTCGGTGAACTTTTGCTGAGGGTCCTGCCGCTGCGCTCAGCGCTCGCCCGCGGTGCGCTATTCGGTATGGGCGCCCATGGCGCAGGCGTTGCCAAGGCCCAGCAGATCGGCCGGGAGGAGGGCTCAATCGCCGGGCTGGTGATGGTCTTTGTCGGCCTTGTCAACGTCTTCGCCGCGCCGCTGCTGCAGGCAGTGCTGTCGTAACCCATGTCAGGACGCGCCTCGGCTCCGGGCGCTGAGAGCGCGAGGCAAGTGTTGCCACCGCCCTTTTGGCCACCTCGTAACTCCGGCGGCTCACGCACCTCGACCTCGTTTGAAAGCCTGAGCCTTTCCACAACGGCATGACGCCGCCAGTCGCCACGTGTTTTCCATCGGGTAGCCAGCCAGACCGGCCCCCTCCGGCAGCAAGGAACGTTCTTCGGTCGCAAGCGGAACACCCGGCGGCGAAGGCGCCTGCCGGCCAAACAGCCTAGAGCCGGATCACATAGTCCTTGCGAGTCGTTTCAACGACTTCCCAGGTTCCCTTGAAGCCCGGCCGCAGGATCAGTCGATCGCCGGCCTTCAGGTGAATCGGCTCTCCGCCGTCCTCTGTGACGATCGAATGGCCTTCCAGCATATGGAAGTACTCCCACTCATCGTAGGAGATCCGCCACTTGCCCGGCGTCGACTGCCAGATACCGGCATATATGCCGCCCGGCGCCTCCTCGAGATTCCAGGTAGTGAAGCGCGGATCGCCGGAGATCAGCCGATCGGCGGCCGGTGCCTCCTCCTCCGGCTCGACGGTTGCCGGATCGAGACTGCGAAAATTCGACATGTGAACTCCTTGGCGCCACTGCCATCGGCAATGGCGCCCGCACAACCTTGCGATCAGACCTTGGCGAGTGACTGCTCAAGATCGCCGATGATGTCTTCAGGGTCCTCGATGCCGATTGACAGGCGAACGACGTCGGGGCCGGCACCGGCCGCAATCTGCTGAGCCTCCGTCAGCTGGGCATGAGTGGTGGAGGCCGGGTGAATAACCAGCGAACGGGTATCGCCGATATTGGCCAGATGCGAGAAGAGCTGCAATCCTTCGACCAGCGCCTTTCCGGCCGCATACCCCCCTTTCACGCCAAAGGTGAAGACGGCACCTGCGCCCTTGGGCGAATAACGCTTCTGCAACGCGTGGTTCGGGTCACTGTCGAGGCCGGAATAGTTTACCCAGGCAACCTTCGGGTGCTGCTTCAGCCAGGTGGCCACCTTCAGCGCGTTGTCACAATGGCGCTGCATGCGAAGCGGCAGGGTCTCGATACCGGTTAGCAGCAGGAAGGCATTCATCGGCGCGATCGCCGGGCCGAGGTCGCGCAGGCCGAGAACGCGGCAGGCGATGGCGAAGGCGAAATTGCCGAAGGCTTGGTGCAGGACCAGGCCGGAGTATTCCGGCCGTGGCTCCGACAACATCGGGAACTTGTCGGACGCGGACCAGTCGAAGGTGCCACCGTCGACGATGATCCCGCCCATGGAATTACCGTGGCCGCCGAGAAATTTGGTGGCCGAATGAACGACGATATCCGCGCCATGTTCAAGCGGCCGGATCAGATAGGGGCTCGCCATGGTGTTGTCGACGATCAACGGCAGGCCATATTGCTTGGCGACGTCGGCAATCGCCGCGATGTCGACGAAGGTGCCGCCCGGATTGGCGAGGCTCTCGATAAAGATCGCCCGGGTTCGGTCATCGATCTGCTCGGCAAAGCTGAATGGATCGGCCGGATCGGCCCAGCGCACCTGCCAACCGAAGTTCTTGAAGGCATGGCCGAACTGATTGATCGAACCGCCATAGAGCTTCTTGGCCGCGACGAAGTTATCGCCCGGCTGCATCAGGGAATGGAAGACCAGCATCTGCGCGGCATGGCCGGAGGCGACGGCAAGCGCGGCCGTGCCGCCTTCAAGCGCGGCGACGCGCTCTTCCAGCACAGCCTGGGTCGGGTTCATTATGCGGGTATAGATATTGCCGAACTGCTTCAGACCGAACAGAGCGGCAGCGTGATCGGCGTCGTTAAAGACATAGGCCGTCGTCTGATAGATCGGCGTGACGCGCGCGCCCGTCGCGGGATCCGGCTGAGCGCCAGCGTGAACTGACAACGTGGCAAAACCCGGATTGTTCTTGGACATTTATCGCCTCCAATTAAATTTGTTGGGGCAATAATAGCGGCTTACGCGGCTATGTCAGCCGGTTTCTTGCGGCCGCCGAAAGACACCAGGAAACCTGATGTTGATCGAGATCAATGCAGCCTCGGCAGGTAGGGAACCATTATAAAAGCGACAACTGGAGGTTTTCATGCACACCGTCGCCCATGATTCGACACGCACTGTTCTTCTGCGCGTACTCGACTGGTTTTCCAAAGGCTGGGAAAGCAGCGCCGAGGCGGACATGATCGCTGCGCTTGATGAGGGCACGATCCGCAGCATCGCGCATGATTGCGGTATTTCGCCCGATCAGTTGATCGAACTGGCGAAGGCTGGGCCACATGCCGCCGATGAAATGATCCAGATGATGAAGACGCTTAATATCGATCCGGTCGAGGTCGAATTGCGGTTGCGCAACCAGTTCCGTGACATGCAGATCACCTGCGCGCATTGCGCCTCCAAGGGCGAATGTCGCAAGGATCTGGGCACGGGTGCGGCGGGCGAGGCCTTCGTGCACTACTGCGGCAACGCGGAAGAACTCAACGCGCTGCGCGCCAACCCTGATTTCCAGCTTGGCTGAAGCCCGCCTGAAGTCGGCTAAAGTCCGAGGCGCGGTATCTCGATTGCGGGGCAACGGTCCATGACGACGTTGATGCCAGCGGCCTCGGCCTGCTTGGCGGCGAAATCGTCGCGCACGGAGAGTTGCGACCAGATCGTCTTGGGGCGCGGCTCGAGCGCGATAGCTTCGTCGACAACTTCGTGAAGGTATTCAGACGCACGGAATACGTCGACCATATCGATCGGGTCGGGAATATCGCCCAAAGTAGCAAAGACGGTCTGACCGAGGATCTCCTTGCCCGCCTGCCCGGGATTGACCGGGATGACGTGATATCCCTTGGAGAGGAGGAAGCGCATGACGCCAAAACTCGGGCGTGCGGGATTCGGAGAGGCACCGACTACAGCAATCGTCTTCGCTTCCCGCAGGATGCCAGAGAGATAGGCGGGATCATAGTGATCGTGGTTCGTTGCCATCGGATGCCCCTCGTACTTTAGTTTTTACTTAGATAGTATATACTGCTGCGTCTTGATTATGTGGGACAAGCTTGCCCGACAACAAGCAGACAAGCCTTGAGGACCGCAATCTTTTCGAAGAGGGTACCATCATGAGAGCCTTGTTTCTTGCCATACCGATGCTGATCTTCGCCACATCGGTCCATGCCCTGCCAAAATACACATCCACCCGCATGACCTGCGACCGCGTTCAGGCGACTATTCGGCAACAGGGAAAGGTTATCCTGACCTATCCGTCGATCCGGCTGAGTGGCACCATGCTTTATGACACCTATGTCGCGAGCCAGCGCTTTTGCCGGGGTGGAGAAATAACCGCACGAATAAGCGTACCGGCGGCCGACAAACCACGTTGTCCAGTGCTACGCTGCCGGCCCGACGAGCACTTATCGAGGAGCAATGACCGCGAAAGCGAACGTAGCCCCAACGACCCCACGCATCGCTAGCCGTTAATTCGTGACGTTCGCGTAGACAGGATCACGACTGGGCCCGCGTCTTTCTCGCCTCCTCCAGCCGCCGTGGCGACCAGAGGGGAACCAGGGCGAAGAACTGACGCGCGGTCCTTCTCATCCTTATGCCACGCGCGCGGCAACGTTGGGATGAGCGATTGCCCGACACCATTCTCC
>NZ_BJZP01000044.1 GCF_007992095.1 Paenirhizobium naphthalenivorans
CCCGGCTGTTGGTGCCGGGTCCGGATTGTCGGCCTTAGGGGAGCATTCGCTCTTCCTTGGGCGGCAGGTAGCCCGCGTCGAAGACCTGCTCGGCCTTGACGTTGCCCTTGAGGCCCATCGACACCTTCAGCGTCTCGATGGATGCCGCGAGGCGGTCCATGTCGACGCCGCCCATGCCGTTCTCGATGACGTAGGGCGTCTTGATGTTCATGGCGTTGGCCATGTTCAGGCGCTGGAGTTCGATGTCGGGGTTCAGCGTCTCGTTGCGCTTCAAGACGGCGGCCACGCCTTCTTCCGGATGGGCGACTGCGTCGGCAAAGCCCTTGGCAAGCGCCTTGAGAAAACCCTTGACGGCGTCGGGATTGGCTGTGGCAAAGTCGGTGTTGACCGTGATCGCGTTGCCGTAGAGGTTCAGGCCATGTTCGGCCATCAGGATGGTGGCGATGTCATCATCGGGGATCCCCTGAGCCTTCAGGTTGAGGATGACCGAAAAGGCGAAGCCGAAGACGGCGTCGACATCACCCTTGGCTAGCATGGGTTCGCGAACCGGGAAGCCGATCGATTCGATCGTGATCTTGCTGTCGTCAATGCCGGCGACCTGTTTGAAGGCCTTCCACTGGGCAAAGGCGCCGTCCGGCGGCGGAGCGCCGAGCTTCTTGCCTTCCAGTGACTTCGGATCTTCGGTGATGCCGAGCGCCTTGCGGCCCACGATGGCAAAGGTCGGACGTTCATAGACCATGTAAATGGCCTTGACCTTCTGAGACGGATCTTCGTCAAGGAACTTGATCAGCGAGTTGATGTCGCCGAAACCCATCTGATAGGCGCCGGTCGCCACGCGCGGGATCGCCTCGACGGAGCCGTTACCGGTGTCAATCGTGACATCCAGGCCCTCGGCCTTGAAGTATCCCTTGTCCTGCGCCAGCAGGAAGCCGGCGGCCGGGCCTTCGAATTTCCAGTCGAGGGTGAGTTTGATCGGCGTTTCGGCTCGCGCTGGCGTCGCAGGGACCGAGAGGCCGGCCGTGAATGCAAGCGCCGCAGTTGCCGCCAGACTGGAAAACAGACGTCTCGAAAGCATGATCCAAAATTTCCTCTGTTGATTTTGTTGGATCGATAGAAACCGATGTCCGTGCCGGGCGCAAGTGATTTATGCCTATAAATAATGCAATAGAAATAATGCATATTAATTATGCATAAGTGTGTGCATTTGCTTGTTTTCTGGTCTGGGGCCTGTGAGGATAGGCTTCGACAGGCCGGCCGACCCGTGACATAAGGGCCCGCCACTCCTCCAGCCCCACATCCGGTCATGATTCGTATCGAGAACATCAGCAAACAGCTCAGTCACCGCATTCTCTTCATCGAGACCTCTGCTGCCCTCAACAGGGGCGAGAAGATTGGTTTGGTCGGTCCCAACGGTGCGGGAAAGACGACGGTCTTCCGCATGATCGCCGGCGAGGAGCAACCCGACGAAGGGCAGGTTTCAGTCGAAAAGGGCATGACGGTTGGTTATTTTAACCAGGATGTCGGCGAGATGTCCGGCCGTAGCGCTGTGGCCGAGGTTATGGACGGGGCAGGTCCCGTGAGTGTCGTGGCCGCCGAATTGCGCGAGCTTGAGAGCGCGATGGTCGATCCAGACCGGCTCGACGAGATGGATGCGATCATCGAGCGTTATGGTGAAGTGCAGGCGCGCTACGAGGAGCTTGACGGCTATGCACTGGAGGGTCGGGCGCGGGAAGTGCTTGCGGGCCTGAGCTTCAGTCAGGAAATGATGGACGGCGACGTCGGCAAGCTCTCGGGCGGGTGGAAAATGCGCGTGGCGCTTGGGCGCATCCTGCTGATGCGGCCGGATGCCATGTTGCTCGACGAGCCGTCGAACCATCTCGATCTGGAATCACTGATCTGGCTGGAGCAGTTCCTCAAGGGGTACGAGGGAGCGCTGCTGATGACCTCGCATGACCGCGAGTTCATGAACCGCATCGTCAACAAGATCATCGAGATCGACGCCGGTTCGCTCAACACCTATTCCGGCAATTATGAGTTTTATGAACAGCAACGGGTGCTGAACGAGAAGCAGCAGCAGGCACAGTTCGAGCGGCAGCAGGCGATGCTGGCCAAGGAGATCAAGTTCATCGAGCGTTTCAAGGCGCGCGCAAGCCATGCTTCCCAGGTTCAGAGTCGCGTCAAGAAGCTCGACAAGATCGATCGCGTCGAACCGCCAAAGCGGCGCCAGACGGTGTCGTTCGAATTCGCGCCCGCGCCGCGCTCGGGCGAGGATGTCGTCAACCTCAAGGGCGTGCATAAGGCTTATGGTAGCCGGACGATCTATGACGGTCTCGACTTCATGATCCGCCGGCGGGAACGCTGGTGTATCATGGGCGTCAACGGTGCCGGAAAGTCGACACTGCTCAAGCTTGCCACCGGTGCGACTGCGCCCGATCAGGGCACGGTCGCGCTCGGTGCCAGCGTCAAGCTCGGCTATTTCGCTCAGCACGCCATGGACCTCCTCGACGGTGACAGCACGATCCTGCAATGGCTGGAGGAGCGCTTTCCCAAGGCTGGACAGGCGCCGCTTCGGGCGCTTTCCGGCTGCTTCGGCTTTTCCGGCGATGACATCGACAAGCGATGCCGGGTGCTGTCGGGGGGAGAAAAGGCGCGGCTGGTGATGGCGGCCATGCTGTTCGATCCACCGAATTTCCTCGTGCTCGACGAGCCGACCAATCACCTCGATCTCGACACAAAGGAAATGCTGATCGCGGCGCTGAAGCAATACGAAGGCACTATGCTCTTCGTCAGCCATGATCGCCATTTTCTGGCGGAGCTCTCCAACCGAGTGCTGGAACTGACGCCGGAAGGCGTCCATCGCTATGACGGTGGCTATACGGAATATGTCGCCCGCACCGGTCATGAGGCGCCGGGCTTGCGGAGCTGAGGCTCGCGGGATTGTCTGCGCTATGAGGTTGATCGGCCTCTACGCCGGTAAGGCGATTGTGCAGCCGCGACGGGACCGTGATGCCATTGCATCATGGTAGCTTCGCGATTAGCTTTCGCTTGAAGCATGGGCAGGATTGTCACGTGAAAGCAGGCATCTTATTTTGTGGTGCCGTAGCCGGTTTTTTGGCTGCGTCAACAGCTACAGCCGCCGAGTGGCAGCCGGTCGAAAAAGTGCAGACCTACTCTGTCTTCGGCAAGAGCGGACCCGAGCTCTACCAGTCGATCGGTGCGCGCGGTCCGAAGCTCAGCATTGGTATGCGGGCGATCGCCCAGACCAGCTTCGCGCTGACATGGACCAGGAAATATGAGACGCGCGGCGATGCCTGTGTGTTGGCGACGGCCAAACCGAAGCTCATCATCACTCACCTTCTGCCGAAGCCCGGCAACGTCTTGCCGGCCCCGATCGCGGCGCACTGGGAAAGCTTCATCGTCGGCGTTCGTGCCCACGAACGGGTGCATGGTGATTTCATCATCGAGATGGTGCGCAAGATTGAAGCCGCGACCGTCGGGCTAACGGTCGCTGGAGATCCGAATTGCCGCAAGATCAGGGAAGAAATGACCAAGCGCCTCGGTGCGCTTTCCCAGGAGCAACGTCAGCGCAGCCGTGACTTCGACCGCGACGAGCTCAATGCGGGAGGCAACGTCCACACGCTTATCCTTCAGCTGGTGAACGGCGGATAACCGGCACGGCCGCGGACTACGACCGTCTGTGCCGACTCGTCAGCCGTGCGGGGCGGGGTGCAGGAAGGTCCAGGGGCTGGTTTCCGAGCCGGTCTCCACAGGCACCTCGATCAGGGCCGGGCGCCCCGAGGCGAGCGCTCGCGCGATAGCCTCCTCCAACGCTTCCGGGCTTTCCACACGCTCCGAGGCGACGCCGAAGCTTTTTCCCAGTGCGACGAAATCGGGATTCACCAGATCGGAGCCGATCAAGCGACCTTCGTAGACGGTCGCCTGGTCGCGGCGAACATTGCCGAAGGCACTGTTGTTGAACACGATGGCGACAACGGCAATATTGTGTTGGACTGCGGTTGCCAGTTCCTGAACGCCGAACATGAAGCCGCCGTCGCCCGACACCGAGACAACGGCCTTGTCCGGATTGGCGACCTTGACGCCGAGCGCGGTGTTGAAGCCGAAGCCGAGATTGTCCTGATAGCCACAGGTGACGTATTGGCGCGGGCCGTAGACCGGAAAGCCGAAGCGGGCGGTGAAACCCATCTGGCTCACCTCTTCGACGAAGAAGCCGTCGCGCGGCAGAGCGCGGCGGATCGCGTCGAGATAGGAAAGCTGGGGCTGCACGGCCTCCATGTGGGTGCGGGCCTCGGCGCGCCGGGTGGAAAACTCCGCGCTGCGGTCAGGCACGGAATGGCCGTCCAGCGCGGCGAGAAGGGCGGCGGTCCCTTCCGCAGCATCTGCGACGATGCCGAGATCAGGTTTCAGCCGGACCATTTCGGTCGGATCAATGTCGATGCGAATGGTCTTCAGCCCGGCCGGCTGCCACTGCCAGCGCATGAACTGCAGCTCCAGCCGCGAGCCGATGCCGATCAGAAGATCGCATTCCTTCCACCATTCGTAACCGGCGACGAGATTGAAGGCATAGGGTTCGTCATCGGAGACGATGCCCTTGCCGGAGCGATGCGATACAACTGGAGCGCCGATCGCCCGGGCGAGCGCCAGCACTTGACTGCCGGCCTCGACGGCGCCGCTCCCGACCATGATCATCGGGTGTTTCGCCTGCCGGACAAGGGTCGCCGCTTGCTGGATCCGTTCAGGATCCGGCGCCGGGGCAAGAGGAGGAACGGTCTGGACAGCTGTGACGGGGCCCGTCTGGCCGAAGACATCCCATGGAACCTCGATCGCGACCGGCCGTCGTCGGCCACGCATCATCTTTTCGAAGGCCTCGGCCATGATCTCCGGCGCCTCGGTGACGTGATTGATGCGGCCTGACCATTTGGTCAGGCCGCGCATCAGCGTCAGTTGGTCTGGCAGTTCGTGCAACTGGCCACGCCCTTGGCCAATCAGATGGGACATGATGTTGCCGGTCAGGCACATTACCGGGGCGTTGGCGCCGTAGGCGGTGCATAGCGCCGCTCCGGCATTGAGCAGGCCAGGGCCTGGAACGACGGTGAAAACGCCGGGGCGGCCGGTCGATTTGGCATAGCCATAGGCCATGTAACCGGCGGCCTGCTCATGTCGTGTATGGATCATCCGTATCCGATTGCGGGCTTTGTACAGAGCGTCGGAGAACTCGTAGGTATGCACGCCGGGAATGCCGAAGACGGTATCCACGCCCTGCGCGACCAACGCATCGATCATGGCCTGGGCGGTGTTCTTGATTTCCATCGCTGGGCTCTCTGCAAAATTGTCGGAGTGGGAATTGCTAACGCGTTAAGTTATTTTCATGCAAGCGGATTCCGAGCGCGTTGCGTCTGCATGGCTTACTGCTGTCTGTGTCCTCACAGGAGGTCTGTGAGAAGCGGTCTTTTCTTTTTCATTCAAGTCTTTTTGTAAGCATGATCTAACGTTTTGGCAAATGGATCATTGTGAAAATGCAATTTTTACAGTCATTTATATATTATTCTCCCGTTTCTTGATGCTGCAATTTCCGGAGCGAACTGGGCAATTGCGTAACCCCCGAATCTATGCAACAAATTGCGTGTGGTTGCGTTTGGGAGAGCCCAACCATGCTTGAGAGCGGAAATATTATCCATGGCATACGGGGCGGTTGGAGGCTGCTCCGCTGATGACGATCAGGAAATATTTTTGGGAGGAAAGCCATGTCTCGGGCCGAATTGTCCGATCACTTGCTTTCGATTAAATCGGCGCTGGTGATCGATGATCATCCGCTTTATTGCGATGCTCTCGCGACGACAATGGAGAGCATTTTCAATACCCGACGGATTCGAACAGCGACTTCGCTGGGCGAGGCGCTTCAGCAATTGCGGATGCGTTTTTCGCCCGATCTCATCATTCTCGACCTCAATCTGCCGGATGCGTCGGGACTGAGCGGGTTTATGAAAATCAAGGAAAGGATGCCGGACATTCCGGTCATCGTCGTCTCGGCGATCACCACCGAAGGCGTGGTGCATTCGGTGCTGGCGGCGGGGGCAGCCGGTTTCATTCCGAAGGAAACCGGTCGGCAGACTTTCCAGGACGCGATGCGCGAGATCTGGAACGGCAAGACCTATGTGCCGCCCGGCTATGCGTTGCCGACGCGGGCCCAGGCGACTGACCGCTCGGTCGAAACCATATCGCGCAAGATCGCTCATCTGTCGCAACAACAGACCCGCATTCTCAGCTTGATCTGCGAAGGCATGCCGAACAAGCTGATCGCTTACGAGATGCAATTGGCCGAGGCTACCGTGAAGGCGCATATCACCGCTCTGCTGCGCCGGCTCGGTGTGCACAATCGTACTCAGGCGGCCATGCTTGTGCGGGAAGTGTCGATCCGCCATAGCCTGCAATGACGCTCCGTCCGTCGGAGACAGGGCGACCGGAGGGTGCCGGCATGGCTGGCGCTCTGGAGGATCTCGAATATCGACCCGCGAAAGCGGTCCGGATTGCCGTTTCCTATTGCGCCGATCCGGCTGCTGCGCTTGATGAAATTCAACACCAACTCGACCAGACCCGGCCGAGTTTCATCCTTCTTTTCGTGCCGAACCGACTCTCGCCGGACGATCTCGCAGCCGCCTTGCCGTCCGCTCTTCCGCACGCCGTGGTTTTCGGCTGCACGACGGCCGGACAGATCACGCCGCGAGGCTATGAGGACGATGCTCTGGTGGCCGTCGCCTTCGAGCGAAGTCACTTCCGCGTCGCCTCGACGCTGTTTGCGTCGATTACGCCCGTTTCGATCGCCGAGGTGGTGCAGCAGACCGAAAGGCTAGCAGAGCAATTTCGTGCGACTCCCGGGCGCAAGCGGCTGGCGCTGATCTTCGCCGACGGGCTCTCCAAACAGGAGGACATCTTGGTCGCGGCGCTCGAAGCGGGATTGAAGGACATTCCCGTCTTCGGCGGCTCGGCGGGCGACGGTCTGCGGTTTGAGCGGACGCAGGTTCTGCGCAACGGTGAATTCCACAACAATGCCGCGCTGCTGCTGCTGATCGAAACGGATCTCACCTTCTGCGGCCTCGGCTTCGATCACTTCCAGCCGACCGAGAGCCGGATGGTTGTCACCAAGGCTGTGCCCGAGGAGCGGCTGGTGCTGGAGATCAACGGTTCGCCGGCGGCAGAGGAATATGCACGTCTGGTCAAAGTGCCGGTCGGCGAACTATCGCCGACCATTTTCGCCGAGAATCCCGTGCTGGTCCGCAATGGCAACATCTATCATGTGCGGGCAATCCAGCAGATCCACGGTGAACACGGTCTGACCTTCCTGTCGGCGATCGATGACGGACTGTTGCTGACGCTCGGCCGTGGCAAGGAGATTATCCGCACCCTCGACAGCGGTCTGGCCGTTACCGACAAACAGGGCGATCCACCGGACTTCATTCTTGGCTTTGATTGTTATCTTCGCAAGCTGGAGATCGATCGCAAGGGCCTGGAGGCAGAGGCTTCGGAACGCTTCCGTGAGCGGCGCGTGATCGGTTTCAGCACCTATGGCGAACAGCATCTAGGCGTTCATGTGAACCAGACCTTCGTCGGTGTCGCTTTCTTCATACCGAGGGAGGGCGCGCCGTTGTGATCAATCCTGACGATCCATACGAAGTGCAGATCGCCAAGCAGGCGAAGATCATCGAGGTGCTGATTAAGCGCGCCGAGCGCGGACATGAGGTCGGCGACACCGCTTACGCGCTGTTCCAGTCGGCGATCACGCTTCAGGCTGAGGTGTGGGAAAAGACTAAGGACCTGGAAAAGGCGCTTGATACCCTCGGCCGAGCCTCCAACGAACTGGAGATCGCCTATCAGGCCCAGGAGCGCATCCAGCGCAACCTCGCCGACGCCATGGTGGCCATGGAAGGCGGCTTTGCGTTGTTTTGCGAGGACAGGCTACAGGTCTGTAACAGCCAGTTCCGCGAGTTGCTGCCCGACGTCGAAGACATCATCAAGCCGGGGCTGGCCTTCGACGACTATCTGACTGCCGTCAATGCCAGCCGTTATCTCGCGCGCGATGAGGGTGGGGGTGCTGGTTCCGGTTACGGTCGCCGTCAGGTCGCAACCGCGCAGGGACCGTCTGGCCAGCGGTTTTCGTCCTTCGTCATGGCGTTGCGCAACGATCGCTGGTTCCAGATCTCCTATCGTCAGACCAGTTCGGACAATATGGCAGTGCTGCAGACGGAGATCACCGATCTGGTACGGGAGAACCGGCGCGAGAAGAACCGGTTGATCGATCAGCAGGCGCACTTGCTGCAGGCCGCCTTCGATCATATGTCGCTCGGTGTCTGCACCTTTTCCTCAGCCGGTGAGCTTCTGGTGCGCAATGAGAGGTTCGGCGCGCTGCTAGGCATACCCCTGCCGCTGTTGAAGAAGGGGACGCGTTTCCAGCGGATCATTGAGCATGTCGAGCGTCACGAGATCCTCGACAGGCGGTCGCGGCGGGCGGAATTGACCGGCTGGTTCAAGGCACTTTTGCACGGCGAGACGATCCAGCAGCGTTTTCGCCGGCGTGACGGCATGAGCCTCGACATAAGGGTTCATTCGCTTCCAGACGACGGCTTTATCCTGTCGATCATGGACGTGACCGCCGAAACGGAGGCGGCGGAGCTACTTGAGCGACGGGTCCAGGAACGTACGGCGGAGCTTACCGAGGCAAACCGAATGTTGCAGATCCATGCGGCCGAACAGGCGCAGATCGAGGGAGCTCTTCGTCAGGCCAAGGAAGCGGCTGAGGCGGCTCATACGTCGAAGACGCGCTTTCTTGCCGCGGCAAGCCATGACCTGCTGCAACCGATCAATGCCGCGAAGCTCTATCTGTCGATGCTGAGCGAGACCGTCGAACAGTCGGACGCAAAGGAGGTCGTCGGTCGTCTTAATCGCTCTTTCAACTCGATCGAGACACTGCTGCAGGCGCTTCTCGACATTTCGCGGCTCGACAGTTCGGGGGCGGAGTTCAATGTCACCTCCTTTAGTCTGGGCGTGATGCTTCAGGGGCTGGCCGAAGACCTTGCGCCCTTGGCGGCGGAAAAAGGCATCCGACTGACCATTCTGCCCACGATGCGCTGGGTGACCAGCGATCAGCGCTATCTGATGCGATGCGTGCAGAACCTGGTGGTCAACGCGATCCAGTATACCGAGCGGGGACGGGTGCTTGTCGGCTGCCGGCTTGCCGGAAACAAATTGCGCATCGAGGTCTGGGACACCGGCATGGGCATTTGCGAGGAGGATCAGGTGCGTGTCTTCAAGGAGTTCACCCGGGGAGGTGGGGGCAAGGGGACCGGAATGGGCCTTGGGCTGTCGATCGTCGAGCGCGCCTGCCGTCATCTCGATCATCCGGTGAAGCTCGTTTCGCGGCCTGGCCATGGTTCGATGTTCTCGATCGAGGTGCCGCTGGCCCCTGTGGGCAATTTTGACAGTCGCGAAAATACCGTAGCCGAGATCATGCCCGATGGTGGTCTGGATCTGATCGTTATGGTGGTCGAGAACGATGCCGACGAACTCCACGCCATGACCCGAAAGCTGGAAAACTGGGGCGCGAGCGTCCTGGCCGCCGCTTCGACGGCGGAGGCCGTGTCACTGATGCAGGAGATCGGCACACCGCCGGACATCCTGCTCGCCGATTATCAGCTGGATGATGCCGATACCGGAGTCGACACGATCCAGACATTGCGAGCCATGGCGGGCGAGGAAATTCCGGCGGTGATCATCTCGGCCAATCGGCAGCGCGAACTCATGCAGCTGTCTCGCGAGCTGTCTTTCTCTGTGCTCAATAAACCGGTGCAATTGGTGCGGTTGCGGGCATTGATCGACTGGCAGACGCGCGGCCGCGCCGCGTGAGCCAATACCGACCAATGTCTGCGATGACTGACGCGTCTGCGGGACTAGGCTCATTGGAAAAAGGGAGGTTTGCGATGCGTGTGTTCGTGCTTGTTCTCGCCTTTCTCGGGGCAACGGCCATGCCGCTGTCAGCCGCAGGAACCTATGATCTTCTGTTTGCGAAAACCGCGCTTTCAGGCCTTGCCGCCTCGGCGCCTCCGACGGATGGGCAAAAGGGCAGTGATACGCTGGTCTATGACCGCGTCGTGTCGCCGCTCAAGAAGGGGCAATCACCCGACACTGACACGATCGGCTTGCAGCTGACATCGGACGACAAGGTCGCCCTGATCCTGCACCGCGGGCCGCAGATGCGGTTTATCGGCAGCTTCCCGGCGTCGGTCGGCAATCCTCTGATCATGTATTTCCTAGAGAGCGCGCTCTCCGATGTTGCCAAGCAATCGGGCGGCAGTCCTTTCTACATGCGTAACCGGATCAAGGAGGCGCTGCTCAAGGATGCCGAGATTGTGCCGGTATCGGTACGCATCGGCGAGCGCGATGTTGCAGCGCGTCAGGTGACCATCCGGCCGTTCGCCAAGGATAAGGCGCGCGACCAGATGGGGCGGTTTGCGGAACTGGCACTTGCAGTCACCGTCTCCGAGGATGTCCCGGGCTGGTACTATTCACTGAGAGCGACCGTGCCGGAAGGTTCGGGGCCAGAGGATATCAGCTATTCCAGCGCCATCACCCTTACGGATGGTGGGGAGGCAAAGCCATGAAACCAGCCTCCTGCCTGTTCGCTGCATTGGCATTTACCGCGCTTGGCGTTGGACCGGGCGCCTTGCCCGCCTCTGGCCAGGGCATATCCGAGCGGCTGAACGACTATCCGACAGAAGCGCGCACGGACTATGTTTTCGGCTGCATGGCGACAAATGGGCAAACCCGCGAAGTCCTGCGCAAGTGCTCCTGTTCGATCGACACTATCGCGTCGATCCTGCCTTACGAAAAATACGTCGAGGCGGAGACCGTGCTTTCCCTGCAGCAGGGCAGCGGCGAACAGTTGGCGATGTACAAGACGGCTGTCGTGTCGCAGACCATGGTCGCCGAACTCAGGCGCGCCCAGGCCGAAGCCGAGATGCTCTGTTTCTGAGCACAGGCTTCACGCTGGCGGTCGCTTCGCCAGAACCTTGTCGAAGACATTACCGTCGGTGTCGACGGCGTGCACGGTGAATTCGGGCGAGCCGTCGTCAATATAGCTGAAGCGGAACGACGGGTTCTCGCTGATCGAGATCCCGCCTTCCAGCGAGAAGAGAAGATCCTTGCCCTGGCGAACCTCAAGCTCGGTGATGAAATGCGCACCGATGAAAAGCTGGGTGATCTGGTCACGCTGTAGCCCCGAATAGTTGGGGTGGCGGATCATGATCTGAGCCTCGCGTCTGACATTTTGTCCGGCGGCTTGATCGTCAGTCTTGGCGTCGAACAGTTTGAGCTTCATTTCGCCCATCCCGGCCAACGCCGCGGCCGGATCCTTGGTCGCAGGTGCCGAGCATCCGCCCGACGCCTTGACGAAGCGGCCGGTCATGAACGTGCCCGAGGGCGTGTCGGCGATCACGCGGATGTTGGAATACTGATTGACGCGCACCCGGGTCTCGAACTTCAGCGGCATCATCGCCGGCCCGAAGCGGATCTCGGCGGCGAGCGGTGCAGGATTCTCGTCGATCACCAGCTTGATCGCCGTGATCGGCCCCGCAGACCGATCCTTCTGCTCGATGACAACGGGAACCGTGGCCGCATCTTCGGCGCGATAAGGAGCGCTGATCGACAGAAAGGAGGACCCGTCGCCGAGTGGTTCCTCGCCGGCGATCGCATCCTTGATCGTGCTCCACGTCGCGCCTTCGATGAGCGGATTATCAGGCGGGGCCTCTTCTGCGGCGGCAAGGCCTGCAGCCAGTAGAAAAGACAATCCGACAAGAGCCTGTCTCATGGTGGTCAAGTCCCCCGCTTATAGGACCGGCCCGGCGTCGAGCCGCGTGATGGCGGATGATACGCCACCGGATCGTTGCGCAGAACCGAGCCTTTCGGATGTGTTGCGAGACAATTGTCCCGGCCGCAGGCTGGACGGGCGGCCAGTTTTCGGGCCGTGGCGGAGGTGGCGTGTGTTCGAAGCGTTTGTGGCGATTTGCATTCTGGCGTCGGCAGGCGCCGAGCCGGGACAGTCCTGCCGGACCGCACTCTTGCCCGGTCATGCGGCGGATAGCCCGGCGGGTTGCGAGGCGACCTTGCCCGAAAAACCGCCGGCCTGGCTTGTCGATGGCGGGGCACCTTACTGCGCGGCCCGGCCACGCTCGCGGCTTGTTTTTACCGAGGTGGCCCCAGGGCTTTTTGTCCACAGCGGCGCGATCGCCGAGCCGGATGCGGACAATGCCGGTGATGTTTCCAACATCGCCTTCGTGATCGGCGGACGCGGCATTGCGGTCATCGATTCCGGTGGATCACGCCAAGTGGGCGAACAGGTCTATCTCGCCATTAGGGAAAGAAGTGAGTTGCCGATCTCACATCTGGTCGTGACCCACATGCATCCGGACCACGTCTTTGGAGCGGAGGTGTTTCGCGAGGCCGGCGCAGAGATCGTCGGCCAGCAGAACCTGCCGCGCGCGCTGGCGGATCGGGCCGGTAGCTATATGACGAGCTTTGGCCGGCTGATCGGCGCACAGGCTTTTCTCGGGAGCAGGATAGTCGCACCGGAGCGAACGGTGCACGACAAGGAAAGCCTTGACCTCGGTGGGCGCGTGCTTGCGCTTCAGGCCTGGCCGACGGCGCATACCGCAACCGATCTGACTGTGCTTGATCAGGGCACCAATGTGCTGATTGCCGGCGACCTCTTGTTTGATTCACATGCCCCGGCGCTTGACGGGTCGCTGAAGGGGTGGCGCTCGGTGCTTGCCGACCTGATGCGGATCAGAGCCGACCGCGTCGTTCCGGGGCATGGTGGCCCCATCCTGCCATGGCCCGAGGGAGCAGAGCCCCTTGCCCGTTATCTCGGTGTGCTGGATGCTGATACAAGAGCGGCATTACAGGCTGGCCTTCCCCTCAGCGCGGCTGCCCGGACGATCGCCAAGAGCGAGGCCGGGCACTGGCGATTGTTCGATCTCTATAACGCGCGTAACGCGACCGTTGCCTATACGGAGCTCGAATGGGAGTAGGTGGATCCTATTGCGGGAGCTGCCGCAATAGGATCTGGGCGATCGCATAGGCGCGTTTTTCCAGCAGGACCGGGGTTTCGCACACATAGGTCAGCGCCCGCGAACGATCGCGGTAGATACGTGCGTTCCAGTCCACCTCTTCCTCAAGCTTGTCGATGCGATCAAAGTCCGGCTTGGCCTGCGCACTCAATTTCGCCATTTCGCCGTGTGCGGCGTCGATTTTCGCCGCCAGCGCGATCTGGCTGTGCGAATAGTGGGCAATGCCGCCGATCAGCCGATGTCGGTTTTCGGCCAGCCGATCGAAGACGTTCTGGAAGATGTTGCCGAGAGCCTGCTCGTCGGATGGATGCGTCGCGACGAAGTCGCGTACATGGGCTTCGGCCTCTTCCAGGCTGACGCGGCGCAGTGCCAGCGTGGCCGCCAGTTCCTCGGCCGCCGGCGACAGCTGCGTCTTCGTTATGGGATGCGGCCACATCAATCCCGCCGACAGGTTCTCGACCTTTCGCTGGACACAGGGCCAATCCGGGTCGGAAAAATCCGCCGCAAAAACAGGGCTCGGGACAAGTGCCAGAAACAACACCAGGTTCAAGGCTTTCATCATGCAGACCCTCCTTCGCCTTTTGTTAGTATAGGCAAACGCAGGTAGATGCCAAAGGTGGCGATTCACACACTAAGGTCGCAATTGTCAGTGCGCTTGGCCGGTCTGTAATCTCGCACCAAGGTCGGCAAAGGCTGGCATTCAATAACGCAGATTCCGGGAGGCATTCCATGCGCACACGCGCTGCTCTGGCCATTGAGGCCGGAAAACCCCTTGTTGTGACCGAAGTCGAGCTTGAAGGCCCGCGGGCCGGCGAGGTG
>NZ_BJZP01000045.1 GCF_007992095.1 Paenirhizobium naphthalenivorans
CGGGGTTCGTCCCGAACCGGCTCAGTTCTGCGTGGAAACCAACACCCGTGGTCCAAGCCTCAGACGTTCACTCCAAGCGTCGCCCAGCGCGCAGGACTGTCAACGCGGCCTCCAAAGGCAGCGTCGTCAGAATTTGTAGCCGATCTGAATCCCCGTGCGCGTTGTTCCGTCGTTGTTGGGATCGTCACAGAGGTCGGCGTGCGACGAATGTGCGATTTGCGCAATCACGCTCCAATGCGGGTCGAAACGATAGCCGGCACCCACATACTCGCGGAACAGAAAGCGGCAGCCTAGTTCAGGACCGTCAGGATTGTGGCTGAGCTTTCCGTCGTGCCACACACCGCCAAATCCCGCCTCCGCAAATATCTTTGCCGTTAAGTCGATCTGCCAGGAAAGACCGCCGAAGACCTGGTTCGCCTCATCCGACGTAGCGATGGAAGCTCCGAGGTTGATGCGCGGCCGTGTGATCTGCTGTGTCCAGTCGGCTGCACTATTAAGATCGAAGGGATCAAAAAATACGGTCACCTCCGGGAAGACTCCGTCTTCGCGAGACTCCCTATCTTGCACGGACGCCGATCCACCGAAGCGAAGCTCATCGAATATCCGGTCGTCGGCGAAACAGTTTTGAGTGGCCGCGACCAATAGTACGCTAGCAACGGCAATTGACGAGAAGGCCCACATTTCAATCTCCTTATCCTATGAACGTGAATAATTAATGTGCTCTCAGGCTGGCTCAGGACTTGCGGGATGCCAACAGTTTGCGCAGAGCCGACAGGATGCCGATGCCTAGTATCAGGCTATTCCCAAAATTCTCGATACGGTGCCGGCGGCGTTGGCCATCTGCACCAGGCCTTGCGTTTCCGCCGCAATATTCTCAAATGTGGCGAACTCCATTTCCCCAAGTGCTTCCAGCTCCGGTGAGTGTGGCTCGCGCAACGTGAAAGCGAGAAGGATGAGTGCCAAGAAAAGATAGAGGCCGGCGATTGTCAGCGTCGCGCCGATATCGCCGAACGAAACTGTGATCGCAAGAAACAGTGCATATGTCGCGAAGCCGGCGGTGATGATAAACGCCGCGACCGCAAGCGCCCCGGCAATCGCGCGCCGGATCAGTTGCCGAAGAAGGACTTGGCGACGCAGCAGCACCACACGACCGTAAAGTTTTGCGGAATTGAGAGTGGACATGTATGACCTTTGAAACAAGGCAGAAATCGGCTAGCGGAGCTGGCGGCCGATGACAACGCCGGTGGCAAGGCCGACACCGAGCGCGGCGAGCGCTGTCATTCGAGGGAATCTGCCTAGTTCATCGGCGAATTCATCGAGTGTTTCGTTCACCGTTTTCAGGAAGGTTTCAATGTTGTGGCGATCATGCGCGCCGTCCGCCGACGGTTCCCCGGAAGCGGAGGCAGAAACCAGGCCTTCGAGGCCGTCTTCGGACGGCCTCTTACGGACATGGGCTTGAATCTCCGCGTGCAGGGTGTGGATTTCGCTCATTATTGTCATTGTATTCTCCTGGTAGCTGCGCCGGAGGCAGGATTGTGGCGGATACCCGCCTCCGGCCCATAGGGACTACTTGGTTGCGTCCTCTATGGATTTGCGGATCGAGGCATAGGTGTCGAGAAAGAGTTGCTGCGCATCGGCATAGCCGTTCTTCGTCGTCTCCCAGGCCTCGGCGGAAGCATCTTCAAGGTGCCCGAGCCGGGCTTTCGCCTCCTCCACCTGAGCGTTCAGAGCGGCGATACGGACATCGATCGCCGCCCGCTGATCGGCGGCAAGCCTATCAGCATCGTTACGCAGTTCATCGATCGACTTCTGCCAAACCTTCTGGCGCGCCTCGAATTCGATCTCCAGTACAGCACGGCGGGTTGCGAGATCGGCCTTGGCCGCTTCGAGATATTCGTCGCGCGCGGTCTGGAACGCGGTCCAGTTGGCGTCGAGCGATTCGCGCCCTTCGGCTATCTGTGCATCCGTCCAGGCTCTGGCGTTTGCCACAGCCTCCTCGGTTTGGATACGGTAGGCCTCACGCTGCTCGCGAAGTGCCTTCAGTGCGTCCTCGGCCTTTGCTCTGGCCTCGTCCTGAAGTCTGGTGGCGTCCTGTTCTAGGACGGCGATGGTGGCGTCGAGTTCAGCAAGCCGATCCTGCGACCACTCCAGCGTTTGCCGGGCAAGCGAGGGATCATCCTGATATGTGGACTGGGTTTGCGACGTTGCATCCTGCGCGAAAGTGGTCGAAACCGTGAACAACGCTGTCTGTGCGACAAGCGCAAGGCCGATTGCTGATAAGCGGAGTCTCATAGTGTTGTTCTCCATAGTTTCTAGCGCGAAAGCGCCTGCCGACGCGTTCGGTCAGAGCCGTTTCGAAAAAGCGTCCTTGATTTTCGCGATCGTACGGTCATGAACAGCCTTGGCGTCGGCAAGTCCGCTCTTAACCGCTGCCCAGGACTCGTCTCGGGCATCCTTGGCATCACCGATCCGGGCCTGAAACGTATCCGCCTCATCAGAAAGACGCTTGATGGCACCATCCAGCTCGCTGCGTGCTTTCTCCACCATATCGACCGCCTGATCGCGAAGTTCCTCTAGTGACTCCTCCCAGGATTGGCGCTGAGCCGTAGCCCGTGCGACGACAATGCCGCGCACGGTCTCCGCTTGATCGCTTGCCGCCGCCAGAAAGGCTTGGAAGGCGAATTCCACCTCCACCCATTCGGCCTCAAGGGCAGCCTGGAAATCTTCCACGTCGCCCTTCATGGTAGCCGCCCCTGAGCGCAAGACGTCATAGATCTTCTGGATAGTGTCCCGGGAGGTTCGGAGGCGAGCGAGCGCGGCATCAGCCTCCCGGCGTGCACTGTCTTTCAATGCACCAGACGCCTTCTCGACTTCGGATATGATCGCATCCACGTCATCGAGGCGCTGTTTCGCCCAAGCGACGGTTTCGTGTGCGGAGGATTGATCGCTCATTGCGCGTTTCCTTTTTTTGGTGAGTGAGGAGATTGTCGGATCCTCAAGACAGACTTGGTTCCCTGCCGAGTGTTATTGGAGGAGTCGGGCTCGCCGTCTTCGCCAGCACACACGTACTGGCGCTCCCATAGCCGACCGTGCCGATCAACCTGTATAAGCTGCCTCCGCGTTCGCGCGCGCCGGGTTGCACGTCCGCCCATTGCTGTTTCACTTGCTGGCATCGACGTTTCCTCGCTGTTTATTCAAAAACATATCGACGAACGACCTATGCCCGGTATCCATTAGTACTCTCACACGGGTTCAGACTCGTTGCCTTCATGGTAGATCGATTACGAGAGGCGCAGCTACTGCGTCACAGGGGAGATACCGCCCCAAATTATGGCGGAACCGCTGCGTGCTTCAAACTGCGCTTATGGAAATCTATGTCGAGTATTCATCGCCAGCAGTTCTATCCAAGCTTCCCATGAAAGCTGCACCAGGCAGCATTAGAGTTTCCCAATTTACTCCAACAGGCTGCTCAGCGCCGCCGAAGGGCTTATCGGCGGCAAGAATTCCCGAGCTTAACATCAGGAAAGTTCGACCCCATGCTCCGCCTCCACATTTTCTGCCGTCATCGGCCAAATCAACCGCCGTTGATTTGGCCGATTAAACGGATTTCTACCGGATTAGCAACAGATTTTTCGAGGAGCAGACCGGCGGGCGGGCGTTCGCGAATCTAGGCCAAGCGTGGGATCGCGCATACCCAAGCAATCACAGGGGTTGCGCGCGATCGCCATCCGATAAAACGATTTACTCGCATTGCAGCCGGTATTTAGATGAAAGTGATCCATCTGAGGCGAAGTGCCGGATTGAGGGAGCAGCAGGTTATGTTGGCTATACCGGCTTCAGCCTTCTGTTACGTATCCGATTTCAGCCACGGCGGCACCGACCGCATTCGCCGCGTTCTTGAGAATATCCCACTCCGTGGCCAAAGCCCGCCTAGCGTTTTGCCAGCCGCTGTCGTCAATAGCCTTTTTGCGGCGATGCGCCTCCAACAGCGCCCGATAAACAGAAAGCGTCCGCTCAACACTTTCAGCGCAGGAATAAAGGCTCGCCGTCCGCTTTGCCGCACTCTTCAACGCCTGACGCTCCGCATCGGAGCGGGCGACGGCCCAGCGCAACGCCTTGGTGAAGCAGTCAGGCGGTGCATCGGCGGGCAGCAGGCGCCCGTTGCTCCCGTCACCGACGATCTCGCGCGCGCCCGGCGCATCGAGAGCGACCACGGGAATACCGGCGGTCATGGCTTCCGCAAGCACCAGCCCCTGCGTTTCGGAATGTGACGAGAAGGCGAAGACATCCATCGCCGCGTAGGCATCTGCGAGCTGCTCGCCCTCGACAGCGCCGATGAGATGCGTGCGTCTGCCGAGCCCTGCGGTGGCGAATGCGCTTTTCATGGGTTCCGCCATGTCGCCCTTCCCTGCGACGACAAAATGCGCCTGGGCATGGGCGGCGAGGAACAGCCTGACGGCCTCAGTCAGATATTCGAGGTTCTTCTCCTTTGCCAGCCGCCCAACATGACCGACGACGAACGCATCCGACGCGATGCCGAGTTCAGCCCTGAAACGTTTACCATCGCCATGGTCGAAGCGCGCCGCCTCGACGCCGGTCGGGATCACCGTGACCGGCACATCGACATCGTGTTCGGTCAGAAACCGCGCCATGCTCACGCTCGGGGCGATGACTCCGTCGCACAATTCGCAATAGCCGAGCGCCAGGCTCAGCACGAGGCGCTTCAAGGCGGGTGAATTCTGCGCGACGTAATGGCCATAGAGCTCGTAGCGCGTGTGATAGGTGAATATCACCGGCAGGTCGCGCACCGCCGCGATGCGAAGGGCGGTGTCCCCGAGCAGGAAGGGATGGTGCGAATGCACGATATCGGGTTCGAAAGCCTCCAATTCCCTGGCCAGCTTGCGGCTGACTGGAACCGGGACGGAAAAATCGCTGCCCGCGAACTGCTGGATCGCCGGCATGCGCAGGACACCGGTCTCGTCCGCCGACGCGCCGGCAAATTTTGGCCCCACGACAAGAACCGCGTGGCCGAGTTCCCGCAAGCCCTCCGCCAGCCCGGCGACACTGCGCGCGACCCCGCCTATATGCGGCGTATATGTATTGGTGAACATGGCAATCTTCACGGGAACCCCACCATTCGCATGACAACGCCCTGAGCACGGCGTTGGCAGGCTCAGGCCAGCGTGGCATCAAGTATCCATCGACATCTGTCAAGATGCTCCGTCGGGCCTTTTGTTGCGCTGCGCCTGCGCTGATGTCATACTATGTTGTTCTGATAGCTGTCTTCCCGACAACCGTTTCCATGACACTCCTGATCACTGTCTCGATAGCCCTTGCCTCACTCGCATTTGCCTCCTTTCTGGCAGTGTACACTTACGGCGTTTTGCCACCCGTGCACGCGGTCCAGTCCCGCGCATTCGCCCTACCAAAGGCGCAGACCGCGCTCGACCGCGAGGCTGCAAAGCTGGTCGAGAGCGCAGGCGGGCGGAACGGGCTCATACTGCTTTCCAACAATCTTGACGCCTTCGTCGCGCGGGCGCTTACAGCCCAGGCAGCAAGCCGCAGTCTCGATCTTATCTATTATATCTGGAAGGCCGACCTGACCGGCAGCCTGATGCTGCACGAAGTGATAGAGGCGGCTGATCGCGGCGCGCGGGTACGCCTGCTGCTCGACGACATCAATGCCCATGGCAATGACGACATATGGCTAGCGCTCGGCAGTCATCGTAACATCGAGGTGCGCCTGTTCAATCCCGGTCGGGCGCGGCAGGGCACGTTCAGGCGCGGAATCGAAGTGCTACTGCGCCATTTCAGTTTGACCCGGCGGATGCACAACAAGGCATGGATCGCCGACGGGCGGCTTGCCATCATCGGCGGACGCAATATCGGCGATGGATATTTCGACGCGGCGGAAACCTCAAACTTCTACGATCTCGACCTTATGATGCTGGGGCCGGCCGTTCAGGGCACGGAGGAGATTTTCGACGCCTTCTGGAACAGCGGATCGGCACTGCCGATCCGGGCGTTGGCCGGAGAACCGAGGCGGCGGCTGAAAAAGTTGCGGTCCCGGCTTTCAGCCATGGCGAAAGGAGAGGAAGCCAGCCCCTTCCTCGCAAACCTGCGCAGGAATGTCTCGGTTTCCGCCATGCTGGCGGACCCCGGCGAAATCCACTGGACCGCTGACGCCGAGGTGATTTCCGATCCGCCGGAAAAGGCGATGGGCCGCAAGGGCGATCACTGGCTGATGGGATGTCTCGGACCGGTCATCGCCTCGGCACGCCATTCTCTGGAGATCACCTCGCCCTATTTCGTGCCTGCGGAAAGCGGAACGGAAAGCCTCGTCGCCATGGCCTAACGCGGGCGTGGAAGTCGCGGTCATGACCAACTCTCTGGCGGCCAACGACATTGCCGCCGTACACGGCGGTTATGCGCCCTACCGGGTGGCGCTCCTTAAGGGTGGTGTGAAACTCTACGAATTGCAGCCGGAAGGGAGGAAATCGCTGCTGTCGATCCTTGGCTCCAGCCGTTCCAGCCTGCACACCAAGGCGTTCACCGTCGATGACCATACCGGGTTCATCGGTTCCTTCAATTTCGACGCGCGTTCGATATCGCTCAACACCGAGATGGGCGTGCTGTTCAATGAACCGGTATTGGTCGAACGGATGCGGGTGCTGTTTCGTAGCGAGACTGATCCGGGGTCGAGCTACCGCGTGTCACTCAGCAAAAAGGGCAGCCTGCGCTAGCATGGCGAGAAGCACTGTAAGCTGGTCGTCTTCGACAGGGAGCCGGGGGCCCGTTTCACACGGCGCCTGATCGCGGCTCTAATTGCCTGGCTACCCATTGAATCGCAACTCTGAGCACTGGCAGAGAGATCCGCCCAATCAAGGAAGGGGGGTGCCGTTTGTATCAGCCAAATGGTCATGCCAGACTATATACACATCAGCCGTCGCTCACGAGCATCTGGCGGCTCCGGAAGAGCCCGAATCCACTAAAGCCGGTGCCGCAAAGACAGGATAATGGCAGGCGATCCTGTCATAAGATGGGACAGTCGGCATGTCGCACCAAGACAGACTCGCTGAGTATCCTGGCCCATGCTTCGTCATCCCGCGGCGGCGGGAAAATAGCCCCCCCTGCTAAAATCCCTTGCGATGCAGAAGAACCCTACGAGCGATACCACACGCATAGCTGCACCCTTGGTATCGCCGCTTTTCGAAACAAAATGGATTGAACAAGCGAAACGGAAATAACCCCCCACCACTTGTGCTCTCTATAGGCTGATCGCCCACCTCCGTTAAAGCTCTGAGAATCTTGATTTAAGTCGCAGACTGGATTTCACGTTTGCTTCGCAGTCCCGATCTGCCGGTGCAAAACAGGAATGTATTTTTCTCGTTCTCGTTATTGCAGCGATTTCCGGAAGCGTCCCAGCGCGAAGACGAACAGGATCGCGCTGATGGCGAAGAGCGCGAGGAGCTGCGGCCAGACGACATCTATGCCAGCCCCGCGGAACAGGACTGCCTGGGCAAGGATCGTGTAATGCGTGTTCGGCGCAGCCAGCATGATGGTCTGGATGATGTCCGGCATGCTTTCGCGCGGCGTAAGGCCGCCCGAAAGCACTTGGAGTGGCAACAGGATCATCATCAGCAGAAGCCCGAACTGCGGCATGGTTCCGGCGATGGTGGCGAGAAAGATCCCGAGCGACGTCATGGCGAGCATCATCAGCGCCGTACCCGCGAGAAACAACGGCAGCGAGCCGCGGATCGGCACCTCAAGGACGCCCTGCACGACCACGGTTAGCGAAATGACAGTCGCCACAAACACGACGAGCGCCATCGACCAGATCTTTGATAGCATGATCTCCGACGCTGTGACCGGCATGACAAGCAGGTGCTCGATCGTGCCATGCTCCTTCTCGCGGATCAGCGCGGCGCCGGTGAGGATGATTGACAGCATCGTGATCGAGGAAATCACGCTGGTGATCGCGCCGAACCAACTGGCGTCCAGGCCGGGATTGAAGCGCGAGCGCAGCACCAGATCCACGGGCAGGTCGGGAGCCGAGCGGTAGCGGTCGCTGTATTCGGATACCTCGCTTGTGACGATCTGTTGGATGTAGCCCGCGCCGGTGAAGGCCTGACTCATCCGCGTCGCGTCAACGTTGAGTTGGATCTCCGGCACCTTGCCAGCGAGCAGGTCGCGCTGGAAATTGGGCGGGATGTCGAGTGCGAAAGTGTCGCGCCCGGCATCCATCCGCGCATCCATCTCGGAAATGGTGATGAGATGTGGGGGCAAGAAATAGGGAGCATAGAAGGCGCTGCCGATCCGCGCCGAGACCGGGGACTGATCTTCATCGACGATGGCGATGGTGGCCCGGTTAAGCGCGTCCGGGATCGAGGTGGCGGTGGTATATACTGAAAATGTGAAGGCAAAGACGATCAGCACGATCATGATCGGATCGCGGAAAAGCCCGCGCAGTTCCTTGACCCCCAGTTGAGCGACATTGGCGATACGCATCTTCTACCTCGCCTGTTTACGGGTCAGGATGACCCCGAGCCCGACGATCACCGGCACGGCGAGCATGAGAGGCAGGAATGATCCCCAGAGATCGCCGAGAGCCAGCGCCTTGGCGAAGGTGCCGCGCGAGACGGTGATGAAATAGGTGGTGGGGTAGATGGTGCCGATCACCCGGCCCGCGCCCTCGAGCGAGGAGACGGGATCGATGAGGCCCGAATACTGCGCTGCGGGGATCAGGGTTATCAGAGCGGTGGCGAAAAGCGCCGCGATCTGGCTTGAGGTGAAGGTCGAGACCAGCAGCCCGATCCCCGTCGCCGACATGACGTATAGGAGGGCGGCCAGCGTGAACGCCAACATGCTACCGGTGAAGGGTACGCGGAAGATGAAGATCGCCAAGGCGGTCATCAGCGCAAAATTCACCATCGCCAGCCCGACATAGGGAAGCTGCTTGCCCAGCAGGAATTCAAGCCGCGTCACCGGTGTGACATAGAGGTTGACGATCGAGCCGAGCTCCTTCTCGCGCACCACGCTGAGCGTGGTCAGCATCGCCGGAATGAGCAGCAGCAGCAGCGGGATCACCGCTGGCGCGATGGCCACCAGGGTCTTGACGTCGGGGTTGTAGCGGTAGCGCACCACGAGCGAGAAA
This sequence comes from Paenirhizobium naphthalenivorans, assembly GCF_007992095.1. Taxonomy (GTDB): domain Bacteria; phylum Pseudomonadota; class Alphaproteobacteria; order Rhizobiales; family Rhizobiaceae; genus Allorhizobium; species Allorhizobium naphthalenivorans. The sequence goes on from NZ_BJZP01000045.1 coordinate 9,155, forward strand.
TCCCCGGCAATCGCGGCATCACCATAGGCCTCGCGCGCCTTGGCGGTCAGCCATGTCGTGTGCATGCCCTGCACATAGCCGCGCACGGTTTCCGCGCGCGAGGTCATGGCGCCGTCGATCCAGGCACCGATCTCGACAGTGTCGCCGCGCGCCACATTGCGTGCGAAGCCAGGCGGTATCTCGATTGCGAGGCTTATCTCGCCGCTGCGCATCCGGCGGTCGAGGTCGTCGTAATCGGTGATCGGCGGCTTTTCGATGAAATAGCGCGAGCCGGAAATGTCGGCGATATAGTCCCGACTCGTCGTGGTCTGGTCACGGTCGAGCGCGGCGAAGGTGAGGTCTTCGACATCCATGTTAATGCCGTAACCGATCACGAACATTAGGAGCATCGAGCCCAGCAGCGCCAGCGATGCGCGGATCGGATCTCGCTTAAGTTCCAGCGCCTCAAGCCGCGCATAGCTGTACATGCGGCGCGGATCGAAGACGCGGCGAGCGGATGACGTGGCATGGGGGTTTGCCGCGCCATCCGCCGCTTCGGCCTGCGTCGACGGGTCCGCAGGCTTTTCCGGTGGTTCCGCTATGGCTTCTTCAAGATAGGAGATGAAGGCTTCCTCCAGGTCCGCCGCACCCCGCCCGGATACGATGGCGGCGGCGGTGTCGCTGACCAGCACCTTGCCGGCATGCATCAGCGAGATGCGATCGCACAGTTCAGCCTCGTTCATGAAATGGGTCGAGACGAAGATCGTCACGCCGTCCTTGCGCGACAGGTCCGACAGGATCGTCCAGAAGCTGTCCCGCGCCACCGGATCGACGCCCGAGGTCGGCTCGTCGAGGATCAGAATCTCGGGCGCATGGATCATCGCCACCGCGAGCGAAAGGCGCTGGCGGATGCCGAGCGGCAGGGCGTCGGGCAGGACGTCCATAATATCGGAGAGATCAAAACGCTCCGCCATCTCTTCGATGCGGTCGGGAATCTTTTCCGGGTCCATGCGGAACAACCGCGCATGCAGGTCAAGATTCTGCCGCACCGTCAGTTCCGAGTAGAGCGAGAAGGCCTGGCTCATGTAGCCGACCCGGCGGCGCACATCCATGTCCTTCGCATCGACCTCACGCCCGAAAAGCTTCGCTGTGCCCTCGCTGGCCTCCAGAAGCCCTGTCAGCATCTTCATCGTCGTCGTCTTGCCGCAGCCGTTCGAGCCGAGGAAGCCGAAGATCTCGCCCTTCGGGATGCGAAAGCTGACATTCTCTACGGCGGTGAAGTCGCCGAAACGCATCGTCAGCCCCTCGGCCTCGATGGCGATCTCCTCGTCCGCGCGCACTTCGCGCGGTGGAATGACAAGTTTTGTGTGGCCTGCGCGTTCCTCCTCCGGCATCAGCGCAATGAAGGCGTCGTCGAGCGTTTCCGTTCCGGTGCGGTCCAGAAGTTCGGCGGGCGTCCCGGTGGCCAGAACCTTGCCGTCGTTCATGGCGACGAGCCAGTCGAAGCGGGCCGCCTCCTCCATGTAGGCGGTGGCGACGATGACGCTCATGCCCGGTCTGCCACCGCGGATGTCATCGATCAGCTCCCAGAACTGGCGGCGGGAGAGGGGGTCGACGCCGGTTGTCGGCTCATCGAGGATCAAAAAGTCAGGGTCGTGGATCAGCGCGCAGCAAAGGCCGAGCTTCTGTTTCATGCCGCCGGAGAGCTTTGCGGCCGGCCGGTCGGTGAAGGGCGCGAGGCCGGTGCTGTCCAGCAGTTCGGTAATCCGCCTTTCCCGCTCCTTCCTGCCGTGGCCGAAAAGCCTGCCGAAGAAATCGACATTCTCGAAGACGGAAAGCGTGGGATAAAGGTTCTTGCCGAGCCCTTGCGGCATATAGGCGATGCGCGGGCATGTCCGGTTGCGATGTTTCTTGTCGGCCATGTCGCCGCCCAGCGCTTCGATGCGGCCTTCCTGGATAACGCGTGCGCCAGCCAGCAACGACAGAAGGCTCGATTTGCCGACGCCATCCGGCCCGATCAGCCCGACCATGCATCCGGCGGGCACCTCCAGCGAGATATCATCCAACGCGCGCGTCTTGCCATAAGAAAGACCGACCGCTTCGAGGCGCGCCACGGGTTGCCCGTCGCGAATTTGCGCTTCGCCGTTCATTCGACCAGATTCTTCTCAAGGTTATCGGGCCATGCAGCATTAGGGTCCAGCCGTACATAGGCCATCCCGGGCAGGCCGGTCTTGACCTGCTGGATATATTTCTGAAGCAGTTCCGGTTCGATCCGGGCGCGGACGCGGAACATCAGTTTTTCCCGCTCTTCTTCCGTCTCGACCGTCTTCGGTGTGAACTGCGCCACGTCGGCGACGAAGGAAACGCTGGCCGGAATGACATATTGGGGCGCGGCGTCGAGCACCAGCCGCACCTGCGTCCCGATTATCACCCGCCCGGCCTGCGCGGTGGGCAGGAAGAAGGTCATGTAAACATCGCCGAGATCGACGAGATTGAGGACGCGCCCGCCGCTGGCCAGAACCTCGCCTGGCTGGGCAACCCGGTATTGTATCCGCCCGTCGCGCGGCGCTTTCAATGTGCTGTCGGCAATGTCGGCGTCGATGCTGTCAATGATGGCCTTCGCCGCATCGATGGCGGCTTCGGCATCCACGACGCTTGCTTTTGCCGAACCGATCGCCGCCTTCGCCGCCGCCAGGGATGCCTCTGCAGCCGCGAGCGTGGCCTTCGCGCCCTGCTCCGACGAGCGGTCGTCATCGAGAACCTGCTGCGACACGGTATTGCTCCGCATCAACTGTTCGGAGCGCGCCAGCCTTCTTTCGGCTGCGTCGAGCTGGGCCTTGCGCTGGGCGATGACAGCTTCGGCGGCCACATGCTCGGCCTCGCGCTGGGCGACGACGCTGTTTGCCGTGTCGACGCCAATCTCGGCGCGGCGAAGCTCAGCCTCGGCCTGGCGCTTCTGCGCGGCGAGCTGGTCGATATCCATCCGCGCCAGCACTTGCCCGGTCTTGATAA
>NZ_BJZP01000046.1 GCF_007992095.1 Paenirhizobium naphthalenivorans
GCGCCTCTTCGTGGGAGCGGAGAAACAGAAGTACCGATGCCGCCAGGAATTCGAGATTCTTTTCGGCGGCGAGACGGCCCACATGGCCGACGACAAAGGCATAAGTTGGAATGCCTGCGGCCGCGCGAGCCTTCGCGCCATTCCCACCGGCGAAGAAGGCAAGATCCACTCCGGTCGGTATCAGCGATAGCCGTGTCTTGACACCATGATCGGTGAGGTGGCGGGCGATGCTCGCGCTCGGAGCGATAACGGCGTCGCAGAGGTCGCAATAGCCGAAGGAGAGGCTAAGAACGAGCCGCTGTATGGCCTGTGCATCTGGGGCGACGTGGTGGCAATAGCACTCATATCGGGTGTGATAGGTGTAGACGACGGGTCGGTCGAACTTGGCCGCCACGCGCAACGCCAGCGTGCCGAGCAGGAAGGGGTGGTGCGAATGTACGATATCCGGCTGGAAGGCGTCGAGCGTGTCATCAAAGAGCCGCGCCAGGGGGAGGGGGAGGGGAAAATCGCTGCCGGCGAAATGTTGGACGGCCGGCACGCGCAGGACGTCCGGCTCGTCATCCCGCGTGATTCCGTATTCCGGCGCGACCACGAGCACGCGATGTCCGAGGCGCCGCAGGTCTTCGGTCAGCCATGCCACGCTGTGGGCTACCCCGCCGACATGCGGGGTGAAGGTGTTGGTGAACATGACAATGTTCATCAGCCGGCGGATCCGCCGGAACGGTGACTGCTTTTCTTCGTCAAGACCCTGCCTTCCGATAGGTGCCGATGATTTCCGTGCCGGCGAGGACATGGCCGCGCATCGCCCGCTCGATCTGATCCTTGGATCCCGGCGTCAAATGGTCAAGCAGGCGATCGAGAGCATAGAGCTTGAAAAAGTAGCGATGCCTGCCGATCGGCGGGCACGGGCCGCCGTAGTCGTTGCGCTTCCAGTCGTTGACGCCGGTCATGGTCGTTCCGGGCAGGACCGATACACCGGCCGGGAGACCGCTAAGGTCCGGAGGCAGGTTGTAAAGTATCCAATGGACCCAGGTCATTTTCGGGTGGGCGGGATCCGGCGCGTCCGGGTCATCGACGATGAGCACCAGGCTTTTCGTTGCCATCGGCACGCCCGTCCATTCGAGCGGCGGCGAAATGTCATGCCCCTCGCAGGTATAAAGGCTCGGGATTTTTCCGTTAGGGGCGAATGCGGGTGAGGTTATCGTGAAGGCCATCCTTGTGCTCCCTTGGTTTGAAACCGCCGTCCGGTCATGGCGATTGCAGATCTTTCGGCTGGCGACCGGTCTCGCCGGCCTCTTCATCATCTGCACCTTCCCGGACCCCTGCGTCGCTCCTGTGACGCCGGTGCGTCTCCTGGATCGAGTGGACCGTGCGAACAACCTCGTCGTCGGAAAGGGGAGGATGGCAACGCAAGCGGTTCCAGCCAAGCATCAGTTCCATGACCACCTCAGGATCGACGCCATGCCACAGCAGATGTCCGGTGAAAGAGGCGATGGTCGTGTTCCTGCGCCCTGCCTCCACGCCCTTCCGCGCCAATGCACGCCAATAGGACAGCGGGTGTCCGAGCCCGTGTGCCTCCGCCTCCTCTTGATCGCGAAGCCAGACGGGAAGACGGGCAAGGGCGATCTCCTCAGGCGAGTGGCCTTGGCGCCAGCGATAGGGTTTTCCGCTCGGGTGAATGGACGGGGGCGCGACAATAATCCCGCCATCCGCGCGCAGGTCGAGACCGGGCGCAAAACCCGCCCGGTTGCGGATATCGCCGCCAGGATGGGCGAAATAGAGGTGGCGCCCGCCGCCGCCCGTCATGGCTTCGACCGTCTCGGCCAGCTTGCCATGGACATCTTCTAGAGCCGCGAGTGCCGCGTTGCCGCCATGCGCCGGGTCGACGTCGAGCACCACAAGCCCCGAGCGCATGCCGGTCACGACCGCGACGCCGGCTTGCGGCCACATGGCGTACCAGCCGCGCACTTCGTTCGTCTCCGGCATGCGCTCCTGCAGTTCGGTCCAGGCGATGAGCGGTCGTTTGCTGTGGGGCGCGACCGGCAGGGGAATCCAGCCAAGCGCCCGGTATCGCAGCGCCGCCATCTGCGCCGGAGGTTGATTGCGTCTAGCCATCGCCGGCCTCTCTTGCGGAGATTCTGTCTGCTTCCTTCAAAGTGTCCAGCACGTCCTCGTCCGAGAGTTGCGGAAAATGCCGATAATGAAGACCCACGGCCTGGAAGTCGACAGGCGTTTCCAGGCAGATCACGTCATCCGCCTCGCGGCGGAGGACGGGAAGTATATCGACAGAGGACACGGGAACGGCGACCACGATCTTGTCCGGATGCCGCAAGCGCAGGCCCTTGATGGCCGCGCGCATGGTCGCGCCGGTCGCGAGGCCGTCATCGATGATGATGGCGATCTTGCCCTTGATATCCCGATCCGGTCGACCCCCGAGATAGAGGCGCCGCCGCCGCTGGATTTCCTGCAGTTCGCGCTGGCAGCATGTCTGGAAGTCCTGTTCCGAAATCCCGTGACCGGCGATCACCTCTTCGTTTCGGACGATCGCCGGGTGCTTTCCGTCGATGACTGCGCCCATCGCCAACTCCGGAAAGAAGGGAAGGCCGATCTTGCGCACGAGAGCGAGTTCAAGGGGAGCGCCAAGGGCTTTTGCGACCTCCAGTGCCACCGGCAGCCCGCCGCGCGGCAAGGCGAAGACGGCAAGGGGCCGGCCGACATAGGCCTGCAACGCCTCGGCGAGTCTTCGTCCGGCGTCGCTGCGATCTAGGAATGACATGGGCGCCTCCCGGGTTCTCAATTCGATAGCGAACAACAAGACGCGGTATTGCTGATCATTGCATTGACGTTGCTCAATGCGGCTACGGGCTTGCTCTTGCATTGTAAAATGAAAATTACTGCCCAAGAGGGGGCGCAGATGCGGCTTTTTCTTTGTGGTGACGTCATGACAGGACGCGGCATCGACCAGATCCTGCCGCATCCCGGGGATCCGATTCTGTTCGAGAGCTATGTCTCTTCGGCCCTCGGCTATGTCGAACTTGCGGAACGGGCGTCGGGCGCGATCCCTCGCTCGGTGCCGCTCGGCTATATCTGGGGCGATACACTGGAGGCGCTGGACAGTCGCTCGCCCGATCTGAGGATCATCAATCTTGAGACCAGCATAACGGCTGATGGCGTCCCGGAAGCCAAGGGTATCAACTATCGCATGCACCCCGAGAACATCGGCTGCCTCACGTCCGCGAAGATCGATTGCTGCGTGCTGGCCAACAATCATGTCGCCGATTGGGGGCTGTCTGCTATGTCGCAGACGGTGCGGCATATCGCGCGAGCCGGAATGGCAAGTGCCGGTGCCGGCGACGATGGCGAAGCCGCGGCGCGGCCGGCCATTCTTCACGGTCCCTTTGGGCGGCGCGTACTTGTGTTCGCGCTCGGCTGCGCGTCCGCCGGCATCCCGCAGCACTGGGCGGCCGCAGGCCGGAGGCCGGGTGTCAATTTCCTCCCCGACCTCGGACATCTTTCCCTGGAGCGGCTTGCCCGGGAAATCGCAACATGGCGCGAGCCAGGCGACGTCGTCATCCTCTCCATCCATTGGGGGCCGAACTGGGGATACGACATCCCCGAGGCGCATCGCCGTTTTGCCCGCGCATTGATAGACGAGGCCGGCGTCGATCTCGTTCACGGCCATTCCGCGCATCATCCGCTTGGGCTGGAGGTCTACCGCAAGAAGCTGATCCTCTATGGTTGCGGCGACTTCATCAACGACTACGAGGGCATGCGAGGCCATGAGGCATTGAAGCCGGAACTGGCACTCGGCTACTTCGTCGACTTCGACGAATGCGGCGATCTCCGCGAGCGTTTCGAGATGGTGCCATTTCGCAGGCGGATGTTCCGCCTCAAGCGCGCTTCAAGCCAGGACGCCGCCTGGCTTGCCGAGGTCCTAGACCGCGAAAGCCTAAGCTGTCGCATCGCGCTTTCGCAGGGTGATGTCTTGACGGGCATCAATGCCGGCGAATGAGGTTGCGCTATTGAATGCCCATCTGGTCTTCGGCGTGGCTGCGGACAAGGAAGGTGCGGACCGCCGCATTCCGGAGCGATCGTAGCGAGACCGGACAACCCTTGAAGAAAAGAACGAGGTACAGCCATGGAGACACCTGTCGAGATCGATAGCCACGGTGTGGAGATTTCCCCCGCGCTTCGCGAGATGCTGAACGAACATTTGGGTGAACTGGAGACACGCTGTGGCCGGATCACGAGTTGCCGCGTGGTGGTGACGGGGCCGGGCCAGCGGCATCGCACGGGCGGGCTTTACGACGTGCGCATACACCTGGCGCTTCCCAATGGTCGTGAAGTGGCGGTCGACCATCTCGATCATGGCGACGAGCGCTATTCCGATCTCCATTTCGCCATCAATGACGCGTTCAAGCGGGCGCGGCGGCAGTTGCAGGACGAGGCGCACAAGCTTCAGGGCGAAACCAAGTACCATGAACCTCAGCCGATCGGCACGGTCGCGCGGATTGATCACGCGGGCGACTTCGGCTTCATCGCCGCATCCTACGGCCGCGAAATCTATTTCCATCGCAACAGCGTCGTCGCAGGCAGTTTCGACGACCTGGAGCCGGGCACGCGCGTCAGCTTCGTTGAAGAACGGGGTATCAAGGGCGATCAGGCGAGTACCGTGAAACCGCTGGGCAAGCACGCTCTGCGATAGAGGGATGTGGTGTCCTGCGGGAGGACGCCGGATAGCGGATGACCATTGTCAGCGCTCCGCCCAGGTGTCGCCGACCTTGACATAGGAGCGCTTGACGGCGGCCCAGGCAATCCGGTGCGCGGCTTCCTCCCGACGCGGGTCAGTGGCATGGGCAGCGAAAGCGTGATTGAACGCTTCGCGATAGATATAGATGTCTTGGGCATGATGGGGTAGGACATGGCGCACCGGCGGCGGCAGATCTGAATTCGTTGCATAAGGCACAAGCACCTCCGACAATACGGTTCAGGCGGGAGGTCTGGGTGGGCTGGCTTGCGGCTAGCCGCGTCGTGCCAGCGCTGGCCACAGACTGCGCAGCGGCAGGGGCAGTTGATCGATGACTTTTTCCGTTTCCCCCGGATCAAGCTCCCTGAAGACGACCTCGAAGACGCCGCGTGCGGCTGTTGCCGGGTCCATCGGGAAAGTCGCCGGCAATTCCCCTGCGATACGGCCGCAGAAAGCTTCGACCGTGTGCGCCTCTATTGGCTTTCCGCTAATTTTCCAGCCCTCGAAGAATAATCCGCGGATAACCATGGGCAGTTGTGCGCTGAAATGAACCGCGGCCTCCGGCGGCAGCCTGTCCCGCAGCGCATGCAGAGTTGCCCTCAGCGCGCTATAGGCATGACGGCGATCCTCGAAGTGAAGTTCTTCCGCCGTCGCCTTGAGCCAGCGATTGGCTTCCTGCACGGTATGATCGAAAGTGGGATGTCCAGTCGTCATAACGAACTCCATGGCGTTACAGTGGATAAGACGGGCGGCGATTGTCTCGTGACCGGCTGCCCGCCGAGGACCCTTTCAAGCCTGCAGGTGGAGGGCAGATCTCAGCCAAGATAAACGAGACTGCCGTGCCGACATTGACAGGCATCAATGGAAGGAAAGAAACATCATCCGCTGAGGCAGCGCGCAGCATCGGCCTCCCCAAATCTGCCTTAAAGGTATTTGCGTTCTACGTCCTCGCAGGAGTAGCCAAGTGCGGCCAGCCCCTCGGCCAGATGGTCTCCCAGTAGCGGATCGCCCAGCAGATAATCGGCGGTGCGCCTGTTGTGAGCCTCGGTCGCCTGGATTCGGAGGTCGGTCCAGTCATTTGCGTCATAGTCGTCGCGGCCAAGCCAGGCGAGGGCCACAAGGTCGATCTGCTCATCGATGGACAGATCGTCGATCAGCGAGCGGATCTCTTCCTCCACCGGATCATCCGGAGTATCTTCCAGAACGGAAATCTCCGCGTCATCGGAGGGATTGGAACCGGAGTCCGGATCGGTACCCTCCTCTTTCACATCAAATTCTCTGGCCTTCAGAATGAGGAAGCAGACCTTGTCGACCGGGATCTCGATCGTTGTCTGTTGCGGATCGTCGCCATGATGTTTCATCGCTCTTTGCCTTCCGCCATTGTGAAGCAACCTTGTGGGAGAAGATGGCCTCCCACGAAGACTAGACCTAATGCGCGTCCCGCGTCTGTCATTGACCGCCGTCAACCGCGCCGGTCCTTTTCGCGTTTATGATTGCCCCTTGGCGAGATCGATCGCTCCACGTTCGATCGGAATTGATTGGCGGTCGGATCGTGGATGGAAACGAAGTGTCTGGGCCCTGAATTCGTTGGTCCTTGATAAGGCAAACCTCTCCAAGGTCTTTGGTTCGATTCCTTCCTTTTCGATCAATATTCTCTTGGACTATCCCCAGATGCCGCGAAGTGGCTTATGATGGCCTAATTGTCAAACGGAGAGTGCGACTAGTAAGAGTGCTTCAGGTAGACGCTGCTCAGCGTAGTCAAAAGGTATCCGGAATTTGCGGCAGAAGGAGATCATCGTGCCTGTAGAATTTGACAAGACAATCCAGGGCCCTGCTTCGGTCTTCACCCAGCCGGAAGATGTCCTTCGGGATGAGTCACTCTCGCGAGAGCAAAAGGTCGAGATCTTGCGTCGCTGGGAGTACAACGTTTCGGAAGAGGCGGTGGCCCTCGAAGAGGGCATGCCCGGGGATGAAACGGACCTCTTGAGGCGCATCCTGATAGCGCTCGGAGCGGTCGCCGGTTCTATCGATATGGACTTGACGGCGCCAATCAAACAGCATGGTCTGTCCAGAAGGTCAGTTGGGTTGCAAAACGAGAAGTAGATTGGCTCAAGTAAGTCAAGAATGAGTACCGGAGGGGCATGATGGGCAAGAACGCCTTGTGGTTTCGAACACTCAGCTTCGTCGGACTGGCGTTTTTCGCAGTAACCTCGCTCGCTTGCGCCCAAGATGGCAAATCCGCTGCCGTGACGTCCGGCAGCACTGCAGATCACTCCACATTCGAAGCGTTAAAGAGAGCATTCGGTTCTGGTCCCGAAGTCACACAGGCCTGCCTCGCCTGCCATACCGAAGCCGGCAAACAGGTCATGAGCTCAATCCATTGGACCTGGCACTATCCCCATCCGACCACGGGCCAGGAACTCGGCAAGAGCCGCGTCATCAATGCATTCTGTGGAAATGTCGCCACCAATGAAACTCGCTGCACCAGCTGTCACGCAGGTTACGGCTGGGAGAAGGTGCAGGACGGACCGCCGAAGGACCAGACAAGCGTCGACTGTCTGATCTGCCACGATCGAACAGGGACTTACACCAAGCTGGACAACAAGGCTGGGCAGCCCCCGCTTTCGCCGGTACCGCCCAATGCCATGACCATAACCGGGGCTCCGGCGGTGCCCGTCGACCTGGCGGCCGCGGCCCGCAGCGTCGGTTTGCCAGCTCGCGAGAACTGCGGTCAATGTCACTTCTACGGCGGGGGCGGGGATAATGTGAAGCATGGCGACCTGTCTTCGGCTCTGCTCGCTGCCGACAAGTCGATCGATGTCCACATGGCAAAGGATGGGCCGAATTTCACCTGCAGCACCTGCCATGTCTCCAATCAGCATGTGTTGGCGGGCAGCCGTTATTTCGTGAATGCCCACGACACAAAAGGAACGGCCGGCAAGCCGGGTGCGCGGCGCGACGTGGCGACCTGCGAATCCTGTCACGGCACCACGCCGCATCGGGCGACCTCCCTGATCGGGATGAAGCTGAACGATCACGTCGACAAGGTGGCCTGCCAAACGTGTCACATTCCGGAATTCGCCAAGGGTGGCGTTGCCACGAAGACCAAATGGGACTGGTCGACGGCCGGCAAGCTCAAGGACGGCAAGCCTTATCACGAGGACGCCTTCGTCCAGAGCGACGGCAAACGGCTGCACACCTATCTTTCGACCAAGGGTGATTTCGAATGGGCGGAAAATGTCGTTCCGCATTACGCATGGTTCGACGGGCAAGTCCGGTACACGACAACCGAGGACAAGATCGATCCCTCCGGTGTCGTTGAGGTCAACAGGATTTCAGGTTCGCCAGACGATCCCGCATCCCGCATCTGGCCATTCAAGCGGATGGAGGGACGTCAGGCCTACGACGTCAAGCTGCGCAACTTTGTCTATAACCATGTCTATGGCCCCGAGACAGATACCGCGTTCTGGACCAATTTCGATTGGGCGAAGTCAATCAAGGCCGCCATGGATCAAACCGGGCAACCCTATTCCGGCGAGTTCGATTTCGTCGATACATATATGTATTGGCCTATCACCCACATGGTCGCACCGAAGGAGAGCGCTCTGGAGTGTCAGTCCTGCCATAGCAAGGACGGGAGACTGGCCACCTTGGCCGGTTTCTATATGCCGGGCCGCGATCCCTTCGGGATCGTCGACAAACTGGGCCTTGGAATTCTGGGCCTGGTTCTCTTGGGTGTATTTGGCCATGGGGCGCTGCGCCTCATGACGAGCCGGGGAAGGGCCCATCATGGTTGAGCGCTTTGTCAAAATCTATCCGCGATTTGAACGGTTCTGGCACTGGACACAAGTTTTCCTCATTCTGGTTCTGATGTTCACCGGCGCCGGCCTCCACGGATTGCATGGGTTGATGCCATTCGGAGGGGCCGTGATGCTGCACACGCTTGCTGCGCTCGCCCTTGTGATCCTGTGGATCTTCGCCATCTTCTGGCATCTGACGACCGGCACCTGGCGGCACTACATGCCCACCACGCAGGGACTGTTGCAGGTCGCGCGTTTCTATGCCTACGGCATATTCAAGGGCGAGCATCATCCATACAGGAAGGCCTATTGGCGCAAGCACAATCCGATGCAAGCGCTGACCTATCTCGCGCTCAAGCTAATGCTTTTTCCCGCCATCTGGCTGACAGGCATTGCCTACCTCACGTATAATTTATGGGAGCTCCGGCCGAATGCGCCATTCATCTTGGAAGCAGTCGCGAACCTGCATCTGCTCGTCGCCTATCTGATCGCCGCCTTCGTCATCGTCCACGTATACCTGCTCACGGTGGGCGGATCCTTTGTCAAGCATGTGAAACCGATGGTCACCGGCTTCGATACCGTCGATCTGACAGCGGAAGAGGAAGCCTATCTCAAGGCGGATGAACCAGGCAGGATCCATTGACGCCTGTTGGACCGAGTAGATCTTCAGACGGCAGATCATGTCTTGGTCGACTCTGCCGCACTGAACTGCTCCATCAATGAACCCCAATCTCTATGGCCTGTCCCCCCAGATCCGATGTCCGTCTTTCGTCAGGTTTGTGATGCCGGCGAGTTTGTTGGTGGAGCGGCGAACTCCAGGGCTGCCCATTCCCTTACAAAAGCCCCCAGTTTGCGGAACTCGTCAGCTCTGGAGGACTGCTTGCGCCACACGAAGCTGACGATGCGGGCGCCAGCCTCGCCCTCGACTGGGATCGCCGTTACCGAACTCGATTGCAGGATGCCCGCTCTCACTGCAAGCTGTGGCAGCAAGGTTGTGCCCATGCCTTCGGCAACCATGGCCACCAGCGTATGCAGGCTGGTCGCGGAGAAGCTGTTCTGCGCCTTGCCGGCCATGCTCTCGAGAAGCGGCAAGGCATGGCTGTGCAGGCAATGGTCGCGTTCGAGCAGGAGCAACGGCGCTCGTTCGATCTCGTCCACCCCGATGCTATCGGACGTGGAGTGACCATTGGCCGTGGTACAGGCAAAAACATAGGGGTCGGCGAACAGGGGAAAGACCTCGCAGCCCTCCGTTGCATAAGGAAGGGCCATCAGCAGGAGATCGAGCCTCCCGTCGGCCAGGCGCTCGAGCAGGGCCTCGGTTCTGTCCTCGCGCAGGGCGAGCTTCAGTTCAGGAAACCGGGCGTTGATCTGCGGCAAGAGCCGCGGCAGGAGGAAAGGGCCGATCGTCGGGATGACGCCGAGCTCGATCAACCTCGACATGGGTCTGGCGGCATCGTTTCCGAGTTCGACGATCGCTTCTGCATCCTGCAGCAGGCGCCGTGCCCGATCCACCACCTGCTTGCCGAGCGGGGTAATCAGCACCGAACGTTTGGTTCGCTCGGCGACCGGCACGCCGAGCAGCGTCTCAAGTTCGCGGATTCCCGAACTCAGAGTGGATTGGGTGACGGCGCAGGCATCGGCTGCCTTGCCGAAATGCAGCGTGTCGGCAAGCGCCACCAGATAGCGCAACTGTCTCAAGCTCGGTAGCGGCACCATACAAATCGGTTCCTTCGATCACTGTAGCCCATATAATTCATTTCTTCATTTCTTCGCAATAGCGTATATATCAGTCGCGGGGATCGGATATCCCTTGAATTGGTCCCGAGAGGTACCGCCGAGCGACTTCGGCACCCTGTCGGGTCACCACCGCCAAGGCCAAAAGGGCCTGAAACAATCACCACGGCTCGAGGCTAATCCCAGCCCAGCGCGCCGATCAAGAAGGAACAAAAACATGAGCTGCTCCGATTCCACTCCCATCATCCCGGCACAGCAGGCCCCGGCCGCAGTTGCACCGGCCTTTGCTCCCGCGATCACGCCCGCGGCACCAGTCGCTGCCATGCCACGCATCAATGAGCCGGCACCAGCCTTCTCCGCCAAGACGACCCATGGCGACCGCAGCCTGGAAGACTACAAGGGCAAATGGCTGGTGCTGTTCTCCCATCCGGCAGATTTCACGCCGGTCTGCACCACGGAATTCATCGGCTTCGCCAACGCCTCGGAAGAATTCAAGGCAATGAATTGCGAGCTTCTCGGTCTGTCGATCGACAGCATCTACTCGCACCTCGCCTGGGTTCAGAACATCAAGGAGAAATTCGGCACCGAGATAACCTTCCCGATCATCGAGGATCTCTCGATGCGCGTGGCAACGGCCTACGGCATGATCCATCCCGGTGCCTCTGATACCTCGGCCGTGCGCGCCACCTTCATCATCGACGACAAGGGCATCCTGCGCGCGATGATCTACTACCCGATGACCAACGGCCGTAGCGTTCCCGAGGTGCTTCGCCTGGTCAAGGCCTTGCAGACCAGCCTCACGCATGGCGTCGCCACGCCGGAAAACTGGCAACCGGGCGACAAGGTTCTGGTCGGTTCGCCTAAAACCGTGGCGGAAGTCGAAAAGCGCCTGTCCGAAGGCCTCGAGACCACCGACTGGTACTTCACCGTCAAGAACCTCGCCTAATCCAAGCTGCCCCGGCGTCCGACCGGCGCTGGGGCACCGGCCTCTCCCCGCCCGGCGTAAGGGAACTCGCTTCCCTTGAGTGGGGTTGAGCATCGCGGAAACATCATTCTTTCAACAGGGAAGGAACCAAA
>NZ_BJZP01000047.1 GCF_007992095.1 Paenirhizobium naphthalenivorans
GGCAAGCCGCAACGGCTGCGCCGTCCTCCACTTCGTTCCGGCCGTTCCGGTGCGGCTCACCACCTGACCGCTCCTGCCCTTGTCCCTCCGCGACGGGGCCGCAATGGCGCGGCCTCCTGAATGGAGGTACAAGGAATATGAGCAGGAAAGAACACAGCGATCGAAGCGATATCTATTCACGGATCACCGACCGGATCATCGCCGAGCTGGAGAAGGGCGTCCGGCCGTGGATGAAACCCTGGAGTTCCGCCAACGCGGCTGGTCGGGTTACCCGGCCGCTGCGCCATAACGAACAGCCCTATTCCGGTATGAACGTCCTCCTGTTGTGGTCGGAGGGTATCGCGCGAGGCTTCTCCTCGCAGACCTGGATGACGTTCAAACAGGCTTTGCAGCTTGACGCTGCCGTGCGCAAGGGCGAGACCGGTTCCACCGTCGTTTTCGCCAGCCGCTTCACGAAGTCCGAGGACGATGGAAGAGGCGGCGAGGTCGATCGGGAGATACCGTTCCTGAAGGCCTACAATGTATTCAATGTCGAACAAATCGACGGTCTGCCCGAGCATTATTACCACCGCCCGGTCGCGCAGATCGATCCCGTCGAGCGCCTCGAACACGCTGACCGGTTCTTTCGCCACACCGGTGCCCTTATCCGGCATGGCGGCAACCAGGCCTATTATTCGCCGGTCATGGACTACATACAGATGCCACCCTTCGAGACGTTCAAGGATAGGGCAAGCTACTATGCAACCCTGAGTCATGAAGCAACCCATTGGACGGCAAGTCCGGAGCGGGTCGGACGCGACCTCAGCCGCTATGCCAAGGACAGATCGGAGCGCAGCCGCGAAGAGCTAATTGCCGAGCTGGGAAGCATTTTTCTAGCCGCAGACCTGGGGATCTCGCCCGAGCTCGAACCACGGCCCGATCATGCAAGTTACCTCCACTCATGGTTGAAGGTGTTGGGCGAAGACAAGCGTGCAATCTTCCAGGCGGCGGCCCACGCGCAACGCGCCACCGCCTATCTGCATGGCTTGCAGCCGAACGGCGCTGAACACAGGGAGGCTGCGTGATGGCCATCCCTTGCATAAGATTGCCCATCGTCGCGTGCTCGGCGACCAAACGAGACGGTCCCCGATACATGCCGGCCATCGACTGCTACGATGGCCCGCTCTGGCCAACGCTGCGCACGGTCGATCCGCGAAGGGAAAAGGCGCAAGTCGCCGTTCTTTCCGTCCATCTCGGCTTCGGGGCCGCAGAAATGCCGATCGAGATCTACGATGCCCGTATGACCGAAACGATGGTCGCGGCGATGAAGAGCGGCGATCTCGGAACACGCTGGCCGCGTCCCACTTCTCATGCCCGCGTCATGCCCTCCGGCGAATATCCGGGAATGCACATCGCCTTGTTCACCGAGCATCGGGAATTTGCCTTTTGCGATGTCGGGCTCACCGGCGGGTATCTCTATCTCGACGTCATGCGGCACCTTGTCGATCTGTTTCGCAAAGCGGGCTATGTCGCAGGCGACGCCCGGATCACGGAGATCAATCGATCCATCGGCTTGATGCGACGCGACCTGCGCCGCTGGCTCCGCGACCAGAACGGGGAGGCGGGCTGATGGCGTATTCTCCACTTGTCCCGGACCATGTCACAGGATCCTCCGAAATCAGGCTGAGGACGCTCAGTCTCGGTGCTGGCGTGCAATCGACCAACATGGCCCTGATGGCGGCGCATGGCGAGATTGGCCCGATGCCCGATTGCGCCATCTTCGCAGACACCGGATGGGAACCGAAGGCCGTTTACGATCATCTCGCATGGCTGATGTCATCCAATGTCCTGCCTTTTCCGGTCCATATCGTTTCGAACGGAAACATCCGTAGCCAGCTCATGGAGGCAGGTGCTGGCAACCGCTGGGCCTCCATTCCCGCCTTCACCCGCACGGTAACGCCGGTCGGTTCCTGTGTGCCGATCCTTGATGAAGACGAGGACGGTGAAATCGTCACAGTCGGCACCCGTCGAACCAGGAGCGAGACAATCTCGATCGGCATGATCCGACGCCAATGCACCTCCGACTACAAGATCGTTCCGATCCGCAGGAAGGTACGCGAGCTTGCAGGGCTAACACGCCGGCGGTCTCCCGGCGAACCGGTTGTGGAACAATGGATCGGCATCTCGACAGATGAAGTCGTCAGGATGAAACCAAGCCGGGAGGCATGGCAAGCCAATCGCTGGCCACTGATTGAACAGCGCATGAGCCGACGCGACTGCCTTGCGTGGCTGCGCCGCCATGACTATCCCGAGCCCCCGAAATCCGCCTGCATCGGGTGCCCCTTCCATGACGATGCACGCTGGCGCTTCATGCGCGATCACGACACCGATGCCTGGATCGATGCGGTCGAGGTCGACCGCGCCATTCGCAGCGGATTGCGCGGCATTCGCGGCAAGGTCTTTCTCCATCGCTCCGCCGTGCCACTTGAAGAGGCGGACCTGTCGACGGCCGCAGACCACGGCCAGCTCGATCTGTGGCCGAATGAATGCGAGGGTATGTGCGGTGTCTGATCGATCCTCCAGCGCCGAAGTGCGCAACCCTCTTCTGGGACTGCCCGCGGCGCAAAAAATGCGATCCCTGCCACCGGAAGCGCGTGCGGTTCTGGCAGAGCTTCTGCGGGAACTGTCGTTCGACGCGCGGGAACGCGCCGAACGCAGCTGGCGACAGAACAAGGCGCCGATGGCGGTCTACTGGAAAGCCGTTGCCGTCTATGCCGGGCATCTTTGTCGGATCGCACGTCTGACAGGAGCCCGGCGCGAGCGAGCGGGCGCGCCCCATCCCTTAGAGGCGGAAGTCGGCAATCGGGCCGCCGGACATTATACCCCGCGTTCTGATGGGCGGTAGAAGGGACATGGCGGTCTTCATCCCATTCGGCAGGGTTGCCGACGAGAAATTCGGTGCCGCCACTGATGCGTCACATGCATGAGGAGAGCGGACAGTGCGTGGGTGAAGTCCACCTGTGGGCTGCCTCAAACGCCAGGGGAGGGGATGCGAAAAACGCCACGTCCCGGAAAACAGCGTCGCCGGACCAAAGCGCCAGCATGCGGCCGATCCCGAAAGTCCGTGCCACCGAAAGGGTCCGTTCGACGCCGGGGACCGCCGACACCACGCGCCCTGCCAGGTTCCAACGCCCTTGACACCGGCGCACCCACGCAGACCTCGATGGAACTGGTGTGACCGCAAGACGCCTGCGGCTCGATCGGCCGACCGCAACGACCGGCCCGGACTATTTTCCGCCGCCCGGCGAGCCGGGCTTTGCATCGCGAACCAAAATAGCCCGCTCCAGTCGCCCTCCACTGCGTTCCGGCCCCTGAAGGGGTGCAGTGCTGATCGCTCCCGGTCCTTACACCGTCATCGAGGCAGCGATGGGCGCAGCCCGATCACACGAAAGGAACCAAGTCATGGCAGTCATCGGCGAATTCACCACCAACGGCAACACCATCGTCGGCAACGTTCGCACTCTAACCGTCGCAATGAAGGCCCGCCTCAATCCCATCGAGCGCGTCTCCCGCGACGCCCCGGACTTCCGAGTCACCTCCGGCGCCGCCGAAGTGGGAGCCGGCTGGAACTCGGTCTCGGCCAACGGCGAGCCCTACATCTCCTTGAAGCTCGACGATCCGAGCTTCAACGCCCCGATCAACGCCGCCTTGTGGCCGGCAGAAAAGGAAGGCGACTACGTCCTTGTCTGGTCCCGCCCGAACCGCGAGGCCGCATGACCGGAATCCACAAATGGCCCCGCCGCGAGGCGGGGTCGTTCGCAAAACGCAACAAAGCCGGATCCGGGCAGCGTGCACGGTTCCGGCTTTGCCTTAGTCATGGGGATGCCTCAGGCGTTGAGTGCGTCCTTCACGGCCTTGCCCGGCGTAAACGCCAGCTTCTTCGCGGCCGCGATCTTGATCGTCGCGCCCGTTGCCGGGTTGCGGCCCTCGCGCTCCGGCGTTTCCTTCAGCTTGAATTTGCCAAAGCTCGGAATGGACGTCTCCGCACCGGCCAGCGCCGCTTCGGTGATCTGCCGGAAGACGCTCTCCACAATCGCCTTGGCCTGCGCCTTGCTCAGGTTCTGCTCGGACGCGATCTTGTCTGCAATTTCGCTGGTCGTGGTCATAATATAATGGCTCCTCGTGTTTCACAGCTTCCGGTATGAAGTTGAAGATGCCGCAACGATAAGTGCGAAACATCCGCATTCGTTAGATAAGACGCGAAAACCACAGGAAATGTGCCCTCTCCAGGCGTTCCTGACGCCTCGCGAGCGATCCCGCGGCGCTCTATGCTCCAATTCCGGCGAACAGGTCCGGTGTCTCCCGATACGATGAAGATGCAGGCGGGTATCGAACCCGCATGCATCTTGCCGGTGCCATATGGAGAGGTGTAAGCGCTCAATTCGCGGCACCTTCACTGGCTCAAAGGAGTGGTGCAAAGGGTGTCCACCGATTGAAAGGGTGGACACCGATGGGAATTATGGGAGCGGACGGAGCCAAGCCACATGTGCTGTTTGTGGACCGACAAGGGAACCATCACTATGATCGCGCATGGAAACAGCAGGTTGTTGGATTGGCCCTTGAACCCGGCGCTTCTCTATCGCGTGTTGCCATTGATCACGGGATTAATACGAACCTTGTGCGCAAATGGGTGCGTAAGCATAAGGCAACAGAAATGGAGGCCTTGCGGCCTTCGCCATCTTTAGGGTCGGCATTTATTCCGGTTCGGATCGAGGCTGCTGCAAACGATATTGTATCCAGGCATGACGACGCCCACGCCCTGAACTTGAAGGTTCGCGATTCTGGCGAGATGCGGCAGGCTCCTGCGAATGCTGCTTCGTTCTCCTCTGCGGCAAAGCTGCATGTGTCGCTGCCCAACGGTGTGAAGCTGTCACTGGAATGCGACGATGCTCGTGCATTGACGGCAGTCATCGGAGCGGTGAGCGATGTTTAATTTTTCTTCTGACGTTCAGGTCTATCTGCATCGCGATCCTATCGACTTCCGTGGTGGGATCAACAGCCTTGCGGTTCTGGTTCAGGAGGAGATGGAGCTCGATCCGTTTGCACCGGCGATCTTTGCCTTTTGCAACCGACGTCGCGACCGGATGAAGATTTTGTTCTTCGATCGGTCAGGTTTTGTGCTTTTGTTAAAGCGATTGACTGACGACAAATTCCGCTGGCCGCAACGTCAGGACACAATCATGCAGCTTGACGTCGAGCAATTACACTGGTTGCTTGATGGCATTGATATCGATGCGATGGTTCGTCACCCGGTGCGTCAATATAGAATTGCCGGCTGACGGGATTTGAGCCCGGCGCATAAATGTAGACAAAATCTACATTCGTTTATCGACGTCTGGAGCCGCGTTCGATTCAAGCATTGGGATGAATCGAACCGGCAAGCCCACCGTCGAAGATCTGATGGCGCAGATAGTTGCGTTGCAGGCGGAAAATCAGCAACTGAACGAGCGTGTCTTCAAGCTTGAGGAAGAGCTGGCGTTGGCGCGACTGCATCGTTTTGCGCCGCGAAGCGAAAAGGGTGTCGATCGCCTCTTTGATGAAGCCGAACAGGCGGTTCTGGAAGCGGATGAAAGCGACGATCTTGCAGACACCGGGGCGGACCCCGTTGAACTTCCGGATACGGGATTGCCGGAAACAGGACAACCGCTCGGTAAGAAACCTGGACGCCGACCGCTTCCTGCCAATCTGCCGCGCGAGCGTGTCGAATATGATCTTGCCGAAGATCAGAAGAACTGTCCATGTTGTAGTCAGCGGATGCACCGCATGGGGGAACTGGTCACCGAGCAGCTTCACATCGAGGTGAAAGCCAAGGTCCTGCAGAATGCGCGGTTCAAGTACGCGTGCCGCAACTGCGATCGAACCGCGATCAAAACCCCGATTTTGATCGCGCCGATGCCCGCACAGCCCTTGCCGGGCAGCATCGCCACGGCCTCGACGCTAGCCTTTGCGCTCGTTCACAAATATGTCGACGGGACGCCGCTTTATCGTCTGGCAAAAGCCTTCGAGCGTGCTGGCGTTCCTGTCAGCCGTGGCGCTCTTGGTCATTGGGTGATCGGTTCGAGCGAAAAACATCTTTCCCGCATCTATGATGCGCTGAAACTGCAGCTCAGATCACAGTCCCTCATTCATGGTGACGAGACGACGGTTCAGGTGCTCAAGGAGAAGGACAAGGCTGCCACCAGCACGTCCTACATGTGGGCTTACCGCAGCGGCGAAGACAGTTCCGAACCGATCGTGCTGCTCGATTATCAGCCCGGTCGCGGGCAGCAATATCCGCAGGCCTTTCTCGGTGACTTTCGCGGCATACTGATGAGCGATGGTTACACGGCATGGCGCACCCTGAGAGGTGCAACGCATATTGGTTGCATGGCGCATTCGCGGCGGCGCTTTGTCGAAGCGCTGCGCGCCAGAAAGAAAGGCGGCGGACCGCCAGAGCAGGCGCTGAAGTTCTTCGAGCAGCTTTACCGGATTGAAAAACAGGCTCGCAATGAAAAACCGGATGATGGTGAAACGCAGGCTGATTGCATTCGCCGCTTTCGCCAGCAACACAGCGTTCCGGTCCTCAATGCCCTTAAGGAATGGCTCGACAAAATCGCCCCAAAGGTTTTGCCGGAAAGCAAGCTTGAGGATGCGGTCTCATACACGCTCAATCAGTGGCAATATCTGATCCGCTACACCGAAGACGGCAGCATGCCGATCGACAACAATCTTCTGGAGCGCGACATCAGGATTTTTGCCACAGGAAGAAAATCGTGGATCTTCAGCGATACAGTAGACGGAGCCAAAGCCAGCGCTATCGTCTACAGCCTCATGCTGACTTGTCGGGCATGTGGCGTTGAACCATTTGCATGGCTTAAGCACGTCCTCACCGAACTGCCGCAGCGATCCCAAGACGCTAATATCGACGATCTGCTGCCATTCAACTTCGTAGAGCGCACCGATACACAAGAAGCATCTCTGATACGCGAATATCCCACATCTAATCGTATTCAATCGACCCTTGAGCCCGAAAGCTAAGCAATAGTGTCTTGGCAGACGCCAAACTTACAGCGTACCGTCAATCAGCAATATTGCTGTCCTCAAGGTTGTCTCACGTTAGACGGGTAACATTCTTATGCTGAAATATCGTCGGGCATTAGTCTCAGATATCGAAATGATTATCGATCTTCATGTGGTAATGAGCAAAAGCACTTACCCCGGTGTCTTGCCACAAAATTATCTGGATAATGAACTTCCGCTTGAAAAAAGACAGCTGTGGGAGAAGAGGTTCGTTGGGCCGAATACCGACCAACTTATTTTTGTAGCCATGCAGGGCCAGGAAATCGCTGGGTTTTGCTGCTTCGTCTTCAATGAAGAGAAGGAGCACGGTACGTATCTGCATAATCTATACGTCTCGCAGGAATATCAGAAGCGTGGGGTGGCGAAGTCGCTTCTTAAGCAAGCGATCGCAGCATTTGATAGCGAGCGGCAAAAATTGCCAGTTCATTTGCTTGTATTTGCTAAAAACACAAATGCCGTTGCAATATACGAAAAGCTCAATGGCACAGTCATCGAGAAGCGTGATGTATCGCGATGGGGTAACCCTACTGTCGAGCTGCTGCGATACCAATGGCCTTCTGCTGACGCGCTAATTCAAAAACTTGACGATCGTCAGAGCCAAAACACCTGATCTTCACCAAAACGGGTGCGGCGAAACTAGCGCTTACGGAGAGGTGGGGTCTGCTCAGATCGTCCCATTGTGCCGTTCGGAGATGACGGCCTCAAGGACGCGGTTCCCCCAATTTTCAGCCCCGTCCCGAAGGGCCGGGTCAGAAAATCGGCTCCCCCATGCGCCGGCTCCGCCGGTCGCGTGCCGCGATCCTTGACCCCGCCATCCCCTCACGCCGCGGGTCCTCGTTTTTCACAAACGTCAAGGAGACGACGATGACCTATGCCCTCGAAATCCAGGTTGAAGAGTTGCGCGCAGAGATGCGGGCCGTAGTGGATGCCGCAGAGCGCCGTCAGATCAAGGCCGAGCTCGAACTCGCCCAGGCCGAACTGGCCGCCGCGCTTGCCGAACAGGACGGCAGCCATTCCTCGGAGCCTCCGTTCTGACGGAGGCTTCTGCCGCAGTTGCCGGCCCAGCCCGCCGGATCGACCGGCGGCCAGGGCTCGACGCTCCGCATCGCCACCGACCACACCAACACCGCAGCCTGCATCCCACCGGTAGAGATCGGGGACGTAGCCGCGTCCTTCCTTTCGATCCCCTGTCATCGGCATCGGGGATGTTGCAGCCCGGTCGTCGCACTGCAACCTGCCGGCAACGAAATTTTCCCCGCCTTGGGCTCCTCGCGCCGCAAAATTCCGTCGCCGGCAGGTCCTCCGCATGCGCTGCGGCCCTTTCGGGTGCAGCACGCCTCTCCGGGCCGCGGCCTATCCCCGCAATGACACGTTATCGAAAGGAGTAAACATCATGCGCCAACTCGCCCAATTCCTCACCGCCACGGGTCGCCGGCTGCGCGCACTCGGCAAAGTCGCCGGCCATTTCTTCCGTAAAGGCAAACTCGGCCTCAAGCTCGCAATCAAGATCCCGTTCTTCGTCGAGATCGAGATCGCCTTCGAGACGGACTGGGACCGGCGCCGATAAGGCGCCTGCCGGGGCCCGCTCGCGCGGGCCTCGTTCCACCTGCTGTTCAGCCGGGCGATAGCCGCGTGTCCGCTTCTGGCGAACGAGATCGAGAAACAGAAGTACCGCCTCCTCTTCACGCTGGAAGATATGCACCTTCGACTGGCCGCGCGCGCCGATGCGTCCCCAGCGGCGCGTCAGCCGGGTCTCTCCAAACAGGGTTTCCGAGATATCCATGGCATAGTAACGCGCCATGTTCATCGAGGCGTCCCTGCGTTCTATATAAAGCTGATAGGGCTGCGCCATCATGACGACAGAATCGTCGATTGCCGATTCCGCGTCCAACCATAGATTTGAATCGGTCAGGCCCGACCGATTCATCATGGTGATGGATCAATCGCACCAGTGATGGCGCGCGCCGTCCCAACGCCGCGCTAGACCTTCCGAAATGAGGATCTCGCCGATGGACTGCCCGTCGCGGACAACCCTGCGCAACTTCCGGCCATACCTGTCTTCGTCCCGATCACCCGCCACAAGCGAGAACTCCCCGTCATTGAGGAGGTCGAGCAAACGTATCTTCGCCGCCTCGCCCTTGATCTTTTCCGCCTCGCACCGCGGCGGGCTGAGCTCCGGCGTGTCGATATCCGCAATCCTGATCTTCTGATCACCAAGCCAGAACGTGTCGCCGTCGACCACGCAGTCGCGGTGCAGCCCATCCGGACAGATGCCGAAGCGAACCGAAATCGAACCGCTTGCCCGTGCGGTCATCGGCGGTCCGAGACCAGCGGTGATGTCCTGCGTCGCAACCAGATATCCACCAAGCACCACCAAAGCGATGATGGTCGCCAATACAATGCTGCTGGGTCGGATACGGCTGGGTTTCCACCTCGGCCGTTTTGCCGGTCTGTCCCTTTCGGCTGTTGTCGGTCTTGACGGGTTTGTCCGTTTGCGCCGCTCTTCGTCGAGCTTGACGATTTTGTTCAATGCCTGCCGGTCCTCGCAATCTGTTCTCGTTTCCCGCCTTATCCGAATATCAACGGAATGAAAGGTCATTCAGGGCGAGCCGCTTCGCGGACGGCTCTATTCGCTGCGCGAACGGAGCCCGCAGGCGGTCTCCGCCGATCCCGGTGACGATCCTCTCGCTCGGCTGCGCCGATGGAAATCGCCCCTGGCGATTCATCCCGGTCTGGTCGGGAAAAGAGGGCGCCGCCCTCTCTCCCCAGCAAGGTGCAGGCGCCGGTCTCCCCGTCCTTCCGCGCCGGCTTGTGCAGGACGGGTGATCCCCCTCCGGCGCCTGCGCCTTGCCCCCCTCTCACCCGCCGCTCCGCGCGCACTCGGGAAGCAGGAGCGGGGCCTGCTTCCTGACCAAAGGCCCTTCGCTTCGCGAACCGAAGGAGCTTCAAAATGACCCTCAATGCCTATCTTGTCGAAGTCGAAACCCGCAGCATCCGCATGGTGACGATCGATCCGGCAAACAGCCTCGCCGACATTCGCCGTCATATCGGATGCAACCTCATCGACATGGTGAGGATCGACCGGAACCATTGCATCATCGTCGACGACAACGGTTTGATGGACGAGATCCCATGCTTCACCGAGGTTGCCGATTATGCAAGTCCGCTGGCCGGAAACCTCCTGATCGTCGGCACCGACCAGTTTGGCGAAACCGTATCACCGCAACGGCCGATCGAGGATTTTGCCCGCATCCTGACGATCCGGTTCCCGGTTCTATCACCGACTTTCGAGACGATCAGCGGGCCGCATGTATTCGGCAGCCGCGTCAGCGGTTTTACCGCCACGTTGAAGGCCGCCAATCCGGCCGTGATCGCCACGGCGTGACGACGGCAGAAGGGGGCGGCAATCCCGTCCCCGCTCAACCCATCCGACGCGCTGAGGCCCCGTCGGATGGGTCGGGCCGTCATCGCACCTTCGCCGGGTGGTCCGGATCGACCGGCCCGCCCGGCGGCAAGAGGGCTGGCCCTCTCACACTCTCCCTCCACACGGACACGGCGCCCCTGGCGCCGTGGTCTCTTCTTCTCTGACTTCCCATTTTGCA
>NZ_BJZP01000048.1 GCF_007992095.1 Paenirhizobium naphthalenivorans
CCCCGAAACCGGAGCCTTTGAAACCTTGGATATGATGATGGGGCTTATGCCGCCACTCGGTCGAACGTGAACTTCTCGAGATCGCTCCGTCGATAATATCGTCCCGTCCGGCTTCCCGGTTCGAAACTCGGCTCGATGCCGAGCAATTCCATGCGGCGCGCGACGACATCGGCACGAGTGCCATAGATAGAAGCGATCCCGGCGATCGAGATATGAAGACGTTGGAATTCCTCAAGCGCCTCGGGTTCGATGAAGAACTGCTCCCGGTGCGACGACTTGTTGTATTTGGCGACCGCCGGCAGAAGTTCGGCGGTCACGAGCGGATACACTTTGTACTGCGTGGTCTTCAGGATGGCTGCGGCCTCCTTGATGCTCAGGAGGTCAACGCCGATATCCTCCTTGGCCGAGCGCCGCCGCTCTGACTGCAACTCTTTCCAGTCCACGAAAAGGTTCGAGAAAACCGTGGTACCGTCGGCCCGGGCGATGCCATTCACCTGACCGTCCAAAATCATCTGCACCAGTTCCCAGAGCTGGCGGTTGCATCTATGCGCGGCCTGGACGACTGGCATGAAGCTTTCAAGATCGGTTCGGCTCTGCGCCCTTTCGAAGAGTCGGCTCTGAAAATTGCCCAGGTCCTCCTTGCGGATGCGCGTGTAGACCCGCTGCCCGTCTCGTTCGTCCTCTACCCTGCGGAGAAGTCCTGCCTCCATGATCTCGTGCAATCTCTGGCGGTTCAACCCGAGAGCAGCTTCCGCCTCCGAAATGGTAATCGTTTCCCGGGCCGCCGACAGGATAGGGCGGGCTAGCTCCGCATCGAAGCACGCTCTGCCATTGGGAAGGCCGGAGGGCAGCATGATTCCTGCATTTCGCAAAATTTCGATCACCCTGTCTTCCATCAGCCCGTATTCCAGGCCAGCGGAGCGCACGGTGTGGAGGTATCGCCGACGGGTGGGGATGATGCAAAGATCGCCTTCGCCCAGCGGCATGTTTCTCTCAGCCACATCCTGGAACAGCTCTACAAGAGACGCGAACGCCGGAACCTCCCGGTTGCGACGAAGCCAGCGCGGGATCGGATCGAGTGCAGCACGCACTTCGGACGCCGCGGGGTTCATTTCCTGGATGATGGCCGAGACCCGCTCAGTGATAGATTCCTCGCCGAGCTTCACGGCGAGGAATCCGCGCTCGGCAACTTCGAACTCACCCTGTCCAGTGTGGTTCAGCCTGCCTTTCCAGTGGCGACCGAGAAGGCGTCCAAAATGCTTGCTGAGGTCCGCGACGACATACGCCTCGAGGCCATCGAGGAAGTCGCAGGCCTTTACTCCTTGGATACGGCCCATCAGGTACAAATCCAGTTTCCTCGTGCGAAGGTCGTCCTTACTTCCGGTGTTGTCGGCGAACACGCGCGGGTTGGTTCGGACGTAAGAAGCGAAGTCGTCCTGTCCGCTTTCGCAGGCCACTTCCGTAATGCGTGAGCCGTGGATTGGGCATGTCTGGATGGCTCTCGTTTCCCACCATGCACGGACATAGGGACGGGAGATGATACGGCCTTCTCCATTTCGAAGATCGTCCCGGACGCATCCAATGCAAAAACGGTGGGCTTTGCCGCGACGAAACTCGCGGCTGAACACCGCGTCTCCCAAGTGGAAACATAGCGTTCCGTCGAGGGTTCGCGTGGCAAACCGGGCAAACCTTCCACCTTCCTCTCCGGACCACTCTTCCAGAAGTGCCATCGCCTCCGCGTCGCCGCGCGAGATCGCAAGCGCGCTTGTTTCCGTGCAATCGAGGAAGGCGTCCAGCGAAGGATAGCCGTTCGCCGCGGCGAGGCGGGATACGAAACCAAGCGGCGTTTCATTGTCGTGGAACATGATCGAGACCGGGAGCTTCATCGGGACTTCCTTTGCTGAAGAGGTTCGTGCTAGGCGAGGTCCACAAGCGCGTGGCCTGGCACGAGGTCACGCCAGCGGGCGGCGGTGAAGACGTTGTCGCGGGGCAGGCATCCGGTATCGCGCTCGTAGTTACGGGCAAATTCCTTGATCGATACCGATTTGCGCTCTCGCTCGAGCGCGCGAAAACAAGCCTCCTGCACCATCGCGATCATCGATCCGAATGCGCCGTTGCCAGCAAGGCAAAGCTTCTCAGGAAAATCTCCCTCGAGAAGTTCCGCAGACAAGGTCAACCCACATCCCTCGGTGGCCACCTTCTGGAGGATGCTCTCGATCCATTGGGCATCCGCGGGGCAACTGAGTGCGTCGTACCGCAGAACGCGGGAGCGATTGGCAAGCTGGGGGTCGCCCTTCAGCAACTCCGCAAGTTCGGAAACCCCGGAATAGATCGTGTGCAACGGCCAATCCGTAATCTGGGTCAGGCTCTTGAGCGTGTCCTGGACGTGACGGATCGCGGAGGCGGTGTTGTGCCGCATGACGTGTTGCATCTCGTCCACGTGGAGGAACTTAACCCCACGCTCGCGAAGCTGGGACTTGAGGATCGCGAAGAGCGCGTGTTCCGTCATGCGCTCCCTGGTGGGCAGCCCCATCGCCGTGAGGATCGTGATCGCCAGGGCTTTCGTGTTGCAAGGCCGCGGCGCGTCGATGCTGAGCACGGGCGAGACGGTCTCTCCGTGTTCGTTCCGATACGGGCGGAATTCCGGCATCGTCGCGAAATGGTGCTGAAGCGAGCGGGTCTTGCCGCTGCCCGATTCACCGATAACGAAAAGGGCGCGCCGTTTGGAGCCGGCACCCAACTCGCAATCTTCAACGTTGACAGCCATCTCCCTCAGATAGGAGGCCAACCTCGTGTCGCGACCCGTCGTGAGATACCCGGCGCGAACGCTCGCCTTGATGGCGGCGAATGCAGTAGTCTCGATGTGCCTAGCGTCGGTCATGTCAGTCGTCCCCGTTGTAGTCGAGAGTGGAAACGATCGGGATCGGCCGCGACGGAGGTCCCTCCTCGGTCGGAGGAGTGACCACGGCGGCGGATTTCAGGTGGTCGATGGGCAAGGCGCGTCTCGGGGGGCCGCGGAGAGGATCGACGGGCGGCGACATTTCCGACACGAGTTCGGGTAGAGGACCCGCACGTCGCATGCCGGCTTTCCAGCCGCGCATGACTTCACGCTCCATGCGTTCGTGTTCCTCGGCACCGGGAATGGCGGGGCTCAGATGGGCGCGAACAGTCGCGGATTCTCCGGCGCGCCGCAGCCTGTTGACGGCATCGTACATCGCCGCCATGCCGTCCTCGGCCTCCGTGGCGTTGTGCGCGAGTTCTTCCTTGCGGGCCGCGATCCATTCGGCGAGCGTGATGTCGTCATTGATGCCGATGGTGTTCTCCGCGGTGAACCAGCCCTCGTCGCCCTTCACGGCAATCCAGCGGACATTCTCGGGATCGGTCTTGATCTCGAACTCCTTCTTGCCGTGGCGCATGCGCTGGACGTTGAGTTCGTCGCTTCCGTAGGTGATGCCCTGGTAGATGATGCCATCGTCCGAGATGAGACGCTTCGAAGGCACGCCGAAGATGTGGAGCATCTCCTCGTCCGACGGCACCTGCCTTACGCGATACTCCTGCGTGGCGCGGACCCAGGCATTGTGCGGGGAGTTCCCGCCGAGCGAGGCATGCGGCTTGTTGTGATAGATGTCGCAGATCGCGTAGGTGAACATCCGGACAAACTCGTCCGTGGTCAGGGAGGCAAACTCCTCCGGCTTGTAGTCCCCCTTCTCGGCAACGGAGCCAAAGGTGCGGCCATCGAAGAACTGTGCGATCATCGGACCGATCGAATGGAAAAGGCTCTCGATGAACGGACGGCGTGCGGGGTCTCCGGCAGGCGGGCAGGTAGTGCCGACGAGTGCGGCCTTGAAGACCGCGCGCGTGGGCTCGGCAATGAACGCCGATCCGTTGTCCGAATAGACCTCCTTCGGTCTCAGAATGCCGATCCATGGCGTTTTCGCGCCTACCGACTGCGATAGCAGTCGCTTGTCCGACATGATCATGCGAAGCGCCGAGATGGCGGCGTTCGCTGTCGGATTGAATGCCGCCCTGAAGGCCAGGACATACCGGGTCGCCACGTCGATCGCCGCCACGAACCAGATGCGCACCTTCGGGACGTTTGCTCGCACCTTCTCGGGGAGGCCTTCGTACAGCCCGGTTTCCACGAGAAGCGTCATGAGATCGACATTCACTTCGTCGATCTCAACCCGTTGGCCGGGAGCCAGGATGTCGTAGGTCCGCAGGTTCCTCGCGTACTTGTCGATTGCCCATTTCTCGCCGTGGCGGCTCGCGTCCTTTTCGAACTCGTCAAACCGGTTGATCATCGACTCGAATTTGGTGCGCGAAACCATGTGCAGTTTCGTCGTCCGCGTCTGGTTGGTCTCGAAAAGTTCGGCCCGATAAAGCAGGTAGCAGTGGGCCTTGGTGGGTTTCTTGCGCGACAGGTAGCGTCGCGCCCCACGGTAAGCGACCGCCAGGCTCTCGGGGCAGCTCATGAAGAGGCGTTTGCCGGGGCCGTGATGACGATGCGCCAGTGCGAGCGTCTTCCTCCCGCACCCCATGTAATCGGCATAGTCGCGGTTGAACTGGCGCACCGACGGAGCGCCAAACGCTACGGCCCCTCGATCACCGCGCTTGCGACGCTCACCCTGTGCGCCTCTGTTGATCTCCTCGGCCCATGCGTCGAGCAGAGGCTGGAGCTTCTTTTCCGAGCGCGGGAGCGTTTTCCCAACTCTGAGGCACTCGTCCTCGTAGCGCAGGATGAGTTTTTCACGAAAGCTTGGCAGGACGCGCTTCTCGGGATCGAGGTCTTCGAAGGTCTCGTCGCCCCAGATGAGGCGGAGCTTCTGTTCGGGAACGCTGTTGTAGCCATAATGAATGGCCGCCCGTTTCTCCGTCAGCAGGCGATGGATTTCCGCATGGCCCATGAAAATCTCGCGGCCATCGTCCTCGTGGCGCATCACGTAGCCATCGCTGTCGGCACGCAACGGAACATAGTTCTGGCCACCGCTGGTGAAGCGGTCGGTATCGTCCATCTCGACGATCGAGTGGTGGTATACGCGGGCGGGCAGAGCGTAATTCGGCATCGAGGTCTCTTTGCTCCGTTGGAAACGATAGGGCGGCGCGGGAGAGAACGATCAGGACGGCACGGTCAGCCAGGTCAGGGCGGAGATACGCCCCGGGGAGAGCGGGACCAGATGGCCGTGATCGATGAGCTGCCACACGGCATCGCGTCGCGCTCCGATGTGCGCGCAATCGCGGAGCAACTCTCCGAACCGGAAGCGACCGACGAGACGCATGGCGATGGAGCGGGTGATTTCGTACTCGACCTCGTCGAAATGCTCCCGAGCGCGCAGGATGTCGTGGGCGTTGTAGAACGTCTCGTAGGTCGCATCCTCCTCCGTCATGAGGCGGAGGTCGTCTGCGACATGGGAGAAGTCATGCCTTGCGATCCGGTCGAACATGTCGAGGATTTGCGTCCGCTTGCGGGCATGCTTTACCGCGACTGCCACGCGGTAACCGTCCTCGAACACCACATAGTAGTCGAAGGTGTGGTCGTGGACTACGCCATCGTCGTCTGCGAACGGCAGGATCGGGAACTGGGAATGGAGTTCCCGCACGTCCCGCCGCGCCTGAATGACGGTCGAGACGCGGTGTTCAAGCTCGCTTTCGTGGAAAACCACGGTGCCGTTGAAGATCGTGAACCCGCGGGCGGTCTTTGCCTGGCGAAGCGCCGGACGCCGAGTGGCATGTCCTTCGGTCGGCTCGTTCCAAACGAGCGGGGTGTCGCGGCGCTGGCCGGCATCAGCGCCGCCGCGGTATTTTACAGCCCCCTGCCTCGGTACGGCCGTGCTTCACCTTGAGCTGGAGAACGGGAGCATCGTACTGGCGCGAAGATGCGGACATCGGCACTGCCGTGCGGCGATGGCTGACAACAAAACCGAGTCCGGCCTTCTTGAGCGCGATGTTACGGGCGACCGTATGGGTGATGTTCATGCTCGGCTCCTTCCACCTTGTCACTACGCGACAAACAAGACTGGCTGGAGGAGATGCCTTTTCACAAAGAGGACTAGCCTCGTTCGGAGAAGTCAAAACCTCCTATTCGTAGTATGAGCATTTCGCTTCTCCGTTTTCGTCCGCCCGGTCAGAGGCGTTTTGATCCTGAGCCATGGTGCACTGTTCTGATGCACGTCGGCGGGACCGGCTACCTACGCGTCAAAAATTAACAGGTTCTTAAAATTTGGACTGCGCACGCGTGCTTTATTAACTTTTTCGCTGCCGAGCCTCCGGAGACGAAGCTCGGCAGCGCCCGCTAGCCGTCAAGGGGCGACGGACGCGGTATCTCCGGAGCCTTTCAACAACATCGCCCGAACCTCGTCGCCAGTGACATGACCACGGGTTACAAGCCGATCTACCAGGAGATCGAGGTCGGTGCGCTTTTCGCTCAAAATCCCGACAGCGCGCTCGAACTGCTTGCGAAGGCGGGATTCGACCAGCCGCCGAAGCTCGGGATCACGTCTGCGGATGCTCTCCAGTGGATGGCTGCCGTGGCCGAGTTCCACCGACAGCGTCGCGCCAAGGCCATAGTGGCGCTCGGCGCGCGTTGCTAAATCCGTGGCGAGAGCAAGGTCCGAAGCAGGGGCTCCTCCCGCGC
The DNA here is from genome assembly GCF_007992095.1 of Paenirhizobium naphthalenivorans. Classification (GTDB taxonomy): domain Bacteria; phylum Pseudomonadota; class Alphaproteobacteria; order Rhizobiales; family Rhizobiaceae; genus Allorhizobium; species Allorhizobium naphthalenivorans. Next base: position 6,632 of record NZ_BJZP01000048.1, read on the forward strand.
CATCGCCATGGAAACCAAGCATGACGGTCTCCGCCGCGATGCCGCCAAGAAGCACGGCGATCCTGTCGTCGTAGTGCGCGGACGTCCCGAAGATGCCACTGACAGGTTCGAAGCTCGCGCGACCGGCACTCTGTCGCGCACCACCTACGGGAACGTCACGCTCGATGTGAACCCCGATCAGCACGTCACGACCAAGCAGTACGCCGACGATGGCGTGTCCGGCCTCGTGAACGGCAGCGTGGCGAAGTTCGCTCGTTGTCAAGACGTATCGCTTCGGCATCACCTCCAGAAGCAGGCTGTCGGTGATGGCGGTATGCCGTCTACGAGCGAGACGACGGACGTCTCGGGCAAGCTTCTCGATGTCGGCACCGGACCATGACCGGGTTGCTGCAACCACCTTTCTCAGGTCGCCCTCGATCCTCTGACCCCTCAAGTGCTGGTGCAGGATGCCCAGCCTTGCGGCCGCATCGGGGAGTGGAATTTCGATCATGGTTTCGAGCCGACCCGATCTAAGCAGGGCGGGGTCGATGCCGTCGGGATTGTTCGCCGCTCCGATGACCACGACACCGTCGCGGCCCTCGGATGGGTCAAGGCATTCGAGCAGGCCGTTGATGACCTGCCGACGATAGTCGCGATGATGGTCATCGGAGGTTGGACTTTCGCGATCACCGAAGGAGTCGAATTCATCGATGAAGAGCAGGCTTGGCGCACGCTTCTTCGCCTCTTCGAAGACCGCTCTCATGGCCTTCAGGTAATCGCCGAGGTGGCCCCGCGCCTGCCACTTCGCGGCCGATGCGGTGACAAGAGCAACATTGCAGGTCGCAGCCAAAGCCTTCGCATAGGAGGTCTTGCCGCAGCCTGGCGGGCCGTAGAGCAGCGCGCCGCGATCGACGTCTTCCCATTTGATCTCTCCCGCCCGCCATGCACTGAGGTCCTCGGCCAGCTGGAGGCCCCAGTCCTTGGCCTTTCCGTAACCGTGCATTTCTTCAAGACGCACAGAGGGTGATTTCTCTTTCGATGCGGTCGGCTTCGGCTCGACGGGTCGCGCCGCAATGCGCTTCATCTGGCGTACAGAACTCATCAGCGGCCGCGTTTGCCTGACTGAAACCAGGATCGCGTCGAGTGATTTGGTCGACAGGAACTCGGCGTGCTCGCGGGTCATACCCGGCATCTTCGCCTCCCGGGCCGCCGCGACGAAATGTTCGGGCGTGGGCCTGCCCACGTCCTTGACCAGATCGGCACCTGCCAGAAAGTCGGCGGGCAGGTATTCGCGTTTCTCGGTGACGACAACCACCTGGCGGGCGAACTTGATGCGGTCGTAGACCGTCCTTGGATCGATGGTGGACTCGGTGACGGTGAATACCGCGGCGGTATCGTTACCATACTCATCGACATGCGCGGGGTCCTGGATGAGGCCGGACACCGCACGCCGATAGTAGTCAGCCGTGTCCTCTGGGGCGATGAGCACGGCGATAAAGGCGAGGTTCTCGCGGCGAAGGAAAGGCCGAAGGGCATGGCGGGCTCCGCATCGTGCCACGGCAATGGCGAGCGGCGGTGGCGACTTGGGACGGATGATCGTTTTGTAGGACATCGAGAGATTCTCCAGAGGCGACGGGACGATAGCGGTGTCGTCTCACCGGGATATCCGCCGCACAGCCGTCTCGGGGCCGAGTGGCGCGTCATCGAGATCGACCTCGACGTAGCCATGGAGAATGAGGGATGCGATCCCCGGGACGGGCCGCGTTTCCTGGAAGGCCTTGAGGCATTCCGCCAGCGGCAGGGAACCGTGTTCGTCGAGTGCTGCCAACAGGCGGAGTCGATCCCCGAGGGGCGTGACGGTTCCGGCATAGCGCAACAGGTCCCTTGCGTTCCGCAGCCTGAAACTGTCGTAGACTTCGGCTCGCTCGAGTAGCCTGTAGCGGGCGTTCAGGTGCACGGCTTCCGACGCAATGTCGGCAACATCGGCCGAAACAATCCGGTCAGGTGCATCGAGATAGAGGATGCCACCCTCCTCGTCGAAAACCTGGAAGTCGGGAACATGGGCGATCCCGCCAGCGCCGAACGGCATCGGCATACAGCGCCACGATGCCACCGACGGGTTGACGTCCAGCAGGCAGCCGACATCGCGGGCCGCCTGAGAGCGGAACAGCCGCACACCGTCGCACTTCACGGTGCCGGCAGGATGATAGCTTCTGATCGACGCGGAGTTTCTGGCGGCGCGCAGCATCGCGGCCTGCTTGGCAATTCCCATGGCATCCTCGGTCAAAAAGGGTTGGACGTCACCGCGATCATCACGGCAGCGAGGGTCAACCTATTCGTATGAGGCGGTGCCAATTTTGGTTCATAAAGGAAACAAATAGCGAACAAAAAGCGAAAAGCAACCGGGCCCTGCAAAAAAAGTTTCGTCAACTTTTTCGGGAGGTGCCCGGTTGACACACCGAAAATCCGGTTTATCTGTCGACGGCCTGAGCGACGTCCATTCCGCTCAAAGGACAAAAATCGATGCCCCAGGTTCGCAGGATCAGCGCGCGAATATGACGGTGTCGGCTCACGCCGTCTCGGCGTTTTCCGCATTCGTCATTCATAAGGGATGTTCAGCATGTCCGTTAGCCGTCTCCCGTTTCGAATAGGTAGCTGATCCCGCGAGGGGTCGCCGCCTTGCTTCAATTCGATTGAGAACCACACCCGCCGCCATCGGCGCGCGGAACAGGAGACACATGCCATGTTCAGTGCCAACCGCATCATGTCCGACTACATCGTCGATATCGCCGACGTCAGCACCTATGGGTGCGATCCGATGTCCTTCGAGGACCTCAGGGAGGAGTTCGAGGTCTTGTCCATGCTCGATGACGAATTCGATGGGCTTCTTTGCATCTAAAGTCTCTGTCATCAAACCAAGCAAAGCTCCTGTCAGCGATGACAGGTGCTTTCGGCGAAATTGTTGTTTCTTGCGGTTCTCACTGGTGACTTCGTGTCAGAGGAGAACACAATGCTTACAATCCCCACTACGCTGTTTTCGGCTGACCTCGCGACGGCTGGAATGCCTGAGTTGCTCGAGCTAAATGACGCAATCTGCAGGTATTGGTCGTTCCGACACCCAGCCTGTGAACGCCCCGATCATATCGGATGGTTTCACCTGGAAGGTGGGGTATGCAGGAATTTCTGGCGTGATGATCGTTCACCAAGGTTGCCCGAGGACATCTTGGGGCAATTTGGAGGAAGGTATCAGGGTTGCTTACTGGAGTTCCGAAGGACCATACCAGAAAGCGACGGGTGGATATCGTTCAATATGCGTGGTGACGCAATCGAAGGCGCGCGAGGTTCTCTTGAGACGCCGCGGATATGGTCCGCTATGGCGCTAAAAAACGCGACAGAATGGGTCTCTCGCGACTATCTCTCAAAGAAACAAAATAGTCGGGGGTCCGCGACTAAAAATGTCGCTTGATCAGTCTGATCTTTGGTACCTAGAAAATAGACCCATACCGCGTTCTGTGACTTGGCTCTGGCGAGTTCTTGCTGGTGTCCCCTCCAATGCGACACCGTATTACGAACGGCTTCAGCCTGGCGTTCTGTAAGCGCATCCAGTGAAAATCGTAGCGTGTAGAACTGAGTATTGCCGTGATTTTCGCGAAGACCAGCGTCGAGTGTTAAAGCAACTGATGAGGCGGTCTCCACGAGAGCATTAAACCTTATCCTTGCGAAAAGAATGCGATCAGAGAGAACCAATGCCTTCTCAGGACGCGACGTGCGCAACTCCCAGAAAGACTGACGGTAGGTTGATCGATGACGCCCAGGCAATTGCAGGGGTTCGTTGTGAAGCTCTGGTTGATGGATATACGAGTAAGCAATGAGGG
>NZ_BJZP01000049.1 GCF_007992095.1 Paenirhizobium naphthalenivorans
CTTTCAAACAAGACGTGTGAACCATTCGCCAAACCCAAGGCCAAAATCCCATGACAAAAATCACCAGCCTGCGGTCAGTCGACCTGCGTTTCCCCACGTCGCAGAGTCTTGACGGCTCCGATGCGATGAACCCCGACCCGGATTACTCTGCTGCCTACGTCATCCTCGGGACCGACGAGCCCGGCCTCGACGGTCATGGCCTGACCTTCACCATCGGCCGTGGCAATGAGATCTGCTGCGCGGCAATTGAAGCCATGCGGCATCTGGTCGTGGGACTGGAGCTCGACTGGATCCGGGCCAATCCGGGCCGCTTCTGGCGCTATGTGACGAGCGACAGCCAATTGCGCTGGATCGGGCCAGACAAGGGAGTCATGCATCTTGCGACTGGCGCTGTCGTCAATGCCGTATGGGATCTGCTCGCCAAGCAGGCCGGAAAGCCGGTCTGGCGTCTCGTCGCCGAGATGAGCCCGGAAGAAATCCTCTCGATCATAGACTTCCGCTATCTGACCGATGCCATTACGCCGGATGAGGCTCTGGCGATCCTGAAGAAGGCAGACATCGGCAAGGCCGAACGCATCGCCCGGCTCGAGAAGGAAGGCTATGCCTGTTATACGACATCGGCCGGCTGGCTCGGCTATGACGACGCAAAGCTCCGTCGCCTGTGCCAGGAAGCCGTTGACCAGGGCTTTACCCACATCAAGATGAAAGTCGGTCGCGACCTGGAGGATGACAAGCGTCGCCTCCGGATCGCCCGCGAAGTCATCGGCGACGACCGCTATCTGATGATCGATGCCAACCAGGTCTGGGAAGTCGGTGAGGCGATCGACTGGGTCAAGGCGCTTTCGGTCTACAAGCCCTTCTTCATCGAGGAACCGACCAGCCCCGACGACATCGCCGGCCACAAGGCGATTCGCGAGGCGGTCGCTCCGGTCAAGGTCGCGACCGGAGAGATGTGCCAGAACCGTATCGTCTTCAAGCAGATGATCGCCGGCGGCGCGATCGACATCGTGCAGATCGATTCATGCCGCATGGGCGGCCTGAACGAGGTGCTGGCGGTGCTTCTGATGGCCGCGAAATACAACCTCCCCGTCTGGCCGCACGCCGGCGGCGTCGGCCTGTGCGAATATGTGCAGCATCTGTCGATGATCGATTATCTTGCGGTTTCCGGTACCAAGGAAGGCCGCGTGATCGAATATGTTGATCACTTGCACGAGCACTTCATTGACCCCTGCCGGATCGAGAACGCCGCCTATATGCCGCCCACCCTGCCCGGCTTCTCCATCGAGATGAAACCGGATTCGATCGAACGCTACCGTTTCCAAGGCTGAAACAGTCCTGGCGTATCCCCGCAGCGGTGCTACGGGGATCGCATGAAAGGTGCCAATCAAGTGGCATGTCGACAATGAAGTCATTCTGTCGGGTGGGCGAATTTCGCCCACTCTATCTGGCCAGGCACGCGAATGGTGATTTTGTCACCGCCCCAACGACATCGCCGGCATAAAGAACTGCCGAGCCACGAGTTTGGCAGCCTCGTAGCTGACGCGAACTCAGAAAACTGGCAGGTTGCAGCGCCGCCTCAGGTGACCGCCCCGACCTGCCACGGCACAAATTCATTGTCGCCGTATTCAAATTCCTCGCTGCGGGTCTTTTTGCCTGAGGCCACCGCGATTACTTCCTCGAAGATCCGCATACCGGCCGCCTCGATCGTGTCCTCGCCGGAGACGATGTCGCCGCAGTTGAGGTCCATGTCCTCCTGCATATGGCGATACATTTCGGAATTGGTGGCGATCTTGATGCAGGGCGCCGGTTTGAAGCCGGAGACCGAGCCGCGACCGGTGGTAAAACAGATGACATTGCAGCCGCCCGCCACCTGGCCCGTTACAGCGACAGGGTCATAGCCCGGCGTATCCATGAAGACGAAGCCGGGCTCGGTGATGAGCTCTGCATACTCGTAGACCGCCGAAAGCGGCATCGAACCGCCCTTGGCGACCGCTCCCAGCGACTTCTCAAGAATGGTAGTGAGCCCCCCCAGCTTGTTGCCGAAGGAAGGATTGTTGTTGAGCTCGTCGCCGTTTCTCGCCGTATAGTTTCGCCACCACTCGATTCGGTCGAGCAACTTGCGCGCAACCTCGGGAGTGACCGCACGACGGGTCAGCAGGTGTTCGGCGCCATAGATCTCCGGCGTTTCCGCAAGCACTGACGTTCCACCGTTCCGCACCAACAGATCCGAGGCAAAGCCAAGCGCCGGATTGGCCGAAATGCCGGAATAGCCGTCCGATCCGCCGCATTCGAGCGCAAGCTTGATGCCGGAGAGCGGCTGCGGCGTGCGACTGACTCCATTGACGATTGGCAGCATTTCATTGATCGCCTCGCAGGCCGCCTCGATCGTCTTTCGCGTGCCGCCGGTATGCTGGATCGTCATGGTCCTGAGCAGTGCGCCTTCGGCCAGCTTGTAGTGCTCGAGAATGGGGGCGATCTGGTTTGTCTCGCAACCGAGACCGATCATCAGGATGCCACCGAAATTGGGATGGCGGGCATAGCCCTGAATTGTGCGTGTCAGGATTTCGTAGCCTTCAGACTTCGTATTGATCGCGCAGCCGCCGCCATGGGTCAGGGCGACCACGCCGTCGACATTGGCGAAACCGTCGAGCCCGTGATGCCGGTTGAAATGCTCGGCCACATAGCGCGAGACGGTGGCTGAACAATTCACCGACGAAATGATGCCGATATAATTGCGGGTACCGACGCCACCTGTGCCACGATTGAAACCCATGAAGGTACGCCGCTCCTCCGCCGGCAGGAGAACCGGACCCGGGACGCCGCCGAATTCGTAGGCGTGATGGGAGTCGATCATTTCCAGATTGTGCAGATGCACATGCGCGCCCGCCTCGATCGGCTCCGACGCAATCCCGATCACCTGGCCGAACTTCAGCACTTCCTTGCCCTTCGGGATGGCGTGAAGCGCGATCTTGTGGCCACGTCCGATCTGGACCTTGGCAACCAGACCGTCCGGCCCGGCCGGCGCGCCGGCAGCGATCGCCTTGCGGGCAACGCCGACGTCATCAGCGGGGTTCAGGATGATGATCGGCGAAACGGCAGCTGACATGACTTAGACTCCCAGCGGAAACGATGCGAAATTTTCAGGGTCGAAACCCGCCACAGCGGTTGCCCTTACGGATATTGGGCGCCGGTCGCCGTTGTGTATATCGCATAGAGCGAGCGGGTCGCGGTGATGAACAGCCTGTTGCGACGCGGCCCGCCAAAGGTCAGGTTGGCGACGGTCTGCGGTACCAGGATCTTGCCGAGCAATGTGCCGTCCGGTGCAAAGCAATGCACCCCGTCACCCGCGCTGGTCCAGACATTGCCGGCGGCGTCGACACGGAAGCCGTCGGGAATTCCGTTGTCGAGATCGCAAAACACCCGGCCGTTGACCAGACGCGTGCCATCGACGACGTCAAAGACCCGGATATGACTGGGTGCCGTCTCGTCATGGCTTCTGGCAGAGTCGGCCACGTAGAGCTTTCTTTCATCGGGCGAAAAGGCAAGCCCGTTCGGCTGGCGGAAATCGTCCACAACGGCCGTCAGCGCGCCGCGCAGGGGATCGAGCCTGAAGACGTTGCGAGTCGGCTGCTCGGGTTCCGCCTGATAGCCCTCGTAGTCGGACAGGATGCCGTAGGTCGGATCGGTGAACCACACGCTGCCGTCCGATTTCACCACGACGTCGTTGGGCGAATTCAGTCGTTTGCCCTGATAGCTGTCGGCGAGCACCGTGATGCGTCCATCGATTTCTGTGCGGCTGACGCGGCGCATGCCATGCTCGCAGGAAATCAATCGGCCTTCGCGGTCTCGCGTGTTGCCATTGGCGAAATTCGACGGTTCGCGAAACACCGACACGCCACCGCCCGGCGCATAGCGGAGTATGCGTTGGTTGGGAATATCGCTGAACAAAAGGCAGCTCAGGTCGGCGAACCAGACCGGACCTTCCGCCCAGCGGCAATCGGAATAGAGCTCGTCGAGCCCAGCGTTCAGGATGACCAACTGCCGGAAACGCGGGTCTCTGATCTCGTAGATCGATGAAGGGACAGTCACCATGGCCGGTTTCCCGAAAATCTGAAAGAAAGGATGAAACGATCCGTCATCGCGCACCGTTTTGGGGGCGGCTTGCGAGCAGGATGACCGCGAAGATAATGACACCCGTAAGGATCAGGCGCGCGCCTGCGCCAAATCCATAGGTATTCAGCATCGAGACAACCAGGAACATGAAGAGCGATGCGCCCCAGATACCCGGAACGTTGGAATTGCCGCCGGCGACCGCCGAGCCGCCGATCACCACGACGGCGATCGACATCAGCAGATATTCCGAACCCATGTTGAGCGCCGCGCCGCCGGAAAAGCTTGCCAGAAGATAGCCGCAGGTAGCTGCGAGCACCGCACAGAGCACGTAGGTCAAGAGACGCGAGCCATCGACCGGGATACCGGCCATGCGGGCGGCAAACCGGCTCTGACCGATCGCCGAGATCCAGCGACCGAAGATCGCCCGATCCAACAGCCACCAGACGGCAATGGACAGCAGAAGCGCCACGAGCGCCATGTTGGGAATGCCAAACGTGGTCGAGGTGGTGAATTGCGCCAGCATGGCTGGCGGCTTGATCCTGAGGCCACGATTGTACCAGATGGCCGAGGACTGAATGATGAAACTCATCGACAGCGTGGCGATGATCGGCGGGATCCTGAGTAGCTTGATCAGCGCATAATTGAGCACGCCGACAATGACGCCGGTCAGCAACGAGACCACAAGGCCGAGCAGGATCAGCGAATCTTGCCCATCCATCAACTTGAGCGCGATGGTTCCCGAAAGCGTCATCGTCGCTGGCACCGAAAGATCGACATTGCCGGGGCCAAGGGTGATCACCAGCATCTGGCCGAGGCCGACGATGATGGAAAAGGCGCCGAAGGTGAGCGCGGCCTGGGACAGACCGGCGGAGCTTGAACCGCCGGTGAACAACACGGTAACAACCCAGGTGGCGACCGCAGCGACGAAAGACCAAACCCAGGCCTTGCCGAAAAGAGCTGTCAAGCGGCTCATGGCTGTTTCTCCTCTTGGCCGCGACGATTGAGCACCAACCGAAGCCCGAGTACGATAATTAGGATCGCTCCCTGCGCGCCGATCTGCCAATCCGGAGAGAGGCGCAGGAAAGAGAGGAAAGAGCCGGCCAGCGCCAACGTCAGCGCACCGATGACGGCCCCGACCGGCGACACGCGGCCGCCGACGAACTCGCCGCCGCCGAGAATGACGCCGGCGATCGACAGCAGCGTATAGCGCAGGGCGATATTGGCATCCGCCGAGGTCGCGAGACCGACGAGCGCAATACCCGACAGGATGGCAAAGAAACCGGCCGCCGCATAGGTCGCGCCCTTGATCCACAGCACGGACCAGCCGGCACGCGCCACCGAGCGGGCATTGCCGCCGACACCCCTCATCAGCACGCCGAAGGTGGTGCGCATGACAAGCAGATGGGCGACGAATGCGATCAATAGGCTGGCGACGATTGCCATCGGAACGAAAGGCGGCTTGGAGACCATGACCGCACGCAGCCAGGTTGGCGCTTCTCCGCCCGGCGCCGGCAGGATGATGACAGAAAGTCCGCCCCAGACGAAACTCATGCCAAGTGTGACGACGATCGAGGGCAGGTCACGCATGTGAATGATCATGCCGAGCGCGGCATAAGCGGCCACGGCGGCAGCCAGAATGGCGATCGCCGTTACCGGGGCGGACGGCATGTAGACTGCCGTGACGCAGGCCGCAAAACTGACAAAGGCGCCAATCGAAAGATCCAGATCGTTGACCGAGATGATCAGCATCTGGGCGATCGTGGCAAGCGCGATCGGCACTGCCAGATTGAAGAGCAGGTTGAGCCCTGTGTAGCTCATGGCGCGCGGCTGGATATAGAAGACCGCAGCGAGCAGGATCGCAAGCGATGCGGCCGGCAGCAGGAGGCGGAGCGTGGATGCGGACGGCGCCTTCATGCGGCTTCTCCCGAGAAGGAGGAGGCCAGCACATTCTTTTCCTCGATCTCGTCTCCCGTCAGCTCGGCGACGATCGCCCCGTCTCGGAAGACGTAGACCCGGTCGCAAAGGCAGATTTCGTCCATTTCGGTCGAGTACCAGATAAAGGTCCGGCCAGCCGCGGCCTCCGACCGGAGGATCGCATAGACTTCCTGCTTGGTTCCGATATCGACCCCACGCATTGGATCGTCCATCAGTACAATGTCGGCCTTGGTCGCAAGCGCGCGGGCAAACAGCACCTTTTGCTGGTTGCCGCCTGATAGCGAGAGAATGGGATTGCCCATGTCGGGTGTGCGGATTTCCATTCGTTCTTTCCAGTCTGCGCCGAGCGTCCGCTCACGCCCGGTATCAATCGCGGCGAGTCGCGAAAGATGCGGCAGGCTACCGATCGAGAGGTTCTTCAGGATGCTCCAAAGCGGAAAGGTGCCATTGAGCGCGCGGTCACCGGCGACGAAGGCGATCGCATCGCCGTAACCAGGAAGCCAATTGCCGCTGCGGTCGCGGAAGAGGTTGAGCAGCATGTCGGTCTGGCCGTGGCCGCCGAGGCCAGCGAGACCGATGATCTCGCCACTTCGAGCCTTGAATCCGATCTGCGAACCTGCCGAGGGAGGCCGATCGATCGTGTAAGGCGCATCCTTCTGGGTCTTGTCACCGCCACGCGTACGTTCCTTGACCACGCTGCCCATCGCTTCCACGAGGCTGTGCACGCTGAACTCGCTGGCCGGTCGCGAGGTCACGGCCCGACCATCCTTCATCACGACAATCCGGCTTGAGGTCGACAGTATCTCGCCGAGAATATGCGAAATCAGCAGGACCGCGCCACCGGAGGTGACGAAGTGGCGGACATGGGCAAGCAATTGCTCAGCAAGGCCTGCGTCGAGCGACGACGTCGGTTCGTCAAGAATGACCAGCTTTGGAGCGTCGGTCACGGCAGCGAAGGTGATCGCGATTTCCACCATCTGCCGCTCGGCGATCGACAACTCGCCGACGGTTGCGGCGCAGTCGATATGGTTGCCCGGGAAAATCTCATCGAGTTTGGCATGGATCAGCGACAAAGCGCGTTTGCGCCAGCCAAAACCCTTGAGCCCGGCATGCATCACCCTTGTGTTCTCGACGATGGTCAGGTTGGGGCAGAGCGAAAGCTCCTGGAAGACGCAGCGTACACCGTTGGCGCGGGCCGTGGTGATGCCGCCGGCACCATCCACCCCGCCATAACTGATTGTGCCCTGATGCGGCAGCAGGCCGCCGTTGATCACGTTGACGATGGTCGATTTGCCGGCGCCGTTATGGCCGACCAGGCCGATCGCCTCGCCGGGAAGGATCGCGAGATCGATACCGTCGAGCGCCTTGACCGCGCCGAACTCGACCCTGACCCCACGTGCGGAAACGACCGCCTGGTGATTGGTCTCAGTACTCATGCCCTTAGCCACTGCCTGTCGGAATGTTTGTGGGAGAACCACCCGGCGCCAGGTTGACGGCGCCGGGTGGCGGGAGATCACGGCGTGAAGAGCACCGTGATAAGGGCTCACTTGCCGGCGATAACTGCCTGGGCATCCTCAAGCGAGTACTCGGCGTTGGCGACGCCACCCTTCTCGGTGGACTCGAGGTTCTTCTCGAGATTGTCCTGATCAATGCGCAGGAAGGGCACAACGAGGTCCTTCTTCACATCCTTGCCGTCGAGGATCTGCTGGGCGACCCAGAAGGCAAGCGTCGAGACACCTGGCGCAATCGAGACGGACATCGTCTCGTAACCACTGGCATCCTTCTGCTTCTTCCACCACAGCAGTTCATCTTCGCGATTGCCCATCACGATGGTCGGTATCGGGCGTTTGGCTGCTTCGAAGGCCTGGGCGGCGCCATAGCCGTCACCCCCCTGGGTCACGACAGCCGCGATCTCCGGCAGGCTCGGGAGGATGCCGGCGACCGCGCGCTGGGCAACGTCCTGTGCCCAGTCACCATGCACGGAACCGGCGATCTTGAACTGCGGGAACTGCTTCACGCCTTCATGGATACCGGCGGAAATCTCGTCATCGACGAAGACGCCGGCGAGACCGCGGATTTCAAGCAGGTTTCCGCCGTTCGGTATTTTCTTGGAAAGATATTCGACCTGACTGCGGCCCATTTCCTTGAAGTCGACAGCGATGCGCCAAGCGCAGGGCTCGGTGACAATGCCGTCGAAGGATACGACGACGATGCCGGCATCGCAGGCTTCCTTGATGGCGCCGTTGAGCGCAGTCGGGGACGCGGCGTTGACGACGATGGCGTCGTAGCCTTCCAGGATCATGTTCTGAATCTGGGCTGCCTGTTCGGTCGCCTGGTTTTCAGCCGTGGTGAAGGAGTCCGCTGCTGCGACGACGCCGGCCTTTACCGCTTCCTTCGTCACCTTATCCCAGCTGGTCAGCATGGCTTGGCGCCAGGAATTACCGGCGTAATTGTTGGAAAGCGCGATTTTCTTGCCCGACGTCTCGGCCTGGGCAGAAAACGGCATCGCCGCGCAAACAAGCGCTGCCGACGCCAGGAGTATCTTCCTGATGGTCATTGTCTCTCTCCCTAGATGCCGGTGCAGGCCGGCGGATCTCCGGGGCCGCTCCTCAACGGTTGATCCGGAAATGTTGTTTCCTGAGGACTGGCGCCTCAGTGAAAAGCAGGATGGATGAAATCAAAAAAGCTGTATAGACGAATTGAAGCAGGGAACCTGCGGGATCCCGCAGGATGTTTGCGGATCCCCGCAAGACGCGACGGGCGTATTTTGCGTTAATGCGGTGCGATGGGAATGGGGTTTGCGGCTCGGGAGGGAGCAACAAACCCAAGGGAGGAAAACGATGCTGGAAGACGCCTCGGCCTCGTTGTTTGGCCAGTACCTGACGATCTCGCGCCTGCTTGCCGGTCAACTCGATTTCCATTCCGCCATACGCGCGGTCGCCAAGGAAATCAACCTGATCATTCCAAACGATCACATGGACGTCTGCATCATCACGCCCGGCAGCACCTATCACACGGCCTATGAAAGCGGCTTCGAGACCGCGTGGGGAAAGATGTCCGCGGCGCTCATCGCCAACAGCCCGCTCCGCGACCTGCTGATGGGGGAAGTGGACGAGATGCTGACGGCGGATGCGAGCACCGACCCGACCTTCAACTTCTCCGGCGCCTTTTCGCGGCCGATCTTCGAGCACGGATTACGCAGCCGGCTGCATGTTGCGCTCAAGGTTCAAGGCGAGACCATCGGCGCGCTGTCCTGTTCCCGCCTGCAACCGGATTTCTATACCCCTGCCGACGTTGCCAAAGCCCGTTCGATCGCCGACCTGCTCGCGCCCTACTTCTTCGCGTTGCGCGCCGCCGACCAGGCCAAGCGCTCGGCCATTGTCGAGGCCGAAGCGCGGGCGCGCGAGGAGGGTTTGCGCCTTGGAGCGCTGCGGCTCACGGAAGCGCTTGAGGCAGAGCGCCAGCGGATCGGCATGGACCTGCACGACCAGACGCTGGCCGATCTCACGCGTTTTGCCAAGCGTCTCGAGCGGCTGAGCCTGATGACGACGATCACTGGCGAGACGCTTGAGCCTTTGTTTCGCAGCCTGCAGCATTCAATGCAGGACCTGCGGCAGATCATCGAGGAGGCTCGCCCCTCGGTGCTGCAATTGTTCGGTCTCGCCGATGCGATCGAAAATCATCTCGGGCGCTCGGTGAGGGATAGCGGACTTGCGATCAAACATCAGCTTGTCGACGAAACCGATGGGGCTACCGAACGGTTGGGGCATTCCGTGCGGGTCGCACTGTTCCGCATCGCCCAAGAGGCGATCAACAACGCCATTCGTCATTCTCAGGGCGACCGTATTTCCGTTCGTCTTGCCGTCTCCAGCGGCAAGCTGCTTCTCGAGATCCGCGACACCGGCATTGGCATCGGCGAGGTCGATCAAAGAAGT
>NZ_BJZP01000050.1 GCF_007992095.1 Paenirhizobium naphthalenivorans
AACTGATGAACGAGTGGGCGCCATTCCTTGAAGGTAACAGGGAGATGCCGGCTCATTCGGCCAAGTCGTTATCCGGCTCGCTACCTTTCTTCGATTGGGCAGATAGTTCGTAAAGAGGTAGTTGACCCATTTGCTCGACTATTGTTTATAAGAGACGTTACAGGTTGATCCTGTATGACTCTCCGCCAGCGGGCATGCAAGTGCTCGATCATCATTGCCTCCGCAAGAGTGCTCTGGCGGCACCTCCTCCCAACTCCCGCATAGTCGGGACGCGATGGATTGGCACGTTTCACGCTTGGTTATCGAGCGTGGTCAGGCGTGCTGATTCACTGCTTTGTGATGCCCCCTCCTGATCGCCTCGTCTCCAAGCTCTCGTTGGTCAACTTCGGAGATATGAGAATGCATCACGACGATCCACTGTTGCGCCTGCCGCAGGTCATTGGCCCCGACGGCCTTTTGCCGATTTCCCGGAGCGCATTCTATGCCGGCATTAAGACTGGCAGGTTCCCCAAACCGATCCACCTGGGTCCGCGGACTTCCGCCTGGCCGAAGTCGGCGATCATTGCTGTGATCGAGGACGCTAAACGGGACGGATAGCACCTCCCTGATCTGAGCGCTGCAGCCGGATTCTCTGCGCCGGCTGGCGCATTTCCGCACCCACATCCCAATAGCCACTAACGGGGCCTCGGCCGCGAACGACGGTCCGTGCCCGGAGAACAATCATGGCAGCACCCAACTTCACACGCCGCCGGCAGCATCGCCGGCCTCCGCCCAGGAAGCAGAGGGCACTCGATAGCCCCCACAGCTTCGAAGTCAAACAGGAAGCTATTGCGCAGCTTGTCGAGGAGAAACCTGATCGGCCTCAGTCCTGGAAGCGTCTGCACTTCAACGCGGCATCGCTGGATACGGGCCGTCGCTCTGCCGCCTGCAACTACGAAAGGTGGCGCACTCAACGCTTTGCAAATGCGGTGGTTCTGAACCATCTGGAGGAGGCGCAAGGTCACGCATATCTTGTCACGGTCGCAGCTCCTAACTGGCGCCGTACGCCCGGGGACCTGAAACCTGCCGATCTTTCCCTCCTTCGCCGCAAGGTAAGGGATGGGCACGAACGGCTCAGGGCGCGAGGCTACAGGCCGGCTTTCCTGGCGGTTATCGAGGTATCGGCGGCACGAGATGTCGATGGCTCCCTTTGGTTCGAACCTCATCTGCACATCGTCATGAAGGGCACACGGAAATCGGAAATCCGTGACGCCTTCCAGATCCGTATACCCCGGTCCGATCGACAGCGGATCCGGCCCGTGCAGGTCAAGAAGATCACCAATGGCAGTCTCGGCACCGTCCTCGGCTACGTCACCAAAATGAAGGCTGAACTCCGCTCCGGGTACGAGCGTGCCGATGGCACGCGCAGTCGTCGCACCAACCGTATGCCCTCTGATCTGCTTCGGCTGTGGCTCGGTTTCATGGCCTCGATTCCGATTGAAGACCTCCTCGTGTTCGGCGGCTTTTCCGATCGTTTGGCACACAAGTTTTTCACCGTCGAAATGGCAACTCTTGAAGGAGAAATGTGATGAAGAAGACGTCGAAACGCTACGTGAAGGGCTCTAGCAGGCAGAAATCACAGGTGCGGGCTGCAACTGCAGCAGGCGCGGTATCCCGCAAGCGTACGAAGCCGGTACCCGGCGAAAACCGGGGTTCGCCCTCGCTTTCCGCACCACCTACCAACTCGCGGAGTGACAGCCCTGTCAGTGATGATCAATTGCATGGACTCGTGGTCTCGCGCATTCACACCGACAGCGAAACCGAAGCCTACCTCTTCGAAGCCGGGGAGAGGAAGATGGCAATCTCTTCTGAGCAGATGCTAATGGAGAGGAGGACCGCGATTTGCCGCGTGCAGGAAGGACTTGGCGTTAACCTCGTCCCGAGCACAGTAAGAAAGACGTTGGAAAAACGTATCGAGGAAGCGAAGTCGTCCCCTGGCGTCCTCGCCGTCACTAAGCCGGGTTTCGACACGCGGAAGGAATTCTCCGATCGCCCTGAGTACTATGCCTACGGCGACGGAACGATCATTGCTGCCGAGGAGGCACCGGCCTGTGTGTCTGCTTTCCCCCCTAGTGACAAGTTCCAGCAGCGGGGTGATGCTGACGTGTTTACCGCCGAGCTCGCCAAGATCGTCAGTGGACAAGCCATCCCGCTTCTCGTCCTGTTCTTCGGTCTCGCTCCGATCCTGCTGCGCTTCTGCAAGGCGGCCGGCTTCATGGTGGAAAACGCGGTTCTTGAACTGACTGGGAAGACCACCAGCAATAAGTCGACCTTGACGGTGCTGATGGCCGGTTCGCTCTGGGGCGGCGCGTCGCGCTCGAAGCTCGGGTTCGCCGATAGCTGGAATACGACTGCAAACCGAATCGAGGAATTGGCGCTGATTCACAATGATGCCCTGCTCATTCTCGATGAGGCCACCGTGGCTGAGAAAAGCAGCAAGGACCGGGGAGCGGCCCTTCTCGCAGTCATCCACCGCATCAACCAGGGCCGCACGCGCGGGCGCATGGGGGGTGATGTGGACGATTACCAGGTGCTGATATTGTCCACATCCAACGAACCTCTGGTCAGCATCCTGAACGACTCGGCGGACGTAGTTGGTGGTGCGACCGTGCGGGCAATCACCATATCCTGCCCGTCGCGCGAGACGGGCTTGTTCGACACACTGCCGAAAGGGTTCAGTTCTTTAGAGGTTGCGATGAACGCTCTGCGGCTGATCTGCTCGCAAAACTACGGTCATGTCGCACCGAGATTGATACAGGCTGTCGTCAACTGGAGCGCGCGCGATCGCAACGCCCTGGTGGACTACGTCCGTAAGCGCATGGAGTACTTCCTTCGGACAGTAGGTGCGGATCCTGCGACAGCAACGGCTCTCGAACTTCGCCGCGCGAAGATCTTTGCCCTCGCCTATGCTACCGCAAGAGTGGCATTCAAGCTGAACGTCCTGGAGAAAGATCAATTCGGCGACGTGAAGGCACCACTGGTGCGGGCATGGTACGATCACGGCGCTCTTCATCGTACACCCATCGACGACGCGGAACTGGCGGCGTTCCTCTCGAATACCAGCAAGAACATCGTCGATATCACGGCCACCGGCAAAACCGATCTGAATGACGGGGCTTTTTCCGAGGTCGACGCCTTTCTCTACCGCGAGCGGGGGGGCGACTTGCTCATGCTGATGGACCGTGACTCCCTGTCGCATAACCTGGGTTTCACCAAAGCTCGGCTCTGCGGCCTGAAAGCCCGCGGCATTCTCAAGACGAATGAAAAGGACAAGCTGACGGTTAAGATCTGCGTTCGCGCGGGGGGCAACAGTCAAGCATTCTACGCGTTCCGGCTTCGCGACATGCCTGGGCGCTAACCGGAGCCGGGGCAACGGTGGGCCATGAACCCACCGTTGCCCCGGAGTTTTCCGAGTACCATCGTTGCAACTTTTTTAATCTAATTGACATTGTTGGCAACTTTAGGTTATAAACGCCGCATGTTTGCAGTGTATCGGTTTATCTAAACGATGCAGGGCGGTCAGGCCAAAATCCTCTCCGACCTTGACCTGAAGCGACTGCTGAAAGTCGCAAGCCAATCCCGACATCCCCATCGCAATAAGGCCATCGTGTTACTGAGCGTACGCGCCGGGCTGCGGGCCTCGGAGATCGCCCACCTCGAGTGGTCGATGGTGACCGACGGGGGCGGCACGATCGCCCACATGATCGAACTGCCGGGCTCGGTGACCAAATACGGGCTCAGCCGACGCATTCCCCTTCACGCTGACCTGAAACGTGCACTGAGTTCCATACACCGACACCAGGGCCGGCCGAGCAATGGCCCAGTGATCGCCAGTGAGCGCTTCAAGGGCGAGCGCTACGCTGCCATGACGCCGAAAGCGATCGTCAACTGGTTCACCGGCGCATACCGACAGGCCGGGCTCTGCGGCTGCTCGTCACATTCCGGCCGGCGCACCTTCATCACCAGAGCGGCCCGCCTCGTCGCCAAGGCCGGGGGATCTCTTCGCGATGTCCAGCAACTGGCTGGGCATCGGTCGATCGAGACCACGCAGGGCTATATCGATGGCGACAGCGAAATCCAGAGGAGGATAGTCCGCATGATGTAGCGCGCAAGACCAAGCTGTCCCGCCCGACCGGTTTCGTACGGTCGCCGCGTTGGGTGAAGGGCAATGATGACCGTGCGTCATCGGCTCCCTTCTCTAACCCACTGCGATCAAATGACCGCACGACGGGAGCGGCAATTCAGGAAAATCCTCTCATGGCAAAGCAAAGACCCACGGCCGCAACCGTCGCGGAACGCGGCAGGCTTACCCCGACCGAACAGATCAGGCGGCTAAATGATTGGCTGCGCATGCATGGTAGTGGCGGTCGCATCGTAATGACCGCAGGTATTGCCGCCCTCGATGACCGGATGCGGGCAAAGGTGGTCGCATCGGTCCGCAGCTTCAATGCCTTCGACGACGACAACGATCCCCACGGCGAGCATGACTGCGCCCGTATCGAAGTCGAAGATCTCAGCGTCCTGTTCAAGATCGACTACTACGACCTCTCCTTGTCGCATCACTCAGCTGACCCCTCCGACCCGGACGTGACCTGCCGTGTACTGACGCTGATGCTCGCCGAGGAATACTGAGCCCAGCATGGCACCCTACCGCCAAGGCGGGCTTGACGCCCTGTGCGGCATATATGCCCTGATCAACGGCTTCGCGCACGCAGCGCGGGCCGACCCCATCCCCTACTTCCCGAGGAAGAAGCTGTTCACACACCTGATCGACCGAGCTGCTCACTGGCGAGGAGATGCCAGCTTCGTTTACGACGGGCTGACCCACGATGAGATCCGCTACCTCACGAAGCAAGCCATCAGGTTCTTAAGTCGTAAGGGGCATACATTCCGCGCCACGCCGGCCCGAAAGCTGCTGGGCCGTCCGCTTTCCCGGCGTGGCGACGATGACGGCCGAGGCGCTTGGCTGCACGAGGCTGCCAAGCTTAGCCACTGCGCGGTCATTCTCGATATCAATACCCCTTGGCTTTCGCATTGGTCCGTGCTCGCCCAGGTCGAAGGGGAACGTGTGCACCTGATCGACAGCAATGGCATGCGCGCGGTGGAGATGGCCGCCTGTCAGCCTTTCCTCGTCATTCAGAGGGGGTAGCCTTGTTTGTGTGTATCCCGCGACGAGATTCTCACCACATAACTAGAGTTCGCGAAGGCCCAGGCAAACCTGAGACGCCATCGCCGAGCGAATCGCATAGTAAACCATCGGATTGAATACGATCGGCGCCTCCACATTCCCGTCTTTTCCCCATTGGGGTTGGTTGCTGGCCATGGAAAGGCCGAGGATCGCCGTATGCAGAGCGCTCGCCATTTGGCTGCTGCCTTCTGTCGCCGCTTTGAACCTGGCTTCGCGACAGAGTTCTTCCGTTGGCTGATATCGGTCAATGACACTCGCTTTGGCTTGTAGCACGCTGTGACCGTATACAAGCTCGCAGCCGCTTTCGTTCGGCGGGCAGACGTAGTCGGGAAAATCCTGTCCATCGAACGCCGGATCGGCGATCATGCGCTCGTAGTCAATGTACTCAATTTCTGCGGGGCGCTGTGGATTGCGGTGGACCGGCACCTTTACGACGTGACTGCGGTAGAGAACGGGTACGTCGATAACGTCAGGAAGAACGGACGAGTCGGCGGCGTCGGGCAAAGGATCATACGCTTTGTCTGGAGCAATTTTGGTCTCTGCATTGGAACGGTCCGAACGGACGAAGGGCAGGGCTTGCTCGACAGTGTAGTAAATACCATCGCAAACGCCTCCTTCATCATCCCTCAGCTGCTCAGTTATGTCGGCGGCGACGCGTTGCTCAACTTCTGCATAGAAGTCATATCCCAGAGGGCCACTGGTCCCCATGCGCCGCGCCTTGGCTTTCAGATCAGCGACGTCGACGTCTAGGCCACATGACGGGTTAGCGGCGACCGCCACGGCAATGATGTGGATGACGGTTTTGTCCATCGCCATTCGTTCGTCGTCAGGTGATTTTAGGTTGACGAAGTAGGTCTCGGAAAACTGCCGCTTCAGGAATTCTTCCCGCCTCGCCATATCGGCGCTGATCGGATCACCGGCGAGCGCAGCCAGCGGGCCGAACAGAAAAGCACCGAGGGCTATGCCAAAGCGCATCATCGCTGATCTCCATATGTAGCTCGTTGCTGACTTGAGCGAGGATTGCTCAGCGGCATCCCCAATTCTTGAGTATCGCAAAGCCGGCTGAGCCAGGGTTTGCGAAGTTCGTTGAGTTCGTCCAACGAAATCACACCCTGATCATGCAACTGCTTCAGCCGAACAAGCTGTTCGGCGGGGTCGTCATGCGCCTCGGCGTCAGGGCCGAGGTTCTCGAGCCTGACGATTTGCGGATCGTTGACGAACAGATTGAGCCCGCTCTCGCCGCCGTCGCTGCCGGTTTCGCTCTTGTGGACCGCTCCGCAGGCCCAGATTAGAGAGCCGAACCAGCCGAGCCCTGTGCCGCCGGCAAAGAAGTTGAGCAGCGCGATCACCCAGCGGTTCGGATGTCCTCTGCGAAACGCAACGATGGTCGGAATAAGATAAATGACTATAAATATGACGAAGGCGACAAGAAGTCCGAACGCTCTTGTGTACTCGTCGCCATCTGATGCTTGCGCCAAAGCTGGCTGCACGGCGGAGATGGTAGCGAGCGTGAGTGACAGCAAGAAAGTGGACTGACGGTGAGAGGATCTCCACATTGCCGTGCCTCAGCTCGACGCTTTGCCAAGCAGGTCGTTCTTGAGGCGCTGGAATTCGCCGTCATCAATCGCACCGGAAGAGCGCAACGCGGCTAGCTTCTCCAGATGATCCAACGACGTGCCCGCAGAGGACACCACAGCTACCGGGACCGTGGCTGAGGAAGCAAAAGGCCCTTCACGGAGGCCAAATCTATTCGGCGCGTCTGTTGCGGCTGTGCAGGCAAAAACGAGGAGTACAATCGGGCCGACCAACGGCACAAGCCCGATCCACACCCACCACCCGCTGCGGTTGATATCATGCAGTCGACGCACCGTGATGCTGACGGATGGGATAACATGCACCGCATAGACCAAAGCGGCCAGAACCCCAAGGCTTTCTATTGCGCTGTCGATCACGAGCGCGATCAGCATGATGATCATCAGAGTTAGCGTGAACAACCAGAAGTCCGATCGTGAGGACCGTCCGGCAAAGTCAAAGTAACGGCGCACTGCGCTTAGATATGCGGGCATGATTTCCCTTCCGATGAAATTGGCTGCCAACTTGCACAATCAACATGCACCCGAAAAGTGAAAATATGTTGAATATATACCATGGATTAAAGCCTCCCTGGATGGTGGCGTGCAGCGATGAACGGACGCGCGCGAGTGGCTTGGAATCTCAGAAGAATTCGAGCGGAGAAACAGATCACCCAGGAAGCACTGGCGGTTGATGCCGGCGTGGATCGAACAACCATAAGCGGGATAGAGAGAGCCGAGTTCAACCCTAGCTTGGACCTGTTGGACCGTCTTTGCGCAGCGCTTTCGGTGGATCTTGCCGAGCTGCTTGTGGTTCCGGCAGCACATGAGGGAGTTCCGCCACTGCCACTTAAGGCGGGACGAAAACCAAAGCGGTAGAGAATGCGTTGATCAGGCGCCGTACTTTGTCAGAAATGGCCTCCTGCAAATCAACGGTGAGGATCCAGTCGCGGTAGAAAATCGCCGACATTTCATGCAGCGCACCCTCCTCCTGAGCGAGCGCGCACAGGTCGGCGAAGATTTATTCTTGAGACCGTGGCTCCTTGGGCTCGACCATTGGGGCTCTTCGATTGTTGACACGCAATTCTGCCGGCGCCCAGAAATGCTCACCAGTGTTTTCCGATGGGCGCGCCAGCGACGTTGACCGGGCCCTGTTGTCACCCGGAGCCCGACCCTTGGGGTCGTCTCCGCCTTATCGGGCTTCGATCGCGTCACGCTGTCGGCCGGGCTGGAAGCCATAGGGCTCCGCCTTCTGCGCGCTGAGCGCGTACCCCCGGATTCGGAAAAACTGGTGGCCTTTTTGCGAAAAGGCCACCAGTTGGCACACTCTTACTCTGCCACGGACCATGCCCAGGGTGTGGTGTAGCGGTGGTCAGCGATGTTTTCCCGTACGGTCAGTTGCTCAAGACCATTCTAATGGAATTCCACCGATGGCTGTCGACATGATGAACCTGCACTCACTCGAAGAAGAATGTGCCGAGGCTGATTTGCTGCGCGGCGTAATCGGCTTTGCTGGTGAGAGCTGATGGCCCTGGGGCTCGGCGCTAAGACTGGCGCGACCTACGGCTAGAAGGATGCGTTCCGGCCAGCGGAACGGTTAACGCGAGCGGGAACAGAGGCTGGGAGACTACGCTGCCATGTCGAGATGCTCATTCGGAAGCTGCGCACTGTCCCGGGCTTTCCCGAACCACGCCGAATAGCGGAGAAGGCTCTGACGGCAAGCGCCGAAGCTACACGAGACCCAGGGGACACGATCATCGCGATCCAAACGGTTGCAGCGCCAATTCCGATCTGACCTTTTTCGGGGTCGATCAGCGTGATATTGGACTGCACAATGCTGCAATCCGCTGGCTGTGGCGCTTCATCGGACTCACCCCTCCGAATCGTCTTCCCTTTCGAATAGCGTCGACCGAGCCGTCCTGTACCTCAGTGGAAATCCTCGATCGTAGAGAGACAGAGCAACCTTGTCTTTTCCACAATAAACGCCGCGAAAGGCACCTGCACCTGTCCATCCGCCAAATTTGATGGCATTATTGATGGCATCGTGTAAACTCGCATTCAGTTTATTATTTATTTACAAAGGTATATTGCTCTGTTTTGAGTCCTCTTCTGGCACCAAATTCCCGCTTCAGACCGTCCTAGATGGTCCAGAAGCAAAGCAAAAGCCCGGAAAACCGGG
>NZ_BJZP01000051.1 GCF_007992095.1 Paenirhizobium naphthalenivorans
TTACGTTGCCCAAAGCGACTGGATGTCGATGTGTCGTTTTTCGCTTTGCACTAGCCTCTCCTGATCTGCCGACCATACACCGGGGACGAAGAAATCGAACCGCGTGGAAACCCTCAATCGATCGGGCACCAAGCCTCGATCGCTTCTAACCGGTCGCTGCGCCGTCGCGTTCCGCGCTCGAACAGCCGGCTGCGGCAATAAATAATTCAAACGAACGAACTTTTCAAGATTGACGTTGTGTCAACGGCGGAGTAAAAACCGGCCACGCGGCGGCGCAATAGTCGGCCACTTGTGGCGCGTGCATGAGACCCGCGGGAGGGCGTAGCGCGAGCGGGGGTCTCATGCACGCGCGGCGATTTTTTGAGAGGTTTCAGCCAGCCTTGCGGGCGCGGCTTTGAGCGAGACGATAGCTCTCGCCGTTCATTTCGAGAATGTTGACGTGATGGGTGATACGATCCAGCAGAGCGCCGGTCAGGCGCTCTGATCCGAGCGTCTCCGTCCATTCGTCAAAGGGAAGATTGCTGGTGATCAGCGTGGCACCCCGCTCATAGCGTTGCGAGATCAGCTCGAACAGCAATTCCGCGCCGGTCTTGGAGAGCGGCACGAAGCCCAGCTCATCGATGATGAGAAGCTGGTAAGCGGCCATCTGCTTCTGGAACCGCAGCAGACGCCGCTCGTCACGGGCCTCCATCATCTCGCTGACGAGCGCAGCCGCTGTGGTGAACCCGACGGACAACCCCTTCTGGCAGGCAGCCAGGCCGAGACCAAGCGCAACATGGGTCTTTCGCGTGCCGCTGGGCCCAAGCGCGATAACGTTCTCGCGACGCTCGATCCATTCGCAACGGGCCAGTTCCAGCACCTTCATCTTGTTCAGCTTTGGGATGGCGGCGAAGTCGAAGCTGTCGAGGCTTTTGACCACCGGGAATTTGGCCGCCTTGATGCGACGCTCGACCTTGCAATGTCGACAGGAGCGCCAGCGATTTTCCCGGCTGCGGAAGAAGGGCCGCGGCCTCTGCGATCGAGCCGGAAGGGCGAGAAGTGGAGTTAAGCCCCTCATTAGCGTAGGCCAAGAGATGACCATAGGACGATCCCGCGAAGATCAGGCGCCAATCGCCAACGGTGGAGGAAACCACCGCGACACCGCTCGGCTGTGTTGCAGTCCAGGCTGCATCAATTCCCAGAATGGTCGTCACAGCCCCTCCCGACCATTCAAACAGCCCTGAAGCGATCGAACGCCGTCAGATAGTTGACCGGTGGATCGACGTCCCAGCGATAAATCTCCGTCCGCAGGAAATGCAGTTCGTCGTCGAGCTTCTCTTCGGCCAGTTCAACCCACCAAGATTTTACGCGGCCATCGGAGCCGTCCGACCATCGGTAACCCCGCGCTTTCAGATGATCCTTCATGTCGAAGGGACTGTTCTCCGCATAAATGCGAACACGCGACTGCTTGCTGGCAAGATAGAGTTCCGAAAACGGCGAGGTGGTTGCGCCCGCTCGGGCCTGCTCAAGCACTTCCAGAAGTGCGAAACAATCATCGACCGCACGGTGGCCATCATGGAAATATCCGGATTGGCCGATCAGATAGCCGAGCTTGCTGCCCTCAAAGCCGCGCGCGGACCAGTCGATTTCCGAGACGGAACAGGCCCACGCCTTATGGGCAAAAATCGGAGAAAATGCCTCGCAGAAAGGGCGGTCGAAACCGGCGTTATGAGCGATAATGAAATCGGCCGGCTCGATCAAGGCCGCCAAAAGAGCGGTGTCGATAATGTTCCCCGAAACCATCTCGTCGGTAATCCCGGTGAGGCGGGTGATATCAGCGGGGATCGGAATCTTCGGTTGCTGAAGTCCGCCATAGACACCCGTGACATCGCCAAACTCTCCCTCGTCATTGAAGGTAAAGGCAATCGCGCCGATTTCGATGATCTCGTCAGTGCGGTAGTTCAAGCCCGTGGTCTCGGTATCGAGAACTATACCCCGGCGCGGAAATTCCGGCCGTGGGTTTTCGACTGTCAGACGTGGCTGAAGTCTTCGCAAGATGCGGTAATTGCCGGTCGTTTCCAGATGACGTGCCATAGCTTCATCATCAGCGCCTCCTATGTCGTTCTCGGCAACCGACGGTCGGGCAGCTTGTGCCGAAGTTGGCGAAACAGGCACTGCGAAGAAGTCGAGTTGCGAGGCCATTCAGATCCAATCCGGTTCGAGCGGGAACCGGTGCACAATACGCACCAGGACCCGTGTGAGCAACGACCGACCGTCCTCCCGTTCCCTCAAGGCGAAGTCTAAAGAGCGGCAAACAATCGCAATTTGAAGTCAGGATTTACTTTGGCGTCCGGCCTCGAAACCGTAGGATACCGGCATTGATTTGACGATTCCGGGGGGGCAGCCATGAACGATCCGACAACCCAGCCAAACCGGGAACATCATTTCTACCTTTCGATCGCCAAATTTCTGTTTCACCACCCTCAGCACGGCATCGTCGCTGTCCGCGATCCTATAAAGCTCGCCGATGCGAAACGACGCGAGCTGGATCCCATCATACTCTATGGCGTCGCCGTCGCCGGCCTGCCGATCCGCTGGCTGACATTCTCGACCGTCGGCCAGCGCAAATCTTTATGCGAGGTGCTGTGGACAGCTTGGAAAGACGGGGAGGGGTTGCGGGGCTTGCCGGATGTTCTTCGTGTCAATCGCTATATAGCACAGGCAGATCCGGGGCTTGCGGCGGATCTCGCCACGATCGGCGTCCGTCTTGAGGTTGCCGATACCAAGGATAAGGCAGCTCCTGCATCACTTCGCTCGGCTCAGGATGACTCCCGATGGCTGTCGAAACGGCATGATCCGGTCGATTTGTCGTTGGCCGCATGCGTGGAAGCCCTTTGTCTCGATGCGCAGGAAGCTCACAACCGGAGTGCGCGTCGCAGGCCTCGCGGCCTCAGCAATCGAAAACTGGAGGACAGCATAGAGCAATGGCTGAGCTGGCCGATGCGCAAACCGCCATCTGTTCCCCTCGAAGACCGGGATTGGGAAGCTGGCCCATGGCTGTCATCCTGGGAATCGGCGCTCCCACCCGATCAACCCCGCTATTTTCATTACGACGGTATGAGCCGAAGGACTTGGCTGATTTCGGGGGAAAAGCCGTCAGACGATGACGACGAATTTCCGGCCTACGAAGAGCACGACAATACGGCTGAAATCGCCCGGAACCTGGTCGCCTGCTGGCCCAACCCGCCGAAAGACGTCGCAGCCGCAGCCGGGATCACCCTGCGCCAACTCCAATGGTTTACCTCGGAACGTGCGACCCTAGACAAATCGACCCACTACGACCTGCGGCATCTACTGGGCATCGAGTTTGACGAACGAATGGGCGACTATACGCCGGCAGGACCCTATGTTTTGATCGCCAGGAAAGCTCAAGCGATCGAGGCGATCTATCAGGAGATTTCCGGAGGCGGTGATGCCTGCCCCTGCGAACTCGTTCCGGCTCAGGGGCAAGCCGATCCGAGCTGGAGGTACGTCTTGATCAACGCGCATAGTACACCGCCGACTATTGTCATGGCCCCTCGCGGCGAGGCGATCACAGAACGGCTTCCCGACCTAGTTCTAAACTACGAGGGCATCCGGCCGGTTTCTCAGGCTTTTTACCGAGATGTTGTCACCACCTGCGCCCGGGCCTGCCAGACACCTCAGGCCAATGTCCGAGAGATGGCAGAATTCGCAAAACGGTATGAACGATACTGGATAGATTGCGCATGGCTTCCGGACTGAACGTTCTGGTAGAGCTTACCCCTGATGTCTGATCGTGTTCGAACATACCGGCCTAGTTTCGTTGCGCGCTTCCTTCCCCAAGGGAAATGGAAGGTGACACTGCGCCTGTCCTTACCGGCGACCATACTGATGAACCAGAACGGCGCCGAAAACCTTGCGTGCCTGAATGTTGTCGCGATTTCCGTCAGCAAGGCGTTGCTCTGGCATTCGGTCGAAGTCCGGACTCGCGATCAGGTCTACAGCCTACATTGTCTCGGAGAAGAGGCTGCCACCCGGTTGGCGGCCGATCTCTACAGTTTCATCAACAGCTACCTCTTCGATCTGATCGGCTCCGATACCGAGCATCTGAACGCGGTGGATACGAAACTGATGGCTATCGTGGAGGGACAAAGCCAATATCTCGCCCATGCTGACCTTGCACGGGCTGTTGCCAGTGTGGAGAGTAAAGCCGCCGCGGCACTTTCGCACCCCCTGTTCGATCCGGAGTTGATGACATCCACCCTGAAAGCGACGCTTCCCCGATCGCTCGCCTTCATCACCGATCCCGCTGTCCGCCACAGATACAACGATGCGTTTGTTTCGGCCGAGCTGGCGAGATACCGATCGTTCTTCGACGATCTGGACGGCCACTCATTATCCGATCAGCAGCGCGAAGCTTGCATTAGACTGGAGGACAACAACCTTCTTGTCGCCTCCGCTGGATCGGGCAAGTCCGCCACGATGGTCGGCAAGGTCGCCTATGTCCTCGACAAGAAGCTTTACCGCCCGGAAGATATTCTTGTGCTCGCTTTCAACAAGGACGCGGCCCACGAACTGAAGGAGCGAGTAGCCCGGCAGCTGGCGGTCGATCCGGACGATCTGAAATGCAAGGTGACCACGTTTCA
The DNA here is from genome assembly GCF_007992095.1 of Paenirhizobium naphthalenivorans. GTDB lineage: Bacteria > Pseudomonadota > Alphaproteobacteria > Rhizobiales > Rhizobiaceae > Allorhizobium > Allorhizobium naphthalenivorans. The sequence goes on from NZ_BJZP01000051.1 coordinate 4,647, forward strand.
CGCGCTCGGTCTCGGTGTCATTCGGGAAGTCGAAGGACAGCCGCCACAGCTTGTCAACTGGGTTGAGCACCCCGCCGGCGAAGCGAAGGTCATTGAACAGATCATTGACGAGTTGCTGCGGTCGGATCCGGAGTTCGCCCGGCTCTGGGTCAATCTCCTCGTCCTTCATCCCAAGGCGGATATTCCGGCAGAAGTGTTCGATTCCAAGGCGGACTACGATCGGTACCTCTCAGCACGTCGACGAAAAGGCAATGCGACCATTGGCACGATGGCTGGCATCTATGTGAAATCACTTCAGGAACAGACCATCGTCAACTGGCTCTGGCTGCACTCCGTCGAATTCGAGTATGAACGTCAGATCCCCATTGAAGAGGATATTGGCGAGATCCGACACGTGCATCCGGACTTCCATTACCCTGCCAGCAACACCATCCATGAGCACCTCGCCGTCAATGCGGACGGTTCCTCTCCGTTCGAAAACTACGTCACCCATGCCGAACAGAAGATGACCGCATACCATAAAGCCGGAATGGACGTATTCCAGACAACATCGGCGCAAGCGCGCGACGGATCGCTGCTCACAGCCCTACAGACAGAAATCACGAAACGAGGCATTCCGCTCCAACAAAAAAGCTACACGGCAATCGTCAAAGGTCTCGAGCCAGTGGTCATCAAGCACTATCACAAGCTGATAGCGGTATGTATCAAGCACATCCGGGCTAGCCATCTGACCCTCGACATGCTGCTTGAGCGAGCCAAATCGCTCCATGACCGGACCCGTGCCCGAGAATTTGCTCAGGTGATCTGGAAGATCACCGAATCCTATTCACGGAAGCTGGACCAGGCCAAACGCATCGACTTCGACTCGATGATCGCGAACGCCACACATCTCGTGGAGACGAGGCAATACCGGAGCCCCTACTCGCTGATCCTTGTCGATGAGTTCCAGGATGTATCGGAGCCACGCGCGAATCTGATCAAGGCGCTGAAACACCAGAAGCCGTTCACGAAAATGTTTGCCGTTGGTGACGACTGGCAATCGATCTATCGTTTTGCCGGTTCTGACATTACCATTTTCACGCAGTTCGAGGCAAACTTCGGAGCGAGCTGGCAAGGTCGACTGGAGCAAACGTACCGTTGCAATCAGCTCATAGCGGAGACGGCCGCCAGCTTCGTTCAGCGAAACTCGGCGCAGCTGAAGAAGTCGGTACGCTCGACGCGACCAACCATCCCACGATCGATCCGGGTCATTCCGATCAGTGGTGAAGGGAGCAAGCCGGAATTCGGCGAGGCGTGTCACCAGCTCTTGCAACGGCTAAATTCGTTCCTGGGTGGGATTTCGGGGCAATGGCGGACAAAGGGGCGCGAAAAGCTCAACGTCATGGTCCTATGGCGCTATAACCAGCTCGATCCGTTCAAGGGTACACCGCCAAAATTCGAAAATATCGAGGTTTCGGGACTGTCGTTCCATCGCGCCAAAGGACTCGAGGCCGACTACACAATCCTGCTCGATGTCAGCGAAGGCGACTACGGCGTGCCGAGCCGGATCGAGGACGACGAACTTCTCAATCTGGTCATGCCACGACCAGAAAGCTTCGAGTTTGCCGAAGAGCGTCGCCTTTTCTATGTCGCATTGACTCGGGCAAGCCGCGGCGTGTTTTTGCTCACGAATAGCCGGGAGCCTTCTCGATATATCCGCGAACTTTCCGACATTGCCGGCGACGATTTGCGATTTGAATCGATCGATGGCGATCCCCTGCATCAATGTCCCAAATGCCGGGTTGGCCAGTTGGTCGAAAGGAATGGTCGCGGTAACAGCCGGTTTTTGGGATGCAATCAGTATCCAGAATGCGAGCACACTGCACAGTTGCGCTGAACCGTCTAGGGCGATCCGAGTCCGTTACGCCGAGGGAGCATCGACCTCTCACGTCACTTTTCAATTGACACAAATAGTCAATTCAGAGTTGACAATTTGCTTCATTTATAAAGTTTCATTCGCGCCTGCTTTAATTGTGTGACATAACGTCAAACATGAATGGACAATCAGAGACAAAGCTAAAGCAACTTCTTCAGCAAGTCCCCCCCGGCTTTCTGGTAGACTGAAGGTGGATGGCCCGCCATGCCATCTCGCGACAATCCGTGTCAGGCTATCTCAAGCAGGGCTGGCTTGAACCTGTCATGTCTGGTGTGTACCGCCGCCCATTCTCCTCCGATACCAATCCAGAAGCTGTCCGGGGCTGGAAGATACCCCTGCTCTCAGCCGTCTGGCTCATGCGGCATGAGTTCCATGTCGGCGGGGCAAGCTCCCTCTCCTTGCGGGGACATGCTCATTACCTCTCGTTCGGCAGCGAATTTGCCCTCTATCTCTACGGATCTGATATCCCGACATGGCTATCGAAGCTACGGACGGACGCTGATGTGAAGACCAGGAGTAACGTCCTGTTCGGCGAAGGGGCGACCGGCGTCGAAAACGCGGACTTCGACCTTTCCAACGACGAGGATCCAGAGCTGGCACAAAGCCCGTGGCGCTGGCCAATGCCGATGTCCTCACCCGAGCGCGCAATCCTCGAAATGCTAGACGAAGTCCCGAGGGGCGAGAGCTTCCACAAGGTGGACGTGGCGTTCGAGAGCCTGGCCAATCTGCGCCCGAGATTATTGGCGACGCTCCTTACCCTATGCCGAAGCGTCAAAACCAAGCGCCTCTTCTTCGTGTTTGCTGACAAGCACAATCACGCTTGGCGCCGGCACCTCGACGTCTCCTCTGTCGATCTCGGCAAGGGCGACCGGGCGCTGACACCGGGCGGCCGGCTGCACCCCATCTATCGCATCACAGTCCCGAATGACTTGATGCCAAAGGAGGCCCAGTATGGCCCGTGACCAATACATGCGTCAGGTCGAACTCCTGGTGCGGACCCTTCCATTCATCGCCCGCCACGAAGCCTTCGCCTTGAAGGGCGGAACGGCGATCAACCTCTTCTATCGCGACATGCCGCGGCTCTCGGTCGATATCGACCTGACCTATCTGCCGATCGAGGATCGCGAAACGACGCTGAAAAATATCGACACGACCCTGGAGCACATCCGCGAAGACTTGATGGGCAACCTGCGCGGCGTGAACGTCCAGAGGATCGCCGGTGGCGGCAACAACGACACCCGGCTCCTCGTCCGGCAGGGCATTGCCGAAATCAAGGTCGAGACATCTCCCGTTGCGCGCGGAACTGTCCATCCACCCGAACGCCGACGCGTGAGCGCGGCCGTAGAGGACAAATTCGGCTTCGCCAAAATGCAGGTCGTTTCGTTCGAGGACC
>NZ_BJZP01000052.1 GCF_007992095.1 Paenirhizobium naphthalenivorans
TGCCGCTGGGCCTTCGCCCGCGCGACGACGACTTCACGGACCGTTTCGGCCTGATCCTTTACCGCCGACAGGTAGGCCTGGAACGCGGATTCGACCTCGACCCACTCGGCCTCGAGCGCCTCCTGGATACCTTCGACGCTGCCTTTCACGGCCTGCGTTTCTGTACGCAACTGATCGTAGTAGCTCTGCAGCTTGGCGCGGGAGGCCTGAAGACGGGCAAGCGCGGCATCGGCATCCTTGCGTGCGGTGTCCTTCAGCTTGTCCGAGGTCTTCTCGACCTCGGATATGACTGCGTCCACATCGTCGAGGCGCTGTTTCGCCCAGGCGACTGCTTCGTGGGCATGGGATTGATCACTCATCGGGTGTTTCCTTTTCTGTTTAAGGAGGAGATTGCCTGACTGTTCGGGGCAGGTTCCGTCACTGCCCGGAGCGTTATTGAGAAAGCCGGACAGCGAGAAAATCACTTCGGCAGAGATCGCGAACCATGTCTTCGATCTGACCGATGCAACCATCCTGAATTTGCATCCAATCCATCCCGCGCAGCATGATTCCGCGCAGGAATCTGAAGCTGAGGATAGCCGTCACGATAGCGCTGATTCGCAATCGCAATGCCTCGTCGGCAGGGGAGCGGCCTGAGATGTCGCTGGCAGCCTTCACCAGCTCTTCCAGCAAGGGTGCAACTGCCTGATCATAGATCAGGGCGAATGCCTCATCATTATCGTAGGAACAACGCGCCACAAACGAGGTCCAAGAATACGGCTCAGCGTCTTTTAGAATGATGTGAAGAAGCTTTGTCAGAGCCTCCTCGAAACGGATAGCCTTTTCCGCAGGATCTTCGGCTCCCAGGATTGCCGCCACCTCCCCGAAACGGTCGGCTGCATAGTCGGCGATCATCTGAGCCGCTGCGAGATAAAGCTCCTTCTTCCCCCCGAAATGATAGGGAATAGCCGACAGGGTCGTTTTCGCCGCTTGCGCCAGCGCACGCGTGCTCGCCCCTTCATAGCCCACCGCCGCTATTACCGTGATCGCGGCTTCAATGAGCTGCGATCGCGTTTTCGCGCTCCGCGCCTCGTGTCCGCTCTGTGGCACTTCATTGGTTCGCACCGGCTTTCCCTTCGCGCTGGCTGCAAAATAAAATAGTTCGAACGAACGACTTATACAAGATGACATTGATGAATTTGCCAACCGACCGCTTGGCCAACCAGGACCTGCCCAATCCTGTGGACGGCACATGGCTGATCGTTACCAATCATTTACGAAGACTGCGCCAGACGACGGCCACCCAACATCCGACCAAAATCATGTGCGCAACAAACATCATGATTTCACCGTTGCGATCTTTCGGCAGGGCCTGCCAAAACGGGTGAGCAATCAACGCCGCGGCAAGCGTGAATGCCGCGAGGCAAAGTGCCCCGATCCAGCGCCAGAAACCCGTGACGACCATGACGGAAGCGCCGAGTTGAATCAGGATCGCGACCGCGCTTAAAGGCGCCGGTGGCAGCAGCCCATAGGCCTCCATTTGTCTTATGCCTGCGTCGACGTCCAGAAGTCTCGTCACGCCCCAATAGATGTAGGGACTGCACAGGAGAAGTAAGAGACCCGATTGCAGGGCGCGAAAGGTTACCCAAAGCGACTGGATGTCGATGTGTCGTTTTTCGCTTTGCACTAGCCTCTCCTGATCTGCCGACGATACACCGGGGACGAAGAAGTCGAACCACGTGGAAACCCTCAATCGAACGGGCACCAAGCCTTGATCGCTTCTAACCGGTCGCTGCGTTGTCGCGTTCCGCGCACGTACAGCCGGTTGCGGCAATAAATAATTCAAACGAACGAACTTTTCAAGATTGACGTTGGCCAACTGACGACTTACGACGCCTCAACGAACGTTCAGTAGATAGGCCCGATGCATCACGACACCAGAACCGCCATAATCGAGGCCGCCGCCAGCCTTTTTTCAGATCTCGGTTACAGCGCCGTTTCCATGCGCGACGTTGCAAACAAGGTCGGCGTGACGCCAGCCAATCTCTACCACCACTTCAAGGGCAAGGACGAGCTGATCCGCGAGGCACTTGCACATGTATTCACCCACAAGACAGCTTCGCTGGAAGCTCTGCTGAACGTGAATCAGGATGCGGACGAAAAGCTCGAAGCCTTTGTGCACTGGTTGGTGCATCTCCTGGCCGAGGACAAGATATTCTGCCGTCTACTGGTTCGGGAACTGACCGACGGCGATGCCGGGCGATTGGAGTACCTGTCGAAAACGGTATTCGAGCGCCCGTTCACTCTGGTGCGGTCGCTGGCGAGCACAAGGGTCCGCGACGGCGAAGACGATTTCCTGGCAGCGGTATCTATCATCGGCGTCGTGCTCGGGCAGGTGCAGCTTGGAGCAATTGTCCGGCACTTGCCCGGTGGATGCTCCGATCATCTAGATCCGGACGTCATTACGCGCCATGTGATCGCGGCCCTTCGTGAATGCTTCAAGACGACCTCGATCAAGGATGCCTGAGATGCTCCCTTCCCCCCGGACCGTTTCAATTCTCGCCGTATTGCTCTCGCTCTCGGGCTGCGACGAACATAACGCCGAACAAAATTCAAAGGCGAAGGCGACTGTCCCTATCGACGCAGCCGTCGATATCGTCGAACTGAAGGATATTCCGATCAACTACACTGTTCCTGGTTCCGTCATCTCCGACGGACGAGTGGAGGTGTCATCCCGTGTCGTCGGCTTCATCGAGCAACTCGATGTCCGCGAGGGACAGAGCGTAAAGCGGGGAGACCTTCTAGTACGGATCGACCCGAGCGATATAAACGAGGCAATCCAGCAGGCCCGTTCCTCCGTCAGCGCCGCAGTGGAGGATCTACGCGACGCCGAGCAGGATGTCCGGAAATACACCTCACTTGCCCAGTCGGGATCGGTCGCCTCGGAAACGCTACGCAAGGCCAAAGTTCGGGTGGACATCGCCCGCACGACGCTAGAAAAGGCCAAGTCGGTGCTTTCCGCTGCCAAGGCGCAGAAGGACTACTCCACGGTAACGAGCCCGGTCGATGGCGTCATTGTGTCCGTCGCCAAGCGCAGCGGCGAGATGGCGACCGCCGGTTCACCAATCCTAATCGTCGAATCGCATGAAGTTCTCCTACTTAAAGCCTATGTGTCCGAGCAGAGCCTCGCCTCGATCAACACCGAAACGCCTGTAAATGTCAGGCTAGACGTGCTTGGTGGACGCCAATTTAAGGGACGTATTCGCGGGATTGTCCCATCCAGCGATGAAGTGACACGTCGCTACGAGATCAATATCCTGCTGCCCGACGATCCGGCGCTGATGCCCGGCATGTTCGGTCGGGCCGAAATCCGGCTCGGGGCATATCAGGCCCCTGTCGTGCCGCAGAGAGCGATCACAAAAAGGGGTGGTCTGGACGGCGTCTTCGTTGTCGAGGACGGGACCGCATATTTCCGGTGGCTACGCATGGGCCGGGAATTGGACGGCTTTGTCGAGGTTACATCCGGCCTAAAGGGCCACGAAATGATACTGGTGGAAGTTGACGGCAGGTTGCCGGACGGCGCTCAGGTGAACACGGCGGGTGCAATCCGATGAGTGCGCCGAACCTCAATATTGCCGGAACTCTGGCGCAGGCGTTTATCACATCGAAGCTGACGATCGTCTTCATCGTCGCCGTGGCCCTTCTGGGCGTCATCGCGATCCAACAGACGCCGCGCGAGGAGAATCCGCAGATCGTCGTGCCGGGTGCCGTCGTCACGATCACCCTTCCCGGTGCCTCCGCTGCCGAGGTCGAATCGCTCATCGTCACCCCGCTCGAAGGCATCCTCAGCGAGCTGCCGGGGGTCGACCATACCGCAGGCATTGCGCAGAATTCACTCGGCATGGTGCAGGTGCAGTTCGAGGTCGGCGAGCCGAAAGAGGAATCCCTCGTCAAGCTCTATGACCGTGTGCTCGCGAGCCGCGCCAGCTTGCCGTCCGACGCCGGAACGCCCACCGTCCGTTCGATTGATGCGGACGATGTTCCTATTCTCACCGTCACACTAGCGTCGGCGAACTATGACGACTACGCCTTAAAGCGGGTTGCAGAGCGGATGGCCGAGCGACTGCGCAGCGCCGAAAGTGTCTCCGTTGTGAATATCAAGGGCGGCCGTGACCGGGAAATCGCCATCGAACTCGATCCGGAACGCCTTCAGGCCTTTGGCACGACGCTGAGCGAAGCCTATGCAGCCTTTGAGGCGAGCAACCTGTCCGTACCCCTGCAGTCGACCGTTCGTGACGGAAAGGTCGAGGCAATCCGGCTCTCGGCATCCTTCGCCTCCGCCGACGATGTACGCAACCAGATTCTCGCTGTGCACGAGGGCCGTCCGGTTTATGTTCGTGACGTGGCGACCGTCATTGATGGCCCGGTGACGGAGATCATGCAGTTCAGCCGCTTCTCCTTCGGACCGGGCGACCCGCGCTTCGCCAACCCCGATTCGTCCGACATGGCAGCGGTCACTATCTCCGTTTCCAAGAAGAAAGGGGCCAACGCCGTAGTCGTGGCCGACACGATCGTCAACCGCGTCAAGGAGATGCAGGCCTCCTTCATACCGACAGAGGTTCAGGTCGTTGTCACTCGCAATGACGGCGAGAAGGCGGATGACGCTGTCAATCTGCTTATCGAGCATCTCGCTATCGCACTCGTGACCGTGGCCATCGTGCTGGTTCTCTTTCTCGGTTGGCGCGAGGCCCTCATCGTCACAGTCACGGTGCCGTTGATCTTTTCGATCACGCTGGCGGCCGATCTTCTCGGCGGCGTCACCATCAACAGGGTGACGCTCTTCGCGCTCATCCTGTCGCTCGGCTTGCTCGTCGACGCTGCGATCGTCGTCATTGAGAACATCCACCGCCACTACGGATCAAGGCAGTCGCGGGTCAGTAAGGAGAAGACGACGGTCCTCGCCACCAACGAGATCGGCAATGCGACCAATCTTGCAACCTTCGCCGTCATGCTCGTGTTCAGCGCGCTTTTCCTCGTCACCGGCATGGCGGGCGACTATTTCTACCCTATCGCCTACAATGTACCGATCGCCATGGCCGCGTCCGTGGTCGTCGCCTATATCGTGACCCCCTGGGCGGCCAACCGATGGCTGGACCGCCACACCGTACAGGAAGCCGACGAGCATGAACAGGAAACCTCGCACGGCAAACCCGGTCGGCTGGAGAGACTTTATCTCCGTCTGATCACGCCGTTGCAGGAGCGCCGCGCCGCCCGTATCGGCATGGCCGTCATGATTGCGGTCCTGATGACGGGATCGATTATGCAAGGCGCGTGGCAGTTCGTGCGGCCCTCGGGCGTCGGCGGCCCTGTTTCCTGGCTTGGCGTCAATATCGGCTTTCTGCCCAAGGACAACAAAAACACCTTCAACATTGTCGTTGCGATGTCCGAGACGACACCCGTCGAGGAGACGAACCGTTTCGTGCGCGAGATCGGCGCCCTGCTCTCCAAGGACAGGAACGTTGTCAACTACCAGACATGGATCGGCCAAGCCGGCGTCGCCGACTTCAACGGCCTGTTCAAGGGAACCACCAACCGGGAGGGTAACTCGGTCGCTGAAATCCGCGTCAATCTCACCGACAAGCACGACCGGAAGGAAAGCTCGATCGACATCGTCCGCGAACTTCGCCCAAAGATCGAGGAGATCCGCAGGCGTTATCCCGGCGCGGAAACAGCGCTCGTCGAGGACCCGCCCGGCCCGCCGCTGCGCGCTACGGTCCTGGCCGAACTCTACGGCCCTGACCCGGAAGGCCTGCGTCAATTGTCGGCCAAGGTCCGGAAAGCCTTCGAAGAAACCTACGACATGGTCGATCTCTCCGACACGGCACCGGAAGATGTTACAGAACACCGGATCGTGCCAGACAAGGAGAAGGCGGCGCTTTCGAAGGTTTCGACCGCGCAGATTGCGCAGGCACTCATAATTATCTATGGCGGCAAGGAACTGGGCCGTGCCCACCTCGTCGACGAGAGGAATCCCGTTCCCGTCAGGGTCTATGTGCCGCGCCGCTTCGCCGTGGACCCGGCACGCCTCGACCGCGCCTTCGTCGACAATGCTGACGGCAAGCCCGTACCGCTGTCCGAACTGGTAAAAATCATCCCGTCCCACGCCGACAAACCGGTCCAGCGGCGCGATAACGAGAAGGTGACGTTCGTCGGCGGAGAACTGTCGGACTCGGTTCCGCTCTATGCCGTCCTCGACCTCCAGAAGCGTTTGAACGGCATCATCGCTCCCGACGGCAAGCCGCTCAGGACGGGCAATCTCGGCGTCAACAAGGATGTGCCCGACACAATCGACGGCTATCAGTTACTCTGGGGCGGCGAGATGCGCATGACACTCGACATCTACCGCGACATGGGCATTGCGCTTGGCGGCGCGCTGCTACTCGTCTACCTGCTGCTGGTTGCCTACTACCGTTCCTTCCTGATCCCGGTGATCGCGATGTCTTCCGTACCGCTCGGCATCATTGGCATCTTTCCGGGGCACTGGATTGTCGGTGCGGACTTTTCCGCCACCTCGATGGTCGGCATCATCGCTCTCTCCGGCGTCGTCATCCGCAATTCGTTGCTGATCATCGACTTCATCCAGGACAACCGCAAGCATGGCATGCCCCTTGAGGTCGCGGTGCGGCAGGCCGGCGCGGTGCGACTGAGGCCGATCCTGCTTACGACGCTTGCCATCGTCCTTGGCTCAGCGATCATGATCACCGATCCGGTATTCGGCGGTCTAGCCGTCTCACTGATCTTCGGAACCGTCGTCTCGACCGTCTTGACCGTTTTCGTCGTGCCGATCCTCTTTGAACTCGATGCACAGCGGCGATTGAGAAGGGGGGCCGCGGATACTGTGGAAACAAGGATTTGAAAACCCGCCGAGTGAAAACAACCGCTCATGAGGGAGCGTAAATTGAAGTGGTTCAGCAGCTTCTTCGATGAGATTTTTGGCAATCAACGCGTTCGACGGGTTAAGTTACCAATGGCGCCTAAGCTTTGGATGGTAGGTCATCTGGCCAGGTAGGTTAATTCTGCTTCACCGAACGCATACGACGTCAGCGCATTTCGCTATGCTTTTCATGGATCCTAAATAGGCCGTCAAATCGATCCTGCGGCAGTGGCAGTCACGTCACAACCGCCGTGGGCACTTTGTTTTTCCGAAATCGTAGACGCGACATATAGTGGGGAGAAGAGCAACTGCGACCGAGTATTCAACCTGCTCGCTTGCTGATTTTCTGTAGGCCCCCACATGGCGAGCCATCCATCAAAAACATGGTTGCAACAATCCTGTTGCGCCCCTCATTCTTGGCGCGATAAAGAGCGCTGTCCGCAGCCATCAAAAGACCCTCGGGCATATCCACCGTCCCGCCCGCGCGGGCAAGGGCAGTTGCAACACCGATACTTGTGGTCAATTTTCCGCCGGCAGCAGCGTTCGCCGAATTCGGAATTTGCAGCGCTTCGATA
>NZ_BJZP01000053.1 GCF_007992095.1 Paenirhizobium naphthalenivorans
TCGCTTTGCGACGTCATGATGGACGCTCCTCCTACGTTGTCATGTTGTCAGACTTCTTTGGTCGACGATCGATAATGTGACCGCGATCAATGGTAAGCGCAACCTCTTTTCGTTGAGTTTCGACTGCTTTTCATCAGGTTGTGGCCAGAGGCCATGCTGGCGAAGGACCCCGGCGCAATGCCGGGGGTGTACGTGATTTTACGGCTCAGGCGAGTGAGGCCAGAGTCGATTTCAGCTCCTCAAGCAGGGATGTTTGGACGGGGATGCCGCGGCTCTCGTTTCTAGCGCGAGCTTCGTAGCGGCGCTGCGAGGGCAGGCGGGCGCCCTGGCTGGTGATGGCGGCGAACATGTCTTCCGCCCGCCGCATGTTCTGCTCCATGCCGCTGCCGAGGAAGACCTTGGGGTCGAGGGCGATGATGATCTCGCCGTGGCAGGGCGCCACGCCGGCCCCCTCGTCGAAGGCCATGGATTCAGCGCTCGTCATGTCGGCGATCAGCGGACCGGCCATGAGCTCGATCATGGCCGAAAGGGCCGAGCCCTTGTGGCCGCCGAAGGTCAGCATGGCGCCTTCCATGGCCTTGGTGGCGTCCGCCGTGTCATTTCCATCGCTGTCGATCGCCCAGCCGAGCGGGATGGGTTTGCCGGCGCGTCGGTGCAGCTCGATCTCGCCGCGAGCGGCGGCGCTGGTGGCAAAGTCGAAGACGAACGGGTTCGACGCGGGACGCGGCCAGCCGAAGGCAATCGGATTGGTGCCGAAGACCGGCTTCTTGCCGCCGGCCGGCGCGACCCAGCTATGGCTTGGCGTCATGGCAAGCGCCACGAGCCCGGCCTCGGTGATTTCCTCAATCTCGGGCCATAGCGCCGAGAAATGGTAGCAGTGGTTGATCGCCATGGCGGCGATACCGAAGCGGTTCGCCTTGCCGATCAGGTCTGGCAGTCCCTCGCGAAAGGCGAGCAGCGAGAAGCCGAACTTGGCATCGACCTTGACAATGCCGGGCGCCGAAGCATCGATAGCCGGTACGGCTTTTGGGTCGACCTTGCCCTTGCTCACCGTCGCGACACAGCCGAGCAGGCGCCAGAGACCGTGGGAAAAGCACTCGTCGCGCTGGGCCGAGACGACGGACTTCGCGATCGCTTCGGCATGGCCTTCAGAAAGCCCTGCCGCGAGAAGGATGTCGGTTGCGAGGCACTTGGCGTCTTCGAGTGGGATGTATTCGAGATCCTGGGACATAATCAGGCTTTCCTGTCGTGTTCAAAAGAAAGGGCCGCCAGCGCGATGCGGCTGGCGGCCCGGAGTTCTGCTGGACGGGCCGGACTGCGGCTCAGGCGGCCTTCGCCGCCTTCGACGGACGGGTGGCGGCAGCCTTTTCGACCATGGCGGTGATCTCGGCGCGGCGAGCACCCTGAAGGATCATGCGCGGCATGCGGACGCGCTCGGAGCCGCGGCCCATGATCTGCTCGGCCAGCTTGATTGTCTGCACCAGGTCATGTTCGGCATCGAGATGCAGAAGCGGCATGAACCAGCGATAGATGCGGCGAGCCTCTTCCCAGTCGCCGCGGTCGACGGCGGCGACGAGCGCAACCGATTCCTGCGGGAAGGCACTGGTGAGGCCGGAGACCCAGCCCTTGGCGCCGAGCATCATGCCTTCAAGCGCGACGTCGTCGAGGCCGGCGAAGATGTCGAAGCGGTCGCCGAATTCATTGATGAGGTCGGTGAAGCGACGGGTATCCGGGGCGCTTTCCTTGACCGCCTTGATGTTCGCGACGCCTTCGAGTTGGCGCAGGACGTCTGCGCCGATGTTGACGCGGTAGGCCGGCGGGTTGTTGTAGAGCATGATCGGCAGAGAGGTCGCTTCGGCAACCGTCTTGAAGTGGGCGACCAGCTCTTCGGGCTTGGGCACATAGACCATGGCCGGCAGCAGCATAAGGCCGTCGGCGCCGGCCTTTTCGGCGTCGCGGGCATAGGCGACGGCGCGGCGGGTGTCGAATTCCGATACGCCGGTGATGACCGGAACGCGACCGTTAACGACTTCGACGGCGCCCTTGAGGATCTGGCGCTTTTCTTCCGGATCAAGCGAATTGTTCTCGCCGCAGGTGCCCATGACGATCAGGCCGTGCACGCCGTCGTTGACCAGCGCGTCCTGCACCCGGCGGGTGTTTTCAAAGTCGATCGACAGGTCTTCGTTGAATTGGGTCGTTACAGCGGGAATGACGCCGCGCCAGCCAGTGGTCATCGCAATCTCCTTGGGTTGGTGTGATATATCAGTATGCAATTTGTCGACAAGTGACAAGGTGGTGACGCGTGTTTTTGTCGAGGACCTCTGGTCCGGCTCCTGCCTTGATCCTCCGGCGCCGGGGTCGATGCGGACATGTCTCCGGTGCCGGTATCGTGAGGGATCAGCCAAAAGGTTCGGTCGGCCCCTTGGCGGGCGTCGTGAACCATTGCGGTCCGGTTTCAGTCATATGGATATGGTCTTCGAGACGGATGCCGAAGCGGCCGGGCACGACGATCATCGGTTCGTTGGAGAAACACATGCCCTCTTCAAGCGGGGTCTGGTTGCCGCGCACGATATAAGGTGCCTCATGGATTTCGAGGCCAAGGCCATGGCCGGCGCGGTGTGGCAGGCCGGGAAGGGTGTAGTCGGGGCCGAGGCCATGACGAACGAGCACCGCGCGGGCGGCGGCGTCCAGGCTCTCGCACGGCGCTCCGATCCGGGCGGCGTCGAAGACGGCCTGCTGCGCCTCTCGCTCCATCGTCCAGATTCGCGTGAATTCGGCAGTGGGTTCGTCGAGCATATAGGTTCGGGTCAGATCGGAATGGTAACCGTCGATCCGGCATCCGGTATCGACCAGGATGACGTCGCCCGGCTTGTAGGTCTGGTCGCCATCGGCGCCGTGCGGCAGGGAAGTGGCTTCGCCGAAGGAAACGATGCAGAAGCTTGAGCCGCCCTCTCCGCCGAGTGCACGATGCTGCTCATCGATGAAGCGGATGACTTCGGAGGCGCGGATGCCGGGCTTGATCAGACTGTGGGCGCGCTTGTGGACCTCTATCGTGAGGTTCATGGCGTATTGGATGATGGCGATCTCGCTTGCCGACTTGCACAGGCGCAGGGCGCGGATAACCGGTCCGCCATCAATCAGGCGCTCAGGTCCGAATTGCCGGGCGAGCGCATGAAAGACGAAAAGTGGTAGTGCGTCGTCGAGCGCCAGCTTGTCTTTCGAGGGCACGAGCGATGCGACGAGAGCGGCGCTGCTCTCTTCTTCCTGCCACGTGTGAATTTCGCCGGGCAGATGCGGCAGGCTCTCGACGCGGCTCTGTTCAAAGCCGGGCACGACATAATGCAGCGCCGTCGGCGTCACCACGGCGCCCAGCAGACGCTCACTCTGGTGCCAGACGAGGCCGGTGAAATAGCGAAGGCTTTCGGTCGAGCCGAGGAGGATCGCGCCGATCCCGTTTTCGGTGAGGGCCGCCCGCAGGCGCGTGAGGCGGGCGGCTCTTTCCTCGTTCGAGATCGGGGTGAAGGACGGTTGAGTGGTCATCGCATTTCTCTTCGGGATGGAGGGTATCAATTGTCAGGGGGGCGCCTTAGCGGAACCGGCCAGGGTGGAAGGGCGCGAGGGCGACGTTTTGGGGCCGGCCGGCTGCAAGATCGCAGACCAGCCTGCCGGTCGCCGCCGACTGGGTGAGGCCGAGATGACCGTGGCCGAAGGCATAGAGGACCGCGGGGCTTGCGCTGGAGCGTCCGATGACGGGAAGGCAATCGGGCATGGAGGGGCGGAACCCCATCCATTCGCGGCCACCCTCGGTCTTCATCTCCGGCAGGAAGCGCGCGGCTTTCGCTAGCAGTGCTTGGGAGCGCCGATAACTCGGCGGAAGTTCGAGCCCGCCCAACTCGACCGCTCCTCCGACCCGGATGCCGTTCGAAAGGGGTGTGACGACGAACGCATGGTCGTTGAAATAGAGCTGGCGGCGCAAGGGGAAGCTCTCAGCCGGAAGCGTGGTGTTGTAGCCGCGCTCGGTTTCGAGGGGCAGGGGATCGCCCAGACGGGCGGCAAGTGTCTTCGACCAGGCGCCGCCGGCCAGAACGACCGTTGTGGCGGTGATCGTCGCCCCGTCGGCGAGCGTCAGGACCGCCATGTCGCCTGTTGGCGCAATGTCCATGACTCTCCCCTTGCGCAGGGTCGCGCCACGCGCCACGACCAGATCGGCGACAGCGCGCGCCAGTCCTTGCGGATCATTCACCTGAACGCCATCGGGCGAATACATCGCGTGGCGGAACTGCGGGGCAAGGCCCGGCTGCAATCGCTCGATGTCGGTTCGCCCGACGCTGGTGAACTGGAAGCCTGCCTTTTCCTTTTCAAGCCAGTCCGGGGCGGCAGCATTGAAGCTCTTTTCGCTGTCGTAAAGGTCAAGCGTGCCAGTCGTGTCGAAGAAGGAAGCGAGTTCGGCGATGCCGCGGACATGCTGCATCTCGGTGGCGGCGAGGCCCATCATGTCCGTCTGGGCGGCGATGCCACGTGCGAAGGCCGCGCGCGAACTGGCGCGCCAGAAGTGCCAGAGCCAAGGGGTGATCTTCAACGCATAGGCGGGTGGTATGCTCAACGGTCCGAGTGGATCGAGGAGCCATTTTGGCGCCTTGAGCATGACGCCCGGCGAGGGGATCGGGATGATCTCGGGAAAGGCTAGAATGCCAGCATTGCCGGCGCTTGCGCCAGATGCGACTTCGTCTCGTTCGATGAGTAGAACATTGCGGCCGTCCGCTTGCAGGTAAAGGGCCGCCATGACGCCCACGATCCCGGCTCCGATGACGACGACGTCGGCATTTTTATCGGCACTCATATCATTTTTCCGTTTGGTCTGTTTGTTGAAAGCGGCCGTCCCATCTGTTCACAGATTGTCGATCGCCAACGCCTTGTTCATGTCGCGTGCGACATAGTCCTGAATCTGCCGGACGATCTGGCCGGCATGCGCGATAGCAAGGCGGTCCGCCGTTTCGACGTCGCCGGCCTCGATCGCGTTGATCATGTCCTCGTGTTCCTCCACATATTGCAGCGGTAGCCGATCATCGAAGGTGGAGTAATAGAGGCGCAGGATCCGCCGCCCCTCGTCGAGCAGGCGCGTGAAAAAGCTGGTGTAGTAGGGATTGCCGCCGAGTTCAGCGATCGCGACATGGAATTCGCGGTTCGCTTCGATCATCGCATAGGCGTCGTGTGCCCGGACCGCGGCTTCGAATTCGCTCTGGCGTTCACGAATCACGGCCATGCGCGCCGCATCCTTGTGACTCGCGGCGGCGCGGGTGGTGACGCGGTACATCAGTGTCAGCGCGTCGAAATACGGCGGCAGGCTGGCGAAATCGATGGTCGCGACGATCGTGTTGCGGTTCGGCAGCGTGGTTACGAGGCCATCTGAGGAGAGCCGGAGCAGGGCCTCGCGCACTGGCGTTCGCGACATGCCGAAGCGTTCCGAAAGCCGGACTTCGTCGAGCTGGCTTCCAGGCGGCAGGCTCATTGACAGAATTTCCTGCCGCAATCGGTCATAGATCGTCTGGGTGCCGGAACCGCGCGAACGCGGGGCCCTGGACTTGCTTTCCTCTGACGTCATTTCTGCCTCTGGTCACCTGAGTCTGATCTTTGCGAAAATGTGGTTGCATGCATATTGTCGACAGTAAATTGGCGCAACAGTTTTATCGTCGCACCGCGCGCGGGGGCTGGACTGCCGTCGAGACGGCAAGGCCCGCGTCAGTGCTCCGACGCGGGCCTTGTATATCTTGTCAAACGGCCTGGTAACGTTGATCGTGCGGTGATTGCCCGTCAGTTGGTCATGGTCGAGCGATGGGCCCATCCCGTCATTCGCCGCTCAAGCCAGGCCATCAGCGCGTACATGGCGATGCCTTCAATGGCGAGCATGAGCAGGCCGGCGAAGACCAGCGGCACGTTGAACTGGCTCTGGGCGGAACTCATCATATTGCCGAGGCCATAGTTCGAGGCGACCGTCTCCGAGACGACGGAACCGACGAAGGCGAGCGTGATGGCGATCTTCAGGGAGCCGAAGAAATAGGGCATGGAACGCGGAACGCCGACCTTCAGCATGATGTCCATCTTCTTTGCGCCAAGCGCCCTCAACACGTCCTCTGTTTCGGGCTCGATGGTGGCGAGCCCGGTCGCGACGTTGACGACGATCGGGAAGAAGGAGATCAGGAAGGCGGTGAGAACGGCTGGCACCGTGCCGATCCCGAACCAGATGACGAGAATCGGCACCAGCGCCACCTTCGGAATGGCGTTGAAGCCGATCATCAGCGGATAAAGGCCGGCATAGATGGTCTTCGACCAGCCGATGAAAAGGCCGATGCCGAGGCCGGCGACCACGGCGAGGATGAAGCCGAGGGTCGTCGTGTAGAGCGTCTGCAGCGAATTCTTCCAGATTGGCGACCAGTATTGCAGGATTGCCTGGAAGACGCGCGTCGGAGAAGGGAGGATGGTCGGCGGCATATCGAGCGCCAGGACCAGCAGTTCCCAGGCGGCGAACATGGCGAGTGTGTAGAGCCAGGGGGCTGCGCGCACCCAGTTGATCCGGTCTATCAGCGGTTTGCGGGCAGAGAGTGTTGCGGTCTTCTCTACGATCGTGCTCATGCTGCCACCCTCGCATTGGCGATCTCGCCGTGCAGCGCGTGCACCATTTCGTTGAAGCGGGTTTCGTACATCAGTTCAAGATCGCGTGGCCGGGCGAATGGCATGCGGTGCTCGGCCAATACCCGTCCGGGTCGGCTGCTCATGACGAAGATCTTATCGGCGAGGAAAACGGCCTCGCGCAGGTCGTGGGTGACGAGGATGATGGTGACGCCCTGGGCCGCATGCAGGTCGCGGATGACGCACCAAAGTTCCTCGCGGGTAAAGGCATCGAGCGCGCCGAATGGCTCATCGAGCATCAGCAGTTCCGGTTCGTGGATCAGCGCCCGGCAGAGATTGGCGCGTTGCTGCATGCCGCCCGACAGCTGCCAGGGAAACTTCGATCCGAAGCCCTTTAGGCCGACGATCTCGAGCAGGTTCTCGGCCTTCTGAATGTATTCCTTCTTATGGGCGCGCAGGCGGTGGCGGTGCTTCTCGACGATCTCGAGCGGCAGAAGAATGTTCTCGAGCGTCGTGCGCCAGGGCAGCATGGTCGGGTTCTGGAAGGCCATGCCGACGATCGAAACGGGCTCAGTCACTTGCCGGCCGGCGACGATCACGTCGCCGGTTTGCGGAATGTGCAATCCGGTAACGAGCTTCATCAGCGTTGATTTTCCACAGCCCGATGGCCCGACGACCGCGGCGAATTCGCCCTTGTCGACTTTGAGATTGAGATTGGAGACCGCCAGCGTGCCGGCGGGTCCGCCATAACGCATGTCGACGTTCTCGATGGAGACAAGATGGGCCAAAGGTCACTCCGGAAGGCAATTAGGTCAGAAATAAAAGC
>NZ_BJZP01000054.1 GCF_007992095.1 Paenirhizobium naphthalenivorans
ATTTCCTCGTCGCCGGCGAGGGCGAAATGCTGACCGCCATCAGAAGCCGCTTTGATGCCGAGGGATTGGCCGACCGGGCGCATCTCATGGGTTCGGTCGAAGGAACCGCCCTCGCCGACACCTATGCGGCGATGGATGTCTTCGCCTTCTCGTCGAAATCGGAAACGCAAGGACTGGTGCTTGCCGAGGCGATGGCCGCCGGCACTCCGGTTGTCGCACTGAATGCACCCGGCGCGACGGAGATCGTCCGCGACGGAGAGAACGGCCGCCTGATGCCACAGGATTCATCGCCCGAGGCGTTCGCGCGGGCACTCGAATGGGTGAGGATACGCCAGGGGGAGGAAAGAGCCGCACTTCGTCAGGCGGCCCTTGAGACGGCCGAGCCTTTTTCGCGGGAACATGCCGCCGCCCGGATCGTCGATCTCTACCTGTCCGCGATTGCCGATCATCCCGCCCCGAAAGAACCCGACGCCAGTCGCTGGCAAACGGCGACCCGTCGCCTCGACCGGGAATGGCAGATCATGTCCAACATGTTCCATGCCATCGGCGACGCCGTCCTGGCGCCTAACGCCGATCATCCGGGACCGCGGGACAGCCAGAACGGGTAATGCGACCCAAGCGGCACGGTGACGAACGCCGCATCGGCTTTGCGATCCGCACGCGAGGCGGCCGGTCGCCATTTCTTGCCGCCATCAGGCGTTCAAGCCTTCCGGACCGCCTCGCTCCGCCTTTTCCTCTTCGGGAATTTCGGTCATCGTCGCCTCGGTGAGCAGCAACACGCTCGCCACCGAAACGGCGTTTTCCAGTGCAACCCTCACCACCTTGGTCGGATCGATGATCCCGGCGTCGATCAGATCGACATACCGGTTCTGCGCCGCGTCGAATCCGATATTGCCTGTACCCTCCAGCATCCGTGCGACGACGACGCCGCCATCGACGGCGGAGTTTTCCGCGATCTGGCGCGCCGGTGCGCTCAGCGCCCGGCGGAGGATTTCCAGACCCGTCTTCTCGTCGCCCAGGCTACGCGCCTGCTCTTGCTCGAGGGTGCCGGTGCAGCGCAGGAGCGCCAGCCCGCCGCCCGGCACGATCCCCTCGGCCACGGCGGCCTTGGTCGCATTGATGGCGTCGTCGAGGGCCTCTTTTCTGCTTTTCAGTTCCGCTTCGGAGGGAGCGCCGACACGGATCACCGCAACCCCTCCGGACAGCTTGGCCACCCTTTCCTCCAGCTTTTCCCGGTCGTAGTCGCTCTTGGTCTTCTCGATCTGCGCCCTTAGTTGCCGAAGGCGGCCCTCGATGGCGTCCCTGGTTCCAGCGCCGCCAATGATCGTCGTCGTTTCCCTGTCGCTGATGACGCGCTTGGCATGCCCCAACTGCGCGATCTCCACCGTTTCCAGTTTACTGCCGAGATCCTCCGAGACAAGCTGTCCCCCCGTTACAATGGCGATGTCCTCCAGCATGGCCCTGCGGCGATCGCCGAAGCCAGGCGCCTTGGCGGCAATGGCGTGAAAGATACCTCGAAGCTGATTGACGACCAGCGTAGCCAAGGCCTCCCCGTCCACGTCCTCCGCAATGACGAGAAGGGGCCGCCCGCTCTTGGCAACTTGCTCCAGCAGCGGAACGATGTCGTTGATATGGCTGATCTTGCGATCGCAAACGAGAACATGTGCGTCCTCGATCACCGCCTCCATCTTGTCAGCATCAGTAACGAAATAGGGAGAGATGAAGCCGCGATCGAACTGCATGCCCTCAACGATTTCCAGTATCGTCTCTGTCGTGTTCGACTCTTCGACCGTAATCACGCCCTGATCGCCGACCTTTTCCATGGCATCCGCGATCAGATCGCCGATCACCGGATCATTGTGCGCGGAGATGGCAGCGACCTGCGATTTTTCCTTCCGTGTCTCGACCGGTCTCGACATTGAACGCAACGTCTCCACGCAGATCTTAAGGCCCCGGTCGAGACCCCTCTTGATGTCGATGCCGCTGGCGCCGGCTGCGACGTTGCGCGTACCATCGGCAAAGATTGCGTGGGCAAGAATGGTCGCCGTACTGGTGCCGTCACCGACGGCCTCTCCGGTCTTCTCGGCGGCTTGGCGCAATATCTGGGCGCCGAGATTCTCCTCCGGGTCCGCCAGATCCACCTCCTTTGCAATGGTGATGCCGTCATTGCAGACAATCGGCGAACCCCACTTCTTCTGGATCAGGACCGATTTCGATTTTGGCCCGAGCGTGATGCGGACGGCATCGGCAAGCGCGGTGGTTCCGCGCAAAATCTTTTCCCGCGCCGCCGAATGAAAGAGGATGTTCTTGTGCGACATATCTGAAGCCCGTTCTTCTGCTGACCATCGGAAATTGGCTTGTTTTCTTCTAGCGCCTCCGTCACCGGGCTGGATTGACGGCCGTCAATGACGCGGCCCTGTTCGACTGCGAGAGTGCCTTTCCCTGACGAGGCAATGGAGGTGTCGACATGGCGGGTGGAAGTTGGTTGCAGTCCCTGTGGGGCGACAAGGAAGACGACAAGAACCCGTTTGTGGATCTGCGCAAGCGGATCGACAGTCTTTTCGAGGATTTCGACCAGGGCCTGCCGGCTTTGGCGGGAAGCTTCGCGGTACGATCGAATGTCAGCGAGACCGACAGTGAGGTCTGCATGACGGCCGATCTTCCCGGCGTGGAGCAGAAAGACATCGACGTTTCGGTCACCGACAACCGGATCACGATCAAGGGCGAGAAGAGGTCCGAGAAAGAAGAGAAGAAGGAAGACAAGGGGCGCGAGTTCCATCGCATCGAGCGTTCCGCCGGCTCCTTCCAGAGAACGATGACCCTGCCCTTCAAGATCGATGCCGAGACCGTCAAGGCAGATTTCAAGAACGGTGTGCTGACGGTCACGATCCCGAAGCCGGCGGGAGCGGTGGCGGAGACGAAGAAGATCGAGGTCAAGTAAGCCTTCTCGGCGACACGACGGCGCCTGCGCAAGCGGGATCCCGAACCGGCACGTCAAACGACGTGCCGGTGTTTTCTAGGCAACCTTCTCCACAAGATAGTCCACGATCGCCGCAAAACTGCGAAGCCTCGGATAGTCCTCTTCCGGGATCGGCAGCGAAAAACGCTTGGCCAACGCGGTGATCAGATTGAGGAAATCGATGGAATCGATGTCGAACTCCTGCCGAAGGTCCCCATCCCTATCTATCTCTGCGACATCGACATCAGGCGCTATGCGCCGAAGCGTCTCCGCCAGCACCGCTTCCAGTTCCTGCTTGGTCATAGGGCCTCCGGCTTCTGCAGAACTTGGTCAATATGGGACAGAAAGAGCGCGCCGCGGTGGCCGTCGCTCACCCGGTGGTCCCCGGCCAGCGTGACATGCACAACCTTGTGCGGACCGATCAGGCCCTCCAACGCCCTTACTTCGGTGACCGGCATGCCAAAGCCGACGATAGCGACTTGCGGCGGATAGATGACGCCATAGAGTGTCTCGACACCGCGATCGCCAAGGCTCGAGACGGTAATCGTCGGGTCCGACAATTCCGACGAACGGAAACGGCCCGCCCTGACCCGACCGACGAGATCGCGCATGGCCGCCATCAGTTCGGGGACGCCGAGTGCGTCGGCATCATGGATGGCAGGAGCCACGAGACCGGTTCCGCGGATATTGATCGCCACGCCGGCATGGACGACCGGGCTCGGGCGGAAGACGCCATCGGTGAAATGTCCGTTGAACTCTGGGAACTTGCGCGTCGCCCGCGCGACGGCCTTAACGAAAAGTGCGCCGAGAATCACACGTTCCGCAGGATCGCGCCGGGTGTTGAAGTTCGACAGCCAGGCCTCGGCTGCCGTAAGATCGACCCTGTGCGCCAGGTAGTAATGCGGGATTTCCCGTTTCGAACGCGCCATCGCCGCGGCAATGGCGGCGCGCATGCCGGTCATCGGTTGCAGGACAGGTTCGACGGGTGGCGCGGCCAGAGTCGGCTGACGGCTTTCCATCCCCTCAAGATCACGAAGCTGGATTTCCCCATGGGGACCGCCGCCCTTGACCGACGACAGGTCGATGCCGTGATCCACCGCATAGCGCCGTGCCGCGGGCGAGGCGCGCACGCTCTGTGCCGCATCTGCGGCGGCAATCGGGAGCGACACGACGGGGGACGGCGTGCACTCTTCTTCTATCCTCGGTCCAGCGGCGGGAAGCTTCTCCATCATCTCGGGCGAAGCCGGCGTTTCGCGGGGTGTTTTTCCCAAAGCCAGTGGAGCAGCAGCGCTTGGGGCGGCCGCTGCCGGCTCCTCGTCATGACGTCGGATCAGCGCTATCGGCGTTCCCACTGGAATCTTGGCGCCAGGCTTCACCATCGCCCCCTCGAAGATTCCTTCCTCGAAATTCTCGATCTCGATCGCCCCTTTCTGGGTCTCGACCACCGCGATGACGTCGCCCCGTCTCAGCGCCTCCCCAGGTTTGACGAGCCATTCGACGAGCGTCCCAGCCTCCATGTCCGCGCCAAGCGAAGGCATACGGAATTCAGCCATGTTCACACCTTTCCCAACATCGCCATAACCGCCGAGACGATCTTCTCGGTCTGCGGTATTGCCGCGTCCTCGAGATGCTTCGCATAGGGAATCGGGACTTCTTCGCTGCAGAGCCTGGCAAGCGGCGCATCGAGCTCGTAGAAACACTTCTCGGCAATCCGCATGCCGATTTCGGCCGATATGCTTCCCGAGCGCCACCCCTCGTCCACGATCAATGCGCGTCTCGTCTTGGTCACGGAGGCGAGGATCGTCTGCTCATCGAGTGGCCTCAGACTGCGGAGATCGACGACCTCGGCGGAGATGCCGGCGCGCTCGAGTTCAACTGCCGCGTCCAGTGTCTTGAACAGCGATCCGCCATAGGTGATGAGGGAGACGTCGCGCCCTTCCCTGCGCACCGCGGCGCTGCTGATGTCCACCGGCCCGGCGTTGACGGCCAGCGGCCCGCTTCGGTTGTAGAGCATGACATTTTCGAAGATCAGCACCGGGTCCGGGTCCTCCAGCGCCGTCCAGAGCATGCCGCGCGCGTCCTCGATGGTGGCGGGCGTAAGGACGCGCAGGCCAGGTATATGCGCATACCAGCCTTCCAGGCTGTGGGAGTGCTGCGCCGCCAGTTGCCTGCCTGCTCCCGTCGCCATGCGGATCACGACCGGGACGCCGAACTGGCCGTTCGACATATGCCGGAACGTCGCGGCCGTGTTGAGAATCTGGTCCAGCGCCAACATGGAGAAATTGACCGTCATCACCTCGACGATCGGACGCATTCCGGCGATCGCGGCACCGATGCCCGCGCCGGTGAAACCGGATTCCGACAAGGGCGTGTCGCGGATGCGGTCGGGGCCGTATTTCTCCAGCAACCCCTTGCTGACGGCATAGCAGCCGCCATACTGGCCGACATCCTCGCCCATCAGGAACGTACGGTCGTCGCGATCGAGTGCCTCCTGGATCGCCATCTTGACGGCTTCGCGATAGGTCGTCTCCACCGTCTCCGCGGCAGGCTCGACCTTCGGCGGGGGCGCGGGCCGTACAGGGGCCACGACATGCCGGCTCAGGCTTTCCAGCGGTTCCCAGTGTCCGGCCTCCGCGAAGGCCACGGCCTCGGCGATCTCGGCATCGGCCTTGGCGACAACCTTGTCGACATCACCGGAATGAACGATGCCGTTCTCAAGCAGCCATGTCTGGAAACGCACGATCGGCCCCTTGCGCCGCCATTCCTCCACCTCCTCCTTCGATCGATAGAGTTGCGCATCGAACATCGAGTGGGCGCGGAACCGATAGGTCTGGCACTCCAGGAAATAGGCCTCTCCGACATCCCGGATGGTTTCCAGCGCGCGCCGCGCGGCCGCTTCGACGGCGACGACATCCATCCCGTCGACGACCTCGCTGATCAGCCCGTAGCCCTCGGCCTTCCTGTGAATGTCAATCACCGCCTCCGAGCGTTCCAGCGCGGTGCCCATGGCGTAACGGTTGTTTTCGCACACGAACAGCACCGGCAGATGCCAGAGCGAGGCAAGATTGAGGCTCTCGTGAAACTCTCCCTCGGCAACTGCGCCCTCTCCGAAGAAACAGGCGGTCACACGATCCTCGTCGCGGATCTTGTCGGCAAGCGCCAGGCCGGCGGCGAGCGGCAGGCCACCGCCGACGATTGCGTTGCCACCGTAGAAATTGGCGGCGGCGGAAAAGAGATGCATGGAGCCGCCCCGCCCGCCCGAGCAACCCTCCATCTTGCCATACATCTCCGCCATGACCGTCTTCATCGGCAGGCCCCGCACCAGCGCGTGACCGTGTTCGCGATAGGTCGCGACGACACGATCCTCGCTCTGCAGGAGCGGAATGATGCCGGCGGCGATCGCCTCTTCGCCATCGTAGAGATGCAGGAAGCCGCGGATCTTCTGCTCAGTGTAAAGCTCGGCGCACTTGTCCTCGAATCGGCGGATGCGGATCATCTGGGCTAGCAGGTCGAGCACGTGCCCTCGCGTCAGATGCGGTTTTTGGGAGCGGTCGGTCATCTTTCGTCACTTTCAAGTGTTGAGATGTCGCCCTCGGGCAGGCCCAGCTCCCGTGCCTTGAGCAGGCGCCGCATGATCTTGCCGGAGCGGGTCTTGGGCAGATTGTTCCTGAAGGCGACCTCCTTCGGCGCGACGGCGGGACCGAGCCGCTTTCGCGCATGGCCGAGGAGCTCGAGCATCAGGTCGTCGCTGCCCTCGTGGCCTGGCTTGAGCGCGACGAAGGCCTTGACGACCTCGCCGACCGTTTCGTCGGGTATTCCGATGACGGCTGCCTCGGCGACGGCCGGATGCTCCATCAATGCGCTTTCGACCTCGAACGGGCCGATCAGGTGGCCCGCGCTCTTGATGACATCGTCGTCGCGACCGACGAACCAGAAATATCCATCCTCGTCACGCATCGCGAGGTCGCCGCTCAGGTACCAGTCACCGACGAAGCACTTGCGGTAGCGTTCCTCCTCGTGAAGATAGGCTCGCATCATCGACGGCCAGCCGGGCTTCAGGGCCAACTGCCCGATCGTCATCGGCCTTGCGATTTCCCGTACCGTGCCGTCATGCCTCTCGACGATCCCGGCGGTGATGCCGGGAAGCGGCTTGCCCATGGAACCAGGCTTGACGTCCATCGAGGCATAGTTGGCGATCATGATGCCGCCGGTCTCCGTCTGCCACCAGTTGTCGTGAAACGGCATGCCGAACGTCCTGTTGCTCCAGATCACGGCTT
>NZ_BJZP01000055.1 GCF_007992095.1 Paenirhizobium naphthalenivorans
CCATATATGCTATCCACCCTCGAACGGCGGTATGCCCGACGTGGTGCTTTACCCAATAATCGACGTTGCCGTGACAACCGCCGACCTCCGGTTCCCATCCATCGAATCCGGCATCATACTTGACGCTAACGAAGGATGCGGTCACACTTCTCGCACATAGATCGCGCTCGTATTCCTCTCGCGTCATGGCAACCTTCTTATAGATGAGAACAGAGGGCAGCATCTCATATATTCAGTGCGTTGGCACCATCTGGTCGAGGTCGTAGGTTCGGTTCCTTTCAAGGCGCAGGAGATCTGCCCGACTGATACCATGACAACACACGAGAAGTTTTCGCCGATTCAGTAAAGGTGGGATCAAGGTGATTTGGACGCGGAGCCTAGCATGTGGTCAGTCTCTCCTTCGGCCAGCAATCGTCGGTGGAGCTGGTTGATTGCGCGTTGGAAGACTGCCGGATCGTCCAGCGCTCTGGACAGAACGATTGCTCCTTGAATAGCGAGAACGGCGTCTTCCGAGAGCAGACGGGCCTGCTCAGCGTCACGGCCTTGCCGAATGAGAGCTGATTGTAGTGCGTCTACCCAAGCCACGAAGTAACCCCGGATCGCCTGTGCGAAGAGGTCTCGCGTGTTGGCGACAGCCAAGGCACCGACGAGACAGACGCGCTTGCCCGATCTGAAGTAGTTCGCAGTTTCATCGAGCATTGTCACGATTGCGGCGTCAGCATCGTTCCCGTCTCGCAGGGGAGAATAAACGTAATCTTCAAACCATTGCTCGATCTCGGCGAGCACAGCCCGGACCATCACCTCCTTCCCATTCGGGAAGAAGTGGTACGGGCTACCCTTGCCCAGGCCAGTGGCCTTGCCGATCAAGGCAAGGCTCGCACCTTCGTATTCATGCTCGCGAAAAACTTCGGCCAGGGAGGCGATGGCGTCGGATCTTTCAGCGACCATGCGGGCCATGATCAGAGGCCCAGATCGCTGAGGCTGGGATGGTCATCCGGACGACGGCCGAGCGGCCAATGGTACAGACGATCACTTTCAGCGATCGGCATTTCGTTGATGCATGCGTGGCGGTGCGCCATCAGGCCGTCCTCTGCAAATTCCCAGTTCTCGTTACCATATGCGCGGAACCACTGCCCGTTGTCGTCGCGATATTCGTAGGCGTACCGTACAGCGATGCGGTTGCCGGTGAAAGCCCAGAGCTCCTTGATGAGCCGGTATTCGTGCTCCCTGTTCCACTTGCGTGTCAGAAATGCCTGAGCGTGTGGTCGGGCTCGATCTGCCGGGTGGCGGTCGTGAGAGAGGGGCGCGGGCCCCCCTCCCATGTTTTTCATCGACCCGAGATGGCTGCGGCACGGATCACCCATGCGGGATCAGGTTCAGCCCTTGATGAAGGCCAGCAGATCCTCGTTCAGGACGTCGGCATTGACGGTGAGCATGCCATGCGAGAAGCCGGAATAGGTCTTGATCTGACCATTCTTCAGAAGCTTGATCGACTTCCTGGCGGCATCGGCAATCGGCACGATCTGGTCGTCTTCGCCATGCAGTACCAAGGTCGGAACAGAGATTGCCTGCAGGTCTTCCGTCTGGTCGGTTTCGGAGAAGGCCTTGATGCCATCGTAATGGGCCTTAGCGC
This sequence comes from Paenirhizobium naphthalenivorans, assembly GCF_007992095.1. Classification (GTDB taxonomy): domain Bacteria; phylum Pseudomonadota; class Alphaproteobacteria; order Rhizobiales; family Rhizobiaceae; genus Allorhizobium; species Allorhizobium naphthalenivorans. The sequence continues at coordinate 1,634 of NZ_BJZP01000055.1, forward strand.
CGCCCATCATGCCCTGACGCCACCAATTCTGGATCACGCCTTCCTGCACCGTGGCGCCCTCACGGTTGAAGCCGTAGAACGGGCCGGCCGGAACGTCGCGGAAGAACTGCGCACGGTTGTCGGCAAGTGCCGAGCGGAAACCGTCGAAGACTTCGATCGGCAGACCTTCCGGGTTTGCGACGGTCTTGACCATCAGTGGTGGGACAGCCGAGACGAGAACGGCCTTGGCAACGCGGCCGGCCTTCTGGCCATGCTTTGCTACATAGCGGGCGACCTCGCCGCCGCCTGTGGAATGGCCGATATGGACGGCGTTCTTCAGGTCTAGCGCCTGGACGACGGCGAAGGCGTCGGCCGCGTAGTGATCCATGTCGTGACCGTCGGCGACCTGGGCAGACCGGCCATGGCCACGCCGGTCATGGGCGACGACGCGATATCCCTCTGAGAGGAAGAACAGCATCTGCGCGTCCCAATCGTCCGACGACAACGGCCAGCCGTGGTGGAAGACGATCGGCTGCGCGTCCTTCGGACCCCAGTCTTTGTAAAAGATTTCAGTGCCGTCCTTGGTTGTTACAAAGCCCATGTCGATATCTCCTTGCGATGAACTGTTGGTGGAAGAGTTGTGTGAGAAGGCGAGCTCCGGAATGCTCGCGCTGGCAAGTGCGATGCTTCCGATCAGTACGCTGCGCCTCGAAACGAAAAACCTATCTGTATCGGATGCCATTGCATTTCTCCTGTCGCGCTGTGTTTGCGAATTCCGTATTTGACAAAGAGAAGGTATCGCCATCTCTTGGCGGAAACACGTGGCGTAAATGACTTTATCCGAGGCAAAAGTGGCAAAATGCAAAGACGCTGATTTCGTAGAGGTGGGATTGCTGGTCTACCCGGACTGCCAGTTGGCTGCCGTCTATGGATTGACCGATCTGTTTCGCGTCGCCAGCGACTGGTCGACGGATCTGCAGACGCCGACAAGTCGCCGCACCATCCGCGTCAGCTACTGGAAGATGGAGGACGGGAATGTGTCCTGCACATGGGATTCGCTTCCCGGACTTCCGCATTCTCTAAGCTACATAATTGCGCCGCCGAGCATCGTCATGCCGGAGAAAATGCAGAGCATGAGCCCCGCCTCGCAATGGCTCGCGTCCCAGCATGCGCGTGGTGTAACCGTCTGTTCGATCTGTGCCGGAGCGTTTGTCCTTGCCGAGACCGGGCTCATTGACGGCCGGCGCGCCACAACCCACTGGGCGTTTGCCGAACGGCTCGCCGAACAGTTTCCCAATGTCGACGTCTCGCCCGACAATATGATCATCGACGATGGTGACGTAATCACCGCCGGCGGCATCCTGGCCTGGGCGGATCTCGGCTTGCTGCTTGTCGAAAAGATGCTCGGGCAAGCCGTGATGCTGGAGACGGCACGCTTTCTCGTCGTCGATCCGCCGCGGCGCAGTCAAAGCCAGTACAAGGCTTTTCTTCCGCGGTTCGATCACGGCGACAAAGAAGTCTTGCAGGTCCAGCACCAGTTTCATGCGACCCCGGAACTGCAAAAGTCGATCGGCGAACTGGCAGATAGCGTGCGTCTTTCGGAACGGACACTTCAGCGGCGCTTTTTCCGCGCGACACGGCTGAAACTGACCGAATATCTGCAGAACGTCCGCATCATGAAGGCGCGGCGGTTGCTTGAGACGACAAATGGTTCCGTCGAGAGCATTGCCTGGGCGGTCGGCTATACGGACCCGGCAGCATTCCGGAAGGTGTTTGGCCGGCTGACGGGTGCGAAACCAAACGTCTATCGCGGCGATGCGCGTATTTGATCGATTCGGAGATGCGAGGCCCAGCTGATCGTCAGCCGACGATGATCATCTTCAAACAGAAGGGCCTGCTGGGGGTCGCAAATTCATTGCAATATGGGCGGCAGGGCCGATCTCTTTGAAAGTGCGGCGATTCATAAGATCTAGCTGTCAAACAATTGGCCTGTACAGATCGGTAGAGAGAGGGTTGCTAGGGCGCCCCCGCTTGGACATCAACCGCCGTCACCGCCGGAGGATCCGAGCTGTCTAGTGCGAGGGCAAGCCGCGGTGGCGCCCGTGGCGGAGGCCATATAAGCTGCGATGCGCGGCCGCGGAGCCCCGAAGAGGCAGCCCGAACGCCCAAGGCGCCGCGCTGCCCGTCAGCGTCGTCAAAACGGCTTGGTCGGAAGGTATTTGCCGTCGAGCAGTGATGACTGCTCGGGAGGCGCCTTCCGGATCTTCAACCTTTTCGATGCTCAGCTTGAAGTTGATGGCGTTAATGATGCCGTCGCCGAATTTCTCGTGGACCAGAGCCTTCAGCGTGGTCCCATACACCTGTACGATCTCGTAGAAGCGGTAGATGGTCGGGTCCGTCGGCAGACCATTCCCGATGCTGCCGCGGACCGGAACCGTCTGAAGCAAGGCAACGGCGGCGTCGTCGAGATCGAGCGTCTTGCCTACGGCCTTAGCGGCGTTCGCCGGAAGCGGATGCTGGCCGAGAAGGGCGGCGATGACGAAGGCCTCCGACAGGCCGGTGCCTTCGGTGATCTGGGCGTAAGCGCCGAGTCATTGGTACTGCTGAGCGCGGAGTTCGCCACCCGCGATCAGATCGACCGATTCTGCCATCAGCACAGTATTCAGCCCCATGTGCGGATAGAGGCCAACTCCATCAGCGCGGTGATCGAGATTGTCCGCAGGACTCAACTCTCCACACTCCTGCCCGCAACGATCGCATTTGCCCATCAGGACCTGAAAGCAATTACCCTCGATCCGGTGCTCCTGCAGCGCACCGCCGTTCTAATGCAGCGCAAAGACGCCTACCGAAGCGCTGCGACCAAGGCCTTTGTTGCGCTAGCAAAAGAGGTTGCGGCAGGATTGTAGGTGCATTGACACACCTGGCCGCTCAAACCTCTAAGCGTTGATGAGCTTGCAACTGTATCTGCCACAGTAGATCGAAATAGCGTGATTGTAGGTTTGGATCCGTTCAAGGCGGGTTAAAGCTATTCGCCTGTATTCTCCGATCCCAATGTGTCGGCTTTGTTGGCACGCGTCTGAATTTGCGCGCATCGCTCGATCAGGTGCTCGAACGGCTCGGAATCGCCGAGCAGCAAACCATCGTCGACCATTCGCTCGTAATCCACGCCAAGCGCACGGAGACCTTCTCCGGACGGTGCCAGAACGAGATTACCGCTGACGGCTGCGGCGTAGTCGATGGGCGAGCGGTCGGCCGCCTTTTCCGCAAAGAACATGGATTTGTGTTTCGCCACCGCGTTGGCAAGCTCTCGATCCTTGAATGCGACCTCGGCAAAGCCCGCATCGTCCAGCCGGACAACGTCGTGCCAGTGACGCGCAAACCGATCACCGCGGAGCCGCTCCTGTAGGCAGAAGACGTGGATCGCGGTCGCCTTCTCCCAGAACGTCCGCTCGGCGTGCATGACACGGGGACTCGCTTTCGGAAATTCGACGCCAGCGACCTGACCCGAGGCGTCGCAGTCGACATCGCGGATACTGGCCGGCTCGCCGGTCGACCGCGCGCCGAATTCGAGCATGACGCTCGGAGCGACGTAGCCGGATCCGCTGCTCACCGCTTCATAGTCCTGGTAGAGCGTATCGTCTTCGAGGCGGATTGCTGCTGGAAGAGATTGATCGCGCAGCGCGCCGGCGATAACCGGCTCAACCGACTCTGATACCCAGACCGGAAGCCGTTTTCGCACTTCGCTGGTCCAACGTTTCTCTTCGCTGCGGGTTTTCGGCAGCACCTCGTCATTGTCGCCGACCAAATCCGGCGCCAAAGCCCTGATGTCGTACGTCAGATCGACATCCTCGGAGAATCTCTTGATGGCGCCGTAAGCTTTCGAAAGCGAGGTGCCGCCCTTGAAGACGAGATGCTCGCCGAGCTTGGACGAATAGAGTGTCTGCAGCGTCCAGACGACCCAGGCATCTTTTTCGAGCAGATGAATGGGCCGTCCGGTGCGGTCGGCTGCCACGGCCAAGGCTTCGCGTCGGTCATCCTTTGACAGGGCCAGGAACAGGTCAGCCATGCGCAGCCTTTCCCACGCTTCTTGCCAGCCAGGTCGGAAACTGCGGAGCCGCCGCCAACAGCTCGCCGAACTCGTCCGGCGGCAGCTTTCGCTTGATCCTCGACAATGCTTCATCGGCCTTCTCCGGCCCAAGCCAGGCGAGCGCACGGACCGCCACGCCGGCGGGCCGATCGGCTAAGGCCAATTGCCAGCGAGGCACATGCTTGAGTTCGACCGTCTGCTTTCCAAGGCTCATCGTCCGGCTGCGGCCGGATGTCAGGTAGATGGAGCGGACGGGGACCTGGGTGGTCAGGCCCAGAGCATTCGCAGCGGCGGCGCCGTTTGAGACGATGACCTCGCCGCGTTGCTGCGCCACTGCCTCCACCGCTTGTTCAACTGTCGGCGGCCGGCTGCCAAAACGGCTTTTGACAGGCCGCATATAGATTCCGCGGCCGACCCGGACGAGCTCGCCGCGCTCGGCCAGACGCGACAGAGCCTGGTCCACGGCGGCACGATTTCCGAGATGCAAAAAGCTCTTGGCCGAAAGCGCGGATCCTTCCGGCAGGCGTTTGGCATGGCCCATGATTTGCGACGTTAGGTTTTGCATGGCATCTCTCCTGTCAGAAATATATGCGAGTTTCTGACAGTTTGCAACGGAAGGAGAAGGGCAGGGGAGCCGAGCCGCGCTGACTGAAATTTCAATCAAAATATTGGTCAGTGGTCCGCCTATCGCTCCACCCAGCGCTACTCACCTATCAGGCCATCGAACACTTCCAACATCCCATCACTGATGGCCTTGCCAAGCGCGGCTGCAGCTTTCGCCAGCGTCTCCTCGTCCATATCGCGAGCGGCCATGGCAAAAGCAGCTCCCTCGGACGTTACGATTTCCCGCGCCCGCTCGATTGCCCACAGGGCGAAGTCGCTACGATTGCTGATTTCCCCGGTTTCCATGTTTTCTCCTGCGTTGTTCGAGTGGAGGCATATACCGATTTGCCGGATGACGCAGGTGAAAGACCTGTGCCGAACACCTGTTGGCCCGCCGAAGCAAACCAATCCCGCTCTTTATGGATGGCGTCCTGGACCAGGTCCGGATCTCCGTCGATCAACCCGTTGAGGGTCCGCTAGCCAGCTGCGGCCGCTGGGCTTCGCCTCAGCGGTGATCGCGACCGTCCCTGGTCCTTTGAGGAGCCATCGAGCGGGATCGGCCCGCTCCGGACGGAGGTTTCTCACATGGCACAGGATCTTGCACTCGCTCAACGCCACGCTTTCGCACTCGCCCGCACCCTGATGGTTCCGGTCACGCTCTTCCGGTCCGGGAACGAGTTCGGGGTTCTTCCGAGCGACGAACTCGATGACGGCGAGGTCGAGACCATCGCCGAATTCGATCCCTTCGAATACGGGCCGGCTCATTGAGCCGGCTTCTCCCCTTTTCAGATGCCGCTTGCGAGCGGCAGGTGGCAAGGGAAGCTTCGCCGCGGCTAGCGCGGACGGAGGTGCCGAGGTGCAGATATGCACCTTGCCAACCGCGCCCTTGCCCCCTTTGCTCTTCGCGGCTTGCCGATCAGAG
>NZ_BJZP01000056.1 GCF_007992095.1 Paenirhizobium naphthalenivorans
GAGGCGGCGAAGCCGAAGGGTGCTGTTGGCGACGGATCGGTCACTGGCGGCGATGACACCGACGCAGTCGCCACGCCGAAAGCGCGGCCCGACGTCACGCAGAAGGGCCACGACATGATCGGCGATTTCCGCACTGATGCCCTGCACGATGCGCTCGGTCGCGCGCCGATCGAGGATGATATGCTGATGGCGCTGATGGTCCTGGCGTTCGCCGGCCAGAATGTCCGCATCGACTCCGGCGCAGATGGCACCTTCTACGGCGACAAGCGCTTCTCGCGTCATGCCGTCGGACTGTTTGACGAGCATGGCAAGCTCGCCTTCGATCAGGACACGCTTCGGGTCGCCGCCCGCTCGGTGCTGATCGACGTCCTCTCGTGCCGGCGAGGCATGTCGAACAGCGGCATGGTCGCGCGCATCGCCGGCGAGGCGATCGGCGCCGACGCGTTCCTGCCAAACATGGGCTCGGAAGATTTCCTCTTGTGCTTGTCGCGCCAGGCACTGGAAGCCTCTTGCGCTGAGGCAGCGGTCCAGCCGCGGCCGAAGGTCCGCGAAACCCGTACAGCGCTCGTCGAGCATTTCGCAACTAAGCACTTTGTCCATCCGGCGGGCCGCTTCGCACCGCCGGCTGACGAACTGCTCGACTGGATCCAGGCAGGCTCTGCCACAGATGTCGTCGGCGCCGGGTCGCGCGACGACGGCCGCGCTGATGATCTCGCTGAGGACCAGGATGGGGAGATCGACAACGATATGGAACGGGAAGGCATGCAGGGGGCAGACCGCCCCGATGACGCTGAGCTTGACGAGGACTTCGATCAGAGGGCCGCAGCATGACTGCCGCCCTCGATTCGAACATGACAGCATCCACCCCCGATCTTTCGGGGGTGGAGTTTGCCACCAGCGCGGACGGCCTGCCCGTGGCCCGCATCGGTGACCTGGTCCTTGGCATGATCACATCACCCAGCGGCTTTGCTTTTGTTGCAAGCGCCGGTGCGATCCGTCGGCCACTCGCCGATCTGACGCGGGCAGATTTCATCGGGCATGACGGCCGGGTTGCCGATGAGGCCGAGTTCCGGGCGCGCGTTGCCGAGACTGCTGGTCACAAACGCGATGTGGCCAAGCTGCACCGCGTGCAAACCCGCTTGTCGGTAAGCACACCATGGGGCGGATCGCAGACGGCGGTTGTCTATGCCGAGGGCGTCGTCGCTCACATGACATCAGGGCATGGCGGTTTCCATCTGTCGACAGAGCGCAATGCCAAGGTTCTTCCGCTGCTGCGGAAGGACACGCCTTGGTATGAAGAGGACTGCGAATGGGCGATCGTCGCGGTAAGTTTCCCGGACCTCTTCACCGCCTACGAGCGGTCAACGGCAGAAAAGATCATCCGCAATACCTGGCCCGACGCCTGGGAGAAAATCCATGGCCGCTCGCTCGCCGAGGGTGAGAGCTGGGTCAAGGATCGCCGGGTGTTCGATCAACGCTATGCGGCGGACTACATCGTTATGTCGGCAATCTTGTCCGATCAGCGCCCCGGCATGACGGAGGTCGTGGCGAAGATCGGCGGAGGCCATATCCGCGGTGGTGAAGAACGCCGCTTTCTGGTGGCAAGCGACGAATATGCGGTGCGGGGGCGGTTCGGCTTCGTCATCGATCTCGCTCGTCACGCTGAATATGATGGCCCCTCCTCCCTCATTGGCTGGCGAAGCCGGGGGGATGGGTCATGATCGACATCCGCCTCTTGAGGCCGCTGGCGAAAGCAATCAGCGCCCGGCGCGAGACCCAGCGGCATCTCGATTGTCTGACTCGCCAGATTGCGGCGCGCGCCGGAAGACAGGCGACCACAGTGAAGGTCCGGAGCCGCGCGCGGCGCCGGTCCAGTCCCCGTCTCTACCATCGGGAGATCGTCGACCGCCTTGCCTTCGAGCGCTGGGTCGAACTCGACATGATCGCCTGCAGGCTGGCGATGCAGGAGCAGGTCATCGGGGCGTTCCTGCATCGCGACCGCGAGCCTGTGCTGCATCCGGCGATATAGGAGGACCCGAGGCGAAAGGACCTGGCGATGTCCTACCCGGCTGCGATGTCATCGTCATGGTGGGCTTGGCCATGTCTGTCGCTTGCCTTGGGATTGATATCGGACCCGTGGCGGACTGCCCTTCTTGTTCGCTGCGGTCTGAACCGGCGGCCGGTCGTTTCAAGGCCGCTTGCGCGCCGCGGGGCGGCCGATCCAGCCTCTCTGCGCGAGGGCAGGCTCGCGGTCTGCTCAGGTCAAGACCTGCTGGCCCGCAACCCTGCCCTGCTGGCTCAGCCGGATCGGACCTGTGAAGCCGCCCGTCCCTTGCCGGTTCTTGGTAGTCCGCATCGAAGGGCAGACCGGCACGGGCCGGAACCGCTTCGGAAGCCAAGGAAGGAACAGACATGGCCAAGCCCTCTACCCCCAATCGCTCCAACACCAGGTCGTCGCAATCTCGCCGCGGTACCACCCTCGAAATGGTCCGCCTCTCCTGCCCCGACGCCACCCAGGCTTTCAAGATCGCGACAAGCTTCGGCACGGCAGTCGTCGACAGCGATGGCATCCGCAGCCTTCACGAGCGGCTGATCGTCGAGACCGCCGAACGCCTGTCCGAAGGCCTCGGCGAGAAGGCGATGCAGATCCACCTCCAGCGCATCGTCGGGGCCTTCGTCGGATCCGCGCATGGCGCCGGGCAATTCTACTCCCGCGCCGTCACCGAGGCGCGCGATGCCACGGCCAAGGCGTCCAACGACGCCCGCGATGAGGACCTCGACGGTCCGGTCGGCTATGACAGCGCCGCCCAGCGCAAGCGGGAGTTCGCGGCCGACATGGGTGTCCAATCGCACGCGCTGCGCATGGCAGCCGAGGGCGCAGTCGCGGCTTACGAACAGGTCATCGGCGAGACCTGGAAGCCTTTCGACCGGCCGGTCGAAAATCCAGGCGCATCTCTCGACCGCAAAGCAGCCGAAGCTCAGTTGGCCGCTTTCGGATAATACGAACGGCGGGGTCGCACCCCGCCCCTTCCTTCTTGTTCCTTGGCTTGCGCCTGCATGCGCCGGCCTTGTCTCAGGTCGAAAACGAAAGCTGGATGCGCGCCTATCGCGGCCCGTCCCGCTCGGCGATCCTGCAGGAGCCGGGCACCTATGCAACGGCTTTGCCGTCCTCCACGCTGTTACGGCCGTTCCGGTGCATAGCCGCACCATCGGCCCCTGACTTCGGACCTCCGTGACGGACCGCGATAGGCGCCGTCCTGAGAAAAGGAGAAGAAGTCATGACAAAGAAAGCGGAATCGGACCGTGCGGATATCTACACGCGGATCACCGATCGGATCGTTGAAGATCTCGAACAGGGCGTTCGCCCCTGGATGAAACCATGGAGCGCCGCCAACACGCATAGTCGCATTACACGGCCGATGCGCCACAACGGCCTCCCCTATTCCGGCATGAACGTGCTGCTCCTGTGGTCGGAGCAGGTATCGCGCGGCTTCTCCTCCTCGATGTGGATGACCTTCAAACAAGCCCTCGAGCTGGGCGGGGCCGTGCGAAAGGGCGAAACCGGCTCGACAGTCGTCTTCGCCAGCCGGTTCACAAAGTCGGTGGCCGACGGAAACGGCAATGATGTCGATCGAGAGATACCGTTCCTCAAGGCATATTCTGTGTTCAATATAGAGCAGATCGAGGGTTTGCCCGACACCTATCATGCTCCGCCGGCCAAGGTCCGGGATCCTGTAGAGCGAATAGCGCGCGCCGATCTCTTTTTCCGCAACACCGGCGCCGCGATCCGGCACAGCGGCGACCAGGCCTATTATTCACCTGTCATGGACTATATCCAGATGCCGCCCTTTGAGGCGTTCCGCGATGCAGCCGGGTATGCGGCCGTCCTCAGCCATGAGGCGGCGCACTGGACGGCGGCGGAACATCGCGTCGGACGAGATCTTTCGCGCTATGCGAAGGACCGGACGGATCGCGCGCGCGAAGAACTCATTGCCGAGCTCGGCAGTTGCTTCCTCTGCGCCGATCTCGGTATCGCACCGGAGCTCGAGCCGCGGCCGGATCATGCATCCTATCTGCAGTCGTGGCTATCGGTGCTGGCCAACGACAAGCGGGCGATCTTCCAGGCGGCGGCCCATGCGCAGCGCGCTGTGAGTTTCCTGCATTCCTTGCAGCCGGAAGCGGATGTGAAGGCTGCGGCCTGACGTTCAGGCGCGGCCGTCACCACCGGTGGCGGCCGCGTGATCCTCATCCCGTTGATCCTTCAGACCTTGGGAGATGTCAGTATCCAGCCTTCCCCATATCGACGGTTTTTGAGCGTCGGGTTTGGTTTGCGGGACGGTTTGCGTTCGATGATGAACGGTTTGGTCTGCTGACGCATTCATCCTCCAGGCAGCGATTCACGAGCGCAACGATATCGCACAGGACGTTGTGGGCAAGCGGGCCAACGATGGGAAGGGGCTCTGTCCCCGACTGAAGCGTGCAACGGCGTCGATGCAAGTGCGGCATGGCCAAGGGTGCCATTCTTGCCAAACGCAAGTACCGCGGAACACAATTGCCATATCCCTTCACGTCAGAGTTTCCGGCATCCCATCTGCGGGCTCGATGAGGCATGTCTGACCGGAGACCGACTGCGCCTCGATCGTCTTCCCGCAACGACAAGGCTTAAGATTTCTTACCCCGGAAGGCTGCGCCTTCCTCCTCGCCCACTAACAAATCTGCGACTTGCCGCCCTCCATTTCATTCCGGCCTTATCAGGTGCGGTCCGATCGTCCCCGGTCTTTGCGACTGCCATCGAGGCCGCGATGGGCGCGGCCCGAACAACGAAAAGGAATACGACAATGGCAACCATCGGCACATTCACCTCCACCGAAAACGGCTTCACCGGCTCCATCCGCACGCTCGCCCTCAACGTCAAAGCCCGCATCGCCCGGGTCGAGAACCCCTCCGACAAGGGCCCGCAGTTCCGCGTCTACGCCGGCAGCGTCGAGCTAGGTGCCGCCTGGCAGAAAACCTCCGAACAGGGTCGCGACTACCTCTCGGTCAAGCTCGACGATCCGAGCTTCCCGGCTCCGATCTACGCAACGCTCGCCGAAGTTGAAGGCGAGGATGGCCTCCAGCTCATCTGGTCCCGCCCGAACCGCGACTGATTGACATCACGGGGCTCCGCCACCGGCGGAGCCTTCTCCTCTTCCGAGAAGTCAAAACCGGACCCGGCATCGAGCCAGGTCCGGTTTTTTTGGGTGGCATACGGATAGCGGGGAAGCTGCTCAGATCGAGCGAGGATGCCGGGACGGAATGACGGCGTCAAGGACGAGCGGTTCCCCCAATTTTGCCGCTACGCAACAAAATCGGCTCCCCCACCCGCCGCCGCTGGCGGTCGCATCCGCGATCCCTGACCCCGCCATCCCGTCCCGCCCTGCGAAATCGTCTTTCACAAACTCAAGGAGATGAAACGATGACGATCGAACACCACATCGAAGAACTGCGCGCCGAGCTCAAGAACGCATGCGACGCTGTGGAGCGCCGCAAGATCCAGACCGAGCTGGACCTGGCTCAAGCAGAGTTGGCAATCATCACGGCAGAGCAGGACGGTAGCGTCGACGCCGAGCCGCCCTTCTGAGGGCGGTAGACGACACAGCCAGGCGTGGTCTCTGTGTAAGGTGTCGAAAGGCGGAGACATTGCACGGTGTCCTTGTCGAGCGAGGCCATCGACATCAGGGATGTTGCAGTCCGGTCGTCGGGCAGCAACTCATCGCCATCAGGATTTTCCCCGCCGCTTCGCGTCTCCTTGCGCGCCAAAATTCAGGTGTCGATAAGTCTTCCGCTTTGCTGCGGTCGTACCGATGCAACCCTCCTTGTCCCGGCCTGCGGCCGATCCCTGCGATGTCCGCAATCGACAAGGAGAAACCACCATGCAACGCCTCGCACAATTCCTGGCCGCCACAGGCCGCAAGCTTTCTTCCCTTGGCAAGGTGATCGGCCACTTTTTCCGCAAGGGCAAACTCTGCCTGAAGCTTGCGATCAAGATCCCGTTCTTCGTCGAGATCGAGATCTCCTTTGAAGCAGATTGGAGCAGGCGCCGATAACGGCGTTGTGCAACGGCCAGCAATCGTGGGCCGGTTTCAGCACCAGGGCTGTCTACGGCCCGTCCAGGTTCTGGCCAGGCCTTCCGATACGAGGATATCGCCGAGGCTCCTGCCGTCACGGATGAGGACGCGGAGCTTGCGACCGTACTTGTCTTCGTCGCGTCCGGACCATGCGCGAAGCTCGAAGGAACCCTGATTGACCAGTTCGATCAGGCGATCGGTCGCTCGATTTCCAAACGCCAGCTCCGTTGCGCATTTCGGCTCGCTGATCTCGGGAGCATCGATATCGGCAATGCGGATTTTTGCGCCCTCAATCCAGAGAGTATCTCCGTCCACGACGCAGGTGACGCGATCACCACCGAAACATTTCCGGTATGTCGTCTCCGGGCTGGTGACCATACTTGCAGCCTCAGCGACTGCAGCGATCCCAAATATGTGAGCGCCCAGCGCACAGCCGGATACTGCGATCGCGACGATGATCTTTTTCACGGGATAACGGACCTCTGGCCGAAGGCTATGGTCATTCTTCTGCAATTCAATGGTTCTCAATTTGAATTCGATCTGTCAGAGATGGTTCTCATATCGCTCGTCGGTGAAGCTGGCGCTAACGCCGCTGCAAGCTGTCCCGGTACGTATGTTGCGCCGAGTTGATTGTACGGTATCCCCGGTGGCGTTTTTGCCTGACGAGGTCGAGGAACAATTCAACCGCGTCTTTCTCTTGCTCGAAGTGATGAACCTTTAGCTGGCCTCTGGTGCCGATGCGTCCCCAGCGTCGCATAAGACAGG
>NZ_BJZP01000057.1 GCF_007992095.1 Paenirhizobium naphthalenivorans
AGGGCGTGATCGCGCCGGCGATGACACGCTGGCCTTCGGTGTAGCCCTCGACAGCGGAGCCCAATTTTTCGATGACGCCTACCGGCTCGTGGCCGATCGTCAGCCCCTTCGCGACCGGATACTCGCCTTTCAGGATGTGGACGTCGGTGCCGCAGATCGTCGTCGTCGTAATGCGGATCAGTGCATCGAGCGGTCCGACATCAGGAACAGGCTTCTCATCGAGAACGATGCGGCCTTTCTCGACAAAGATCGCGGCTTTCATTTTCTGCGCCATTGGTAACTCCTCCAGGGATGGTGGACCGGTTGCTATTTTAGAAATGCGCGAAAGCGCCTGAGCGCGAAGACGAACAGCACGGAGCCGATGACCGCCAGAGCAAGGAGTTGGGGCCAGACGATATATATACCCGCTCCGCGAAACAGGACGGATTGCGCCAATATGATGAAGTGCGTGTTCGGTGCCGCCAGCATAATGTCCTGTATGATGTCCGGCATGCTTTCCCGCGGGGTGACCCCGCCGGAAAGAGCCTGGAGCGGCAACAAGGTCAGCATGAGGAGAAGTCCGAACTGGGGCATTGACCCGGCGACCGTGGCGAGGAAGATGCCCAAAGACGTAGTGGCGAACAGAAGCAGAATTGCACCAAATAGAAAGAGGATGATCGATCCCTGGATCGGCACGGATAAGAACCCTTGCACGATCACGATCAATGAGAAGGCGGATGCAACCAGGACGACAAAGCCCATCGACCAGATCTTGCTGACCATGATCTCGAAGGGCGTAACCGGCATAACGAGCAGATGTTCGATCGTGCCGTGCTCGCGCTCGCGGATCAGCGCAGCGCCCGTCAGGATGATGGAGAGCATCGTAATGCTGCTGATGAGATGCGTGACCGCTCCAAACCAGCCCTTGTTCATTTCGGCATTGAAGCGAGTTCTCAGCGTCAAGTCGACGGGAAGATTGCTAATCGACCTGTAGCGGTTGAGGTATTCGCTGACCTCGCTGTTGACGATGCTCTGGATGTAACCGTTGCCGCTGAAGGCTTGGCTCATCCGCGTGGCGTCGATATTGAGCTGGATCGTCGGTGTCTTTCCAGCCAGCAGATCGCGCTGAAAGTTGGGTGGAATATCGAGCGCGAACGTGTCCAGCCCTGCATCCATGCGCTGGTCCATTTCGGCGATCGTGATCATATGCGGCTTTGCGAAATACGGAGGATAGAACGCCGTGCTAATGCGCCCTGAGACCGGCGACTGGTCCTCGTCGACGATGGCGATGGCGGCATTGTTCAATGTCTCGGGCATCGCTGTTGAGGCGGTGTAGACCGACAGGCTGAATGCATACACGATCAGAATCAGCAACATAGGATCACGCAGGAGCCCGCGCAGTTCCTTCAGACCGAGCTGGACGATGTTCGAAGACAACATGATCAGGTCGCCTGTTTCTTGAGAAGGACCGCGCCGAGACCGAGGAGAACCGGAACGGCTATGATGAGCGGCACGAACGACCCGGCGAGGCCGGCGAAATCGAGGCCCTTCGAAAATGTCCCACGGGAGATGGCGACGAAATAAGTTGTGGGATAGATCTGGCCGATCAATGCCCCACCTCCCTTCAACGATGAAACCGGGTCGATCAGGCCGGAGTATTGCACGGCGGGAATGAGAGTAATAAGCGCTGTGGCGAAAAGCGCCGCGATCTGGCTGTTCGTGAACGTGGAAACAACCAGGCCCATCGCGGTGGCCGCGCTCACGTAAAGCAAGGCGGCAACGGCGAAGGTTAGAAAACTCCCCGTGAACGGCACCTGGAATATCAGCGTCGCAAATGCCGTCAGCAATAGGAAGCTGACCATAGCAAGAACGACATACGGTATCTGTTTGCCGATCAGGAATTCAAGCCGCGTCACCGGTGTCACATAAAGATTCACGATCGATCCCAGCTCTTTTTCGCGCACGACGCTGAGGGCGGAAAGCATCGCCGGAATAAGCATCAACAGCAGGGGGATGACGGCCGGCACCATGGCCACGAGGCTCTTTACATCGGGATTATAGCGATAGCGGGTCTCTATCTTGAAATTCCCAGTCGTCCCCGCGTCGCCATAAAGTTCTCGTGCCTTGCGGATCAGCCAAGTACTGTGCATACCCTGCACGTAACCGCTGACAGTTTCCGCACGAGCTGGCATCGCCCCGTCGATCCAGGCGCCGATCTCGACATCGTCTCCACGCAGAACATCGCGCCCGAAACCCGGCGGTATCTCGATGGCGAGGCTCAACTCGCCATTCTGCATTCGCTGATCGAGGTCGGCGTAATCGGTAATCGCCGGTCTTTCGATGAAATACCGTGAGCCGGCAATATCAAGGATATAGTCGCGGCTGATCGTCGAATCATCCCGGTCGAGAACGGCAAACGTGAGGTCCTCGACGTCCAGGTTGATGCCGTAGCCGATGACGAACATCAGGATTACACTGCCTAAAACCGCAAGCGTCGCGCGGACAGGATCGCGCTTAAGTTCGAGCGCCTCGCGTTGCGTATAGCTGAACATGCGGCGCAGAGCGAAAAGACGGCGAACGGACGGAACGGAGTGGGGGGCGTCGGTTCCGTCCGTCGCCTGAGCCTGCTCTGGCGGCGGAGCAGGCTTTTTCTCTTGAGCGCCGCTCGCCTCTTCAAGATAGGCGATGAAGGCTTCCTCAAGACTTTTTGCGGACCGGCTGCGGATAATGGCGGTTGGCGTGTCGCTGACCAGGACCTTGCCCGCATGCATGAGCGAGATGCGGTCGCAACGCTCCGCCTCGTTCATGAAATGGGTGGAGACGAAGATCGTCACATGGTCTTTGCGCGACAGATCCGCAAGAATCTGCCAGAAATGGTCGCGCGCCACCGGATCGACGCCGGAGGTTGGCTCATCGAGGATCAGGATGTCCGGTGAATGAATCATCGCAACCGCCAGCGAAAGTCGTTGGCGAATACCGAGCGGCAAGGCGTCAGGCAGCGCGTCCATGATATCGGCAAGATCGAAACGCCCGGCCATCTCTGTGACACGCGCGGGGATTTTCCCCGCATCCATCTTGAACAGTCGCGCATGTAGGTCGAGGTTCTGTCGAACCGTCAGCTCGGAATAGAGCGAGAAGGCCTGACTCATATAGCCGATCCGGCGCCGCACATCCATGTCCTTGGGATCGACTTTATCGCCGAAGAGCTTTGCCGTTCCCTCGCTCGCCGCCAGAAGGCCCGTCAACATTTTCATCGTCGTCGTCTTGCCGCAGCCGTTGGAGCCGAGAAAGCCGAAGATCTCTCCGCGCGCGATCTCGAAACTGACATCATCGACGGCAGTGAAGTCACCAAAGCGCATTGTCAGGTGTTCGGCCTCGATGGCCAGGTCGCCATCCCGTCCGTCTTCGCGCGGCGGGATAACGACCGCGTGATACCCTTTGCGGTCCTCTTCCGGCAGAAGTGCGATGAAGGCGGAATCGAGATTGGCGGCACCGGTCTGTTCCAGAAGCTCCTGCGGCGTGCCGGTGGCGAGAATCTTTCCGGCATTCATTGCGACAAGCCAGTCGAAACCGGCGGCCTCCTCCATATAAGCCGTCGCGACGACCACGCTCATGCTCGGTCGTCCGGCGCGTATTGCGTCGATCAATTCCCAAAACTGCCTGCGTGACAGCGGATCGACGCCCGTGGTAGGTTCGTCGAGGATCAAAAGGTCGGGGTCGTGGATCAGCGCGCAGCAAAGACTGAGCTTCTGCTTCATGCCGCCCGAAAGCTTGGCCGCTGGCCTTTCCGCAAAGGGTGCAAGACCCGTGCGTTCGAGAAGCTCGGCTATCCGGCGTGCGCGCTCCTTGCGGTCGTGGCCGAATAGCCGTCCGAAGAAATCGACGTTCTCAAAGACTGAGAGGGTGGGGTAGAGGTTCTTGCCGAGGCCCTGCGGCATATAGGCGATGCGGGGACAGGTTGCATCCCTGTGTTTCTTGTCGCCCATATCGCCACCAAGGACTTGGACCTGGCCTTGTTGTATGGCGCGCACACCCGACACAAGCGAAAGAAGGCTGGACTTGCCCACGCCATCCGGTCCGATCAAACCCACCATGCATCCCGCAGGCACCCCGAGATGGATATCGTCAAGCGCGACATTCTTGCCGTAAGCAAGGCGGACATCCGTCAAACGCGCGACGATGTCCCGATTGACAGTCGGTTTTCCGTTCATTTGACGAGGCTTTTCTCAAGAATGTCCGGCCATGCGGCGTTCGGATCGAGCTTCACATAGGCCATTCCCGGCAATCCCGTTTTGACCTGCTGTATATACTTCTGAAGAAGCGCGGGTTCGATCTGCGCGCGGACTCGGAAGGTCAATTTTTGACGTTCTTCCTCGGTCTCGACGGTCTTGGGCGTGAACTGAGCGACATCAGCGACGAAGGAGACTTTCGCTGGGATGACATATTGCTGCGCGGCATCGAGAACCAGACGAACATCGCTTCCGATCGAAGTCCGACCCACCTCAGCCGTCGGGAGGAAGAACGTCATGTAGACGTCGCCAAGGTCAACGAGATTAAGAACGCGACCACCAGCCGACAAAACCTCTCCCGGCTGCGCAACACGATATTGCACTCGGCCATCCCTCGACGCCTTCAAGGTGCTGTCGGCGATATCCGTCTCGATGCTTTCGATCGCCGCCTTCGCCGCATCGACTGCAGCTTCCGCATCCACGACCTGCGCCTTTGCTGCGCTGATCGCCGCATCTGACGCGGCGAGCGAAGCTTCTGCGGCGCCGAGGGTAGCTTTCGCGCCTTCTTTTGCCGCCCTGTCATCATCCATCACCTGCTGCGAAACGGTGCTGCTGCGGATCAATTGTTCTGTTCGAGCAAACCTTCTTTCCGCCGCATCGAGTTGAGCTTGACGCTGGGCGATCACGGCAACTGCGGAGACACGCTCTGCTTCACGCTGAGTTACCAGGCTTTTCGCTGTATCGATTGAGATAACAGCTCTGCGCAGCTCAGCCTCGGCTTGCCGCTTCCGGGCCAGAAGTTGGTCGGTTTCCATCTGCGCCAACACTTGCCCAGCTTTGACGAAATCACCTTCGCGCACCAGGATTTCGCGCAGTCGCCCGGCCGTTTTCGTTGAGATGTCGATTTCCGTCGCCTCAATGCGGCCGTTGCCGCCCACGATCCCTTCGGGCAGACTGTCATCTGCGAGATGACGCCAGAAATAGTAAGCCCCGCCTGCTGCAACAACGATAGCGGCGACAAGCAGCCAACCCTTGCCCGACATCTTCATATGATCCCCTCAACTACCCACGTCCAGAACCGAAACGGATTTGCCCTTTGTCATTCACACATGCTTCTTGCCGTGACATTGACCTGAATCAACCGCTGTTGACCTTGTCGCACTGTAAGTTATCGTGCTTTGAGCGCAACAGGATTCTTTGACCTCTATGAAAACTCAGCCGATGGCCGTCCCGAAGATTTCGACACGCGAGCGCATACTCGATGCCGCGGTCTTACGCTTTTCCCGTTATTCCTACGAAGAGACAGGTTTGCGCGACATCGCTGCCGACGTCGGTGTCGACGTGGCTTATGTGCATCGTTGCTTCGGATCGAAGGCAGAACTCTTCGCCGAGGCCGTTGCGGTCACGATACGGGCGGAAGAATTATTGTCGGGGGAACCGGCTCGGTTGGCTCATACGCTGGCAAAACAACTGTTCACCTCTGATGGATCCCGACCGGAAGATGGGCCTGGAAAGTTGGATATCATCATCCACTCCCTGACAAGCCCGGCAGCGACATCCATCCTGCGTGAATTCATCATGAACGATTTCATCAAGCCTCTCAGTGCGAAACTGGATCAGCCTACGGCGCAGAAGGCCGCCGTCGTCGCTGCTGTTATTACCGGCCTCGGCATAATGAGAAATGTTTTGCAGATGGATCCCTTGCTTGACGACGAGGACGGCAAACTCGAAAGCTATCTGACCGCATTGTTAAAAACCATCATGGCAAGCGCGTGAGTGGTGGAGTGCACCCCGCTAGGGCGACGACCGCCTTCTCTTGGGGTTGAAAAGGGCTTGTTGCAAATTTTCGGCAGCGTCAGAATGAGCCCTACCGCGTCGGCCTATATGCTTTGTTAACCTTTTGCAGTCCGAAGAGGTGCGCGAGCAGATCGTTCTGATCATTGACGGTCCACTGGCCGGAAAAGCCGAAGCCCTTCTTCAGCCAGAGCATGGCTCCGAAGCCGGCGATTGTTCGCCGCGCCGTTTTGAAGGATTGGAAGCAGCCGATCCCGGGCATGTTTTTCTTAACCCGAAAATGGTCACTTTCGATGCGTTGTTGGAGATGTTTCGTGACATAGTGCACAGGTCTCGGCAATAGCATTCATAATCATGGGCTCGCTCCGCAACATCGGGAGCGCAAATCTCTCTGATGATGGTCAACACTGCATTAAGCCGAAACACTCCCGACAAGGCCCAAGGGCGGGTATCCGGTCGCCGAAAGGCTAACGATCGGCGTCATCGAAAAGCTCGGCTCGGCGGTGGAGGGCTACAGCGAAGGCCAGCGCGTCATCGCCGGGGCGATCACGCTTT
>NZ_BJZP01000058.1 GCF_007992095.1 Paenirhizobium naphthalenivorans
GAAAGAGCGTTTGGAACCTCCGTTATCGCTACCGCTGTTTCGGTCATCACATTTACTCTCTCGCAACGCGCCGAGTGGGCGGTTAATGAACGCTGGCGCTAAAGGAATTCCATGGCAACCATCTATCTCGCCGGGCCGGAAGTGTTCTTGTCGGGAGCCAAGGTCGTGGGTGAGAAACGCCGGCATGCGCGCGCACATACCGGCTTCGAGCCGGCCAGCTCCTAAGAGGCGAGAGCTAGGCGCCGGTGGTGAAGTTGACTGCGTCAGCTATATACCAGAGCAACGAGGATGCGATGCGCCGCGCGAATGTCTGCATCTCCAATATCACGATCGTTAACGACATTCTTATTGGAGTCAGTACTTTTCTGGGCGCTCAGCAAAGTAGGGATTTCAAGGTAGGCAATGTCTGAAGGCCACGACCTCGTGCGGCAAGAGAGTCCGGAAATTTTATTGGCCATTGACTTGGATCAGAGATTGTTGTCCGATTATTAGTATGCTCTCTTTTAAATTTCGATCTCGGTTGAGGAGGCAGTTATGCGGCATATTCTACTTGCGACGGACGGTTCGGAAAGTGCCCGACGCGCGAGCGAAATCGCCGCAAATTTGGCGCGTACGACTGGCAGCAGATTGTTCATTCTCACCGTCGAAGGCAGCGTACTGAGGATCTAAAGCAGTTCGCAAAGGCAGAAGGAAATATCCCCGATGCCCTTGAAGGTATGGCCGGGCAAATTCTGCATCAGGCCCGAGAGATCGCCAAAAGATCGGGTGTCGCAAACATAGATATGCAAACTGCCTGGGGGGATCCGGTTGAAGTGATCATCGACAGAGCTCAGCAGGAGAAGGTGGACGCGATTGTCGTCGGCCGCCGGGGGCGCGGAAGGTTAGAAGGCCTGCTGCTCGGCAGCGTATCGCAGAAACTTGTCAGTTTGGCTCCTTGCATTGTCGTAGTGGTGCCGTGAAGAGCTAGCGTTCTGGTCCCATGTGATCCTCTTCTCAAGGCCCGCTTGTTGCTCGCGTACCCTCGCGCTGACGCTGCATCGCGAGGGACGGGGGAGGTGATTGTTGTAAGTGGCGAGCTTCCCTTCCAATGGCAGGTGCCCGCCGCTTCCTTAGACGCTTTTGTCATATCCTTTGAGACAGATCAAAGCCCGGCACAGCCGGGGTTCCTAAGCTGATAAAGATTCGCCGCTCATTATAGAATAGACCAGCTGCCTACCGGTTCGGTGCGAGAAGCAGGTCCGCGCGCCTTTCAAATGAAAGGCTGTACGCATGATCAACATACCAAGGGAGGTTTGAAATGCCGACGAAATCCCAGCTTCTATGGATGTACGAGATCATGGAAAAGGCGCGGTGCTATGAGGACACGATGGCTGCCGCCTACATGGAAGGGAAATCCCCGAAATTCGATATAGGTGCAGGTCCGTTGCCGGGTGAAATGCATCTTTCAGCTGGTCAGGAACCGTGCGCAGCGGCGGTCTGCGTCCATCTGCGTGCCGACGACACAGTGACAGCAACGCATCGGCCCCACCATGCCGCCATTGCCAAAGGCGTCGATCTCAAGAAAATGACGGCTGAGATCTTTGGTAAGGCGTCCGGGCTCGGCGGCGGACGCGGCGGCCACATGCACCTCCTCGACCCCGCGGTCAACTTCGTCTGCAGCGGTATCATCGCTGAAGGAGCCGGCCCGGCAGTTGGCGCAGCGCTGGCCGCCAAGCTGAAGGGCAGCGATGCCGTCGCGGTATCCTATGTCGGAGATGGCGCTGCCAACCAGGGTGCTTTTCATGAATCGCTCAATCTTGCCGCCCTATGGAAACTGCCGGTCCTTTTCGTAATCGAGGACAATGGCTGGGGAATTTCCGTTCCTAAATCCGCTTCCACGGCCGTTGTGGACAACAGCGTGAGGGCAGCGGCGTACGGCATTCCCGGTTTTCACGTCGCCGACAACAACACGCTGATATTGTTCGACGTTGCAAAACAGGCGGTCAGTCGCGCCAGGAGGGGGGATGGCCCGACGCTGATCGAAGTGGAGACCTACCGCTATTACGGTCATTTCCAGGGCGACCCGGAGCTCTATCGCCCGAAGGGCGAGGTGGCGGCACTGAAAGCCAAGGATCCGATCGCCCGGTTTCGCCGGCAGATTATCGGAGAGGGCGTGACCGAGGCGGAAGCCAACGAGGCCGCGAGCAAGGCAAAAAGGGAAGTCGATGAGGCCTTCACCTTTGCCCGAGCCGCAGCCTATCCGGCCCCGAGCGACGCCCTGACCCAGGTCTTTGCCTGACCGGCCATTCCCTTCCAAGGAGGAAACTATGTCTAGTAATCGCATTATGACCGTTTCCCGGGCGATTTCCGAAGCGATAGCACAGGAGATGCGCGCCGATCCCACGGTCTTCGTCATGGGTGAGGATATTGGCACCTATGGCGGCATTTTTGGCGCCACGGCCGGCCTTCTGGACGAGTTCGGCAAGGAGCGCGTCCGCGACACGCCAATTTCGGAAACCGGTTTCATCGGCGCCGGCGTCGGCGCCGCCATGGCGGGCATGCGGCCGATCGTTGAACTGATGTTTGTCGATTTCTTCGGCGTCTGCATGGACGCGATCTACAATCTTGCCGCCAAGAACATTTATTTCTCCGGCGGCAACTACAAAGTGCCTATGGTCATCATGACCGCCACTGGCGGCGGATATTCCGATGCTGGCCAGCATTCGCAAACCCTGCACGCGACCTTCGCCCACCTGCCCGGCTTGAAAGTGGTCGCACCATCCAACGCCTACGACGCCAAGGGGCTGATGATCGCGGCCATCCGCGACGACAGCCCGGTGATGTTCATGTTCCATAAGGGGCTGCAGGGGCTGGCCTGGATGGCCTCCCCCGAAGGGGCCGCTGCCGAGCTACCGGAAGAGGCCTATGCCATTCCGTTCGGCGAAGCCAAGGTGGTGCGGCGGGGCAAGGACGTCACCATCGTCAGCCTCAGCATGATGGTGCATAAGTCGCTCGATGCTGCGGAAGAATTGGCGAAGCAGGGCATAGAGGCGGAGGTAATCGACCTTCGCACCATAGTGCCGCTCGACCGCAAGACGGTGATCGAGTCGGTCCGTAAGACCGGCCGGCTTGTCGTCGTCGATGAGGACTACAAGAGCTTCGGCCTCACGGGCGAAATCATCGCCAGCGTCGCCGAAGAGGATCCAACGCTTCTGAAGGCGGCACCACAGCGTCTCGCGGTTCCCGATGTGCCGATCCCCTATAGCAGGCCGATGGAACAATACGTCCTGCCATCTGCGGACAAGATCGTCGCGGCTGCGCTGAAAACGATGAAGAAGGATGCCTGATATGGTCGAGATCAGGATCTCATCCGACCTGTGGGATGCCAACGTCAATCCAGAAGGCATCATCGCCAACTGGTTCTATCCTGACGGCAGCGCGGTCGCTGCGGGAGCGACGATCACAGAGCTGATGGTGGAGAAAACCACGTTCGATATTACGGCGCCATCAGCTGGCATCCTGCACATCGCCGTCCCCAAGGACGGCGTCGTGAAGCCGGGAATGGTGGTCGGCACCATCGATGCGGCCTGATCTTCTCGCCCGGCCCTTGGCAGCGGCCATCGCCGCCGCTGCCAAGGTTGACGGTCTCACCATGGATCCCGGCGTGGAAAGCTTCACCACGGCGGCGGAGGGGCTCGAAAGGCAGGAACGGCTTTGCGACGAGATCCGCGACGGGTGCCGCTTCCGCACCCTCTTCTGGCAAGCACCGCAGGCTCTGATCGTAGGACGCGCCGACACCCGTCTGCCTGCCTTCGATACCGCAGCGGACCGATTGACGGTCGAAAACTGGCCGGTTGTTGTCCGGCGCAGCGGCGGCACTGCCTGTCCGGTCTCGCCAGGTACGTTTCAGATCGTCCTTGCCCGCACTGCCGAGGCCGGCTTCGCCATCGATGGCGCCTATCGCGAACTCGCGGCGATGATTGGCAACGCGCTGGCTCCAATCGGCCTCATAGCGACGATCGGCGAAGTGGTGGAAGCCTTTTGCCCCGGCCGCTTCGATATTCAGATCGACGGCCGTAAAGTCGCTGGGCTGTCGCAACATTGGTGCGAGAGAAACGGTCACAGGGTCGTAACGACTGCGGCATCGTTCGTCCTGGCGGAGGATCCATCGGAACTCGCGCGGGTCGTGAATCTCTTCTATGAAAGCGCCGGAGGTGAGAAACGTTGCCCGGCCGATGCCATTATCAGTCTGGAAATCGCGTTCTCCGACTTGGTATCAAAGAGGAATGTATTCTGCCACAGGGCCAAGGAGAGGAAGTGCAATTGAGCTCAGCCATCGACGTGTCAAACGCTGCCTTGCCCGCACATACGGCTTCGAGGCGAAAGGGCTCCTGAGTAGCGAGAACCAAGCGCCGCCGCGGCCTTGTCGATCCGGGTACCGGCATGGCCGTCCAGGATGGCGATGGCATCCTCCAGCCGGCCGATCCCGGTGAAGCTGCCGGTGTCGGCGAAATCGCCGGCAGCGACCATCTTCGGGCCCATCGACCCCGCGGGCGCGTCAAAGGCGCGGGCCTCGTCCAGGGTCATATGGGCAACCGGCCCGGCGCTCTCGCTGCCGAAACCGCGGTAGACCGCGTCCACATCGGTCAGCAACAACAAGGCATCGGCGCCGAGCTGGCGCGCCAGGAGAGCGCTGGCGGCGTCCTTGTCAATCACCGCTTCGATGCCGATCAGGCTGCCGTCGTCGCGCCGCACCACCGGGATGCCGCCACCGCCGGTGCAGACGACGATGACGCCGTGGTCCAGCAGAAGCCTGATGATCCTAAAGTCGGGGATCTCGACGGGCTTGGGCGAAGCCACGACCCGGCGCCATTTGTCGCCATCGGCAGCGATCGTCCACCCCGCCGCCTTGGCTCGCGCCTCCGCTTCGGCCCGCTCATAGACCGGCCCGACGAACTTGCTTGGCTTTTCGAAGGCGGGGTCGCGCCCATCCACGACCACCTGGGTCAGCAGGGTTGCGACGGGCTGGGCGTGATCCAGCGCATTCTCGAGCTCCTGTTCGATCATGTAGCCGATCATGCCCTCGGTTTCGGCGCCGAGAACGTCGAGCGGATAGGCCTCGTTGGGCTTGTAGGCCGCACCCTGCAAGGCCAGGAGACCAACCTGGGGACCATTGCCATGGGTGACGACCAGACGGTGACCGGCATTGACCACTGCCGCCAGCGACCGGGCCGCGATCCGCACGTTCTCCCGCTGCGCCTCGGCCGTCAGCGGCTCGCCCCGTTTCAACAGGGCATTGCCGCCCAGCGCCGCAACCACGAGCATCTCAGGCCCCCAGGGTGGCGACGAGCACCGCCTTGATCGTGTGCAGCCGGTTCTCGGCCTGATCGAAGACGATGGATGCCGAGCTTTCGAAAACCTCCTCGGTCACCTCCATCGCGTCGAGGCCGAACTCGGCCAGGATATCGGCGCCGACGCTGGTCTCGGTATTGTGGAAGGCCGGGAGGCAATGCATGAAGCGCACGCGCGGATTGCCGATCTTGGCCATCAGCTCCGCGTTCACCTGGTAGGGCGTCAGCAGCTTGATGCGCTCGGCCCATTTCTCCTTCGCCTCGCCCATGGAGACCCAGACGTCGGTATAGACGAAATCGACGCCTTTGACCGCGGCATCGATATCCTCGGTGATCATGATCCGCGCGCCGGTCTCGCTGGCGACTGCCTGGGCCTGGTCCTGGATCTCCTGCACGGGCCAGCACGCCTTAGGCGCGCAAAGCCCTACATCCATGTCCATCTTGGCCCCGCCGATCAGCAGGCTGTCGCCCATATTGTTGCCGGCATCGCTGATGAAGACATAGGAAACCTGGTGCCTGCAGTCGCGGAGCGTGAGCTGGCTGCGGTTCTTCAGATTGAAAGCCATGAGGAAATTCTGCGATTGTTAATTTGTTTATTCGATAACAGTAAAAGATAAATGTTGTAGTCTTCGAGGCCCCCGTCCATGTCTTATCTCGTCAACTGGTTTCGTAAGCTCAGGAGAGGAACCACCTCAATCGACTACAAAGCGCTGACCGAAACCTGCATGGATGTCATCGTCCAAGTGGGGCCAGATATGGAGCTTGTGTACGTCTCTCCTTCGGTCAAGGCAATGCTCGGGTGGTCGCCAACGGAACTGATCGCGCGTGGAAAGGGACTCGTTTACGAGGAGGATATCGCTCAAATAGAGATCAACTCGGAGAAACTGAAACAAGGCGATGCGGAGTTTCATCGCCAAACGTTCCGTGTTTACGCCAAGGATGGCTCCTTGAGATGGATGGAAGGGCAGGCGCGGCGAATAAACACAAACGGACGAGCGGCCGCGGGTTTTGTCATCAGCATGCGCGATATCTCGGAAAGAAAGCTGATCGAGGAAAGGCTCAAGACGATCTCCGTGACTGATGAGCTTACTGGATTGGGGAATCGCCGTGCCTTCAATACCGCACTGATAAGGGAGTGGCGTCTCGCGCTTCACGAAAACACACAGCTATCATTCGCCCTGTTGGATCTTGATCATTTCAAGGGCCTAAATGACGAAC
>NZ_BJZP01000059.1:0-2500 GCF_007992095.1 Paenirhizobium naphthalenivorans
AACGCAAGAACCCCGCAGCGTGAGCTACGGGGTAATTTTAATTAAGGCTGGTTGCGGGGGCAGGATTTGAACCTGCGGCCTTCAGGTTATGAGCCTGACGAGCTACCGGGCTGCTCCACCCCGCGTTATTTGTTATGCTTTTTACGACGAAAGGGTCGCGAATGGCGACCCTTTTCCTCGGCATGGGCCGTTGTTGTGATTTGAGAAGATTATGTTTTGCCTTTAGCAGACCTGGCAGCGACCTACTCTCCCGCGTCTTAAGACGAAGTACCATTGGCGCTGGGGCGTTTCACGGCCGTGTTCGGAATGGGAACGGGTGCGGCCGCCCCGCCATGACCACCAGGTCGGCTAAGGGCAAAACTTGAGAAGCTGGTAGAGGCTGTGCCTCGTTTGATTTAAGTGAACACGTTTAGGCTTCATGGCCGCGCATTTGCGGCCGATGAGCATGGTCAATGAGAACGATCAAGCCAATCGGGCTATTAGTAACGGTAAGCTTCACACATTGCTGCGCTTCCACACCCGTCCTATCAACGTGGTCGTCTTCCACGGCCCTGATAGGGAATACTCGTTTTTAGGTTGGTTTCCCGCTTAGATGCCTTCAGCGGTTATCCATTCCGTATATAGCTACCCTGCTATGCCGTTGGCACGACAACAGGTCCACCAGAGATACGTCCATCCCGGTCCTCTCGTACTAGGGACAGATCCTATCAATATTCCTACACCCACGGCAGATAGGGACCGAACTGTCTCACGACGTTCTGAACCCAGCTCACGTACCGCTTTAATTGGCGAACAGCCAAACCCTTGGGACCTGCTCCAGCCCCAGGATGCGATGAGCCGACATCGAGGTGCCAAACAACCCCGTCGATATGGACTCTTGGGGGTCATCAGCCTGTTATCCCCGGCGTACCTTTTATCCGTTGAGCGATGGCCCTTCCACGCGGGACCACCGGATCACTATGACCGACTTTCGTCTCTGCTCGACTTGTCAGTCTCGCAGTCAGGCGGGCTTATGCCATTGCACTCGACGACCGATTTCCGACCGGTCTGAGCCCACCATCGCGCGCCTCCGTTACTCTTTCGGAGGCGACCGCCCCAGTCAAACTACCCACCATACACTGTCCCGGATCCGGATAACGGACCGCGGTTAGACATCCATGACGATAAGGGTGGTATTTCAAGGATGGCTCCACAGAAACTGGCGTCCCTGCTTCAAAGCCTACCACCTATCCTACACATGCCGACACGAATGCCAGTGTAAAGCTATAGTAAAGGTGCACGGGGTCTTTCCGTCTGACCGCAGGAACCCCGCATCTTCACGGGGAATTCAATTTCACTGAGTCTATGCTGGAGACAGCGGGGAAGTCGTTACGCCATTCGTGCAGGTCGGAACTTACCCGACAAGGAATTTCGCTACCTTAGGACCGTTATAGTTACGGCCGCCGTTTACTGGGGCTTCGATTCAAAGCTTGCACCTCTCCTCTTAACCTTCCAGCACCGGGCAGGCGTCAGACCCTATACGTCGTCTTGCGACTTCGCAGAGCCCTGTGTTTTTGATAAACAGTCGCTACCCCCTGGTCTGTGCCACCCCACCTTACTTGCGTAAAATGGGGTCACGCTTCTTCCGAAGTTACGCGTGCAATTTGCCGAGTTCCTTCAGCATAGTTCTCTCAAGCGCCTTGGTATACTCTACCTGACCACCTGTGTCGGTTTCGGGTACGGTCTATAGGGTGGAGCTATTTCCTGGAACCGCTTCCCCGCCCAGACAATCCAATAAGTCTGAACAAGTTACGCAATCCGTCACTACCACCAGGCCCACGAATATTAACGTGGTTCCCATCGACTACGCATTTCTGCCTCGTCTTAGGGGCCGGCTAACCCTGCTCAGATTAACTTTAAGCAGGAACCCTTGGTCTTTCGGCGAGGGAGTCTCTCACTCCCTTTATCGTTACTCATGTCAACATTCGCACTTCCGATACCTCCAGGGCCCCTCACAGGTACCCCTTCACAGGCTTACGGAACGCTCCGCTACCACACGTCTTGCGACGTATCCTCAGCTTCGGTGCATGGCTTTAGCCCCGTTACATTTTCGGCGCAAAGACCCTTATTTAGACCAGTGAGCTGTTACGCTTTCTTTAAATGATGGCTGCTTCTAAGCCAACATCCTGGTTGTTTTGGGATCCTCACATCCTTTCCCACTTAGCCATGACTTGGGGACCTTAGCTGGAGGTCAGGGTTGTTGCCCTCTTCACGACGGACGTTAGCACCCGCCGTGTGTCTGCCGACTAGTACTCCTCGGTATTCGGAGTTTGGTTAGGATCAGTAAGACGGTGAGTCCCCATAGCCCATCCAGTGCTCTACCCCCGAGGGTATTCGGTCGACGCACTACCTAAATAGTTTTCGCGGAGAACCAGCTATTTCCGAGTTTGATTGGCCTTTCACCCCTAGCCACAAGTCATCCCAATCTATTGCAACAGATGCGGGTTCGGTCCTCCAGTTG
>NZ_BJZP01000060.1 GCF_007992095.1 Paenirhizobium naphthalenivorans
ATGGTGATTGATCTCGAGTCGAAAATCGGAAAGAATCCGGTAAATCCACGGTCGCACGGCCGTCAAAAACCGCCGATCCGGAGTTTCTCTGTGGCCAAACCGTCCATTTCCAAGACCGCAGTCGATCGCCGCGCCGACGAACTCGACACCATTGCCAGCGTCCTGCCGATCGACCGGCGCGACGAACTGGCCGAACTGCTGACCGACCAGGACATCGAAACACTGCGTCACCTGGTCAACGAAGGCATGGGCGAAAACACCCTGCGCGCGCTCACCTCCGACCTTGCCTATCTCCAGGCCTGGTCTCTCGCCGCGACCGGCGCATCCCTCGCCTGGCCCGCGCCTGAAGCACTGCTGCTGAAATTCGTCGCGCATCATCTCTGGCAGCCCGAGCAGCGCGACATCGATCCCGACCACGGCATGCCGGCGGATGTCGAGAAAAGCCTGCGCGAGCAACGCTTCCTTCGATCTTCCGGACCGCATGCGCCCGACACGGTGCGCCGGCGGCTTGCCAGCTGGTCGACGCTGACGAAATGGCGTGGGCTGACCGGCGTCTTCTCCTCCCCTTCGCTGAAGTCCGCGATCCGTCTTGCGGTGCGCGCGACACCGCGGCCAAGGAAACGCAAAAGCGCCAAGTCGGTGACCGGCGACGTGCTGGCAAAAATGCTTGCGACCTGCAGCGCCAACAGCCTGCGCGACGTCCGCGACCGGGCGATCCTGATGGTGGCGTTCGCATCCGGCGGACGGCGTCGCAGCGAGATCGCCGGTTTGCGCAGGGAGCAGCTCTCGGCCGAACCGCCGATCACCATCGAGGGCGGCCCGCCCCTGCCCTCTCTTGCCATCCATCTGGGTCGCACCAAGACGTCAGGTGCCGAAAGCGATGAGGCCGTTTATCTGACGGGCCGGCCCGTGGATGCTTTGAACGCATGGATGGCGGCTGGAAGAATCGAAAGCGGGAGTATTTTTCGGAAGATCGATCGTTGGGGCAATGTCTCGAAGCGGGCGCTGGAGCCGGGCGCGGTCAATGCGATCGTCAAGCAGCGGGCCGAGATGGCTGGACTCGACCCTGCGGAATTCTCGGCGCATGGATTGCGGTCGGGATATCTTACGGAAGCCGCCAACCGCGGGATCCCCCTCCCCGAAGCAATGGAGCAGTCGCGACACCGTTCGGTGCAACAGGCCTCCAGCTATTACAACAACGCGACCCGCCGAAGCGGGCGCGCTGCGCGTATGCTTTGAAGACGCGGATCGGCCGACACTGCCTCCAGATATACCGCGATGAATCTACAACGAAGACTTGCCGATTGAGGCCCCGCCATCGACATGAAGCGTCCGCCCCGTAATAAACCCAGCGTCATCGATAGCAGGAATTCGATTGCCCCAGCGACTTCCTCCGGTCTTCCGAAGCGGCCCATTGGAACGCCGAAGAGGGAACGCGCTTCGCTCTCGCTGCCGACAGGATTGTTCGCCCGAAACAACGCCGTCTCCGTTGGCCCCGGCGAAACGGCGTTCACCGTTATTCCGCCCGCAGCCAGTTCAAGGGCCCAGCTCCGGGTGAAGCTGACAAGCGCCGCCTTTGCTGCGGCGTAGCTTGGCGGGGCTGGAGCCTGCGGAGTTTTCGGCATATGGGCTACGATCAGGATATCTGACCGAAGCGGCTAACCGCGGCATACCCCTCCCCTAAGCCATGGAGCAGTCGAGGCATTGTTCGGTGCAGCAGGCGTCGAGCTATTACAATAGCGCTACCGTCGAAGCGGTCGTGCTGCACGTTTGCTGTGAAGGCAGGCGTCTACCCACGATAAAGCTTTCGGCGTCCGGTAGCGTGAAAGCCGCTCTCGCGTCGATTGGCATAGACCAAGCCCAGCCATCAATTCAACGAGAAATTACGCGCACTCATCTCGTATAAGCATCAGTAATTTATGAGGAAAATTCCGAAAAAAACGGCTGACAAGATTGTAGCGGTTGTATGAGAGCCCTGCCTCGTCATCTAGGTTCAACACATTGCGCTTATTGACATCGCTAACCCGCAAGCCGGTTGCCATCGCCGTTTGCCTTGAGCAGCGACATCAGCATAGGCCCAATTGAAAACTCTCCTCGTTCCGAGCGTTTAGTCAGATCACGTAGATAACCACCGGCCGAGTTGATGTAGTTCGAGCGCTCTAGGATGCACGCCATTGCCGCGGCAGCATTCTCCGGCCCCATCGCATTGCAGGCCTCTTCGTAGGCTGAGGGACTTACTCCGAGCATTGAGCGGACCACTACGGCCGCCGTCATCAACTCGCGCCAATTCGATATGCCACCGCCCGGCCCATAGTCTACGATCTGGGGGCAAGCTCGAAGGACCATACCGAGCGGAAACGACTTGATCTGTTCTGCATTCGCCCTTTTCTGTTCAACGCCTATCCTCTTGGCTGGCGGCTCTTCCGGCAAGCTTTCGCCCTGCTCTTTTCCAGAGCTAGGTTCAAGTTCATAGATAGATTCGGTATTTGAATTCTGTATGTGGCGTTCATTTTGAATGGCATTGCCGTGCATATAGTCGGTATTTAACTGCATCTCCAGGAGGTTGATGACGTCATTCCTCAAAAGCTCCATCTCGTCGAGTGTTGCTTCGACCTGGGTTCTGTCGGGATAACGAGGTAGTCGACCAAGAATTCCAACATACATCATCTCGACGTCCAGCCAGTTTCCTGACGCTCCTTCTTCAATCGCAGCCGTAATCAGCTTACGGACATCGCGACGGCAGATCGTCAGTGCTTCTTTTGCCCTGCGGAAGCGTACACGTTCTGCTGCGACTTCCTGCGCAAGTAGGGCAAGCTCCGCCGCGCGCGTGAGCAGCGGGCTGAGATCGAAGCCGTATGCCTGCTCAATTACGCCATCTCGACTGCGATGCGCGTAACGCTTGCCGTTTGGACTATCCCGGCGCTGGATAAGTCCGGCATCGACCAGTGCTCCGAGTTGCCGGCGGAGTGTGCTTTCTGTGATCCCATGAGCGCGGACAGATAGCTGCGCATTAGATGGAAACACGACAAGTCCATGATCCTGGTCGAGCTGTGGCTCAGGGTAGAACGTCAAGAGAGCATCGAGAACAGCGAGCGCTCTGTCTTGCAGACCGAAGCGCTCCCTCGCCTCACACACGTCACGAAATACTTTCCACTTTTCTACGCGTGCGCCTGGGCTCGGTGCTGTGATGGCCAGTTGCCCCTTAACTAGGGCAAGAGTAGCCGGTCGCCGCCCAAAAGGCGTCGTTACATGTCCCGTTTGCATTTTTTCTCTCACCTTTCTCTAGGCAAAAGAAATTCGCTCACCAAATCGGTGCCAACACTCTTGACTGCGATTCCGGGAAATGCGATTCTCGATCCTGCTAGAGATGACGAGAGAGGCTTCCACGGTTTACCGTTTGGGGGCCTTTTTCTTTTGCGGTTTAATCTCCGTTGCGTTCGGTTTTTGACCGTTTGTACTCGTCATACAAACGGTCCATCCGGCCCGAAAGCCAGTCGCTGAAGGGCTTCGCTTCGACATTCGAAAGCTCAATCGCAACCTTCTTCGATTTGGTGTTCATTACGAAATTCAGTGAACTGTCGCTCGACGTCCAATCCCTCCCGGATGCGTTGCCCTTGGGCTTCTTTGCAGCCGATTTGACCTTGTAGCGCTTCAGGTAATCATGAAGTTCGTCGAACCGCTTCTCTTCTGCCAGTTCAACGAACTCTGCGGTCTCCGTAAATTCAGTGGCAACCTTCAAGAGGGCAGGAACGAGAAGTAGTTGACGCAGGCTAAGCCACTTGTCGCGCCCGATTTTTTTGGACGCACCGAGAGCTTTGATGATCGCAGCAGGGACCACTTCCACGACACCGAGCATCTTGGACAACATCGCCTCGTCGATCGCGAGAGACGACCGCACCACGTCCTTCGTCATGTTGGACGCAAGCAGGTTCTGTGCGAAGTACGCACGTTCGATGAAGGATAAGTTTGAGCGGGCAGAGTTTTCCTGCCCTTGGGCGATTGCGGACGTGATGTCGTCAAGTTTTTTGACAACCGCCTTGACCGAAATCCCGAGCTCTTTGGCGACCTTGAGACGACGGTGCCCGAAAACGACCATGAAGCGTTGGCTGTCATACGAGCTAGGCCGAACCAGGATTGGTGTCGTCTGACCGGATTCTTTGATCGCCTGTTTGAGCTCCTGGTATTCTTCGCCCTCATCCGACAGCCGATCGGCCACGAATGATACATCCAGCAGCCGCGGATCCAGCTCCACGACGACCTCACCCTCCATGAGCTTCTTGGTGTTTTCGGCGAGATCTTCAATCGATCGCACAACCGTCTTCGCGGCGCCCGTCATCGCGTATCCAGGCTTTACGGGAGATTTGTCGGTCGATATCGACGCTATATCAAGCTTCGCAAATGGATTGTCACGCGCCATGACCGAACTCCAGTTTTGACTTCAACTCCGCTAAGGCATTATTTCGCCTTGCAAAAATAGGAAAAAAAACGGCTGACAAGTTTGTCATTTCCGCCCCCAAGCATTGTGTATCAGGTCGACAATTTCACCATTTGCGGCATTCAGGCTTTCCATTGCTCGATCGTAAGTAGACCGAACGAACTCTCCCCGCTCGACCTCGTACAAAGTCTGCTTTTTGATTGAAGCGTCGGAAATAGCGGTAGATTTAAGAACGTGGTTTCGCAGCATCTGCTGAGCAAACATCGACTGCATGAAGCCGACCATCTGCGCTTGCGGAATGTCGGTCGGCTCAAAGCGTGTCACGAGGTAGCGGAACCATTCCACCCTGATTTCGGCACCAGCCTCTGCAACAGGGGTCATAATCCCTCCCAGCATCTGTAGGAACTGGCTCATCGACATGATGTCCAACATCTGGGGATGGATTGTAATCAGGATGCCCGTGGAAGCCATCAACGCGGTGATAGTAAGGTAGCCGAGCTGCGGCGGGCAGTCGATGACAACCACGTCATACTTGTCGTCCACTTCTTTAAGCGCATTGACGATGCGCATGTGGAACAACCGACCCTCGTCACCTTTTCGAGAAGAAATTGACAGTGGCACATCGTATTCAAATTCCTGCAGCACAAGATTCGCCGGTACAACGTCTAGTCCTGGAATATTGGTCGACTGAATTACCGCTGATATTGGCTTTCGCTCCTCATCGAAACGAAGCGCTTCGTATAGGGACGCCGTATCATCGAGTTCGGGCTGAATGCCGAACAGTGACGTTAGCGACGCCTGGGGATCTAGATCGATGGCAAGCACACGGTGACCGGTGAGGGCGAGATACTGTGCTAAGTGTGCGGCGGTCGTTGTCTTCCCGCTTCCACCTTTGAAGTTCACGACAGAAACGACTTGCATCGGCTCGCCTTCGCGACGTTGAGGAACGTAATAGCGCTTGTCGGATTTTTTGTTGGCTTCGAGATATTCGCGAAGCTCCCGCATTTGATCGGCCGTATAATATCGGCGACCGCTGACCGATTCGATCTCCGGGCCTTTCCCTTCGGAATGGATTTGTCGGAGATGGCTTTGGGTCACACCCATGAAATCGGCGACCTCGCCGAGCTGAAACTTGCGTAATCCCTTACGAGCGTCCGGCGGATACTGTTGGCTGCGCAGCATATGCAACGCGCTTGAGATCTTTGCCCCTTGCTGGGCGATCTCGACGTCAAATCTGTTGGGCAGCTGGCTCATTTTGCAAACTATTTCCTAGGTGGCGTCACTTTCGAAAAAATGGCCATAAAGCCATAATTTGCGCAACTATCGTCCGATTCCCCCTGCGCGACAAGGAATTTAAAGTTAACAATGTCTTAAGATGATCCAAGACCATCGCAAAAACGCGTGATTAGGTGTTGTATTTCAGTGTGTTGAGCATTTCATCGCCATCGTCCATGTCCTTTCTTTCCTCAGATTTTTCCGCCCTTATCTGAGGCGACCCAGAAGCCCATTGAGAGAATCGATGGGAACCTGACGGAATCACCTCACGCAGGCGACCCACAAATTTGTACGTGGACATCAAAGCGTGGCGCGGCTCTTTTCCCTCACAAA
>NZ_BJZP01000061.1 GCF_007992095.1 Paenirhizobium naphthalenivorans
CGGAAAACGAGGCTGTGGTGCTGGCGGCGATCGCATACTTGCAGCCGGTGACCCGCGGCGAGTTGTCCAACATGTTCGGCAAGGAGATAAGCCGCGACATGATTGCCGGCCTTCGCGATGCCGGGTTTCTCAGCTCCGGCCCGCGCAGCCCGACACACGGCGCGCCCTACACCTATGTGACGACCAGGCATTTTCTCTCGGCGTTCGGCCTCGAAACACTGCGCGATCTGCCCGATCTCGAGCGGCTTGAGGATGACGGGCTGCTTAGCCGGCATTCGCTTGTGAGGGAAGATTTGGCGAAAGAAGTCGCCGATGGCGGCGAGCAGGACTAGCTGTAAGCGCATTTGGTGGGCATGACGCACTGCCATGGCCGCTCCACTGACCTTAAGCCGCGCCAGCTACTCGATCACATAGCCGAGCGCCCGATAACCCACGCGTCGTTTCGCTGCCATCCGAGCCAGAACCGGAACGGTGTTATCGACATAGTCGACCACCAAAACGTCCCGCTTGCCATCATGCTGACGATGCAGACGGCCGACATACTGCGCCAGAGTTCCCTTCCAGGCGATCGGCATGGTCAGGAACAACGTGTCGAGCCGGGCGTCATCGAAGCCTTCCCCGATATAGCGGCCTATCGCAAGTATCAGGCGCTCATCATCATCCGCGACATTCAAGGCCGTGTTGGCCTGCTTGCGATCCTTCGCCGACATGCCGCCGCGTAGCACCACCAGATTTTTCACGAACGGCGAGAACTTCTGCTGGAGGTAATCGAGGTGATCCTTACGCTCCGTCAGCAGGATGGGCGAACGTTTGGCCTCGAGAGATTTCAACACGTCATCGAATATCAGGTCATTTCGGCCTTGGTCCTGCGCAAGGGCTGCATAGATTGCTGGTATTGACGGGCGCTCGACCGAGGCGAGTGACGCTGGCAACTCAAACTTCGTCGAACGGTCACGGGCACGGTGGCGAATACCACGCTCGGCAGCTTGAACTCTTGCATCGACCCGATGGCGAACAGGGCCGCATTGCATGAAGATGATCGGATGATGACCGTCCTTTCGGGCAACGGTGGCAGATAAGCCGACGACATATCGCGCCTTGGACCTGCGAGCGACAAGTTCAAAACTTGCAGCGGACAGATGGTGGCACTCGTCGACAATCAAATGACCGTAATTTCCCACGATGTCATCGACCTCGCCATTGCGAACCAAGCTTTGGATCAGCGCCACATCGATGACCCCTGTTGGCTTCCTTTTCCCGCCACCGATTATGCCGATCTGCTTTGGGTCGATGCTCAGAAAGGAACTCAAACGCTCTACCCATTGGGTGAGAAGCTCCCTGCGGTGAACAAGAACCAGCGTGTTGCGGCTTCGATGTGCTACGAGTGCAGCTGCGACCACTGTCTTGCCGAAGGCGGTCGTCGCGGCGAGCACGCCGTTGTCGTTGGCCACAAGAGCATCAAAGGCCCGCGATTGTGGTCGTCGCAGTTCCCCTTGGAACGAGACGCCGGCGGGTAGCGCATCTCCGTCTTCGCGGTGATCCTCCAAAATGGCGGTCGCGCCATGGCTCTTGATGAGTTCAATCGCTTCGTCGAAGCAGCCTCGTGGCAGCGCGACATGGCGCGGGTGAAGCTCGGCACAGGAGATGATCCGAGGCTTGCCGAATGTCGGCAATCGCATTGCTTGCGCGCGATAGAATTCCGGGTTCTGGAATGCTGCCAGGCGCACGAACTGCGCAATCAGCGCGGACGGAAGCTCGGTCCTATCGATGTAAACCTGGTCGGCGATCACGACCTTGATGCTTTGCGGGATCGCAGCCTCAATTCGCCGCAGCTCGCTCCGACGTGACGGCAACATCTTCCACGGCTCATCGGCATGTTCGTCATCGACTGGCATCCGGACGCCCAAGACCCGCCCCGACAATTCGGCTTCGTCGGCGATCCTGAAGACTTCGTCCGCCGACAACCTGGGTAAAGACGACAGGTATGCCCACTGGTCATCGTAGGGTTGCAGGTCGCTATCGACAAAAACGCTGTTTCCATTTTCGCGGGCTTTCCTTTGCAGGGGAAGCGCGATCAGATTGCCGAAGCCGCCAAGTGGCATCGTATCCTGGTTGGGAAAGAAACGGTCATAAGACGTGAAGCCGATCTCGGGTCGGTTCTCCATCGTCTCTGTGATCAGCGCGGCACCAAGTTGCCGGGCGATCTTCGCGGGAACGGGTTCTGAGAAGAATATCCAGACATGGCCGCCGTTTCCCGACCTCGACCGTTCGAGGGCTGCGGCAATTCCTTTTGCACGACAGGTGGCGAGCAGGGCTCTGGTATCATCCGCCCAGCTTTCTTTGTCGAAGTCAGCAGCAAGGAGCCAGCATGTTTCGTCTTGCAGCAATGGATATACGCCGGCAACAAAGTCGCTTGAGCGAGCATCGCCGCCGCGAAGATGCTTTTCGATGATATCCTCGGAGGGCGGAATGAAAGCCTGATGCGGACATTCCCCGCATTTGACCTTCGGCTTTCCGCAGATCCCCTTTACCCACTCGTTGGAACAGGCCGGCGAATAGCCGGAGCGCGCGGCCATCCTGTTTTCCCATCGAACTGGGA
The DNA here is from genome assembly GCF_007992095.1 of Paenirhizobium naphthalenivorans. Classification (GTDB taxonomy): domain Bacteria; phylum Pseudomonadota; class Alphaproteobacteria; order Rhizobiales; family Rhizobiaceae; genus Allorhizobium; species Allorhizobium naphthalenivorans. Next base: position 2,600 of record NZ_BJZP01000061.1, read on the forward strand.
AGACATCGGGACGCCCCGCGAACAGGCGTCGGAACAACTCGATTTTCTCGACTGACGGTGAGCTGTTGGTAACAGGGGCATCGACAGACGACGGCCGTTCAGGCGAGTAGCTATCGGATGTGACCTTTTTCTCCAGCGATTCTAACGTGCACTCAAGCTCCAGACGCTCAGCATCGAGATCAGCCAAGCGTCGCCGAATCCGCGCAATCTCTTCAGAAGTGTCGTCCCAACCTGCCAACGCCGCAGTCCACTTCCCAAAGTCCTGTCATGCGTCAACATAGACCAAAGACAGCTCGCGCTTAAGTCCCACACCGCGCATCCGGACCACCACTAACCCCGCTGTCCGCCAGCTACTGGGTGATCGCCGGGCCGGTCGTGAGTTCGAGCCGACCGACGATGAGGACTTCTCCTGATACCCGCATAGGCACCCAATAATCCTGACATCTCTGCTGCCGGAGGAGGGCGTGCGATGGAAGGTTGCTGCCTACGGCGTTTGAGGGCATCCGCAAGCAGCGTGATCAAGGGAAGGTGACCACCCGCCGACAGGATGAGCCGTCGCCAATGGGTGATTACAACATCATCATCGACCGTCAACCAGTCACTGGGTCGCATTGCGAGCCGTTCGATGCAGCGAATCCGCGTCGACGTGGACAGGCTGGTCAGGGACGATGTCGCATAAATACCGGCAACACTTGGCATGCCAAGCAGGCCCCGAACGAGGGTAGCGCTTGGCAGCGAACCGGTTATCGCTTCCAGTCGGCAGATATCGTCGATGCAGCGGTCAAGCCGTTTTGCCTCTGGACCGACACCGACAATCGATGCCCGACGCAGGTCATAGCCGCAGCAGGCACAATGATGTTGCGGAACGAGTTCAGTCTGATCGAAAGCCGCAACACGGCTGCGGCACGATGGGCATCGATCGCGCAACCCGCAACCATGTTTTGAACAGCAAGCTTTGGTTGCCAACCGCCATCGTCGCCGAAAATATGGCTGTGCATCCTCAGCCAGGCATCGAGAACAGAACTGCAGCCACCGCGAACTGTCGCGACGTCCGTTGTTTCGCAATGGCAGCAAGAGCGGCTTCAGCGGCGATCCAGCTAGCGACATCGCCGAGAGTTGGTCTTCCAAAATCCCGGTGTGGGCTTGGAGAAGGGTTGCAATGTCGGCCGGGAGCTTGAGGTCCAGGGCGGCCGACCACATCCCTGCATTAAGCCCGAGTACGCGGGCGAACGGTCGAGGCGCAATGCCGTTCGCAAATGCAAGTCGGTGCAGCCAGCTCGATAGCAATTCGTCGGCCTGCGGCGTGACGATGACGGGCCACTTTTCCGAAACGACATCGCGGTATCGCTCGCGGATGCCGATTGTCAGGCCGGGAGAATCGATGACCATCACAGAAGGCTCTGACGCAGAGGGGAGTTGCGCCGCTGTGAGATCGGCACATAGCGCAGCGCGTCGATGTTGGCTTGGGCCTGTCGCAAATTATCAAGCTTAACCGTATGTTGACCATAGGCATGGAATTTGCCGCTCCGAAATTTGCGGAGCGAGCCCATGATTCTGAATGCTATTGCCGAGAAGTTGAAGCGCCAGTCGAAAGATGACTTCAAAGGCAGGCATTTTGAGGCATGGTTGATTGTACAGGCGGTTGCCTGGTACTTGCGCTACCCGCTCAGCTATCGTGACTTGGAAGAGATGTTTCGCGAGCGGGGCTTTGAGGTCGATCATAGCACGGTCAACCGCTGGGTATTGGCTTATGCGCCGATGATCGAAAAACGGCTGCGGCAGTTTCGGCGACCCCATTGCGGCTCGGTCCGGATCGATGAGACCTACGTCAAGATCCGCGGCAAATGGCGCTATCTGTACCGAGCCATCGATAAACACGGCAATCCGGTGGATTTCCTGTTGACCGCTAAGCGCGATCTCGACGCCGCCAAGCGGTTCTTCCGCAAGATGCTCAAAGACGAACCCTTGTTGTCGCCGAACAGGATCGGGACGGACGGGGCCAACACCTTCCCGTCAACGATTAAAACGTCGGTTGATGATGGGCTTCTCCATCCCGATCCCGTGCATTATGTCACCAAGCATCTCCAGCAAGGCATCGAAAGCGACCATTTCCGGGTAAAGAAGAACATGCCAAAGATCGGTGGCTTCCAATCCTTCAACACGGCGCGGCGAACCATCGCGGGTTTCGAGGCGATGCTGTGGTTGAGGAAAGGCTTTGGCTTTTCCGGAGGATGGACCATCAACGATCAGAACGATTTGCTTGCGCGCCTCTTCGGACTGCAAAAGGTTAACAAAGCATGAAAATGAGGATGCTCAGGGGATAATCGCGGCACCTTCTTTCCGGAATAGTCGACGAAGACCTTGTCGCCGGCGGCGTGTTCCTGGCGCATCGTCGGCGACAGGCGTTGCTCGAAACCGCGAAACAGTTCGCAGAAGCGGCTATAGCCGTAACCGTCGGGATGGACGCTGCGGTATTCCTCCCAGAGGATCAGAAGCGTCACGCCCGGCTTCTTCAGCTCGATCGAAAGCTCAGCCCATTCAGGCTCCTGCCTTCGCCGCTGGCCCTGCTTGACCCCGGCGCGGGCGAAAAGACGATGTTCGAGCGCATCGTCGGTCAGCTCGCCGGGCAAGGGCCAGGCCAAGCCCGCTAGCGCCGCCCGCTTCAGATTGTCCTGCACGGTGCTGCGCGCAACGCCGAGCACCACCGCAATCTCGCGGCTACTTGTTCCGCTTCCGGCAAGCCGGAGCATCTGTCGTAATTGTCTCATGGTCAGCCTTCTCTTCGCCGGCATCAAAATCTCCTCGTGTACCGGGAGGCTTGATGCCAAAGTTGCTGACCCAGGGGGTATCGTTAGAGCCGAAAAACGGCCGACAATTGATTGGAATCGTGGCCGGCTTCAAATCGGAACGGTGGCCGGTAATTGATCGGAATGCCGGCCGGCTTCAGCTCGGAATCCGCAGAGACCCATGGAGGTCTGGCGCGGGTAATCATCGGCTCATTCCTGAACGCCCTT
>NZ_BJZP01000062.1 GCF_007992095.1 Paenirhizobium naphthalenivorans
TGAGGCTGCGAAGCCGGAGGGTGCTGTTGGCGACGGATCGGTCACCGGCGGCGATGACGCCGACGCAGTCGCCACGCCGAAAGTCCGGCCCGACGTCACCCAGAAGGGCCATGATATGATCGGCGATTTCAGGACCGATGCCCTGCACGATGCACTCGGTCGCGCACCGATCGAGGACGACATGCTGATGGCGCTGATGGTCCTGGCCTTCGCCGGCCAGAATGTCCGCGTCGACTCCGGCGCAGATGGTACCTTCTACGGCGGCAAGCGCTTCTCGCGGCATGTCGTGGGCTTGTTTGATGAGCATGGCAAGCTCGCCTTCGATCAGGATACGCTTCGGGTTGCGGTTCGCTCCGTGCTGATCGACGTCCTCTCTTGCCGCCGGGGCATGTCGAACAGCGGCATGGTCGCGCGCATCGCCGGCGAGGCTATCGGCGCCGACGAGTTTCTGCCGAACATGGGTTCGGAGGACTTCCTCTTGTGCCTGTCGCGGCAGGCACTGGAAGCCTCTTGCGCCGAGGCATCTGTCCAGCCGCGCCCGAAGGTCCGCGAGACGCGTACAGCGCTCGTTGAGCATTTCGCAACTAAGCACTTCGTCCATCCGTCGGCCCGCTTCGCGCCCCCTGCCGACGAACTGCTCGACTGGATCCGGGCAGGCGCGGACACGGGTGTCATCGGCGCCACGCCCCAGGATGAAGGGGAAAGCGGTGCCGGTGATCCATCGGTAGATCAGCCAGAACACGATACCGGCGATGTGGTCGAAGGCGAAACTGAGGATGCCGATCTGCCCGATCATGATGTGCATGACGAAGACGTCGATCAGAGGGTTGCAGCATGACTGCCGCCCTCAATTCGAACATGGCAGCATCCACCCCCGATCTTTCGGGGGTGGAGTTTGCCACCAGCGCGGACGGCTTAGCCCTCGCCCGCATCGGTGACCTGGTCCTTGCCATGGTCACATCACCCAGCGGCTTTGCGTTCCTAGCGAGCGCGGGTGCGATCCGTCGGCCACTCGCAGATCTGACGCGGGCAGATTTCATCGGGCATGATGGCCGGGTGGCGGATGAAGCGGAATTCCGAGCCCGTGTCGCCGAGACCGTTGGTCACCAACGCGATCTGGCCAAGCTGAACCGCATGCAAACCCGCATGTCGGCTAGTACACCATGGGGCGGATCGCAGATGGCGGTCGTGTACGCAGAGGGCGTCGTCGCTCACATGACATCGGGGCATGGCGGCTTCCATCTCTCGACAGAGCGCAATGCCAAGGTCCATCCGCTGCTGCGGAAGGATATGCCCTGGTACGAGGAAGACTGCGAATGGGCGATCGTCGCGATCAGTTTCCCGGACCTGTTCACCGCCTACGAGCGGTCGATGGCAGAAAAGACCTTCCGCAATACCTGGCCCGACGTCTGGGAGACGATCCGCGGTTGCCCGCTTGCCGAGGGTGAGAGCTGGGCCAGGGATCGCCGGGCGTTCGGTCAACGCCATGCGGCGGACTACATCGCTATGTCGGCAATCTTGTCCGATCAGCGCCCCGGCATGACGGAGGTCGTGGCGAAGATCGGCGGAGGCCATATCCGCGGTGGTGAAGAACGCCGTTTTCTGGTGGCAAGCGACGAATATGCGGGGCGGGGGCGGTTCGGCTTCGTCATCGATCTCGCTCGCCACCCTGAATATGATGGCCCCTCCTCCTTCATTGGCTGGCGAAACCGGGGGGATGGGTCATGATCGACATCCGCCTCTTGAGGCCGCTGGCGAAAGCAATCGGCGCCCGGCGCGAGACCCAGCGGCATCTCGATTGTCTGAACCGTCAGATTGCGGCGCGCGCCGGGAGACAGGCGACCACGGTGAAGGTCCGGAGCCGCGCGCGGCGCCGGTCCAGTCCCCGTCTCTACCTTCGGGAGCTCTTCGACCGCTTTGCCTTCGAGTGCTGGGTCGAACTCGACACGATCGCCTGCAGGCCGGCGTGCAGGAGCAGGTCATCGGGGCTTTCCAGCATCGCGACCGCGAGCCTGTGCAGCATCCGGCGATATAGGAAGACCCGAGGCGAAAGGACCAGGCGATGTCCTTACCCGGCTTCGACGTCATCGTCATTGGGGGCTTGGCCATGTCTATCGCTTGCCTTGGGATTGATATCGGACCCGTGCCGGACTGCCCTTCTTGTTCGCTGCGGTCTGAACCGGCGGCCGGTCGTTTCAAGGCCGCTGTCGCGCCGCGGGGCGGCCGATCCAGCCTCTCTGCGCGAGGGCAGGCTCGCGGGGTCTGCTCAGGTCAAGACCTGCTGGCCCGCAACCCTGCCCTGCTGGCTCAGCCGGATCGAACCTGTGAAGCCGCCCGTCCCTTGCCGGTTCCTGGTCGTCCGCATCGAAGGGCAGACCGGCACGGGCCGGAACCGCTTCGCAACCAAGGAAGGAACAGACATGGCCAAGCCCTCTACCCCCAACCGCTCCAACGCCAGGTCGTCGCAACTCCGTAAGGGCGCAACCCTCGAAATGGTCCGCCTCTCCTGCCCCGACGCCACCCAGGCGTCCAAGATCGCGACAAGCTTCGGCACTGCAGTCGTCGACAGCGAAGGCATCCGCAGCCTTCACGAGCGGCTGATCGTCGAGACCGCCGAAAGCCTGTCCGAAGGCCTCGGCGAGAAGGCGATGCAGATCCATCTCCAGCGCATTGTCGGGGCCTTCGTCGGATCCGCGCATGGCGCCGGGCAATTCTACTCCCGCGCCGTCACAGAGGCGCGCGACGCAACGGCCAAGGCGTCCAACGATGCCCGCGACGAGGATCTCGATGGACCGGTCGGCTATGACAGCGCCGCCCAGCGCAAGCGGGAGTTCGCGGCCGACATGGGTGTCCAGTCCCACGCGCTGCGCATGGCAGCCGAGGGCGCAGTCGCCGCCTATGAACAGGTCATCGGCGAGACCTGGAAGCCCTTCGACCGGCCGATCGAAAATCCGGGCGTATCGCTCGACCGCAAGGCGGCCGAAGCTCAGTTGGCCGCTTTCGGATAAAACGAACGGCGGGGTCGCACCCCGCCCCTGCCTTCTTGTTCCTTGGCTGGCGCCTGCATGCGCCGGCCTTCTCTCATGTCGAAAAGGGAAACGGGAGACGAGCCTATCGCGGCCCGTCCCGCTCGGCGGTCCTGCAGGAGCCGGGCGCCCTTGCAACGGCTTCGCCGTCCTCCACGCTGTTGCGGCCGTTCCGGTGCATGGCCGCACCATCGGCCCCTGACTTCGGACCTCCGTGACGGACCGCGACAGGCGCGGTCCCTGAAAAGGAAAAGAAGTCATGACAAAAAAATCGGAATCGGACCGTGCGGATATCTATACGCGGATCACCGATCGGATCGTTGAAGATCTCGAACAAGGCGTTCGTCCCTGGATGAAACCATGGAGCGCCGCCAACACGCATAGTCGCATCAGCCGACCGATGCGCCACAACGGCCTGCCCTATTCCGGCATGAACGTGCTGCTCCTGTGGTCGGAGCAGGTATCGCGGGGCTTCTCCTCCTCGATGTGGATGACCTTCAAACAGGCGCTCGAGCTGGGTGGGGCCGTGCGGAAAGGCGAAACGGGCTCGACCGTCGTCTTTGCCAGCCGCTTCACAAAGTCGGTAGCCGACGGAAACGGCAATGATGTTGATCGGGAAATTCCGTTCCTGAAGGCATATTCTGTGTTCAATATCGAGCAGATCGACGGTTTGCCCGACACCTATCATGCCCCGCCGGCCAAGATCCGGGATCCTGTCGAGCGAATAGAGCGCGCCGATCTCTTCTTCCACAACACCGGCGCCGTGATCCGGCACGGTGGCAATCAGGCCTATTATTCACCGGTCATGGACTTTATCCAGATGCCGCCCTTCGAAGCGTTTCGCGATGCTGCCGGCCACGCGGCTGTCCTCAGCCATGAGGCGACCCATTGGACGGCGGCGGAACATCGCGTCGGACGAGATCTATCGCGCTATGCGAAGGACCGGACGGAGCGCGCGCGCGAAGAACTCATTGCCGAGCTCGGGAGCTGCTTTCTCTGCGCCGATCTCGGCATCGCGCCGGAGCTCGAGCCGCGGCCGGATCATGCGTCCTATCTTCAGTCGTGGCTATCGGTGCTGGCCAACGACAAGCGGGCGATCTTCCAGGCGGCAGCCCATGCGCAGCGCGCCGTGAGTTTCCTGCATTCCTTGCAGCCGGAAGCGGATGTGAAGGCTGCCGCCTGACGCTCAGGCGCGGTCGTCACCACCAGTGGCGGCCCCCTGTTCCATGTTCCGTTGGTCCTTCAGACCTTGTGCGATGTCAGCATCCAGCCTTCCCCAGATTGACGGTTTTTGAGCGTCGGGTTTGGGTTTGCGGGTCGGTCTACGTTCGACGATGAACGGCTTGGTCTGCTGGCGCATTGATCCTCCGGGCTGCGATTCGCGAATGCAACGATATCTCACTGGGAGATCGGGCAAGCGAGCCAATGTTTGCACGAACTTGTGTCCCGACTGAATCAGCAACGACGGTCGAAGCGGGGGATGGCGCAAGATGCCATTCGTGCCCAGGCGAGAGCGGCGGAACACCATTGCCATATCCCTTCACGCTAGAGTTTCCGGCAACCCATCTGCGGGCTCGATGAGGCATGTCTGACCGGAGACCGGCTGCGCCTCGATCGTCTTCCCGCAACGGCATTCCGCAAATTTCTTACCCCGGAGCCAACCTACCCCACTCGACAAGTCGAGCGGGGACCCCAGCTAGGCTCCTCCTCTCCGACTAACAAATTTGCGACTTGCCGCCCTCCATTTCATTACGGCCCTATTGGGTGCGGTCCGATCGTCACCGGTCTTTGCGACAGCCATCGAGGCCGCGATGGGCGTGGCCCGAACATGAGAAAAGGAATACGACAATGGCAACCATCGGCACATTCACCTCCACCGAAAACGGCTTCACCGGCTCCATCCGCACGCTCGCCCTTAACGTCAAGGCCCGCATCGCCCGGGTCGAAAACCCCTCCGACAAGGGCCCGCAGTTCCGCGTCTACGCCGGCAGCGTCGAGCTAGGTGCCGCGTGGCAGAAGACCTCCGAGCAGGGCCGCGACTACCTCTCGGTCAAGCTCGACGATCCGAGCTTCCCGGCTCCGATCTACGCAACGCTCGCCGAGGTCGAAGGCGAGGATGGCCTCCAGCTCATCTGGTCCCGCCCGAACCGTGACTGATTGACATCACGGGGCTCCGCCACCGGCGGAGCCTTCTCCTCTGCCGAGAAGTCAAAACCGGACCCGGCATCGAGCCAGGTCCGGCTTTC
>NZ_BJZP01000063.1 GCF_007992095.1 Paenirhizobium naphthalenivorans
CTTCCGACGAGGATCGAAAAGCGGCTTCGGCGTTTCGCCGGCCACATTGCGGACCTGTCAGGATTGATGGGGTTTCTGCCAAGACCCGCGGCAGATGGCGATATCTGTGTCGAGCCATCGACAGACACGGCAATCCGGTAGATTTCCTGTTGACCGCCAAGCGCGATCTCGATGCAGCCAAGCGGTCCTTCCGTAAGAGGTTCAAAGGCCAGCCCTTGTTGTGACCTGAGACCCTGAACTTCCTCCAGATTTTGGTAGAGTCCGTCACATCAAGGAGACGGAGGAATGAAGCGTTCACGGTTCACGGAAGAACAGATCATCGGGATATTGAAGGAGCAGGAGGCGGGCGCGAAGACGGTTGATGTCTGCCGCAAGCACGGCATCTCGGATGCAACCTTCTACAAATATAAGGCGAAGTATGGCGGCATGGACGTGTCCGATGCCCGCAAGCTGAAGGCGCTTGAGGACCAGAACGACCCGCCTGCGCATCTCTTCGGACTGTAAAACGTTAAAGAAGCATAGAGATAAAGATGCTCAGGGGGGAACCGCGCGCTCGGAAAATGTCTGCGACAGGCTCGTCCGTCTGAGAGAAAGAACGATGCCCGCGCGGCTTATGGCGTCAAGATCCGCACATTGGCCGCCGTCAGCGCCCGCGTCATAGCCTCGGAGGGGTGAGCGTCGGTGACAAGCGTGTCGACGCGCGAGAGCGGGGCAACCTCGAAGACGGCGCGGCGGTCGAACTTGGAGTGATCGGCGAGCACCGTCACGAGATCCGCGCGTTCGATCATGGCCTTCGCCATTTCGGCTTCCTGAAGATCGAAGTCCATGACGCTGGATCCATCCAGCGCACCGGCGGTGAGCACTGCATGGCGGGCACGGAATTTTCCGACCTGTTCCAGCGCAAGCGGTCCAAGGCTCTCGCCGGCATCCGCGCTGTAGGCCCCGCCGATCAGGAAAAGGGTGTGGCTTGGATTAACCGCCAGCGTGGCGGCGATGCGCGGCGAGTTGGTGACGACGACAAGTCCGTCGAGGCCGGCAAGTGCTTCAGCCAGCGCCACCGTCGTGCTGCCGGTATCGATGAAGAGGGAATCGCCAGGTTTGAACAAGCGGCAGGCAGCACGCGCCAGCTTGCGCTTGGCCTCGGCATTCTGCGCGAGCCGCTGCGCGAAGGGCCCTTCCTTTTCGAGCGAAGCCGCCGGCACCGTCATCGGCCGCGCCCCGCCATGAAACTTGCGAAGCCTGCCCGCGGCATCGAGTCGCGTCAGGTCGCGACGGACCGTCTCCCGTGAGACATCCAGAGCCTCGGCCAGAGCCTCTACCGCCATCTCGCCGGTGCGGCCCAGAAGCGCGACGATCTTTTCCCGGCGTTCGGATGGCTGCACCTCGGTATTTCCTTCGATTCTGCTGCGTAATTTTGGGAGGAATTGCATGCATCGCCCGATCAGTCAAACCAATCCTCATTATCGTGACTAAACAGTCATTATTTGCCTCCACATAAATGACCGTTCGGGCGAAAATTGAAAATTTGGTCTTTCTTTCGAGAAAAAAGCAGCTAATCTGCGCGGATGCGAGACAATCGAAAAGGTCGCATCTACGCCTGAGGGCGCAAGGGGAACGAAATGACAATTTCAGAAATACACGGCAGCCGGCCGTAGCGGTCGGGTTTGATACTTGAGGCTCGGGCAGTGCTCTGCCCCGTTGCCTGACGCGGAAGCCTGCTTTCCGCTTGATCGTTTTGCTGACGGATCCAGCGGTGCCGCGCCCCGGCACCGGGCGATGGTCCGTGCGCGTTTTTATCGCCTGTGACGGAGCAGAAGTTTGACCATCAATCATACCGAACCGCCTTCTTCTGGAGGATTGCCATGCATCCGCTGATTGCCAGCTACGTTCGTATAACGGACCGGATTTCGGATTATGTCGGCTATCTCGCCGCCTCGCTCATCTTCATGATGGGCGGCACACTGATCTTCGACGCGATCACCCGCAACCTCATCAGGATGCCCGTGCACTGGGCGGTAGAACTGACGCAGTTCACGCTCGCCGCCTATTATTTCATGGGCGGTCCGATCACGCTCAAGAACAACGATCATGTGCGCATGGACCTCTGGTATTCGACGCGCTCCCCCAAGGGCAAGGCGAAGATCGACCTCGCCATGTCCTTCTGTCTGATTTTCTATCTGGGTGTTCTGCTCGCAGGCGGCATTTCGAGCCTCGCCTATGCGATCGAGACCAATGAGAAGCGTTTCTCGATCTGGAACCCCTCTGTCATTCCGATCAAGGCCCTGATGGTTGTCTGCATCGTGCTGATGCTGATGCAGGCCTTCTCCCTCGTCTTCAAGCACATTGCCACGATCCGTGGAAAGGAGCTGGCATGAGCTATGAAATGATCGCGTTGCTGATGTTTGCATCGATGGTGCTGCTGCTCGTCACGGGTCAGCGCGTCTTTGCAGCCATCGGTTTCGTCGCAGCCGGCGCCGCATTGCTGCTTTATGGACAGGGTGCTGCGGAGTTACCGTTCAACCAGGTGTTCAAGCTGTTCAACTGGTATGCCATGCTCACCCTGCCCATGTTCATCTACATGGGCTACATCCTGTCGGAATCCGGCATCGCCGAAGATCTCTACAAGATGCTGCATGTCTGGTTCGGGCGAGTGCGTGGCGGTCTTGCCATTGGCACAATCCTCCTGATGGTCATCATCTCGGCGATGAACGGTCTTTCCGTCGCCGGCATGGCCATCGGCGCGACCATTGCGCTGCCGGAAATGCTGCGCCGCGGCTATGACAAGGTGCTGATCTCCGGCGTCGTGCAGGGCGGCTCCTCGCTCGGTATCCTCATTCCGCCGTCGGTGGTGATGGTGCTTTATGGCATGATCGCCCGCCAGCCGGTTTCCAAGCTGTGGTTCGCCGGCCTCATCCCCGGCCTGCTGATGGCGGTTCTCTTCGTGCTCTATATCGTGATCCGCGCAAGGCTGAATCCGAAGCTCGCGCCGACCGTGCCGGAAGAAGAGCTGAACATGCCGTTTCGCGAGAAGCTGGCACTCGCAAGGGCGGGCATCATTCCCTTCGCCATCTTCTTCTTCATGACCGGTCTCTTCGTCTCCGGTTATACCAGCCTTGTCGAAAGCTCCGCCGTGGGCGCGACTTCGGCCACACTCGCCGCCATCGTGAAGGGCCGCTTCACGTGGAGGCTGGTGCGCGAAACCTCGATGAAGACGCTCTCCGTCTCCTGCATGTTCATGTGGCTGATCCTTGCCGCACTCGCCTTCGGCGCGGTGTTCGACGGGCTTGGCGCGGTCAAGGCCATCGAGACACTGTTCATCAAGCAATGGGATCTCGACCCCTGGACCATCATCATCATGATGCAGATCAGCTTCCTGATCATGGGCATGTTCCTTGATGACACTGCGATGCTCGTCATCGTGGCGCCGCTCTATGTTCCGCTGGTCAAGGCGCTCGATCTAGGCTTCGAAAACCAGCTCATTTGGTATGGTGTGCTCTACACCATCACCTGCCAGATCGCCTACATCACGCCACCGTTCGGCTACAACCTCTTCCTGATGCGCTCTCTCGCGCCCAAGGAGATCACCCTCATCGACATCTACAAATCCATCTGGCCCTTCGCGGCGATCATGGCCCTCACCATTGTGCTGGTCATGATCTTCCCGGAGCTGGCCCTATGGCTTCCAGAGCAAGTGAAGGTGAAAGGCTGATCCCACGGGATCAGCCACGCATAACAATAAACTCAAGAGGAGAATGACATGACAGACGACACCAAAAAGCAAAGTCCATCGGAAAAGATCCTCGCGACGCGTCGAAATTTCCTGACCAAGGCCAGCATCGGCGCAGGCGCAGCCGTCGCCGGCTCGACGCTTGCCGCTCCCTATGTCAACGCGCAGAGTGGCCCAATCAAATGGCGTCTCCAGACCTATTCCGGCGCTCCGCTCGGGGCACACGTCATCAAGCCGCAGATCGAGGCCTTCAACAAGGCCGCCAATGGCGAGATGGAGATCGAGCTCTACTACGCCGACCAGCTCGTCCCGACTTCCGATCTCTTCCGCGCCCTGCAGGCCGGCACCATCGACGCCGTGCAGTCGGACGAAGCGACCATGGCATCGCCGGTTGATATTGCCGTCTTCGGCGGCTACTTCCCCTTCGCAACCCGCTACAGCCTCGATGTGCCGGTGCTGTTCAAATATTACGGCCTGAAGGAAATCTGGGAAGAAGCCTATGGCGAGGTCAAGGATGTGACTTGGCTTTCGGCCGGCGCTTGGGACCCGCTGCACGTCTTCACCGTCGACAAGCCTATCAAGAGTCTTGCCGACATGCAGGGCCTGCGCGTGTTCGGCGTCCCAACGGCCGGAAAGTTCCTGTCGCGCTACGGCCTCGTGCCTGTCACCATTCCATGGGACAACGTGGAAGTCGCGCTGCAGACGGGCGAACTTGACGGCGTGGCATGGTGCGGTTTCACCGAAGCCTATGAAGTGGGCTGGGCGGACGTCTGCAAGTATGCACTGACCAACTCGGTCACCGGCGCATGGTTCGGGTCCTATTTCGCCAACTCGGCAAGCTGGCAGAAGGTGCCGCCGCATCTGCAGGAACTGTTCCTCATCACCATCGACCAGTCGCATTACTACCGCGACGTCTGGTACTGGGGCGGCGAAGCCAAGCTGCGTGTCGAGGGCGAAAAGATGGAACTCACCTCGCTGCCGAAGGAAGAATGGGCGCAGGTCGTTAAGGA
>NZ_BJZP01000064.1 GCF_007992095.1 Paenirhizobium naphthalenivorans
GCCAGGTCTATGGCTTTGGTCCGCCGTATCGGGGACAAATCAGATTCTACCGGAGGGGTGGCGTGGTGTTGACCTTGAAATGGGTGCGAGCCTTGGCCGCGATCAATCCCTTCAACGTCAACGTGACCTGGTGACGGATGTTCGGCAGGCTGCCGGAACACGAGAGACCGTCGTCGTGCTTCCCGAGAGCACACTGGGCTTTTGGACGCCAACGCTTGAACGTTTCTGGCGGAATGAGCTGCAAGGAACGCACGTGACTGTAGTCGCCGGCGCGGCGGTCGTCGATGCGGTTGGCTACGACAACGTCATGGTGGCCATCGATGCGCATGGGGGGCGTGTCCTCTATCGTGAGCGCATGCCTGTACCGGTTTCGATGTGGCGTCCATGGGAGCGATGGACACGAGAGACCGGCGGCGCCCGCGCCAACCTCTTCGCCAATCCTGTCGTCGAGGTTGCGGGCCGAAAGATCGCGCCGCTCATCTGTTATGAGCAGCTCGTACTGTGGCCCATTCTCCAGTCGATGCTTTATCGACCCGACGCGATCGTTTTGATCGGCAATGGCTGGTGGACGACGGGTGGCAACATCATCGCTATCCAGCGCGCGAGCGCCAAAGCCTGGTCCGCTCTGTTCGGCGTTCCCCTTGTGATTTCCTTCAATACCTGAACTTTGGAGCCTTCGTCATGGATGCTGCCTTTATCGCGGAATGCGCCGATCCCTCGCTGAAACCCGCCATCGTCGAGCAGTTCGTAGCCGCTGTCGGTCCTGGCGATCCGCTGGCCGTCACCGTCAAAGCCGGAGGGCGGCTCATCCTTGTACCAAAACCGAAGACCCCAGACGAGGCAATGGAGGTCATACGCCAGTATGTCGGGCAGGCCGTCGTGCGTGTGGGCCTTACACAGTTCCCGGCGGGTGTCGGCGTGAAGGACGCATCCGAGCTGAAACCAGATCTGATTGAGCCTTGCGAAAATCTTCGCATGGGGACGAAGATGTTTTCCAAGATCATGCGCATCGTTTCAAAGTGGTATGGCAACCCAACGAGCAGTGAGGTGCTTCCGCAGATCTTCGAAGATGCCGTTTACGCCTGGAACACCGGCCAGTTCGAAGGTGAAAGCGTGTTTCAGGCGCAGGATCGAGGTGGAACGATCGTCGATCGGAAGGAAGTTTCTTCGGATGCCGCGGACAAACCTGCGGATGCTAACCCCTCGCAGAGCGAAGCGGAGCCCTCAGACGAAGGAGAGGTTGGGACTGCGGGAATTCGGGTCGATTTGTCCCGGATCGGTGGGCAGAAGTAGTGCTGTATCCGACTTCGACGACAGGTAAAATATCAGGGATCAGGTTCGACAATTGCGACATTGAGGTCGTTGAGTATATCAGCCAGACCCGGCGCGCGGATCAGCTTCGTCGTGCGGACCGCCTTCAGTTTTCCAATAGCTCGATCGAACACTGCAAGGTTGGTGTGGCCGTTGAGCCGAGACGGGTAGATGATGCCGTCCACCTGGCTGTCGTGTTCATTGAAGGCGACCGCCCACTTCCGTGCGAGGGATTGCTTTGAGCCCTTCGCGACATCCGTCGGCACTCCCATCTTGATCGGCCCGTCGTCTCGAAGATCGACCATCATCAGCGGATTGATGACCTCGATCTCTGCGAAATTGCGGTCGTACAATTCGGATTCAGCTATCGGCAGGTCGCCGAGGACCCCATCGCGTTGATCGCGCAAGACGGCTTCGAGAAAGCACACCTTCACCGTATCGCCCAAATAGAGCACCCCGAACCGGTTAGCGAATTTGCGCCGGCGTGGATCGCTGAAACGGCTCGGCGTTTTACCGAAGCCCAGTGGATCAGGGTAGGTGCCCAGATAGATGCGACCGAACCGAAGTCCGGCTGCGACCGTATGCAGGTGAAGGCTTGCATTTGCAAAGCCGGGAGGCGGCAGAGTACGTGCCATTCAGCGGAAATCTCGACCAATGCTCTCGACAACCTCGAGCGCTTGCTCGGTCCGTCCCCGCTCCAATGCCTCGCGACCTGTCAGTCCGTCCAGCTCTCCGTGGGGCTGGACCAGGAACCGGTAAACCGCCCAGGCTCCGCCCAGTCGCTCGTGGAGCGTTGCAAGCGCTGCAAACGGCTTGCCATCGGCATCGATCTGCCAATCCGGGAAGCGAAAGCCGCGTTTCGCGCCATCCAGCCCCAATACCAGTCCGGTCTGGCGCTTTGAATTCACCGTTACCCTTGTCGTGCCAAGCAGCTTGGCGAATTCGTCGGCATTCAGCATGTCAGTGCCGCTGAGGACCTCAGCAGCCTTTATGCGTCCCCGAGCCCGTGCGGCCACCAACGCCTGCTCCAACTCCGGATCCAGTGCATCGTTTTCCTCTACGACAGGCACCGTTGTCATTTCCACCGCCTCAACGGGAGTGACAACCATCTCACCTTCGGAATCGACATCGACACGGAAGCTGACCGGGTGGCCAGCTGAACGGCTTTTTGCGATCGCCTGACCGTATTCCTGGAGGAGCGCCTTGACGCGATTGGGATTGCCGGTCAGTGCTTTTGATGCATTGTCCGGGATCTTGATCTTGAAGGCTGCTCTCCCCTTCGCCAGCGGGGCGGCGCCTGTGGTCAGGAAAAAAGCCATGGATTCAGCGCCCGGTTTTTCGCGCCCGCTTGCACCGTCACGTATGCTGGTTTTGGACTTCAGAGATGCCATCTCTCACCCTCCGTTCGGAGAGCTATATATGGCAAGGTTGGTTAAGTTCGTCAAGTTGGTAAAGCACGTAGTGCTGTACCATCGAATTATTCGGGGCGAACAAACGCCTGAAGTCTGTTATCGGCCGCCCGAAGCAGACATTGGAGACAACCGCACTTGATGTTTGCACCGTCTAAGCTGTTGGAATTGCGGAATTGAAAATCAGTGCAAAAATTTTGATTTATGCACAATGCCTTCAGTCGCGCCGTGTAATGGTGCGATCACACCATAAGCCCGTCATGTCGTCACACCAGTGCAAGCTTCCTGTCGACGACTAAGGGAAAAAGCGCGGCGATGATCTGGGCAGACAGTCCGAGCAGCCCGGTTGGTGTCATCAACGCTGCCAATTGCTCGGCTGCCGTCAGTCCAAAGAGTGCAGCGCCCAACACTGTTTCGAACGCGAACAGTAAGCCCAGAAACCAAGCCGCCATTACCCATCGTATGACTAACGTGCCCGGCACTCGACAATGTTTGAGCGTCCAACGGCAGGCGAAAAAGCCGGCAATGACCATTATTGGCACTTCGGCTGCAACGGCCGCAAGCTGCCCAACGCGCGGCGCAATGAAAATCACACGGACTGTCCCCAAAGCGAAGCCCAAGGCAAACAGCGCCAAGAAAAAGATTGTTGAGGCAATCAGCGCGCGATTCAAATCAACTCCTGTTCTGTTCCATAATGGGCAGTTATCTGATCGATGTCCGCACTTGGCGCTATCCGTCCGTAGCGCTCTTCTGCGATTGAACATTGATAGGCCAGTTAGGTGCTATCCAGCCAAGTGGAGATCTGCACATAGCTTACTGTGAGCTGACACGTTTTCCG
>NZ_BJZP01000065.1 GCF_007992095.1 Paenirhizobium naphthalenivorans
GCGTTCCAGCGTATGGACGACATCCTCACCGCGATAGGAGAACCGTGGATCGGTGGCCGGTGCAAAGCGCGAGTGGGTGTCGACGATCGTCAGGATGCGCAGTTTCCGGCCCGTTGCGAGCTGGTCGTGAACGAAGTCCATGGCCCAGATCTGGTTGCTTCTGGTCGCATCGGTTCGCTCCTGCCTGAGTTTGGCCTTGACCCGGCGCTTTGGTGTCTTGTTGCGCAGCTGAAGACCCAACTCATTGTAAAGTCTTCTTGTTCGCTTCATGTTGATCGGCCATCCCTCACGCTGTAAAAGCACGTGGACACGCCGATATCCATAGCGGACACGTGTCTCGCAGATCTCCTTGATGCGGTTCTTCAGGGGTGCCTGCTCTCCGCGCTTGCCCTTGTAGGTGTAGAGGGAACGATCGATCCGCAGGGCCGAACATGCCTTGCGAACCGATACCTTCCAGGTCTCTCTCACCTCATCGACAAGGCGGCGTCGGCGAGCAGGCTTCAGAGCTTTTTTGATAGCACATCCTGAAGCATGGCCTTGTCGAGGCTGAGGTCCGCGACCAGGCGCTTGAGCTTGGCGTTCTCCTCCTCGAGTTGGCGCAGCCTCTTGACCTCGGAAGGCATCAGGCCAGCGTAACGCTTGCGCCAGTTGTAGAACGTCGCCTCCGAAATTCCTGCCTTTCGGCAGACCTCGCCAACAGCTGTTCCGTCCTCAGCCTGCTTCAAGACGAAGGCAATCTGCGCCTCCGAAAACTTCGATGCTTTCATGGAACTCTCCTTCTCCCGGTCACGGGATCATAATTGGAAAATTCCAGCTTCAAACGGTCCGATTTATCGGGGGCACGTCATAATTACCAGATCACCGGCGTCGTCGAGGCGTGGTGTATATTTTGACGCAAGGACCTCCATAGGGACCGCGTGCGGCGCGGCCTGCAGCAGGCATTCCTTGCCGAGCAGTGTAAGCCTACGGTGAAGGCCGCACACCACCTAGTGGCTTTACACGGCAGATAGAAAGTATCCGGCGAACCATACGTTCCAAAGCTAGCACAGTAATTCGGGGTTATCGTCCCGACGGGCCAAAATGGGCCATCGACGCTGGCTGGCACACGACCCTCTAATCCGAACTGTCGTCGATGTCGAAAACTGCCACTATCGAACCGCCAGTCAGCCAGGCCTGTCTACCATCCGGTGAGAAGGCTAAAGACAGACTTGCCCAACCAGGCGTCGAAAATCGCTGCAAGACGCGGCCGTCTGCCATGGAAATAAGTGCAACATACTGCCTGTCGTCGGGCAGCAAGATCAAAGCATATCGATTATTCGGGCTGACAGCCGGTACTATGCTAGTGGTGAAGCCACGTGCTGTACCATCAATCGACCAAACGACTGTGCCGGAAGTCACCTCTCTCAACTGCGCGATCATGCCTGACTGTGGTATCGGCGCTGGACACTTGCGTCCGAACTCGCACACCACCCCTGTCGCGCTCAAGTTTCCCATGATCAAAACCTGGCTGCCATCCATGGAAAGGGTGAAGGTCGGTCGCCGTGTCTCAATCTCAATCGGTACAAGTCTCGGACGTTCATTCTGATCCCAGAGCATCCAGCGATCCGGTGGCCATGCTACCAAAGTACGTATTCTTCCATTGTCCTTGGTACGCGAGGCCGCAACCCATTGCCTGCGGTCGCCGAGCCCTTCGATCTCAGTGATGGGAAAGCTTTGCAGAACTTCGCCGGTTAGTGCATTCGCCATCGCGATGGTCGGAATGACGTCAGTGCGCTCGGGCTTGTAGTAGCGACCTCTCGTTCCAAATGTGGCGAAAGCCGATCCAGTTCCATCCATCCAGAAAACCTCATCCAAGGGCCCGTCCGGATGGTTAAGAGCCGGAAGGCGGGTTTTTTGGCCATCGGCCGTGAACAGATACGGTTGCAAGGGCGTGAGTGCGAAGCCGTGCCGGTTCGTTTCCTGCGCGACCCCCATTACAACCGAGGAGTCGGAGCGCCACTCGAAGGGTGCTGACCTGCTTCCGAAAGTAGAGCCAGAGATGCGACCAGCAAACGCGCTGCCCGTATCTGCGCGGTCAATTCCTCCGACCCAAAGCCCTTCAAGCTCATGGAAGCTGAGTAACTTCCTACCGTCGGGCGAAAGCGAAACCGGGTAGCCGTCGCGGGGAATGCTGACACAGCGAACGGCCGACAGTGTTAAAGGTCCCGCAGGCTCGGGCTCGAGCGATCGAACGGTCGCCTCCCAGTTTCCGGAGCAGTCGATCACCCGCGGGGACGCCATCGCCGGTAAAGCCAAGACAAATCCGATTGCGGCTAAGGTAGACAACTTCAACATTATTGGGTTCCAACATCGCTTAAAATGAGCTTCGACAAAGGTGGCAGATCATGCCGCTTGTGCGTTGACGGTCGGCGGTGTCCAGTTCCATGGAAGCAGTTGTTCCAGCCTGGTCATCGGCGTGTCTGCGATGCGGGCAAGAACGTCGGCCAGCCACGCCTGCGGATCGATGTCGTTGAGCTTTGCCGTCATGATCAGCGTGGCCATGAAAGCGGCACGATCAGCGCCACGATCTGATTCGGCGAAGAGCCAGGACTTCCTACCGAGTGCGAAGCCTCGCAGGGCTCGCTCGGCTGCGTTGTTCGTCAGGCAAATCCGGCCGTCGTCTAGGAATGACGTGAAGCCGTCCCATCGCTTGAGCATGTAATCAATCGCCTCGGCGACCGGGGAACTGCGTGAGAGTTTTGCTCGCTCGGTTTGAAGCCAGACCTGCAGCTCATCGACGAGCGGCACGCTTTCCTTGCGGCGACGATCCAGGCGTTGATCGGCCGAAAGCCCGTTGATCTCCCGCTCGATATCAAACAGGCCGTCGATCCGTTTGACGCCTTCGAGCGCCATAGGCGAGATCGGCGCAGCATTCTTTCCACGCTTGGCGTTCGCGGCAATGTCGGCGAGCACGAAGAATTTGCGCCGCGAGTGTGCCCAACAGAGTGCCTGCGTCAGCGGATTTGGATCGCGATCAAACTTGAACAGCGGATTGTAGCCGCCATAGGCGTCCGCCTGCAGAATGCCGGTGAAGGATTTGAGGTGGCGTTCCGGATGCTCCTGCCGTCGATCTCGCGAGGCATAGTAAAGGGCTGCCGGCGGTGAGAGTCCTCCGAACGGCCGATCGTCCCGGACATAGGTCCAGATACGGCCCGTATCGGTCTTTCCCTTGGCCAGGATCGGTACGGTCGTGTCGTCGCCGTGCAGACGTTCGGCAGCAAGGACATGCGCCTCGATCAGGTAGTGAATGGGCTTTAACGCCGCGGCACAGGCTCCGACCTGATCGGCCAGCGTCGACATGCTGAGGTCGACGCCCTCGCGGGCATAGCGCTCGCTCTGGCGGTTGAGCGGCTGGTGCTGGGCGAACTTCTCGAACAGGATCATCGCCAGCAGGTTCGGTCCGGCAAAACCGCGGGGTGTCACATGGAAGGGTGCCGGCGGCTGCGTGATCTTCTCGCACTCGCGGCAGGTAAACTTCTCTCGCACCG
>NZ_BJZP01000066.1 GCF_007992095.1 Paenirhizobium naphthalenivorans
AGACCAGGTCGGCGACGGCGAACGGCACAGCACGACCAGACTGAAGCGCACTATCAAACAAATCGGCAATCTCGCTCAGGCCCTCGCGGCGCAAGCCCATCAGCGCCGCCAACTCCTCCAGACCTTTGCTGCTGATCGGCCGCTTCTTTGCGGTTAGTTTCTGGAATGCCAGATGCATCGTTCCGGCCGGACCGGGATCATTGCCAGGCGCGGTGAGCAGCGCCGCATCCCGCAAGCCCACCTCGCCCTCGTTGCGGCCCATCAACTGCACAGCCGAATGCGAGGCCCTAAGCGCCATCCGCTGGCGCCAGCAGCCCGCCCACGGCAGGTCGGCGCGAACCAGATCGTCGAGCGATTTCAGAGCGATGCCGGCGGCGAAGGCGGCGTCTGTATCGCTCGGATCTTTGCCGCGCAAAGTCGTCCAGCCCGGCATAGGTGGCACGGTCGATGGCGGGACCGGGGCGGCGGAAGTTGAGCGGAGGCGCGAATCCATGCTGTCGAGCATAATCGATGCGCGCGCATTTAGCCACATTTTTCGGTTAAAACCGCACAGCATGTCAGCACAAAATCATGTCCGATAATCTTGCATTATCGGACATAATGCTCATTATAGAGAAATGGCCCAAATCATCGAGCAAAACACCGAAATTCACGTCGAGGAGACCCCAGCGCCGTCTCTCAGCACAGCCTCCCGCGGTGATATTTCCGCGCCGGAGATGTCGGGCGAAGGCCCCCTCCCCTCTCTCGCCGTTCAGGATCAGACGCTAGCGCATCTTGCCAGCCTCGCCGATCGCGCCCGGGGTTATGTTGAAGCCGCCAGTTCCGCCAATACGCGCAAAGCCTACGCCGCCGACTGGAAGCACTTTTCCGCGTGGTGCCGGCGGTCCAATCTGGCTCCCCTTCCCCCGCATCCGCAAACCGTCGGGTTATACATCACAGCCTGTGCTTCCGGCACGGTTGACCGAAGCGCCAAGGCCAACTCTGTCTCGACCATTGAACGACGCCTCTCCTCCCTCGGTTGGAACTATGCCCAGCGCGGTCTCTCACTCGATCGCAAGGACCGGCATATCGCCACCGTCATGGCCGGCATCCGCAACAGCCACGCCAAGCCACCGGTCCAGAAGGAAGCGGTCATGGCTGAAGACATCATCGCCATGGTCGAGACGCTCGATCGCGGCTCTCTGCGCGGCCTGCGGGATCGAGCCATGTTGCTCATCGGGTTCGCTGGAGGTCTTCGACGCTCCGAGATCGTCGGCCTCGATCTGAAACCCGACCAGACAGAAGACGGCCGCGGTTGGATAGAGATCCTCGACAAGGGCATACTTATTACCCTGCGCGGTAAAACCGGATGGCGAGAGGTCGAGATCGGCCGCGGCTCTGCCGACGCAACCTGCCCGGTCGCCGCAATCGAGACCTGGATCAAGTTCGCCAAACTGGTGCATGGCCCCCTTTTTCGCCGGGTGACGGGACAAGGCAAAGCTGTCGGGTCGGAGCGGCTGAACGACAAGGAGGTCGCTCGTCTTGTGAAACGGACTGCCATGGCCGCAGGCGTTCGCGGCGATCTCAGCGAGATCGAACGCGCCTTCAAATTCTCCGGACATTCGCTGAGAGCGGGCTTGGCCTCCTCGGCCGAGGTCGATGAACGCTATGTCCAGAAACAGTTGGGGCATGCGTCCGCAGAGATGACCCGCCGATACCAGCGAAGGCGCGACCGCTTCCGGGTAAATCTGACCAAGGCATCCGGACTTTAGCTGTCCACTCCCCTTTCCCGCCAAGTGCTTGCAGTAGGACCGTTTGCGTATTATAGTCACGTTAGTCATTTTGGTTATAGGTGAGACGATGCAAGCATCAACGCATGAAGATATGAGCTGGACCGTCGCTGGCGCGAAGGCAAAGCTCTCCGAAGTTATGGAACGTGCGCAATTGGCGCCTCAGACAATTACCCGCAACGGAAAGCCGAGCGTGGTCGTCGTTTCCGCAGAAGAGTGGCAGCGGAAAACTGGGCGCAGGGGATCGCTCGCGGAATTTTTGTTGGCATCGCCTCTGCGCGGCGCGGATCTGGATCTTGAACGGCAGCACGACGAGCCACGTGACTTGTCGTTATGAGGCTGCTCCTCGATACGAACGTTCTGTCGGAAGTTACGAAACCTCGCCCCCATGAAGGTGTTCTGAAATGGCTTCACGGACTGGACGAGGACCGTACCTTCATCAGCATCGTGTCAATTGCTGAAATTCGTCGAGGCATTGCGTTGATGGATAGCGGGCGAAAACGCGATGCCCTGGACGAATGGCTCGCGCATGATCTGCCTCAACGCTTCGAAAGCAGGATTTTGCCGGTGGAAGGGCCTGTCGCCTTGGCCTGGGGTGATCTCATGGCGCTTGCCAAGCGAAATGGTCGGGGGCTTGCCTCGATGGACGGTCTGATTGCCGCTACGGCCGTCGCCCATCAGCTAACGCTTGCGACGCGCAACACCAAGGATTTCGAAGGCTTTGGAATAGACATCATCGACCCATGGGTGGACTGATTGGGTTCTTGTTTGTCGATTGAAAGGATTGGTCCCGGTGCTCTCCTACAGCTTGCTCAAAAATCACGCCGGCATCCTGCTCGTCGGGGACTATACGTCATTGACCTGGCTGCATGAGGTCGTCCATGACGTAAATGAGCGCTCGCCAATTGTGAAAGACAAGGAAGGCTCGTTCCTTGGATTGGCCTACGATGTGCGCAAAGCATATGAACGGCAGCGCGAGGTTATTCAGCCGCCAAAGCATTTTGAAGAAATTGGTGTTCGATACGGTGTCCAGATCCTCTGGCCCGTCCTTCTTCTTCAGCAAAGGCTGTTAAGGCAATCCCTCGCGTTCCTCAGCCATACGGCCAAAACGCAATCCATCACCTACGCCCTGGAAGCCATCATCGAAGATGCGCTGCGTGAGGATTTTGGTGCGCAAGCGGAACGCATCATTGATCACTGGCAGCGCCTTGATCCAACTCAGCCTGAGGTATTCGACATGATCGACAGCCGCGGCGGGATCTTTTGTTCATGGACGAAAGCGCAACGGAAGGCCTGCTTTGCGCAGCTCCTTTCGAGTTTCGATCCGATGTATGACCGCTTCTACGCTATGCGATTGAAGAACGGCGAAAAGAACCTGATCTCTCCGACAGAATTCGCGGGCTGGGAAAATGCCGAATGGCCGGATCCTCGGTGGTAAATCACGGGCTCATCAATAGTGGTATCACCCGGACAGACGCCCCTCCCCCGCTCTCTGTTGAAACCGCAAGCTCGAAAACCAAGGGCTGAATTTCCGCTTACAGCTTCAATTGAAATCGGAAAGTAAAAGCCACAAATGAGCCCGCGGTGGCTCA
>NZ_BJZP01000067.1 GCF_007992095.1 Paenirhizobium naphthalenivorans
AACCAATCTCACTGCGATTGGTGTCGATCGGGCGTTGCGGCTGAAGCGTGCACCGTTGCCTTTGTCGATCATGCTAGAGGCCGATCCCCTGCGAATGGAATGCTCTGCAGATTCAAGAGAGCGTCCAACCGACGAGAGCGATTCTCGGGCGGGCGACTAGATCTTTGCAGCAAATCTCGAAATCGCCTGCGCGCGTGTTGCCACACCAAGTTTCCTGAGGATTTCACTCATGTGGTATTTCACCGCGCGTTCTGAGCAGTTCAAGATCACCGAAATGTCGCCGTTGGATTTGCCGGAAGCAGCCGATTTCAGGACTTCGGACTGCATTTCGGAAAGTTCGCTCAATTGCTGGCGCTCATCGATCGATACATCCGGACAAAGACCCAAGGCTACCGCCTTCATCACCGCCGAGTTTGCGATCACCGTGTCCTGCTCGTCAACGAAGCGGGCCATGCCCTTAAGTTGATAGGTGGCAGGGTTCATGCGATCGACGAGCAGATCGATGGCATCGTTCAATCGGCACAAGAACAGGCGATCGGACTTCGGGATATCAACAATGCTGTGACCAACCTCGATAGCATCACTCAGAAGAATGTCGCCATGATGGAACAGACCCGCGCGACTACGGCAAGGCTCGCAGAGGCGAGCATTAGGCTTTCCGACCTTGTTGAAGGCTTCACATTGCCCGGAGGCCGGTCGTTGACCGACATTGCGACGGGGCGCAATGATGAATTCCGAAGGTCTGCAGCCTGACCAATAATTACAAACCCGCAGCCTTCGTGAGATTGACGCGGAAGCGATCACGCCGGCGCTGATAGCGTCGCGTCATCTCAGCAGAGGCATGACCTAGTTGCTTCTGCACATAGCGCTCATCGACTTCGGCCGAAGACGCCAGTCCGGCGCGCAGCGAATGCCCTGAGAACTTAAAAGCCCGTTCGATCTCTGCCAGATCACCTCGGATGCCTGCATCCATAGCGGTGCGCTTGACGAGCCGCGCCACTTCCTTGTCGTTGAGCCGGTCCGGCCCGACGGTCTTCCCTTGCCCTGTAACACGCCGGAAGAGGGGACCATGGGCGAGCCTGGCGAACCGGATCCAGGTCTCAACCGCGGCAACGGGGCAGGTGGCTTCGGAGGACCCGCGCCCGATTTCGACCTCCCGCCATCCAGTCTTGCCGCGAAGCGTCACCAGCAAGCCTTTCTCAAGGATTTCGATCCATCCGCGGCCGTCCTCCGTCTGGTCGGCCTTCAGATCCAGCCCGACGATTTCCGAGCGCCGCAGGCCGCCCGCGTAGCCGATCAGCAGCATGGCCCGATCCCGCAGACCGCGCAGGGTCCCCCGGTCGAGCGTCTCCAACATGGCAACGATATCCTCAGCCAGGACCGCCTCTTTCTGCAGGGGCGGGCGAGCATGGCTGTTGCGAATGCCGGCCATGACTGTGGCAATGTGCCGGTCCTTGCGATTGAGCATCAAACCGCGCTGCGAATAATTCCACGACAGCGAGGAGAGGCGACGCTCGATCGTCGAGACCGAACTCGCCTTGGCGCCGCGTTCGGCGGTCCCCGACGCGCAGGCGGTAATGTATAGGCCGACGGTCTGAGGATGTGGGGGGAGGGGAGAGAGGCCCGAGCGCCGGCACCAGGCGGAGAAGTGTTTCCAGTCGGCGGCATAGGCGCGGCGGGTGTTGGCGGAACTGGCGGCTTCGACATAACCCCGCGCGCGATCGGTGAGATCCTGAAGATGGCCCAGCAGGCCGGACGCCGGTTGCGGGGGAGGAGAGGGCGCCGTCTCTGAGAAATGTTCGCCAAGTATGATCTCGCCGCCGCTATTCATGCCGCCTCGATATCCGTCTGTTTAAAATCGTTGCCCTTGAACAGGAGCGGTTCGCCAGTCAGACTGGCAAGCGCATAGGAGAAGCAGTCGCCGTAGTTCAGGGAGGCAGGATGGCGGCCCTTGCCGTAACGGCGCCAGGCCCGGCGCGCCTGATCGGCATGCTCGGCGGTCACCGCGACAACGTCCACCTTCGCCTTGTGCAGCCACAGATCAAGCTCTGCGCCACCAGCCTCACCGAAACGGCTTTCTACCACCATAGCGGCTTCGACAAGCGTCGCCGCCGAAACGAGCCGAATGGGATCGTCGGCGACGCATTCGCGATAATGTTGGGCGTCCGGTTCATTGAAAAAGATCGCGACAATCGCTGAGGTATCGATGACCATCAGTTCGGAATACCATTTTCGTCGTAGCCGATGATCTCTTCATCGCTGCGATCATCGAGGACCGGCAGCACGCTCAGGCGCCGCTGCATTGCCTCCATGTCCTCAAGGAGAGCAGACTTCTTGGCTTGCGAGCCCATCCGCTTCAGCCGATCCTCGAGGGCGCGCCGCGTCGCAATGGTGATAGTTTCGCCGGTGCGCGCGGCAAGCGCGCGGGCGAGCTTCTCTGTTTCGGGATCTTTGATGCTCAGCGCCATTGAAGGTTTCCAGGTTCCTTAGTATACATATTCTACCTAAGGCCTGCGCGGCGACCGGGGAGTTTAACCATACCGCCGCCGCACTCTCTCGCGTCGCTCAGCCGGAAAAGCGGGGATTGGTGCGGCTGAAGGCCGCGAAACGGCCGTTTCTTATATAGAGCACAGAACGTCCGATAATGCAAGATTATCGGACATAATTATATGCGGACAGGCTGTGCGGTTGATTGTGAAATAGGTGGTAGAAACTGCGCGCCTCGGCTATGCTTGACGGCATGGATTCGCGCCTTCCCCCACCTTTCGCCGCCCCGGTTCTCCCAGCGACCGTGTCTCCCCTACCGGCTTGGGCGAACGGGCGCGCGCGCGATTCAAGCGAAGGGGACGCCGCCTTTGCCGCTGGCATTGCTCTGAAATCGCTCGACGATTTGGTTCGCGCCGACCTGCCGTGGGCGGGCTGCTGGCGCCAGCGCCTGGCGCTTAGGGCCTCGCATTCGGCCGTGCAGCTGATTGGCCGCAACGAAGGCGAGGCGGGCTTGCGCGATGTGGTGCTGCTCACCGCGCCTGGCAACGATCCCGGGCCGGCCGGAGCTATGTATTTGGCATTCCAGAAACTGGCGGCAAAGAAGCGGCCGATCAGCAGCAAAGTTCTGGAGGAGGTAGCGGCGCTGATGGGGATGCGTCGCGAGGGCCTGAGCGAAATTGCCGATTTATTTGACGGCGCGCTTCAGTCCGGTCGTGCTGTGCCCTTCGTCGTCGCCGACCTTGTCA
>NZ_BJZP01000068.1 GCF_007992095.1 Paenirhizobium naphthalenivorans
ATTCGTCATTTAGGCCCTTGAAATGATCAAGATCCAACAGCGCGAATGACAGCTGTGTGTTTTCGTGAAGCGCGAGGTGCCACTCCCTCGTCAGCGCACTATTGAAGGCGCGGCGGTTCCCCAATCCAGTAAGCTCATCAGTCACGGAAATCGTCTCGAGCCTTTCTTCGATCAGCTTTCTTTCCGAGATATCGCGCATGCTGATGACAAAACCCGTGGCCGCTCGCCCATGCGTATTTATCCGCCGCGCATTCCCTTCCATCCATCTCAAGGAGCCATCCTTGGCGTAAACACGAAATGTTTGGCGATTAAACTCCGCTTCGCCTAGTTTCAGTCTCTCCGAATTGATCTCTATTTGAGCCAGATCTCCCTCATAAACGAGTCCCTTGCCGCGCGCGATCAGTTCCATTGGCGACCACCCGAGCACTTCCTTGACCGAAGGCGAAACGTACACAAGCTCCATACCTGGTCCAACTTGCACGATGACATCCATACAGGTTTCGGTTAGTGCTTTGTAGTCGATCGAGGTGGGTTCCCTCCTGAGCTTACGAAACCAGTTGACGAGATAAGACATGTACGGGGACCTCGAAAACTACAACAATTGCATTTTACTGTTGTCGAATAAACAAATTAACAATCGCAAAACGTCGTAGAACAACAGATTTTTAGGCACGCCGGAATGCCGCTCAGATGGCCGTCATCAACGTCAAGAAGGGTCTTCCGCCAAGCATGATCTGTCATCTTATCGTGAGGCCGCCGCACCCACGTTGCGCGCGTGTAGACAAGGAGTAGCCTGTGACCGCCGAATCACCTCGAACTTGGCGTCAGATTCCAAAATCCGTGATTGCTCTGGGGTTGGTTTCGATGTTCATGGATATGTCCTCCGAACTTGTGCACAGCCTCCTGCCGCTCTTTCTTGTCGGTACACTTGGCGCCAGCGCGGCAATGGTCGGCTTTATCGAAGGCATCGCAGAGGCTACAGCAGCGATTGCCAAGGTGTTTTCCGGTGCGATTTCCGACCGGATCGGCAAGCGAAAGTTGCTGGCCGCGCTCGGATATGGCCTATCTGCCCTGACGAAGCCGCTCTTTCCTGTCGCTGGGTCTGTCAGCCTCGTGCTTACAGCCCGTTTCATTGACCGCGTCGGCAAGGGTATTAGAGGTGCACCGCGTGATGCATTGGTTGCCGATATAACCCCGTCCAACATCCGGGGCGCAGCATACGGAATGCGCCAGGCGCTCGACACGGTGGGGGCGGTTGCAGGTCCGTTGCTGGCAATGGCTCTAATGGCCATTTATGTCGATGATTTCCGTTCGGTATTCTGGTGGGCGGTATTGCCAGCGACCATCGCCGTTGCCCTGATGGTTTTTGGCGTACAGGAACCGTCCCTCGCCAGACCTTCGGGCCAAAAGGGCTGGCCCATCCAACGTGTCGGCTTGAACCGCATGGGTAGTGATTTTTGGTGGGTCGTCATCATAGGCGTCGTCTTCACGATGGCTCGGTTCAGCGAGGCGTTTCTCCTCCTCAAGGGGCAAGAGGCGGGACTACCTTTGGCGCTGGTACCGCTGGTTATGGTGTTAATGAATCTGGTCTACGCCATTCTTTCAACACCAGCAGGGGCATGGTCCGACAGTATCGGCAGGCGTAAGGTGCTGGCAATCGGAATGGGAGTTCTTGTCATTGCTGACCTCTCCCTCGCCTTCGTCCCCGGCTTGGTCGGATTATTCCTTGGTGTTGCCTTGTGGGGTGCCTACCTAGGCTTGACCCAGGGCCTCCTCTCGGCGCTGGTGGCCGACACTACCCCTGACGACAGTCGCGGCACAGCTTTTGGAATCTTTAATCTCGTCACCGGCTTTGCCCTTTTGGCGGCCAGCAGTATCGCGGGATTTCTGTGGCAAGCGTATGGATCAAGCGCCACCTTTGTTGTTGGAGCCATTTTCGCGGGTATTGCTGCGCTGTC
Organism: Paenirhizobium naphthalenivorans; assembly: GCF_007992095.1. Classification (GTDB taxonomy): domain Bacteria; phylum Pseudomonadota; class Alphaproteobacteria; order Rhizobiales; family Rhizobiaceae; genus Allorhizobium; species Allorhizobium naphthalenivorans. The sequence continues at coordinate 1,959 of NZ_BJZP01000068.1, forward strand.
ACTGACGGTGATGGGAAAGCGGAAGTCATCGCGAGAGGGTGCGTGACGCTCACCAAGAGCAGTGCAGGTTTGGAAGACCGCCCTGCTCACCTTCCCGACGGCCAAGGCGCTCGCCCGGTAGAGCGTGTCGCATCTAACAGGATTCGGGATTGATCGGGATAGGGGGACGCCTCACGACGCCGCGCCTCCCACACCACCGGGCATACGGATCGCCGCCACGGAAATCATCGGCACCTATCAGAGGGCAGGCGCGTGACGGCGAAAAGCAATCTCGGTTCCGGCGGATCCGCCGGGGGATGAACATCGTCATGTTCACCAACACCTTCACCCCGCATGTCGGCGGGGTTGCCCACAGCGTGGCATGGCTGGCCGAAGACCTGCGGCGCCTCGGGCATCGCGTGCTTGTCGTGGCGCCGGAATACGGAGTGGCACGGAATGATGAGCCCGACATCCTGCGGGTACCGGCCGTTCGCCATTTCGCCGGCAGCGATTTTTCCCTCCCTCTGCCCCTGGCACGGCTCTTCGACGATGCTCTCGACTGCTTCCGGCCGGACATCGTTCATTCCCACCACCCGTTCCTGCTCGGCACGCTGGCACTGCGCGTGGCAGCCGAGTTGGACCGGCCCGTCGTCTACACCTACCACACCCGATATGAGTGCTATTGCCATCACGTCGCCCCGGATGCACGGGCCATACAGCGGCTCGTTCTAAGCCTCTCCTTCGGTTACTGCGACCTCTGTGACGCCGTTGTCGCGCCAAGTGCAAGCATTGCCCGCCATCTGACGGACCATGGCGTCAGGACGCCGGTCTCGCAGATACCGACCGGGGTGGACCTTGCCTTCTTCGCGAGCGGCGACGGCGGGAGAGCTCGGACGGCCGCAGGCATTCCGGCGGATGCATTTGTCGTCGGCCATGTGGGCCGTCTGGCCGCCGAGAAAAATCTCGAATTCCTGGCCGAAGCGGTACTTCCGTTTCTCCGCTCGCACGAAGCGGCCC
>NZ_BJZP01000069.1 GCF_007992095.1 Paenirhizobium naphthalenivorans
GGGCCTGCGTGAGCTTCGCCGATCTGGAGCGCTGCGTTGCGCTGGCCGTGATCGATCACAACCTGCAGGAAAACTCCAAGACCCTGAATGTCCCCATGAAGGAATGGCAGCGCAAGGCAACCGCCCTGCCTCGTTTCGACGATGACCCGCAGCGCGTGCTGTTGTCGTTCTTGCCGGGGACGGAAAGGCAATTGTCACCGCAAGGGATCAGCATGTTCGCCATGCACTATTATTCGCCGTGGCTGAGCGCCGTCGTTCCCGAACGTGACCGGCTCGGAAAGCTTGAGGTGCGATACGACCCCCGTGACATCAGCCATGTTTACATCCGCGACCCGGAAACAAGACAGTTTCGGCCGGTCGAGCGACGCGACGGCCAACTGACCTCAGTGACGCTGTGGGAGCATGAGGCGGAACGCACCCGTCGGCGTGCGGCAAACCACCGCTCAAGCACTGAGAAGGTGGCGCTCCGCCGCGAGATCGCAGCCATTGTGCAATCGGCGAAACCCTCCAGGCGCCAGTTGCGTGATGCTGTCCGCAAGGCCCATGCCGCCGCGGCGGAAAAGCCTTATGCCATTATGCAGCAGCCGGCACTTCCTCCCGCCGAGCATCCCACGCGTCAGAAGAGCCGGTTGCCGATGGAGGATTGGTAGCAACAGTGGATCATTTGATCGAGCATGTCCGGCCGTATCTTGATCGTGATCATGAGGCAAGGATCGCTTATATCCGCGCGCCACGGTGGATCGGGCACCATGTCGCCCAGGACAGCCATCGGCGGCTGGCCGAACTGCTGGATCGGCCTCCATCTTTGCGAACCCAGGGGCTGATGTTGGTCGGCCCCTACGCCAATGGCAAGACGATGATTGCCGAGCGGTTCGCCGTCGAGCACTTGAGAACCTCGCCCAAGCAAAGGGTATGGATAGCCCAGACACGCGAAGGCGCTGGCCTTGGCCATTTCTATGCCAGTATTCTGCAGGCGCTGCGGGCTCCAGGCGGCGATATGTGGAACCTTGGCCGAAAGGCCGAGCAACTCGACCACTTGCTGTTCAGCCTCAAACCGAGGGTGCTGATTTTCGATGAATTTCATAATGCGTTGCGGGGCCGTGCGCGCGACGTCGAAGCTGTCTTTGCCTTCCTGCGGCGGATCGGGCGTCAATACGACATCTCGCCTGTGCTGATTGGCGAGGTGTCCGTCTGCGATTTCATCAATTCCACCAGCGAGATGGCGAGCCGCTTCGACCTGGTTGCAGTTCCACGTTGGCAATATGACGAGAACTACCTCATGCTGCTCGACAGTCTCGAAGCCGCTTTGCCGCTCGCAAAAGTCTCGGATTTGTCGAACGAACCATTGGCGCGGCAAATATTCAGCCTGTCGGAAGGCCTGATCGGCGAGATCGTCACCATCGTTACCAAAGCAGCTGTCGCGGCGATCATGTCCACGAGCGAACGCATCACCAAGGCCGGAATCGACGAACTGCACCATGTGCCGGTCTCGCAGCGGCGCAGCAGGGCCTTTCGCGAGAGCCTTCTATGACGACGGCCGACGCGCACGCGCCGGCAATCAGCCTTCGCGAACGATATGGTGACGTGGTTTCTGACCGGTGGCCGGTCACCGTGATGCCGCAGCCAGACGAATTGCTGTCAAGCTGGTTGCACCGGCTTGCCTTTGCCAACGGAGTATCCCCGAGAGCATTCGCGCGTGTGCTCGGACTTAATCCGGGAATGTGGTCGGCCGCCCTCGATCTGAGGCTACCGGCCGACATCGCAAACCTGCTGTACGCCAAAACGGGCGTGGCGCATGATCAGCTCGCGGCGATGACGGTATCGCAGGATCTGCCGAAACAACTCTTGCTGCCGCTGCGCTACAACAGGCATCGCGACAGTTCTACGTGGCTGCAGTTCTGCTGCCGCTGTTTGAACGAGGATGCGCAACCCTATTTCCGGCGTCGATGGCGGCTGGCGACACGGGTTTCTTGCACAGAGCATGGCTGTCGATTGCGAGATCGATGTCCGTCCTGCAATCGCTGCATTGCAGTCTTTGACCAGAGCGAACTCGTGCCGCAACATTCTTGTGCTGCGTGCGGCTACGACTTACGCCGCGCACCAATCCCTTACCTCAGTCCAGTGACGAGAACGTTCGACCGATGCATCGACAATGTATGCAGCCTGGAAGCAATCGCCCACTCCCCATCGGGACCCATGCTTATCCGCCGGCTCTTGAGCTTGCCCAGTACAGGCGGATACTACTCAGCGATGAACCTCACCAGTCTGTCGACAGCGGCAAGGGCTTACTGCGCCGAACGTCTCAATTGCCCAAGTGAAGGGCCGGTGGATGACGCCGAGGATGAGGAACGCAAAGCACGCCGTCTGTGGCGCCTGATCCCGTCGCCGTGTGATCACCCCGCCTGGATCGAGCTTCTGGCGAAAGCTCTCGGGCGCAGTAGAGGACAGCCTAATGTCTCGAAAGGCAAGGAGCCGGCTATAAAGCTTCCGGACCTGCTAGGCGCCTATGCCAGAATGAACCCAGGTCCCGGCCGTCGCCGGGTGCAGGAGATGATTGGAACCTAAAGAAGCCGCACAGGACCTATATCCTCACTCCTCCAGTACGTCGCTCTCAACCAGCCCAAGCGCGGTTTCCTTGAGCGCCTGCCGGCTGAGCAGCCCGGCGTCCTCGAGCCCCTCCAGATCGGGCAGGTCACGCAGTGTCTCAAGGCCGAACGCCGACAGGAAATGCTTCGTCGTCACATAGGTGTAGGGCGCGCCGGGTGTCGGGCTGCGCGGGCCGGAGCTGAGAAACCCGGCATCGCGAAGACCGGCAATCGTGTCGCGGCTTATCTCCTTGCCAAACATATTGGACAGCTCGCCGCGGGTCACCGGCTGCAAGTATGCGATCGCCGCCAGCACCGCAGCCTCGTTTTCGG
>NZ_BJZP01000070.1 GCF_007992095.1 Paenirhizobium naphthalenivorans
CCGGATTGAGGGGCTCTCCGACGCTCGCCATGAACCGCAGTCGGGAAAGATCGTGCTCCTTGGCAAGCTCCGGGCCGGCCTTCATCAGCATCCGGATGGCCGTCGGTGCCGTATACCAGACGTTGACCTTCTCGCGCTCGAGGATGCCATACCAGCGTCCGGCATCGAATTCGGCCTCGTCCACGATCATCGTGACGCCGTTGGTGAGCGGGGAAATGATGCCGTAGGACGTGCCGGTAACCCAGCCCGGATCGGCCGTGCACCAGAAGACGTCATCGGGGTGGAGGTCGAGGGCAAGCTGACCGGTCAGATGGTGCGCGACGACCGCCCGATGCACATGAACGGCACCCTTTGGCCGGCCTGTCGTGCCGGAGGTGAAATGCAGGAGCGCCATGTCTTCCGGGTCGGTCGCGGCGATCGTAAATTCCGTTGACGCCTTGGCCATGAGTCCGGGGAGATCATGCGTGTCCGCTTCCGTCCCCGCGCCGGCATCGATCAGGAGCACCGCACCCAGGCCTGCCAGTTCCTTGCGCCAGGGAGCGACCTTCTTTCTGTAGAGCGAATGGGAGGTGACCAGGGCGCGGGCGCCCCCGATCTCCATGCGGGCCTTCACCGGTTCAGGCCCGAAGGCCGAAAACATCGGGCAAAACACCGCGCCGCATTTCAGCGTGCCGAGCGCGGCGACGTAGAGCTCCGGCACACGGCCGAGCAGGGAGTAGACCCTGTCCCCCTTGCCGATACCAAGGCTCGCCAGGACGTTCGCGAAGCGGTTGGTCTCCCGCTGAAGCTCGGCGTAACTGATGTCGCGCCGCGATCCGTCTTTCGAAATCCAGCGGATGGCGATCTTGTCGCCGCGACCGTGGACGACATGCCTGTCGACAGCCTCGAAGGCGATGTTCAACATGCCGCCAGGAAGCCGGTCGAGGAGACGTTCGGCGTCCTCCCAGTGAAAGCCCGCGCAGAATCGGTCGTAGTCAGCCAGATTGGCACTGCGCCTTGCCGCATCACTCTTGCGGATTACATCCATCGATCCCTCCCCTGCGGTCCTCTTGGCGATCCTCCTCCCGGACCTTCACCTTTATCGATCACGGGTCCATCGACCACATTGACGGCCGTCAACACCAGTTGTCCCCTGCAACCGCTGTCGCGGACCCGTTGGCCAGATCCGCCGCGTTCCGAGGCGGGTGCCTTTCAGAGACCGTGGTCTTCCGGGGGCACCGCTCAACGACGCGGATTCAGGCTGATCTGGAACGCGACCCGCTCTCTGGCAGCGGCCCGTCCGGCGGCTCCGGATCGATGCCGCCAGCGGACAGCGCCTTCGTCGCGCCGTCCCAATGCTGCTTGGAGAGCGACTGAAGCCGACCGAGATTGCAGATCTCGAAATGGGAATTGTCCAGAATCCTGATGATCCTCTGACGGGCCAGCGCCTGAACATGCCTGCTGATCGTCTCGACGGTCGTGCCCAGATAGCCGGCAATGTCACGACGGCCGATCGGAAATTCGATGAAGCGGTTGTTGGTCGGTAGTCCTGCAGCGCGCATACGCTGGTGGATATGCAGCATGAAGCTGACGACGCGCTCGAACGTGTTCTGGCAGCCAAGAACCATCATCCATTCCCGGCTCAACTCCAGATCCCGCAACACACCCATCATGACCATGTGCTCCAGCTCATGGTTCCTGACCAAGAGGGCCTCGAAAGCGTTCTGCGGAAAGACGCAAGCCCTTACATCGGTCGCGGCCTCATAGACGAACGCACTGCCTTTGCGGAAGAACTGGCCGAAGTATTCGCCAGGTAATGCCAGGCCCACGATCTGCTGCCGCCCGTCGTCGAGTGCCTGAGTTATGCGAACCACGCCGGATATCACTTGGCCGACAATGCTCGGTTCATCTGTCTCTGTAATGATGGAGATGTCGCTCTCAAACCGCCTGAGGTGGCCGATCCTGTTCAATTCCTGTAGTGTTTTCTCCGGCCGAACGGCCATGGCATGATCGTGGAATTGAAGAGGCTGACGAGCAGTTGATTTGGTATCGCCCATGCTATTCGGCATACTCTTCTCCTCGCAGAAGTGTCCAAATGCAATCAACAAAATCTTTCTGAAGGCTACTCTTAACACCACGCGTCGAGATTGACTCACATCAATCCCGCGCAGATTCAATGCAGCGCAACTGTCGGCGGCTGCAGTGGATGGATGGTCAGATCATTCCGTTTGCACAGTGTGTTCAACTGGAGGACGGTTTCCGCCTTCGGCTCGCTAATACAATGGAGCAACAATAGCTGAGGTGACTCCATTGATTGCAGCTGAATCCGCTGACGATGCTCGGTCGAGCCGAGCGCAATCTGCAGGTCGTGACTACGACTCCGAACTGGACAACAGAGTCGATTTCCGCGACGTTAACGACTACTGTGCCCAACGACCGGTTCGGCGACCCAACGGCCTAGCCGAACTATCGGCCCCATTTACAACACTACGCCCTCGACATACCGGATGAAGCAAAAACGAGCTCGCTGGCGCCTAACGGTTGATGGGCAAGCAATCGCGATATATAGAGTCCCTCGCGGAGTCAAATGGCTACGGGAAAACAAGAGGAACGGTCATGCCCACTGGTACGGTGAAGTTTTTCAACGAGGACAAGGGATTTGGTTTCATTAGTCCGGAGAATGGCGGAATGGACATATTCGTTCACGTGTCTGCTTTGGAGCGAGGTGGTTCGCTCAGAGAAGGCGACAAGGTCAGCTTCAACGTAGGCCAAGACCGCAAAACCGGGAAATCCAAGGCCGAGAACGTTAGCAAGCTCTGACAGAGGGCTCAAACGAGCTTCCTCTGCACCGAAAGATATCGTTTCGTTGTCCCCCTGAGC
>NZ_BJZP01000071.1 GCF_007992095.1 Paenirhizobium naphthalenivorans
ACGATCGCGCCGCGCTTCGGCAGGTTGTGCGTCATCCACTCGTGTTGAGCGCCGAGGAAGCCCTCGACATTGGTGGTGTAACGACCGTCCTGGTCGGCCGGCGCGAAGAGGTCCTCAACCCACTCAATCCCATAGGCTTGAGCCAGATCATCGTCGAAGCTCGCATCCTTGGCATACATGCGCTTCTTCGTGAGCGCATGTGCGATCGGCCACCAGGCTGCCGTGTCACCCTTCTTCGGCTTATGGGCCTTCCAGACCTCCTTCTGGTCGACCTGACTGGCGGCAGCAATAATCCGCAACTGCTGCTCGGATGGCATATCGCCGAGCGCCATCTGTTCGAGCATGGCTGGAAGCACATTGGCAAGCAGGCGCAGCTTGCGGATCTGGCGGACGGGGAGGGCGAGAGCGACGGCGATCGCTTCCTCTGTCCAACCAAGTGCGACCAGACGTTCGATTCCGCGCCATTGATCGACGGGATTAAGAGCCTCGCGGACGCTGTTCTCGACCATGGAACGCATCGCGCCATTGTCATTGGCTGCATCAACGACGAGGATTTCGATTTCTTCGAGGCCTGCGGCGATGGCAAGGCGCACACGGCGATGGCCAGCGTCGATAATGTAGCCGTTTCCACCATCGGTTTCCGGTGCGACCACCGGCGGCTGGACGATGCCGACGGCCTTGATCGTCGCCAGCATGAGCGCATCGGCCTGCGGTGACGACTTCGACTGACGCATCCGGTCTGGGTTTTCCTTCAGAGCGCGCGGGTCAACCTTCATGATCTGCATGGGATTTGTCCTTGTCTAGAGGGTTCCGGACCGGCGCCATGCCAGCCCTTCCTGTCTTCATTTTTCTCGAAGACACCTCCCGGACCGCCGAACGGCCGGACTGACGCAACTGCGGTCGAGCATCCCTGCTGCGAAGGACAAGCGGGGCTGACAGCCCTGCGAAGAACGAGTAGCCGGGATAGCGCAGGCGGCGGTTGAGCGTACGCGTCGGCAGGAGGACCGATCGGCGACCGGTTCTTTCCCTTCTCCTTCTTTTCCGTTTCTTCATTAGAAATGCGGTCCGCGTACGCCGAGGCGCGAACGACATGCAAAACCTCGACCGGAAACAGAAACGCAAAAGGGCGCTCGACCCGCGAGGGGAGCGCCCTTTAAGATCCCGGACGACGTCGAAAACCACAGCGATTGCGGCGGCAGGACATCATCTGAAGGGGAAGTGACGTGCAGATATTGTTGATGGCGGGAAAATTCAAGTCGCGACCTTGAACACCCGCTGATAAATGTGTCTTCGCCGTCCAAGAATGCCGGTCGAGGAAAGATGAATACAGATCCTGCAACCCGGAGGGCCATCGCACAACGCGCCATCAATCGCGCGAAGTCCCGTAGTACGCCGATCGACGAGGACCCAATCTTTATGGCTCTGCTGGATGCATGGATCAGTGGCGACATCGACATGCGTACGATGCGCGAGCGCTATCTCGACAGTCTTTCTCTCAAGGAAGAACAGCACCGTGGTCGTCAGCCTGACCAGGATGAGATATCTTTGGATGATGATGTGTCAGAAAAAAGGGCCGACGGAGTAAACCGCGGCCCATAAAGTGTGGAGATCTTTGACCTCCAGAGGGGAACAGCTGATGCGGCGGAACTGGGAGGAGACCGCCATCTGCATCAGCTGCAGGCTTTGTGCCTGATTTTTGGCCAATCGGAAAACATTTATTGTGCAATGCAGCTATGCGGCCAGCGCGTTGGTCTCATTGCCGAGGCCGCCCGCCAGCTGAGTTTCGATGTCACGTAGCTCGCGCCTTTTCTCCTTCAGGTCCTCAGCGAACGCGAACGCTCCTCCGTCTCGCGAACGGTATGAGGCCAGCCGGCGCTCGGCCTCTTCGAGACGCCGGCGATATTGACGCCGTTCCTCCTCGATGCCTTCAAGTCCATGCTCCAGCCGTGAGATGGCGCCGAGCGGCGTCACCGTGATCGCCAGATCGATCTCGTAATCGGCGCCGGTGCGCTGGAGCAGGGTCTCATAGCGATAGCCGTCGCCCTTGCCGAACCTCTCCCCCTCATAGACGAGATCGAAGCCGCCGATCGTGGCAAGATGCACATCGCCCTCCTGCTGAAGCTGCAGAAGCGTGAGGATTTCCTTCATCAGCGCCCGGCCAGCTTCCTTGCGCTCTGCATGTTCTTTACCGAGCACCGTCATGGTGAAGGCGTCGCCGTTGGTCGACTGTAGCCGCGCGATGTCCTGGCCGATTTCGTCCATCCGCCGGGTCGAGACCTCGATTTCGCGTTCTGCATCTCGCATCTGCCGGCGGACGGCATACTGGTCGTCCTCATGGGCAGCCCGCAGCCGCTCAAGCCGGGCGATGTCGGCCTCCAAGCCTGCCTTCTGCATCAGGCGCTCGTCACCCGAGGCAATGGCCTTGGCCATCGCGAACTGGTTGGCGGCACCTTCTCCAACATCTTCCAGCCGCCGGATCGACGTGTCGCCCGACAGCGCTGCGGCAATGAAGCGGGCCTTGCGCTCGTTGTTCTGCCACATCGATGCATCGAGCGAGCCTTCCGTCGCATAGGCGAAAAGATCGACCG
>NZ_BJZP01000072.1 GCF_007992095.1 Paenirhizobium naphthalenivorans
CGATGACGGGTCATCGCCACATAGGTCAGGTGCCGGTCGAGGGAAAGCGAGGCCAGAACCTTGACGCTGTCCACGGTCGCGCCCTGGCTCTTATGGATCGTGGTCGCATATCCATGATCGACGTTGTTATAGAGCCGCTGCTCTACGCTGATAACTTTGCGATGTTCGCCTTCGCCGACTTCGGAAACGATACGCCCCGGGGCGGCTTCCACGACCTTGGCCAGCATGCCGTTCTTGACGCCCAACGAGCCTTCATTCTTCAAGAAGACGATCTGGTCGCCAGCGGCAAAATGACGGATACCATCTTCCGTCTTGAAGGCGTGACCGCCATCGACGATCCCTCGTTCTACCAGCTTGGCGCGCGCCAGCTCGTTGAGCATCCTGACGTCGCGGCGAAGGTGGGCGAGCATTAGAGAGGACCGGGACGGATCGTACTCACGGTTCCAATCGGAGATAAGGTTTTCGACGGCTTGCGACTTTAAGGTCGATCCCATCATCCGACCGTTTGCACTGTAGGACTCGACAGCCTTGGCGATGTTGCCGCGAGCGAGATCGAGCGAAGCGTCGCGCATCCATTGCTCGCGCTGGCGATAGATGGTTTCGAGTTCGGCGTAGCCGATACGCTCAGTGATGGCGCGGAAGGCGGCACCTGCCTCGATCGGCTGCAACTGTTCGGGATCACCAATGAGAACGAGCTTCACGCCGCGCAGCGTTGCCTCTTCGACAAGCAGCGCCATCTGTTTGGAGGAGACCATGCCGGCTTCGTCGAGGACCATGACAGTCTTGTCGTCGAGTTGGTCGCGACCTTGGGCCCAGCGGAGTTCCCAGGAGGATAATGTGCGGGAAAGAATACCCGCTTCCTTTTCCAATCCTTCGGCCGCCTTCCCCGCCAGGGCGGCGCCAACGACACGATAGCCGGCCGCTTCCCAGGCCTCGCGCGCCGCCTTCATCATCGTGGTCTTGCCGGCGCCGGCGCGGCCGATCACGGCTGCAATCCGCTCTGGACCTGCAACATGCTCGATGGCCGTTTTCTGCTCATCCGAGAGGCGCTCATGGCGCGCGAACACCGCCTCAAGGATCTTCTGCCGGACGCGGTGTGACGATCGCTGGGACAGCCAGATCGACCGGTTTGCCATCTCGGCCTCAAGGCGGATCATCTCACGCGTGGTGAACCGAGCCGGCGTACGCACGCCTGAAGCGAAATCAATCCGCTCCCGATCGAGACGTAGCACATCAGGATTCTGCATGATCCGCGCCATCAGGCTTTGGAAGAGAGCCGCGTCGTCGACATAGCGATGGAGGACCTTCGCCACATCCTGGTTGTCGAAAACGCTTTTCTCACGGGTGATGAGATCGAGCACGATGCCGGGATTGCGTTGGATGCGCCGGACGTTCTCCGCGCGCCGCTCCTCCTGCAATTCAATCCGCTCGAGCTTCCGTGACCCGGCTGTCGCCAGCCCGTTTTCCGTTTCCGATTTTCGCTCGATGGCGGTGGCGCCGACCCCGATATGAATGGTCGGGGTCAGGTCGATACCCTGCTTTTCGAAGGATCGGCCATCGATGCGGATATCCAGCCCGGCAAGCGCCAGGTGGCGATTCTGGACAGCAAACCATCCGTTACGAAAGGCATTGAAGTCCTCGGCGCCACCCGCCCAGAGTTCATAGATGATTTTGCCGGCGTCATTGCGCATGGGCTGGCCGTCTGGTCCAAGAACAGCGACCTTCTTTGCACCGAACCCATCCTCGCTCAGAGGCCGCAACGTCGTCATCAGATGGACATGCGGGTTGCCGGGTGCATCGTGATAGACCCAGTCTGCGACCATACCCTTCGTCGTGATATGCTCGGCAACGAAGTCTTGCATCAGAGCGATGTTCTGCTCGGAGGAGAGCTCGATCGGCAGCGCGATGGTGATGTCCTTGGCGAGCTGGGCATCCACCCGTTTCTCGAACACCTCGACCTTGTTCCAGAACGCTTCCGAGGCTCCCGAGACGGATCGATCGGCAATCATGGCGCGCAGCCAGTCTGGCGCATCGGCAGGGATCACGAACTCCTCGTGCAGAAGACCCTGCTTGCCTGTGTAGTCGATCGTGCGTGCTTCCCGCTCATACTCCATCCTGGTGCAGTGCCGGTAGGCCGCAGACAGCACTGCGCTGCGGCCAGAGCCACGAGCGACGATGCTGACTGAGAAATGCGGGACGGCCACGGGCGGATCGCTCCTTCTTGCGAACGAAATCAACAGGTTGATCGCAAGAGGTGGCCCCGCCAGGGGGCAAAAGCAGAACGTCGCGTCAGCGACGTATAATTGCGCCCTTGGATCCGCTCTTGTCGAGCGGCGGGATCATTCGCCAAATGCTGACGCTTTGGCGAGGTACAAATTTGTACCTGTCCTGCCGGGGAAAAATCGGGGACTCTCATCCCACCATTCCACGGATATCACTGGAGATTGCATCCCGATGAAGAAGCCAACGTCGAAAATTCGCGAAGAACTTGCCCGTTTGCAGGAACAA
>NZ_BJZP01000073.1 GCF_007992095.1 Paenirhizobium naphthalenivorans
GTAAGCGGCAAGGAGACCCCATCTGGCGCGGTTGATGCTGAGAAGGGTATTTCGGGCATACGAGTTCTCTGAATGTGAGGATCTATGTCTAGGCCTGCGGCTAGCCTTGGATTGATGCGAATGATCGAGGCGGTGCCCGATCGTCTTGACGGCTCGCCGCGACAGTTGCGGCGGTTCTGGTCTGACGAGTTCAAGGCCACAGCGGTCGAACAAGCCTGTCAGCCCGGTGTAAACGTCTCGGCAGTCGCGCGGCAGATTGGGATACTTCCGTCTCAGCTCTATCGCTGGCGCAGAGAACTGTTGGGCAGTGGTGAGCCTGGACAGGCAGCAGCGACAGCGGATCCGCAGAGGGTTGTATCCGACCCCGACCCCGTCGTCGAAATCATCATTGGCGGTATCGTCGTGCGGGCAGGCCGGCATGTCGACGAGGCGCATCTGCAGCGTGTGATCCGCGCGGTGCAGGCGGCATGATCCCCGCAGGTGTAAAGGTCTTCCTCGCCAGCCATCCCATCGACTTCCGCAAGGGGCCCGACAGCCTGCTGTCGCTGGTGCGCGATGCTGGTAGTGATCCGTTCAATGGCTCGCTTTATGTCTTCCGGGCGAAACGGGCAGACCGGGTCAAGATCGTCTGGTGGGATGGATCGGGGGTCTGTCTCTACTCGAAGCGGCTGGAGAAGGCGCAGTTCTGCTGGCCACGGATCGGCCATAACCGGGTGCAGCTCAACCATGCCCAGCTCATGGCGCTCGTTGATGGCATGGACTGGAAACGGGTCCGCTCTGTGGCGGTGAAGCCGCCGGAGATTGTTGGGTAAAAAGGCCTGCGGCGAAGTGAATCAACCGCCTGAAAGGGCAGGAAAACCAGAGCACAATATGCTCTGGTAGGCCTCATGACGCCGCCCAATCTGCAGCTCCCTGATGATGTAGAGACCCTGAAAGCCATGGTCCTTGCCATGGCCGAGAAGGCTGCGCGCGCCGATGCTCTCGAGAGCGAGGTCGCAGATTTGAAGGCCAGAAACGCCGATGCCGATGAACGCATCGAGCGACTGACCCAGATCCTGAGAGCCTTCGATCGGGCCCGCTTCGGCCGGCGATCGGAAAAGCTCGGGCCTCCAGGCATCGATGATGAGCAGCAGGCGTTTGTCTTCGAGGAAATCGAGACCGGCATCGCCGCGATCCGAGCCCAGGTCAATAAGGGCGCGACCCATCCCGAAGGCAAACGTCCGCCACGGCCGCGCAAGGGCTTTGCACCTCATCTGGAGCGCGTCGAAGTGGTGATCGAACCGGATGAACTGCCCGAGCACGCTGGCAAACAGAAGGTGCTGATCGGAGAAGACGTCTCGGAGCGGCTGGACGTCGTGCCGGCGAAGTTCCGCGTCATCGTCACCCGCCGGCCGAAGTATGCCTTCAAAAACGAAGACGGCGTCATTCAGGCATCCTCGCCCGCGCACATCATCGAGGGCGGCATTCCGACGGAAGCGCTTCTCGCCCAGATCGCGGTCTCGAAATATGCCGATGGCCTTCCGCTCTATCGGCAGGAGGCAATCTATGCCCGCGACAAGGTCGAGCTTGACCGCAAGCTGATGGCTCAATGGATGGGCAAGCTCGGCTTCGAGCTCGATATCCTGGCCGACTACATCCTCGCCGAGATCAAGAAGGCGGAGCGCATCTTCGCGGACGAGACGACATTGCCTACCCTTGCACCTGGATCCGGATCGGCCAAGACGGCCTGGCTATGGGCTTATGCCCGGGATGACAGACCCTTCGGGGGCAGTGGCCCACCGATGGTCGCCTATCGCTTCGAAGATAGCCGCGCTGGCGATCGGGTCGCCCGGCATCTGAGTGGCTATCGCGGTATTCTGCAGGTCGACGGTTATGGTGCCTACAACAAGCTTGCCCGATCTGACGGCGGCAATGACGGCATGATGCTCGCTGGCTGCTGGTCCCACAGCAGGCGCAAGTTCTACGAGCTGCACGCTTCGGACAGTTCTAGGATCGCCACCGAGACGGTGGAGCTGATGACGAAGCTCTGGCAGGTGGAAGAAACGGCCCGCGGTCAAAGCCCTGACGCGCGCGTCGCGGCACGTCAGGCGACATCTTCTGTGGTTGTCACAGAGCTCTTCGCCCTCTGGCACAAGACTCTGCCGCGGATCTCCGGCAAGTCGAAGCTCGCCGAGGCGATCCGCTATGCCATCTCGCGTCGATCCATCTTCGAGCGCTTCCTCACCGACGGCCGCATCGAGCTCGACAGCAACATCGTTGAGCGCGCCATCAGACCTCAGACGATCACGAGAAAGAACAGTCTCTTCGCTGGCAGCGATGGCGGTGGCAGAACGTGGGCGACCATCGCCACGCTCCTTCAGACGGCGAAGATGAACAACGTCGATCCGCAGGCCTGGCTCACCCAAACCCTTGAGCGCATCGCCAACGGCTGGCCCAGCAGCGATCTCGAGGCACTCATGCCGTGGAACTACACGGGCTGAGCGGTCTCGGCTTGCCGCTTA
>NZ_BJZP01000074.1 GCF_007992095.1 Paenirhizobium naphthalenivorans
ATCACATCTGGGGCCAAGTCGAAAACGACCTCAACCGGCTGCGGGATATCGTCGATCAGGGACAGAGCATCTCCTTCTCGATGGGGAGCGCAGATGATGTGCTGAAGCAGCGCTTTCAATCCTATGCTGAGCTACAGACTGCCGCCGCCAACGGGACAGACCTGTCCTCGAGCTATACCAGTTGGTCAGATACCAACCGCGACACCATCGCCAGCGCGCTCAAGGCTGCAAGCCTGACGGCTGACCAGTTCGACAGCGAGGAGGAAACGATGGACTCCCTCCGAAACATGTCGGAATCTGCCGATGGCCAAATGAAAGCTCTCCAGGTCGGCCACGAGATTGCAGCGCAGCAGGTTGCGCAAACGCAAAAGCTGCGTGGTCTCGTATCCCAGCAGATGACGATGATGGGGACGTGGCTGCAAAGCGAGCAGACTGACAAGGATCTGGCACAGGCTCGGCGGAAGGAATTCTTCAACGGCGCAGCACCGTCCACCTCCGGCGGCGAAAAGATGAAGGTCGAATGGTGAGAACGAAGCTGATCTTGATCGCAATCGCATCTTTGCTCGCTGTCGGCAGCCCCGGGCTATGGTTCCTGATGTCCGAGAAACAGGAGGCGCAACACCGCCGCGCAACATTTTTCGGTTCGTCGAAGACCTACCCGACTTCTGGCGGAGAGAAGATGAAGGTCGAATGGTGAACCAATGACGATCTCCAACAGCGAATTGCGGGTCGCTCTGCTACTTGTCACCGTTCCTGTCGTGATTGCTCAGCCGGCCTTTGCGCAGGAAGGCTCTGTTCTGACTTCTCTTCAGACCCAGATTACAACCGCGGCCAAAGGGTGGGAGACCACCGTGATGGACGCGGCGAAATCTCTCTTCTGGATTCTCGCCACCATCGAGATTGGAATTGCCGCTGTTTGGTTGGCATTGCAGGCCGCATCACTGGACAGCTGGTTTGCCGAGCTCGTCAGGCGGATCATGTTTGTGGGATTCTTTGCCTTCGTGCTGACGCAAGGACCGACATTCGCCAAAGCAGTGGTGGATAGTCTTTTTCAGATCGGCGCCGGTGGAGGTACGGCCTCACCTGCAGACGTCTTCAATGCCGGTCTGACGGTAGCAACGAAGATGTCAGCCAAAGTGCAATTCGGGCTTTTCGAGGATAATGCACTGGCGATATCGGCCGCATTTGCAATGGTCGTGACGGTGATCGCATTTTCTCTCGTCGCAGCAATCTTTGTCTCCGTCATGGTCGAGATGTATCTTGGACTTCTCGCCGGGATGATCATGCTTGGGCTTGGCGGCTCGTCGTTCACCAAGGACTTTGCTGTCCGATATCTGGTTTACGCGTTTTCGGTCGGCATGAAACTAATGGCGCTCGTCATGATCTCCCGTATTGGTTCCGAAGTGCTAATCGGGCTCGCCAACGAACCAAACATCGGTGATCAATTTCAGACCGCACTTGCGATCGCCGGTATCGCCGTCGTGGTGTTCATCATCGCCATGTACGTGCCGAACATTATCCAGGGCGTCGTTCAGGGTGCGTCCGTCACTGGCGGCATGGAGACTATTCGCCATGGCGGCCAGGCTGCGTCATTCGCTGCCGGCGCCGCCTTTCTTGCGGCTGGTGCTGCTGGGGCAGGATATGCAGCGGCACAATCGGCTCGGGCCGGAGGATCTTCGACCGCCGGCGCTACTCTTCGCGGGATTGGCGCAAGCTTTGGTTCAGGAGCGCAGGCCGCAGGATCCGCAGCCAAGGAAAAGGCGATCGGGTCGCCCGGTGCCTATGCCGGCTCCATGCTTGGCCTGGCGAACGCGAAGCTCGACCAGGCTCGCGGCAAGGGAGCCTCACCCGGTCAGCCGCCGGAGCGGCAGGATAAATCGTAAATTTGAGACAGGGAAAATAATATGGCAGCGCAACGCGCCCCGGAGAACCCGTATCTTGCCGCAAGGCAGGAATGGTCGGAAAGATACGGCTCTTACGTGAGGGCGGCCTCGGCTTGGCGGACGGTCGGCATCTTGAGCCTCGGCATGGCGGTGATCGGTCTCAGTTACTCGCTGTATCTGAGCACGCAGGTCAAACTCGTGCCGTACATCGTCGAGGTCGACAAGCTCGGAAACACCGTCTCGGCTGGATTTCCGCAGCAGATCGAATATGCCGACGCCCGGGTCATCCGGGCAACGCTCGGCGCCTTTATAACCAGTTTCCGCTCGATCACGCCGGATGCCGTCGTCCAGAAACAATACATCGACAGGACCTATGCGCTTCTCAGGACGA
>NZ_BJZP01000075.1 GCF_007992095.1 Paenirhizobium naphthalenivorans
TCATATCTGGGGGCAGGTGGAGAGCGACCTCAATCAGCTCCGCAGTATCGTCGATCAGGGACAGAGCATCTCTTTCTCGATGGGGAGCGCAGATGATGTGCTGAAACAGCGCTTTCAATCCTATGCTGATCTTCAGACTGCCGCCGCCAACGGGACGGACCTATCCTCGAACTATGCCCGTTGGTCAGATACCAACCGCGACACCATCGCCAGCACGCTCAAGGCTGCAAGCCTGACGGCTGACCAGTTCGACAGCGAGGAGGATACGATGGGCTCCCTCCGAAACATGTCGGAATCGGCCGATGGCCAAATGAAAGCTCTCCAGGTCGGCCACGAAATTGCGGCGCAGCAGGTTGCGCAAATGCAGAAGCTGCGTGGTCTCGTCTCCCAGCAGATGACGATGATGGGGACGTGGCTGCAAAGCGAGCAAACCGACAAGGATCTGGCACAAGCTCGGCGGGAAAAGTTCTTCAACGCCGATACCAGTGCCGTCCCCGAAGGTCAGAAGATGGAGCCACGCTGGTGAGCCGCGCAGTTGTCATTGCTATCGCGCTTTTGGTCGCGGCGGCTTCGGTGTCCGCAGCAAGGGTGTTCATCATGAAATCCGACGATCGGTCCGCATCCAAAATGAGTGAGAAGTTTTTCGGTGTGAATAAGGACCTGCCCCCGATCGAAAAGGGCCAGGAAATGCGTCCAAGATGGTGAGGGCACGGATCGAGTTGATCTTTTTCGCAACCGGACTTGCCTGCCTTATGCTGGCCGGGCCTGCGTTTGCACAGCAGGGCCAAGTCCTCACAGAGCTTGAAAATCAGGTTTCTTCCGCTGCCAAAGGTTGGGAAACAACCATCATGGATGCGGCAAGGTCTCTGTTCTGGATCCTCGCCGGAATAGAGGTAGGGATTGCCGCGGTGTGGCTCGCCATTCAGTCGGCATCCCTCGACAGCTGGTTCGCTGAGCTTGTGCGGAGGATCATGTTCATCGGCTTTTTTGCCTTTGTTTTGACCCAGGGACCGACGTTTGCCAAAGCTGTTGTCGATAGTCTCTATCAGATCGGGGCCGGCAGCGGGTCAGCTTCGCCTGCGGAGGTGTTCGATGCGGGTATCCGTGTCGCTTCGCAGATGTCGGAACAGGCCAAGTTCGGTGTCTTCGAGGATAATGCCCTTGCGATCGCAGCCGTTCTCGCCATGGGTATTGTTGTAATCTGCTTCTCGCTGGTGGCAGCGATTTTCGTGGCTGTGATGGTCGAGATGTATGTCGGCCTACTCGCGGGAATGATCATGCTCGGCCTTGGTGGATCCTCGTTCACCAAGGACTTTGCTGTCCGATATCTCGTTTATGCTTTCGGTGTTGGCATGAAGCTCATGGCGTTGGTCATGATCGCTAAGATCGGCTCCGACGTCCTCTTAGGGCTGACTCAGGCCCCTACCGCCGAGACCGACCAGTTCATCACAACACTTGCGATCGCCGGCATCTCGGTCGTTGTGTTTATCATCGCGATGTATGTTCCAAACATCATGCAGGGCGTCGTTCAGGGGGCGTCTGTTTCCGGCGGGATGGAAGCCATTCAGCATGGTGGGCAGGCGGCGTCTTTCGCAACCGGCGGAGCCTTCCTGGCCGCAGGTGCGGCCGGAGCAGGATTTGCAGCAGGGCAAGCGGCGCGGGCCGCCGGATCATCCTTTGGAGGAGCGGCTATTCGCGGAGTGGGTGCAGGCCTTGGCTCGGCCGGACAAGCAGCAGGATCCGCAGCCAAGGAGAAGGCGATCGGGTCGCCCGGCGCTTATGCCGGCTCCATCCTTGGCCTAGCGAACGCGAAGCTCGACCAGGCTCGTGGCAAAGGAGCCTCGCCCGGTCAGCCGCCGGAACGACACGACAAATCGTAAATTCAAGACAGGGAAAACAATATGGCAGCGCAACGCGCCCCCGAGAACCCGTACCTTGCCGCGAGGCAGGAATGGTCGGAACGATACGGCTCTTACGTGAGGGCGGCCTCGGCATGGCGGATGGTCGGAATCTTGAGCCTCGGCATGGCGGTGATCGGTTTCGGTTATTCGTTGTATCTGAGCACGCAAGTGAAGCTTGTTCCGTACATCGTCGAGGTCGACAAGCTCGGAAACACCATCTCTGCAGGATTTCCGCAGCAGATCGAATATGCCGACGCCCGGGTCATCCGGGCAACGCTCGGCGGCTTTATCACCAGTTTCCGCTCCATCACGCCGGATGCCGTCGTCCAAAAACAATACATCGACAGAACCTATGCGCTTCTCAGGACAA
>NZ_BJZP01000076.1 GCF_007992095.1 Paenirhizobium naphthalenivorans
GTAAGCGCTAATTTCGGCGCACCTTTTTCCGCGGCGGCCCCTGCCGCATGAAGTGTCCACTTAAAATAGGTGGACACCAAATATGAGTGACGAAGAGCAGAAACTGCGTGTGCGGCTTGTGGGGCGTGATGGCCGGCGCCGCTATGATCCAGGTTCAAAGGCGCGGCTTGTTGCGGCCTGCCTTGAGCCTGGCGTTTCTATATCAGGCCTGGCGCTTGCCCATGGGATCAATGCCAACGTTCTGCGCAAGTGGGTCAAGCATGCCAAGGAGTCTGGTTTGCCGACGGTATCATCACGATCGGCGTTTATCCCGGTCGTAGCAGCAGACTGTGGCCGGCCTGAGAGGACCCGCTCGCTGGATATGGAGGTCGCACGAGGTGAAGACCTGACGGCATCACCGGAGACGACGGCGGGGCTGACAGGTTTTTCCAAGATCAGGGCGTTGCTGCCGAACGGCGTGAAGCTTTCGCTGGAATGTGGTGATGTGGATGCGTTGACGGCGATCATTGGAGCGCTTTGCGATGTTCAGACTCGGCGCTGATATCAAGGTCTACCTGCATCGCGAGCCCATCGACTTTCGCGCCGGCATCAACAGCCTTGCTGTCCTGGTGCAGGAGACGATGGAGCTCGACCCGTTTGCGCCTGCGGTCTTTGCCTTTTGCAATCGCCGCCGCGACCGGATGAAGTTGTTGTTCTTCGATCGGTCCGGTTTTGTGATGGTCCTGAAGCGATTGACCGAGGACAGGTTCCGATGGCCGCGCCGGGAAACGGCGGTGGTGTCGCTTTCGACCGAGCAATTGCACTGGATTCTCGACGGCATCGATATTGATGCGATGGTCCGCCATCCGGTTCGGCAATACCAGATCGCCGGGTGACGGCTCTGAACGTCTTCGGTTGACGGAGCGAAACGGTTCAGATTCAAGAATCTGATGATCCGGCCCGGCGAACCCACTGTTGAGGAGTTGATGGCGCGCATTGCAGCGCTGCAGGCGGAAAACCGTCAGCTCACGGAACGCGTGGTCAAGCTCGAGGAAGAGTTGGTGCTCGCACGGCTGCATCGTTTTGCGCCGAAGAGCGAAAAGCATGTCGATCGGCTCTTCGATGAAGCCGAGCAGGTTGCCGATGACGAGGACGCTGGCGACGGCGATCTCGTCGACCTGCCGGACACCGGCTTTGCAACGGGCGAAAAGCCGGAGGGCAAGAAGCGCGGCCGCAAGCCCCTGCCGGAACATCTGCCGCGCGAGCGCATCGAATATGACCTGGCCGACGACCAGAAGGCGTGTCCTTGCTGCCATCATCAGATGCATCGCATGGGTGAGGCCGTCTCGGAGCAGCTTCATATAGAGGTAAAGGCCAAGGTCCTGCAGAATGTGCGGTTCAAGTACGCCTGCCGCCATTGCGACCGGACCGGCATCAACACGCCTGTCATTCTCGCGCCAATGCCCACGCAGCCTTTGCCGGGCAGCATCGCCACGGCCTCGACGCTGGCCTTCGCGCTCGTCCACAAATACGTCGATGGCACACCGCTCTACCGCTTGGCACAGGCCTTCGAGCGCGCCGGCGTTCCCGTCAGCCGCGGCGCTCTGGGGCATTGGGTGATCGGATCTAGCGAGAGGCATCTCTCCCGCATCTATGACGCACTGAAGCTGCGGCTGAGGGCGCAGCCGCTCATCCATGGCGACGAGACGACCGTTCAGGTCCTGAAGGAAAAGGACAGGGAGGCCACCAGCACGTCGTATATGTGGGCGTATCGGAGCGGCGAGGATAGCAATGAGCCGATCGTGCTTCTCGACTACCAACCCGGCCGCGGCCAGATTTATCCGCAGGCCTTCCTCGGCGACTACCGCGGCATATTGATGAGCGATGGCTACACCGCCTGGCGGACGTTGGAAGGGGCAACGCATCTGGGGTGCATGGCCCATTCCAGGCGTCGCTTCGTCGATGCCCTCAAGACAAGGAAGAAAGGCGGCGGACCACCGGAGCAGGCGCTGAAGTTCTTCGAGCAGCTCTACCGGATCGAAAGCCAAGCCAGAGGAGAAAAGGCGGAAGCTGGAGAAACGCAAGCCGACTGCATTCGCCGTTTCCGCCAGCAGCACAGCGTCCCCATCCTGATTGCCCTAAAAGCATGGCTCGACGCCATGGCGCCGAAGGTCTTGCCCGACAGCAAGATCGGCGACGCCGTATCCTACACCCTGAACCAGTGGGAA
>NZ_BJZP01000077.1 GCF_007992095.1 Paenirhizobium naphthalenivorans
AGGTCGATATCTTCGCCTATGCGACGGAAGGCTCATTGGATGCCAGCATGTGGCAGAATAATGAGCGCAAAGCCCGATTTATTGCCGCGGCTCTGTCGGGAGATACCTCGATCCGCCGGCTCGAAGACGTTGGCGAGGGGGCGGCCAACCAGTTCGCGATGGCCAAGGCGATCGCATCCGGCGATGAACGGTTGATGCAGAAGGCAGGCTTGGAAGCCGATATCGCACGGCTCGAACGGCTGCGGGCCGCCCACGAGGACGATCAATACGCCGTCCGCCGGCAGATGCGCGACGCCGAGCGCGAGATCGAGGTCTCGACCCGGCGGATTGGCGAAATCGGCCAGGATATTGCGCGGCTACAGTCGACCACCGGCGATGCCTTCACCATGACGGTGCTCGGTAAAGAATATGTCGAGCGCAAGGAAGCGGGCCGCGCTATGATAAAGGAAATCATTACGCTTCTGCAGCTTCAGCATGAGGGCGAGGTGCATCTCGCCACGATCGGCGGCTTCGATCTCGTCTATGAGGGTGAGAGGTCCGGCAAGGGCGACGGCTATCGCTACGAGACGCTGCTCCAACGCACTGGCGTAAGTCAAGAGTTCGACCTTGCGATCACGGTCACGCCGCTGGGCGCAATCTCGCGGCTGGAGCATGGACTCGGCGGCTTCGAGGAGGAACAGCGTCAGTATCGCCGGCGGCTCGACGAGGCCGAGCGCCGGCTTAGTTCGTATCAGTCGCGCATCGGCGGCGCTTTCCAGTTCGGCGATGAGCTCGGCGCCAAGAAGAAGCAACTTCGCGAGATCGAGGAAGAACTGGCTGCCTCCGCCATCGCAGATGCTGACCAGATCGCGGCGTGAGGAATACAAGCCCGGGCTGGTCTTCTTGCCTGGGCTCCATTCCAGTCGTGGCATCGACGAGCGTTGGCGGGTAGAGACTTGAAATCTCTCGACCTCGACCATATCTGCAGATCGCTTCCCGTTCAGATGATGTCCTGCCCATGGCGCCTGGCCCATGGCTTTCGACGTTGTCCGGGTTAGATAAAGGGCGCTCCCCTCGCGGGTCGAGCGCCCTTTTTGCGTTTCAGTTTCCTGGCAGGGTTCTTCGTGCCGATCGCGCCTGTCCGTGCGCGAGCCGGCTGTCCGGTAGAGAAGAGGAAATGAAGGGAGGGAAAGAACCCGGTCGCCGATCGGTCCTCCTGCCGACGCGTGCGCTCAACCGCTGCCTGCGCCATCCCGGCTACTCGTTCTTCGCAGGGCTGTCAGCCCCGCTCGTTCTTCACAGCAGGGATGCTCGGCCGCAGTTGCGTCAGTCCGGCCGTTCGGCGGTCCTGGAGGTGTCTTCGAGAAAAATGAAGACAGGAAGGGCTGGCAAGGCGCCGGTCCGGAACTCTCTAGACAAGGACAAATCCCATGCAGATCATGAAGGTTGACCCGCGCGCTCTGAAGGAAAACCCCGACCGGATGCGCCAGTCGAAGTCGTCGCCGCAGGCCGATGCGCTGATGCTGGCGACGATCAAGGCCGTCGGCATCGTCCAGCCGCCGGTGGTCGCGCCGGAAACCGATGGTGGAAACGGCTACATTATCGACGCCGGGCATCGTCGGGTGCGTCTCGCCATCGCGGCCGGTCTCGAAGAAATCGAAATCCTCGTCGTTGAGGCAGCCAACGACAATGGCGCGATGCGTTCCATGGTCGAGAACAGCGTTCGCGAGGCTCTTAATCCCGTTGATCAATGGCGCGGCATCGAACGGCTCGTTGCTCTCGGCTGGACAGAGGAAGCGATCGCCGTCGCTCTCGCTCTTCCCGTCCGCCAGATCCGCAAGCTGCGCCTGCTTGCCAATGTCCTGCCAGCTATGCTGGAGCAGATGGCGCTGGGCGACATGCCGTCCGAGCAGCAGCTACGGGTGATCGCGGCCGCCGGCCAAGTCGATCAGAAAGAAGTCTGGAAGGCGCACAAGCCAAAGAAGGGTGATACGGCGCCATGGTGGCAGATCGCCAATGCGCTGACGAAAAAGCGCATGTATGCCAGGGACGCGAGCTTCGGTGACGATCTGGCTCAGGCCTACGGCATCGAATGGGTGGAGGATCTCTTCGCACCGGCCGACGAGGACGGCCGCTACACTACCAATGTCGAAGGTTTTCTTGGCGCCCAGCACGAATGGATGACGAGCAACCTGCCGAAGCGCGGCGCGATCTT
>NZ_BJZP01000078.1 GCF_007992095.1 Paenirhizobium naphthalenivorans
CGGAAAACGTGTCGTATGTCGATCGATCGACCTCGCTTTTCAGACAGTGCGGTCCATCCATCTGTCATTGTCTTCAAAAATGTCCTATATCTGGACTGTCATTAGAGAGAGACCATGTTGCAGCTTACACACGATACCGAACAGCTTGCCCGAAAGGTTGCGGCCCGTGTGGGCCGCAGACCGGATGATCTTATTCGCGCGGCGCTCGAACGTGAGGCTGCGGCGCTTGGCGTTTCCACTGATTTGCCTGTTCGCAACCGCATGACCGTCGAGCAGATGATGGCCGTCGGCGAAAAGGTCTCCGCCCTGCCGCTGTTTGACCCATCCTCGCCGAAAGAGATTCTCGACGACCTGAACGAACAATGATCGTCATCGATTCCTCCGCAGTGGTCGCCATCCTCGAACGGGAAGACGACAGCGCTTTATACGCTCGCGTAATTCAGGATGCCGACGATCTCACGATGTCGGCCGTCAACGCCCATGAATGTGCGGTCGTTCTACGTCGCCGTAGAGGGCCGGAGGGTGAGCGAATCCTCTGGCTCTTTCTGACAGACAACGGCGTCCAGATCCTGCCCTTTGATGAGGAGCAGGCTCGAAGAGCTTCAGAGGCCTTCGGAAAGTACGGCAAGGGCATCGATGCGAAGGCTAGGCTTAACCTTGCCGACTGTGCCGCATACGCGCTCGCCAAAAGCCTTTCGGCGCCTTTGCTGTTCAAGGGAGATGACTTCATACACACCGATATCGAAGTCGCGGCACGGTAGGCATAAGTGTCCGCGCCGGGCTATCTTGACGCCCGAACTCCAAGTTCGGTGGATGGCCTTGACGAGCTCAGTGTCACGAATACACCGCCGGATTGCAGTGTTTGGGCGTTACTGCCCGCCGATCCGGGACAGATCGACCCGAATTCCCGCGGTCCCAACCTCCTTTTCGTCTGAGGGCTCCCCTTCGCTCTGCGAGGCGGTGGCATCATCAGGTTTGTCTGCGGCATCCGAAGAAACGTCCTTCCGATCGACGATTGTCCCACCTGGATCCTCCGCCTGAAACACGCTTTGCCCCTCGAACTGGCCGGTGTTCCAGGCGTAAACGGCATCTTCGAAGATCTGTGGAAGCACCTCTTTGCTCGTTGGGTTGCCATACCATTTTGCAACGATGCGCATGATCTTTGAAAACATCCTCGTCCCCATGCGAAGATTTTCGCATGGGTCAACCAGATCTGGTTTCAGCGCGGACGCGTCCTTCACGCCGACACCCGCCGGGAACTGTGTAAGGCCCACACGTACGACGGCCTGTCCGACATACTGGCGTATGATCTCCATCGCCTCGTCGGCGGTCTTCGGTTTTGGTACAAGGATGAGCCGCTCTCCGGCTTTGACCGTGACAGCCAGCGGATCGCCCGGACCGACAGCGGCTACGAACTGCTCAACGATAGCGGGTTTCAGGGAGGGATCGGCGCATTCCGCGATAAAGGCAGCATCCATGACGAAGGCTCCAAAGTTCAGGTATTGAAGGAAATAACAAGGGGGACGCCGAACAGGGCGGACCAGGCTTTGGCGCTCGCGCGCTGGATGGCGACGATGTTGCCACCCGTCGTCCACCAGCCATTGCCCATCAAGACGATCGCGTCGGGTCGGTGTAGCATCGACTGGAGAATGGGCCACAGTACGAGCTGCTCGTAGCAGATAAGAGGCGCGATCTTTCGGCCCGCGAGTTCGACGACGGGATTGGCAAAGAAGCTGGCGCGGGCGCCGCCGGTCTCTCCTGTCCATCGCTCCCATGGACGCCACATGGAAACCGGCACAGGCATGCGCTCGCGATAGAGGACACGCCCTCCATGCGCATCGATGGCCACTATGACGTTGTCGTAGCCAACCGCATCGACGACCGCCGCGCCG
Organism: Paenirhizobium naphthalenivorans; assembly: GCF_007992095.1. Classification (GTDB taxonomy): domain Bacteria; phylum Pseudomonadota; class Alphaproteobacteria; order Rhizobiales; family Rhizobiaceae; genus Allorhizobium; species Allorhizobium naphthalenivorans. Next base: position 1,893 of record NZ_BJZP01000078.1, read on the forward strand.
GCGACCACAGTCACGTGCGTTCCTTGCAGCTCATTCCGCCAGAAACGTTCGAGCGTTGGCGTCCAAAAGCCCAGTGTGCTCTCGGGAAGCACGACGACGGTCTCTCGTGTTCCGGCAGCCTGCCGAACAGCCGTCACAAGGTCACGTTGGCGTTGAAGGGATTGATCGCGGCCGAGACTTGCGCCCATTTCAAGGTCGACACCACGCCACCCCTCCGGTAGAATCTGATTTGTCCCCGATGCGGCGGACCAAAGCCATAGACCTGAT
>NZ_BJZP01000079.1 GCF_007992095.1 Paenirhizobium naphthalenivorans
TTTGCGTGATACCAGCAGCTTGCGCAGGGCCGACAGGAGCCCTATGCCGAGGGTAAAGCTGCTTGCGAGGTTCTCGATGCGGTGCCCAGCAGTGTTGACCGCCTGGACTACCCCCTGCGTCTCAGCGGCGATTGTTTCCAGTGCAACTACCTCCATCTCCTCAAGAGCCTGCAACTCTGGCGAATGCGGTTCGCGCAGCGCGTAGGCAAGGAGGATAACAGCGGCTACGAGATAAAGCCCCGCGATTGCCAATGTCGCGCCAAGACCGCCTAGTGGAACCCTGATCGCGAGAAACAGGGCATAGGTCGCAAGCCCGGTGGTAACGACGAAGGCAGCGACCGCAAGGGCGCCTGCGATTGCGCGCCGGATGACCTGCCGGAGAAGAACCTGTCGGCGCAGCAGCGCCACGCGACCGTAAAGTTTCGCGGAATTGAGAGTGGACATGATTGATCTTTCTACTGAAACGGAAGACGGTTATCAGAGCCGACTTCCGATGACGACGCCGGCGGCAAGGCCGATACCGAACGCAGCGAGTGCGGTCAGTCGAGGAAATCTGTCCAATTCTTCGGCGAATTCGTCGAGGGTTTCGTTTGCGGTCTTCAGGAAAGTCTCGAGTTGGTGCGCCTCCGCGGCACGATTGGACAGTGGTTCATCCGAGGTCGAAGCCATGCTTTCATGTTCTTTTGTGGGCGGTGCCTTGCGGGCGTGAGCTTCGATCTGCGCCCCTAGGTCCTGGATTTCCTTCATCAGGCTCATTCGCCTTCTCCTTGTAACTGTAACTGCGCCGGAGGCGGGATTGGGGCGGACCGCCGCCTCCGGCCCATAGGGACTACTTCGTCGCGTCCCCTATGGATTTGCGGATTGAGGCATAGGTGTCGAGGAAGCCTTTTTGCGCATCCGCATAACCTTGCTTCGTCTTCTCCCATGCCTCGGCGGAAGCATCCTGGAGGCGCTCGATCCGGGCGCTCGCCTCGACTTTCGCCTTGTCCACCTGGGTACTCAGGGCGGCGATACGGGCGTCGATCGCCGTCCGCTGTTCGGCGGCGAGCTTCTCCGCATCGGCGCGCAGTTCGTCGATCGATTCCTGCCAGGCCTTCCGGCGCGCTTCGAATTCAGCTTCTAATACCGCCCGACGGGTCGCGATATCCGCCTTGGCCGCGTCGAGATATTCGTCACGCGTGGCCTGGAATGCGGCCCAGTTGTCGTCAAGCGATTTGCGTGCCTCGGCCACCTGCGCGTCTGTCCAGGTCCCGGCGTTGGCCACGGCTTCCTCGGCCTGGATCCGGTAAGCATCGCGCCGATCGCGAAGCGCCTTCAGCACCTCTTCAGCCCTTGCCCGAGCATCGCCCTGAAGTCTGGCGGCTTCCTTCTCGAGGACAGCAATGGTCGCATCAAGCTCGGCAACCCGGTCCTGCGACCATTCCAGTGCCTGCCTGGCCAGCGAAGGGTCGTCCTGAGTGGCAGGCGCAGTCTGCGCGGTGGTCTCCTGCGCGAGGGCGGCCGGAGCCGAAAACAGCACGGTCTGGGCGACGAGCGCGAGACCGATTGTGGATAGGCGGAGTTTCATGTCGTTTCTCCCTGGTTATCTGTTGTGGAGATCGCCGGTGCGTTCGGTCAGAGCAGTTTCGAGAAGGCGTCCTTGATCTTCTGGATCGTGCGGTCGTGAACGGCTCGTGCATCCGCAAGTCCGCCCTTGACGGCCTTCCAGGATTCGTCGCCGGCATCCTTGGCCTCGCCGATCCTGGCCTGGAATTTTTCCGCTTCGTCCGACAACCGCTTGATGGCGGCGTCGAACTCCCCGCGCGCCGCCTCCACGGTATCCGCCGCCTGCTGGCGCAAGACCGTCAGCGATGCCTCCCAGGAC
>NZ_BJZP01000080.1 GCF_007992095.1 Paenirhizobium naphthalenivorans
GACCCCAGTGCCCATCGTCTCCGAGCTTCCAATGAGGAACCGTACCTTGCCAGCGCGGACGTCGCCGAACAGCCGCTGCTTTGCCTCGGTCTTCTTGTAGTCCTGCATGAAGGCGATTTGCGTTGCCGGCACGCCGAGCCGGATCAGCTGGTCGCGGATAAAACGATAGGCCGAGAAGCCGCGGGACTTTTCGACATTGATCGTGCCGAGATCGGAGAAGATCATTTGTGCGGCGCCCGGCAGCTCGAACTCCTTGCCATCAGGGCGACGGTAGATGGCGTCACCGGTCTCCTTCCAGATCCGATACGCATTGCGAATAAGCAGATTGAGCTTGTTGTCCTCTTCGTTACCGGCACCCGGCATGACGAAACGAAGATCAATCGCCGCATGGCGCCCGTCGGTGATGACGGACAGCAGGATGTCATCGCCCGGTTTGGCAGGCCCCTCGCGCTGCTCGATTGCCTTGATGCGCGTGTCGAGTATCTGCTGGTAGGTTTTGAACAGCGCCGTGGGCTTGGCCGTCTGGATCTGCCGGCGCCCGGTCGAGATGTTGGGCACCTTCACATACTGCCTAAGATCCTCCGGCATCACGACATCGGCGAAGCTCCGGAACATGGCGATCAGTTCGGGCACGTTGACGAAGGAGGCAAACCGGCTGACCGGCTTGTATCTGCCGGAGGGCTGGATTTCGAGTTCTGTCGTCGAATCGCCGAAGCAGGAGGCCCAGGCATCGAACTCGTGCAGTCCGCGTTCGGCAAGCGCCTCATGGCCGAGCAGGCGCTGGATCGAAAACATCTCGCCGAGTGTGTTGGTGATTGGCGTGCCTGAGGCGAGAATCAGCGCCCGGCCCGGGTTCTTCGTCTCGATATAGCGAGACTTTACATAGAGATCCCAGGCACGCTGCGAGCCGCTCGGATCGATACCCTTCAGCGTCGACATATTGGTGGCGAAGGACAGTTTTCGGAATTCCTGCGCCTCATCGATGACAATCTGGTCCACGCCGACTTCCGAGATCGTGAGCAGGTCGTCCTTGCGCGTCGCCAGGCCTTCAAGCCGCTCCTGTAGCCCTTCCTTAAGCCGCTCGAGGCGCTTGCGCGAGACGCGGTCCTCACTGCCCACCTTGGTCAGCAGATCCTCGTAGAGCTCCAATTCGTCCTGGATCATCTGTTGTTCGAACGCCGAGGGCACGGCGATGAACCGGAAGGCCGAATGGGTGATGATGATCGCATCCCAGGTCGCGGTCGCCGCGCGCGACAGGAAGCGAGCGCGCTTGTCCTTCGTGAAATTAGTCTCGTCGGCGACCAGGATCCGCGCGTTGGGATAGAGCGCAAGGAATTCGCGCGCCGCCTGCGCCAGGCAATGGCCGGGCACGACCAGCATGGCCTTGGCGATCAGTCCAAGCCGGCGCTGTTCCATGATGGCCGCCGCCATCGTCATCGTCTTACCGGCGCCGACGGCATGGGCAAGATAGGTCGAGCCATCGGCAATGATCCGCCAGATGCCGCGTTTCTGGTGCCCATACAAAACAAAGGCGCCAGAGGCGCCAGGAAGTTTCAGGTGGGAGCCGTCGAATTTCCGCGGCGCGATGTTGTTGAAGCGATCATTGTAATCGCGAGCCAGCCGGTCGGTGCGATCT
>NZ_BJZP01000081.1 GCF_007992095.1 Paenirhizobium naphthalenivorans
CACGCCGGTACCCATCGTCTCGGAGGAGCCGATCAAGAAGCGAACCTTGCCGGCCCTGACGTCGCCGAACAGTCTCTGCTTGGCTTCGGTCTTCTTATAGTCCTGCATGAAGGCGATTTGCGAGGCCGGCACGCCGAGCCGGATCAGCTCGTCGCGGATAAAACGATAGGCCGAGAAGCCGCGGGACTTTTCGACATTGATCGTGCCGAGATCGGAAAAGATCATCTGGGCAGCGCCCGGTAGCTCAAAATCCTTGCCATCGGGGCGTCGATAGATGGCTTCCCCGGTTTCCTTCCAGATCCGATGGGCATTGCGGACCAAGAAATTGAGCTTGTTGTCCTCCTCGTTGTCGGCCGCCGGCATGACGAAGCGCAGGTCGATCGCCGCATGGCGCCCATCAGTGATGACAGACAGCAGGATGTCGTCGCCGGGCTTGGCTGGACCTTCTCTCTGCTCGATCGCCTTGATCCTGCTGCCGAGGGTCTGCTGATAGGTCTTGAACAGTGCGGTCGGCTTGGCCGTCATGATCTGCCGCCGGCCGGTCGAGATGTTGGGCACCTTCACGTATTGCCGCAGGTCATCCGGCATCACCACATCGGCAAACGAGCGGAACATGACGATCAGCTCCGGCACGTTGACGAAGGAAGCGAAGCGGCTGACAGGCTTGTATTTGCCGGATGGCTGGATCTCCAATTCCGTAGTTGTATCGCCGAAGCAGGACGCCCACGCATCGAACTCGTGCAGCCCGCGCTCGGCAAGTGCTGCATACCCAAGCAGGCGCTGGATGGAGAACATTTCGCCGAGCGTATTGGTTATCGGCGTGCCGGAAGCGAGCACCAGTGCGCGGCCGGGGTTCTTCGTCTCGATATAGCGGGATTTGACATAGAGATCCCAGGCGCGCTGCGAGCCATTCGGATCGATCCCCTTCAGCGTCGACATGTTGGTGGCGAAGGATAGCTTGCGGAATTCCTGCGCCTCGTCGACGACGATCTGGTCGATACCAATCTCCGAGATGGTGAGAAGATCATCCTTGCGGGTCCCCAGGCCTTCGAGCCGATCCTGAAGACCTTCCTTCAGCCGCTCGAGGCGCTTGCGCGAGACGCGGTCCTCGCTGTCGACATTGGTCAGCAGATCCTCATAGAGCTGCAACTCGTCCTGGATCATCTCCTGCTCAAAGGCAGACGGCACGGCGATGAACCGGAACGCCGAATGCGTGATGATGATCGCGTCCCAGGTGGCGGTTGCGGCACGCGAGAGGAAGCGAGCCCGCTTGTCCTTTGTGAAGTTGGTCTCGTCAGCGACGAGAATGCGGGCATTCGGATAGAGGCCTAAAAATTCGCGGGCGGCCTGCGCCAAGCAATGCCCGGGCACGACCAGCATGGCCTTGGCGATCAGGCCAAGCCGGCGCTGTTCCATGATGGCAGCCGCCATGGTCATCGTCTTGCCGGCGCCGACGGCATGGGCAAGATAGGTCGAGCCATCGGTAATGATCCGCCAGATGCCGCGTTTCTGGTGCCCATAAAGAACAAAGGCACCAGAGGCGCCAGGAAGTTTCAGATGAGAGCCGTCGAATTTGCGCGGCGCGATGTTGTTAAAACGGTCATTGTAGTTGCGGGCCAGCCGGTCGGTGCGATCC
>NZ_BJZP01000082.1 GCF_007992095.1 Paenirhizobium naphthalenivorans
CGTGGCGAAGCGGTTTCGCGGAACCAACGCCGGATCGAACGGAAAGGGAAAGACTGCCGCTCGAACGACCGGAACATCGTCGGCCACGTCGCTCAGCGCTAGCGCGGCTACGAGCCAGGCTGGCGAGGCTTGAGCGGATGCAGCGGCTGACCACAGCAGAGGCCAGAAAGAAGGACGCTCGCGAGAAGATCGAGTTGGGCGGCCTGATCGTCAAAGCCGGGTTGCGCTATGAGAAACGCGCGCTTCTGTTGGGTGTTCTGATCGAAGCGCAAAAGAAAATCAAGGGCGATGAGGCGGAGCGATCCCGTCTGACCGCAATCGGCGCGGAGGCATTCGGCGATGACAGCGACTAGGATCCTGCTCGCCGTTGTCCCGCCGCTGATGATGATTGCCATCGCCCTCGCGTTGCCGGGGATCGAACAATGGCTTGCGACGTTCGGAAAAACGGCGGAGGCGAAATTGACGCTCGGCCGAATCGGACTGTCGCTGCCCTATATCGCGAGCGCTGCGATCGGGCTGATCTTTCTCCTCAGTGCCCAGGGATCGGTCAATATCAAGACCGCAGGGTGGGGCGGCGTGGCAGGATCGGTGGCCGTCATTGCACTCGCCATCGTTCGGGAAGGAATACGGCTTTCGCAATTTGCCGGAGAGTTGAAAGCGGTCCGGTCGATCCTGTCCTTTATCGATCCGGCAACGATGACAGGTGCTACGGCAGCTCTGTTCTCCGGCATCTTCGCGCTGCGCGTAGCGGTGATCGGCAACGCCGCATTCTCGCGTTCCGAGCCGAAACGCATCCGCGGTAAACGCGCACTGCATGGCGAGGCGGAATGGATGAAACTGCCGGAGGCAGGGAAGCTGTTCGCAGAGGACGGCGGCATCGTCGTCGGCGAGCGATATCGTGTCGATCGCGACAGCACGGCGGCACTCTCGTTTCGGGCCGATATGCCTGAGACATGGGGCGCCGGGGGCAAGTCACCGCTGCTCTGCTTCGACGGTTCGTTCGGATCGTCACATGGCATCGTGTTCGCCGGCTCCGGCGGTTTCAAGACAACGTCGGTCACGATCCCGACGGCGCTGAAATGGGGCGGCACGCTGATCGTACTTGATCCATCCAATGAGGTGGCGCCGATGGTCAAGGCGCACCGGATTAAGGCCGGCCGTGATGTCATCGTGCTCGACCCGAAAGATCCTGATATCGGGTTCAATGCCCTGGACTGGATCGGCCAGCATGGTGGGACGAAGGAAGAGGATATCGCCGCGGTCGCCTCGTGGATCATGAGCGAAAGCGGCCGCGCCAGCGGCGTTCGGGACGATTTCTTTCGGGCATCCGGCTTGCAACTGCTGACGGCGATCATCGCCGATGTCTGCCTTTCCGGTCATACGGAAAAAAAGGATCAGACGCTGCGGACAGTGCGCGTGAACCTCTCGGAACCGGAGCCGAAGCTGCGCGCGCGGCTTCAGGAAATCTACGACAACTCCGAGTCCGATTTTGTGAAGGAGAACGTGGCAGCGTTCGTGAACATGACGCCCGAAACCTTCTCCGGCGTCTATGCCAACGCTATCAAGGAAACACATTGGCTGAGCTATCCGAACTATGCCGGTCTCGTGTCCGGCTCGACCTTT
>NZ_BJZP01000083.1 GCF_007992095.1 Paenirhizobium naphthalenivorans
AGCGCTCTGCGTCCGAAATTGACTGAGTGGCGAGAACGACGGCACAGTTCGCCTTTCGCAGCACCTTCAGCCACTCGCGGATCTTGTCGCGGAAAACCGGGTGGCCGAGCATCAGCCACGCCTCATCGAGAATGATAAGGCTTGGTGCTCCCGTGAGCCGCTTTTCGATCCGTCGAAACAGATAGGTCAGCACTGGTACGAGATTTCGCTCGCCCATATTCATCAGTTGCTCGATCTCGAAGCACTGGAATTGACCGAGGGTCAGCGAATCCTGTTCGGCGTCGAGAAGCTGGCCCATGGGGCCGTCAACAGTGTAGTGGTGCAACGCGTCCTTGATCTCCCGCATCTGCACGCCACTCACAAAATCAGACAGCGACCGGCCTGGCGCCCCCGCCATCAAACCGATCTGTCGAGATATGGCGTTTCGGTGGTCCGGGTTGACCGTGACACCCTGCAGGGAGACGAGTGTTTCCATCCATTCGGAAGCCCAGGCGCGGTCGGTATCGGTCGAGAGTTCGGAAAGAGGGCAAAAGGCAAGCTTAGCCCCCTCTCCTGCCTCGCCGCCGATTTCATAGTGATTGCCATCGACGGCCAGCGTGAGCGGCAGGATAGAGTTGCCTTTGTCGAAGGCGAAAACCTGCGCACCCTCATACCGGCGAAATTGCGCTGCGATGAGCGCGAGAAGCGTTGACTTGCCGGAACCGGTCGGTCCGAAAATAAGCGTATGCCCGACATCATCCACGTGAAGGTTTAGTCGGAAGGGTGACGATCCGGAAGCCACCTGTGTCAGTGGCGGCGCGTCGGGTGGATAGAACGGGCACGGGGCAAGTGGACTGCCCGACCAAACGGAATTGAGGGGGATGAGGTCCGCGAGGTTGCGGGTGTTTATCAGCGGTTCCCGGATGTTGCAGTACCAGCTGCCTGGCAGGCTCCCGAGGAATGCGTCCGTCGCATTCAACGTCTCGATCCGCGCGCCAAATCCTTCAGCCTGGATCAACCTTCGAACGGACTCGGCTTTATCGGCAAGCTTCTCTCTGCTTTCGTCGAATAGAATGATCACCGGCGTGTAGTAGCCATAGGCGACCAGCTGCGAAGATGCCTCGGCGATCGCGTCTTCAGTCTCCGCGACCATAGCCATTGCGTCCTGGTCAACGGATCGACTTTGCGTCTGGAAGAGTTGGTCGAAAAACGGCCGTACTTTCTGCTGCCATTTCTTGCGCGTGCGCTCCAACCGCTGTTTGGCTTCCTCAGCATCCAGAAAGATGAAGCGCGACGACCAGCGATAAGTGAGCGGCAAGAGATCGAGGCTGTTGAGGATACCGGGCCAGCTCTCGGCCGGCAAACCGTCGATCGCAATCGCGCTGAGGAACCGGTTTTCGACCTTCGGGGTAAGGCCGTGCTCTAGCTCCGCGGTCGCCAGCCAATCTAAGTACATGGGAATTTCAGGTAGGCGTACGGGGTGATTTTCACCGGTAATGCAGAATCTGATGAACTGGAACAGCTCATCGTAGCGGGCAATACGGGTGCCACGGCGTTCCGGCACCTCACGCGTCCGCATACGCTCGATGGAGATGACGTTGCCAAGGTACTGCTCGA
>NZ_BJZP01000084.1 GCF_007992095.1 Paenirhizobium naphthalenivorans
TTGAGCAATACCTCGGCAACGTCATCTCCATTGAGCGTATGCGGACGCGTGAGGTGCCGGAAGGCGGTGGCACCCGCATTGCCCGCTACGATGAGCTGTTCCAGTTCATCCGGTTCTGCATCACCGGTGAAAACCACCCAGTCCGTCTACCTGAAATTCCCATGTATTTAGATTGGCTGGCGACCGCGGAGCTGGAGCATGGCCTTACCCCGAAGGTCGAAAGCCGTTTCCTGGGCGTGATTGCGATCGACGGTTTACCGGCCGAGAGCTGGCCAGGCATCCTCAACAGCCTCGATCTCTTACCGCTCACCTACCGCTGGTCGTCGCGCTTCATCTTTCTGGATGCTGAGGAGGCAAAGCAGCGGTTGGAACGCACGCGCAAGAAATGGCAGCAAAAAGTACGGCCGTTTTTCGACCAACTTTTCCAGACGCAAAGCCGATCCGTTGACCAGGACGCAATGGCCATGGTCGCGGAAACTGAAGACGCGATCGCCGAGGCATCTTCACAGCTGGTCGCCTATGGCTACTACACGCCGATGATCATTCTATTCGACGAGAGCAGAGAAAATCTTGCCAATAAAACCGAGTCCGTTCGACGGCTAATCCAGGCTGAAGGATTTGGGGCGCGGATCGAGACGTTGAATGCGACGGACGCGTTCCTCGGGAGCCTGCCAGGCAACTGGTACTGCAACATCCGGGAACCGCTGATAAACACCCGCAACCTCGCAGACCTGATCCCTCTCAATTCCGTCTGGTCGGGCAGTCCGCTTGCGCCCTGCCCGTTTTATCCACCCGACGCGCCGCCACTGACACAGGTGGCTTCCGGATCGTCACCCTTCCGACTGAACCTTCACGTGGATGATGTCGGACATACGCTTATTTTCGGACCAACCGGTTCCGGCAAGTCAACGCTTCTCGCGCTCATCGCAGCGCAATTTCGCCGGTATAAGGGTGCGCAGGTTTTCGCATTCGACAAAGGCAACTCTATTCTGCCGCTGACGCTGGCCGTGGATGGCAATCACTATGAAATCGGCGGCGAGGCAGGAGAGGGGGCTAAGCTTGCCTTTTGCCCTCTCTCCGATCTCTCGACCGATATCGACCGCGCCTGGGCTTCCGAATGGATCGAAACACTCGTCTCCCTGCAGGGTGTCACGGTCACCCCGGACCACCGAAACGCCATATCTCGGCAGATCGGTTTGATGGCGGGGGCGCCAGGCCGGTCGCTGTCGGATTTTGTGAGTGGCGTTCAGATGCGGGAGATCAAGGATGCGTTGCACCACTATACTGTTGACGGCCACATGGGCCAGCTTCTCGACGCTGAACAGGATTCGCTGACCCTCGGTCAATTCCAGTGCTTCGAGATCGAGCAACTGATGAATATGGGCGAGCGAAATCTCGTGCCAGTGCTGACCTATCTGTTTCGACGTATCGAAAAGCGGCTAACGGGGGCACCAAGCCTTATCATTCTCGATGAGGCGTGGCTGATGCTCGGTCACCCGGTTTTCCGCGACAAGATACGCGAGTGGCTGAAGGTGCTGCGAAAGGCAAACTGCGCCGTCGTTCTTGCCACTCAATCAATTTCGGACGCAGAGCGTT
>NZ_BJZP01000085.1 GCF_007992095.1 Paenirhizobium naphthalenivorans
GTCCTGATCTCCCTAGACAGCCTATTCACTTTATCGAAGCCCAGAAACATGGAGACAGAAATGCAGATCCTTCGGACGGTTGCGGTTGCCGGTATGACGTTGATCCTGACCGCTCACGCCTCAATCGCGGAAGAACCGATATTCGATGAGTTTCGTTTCGGCGCGTCGGCGTCGGTGCAGGATAAAGAATCCCGCGAGGATGAGGTCTTCCCGGAGGTGACTGTGTTTCTCGATCCCTTCGACCTCGACAACGCGGTCGATTGGAAACAGCAAATCATGCGACCACGTGTCAATCTTGGAGCCTCAATCACCACGTCGGACGAAGTAAACCAGGTCTTTGGCGGCCTTTCCTGGCAGATCAGCGTCTCGGACCGGATATTCGCCGAAGCAGGATTCGGTGGAGTGTGGCACGACGGTGAACTCGACGACAATTCCGACGGTCCCGAACTGGGTTGCCGTTTCCTGTTCCGGGAATATGTTGGCGCCGGCTACCGTATCGATCCACACTGGAGTGTCATTGCGCAAGTCGCGCACGCATCGCATGCGAATCTCTGCGATGGTCCCAATGACGGTATGACACGCGCCGGGGTTCAGGTTGGCTATAAATTCTGACGATGCTTTCATTGGCAGTGGGTGCCATTGTCAGTTCTCTGCGCGCTCGATTGGCACCTAGTACACATTCGCGCCTTGCGTTGGGCCTCCCGCGCGCCATAGAAGTAGCGACATGAGTAGAGCGATGTTTACCAACACCTACACGCCGCATATTGGTGGGTTGCCCGCAGCGCGTCGGGCTTGGCGGAGGAATCCAGGCGCCTGACGCAGCTACAGTCAGCAGGGTTCGTTGGCTGGGACGCGCCGCAGGGAACATAGTCGGAGCAGCGGCCAGGCGATGAGTGAAATCGGTGCCATTTGTAGCGGAAGTCGGCCAGCGGAGGACCATGTGGTTCTTCCGACGAGTTCTCGACGACCGGGAGAGCCACGCAGGAAAGCTCGTTAATGATTGGTGGCCAATGCTGAACGGCGGCGTTCACATAAGTACCTGCTGCAACCGTGATTGCATCTGCCTTGTGCTCGATGATATCCGACTGCTGTTTCATGGACCTGGAATTGACCCGCTCGGCGGCCGCTATCATGGCTTGTCCGGGATAGATCTCATCATACGGCAGCTTAATCATGAGCGAAGGAGTCACCCGAGACTGCGCCTTGAGATCGTATTGCCGGCGCCCGGCATTTCCCCGGACACGGTCGCACACGTTGAACAGTCACTCGCCTCCTACTGCGAAGCTCAGGCAGGTCAACTCAGGCAGAAACTGCACGACATCTGGCTTGAGGCCCACCGAGCATTGCTGACAGGAAGCATCTTCCTCGCCGTCTGCCTGCTGCTCTCGTCGATAATCGATGAAACGTGCCCATTTCCGCCTTTCCTCAACCGTCTGTTCAGCGAGAGTTTCCCGATTGTCGGTTGGGTTGCTATGTGGCGCCCTATAGAACTTTCTCTTTATGAGTGGTGGCCCTTCCGGCATGAACTGAGAGTTTACGAACGCATCGGCAAAATGCCGTTGTCTATAATGGCAGCGCCGG
>NZ_BJZP01000086.1 GCF_007992095.1 Paenirhizobium naphthalenivorans
TCTGCTTTTGGGTTCCGAGACCTTCGATGCCGAGTTCGACGGTGTCGCCGGGCTTGAGATAGCGGGGAGGCTTCATGCCCATGCCGACGCCGGGGGGCGTACCGGTGGAGATGACGTCGCCCGGATGCAGGCTCATGAACTGGCTGAGGTAGGAGACGAGGAAGGCGATGCCGTAGACCATGGTGGCCGAGGTGCCGTTCTGCATCTTCTCGCCGTTGACAGTCAGCCACATGGACAGGGCCTGCGGATCGGCGATCTCATCCTTCGTCACCAGCCAGGGGCCGATCGGGCCGAACGTGTCGCAGGACTTGCCCTTGGTCCACTGGCCGGCGCGCTCGGTCTGGAAGGCGCGCTCGGAGACGTCGTGGGAGACGCAATAGCCGGCGACATAATCGAGAGCTTCGGCCTCCGAGACATACTTGGCGGTCTTGCCGATGACGACGCCAAGCTCGACCTCCCAGTCGGTCTTCTCCGAGCCGCGCGGGATCAGCACATCGTCGTTCGGGCCGACGATCGCCGAGGTCGCCTTCATGAAGATGACCGGCTCGGGCGGCACCGCCATGCCGCTTTCGGCGGCGTGGTCGGAATAGTTGAGGCCGATGCAGATGAACTTGCCGGTGCCGGCGACACAAGGACCGATGCGTCCGTCCGCCGGCAGTTCCGGCAGCGAGGCGGGGTCGAGGGCGGCGATCTTCGACAGGCCTTCGGGCGAGAGAACAGCCCCGCCGATATCGGCCACATAGGCGGAGAGATCGCGGATCTTGCCGTTCTGGTCGAGAATGGCCGGCTTTTCCTGGCCGGGTTGTCCGACGCGCATCAGTTTCATGGAAGGTATCCTTTTCGAAGAAGATTAAATGGTCCAGCCGCCGTCGATGGCGAAGGCCTGGCCGGAGGTATAGGTGGCGCCGGCAATATAGACGGCGAGATCGGCGATCTCTTCGGGTGTGCCGAGGCGTCCCATCGGCTGACGGGCGATGAAGGCGGCGCGCGCGGCGTCATAGTCGCCCTGGGCGCGCATGCGATCCTGCAGCGAGGGGCTTTCGACCGTGCCGGGGCAGATGGCGTTGCAGCGGATGCCCTGGGTCACATAGTCGGCGGCGACCGACTTGGTCAGCCCGACGACGGCGGCCTTGGTGACGGTGTAGGCGCAACGGTTGGGCACGCCCTTCACCGAGGAGGCGACCGAGGCCATGTTGATGATCGAGCCCGAGCCGCGCTCCAGCATGGCGGGGAGCACGGCGCGGATGGTGCGGATCATGGCGCGCACATTGAGGTCGAAGGCGAAATCGAGATCGGCGGCGGTCATCTCCATGACCGTGCCGCTATGGACGACGCCGGCGCAGTTGAACAGCACGTCGAAAGGCCCGGTTTCAGAGACGATGGCCTCGACCGCCTCGTCCTTCAGCACGTCGAGCACGCGGGTCTCGATCGCAAGGCCGGCCTTCCTGGCCTCGGCCGACAGGCTGTCGAGCGCTTCCGCATTGATGTCGGTCGCCACCACACTTGCACCCGCGCGGGCGAAGGCAAGCGCGCTCGCACGCCCGATCCCCTGGCCCGAAGCGGTGATCAGGGTACGCTTG
>NZ_BJZP01000087.1 GCF_007992095.1 Paenirhizobium naphthalenivorans
CAAGGGCGAGACCAAGCGTGTCGCGATCCGAAAGGGGTTTCGGGTTTACCGTCAGATTGCCATTGGCAATCTCGTTTGCGACCTCGGATGTCTTGCGCAGGTTCCCGACCATGCCGAGCATGGCATTGCCGAGCATGTCCTTGTCGGACAAAGGCTGGGGCGTAATCGACAGGTCGCCTTCGGCGATCCGGCCGGCGACGTCCGCGGTCGTGCGCAGATTGGTTATCATCGACTGCATTGCCAGACCCAGCGTGTCCTTGTCGGACAAGGGCTTGGCCTCCGTCGTCAAGTCCCCGGCGGCGATACGGTCGGCCACCTGGGCGGTTGCGCGAAGGTTGGAGGTCATGACGTTGACCGTGTCGACCACGTCCTTGATCTCGTCATTGCTCTTGATCTCCAGGCGCTGGTCGAGATCGCCTATGGCCACGGCACTCGTTGCCGTAGCGATCTTCCGCAAACCGCTGCTGATTCCAAGTGCCATCCAAAGTGCGGCACCGATGGCAACCAGCGCTGCGCCGGCGGAAATCCCGAGGATGAGTCGGCGGGTTGCCGCATAAAGCGCTTCCGTATCCTCGGCGGCCTTCTGCATCTGCAGCTTGCCGGCCTCCACGCGTGCATCGATGAATTCGCCGATCTTATCGGTCAACTGGCGTCCGTCGGTCTTTGTCTTTTGGACAGCGGCATCGTAATTGCCAGCGCGAGCGTAATTCCGGACCGCGTCGTCAACCAGCATCAGCTCATCGCCCATTGCTTCGACTTCCCGCCAGTTGGCCTTGCCCTCTTCGGTGCTTGCGTTGCCCTCCAGCCATGCAACTGTGTCGCGAAAACTCTGCCGGTAGTTGTCGCTATTGCCAATCGAACGCTCGACACTTTCCAGATTATCCGCCGTGGCCATGTTTATCTGGGACCGGGTGAACCGCAATTGGAGAATGCTGAGTTCCTGGGCCTTCGCAAGGCGCGCAGCCGGACCGGATATAACGTTGTTGATCGCATCGCTCAGCGTTCCAAGACTGTTGATCGCGTATATCGACGTGCCCAGCATCATGAAGATTATTGCACCGAAAGAGATTGCGAGTTTCAATTTAATAGTAAAACGCATAAATTATTACCTTTCTCATAATGAAATACAGAAAGAATAGAACCTTGAAGTGGCTTTGTAAGTTTATGTTGGGTGCACAGAATTGAAATTTTCCATTCTGAAATGGAAAATATTGCTTAAAGCGAATTGCAATTTATGGGTGTTTAAAGTTGCGTGACAATGCATAGCCGCCATGTGGGCGGCTATGCTGTATAATCAGGCGTTACGCGCTTTCCCGGAATTCGTCATCCGTCGCATCCGGTCCACCCATGCTGAGATCAAGGGCGAACCCCTTCACGCGCGCCTGCTGGGCGGCCACCGAGGTGGCTGCTGGGCGTGGCCTGGTTGCCGATGCCACTTTGGCCATCGGCTTGGATGCACGCAGCACGGCTGCCTTCGCCTGACCGCCAGCCGAT
>NZ_BJZP01000088.1 GCF_007992095.1 Paenirhizobium naphthalenivorans
CATGTCTTATGCGGCGCTGGGGACGCATCGGAACCAGAGGCCAGATGAAGGTTCATCACTTCGAGCGAGAAGAGGAGGCGGTGGAGCTCTTTCTGGAACTCATTTCTCAGAAGCGAGCAAGAGGATACAGTCCCGCAGTCCGTGAAGAACGCGGAAGCCGCTCCTACCTACACAAAAAATCTGCAACGTTGTGAAACGATATTCCGGCCAGAATTGGTGACGCTCGTGGCGTCGCCGGACGGCACTATCTGGATCGGCTGACCTCGGCAAAAGACTTGCGGCGTGAGATGAACTCCTTGAGGAGTGGCAGGAAGAATGCCTTGCTGAAGCGACCGATCGGCGGTTCAGGTTCGAGATAGAACGACCGTCCGACAATGTCGCTGTTGAACTCATCGAGGATGATCCAAAGGCGCAAATCGACATCAAGCCCGGCGCGGCGCTTTTCGATTGCTGGTATCTCCGCCGCGAACCGGCTTCGCTCCGGCTGCTTCGTCGTGATGGGAAAGAACAGCACGAGGTCACCACCCGCTCGAGGGATCCGGACGCCGACGGCTACCGGTCGATCTTTGCGTCCCTCTGTTTCGCCCTTTCCGGCTTCACGGCTCCAGAGATAGGGATAACGGATGACCGTCGCTGTCTGGATCTCGTCATATCCACTCATCGGTTTGTCTCATCGCTGTCGGCGTAAGCGTCGACAGCACTCTCAAACTCGGCGAGTAATGCGTCGGGCATGGTCTCAAGCGTGCCTGCAGCACGCATATCGGACTGGCGCATCAGCCGTTCATAATCCTCGATGTTCAGCAGCACCAGTCGCGGTTTGTTGCGCTGAGTGATGGTAACTGGATGGCGCAAGGCCTCGGCTATAATGTCGCCTGACTTCCGCGAGAGGTCACTCGTGGTGTAGGAACCGGTGCTGCTGGTCATTTGAGCGTCTCCTCGCAGTAAAATCACAGTGAATTGGATAGATAGTTCGGTTGGCGACAAAATACAGCAAATACAGCATTGATGTAAATACTGAATATGGTGACCGCATCTGGCGGCGACAGTTTTTCGGATATCGGTGACCTCGCTCGGCAAGAACGCCATGGCGCGTCCAACTCCTTTCGACACCGCAAACCGCCAGCCTGGCTGTCGTTATATGCCGCCCTCAGAAGGGCGGCTCGGCGTCGACAAGGCCGTGCTGTTCGGCCATGGCAACGATCATCTCGGCCTCGGCCAGCTCGAGTTCGGCCGCAATCTCTCGGCGCTCATCGGCGTCAAAAGCGTTCTTGAGTTCAGCCCGCAATTCCTCAATCTGGATTTCGAGTTCGTAAGTCATCTTCGTCTCCTTGACGTTTGTGAAAGATGACCGACGGGTCCGAGAGGGGATGGCGGGGTCAGGGATCGCGCCAGCGACCGGCAGGGCCGGGGAGTGGGGGAGCCGATTTGCGCAAGCTGCCCTTCGGGCGGGTGTAGCAAATT
>NZ_BJZP01000089.1 GCF_007992095.1 Paenirhizobium naphthalenivorans
TGATCAAGACCGGGCAAGTGCTGGCGCGGATGGATATCAACCAGCTCGCCGCGCAGAAGCGCCAGGCCGCGGCTGAGCTTCGCCGCGCCGAGATTGGAGTCGACACGGCAAACAGCGTCGTCGCCCGGCGCGGCGGATGTCTTTGATGGTCTACTCGGCCGTCGATGTCTGCGGCCCGGATTTCTGTCTCATCTTCGCTTCCTTTGATAGAGCTACGATGAGCCGAAAATCCTCTCTTCTCAACTAAACCAATTCTGTCTCATGGGCGCTGATGTCGGACAGCCGGGCATGATTTCGCGCTTTGCGGCGGCGTAGGATCCGAACTTGTCATTCCCCCTCCCAAGTACCGTTGCATTCCCCGGTCTCAACATCCCATGTGCAGCAAACCACGCCCATAGGAAAAACATCAGATCTCTTAAGAACCTGATAAACTTTCCCGTCCCGGATTGTTCCTTCAACGACTTCGTCATCACCCTTCATGCCTAGACCCGAAACGAACACATTCTTGCTGAGGATTGCATAAGTCTTTGCTTCGCTGGGATGCTTCTCTTGGACTTCTCCAACCAATTCGAAAAAGTCAGAATCTACATCTGGGCCACCGAATTGAAGCGATCCGTCTTTCGACCGAAGGTAAACAATCGGTTCTGAGCCTAACCATTTATACGGTCGCAACTCGGCATTGCTAATGGCTACAGATTTGTCGAAAAACTCAGTTACAAGTCGCCCGTCCACTATGGAGCTTACTCCATAGTGTTTGGAAAAATCGACACCAAGGACTTCTCCTTCATGATCGATGCATGAAACAAGATAGTCATTGCTAGTATTTGCGGCGATTGCCGCTTGCCGAATGCCATAAAAATAGTCTGCGGCGTATTCCGGCCCACAACAATGCTCTCTCATTTGTAGCTCCTATACCAAATAACAGATCCCGTGAAGAACCTGGCCCATGGTGCTTTTTCCGGGACCTAACAACTTACACCTGCCTCGAAATCGTCTTGCAAGACGGGGAATTTCGCGGTGGCAATTAGCAAACCGAAGCGGGTTAGGCAATTTCACGCAGCCGGAAAACAGAATTACCGTTCATCGCCAATCATGCTGTAGGATCAAGATAAGAACCGATCCAGATAGAAGAGCTGCCAAAACGATGAACTGTATTAGGTGGCGCATGGCTACCTTGCTCCAAGGCTTGAATATATCTCGTCTTTTATCACGCACGGATCTCACATCTACTTTTCCAATATTGGGTCAGATTGTTCGCTTGGCTAAGTGTGGGCGAAAACTTCCAGCATCTCGTCTTCTTCGTCGGTTGAACGCGACGTCTTATGGAAGGGCGTGTGCAAGCCAGCAAACACAGTGTGGATGTTCCCTGGCTGGGTTTGCCGGCCATGATGAATAGCGCTGAGCTCTCGATGGGTAACTTGGCGCCCCTATTAGGTTCAAGA
>NZ_BJZP01000090.1 GCF_007992095.1 Paenirhizobium naphthalenivorans
AGGGCAATGGCGATAGCCGGCCCGATCCGGGTTACGAGACCGATCAGGACAGCTGTCAAAGCGAGCAGCCTCCACCATCCCCATCCCGGAAACAGTATGCCGGCCGCTGTCAGCGGATGCGCCCAGCCTGTGATCCCGAGTGGCGGAAAAGCAGTGAGACCAAGGACCATGAGATAGCGCGCGGGCTTTGCCCATCCGCGCCGCACTGTCCAGAGTACCGCATGGACGGCAACGAAGGACAATGCCGCCACGATCCAGAAGCAGAGGCCGACCCAGAGATCCGCAGTAAAGAACTGGGCAACGCCGGCAGGCAATCCTCGCGACGCCGCCAGGAAATAGCCCGCTGCGACGAGGGCCGCGGCGATCCGCGTCGGTGATCGCGCCCACAGAAACGGGAAGAAGGTTGCCGCAGGTAGAAGGGACGCCTGGCCGCTCCAGCCGACCGCCCCGGCGACCACGGCAAGCGGGACGAGAACGGCAGCCATCCTGACCTCACGGCGCATAGGTCAACACCTCTTGCGCCAGACCGAGCACACCTGAAACAGGTACCGGCCCGAAATACCGGGAATCCCATGAGCCGATGAAGTTGGAATGCAAATATACCTCTCCGGGCCGCACCATCCCGCTTTGATCGTGCCGTAGAGATCGCCCCTGTCCGTCCTTCTCCATGATGCGGGAGCTGGCGATCGGTACGCCATCAATGGCGATGCGATCGGTGACGTCCACGCGCTGTCCCGCCAACGCGATGACTGTCTTGATCAACGGTGCGAACCCACCGGGGCAAAGTCCCGGGCGGAGATATCCGCGCTGCCTCGCCTCGCGCATGGCGGCATTGTCAGGCGGGCAGACGAAAACCGTTTCCCCGGACCGGGCAGCGCGCGTCAGCGGAATAATGCGCCAGAGGCCGAGCGGCTCACTCGGCGTCATGTTGACGCGCAGACCACCAATCCGACCCGCCGCAAAGAAGACGATCAGCAGGCCGGCAGATAAGGATAGCGTGACGCAGGCGCGGCGTCGTTGACGAGACATCGCAGGGCTTTCAGGCATCGCCAAATTCATTTCAGTGAAAGCCCCTTGGTCTGGGTTTGCCGCGCTGTTTCAGCCTGCTTCAATGCCAGCGTGGTGCGCTCGTGCGCGGCGAGTTGCTGCACAGTGCGCATGCTGTTCCAGGCCGACTGCACTTCGCTTTTCTGCGAAGGGTTCATCCCGGCCGTCAATTTGTGAAAGGTCTCGCCGTTTGAATCTTTTGCGGAGATCGGCAGCAGACTGCGTTCTCCGAAGCGCTCGGACACAGCCTTGGCGAAACCTTCGAGCTCGGCTTTCACGTTTCTGTCGGCCAGCGCATATTCGAGACCGGCGGGAAGATCGTTGCGATCGATCGCATCGCGGATCCGCTCAAGCGTTTG
>NZ_BJZP01000091.1 GCF_007992095.1 Paenirhizobium naphthalenivorans
CCAAGCAGGCATCGCGGCCCCAAGGATGAGCGGTTCCCCCATGTGTGGACGGCCCGTGGAATGCAAGACTTTTGTATCGATGGGATCGGTCAGGTTCAGTCATGTGTCCGGCCTTCTATCGTGGCATTGTAGCCACTGGCCCTGATGAAGTCCGCGGATGGAGAGCCAATCAATTTGTCGAGCTCAAGGCTCTGGGGGAACCTAGGCTTTGCTCCATCCCCGGTCCAACCGGTTCGCCATCATTACTCAGTCCTTCATTCCTCCGGTCGACGATTGCCGAGCCGGATTCCTCAAACGGCTGCGTGCCGGTAAGTCTCCTCTCTTCTCAGAAGAGCCCACGCGACGCGGGCGGTCTTGTTTGCGATCGCTACCGACACCATGCGTGCCGGTTTGCGCTGCAAGAGCTTCGCGATCCATGGGAATGATGGGGCATCAATGCGCGCCCTTCGTATGACGGCAGTGGCGCCGACTACCAGCAAGCGTCGGATTGTCCGATCGCCCTGCTTGCTGATCCGCCCTAGCCTCTCCTTTCCGCCACTACTATTTTGTCGCGGCGTTAAGCCAAGCCAAGCCGCGAACTGTCGCGCTGATTTGAATTCCTCAGCATTTCCAACCGAAGCCGCGATTGCTGCCGCGGTGAGAAAGCCGACGCCTGGGATGGTCATCAGCCTCCGAGCGGCACCTTGGTCCCGGCACCACTGCATTATGGTGCGATCAAGCTCGGCGATCTTATTGCTCAGCTCTTCTAGCTGCATCTGAATGTGCTTGAAGGGTTGCCACGACGGTTCAGGAAGATGGTCTTTCGCGACGTGTAAGGCTTCGAGAGCAGCTTTCAGCCCGAACTTTCCTTGAGGCGTGATGATACCGAATTCGGCCAAATGGCCTCGGAGTGCGTTGATCAGAGCCGTTCTCTGCCGCACAAAAAGATCTCGGGTCTTGTGCTGCATAAGAAGAGCCTGACGCTCGCAATTTTTCACCGGTACGAAGCGCATGGTGGGACGGGTGACTGCCTCGCAAATCGCTTCGGCATCTGCTGCATCGTTTTTCCCACGCTTCACATACGGCTTTACATATACCGGAGGCATAAGCTTCACATCGAAGCCTAAGGCACCGAGTTCCCTCGCCCAGTAATGTGAAGTCGAACAAGCTTCCATGCCGACCAGGCAGGGTGGCAACTGCTCGAAGAAATGCAGGAGCTGGTTTCGGCGAAGCTGCCGCCGGACAATAACATTGCCGACGTCATCGATAGCATGAACTTGAAACACGTTCTTGGCCAGATCCAGGCCGACGACAGTGATCTTCTCGAAAGTCATGACACGGTTCCTTCTCTGAGTTGCGCAGAATGATCTTAGCATCTCGCGCGACGGGTTCGGAGGGCCGTCCACATCATC
>NZ_BJZP01000092.1 GCF_007992095.1 Paenirhizobium naphthalenivorans
GAGGGAGTCCATGGACCCGGTCGATAAAGGTGTCGATCCGGGTTGAAAGACCGGCGGTGTCCTCCACCTCGGCCCCACTCCAGTCGAGAAGGGTACGCACGACAATTTCGGGACGGCGATCAACCACGCCGGTGAGAAGGTCGACCAGTTCGTCGCGGCGTTGACGCGCCAGATTGCCCACCATGCCGAAATCGATAAACTCGATCTCATCGCCTGCCCGATAGAATACATTGCCCGGATGGGGATCTGCATGAAAGAACCGGTCTTCAAATATCATTTTCAGAACAGCCTCCGTCCCGCGCGCCGCGATGACGCGCAAGTCGAGCCCGGCGGCCCGCACCGCATCCAAATCCGTGCCAGACAGGCCGGACGCCATGTCTTGTACATTCATGCGTTCGCTCGTCCATTCCCAGTGGACGCGTGGAACGTGGATGTACGACATGTCCCGGAAATTCTCGGCGATCCGCTCGGCATTGTGGCATTCGTTGGCCAGATCGAGCTCACGCCGGATCGATCGCGCGAATTCGGTGACGATTTCGCGCGGGCGAAAGCGGCGGATTTCATCGCTCTCTGCCACAGCCACATTGGCAAGCCGCATGAGCAGCCGGAGGTCGGTCTCGATAATGGCGCCGATGCCGGGCCGGCGGATTTTCAGAATCACCTCGCCGCCCGAATGCAGCCGCGCCCGATGAACCTGCGCGATGGAACCGCCCGCCAGCGCAATCGGATCGATTTCACAAAAATCCGCAGCAAGGGGATGGCCCAGCTCTGCCTCCACTTCTTCGACGAGTTCCAGGAAGGGTATTGCCGGCACACTGCTGCGCAGCTTGCAAAGTTCGGCGATATAGGTGGGCGGCAGCAGATCGACGCGCGTGGAGAGAATTTGCCCTAGCTTGACGAAGGTCGGGCCCATTTCCTCAAGCGCCTGCCGCAGACGCCTTGGCAGGGTCGATCCATTGCTCACTCCGGACCCCGGTGAGGCGGCAACATAGCCAGCGCTGCGCATCGCTTTTTCCAAGCCAATGCGTCCGACAAGCTCACCGAGGCCATGCCGAATCAGGATTGCGGACAGTTCGGCGACGCGCCTCATATCGTCGAAGGCTCCCATCGGGCTGTACACCGTCAAGCTTCCCTATATACGTCCGGCAAGGTGTTCCGCCACTTTGCGGCCGCCATGGCAATCAGTCATCAGCCGATCTCCCTCGACGTCCCAATACGGTAGCGCCGCAGGACCGCCTGCTTTATCTCGTCACGGCTAGCCCCTGGGCTGAGAGCGAGATCTTGCTCTATATCGGAGGCTTCGCGGGCGAGAACGTCGTCCCTTATCACATGCCGAAACCATGCCGAATAGTCCCCGGCTCGTAGATGGTGTTCCCATACGGGGTCGC
>NZ_BJZP01000093.1 GCF_007992095.1 Paenirhizobium naphthalenivorans
CAACAAGGCGCTGGCTGCCGTGGAAGACGCGCTTGGGTTTGGTGCCGCCAAGACCGATACCGCCTATACAGGTCTTGAGGCTACCGTTGATGTGGTCACCGAGATCAAGGCCAAGCTCGTTGCCGCCCGCGAACCGGGTGTCGACAAGGAAAAAATTAACAAGGAACTGACTGAACTCAAGGCCCAATTGGGCTCGGTCGCTGAATCGGCTTCCTTCTCGGGCGAAAACTGGCTGTACAACGAATCGACCGGCGCTATCGGCACCAAGGAAATGTCCGGCTCCTTCGTCCGCTCGGCCGATGGCACTGTCGCTGTCGAAACCTTGATCTTCGACACGGCCGATTCAGTCTTGATCGACACAGTCGATGCGACCCGAGGCCTGTTGACCAACGATTACGTGGTCGCCGTCGATGATGGCTCCGGCACTGCCGTGACCATGACCTATTTTCTGATCTCCGCTGGCGGCAGCGGCACCTCCGGGTCACTCGTCGAACTCTCAAGCATGACCACGGATGACGAGGTAGAAGGGATGATCAGCGCCGTCGAAGCGATGCTCTCGGACATTACCGATGCTGCCGCCACGCTCGGCGCGATCAACATGCGCGTCGAAATGCAGACCAATTTTGTTGCCGACCTCATGGACGTGATCGATACTGGTGTAGGTCGCCTGGTCGACGCCGATATGAACGAGGAATCGACTCGCCTCAAGGCTCTGCAGACGCAGCAGCAGCTCGGCATCCAAGCCTTGTCAATCGCCAACACCAATTCCGAGAACGTCCTCTCGCTGTTCAAGTAAGGTAAGCCGCGTCGCGGTTCTTGCAAGCCGGACGCAACGGCAGGCCGCCCACCGAAAAGTGGGCGGCCTGCCGGCATTTGAGGCTGCCCCAAAGTATTTTCAAAAACCATCTGCCGCTTCAGGACCTATTAACCTTAATCGGGTTCAATAGGATCATCAAAGCGACGGATTAACCAACTGGAAATAAAGGTTAATTGCATGATGCAGGCTGTCGTTGCCGGTAGTTGAGCCCGGAATGTCCCTTTTCCATTTTCCTGTTCATAAGGGGCAGTATTTATGACGAGTATTATGACCAACACCGCTGCAATCGCAGCGCTCGACACTCTCCGTTCGATCAACTCCGGCCTGAACGAAACGCAGAACCGCGTTTCCTCCGGCTACAAGGTCGAAACCGCCGCCGACAACGCTGCCTATTGGTCGATCGCCACCACCATGCGTTCGGACAACAAGGCTCTCTCGGCTGTCTCCGATGCCATCGGCCTCGGCGCTGCCAAGACCGACACCGCCTACACCGGCATGGAAGCCGCGATCAACGTTGTCACCGAGATCAAGGCCAAGCTCGTTGCCGCTCGCGAACCGGGTGTCGACAAGGAA
>NZ_BJZP01000094.1 GCF_007992095.1 Paenirhizobium naphthalenivorans
TAAAGTGATGACAGAGGCACAAGCGACAGTGATCAGGAGCGCTATCGCGAACCGGCTAAACATCGTGATTGCAGGAGGTACGGGTTCAGGCAAAACGACCCTCGCCAATGCGGTAATCGCTGAAATCATAGCCTCAGCGCCGGACGACCGCATGGTCATTCTTGAAGATACCGCGGAAATACGGTGTGCTGCAGAGAATGCAGTGTGCCTGCATACCAGTGATACGATCGATATGGCGCGGCTGCTCAAGAGCACCATGCGCCTCCGTCCTGACCGCATCATCGTTGGCGAAGTCCGCGATGGCGCCGCACTGACGCTGCTGAAAGCCTGGAATACAGGCCATCCCGGTGGCGTCACCACCGTCCACTCCAATACCGCCATGTCCGCCCTGCGTCGTCTGGAGCAACTGACCGCCGAGGTCAGTCAGCAGCCGATGCAGGCTGTGATCGGCGAGGCCGTTGATCTTGTCATCTCGATCGAGCGCGCGGGGAGGGGGAGACGGGTACGAGAGGTCATCAATGTCGAGGGCTTCAGCGGTAGCCGCTACCAGACCGAACATTACGCTCAAATTGATGAGGACATTCATGCTGCATAATCGCTCATTTCGCCTCGGACTGCTCGCTGCGTTGTTTTGCACAGCCCTTGCAGCGCCCGCCCTTGCCAGTTCCGGTGGAAGTCTTCCCTGGGAGGGGCCGCTTGAACAGATTCAGGAATCCATCACCGGGCCAGTTGCAGGAGCAATTGCCCTTGCCGCCATGGCGATCGCCGGCGGAATGCTGATCTTTGGCGGTGAGCTCAACGATTTTGCGCGACGCCTCGTCTACATCGTACTGGTCGCCGGTATCCTGCTGGGGGCGACGACGATTGTCGGACTGTTCGGTGCGACCGGCGCGTCGATCGGCATCACTGCCACAAGTTTGCCAGGGACCGTTTCCCAGCCGATGTCCGTTGCAAGAGGGGAGGGGGCCAATGGGTGAGCCGCATTCCGCTCTCCAACGCAATCGCATTCACCGCGCTCTTTCACGGCCAAACCTGCTGATGGGGGCAGACCGGGAGCTCCTGCTTGTCACAGGGCTGGTGGCAATCATCCTAATCTTCGTCGTGCTCACCCTGTATTCAGCGCTGTTCGGCATGGCCATCTGGTTCGTGATCGTCGGCGCGCTGCGCATGATGGCAAAATCCGATCCCCTCATGCGTCATGTCTATGTGCGGCATTTGCGCTACCGGCATCACTACCTGCCCACGTCTTCGCCGTGGCGGCGTTTTTAGAGGTGCAATGATGGTCGCTTTGCGTTCCCTTCGCCCGTCCGCACCGTCGTTCGCCGATCTCGTGCCC
>NZ_BJZP01000095.1 GCF_007992095.1 Paenirhizobium naphthalenivorans
TGGCACGAGATCGGCGAACGACGGTGCGGACGGACGAAGGGAACGCAAAGCGACCATCATTGCACCTCTAGAAACGCCGCCACGGCGAAGACGTGGGCAGGTAGTGATGCCGGTAGCGCAAATGCCGCACGTAGACATGACGCATGAGGGGATCGGATTTTGCCATCATGCGCAGGGCGCCGACGATTACGAACCAGATGGCGATGCCGAACAGCGCTGAGTACAGGGTGAGCACGACGAAGATCAGGATGATCGCCACCAGCCCTGTGACAAGCAGGAGTTCCCGGTCTGCCCCCATCAACAGGTTCGGTCGTGAAAGAGCGCGGTGAATGCGATTGCGTTGGAGAGCGGAATGCGGCTCAACCATTGGCCCCCTCCCCTCTTGCAACGGACATCGGATGGGAAACGGTACCTGGCAAACTTGTGGCAGCAATCCCGATCGATGCGCCGGTCGCACCGAACAGTCCGACAATCGTTGTGGCCCCTAGCAGGATACCGGCGACCAGTACGATGTAGACGAGGCGTCGCGCGAAATCGTTGAGCTCGCCGCCAAAGATCAGCATTCCGCCGGCGATTGCCATAGCGGCAAGGGCAATTGCCCCTGCGACTGGCCCAGTGATGGATTCCTGAATCTGTTCAAGCGGCCCCTCCCAGGGAAGACTTCCACCGGAACTGGCAAGGGCGGGCGCTGCAAACGCTGCACAAAATAGTGCAGCGAGTAGCCCGAGGCGAAAAGAGCGATTATGCAGCATGAATGTCCTCATCAATTTGAGCGTAATGTTCGGTCTGGTACCGGCTACCGCTGAAGCCCTCGACATTGATGACCTCTCGTACCCGTCTCCCCCTCCCCGCTCGCTCGATCGAGATGACAAGATCAACGGCCTCGCCGATCACAGCCTGCATCGGCTGTTGACTGACCTCGGCGGTCAGCTGCTCCAGACGACGCAAGGCAGACATGGCGGTATTGGAGTGGACGGTGGTGACGCCACCGGGATGGCCGGTATTCCAGGCCTTCAACAGCGTCAGTGCGGCGCCATCGCGGACTTCGCCAACGATGATGCGGTCAGGACGGAGGCGCATGGTGCTCTTCAGCAGCCGCGCCATATCGATCGTGTCACTGGTATGCAGGCACACTGCATTTTCTGCCGCACACCGGATTTCCGCGGTATCTTCAAGAATGACCATACGGTCATCCGGTGCTGAAGCTATGATTTCAGCGATCACGGCATTGGCGAGAGTCGTTTTGCCCGAGCCCGTACCTCCTGCAATTACGATGTTTAGCCGGTTCGCGATAGCGCTCCTGATCACTGTCGCTTGTGCCTCTGTCATCACTTTG
>NZ_BJZP01000096.1 GCF_007992095.1 Paenirhizobium naphthalenivorans
CAGAGAAGAAGACGCCGATAGCGAATTCGACCCTAATGCATTGACGCTTGGATTTGCCCGCCGTTTTGCAACCTATAAACGGCCGGCCCTGCTTCTGCACGATCCTCAACGATTGACAAGGATACTGACGAGGACGGAGCGGCCGGTCCAATTGATCCTGGCTGGCAAGGCCCATCCCCAGGACCGGGAGGGGCAGGAACTCATCAGGCTCTGGAACAACTTCGCCAAACGGCCGGAACTGAGAACGAGACTTATCTTTCTGCGGGATTACAACATGCGGCAGGCGGAATGGCTTACCCAGGGGGTCGATGTCTGGATCAACACACCCCGACGGCCATGGGAGGCGAGCGGCACGAGCGGAATGAAGATTCTGGCGAATGGCGGGCTGAACCTGTCCGAACTCGACGGCTGGTGGCAGGAAGCCTATGCGCCAGATGTCGGATGGGCACTCGGCGACGGCAAGGAACATGGAGATGATCCCGGTGTCGATGCCGTGGAGGCCGACGCCCTTTACAGGCTTCTCGAAGAAGAAATCGTTCCGGAATTCTATGATCGCGATGAAGACGGCATTCCTTCGAGGTGGGTCCGCCGGATCCGGGAAAGCATGGCTCGGCTCGCTCCGCAATTCTCCGCCAATCGGACCGTCCGCGAATACACGGAAAAGTTCTACCTTCCCGCCGCGAGAGACTATGCCGCCCGGATCGAAACCATCGGTGATGTTTCGCGCGGCATCGCGCGCTGGAAGCAGGACGTGTCGACGTTCTGGCCGCTGGTCCGTTTCGGGGAGATCTCTGTCGAGGAGACGAAGGAATGCCTGTCCTTTTCCGTCGCGGTCTATCTCGGCGAACTGTCTTCCGACATGGTCAGGGTGGAACTCTACGCCGACGGAGAGGCCGGCCGGCCTTCGCATGTGGAAGCGATGCAGAGACAACAGGGAGGATCGGCTCCCGCCGGATATCACAGATATGCGGCGAGGATTTCTCCGGTCCGTCCTGCGTTGGAATTCACGCCGCGCGTCGTTCCTTATCATCCGCTCGTCCGCGGTCCGCTGGAACTGCCAAACATCATTTGGCAGCGATAGGGCCACCGGTTCGGAGAGCGCTGTCCACGAGGAGCGAGAGAGAACGGGAATTGGAATGCAGAAAAACCCCCGGGAAGGAGAACATGCGATGAGTCCATCAGACAGCGTGCCACATCGTAAAACGAGCCGGAGCCGCCACACGATATCGGAAACACTCGATCTGAACGGTCGTCCGATTGTTGTCGTGAAACGTCCAGGTCAGGATCTCTGGCCATTGTTCCATCCAAT
>NZ_BJZP01000097.1 GCF_007992095.1 Paenirhizobium naphthalenivorans
TGGAGAAGACGACGCCGATAGCGTATTCGACCCTAATGCATTGACGCTTGGATTTGCCCGCCGTTTTGCAACCTATAAACGGCCGGCCCTGCTTCTGCAGGATCCTCAACGATTGACAAGGATACTGACGAGCACGGAGCGGCCGGTCCAATTGATCCTGGCTGGCAAGGCCCATCCCCAGGACCAGGAGGGGCAGGAACTCATCAGGCTCTGGAACAATTTCGCCAAACGGCCGGAACTGAGATCGCGACTTATCTTCCTTCGAGATTACAATATGCGGCAGGCGGAATGGCTGACCCAGGGCGCCGATGTCTGGATCAACACACCCCGGCGACCATGGGAGGCCAGCGGCACGAGTGGAATGAAGATCCTCGCGAATGGCGGGCTGAACCTGTCCGAACTCGACGGCTGGTGGCAGGAAGCCTATGCGCCAGATATCGGATGGGCGCTCGGTGACGGCAAGGAGCATGGGGACGATCCTGATATTGACGCCATGGAGGCCGACGCCCTTTACAGGTTTCTCGAAGAAGAAATCATTCCGGAATTCTATGACCGCGATCAAGACAGCATTCCTTCGAAGTGGGTCGGACGGATCCGGGAAAGTATGGCCAGACTTGCGCCCCGGTTTTCCGCTAACCGCACCGTCCGCGAATATACCGAAAATTTCTATCTTCCCGCTGCTCAAGGTTATGCTGCCCGTATCGAAACGGTTGGCGATGCCTCGCGCGGGATCGCTCGCTGGAAAGAGCAATTATCGAAGTTCTGGCCCAAGGTTCGTTTCGGGGCCACATCTGTCGAGGAGACGAAAGAAGGCCCCTCCTTTTCCGTCGAGGTCTATCTTGGCGGACTGTCTCCCGACATGGTCAAGGTGGAACTCTATGCCGACGGAGAGGCCGGGCTACCTTCGCATATAGAGGCGATGCAGAGACAACGTGGAGGACCAGTTACCACGGGACTTTACAGATATACGGCAAGGATTTTTTCAGGCCGTCCTGTGTCGGAATTCACGCCGCGAGTCGTTCCTTATCATCCGCTCGCCCGCGGTCCGCTGGAACTGCCGAACATCATTTGGCAGCGATAGGGCCACCGCTTCGGAGAGCGCTGTCCACGAGGCGCGAGAGAAGACGAGATTGCAGAAGAACCCCCAGGGAAGGAGAACATGCGATGAGTATTTCAGACAGCGTGCCACATCGTAAAACGAGCCGGAGCCGCCAAACGACATCGGAAACACTCGATCTGAACGGTCGTCCGTTTGTTGTCGTGAAAAAGCCAAGTAAGGATCTCTGGCCATTGTTACATCCAAC
>NZ_BJZP01000098.1 GCF_007992095.1 Paenirhizobium naphthalenivorans
GTTTCATAGGATTGACGGGAGAAACGGAAGATGGCTGCATCCAGAATGCGTTCCCGCGTCGGGATCTGAGATTTGACGGCTGCACGGCGTGGCATGGATTTCCTCACGATGATTATTGCGCATTGCGGTGAACACGCTAGTGGATTGATCGCGACGAAAGATTCCGGTGTGGGATTCCCGATCGGCGGGAGTTGTGCGACGTTTGGGGATGCGCACAGGGATTACATTTGACGTCACCGCCTCCGACCGAACTCGGCTTGAAGCCATCATTGCTGCCCCGACCTCTGCCCAGAAACATGTTTGGCGGGCGAAGATCGTATTGATGAGCGGCGAGGGACTGGGAACGGTTGCCATCATGGAGGCTACGGGGAAATCCAAACCCTGCGTCTGGCGCTGGCAGGAGCGTTTCATGTCCGAGGGGGTCGATGGGCTGTTGCGCGACAAGAGCAGGCCGCCCGGCATTGCGCCGCTTGATGGCGAACTCGTTGAGCGGGTCGTGGCACTGACGCTTGAGACGCCTCGACAGGAAGCAACGCACTGGACCGTTCGTGCGATGGCCAAGGCTGTTGGGATTGCAGCCTCTTCGGTCGTGAAGATCTGGCATGAGCATGGTCTTGCGCCGCACCGCTGGCGCAGCTTCAAACTGTCGAATGACAAGGCGTTTGCCGAGAAACTTCACGACGTCGTCGGTCTCTATGTCTCCCCGCCGGCCCACGCCATTGTCTTGTCGGTTGATGAGAAGAGCCAGATCCAGGCGCTCGACCGGACCCAGCCGGGCCTGCCGCTCAAGAAAGGACGTGCCGGCACGATGACCCATGATTACAAGCGCCATGGCACCACCACCCTGTTTGCCGCCCTCAATGTTCTCGACGGATCGGTGATCGGTCGAAACATGCAGCGCCACCGACATCAGGAGTTCATTCGCTTCCTCAACGCCATTGAGGCGGAACTGCCGAAAGACAAAGCCGTCCACGTCATTCTCGATAACTACGCGACGCATAAGCAGCCGAAGGTCCGCGCCTGGCTGGCAAGGCATCCGCGCTGGACCTTCCACTTCGTCCCGACATCCTGCTCTTGGCTCAACGCTGTCGAAGGCTTCTTCGCGAAACTAACGCGCCGGCGCCTGAAGCACGGCGTCTTCCACTCCGTCGTAGACCTGCAGGCGGCCATCAACCGCTTCGTCAAGGAACACAACCGCGAACCAAAGCCATTCATCTGGAAAGCAGACCCGGACGACATCATTGCCGCAGTCAGGCGTGGGCACCAAACGTTGGAATCAATCCAC
>NZ_BJZP01000099.1 GCF_007992095.1 Paenirhizobium naphthalenivorans
AGAGGTGGCTCGGTTTGTCTGAACAGTTTGGGGCGTTTTGCTAAGTGGATTTCCGCCTCGATTATGCCGCCACCATCATTGGTGCCAGCGCGTTGAAGTAGGCCTGATCCGGCGTCTGCCGGTCAAGGGATGAATGTGGGCGTCTGGTGTTGTAAAAGATCAGATAACGACCGATACCGGCGCGGGCCTCGGACACGGTTTTGTAGGCGTGGAGATAGACCTCCTCGTATTTGATCGACCGCCAGAGCCGCTCGACGAAGACGTTATCCCGCCACGAACCCTTGCCATCCATCGAGATGGCGATTTCCTCCTTCTTCAGCACGGCGGTAAAGTCGACGGATGTGAACTGCGATCCTTGATCCGTGTTGAAGATGTCGGGCTTGCCGTAACGAGCGAGCGCCTCCTCAACCGCCTCGATGCAAAAGTCCGCTTCCATCGTGATCGACAATCGCCACGACAAGACCTTCCGGCTGAACCAATCGACGACAGAGCAGAGATAGACAAATCCCCGCGCCATGGGGATGTAGGTCAAGTCCATGGCCCAGACCTGATTGGGCCGGGTGACTGCCAGCTTGCGCAGGAGATACGGATAGACCTTGTGCCCAGGCGCTGGTTTCGATGTGCTCGGGCGACGGTAGATGGCCTCGATGCCCATCTTCTTCATCAGCGTGGCGACGTGAAGCCGCCCGGCATTCAGCCCTTCTCCTCTCAAAAGCCATTGCAACATCCGACTTCCCGCAAACGGATATTCGAGGTGCCATTCATCGATCCGCCGCATCAGGGCCAGATCGTCGTCTGACACAGGACGCGGCGAATAATAGACGCTGCCACGGCTGAACCCGAGAAGCTTCGCCTGGCGTGCGACCGACAGTTTGTGCGAGCGGTCGATCATTTCTTTCCGCCCAGCAATCCCGCCTTGCCGAGCGCACCGGACAAAAAATCGTTCTCCAGCGTTAACTCCCCGATCTTGGCGTGCAACGTTTTGACATCGACGGTCGGGCCTGCCGGTTCGGCCTTGGCCTCATCGCCGAAAACGCTCGTCGCCCCCTCAAGGAGTTGGTCTTTCCATTGCTTGATCTGATTGGCATGAACGTCGAACTGCTGGGACAACTCCACCAGCGTCTGTTCGCCTCGGATGGCAGCGAGCGCCACCTTCGCCTTGAAAGCCGGGCTATGGTTCCGGCGCGGTCGTCTCGTCATGGTATCTCCTGTTCCCGGCATTTAAGCCGAAGCCAGGCAGAAATTCCACTTATCCCCGCTGTTCAAATTTCCCGAGCCAGCTCT
>NZ_BJZP01000100.1 GCF_007992095.1 Paenirhizobium naphthalenivorans
CAAGGGCGAGACCAAGCGTGTCCTTGTCGGACTGCGGCTTCGGCGTAACCATCAGGTCGCCTTCGGCGATCTTTTCCGCGACGACTGCCATCTCCCTGAGGTTGGCAGTCATGCGGTTGATCGTATTGACGAGATCCTTGATCTCGTCATTCGTTTTCATCTCGATGTTCTGGTCGAGATCACCGATGGCGACCGCTTCGGCAACCGCCATGACCTTACGCAGGCCGGCACTGATCCCGAGGGCGATCCAGACAGCAGTGGCTGCGGCGACCAACGTGGCGATGACGGAAATCGAGACCAGCAGCATACGGGTAGTGGCATATTCGGAATCGGTGGTGGCTTTTGCCTGCTGCAGACGGTCGCGGTTGATCTGCACGCCTTCTTCGAGCTTCGTGGTCAGAGCATTGGCATCGTCGCGCCCCTCGTTTGAGGAGATCTGCGAGGCGGCGGCGTTGTTGCCATTGCGGACGAGTTCGTGAACACGGTTGTCGCTGGCTTCGAACTTATCGAGCTTGGCGCGGAGATCCTGCCAGAAGTCGCGGGTTGCCGCCGTCGCCGTCGAAGCCATTTCCTCGAAGATCTGGCGGAACTTTGCCCGGCTGTCGTTGCTGGCATCGATGAAATGCTGCGCTTCCTGCGGCGTTGTCGTCAGGATCATGTTTTTCTGGGCACGCACCGTCGAAAGGGAAAGGGCATTCAACTGCTGCATGCGGTCGAGCCGCGCCACCGTGACGTCAATGACCTGGTCCATACCGGCTTTGGAATCGGCAAGGCTGAAGATTCCATAGCCGGCCGTGCCGACCAGCATGAAGATCAGAAAGGTGAAGGCGATGGCCAGTTTCAGTTTGATGGTAAGGCGCATGTCTCGATGTCCCGCGTTTGTCTGTGGATGGAGCGACGAGTGAAGTGTCGCAGTGCTGGTGGCAGGCCGGCGCTTCATGAAGCGAGGCGATCCATTCACCTCTTTCTTCCATGGCTCTCCGGCGATTGCGGTCCCAGCGTCTACATGCGCGGGTCCTGGTTGCCGCGTCCCTCCCCAGGAAACGCGGCAGCCGTGTCACTCCTCCCGGTATCGCTTAGGCGCTCTCCTTGAACTCGTTGTCGGTTGCGTCCGGGCCACCCATGCTGAGGTCGAGGGCGAAGCCTTTGACCCGCGCCTGCTGGGCGGCGACCGTCGCGCTCTGCTGCTTTGCTGCCGGACGGGTCGGGGCCTTCTTTGCCACGGGTGCCGGACGGGTGGCGGCAGCCGGTCTGGACTGCTGACCACGTGT
>NZ_BJZP01000101.1 GCF_007992095.1 Paenirhizobium naphthalenivorans
TGACCTGCGACCCAATCTCCCTCCAGTTTTCGGGAGAGTCTTGGGTTTGTAATCTGGCCTCATGCGGCCTGTTTTTCCAGTGCCATTTTCATTGCGAATTCGCTGGGGGTGATATTGCCCAGCGACGAGTGCGGTCTGTTTCTGTTGTAATCCTCCTTCCATGCAGTGATTGCGGCGCGGGCCTGAGCGAGCGACGAGAACAGGGTCTCGTTGAGGCACTCGTCGCGGAAGCTGCCGTTGAAGCTTTCGACGAAGCCGTTCTGCATCGGCTTGCCGGGGGCGATGTAGTGCCAGTCGACTTTGGTCTCCTGGCACCATTTGAGGATGGCCATGCTGGTCATCTCCGTCCCGTTGTCCGAGACAATCGTCCTCGGTTTTCCGCGTCTGGCGATGAGACAATCCAGTTCGCGGGCAAGCCTTGCGCCTGACAGGGATGTATCGGCGACCAGGCATAGGCATTCGCGGGTGAAGTCGTCGACGACCGCCAGCACCCGAAAGCGGCGGCCGTCGGTGAAGGCATCGCTGACGAAGTCCAGGCTCCAGCGCTCGTTGTGACGCGACGGCAGAGCAAGAGGACGTCTCGTGCCCCAGGGCCCGCTTTCGGCCGCCGCGCTTGCGCACCGTCAGCTTCTCCTCCCGATAGAGACGCCGAAGCTTCTTCAGGTTCATGACGATCCCCTGCCGGTCGAGCATGACGTGGATACGGCGATAACCGAAGCGGCGTCGTTCAGATGCCACCTTCTTCATCGCCTCACGAATGGCCGCATCGTCAGGCCGCACGCTGCGATATCGCATGCTCGACCGATCCACCGACAGAACCTCGCACGCCCGACGCTGGCTCACCCCGTGCTGCGCACAGACATGAGCCACCGCATCCCGCTTCACATCGGGCGTCACCATTTTTTTGCAGCGACATCCTTCAGGATCGAATTGTCCAGCATGGCTTCGGCGAGCAGTTTCTTCAGCTTGGCATTCTCGTCCTCAAGCGCCTTCAGCTTGCGCGCATCGGACACGTCCATGCCGCCATACTTCGCCTTGTATTTGTAGAAGGTTGCATCCGAGATGCCGTGCTTGCGGCAGACGTCGATCGTCTTCGCGCCCGCCTCCTGCTCCTTCAATATCCCGATGATCTGTTCTTCCGTGAACCGTGAACGCTTCATTCGTCCGTCTCCTGGTTGTGACGGACTCTACCAAATTCTGGAGGAAGTTCAGGGGCTCAGGTCA
>NZ_BJZP01000102.1 GCF_007992095.1 Paenirhizobium naphthalenivorans
GGGACAGGCTGGAAACCCGCGCACTCAGACAGGCAAACCAGAGATTTCCGACGACGAGAAGGACGCCTCTGTCTTCCGCTCGTGGGCGATGCCGGAATGGGAACTCAAATAATTACGCGCACGTGCTGGTCGCATTTATTGGCGGCGTGCGGTTGGCGTAGCGCATGCATGCAGGAGCGATTGCGAACTTTGGGGGGGATCTCGCCAAGCTGGCCTTGCAAAGGATGGGGCTACATTCGCAGCAGACCTTACCGACATCTGCTGGCACAGGTCGATACCGTATCGCGATCTAACAAGTCAGGCGTTTATACGAGGTCCTTTTCAGTTTTGAGCAGAGGATCAATTGAGGAGGAAGATAATGACGAAGTTCGATCAACAATGGATTCAGAAGCGCGCTTATGAATTGTGGGAATTGGAAGGGCGCCCGGTAGGCAGGGATCTCGACCATTGGTATCGCGCGACCGAGGAGTTCCTGGCGATTTCCGGTGCGGCTGAACAGACGATGACCAAAACCCGCAACATCATCAGGCCGGAGAGCGAAGACGATATTGTGGCGCCGCGCCCGGCAAAGAGGCGATCACGGGAGTCGAAGGAGACAAACTGATGAGTGAGGCGGGAACATTCGATCTCAGGCTAGGAGCGCGACCGATGACGCTATTGCACGGCACCGGTGATCGGCTTTCATGGCAATGAAGGTTCTTTCCTCCACGTCCGAGCTGTTTCCCTTTATCAAAACAGGAGGTCTCGCCGATGTCACCGGCGCGCTGCCGAAGGCACTTGGGGCGTTCGGGGTAGAGGTAAAGACCGTCCTGCCTGGTTATCCGCAGGTTATGCCGCTCCTTTCAGACAACCCGCCCCTCGTCGTATTCAACGATCTGTTCGGAGAACGGGCCGCACTGCATCACGTAAGCGCAGAAGGTCTCGATCTCTTTGTCATCGATGCTCCGGCATTGTTTGACAGGTCGGGCGGTCCCTACGTGGACGCTTGCGGCATTGACTATCCGGACAACTGGAAGCGCTTTGCCAGTCTGTCGCTGGTGACGGCGGAGATTGCCAATGGCCTGCTGCCAGGCTGGGGGCCCGATATCGTTCACACGCACGATTGGCAATCGGCCCTCACTTCGGTTTACATGCGGCAGGCCGGTTGCTCCACGCCTGTCGTCTTGACGGTCCACAATCTCGCTTTCCAGGGACAGTATCCGGC
>NZ_BJZP01000103.1 GCF_007992095.1 Paenirhizobium naphthalenivorans
AAAATGGCAAAGAGTAAGTTTGAGCGCAACAAGCCGCACGTTAACATCGGCACGATTGGCCACGTTGACCATGGCAAGACGTCTCTGACGGCAGCGATCACCAAGTACTTCGGTGAATTCAAGGCCTATGACCAGATCGACGCGGCTCCGGAAGAGAAGGCACGCGGCATCACCATTTCGACGGCACACGTCGAATATGAGACGGCGAACCGCCACTATGCGCACGTCGACTGCCCCGGCCACGCCGACTACGTCAAGAACATGATCACCGGTGCCGCTCAGATGGACGGCGCGATCCTGGTTTGCTCGGCCGCCGACGGCCCGATGCCGCAGACCCGCGAGCACATCCTGCTCGCCCGTCAGGTCGGTGTTCCGGCGATCGTCGTATTCCTCAACAAGGTCGACCAGGTTGACGATCCGGAACTTCTCGAGCTCGTCGAGCTTGAAGTCCGTGAACTGCTGTCGTCCTACGACTTCCCGGGTGATGACATTCCGATCATCAAGGGCTCGGCTCTTGCCGCTCTGGAAGATTCGGACAAGAAGATCGGCGAAGACGCCATCCGCGAGCTGATGGCCGCTGTTGACGCCTACATCCCGACCCCGGAACGTCCGATCGACCAGCCGTTCCTGATGCCGATCGAAGACGTGTTCTCGATCTCTGGTCGTGGTACGGTTGTGACCGGTCGCGTCGAGCGCGGCATCGTCAAGGTTGGTGAAGAAGTCGAGATCGTCGGCATTCGTCCGACCACCAAGACGACGGTTACCGGCGTTGAAATGTTCCGCAAGCTGCTCGACCAGGGCCAGGCTGGCGACAACATCGGCGCTCTGATCCGCGGCGTTGCCCGTGATGGCGTTGAGCGTGGTCAGATCCTGTGCAAGCCGGGTTCGGTCAAGCCGCACAAGAAGTTCATGGCGGAAGCCTACATCCTGACGAAGGAAGAAGGCGGTCGTCATACGCCGTTCTTCACCAACTATCGTCCGCAGTTCTACTTCCGCACCACGGACGTGACCGGCATCGTGTCGCTTCCTGAAGGCACGGAAATGGTCATGCCGGGCGACAACGTCACGGTTGAAGTCGAACTGATCGTGCCGATCGCGATGGAAGAAAAGCTGCGTTTCGCTATCCGCGAAGGCGGCCGCACCGTTGGCGCAGGCATCGTCGCCTCGATCATCGAGT
>NZ_BJZP01000104.1 GCF_007992095.1 Paenirhizobium naphthalenivorans
AACGGTGTTAGGCAGCAAGTTGTTTTGTGATGTGTTCGCGCATTTTTGCGTTTAGGATGACGACGATCTTTCGGATGACAGCGACGATGGCGAGTTTTCCGGGCTTTCCCCTGTTTCGCAGGTTTGCATTGAAAGCCTTGATGGCTGGCTCGAAACGGATCGCTGAAAGAGCGGCAACGTAGAGAGCGTCGCGAATGGGTCTTCGGCCTCCGGCGATCATACGTTTGCCGCGCATCTGTCCGCTGTCGCGGTTGAGTGGTGCGACACCGACGAGCTTTGCGATCTGGCCCTTTTCGATGAGGCCCAGTTCCGGCAGATCGGCGAGCAGGAAGCAGGCAGTGCGCAGACCAATGCCCTTGAGCGACATGAGGACTTCGGCCTTTGCGGCGAGTTCGGCATCGTTCTCGATACAGGCGGTCATTTCATCGACAACCGTCTGTCGTTGTGCACCGAGGAAGCACAGCGTCTCCTCTATCCAGTCTCTTGAGCGGGTGTCGTCCGCATCGCCAGTCAACTTTTCCCGGCGGTTCTTCTCCTGAACGATCATGTGCGAGAGCTGCCTGTAGCGCAGGACGAGTTGCGCCAGAAGAACCGACGTTCCAGATCGCTCGGGCAGAACCCGCGTTTGCATGCGGCGGCCGTAGTCGGCCAGAACGAAGGCGTCGATGCTGTCGGTCTTGGAGAGCTGGCCGCAGGCTTTCGCGAACTGCCTCACCTGCCGGGCATTCACCTTGGCGACGGGCAGTCCTGCTGCCTGCAGCGCCGTCACGGCAAGGCGCTCATAGCCACCGGTCGGCTCCAGGATCAAGCGCTCTATCATTGGAACAGACGTCAGGAACGCGACGAGGCTGGCACAACCCTCGGCCGTGTTGGGGAAGCTTGCCCGTTTCTCATCGGGCAGAAGGCAGGCGTCCAGTGACGATTTGGATATGTCGAGGCCCACAAAGCGGGTAGTATAAGCCATAGGCTTGGTCTCCCTTATACGCGAGCGCGATGCTCTCTCAACGGTTCGACGAAGCCTCAGGACGCACAAAGGGTTCTGCTTTTTTACGAACGAAAGTTCAGGCCCGGCATGGACCAACCGCTTCGTGCGCCGTCATCGCGGTGTTGCAACCACCACAATGACAAAAGAGGCCAGAACATCATAACCGATGTCCCGGCCTCGCAATGTATAAG
>NZ_BJZP01000105.1 GCF_007992095.1 Paenirhizobium naphthalenivorans
CTGGGTCCAGACCCCGCCTTCTCAACGAGGTATTCCCGCCGAAGATCGCCCTCTGTAATTTCGATCTCTCGGAGAGAAATAGGGCTTTCGGAAACAACTGAGACAAGGCCCTCGAAGTCATTGAATTCGATCGTATTATTCACCGACACAGTTATGGATCGGTGGTTTTCTATCCGCTTGAGCGCAATTCCATTATCGATGAGGAAACTTCCGTCTGGCTCTACGCGCCGTACAACAGCAATTGAGTTCTGCACCTTGAAGAAATTCGGTGACGCGGCTCGCCAACTCGTGTCTCCCAGCAGAATAACCTGGCCCACCTCTGGCAACGGACCATTGGTGACGTTGAATCTGTGCACATTTCCGATCTGACTTAGGGCATCTACGCCCCTATCATCACCATTGACTGCCAAAACCCTCAATGGAATTCCGGTAAATCTCTCATCGGAGACCTCGGTCAACCTTCTATACTCCTCGAGAACAGCCAATTTTAGACTAGCGACACGCTAAGAGTGTTTCGTCGCCAGAGATACATCAACATAACCGGTATCCACTGTTTTGATGCCACTTCCCCACGTCCTATCTCCAACCGCAGACCAAAGTCGCTGGCCATCAAATTGACTATCCAATTTCAGAGACGCCCCCGTCAGCATGCGGCCCATTTGCCATTCCTGCAGGTTAATTTGCGGACCAAAGGCCACGTACATTCACAATTTGGGAACTCTTGCATTTTAACAAGACCATGCTTTTGGGAGAATACGCATGGCTGAATTGGCAATACGCGAAGAGACTCTTTCGTTACATGCGGCAAGCGAACTTAGGCACAATGCCGAACTTCGAGCGGCAAATTGGCTTTGCATGGGATGCGGCGTCCGCATGACTGCTGCGGCAGTCAGTCCTGATCAAGATTGGAAAGTGTCCGCGTACTTTGGTGCAGACCCGTCGCACGAGAAGGGTTGCCCAGGCGATAGGTTCATCACATCCGAAGCGAGATCAAAAGGGCACTCATCAGGGCTGACACCTCCCAATCGACTTGTTCTCGGTAGCGCTGGGGATGGAACTACGCCCAACACAAGTGTCGAAAGCGAAGCCCGCGGTGGCAACAGGACGATGTCGGGCGCAATTGCTGTCGAATCCATGCGAAGAAGGGAGACATCAGCGTCCAGTCTTCACCTCATT
>NZ_BJZP01000106.1 GCF_007992095.1 Paenirhizobium naphthalenivorans
CAGCTTTACGCCCTGCGCTACGGAACGATTCCGGTGGTGTCGCGCACCGGCGGGCTTGCCGAAACAATCATCGATGCGAATGATGCTGCTATCTCCGCAGGGGTGGCCACAGGTTTCCAGTTTGATCCGGTCGATGGTTCAGGCCTTCGCGACGGCATTCACCGTGCATACGATGCATGGCGGATACCCTCCATCTGGCGCCGGTTACAGAAACAGGCAATGCAGGCGGACTTCTCATGGCAACGCAGTGCAGGACAATATGCTGAGTTGTATTTGGAACTGCAAAAGCGACACGTTCGCACCGAGCAGCGACTGGTTGTGGCCTGATCCGGCACCGAGCATGTGACGCATTCGATCTTTGGGGGAGGCAAGTAAGCCGAAACCGAACTTTGTCGATTCCTGCGCCGTCAAGGCTGAGGTGTTTCGCTCGCCGCTATTTGACCTCTAGAACCTACGTCTGCCGATCCAGTTGAGACAATCAGCTGGAAGTGCACCCCCATTGGATCGGCTGACTACCAAAGCCCGTCCGCATCACGAACAAAATGGACGAGCATGAAGGCAGCCGGCGATGCAGCTTTTGATGCGGAGATTCTTCTGGATGCGATCTATGGTATCCAACATCCGCTTCGATTACGAGGGAACGTCGGGATCATCCTTCAACATTGCTGCGATGATCTTTTTTGAGAACGCATCGAGCCAGCCCCCTGCCTCGTCACGCAACGGTTCTAAATCGATGACGTTCCTCAAAATGCCCATCCCGGTCAAATAAGCCACAACAAAGCATGCGTTTCGGGTCGGATTTGAAGTCTGCAGATTTGCAGCGATGAGTGGCAAGATTTCCTTTGTTATGAAGTCCCGCAACACATCTCTGGCCTCGACGCTGGACAGAGAGTGGTTCACAATATCAAAGGGGCTGATTTCGTTTCGATGCCGCGCATCGTCATGAACGAATATCTGTGCTGCCAACCTGTTCGCAACATCGCCGCCAGCCGTGTCGAGAATTTCCTCAGGTCGGATCAGAGCCTGAACTGCCTCCCCGAACAGCTGCTTTTTCGACCCGAAGCATCGGTGGACATATGCGACATCCACCTCGGCATCTGCGGCAATGTCGCGGAGTCCGGT
>NZ_BJZP01000107.1 GCF_007992095.1 Paenirhizobium naphthalenivorans
CCGGAGATGCGGAAGCCGCGGATCAGGTTCAGCAGTTCCTCGGTGTCGTTGGCGAGCGCCTCGGCCGAAGCCGTGGTCTCTTCGGCCATGGCCGCATTGTGCTGGGTGGCGGCGTCGAGCTGGTTCATCGACGACGAGATCGAACGCAGCGTGGTGTCCTGTTCGGAGGCCGAATGGGCGATTTTGGTGACGATGTCGCTCGCCGCCTTGATCTGGTCGGAGATGCGCTTCAGCGCCTCTCCGGCCTCGCCGACCAGCTGTACGCCGTTCTCGACCTGAGAGGACGACTTGGAGATCTGTTCCTTGATCTCCTTGGCGGCTGCTGCCGAACGCTGGGCCAGTTCGCGCACTTCCTGGGCGACGACGGCAAAGCCCTTGCCGCTTTCGCCGGCCCGCGCTGCCTCGACACCGGCGTTGAGCGCCAGCAGGTTGGTCTGGAAGGCGATCTCGTCGATCACGCCGATGATCTTGGTGATCTCGGCGGAGGACTGTTCGATGCCGCTCATGGCGCCGATCGCCTGGGCGACGACGGCGTCGGAGCGCGAGGCTTCGGTGCTGACAGAGGTGACGCGCTTTGCCGCCTCATGGGCACCTTCGGCCGTCTGGCGCACGGCAACCGTCAGCTCGTCGAGCGCCGCCGAGGTTTCCTCCAGGTTGGCGGCCTGGCGTTCGGTACGCTGCGACAGTTCGTTGGAGGCGCGACGGATCTCTTCCTTCGAGCCGGAGATGTCGACACCCTTGGAATTGACCTTGGCCATGGCGGCCTCGAGGTGGGAGAGGGCGTCGTTGAAGTTGTCGCGCAGGGCGGCATACTTCGGTCCGAGATCGCCGCAGCGGATGGTCAGATCGCCGCGGGCGAGTTCCTCGAGTGCGGCGCCGATGGTCGAGACGACGCGGGCCTGCTGGGCGGCTTCGGCCTGCTGCATCTCGGCGTTCTGGTTGCGCTCGGCGTCCAGCTCACGAGACTGTTCCTCCTGGCGTCGGGACATGGCATGGCGTTCGCGCACCTTTTCCTGCAGCGACTGGGTGGCCTTGGCCATCATGCCGACTTCATTGCCCATGTCGGTATGCGGG
>NZ_BJZP01000108.1 GCF_007992095.1 Paenirhizobium naphthalenivorans
CAAGGCACGCTCCTTGAAAGACACCGCCAAACCGATCGAGCTGGCATATTCGTTGATCGACGTTGATGGACAGGTACTCGTGAGGCTTTCCAGCGAGACACTCGAACTTGGGCGGGCCTATTCGGTGTCATCTGGTGGCGCCACGCCGGCGAGCCCGCTTTCATTAATGAAGCGAAACTGAGGAGAGACAGATATGATCCAGTCGCTCCAGCTCGGCAATCCGAGCAGCGCCTCGCGGGAAAAGGGCATGAAACGGCTCAATCGCCTGCCGGTGTTCTTTGGCATCGGTATCGCAGTCGTTGTCGCCTGTGTCCTTGTCTACGGCATCTCATCCAGGGGACTGCGGTTCGGCGACAGAATTCCGGATGAAGCAGGCTCGAACGTCCCGGCCTCGACCTTCGCTGATCAGATGAAGCGCGGGGTGAAAGACGGCATCATCGGCGATCGCGAAGAGCAGCCCGTATTCCAGCCCACGCCCACAACCCAGACAAAGGTGGAAGCCAAGCCGATTGAAGAAGAGCAGATAAAGCAGCAAGCACGGGAAGAGCGCCGACCGCAAATGGAGTCGGAAGAAGAATGGTTGGCCCGACTTCGCCGCGAGCAGCGCGAACAAATCCTGCGTGAACAGCAGCGACAGCGGATGGCCAGCCTTCAGGCGCGTGCCACTGCCTTTGACTCACCGCTGAAGGTCAAAATCTCGGAGCTGGGAAATATCTCCAACGATACCAGGACAACGGAGCGGCAGCCGGCCACCAATAACGGTGCCTCTGATCTCTACGCCGCGGCCATGAAATCAGGTTTGGTGGGGCAGAATGTCGATCCAAATGGGCAGACTTCGAAAGAAGATTTCTTCAACGCTGACATCAAGGATCTCGGCTACCTGCCGAACCAGGTTGTACCTCAGCAGTCACGCTATGAATTGAAGCGCGGCTCCGTCATCCCCGCGACCATGATTACCGGCATCATCTCCGATTTGCCGGGCAGGATTACAGCGCAGGTGAGCCAGAACATCTACGACAGCGCCACAGGACATTTTCTTCTCATTCCGCAGGGTACAAAATT
>NZ_BJZP01000109.1 GCF_007992095.1 Paenirhizobium naphthalenivorans
TAAGGCACGCTCCGTGAAGAACACCGCCAAACCGATCGAGCTGGCATATTCGTTGATCGACGTTGACGGACAGGTACTCGTGAGGCTTTCCAGCGAGACACTCGAGCTTGGGCGGGCCTATTCGGTGTCATCTGGTGGCGCCACGCCGGCAAGCCCGCTCTCATTAATGAAGCGGAACTGAGGAGAGACAGATATGGTCCAGTCGCTCCAGCTCGGCAATCCGAGCAGCGCCTCGCAGGAAAAGGGCATGAAACGGCTCAATCGCCTGCCGGTGTTCTTTGGCATCGGTATCGCAGTCGTCGTCGCCTGTGTCCTTGTCTACGGCATCTCATCGCGAGGACTGCGGTTCGGCGACAGAATCCCGGATGAAGCAGGCTCGAACGTCCCGGCCTCGACCTTCGCTGATCAGATGAAGCGCGGGGTGAAAGACGGCATCATCGGGGATCGCGAAGAGCAGCCCGTATTCCAGCCCACGCCCACAACCCAGACAAATGTCGAGGCCAAGCCGATTGAAGAAGAGCAGATAAAGCAGCAGGCACGGGAAGAGCGCCGACCGCGAATGGAGTCGGAAGAAGAATGGTTGGCCCGACTTCGCCGCGAGCAGCGCGAACAAGTCCTGCGTGAACAGCAGCGACAGCGCATGGCCAGCCTTCAGGCCCGTGCGACTGCGTTTGATTCGCCGCTGAAGGTCAAAATCTCGGAGCTGGGAAATATCTCAAACGACACCAGGACAACAGAGCGGCAGCCGGTCACCAACAACGGTGCCTCCGACCTCTATGCCGCGGCCATGAAATCAGGTCTGATGGGGCAGAATGCCGATCCAAATGGGCAGACTTCGAAGGAAGATTTCTTCAACGCCGACATCAAGGATCTCGGCTACCTGCCGAACCAGGTTGTACCCCAGCAGTCACGCTATGAACTGAAGCGCGGCTCCGTCATCCCGGCCACCATGATTACCGGCATCATCTCCGATTTGCCGGGCCGGATCACAGCGCAGGTGAGCCAGCACATCTACGACAGCGCCACCGGGCATTTTCTTCTCATTCCGCAGGGTACCAAACT
>NZ_BJZP01000110.1 GCF_007992095.1 Paenirhizobium naphthalenivorans
TATGGTGATCGACACATTCTCGTCGGCAACGGCTTCCAGCGCATCGTGGATCGCGGTCAGCGGCTTGGTGATGCCGCGGATGACGACGTAGGCGGCCGTCCCGCCCAGAGCGAGGACCAGCAATCCGGCGAGCAGTGCGCCCTGGATGCTATCCGCAATGGTGGCGTCGAGGTCGTCGAGGTAAGCGCCTGTGCCGACGGTTACCTGCCAGGGTTCAAAGGCCAATGCAAAGGCGGCCTTCGGATAAAGGAGATCTTCCGCCTGGTCCGGCTTCGGCCATTCATATTCGGTCCAGTCGCCGCCCTTGCGGGCTTTGTCGATGATTTCGACCAGGAACTTGTTGCCCGACTTGTCCGCGATATTTGCGAAGTTCTTGCCCACGCCCTTCTTGTCCGGATAGATCACCCGGTTGGCGGCGTAGTCATAGCCGAAATAATAGCCATCAGGCACGAAACGCATGTCATCGATCACGTCATAGGCGGCATTCTGCGCCTGCTCGCGTGTCATGTCGCCCTTCACTTCGAGAGCGTGAAAGCGCGCCATGACCGATATGGCCGTCTCCGTCTGGGTGCGCAGCATTTCGTAGCGCTCATGATAGATTGCCTTGCCGGCCGACTTGATCTGGAAAAAGGTCGCAAGGCCGAAGGCAAGCATAAGGCCCCCGATCAGCAACACGAGTTGGTAGGAGATTTTCAGGTTCTTCATATAGATCCGCCGAGCCAGGTTGGACGTGAATTTTTCATCAGCGCGGCCACGGCCGTTCTGTCGAATTCTTCGAATGGGGTGAGGGCGCATCATGCGCGGGTGGGGCGTTGCATCGCATGCACCGAGGCACCAACATGTTTTAAAATTGTCTATAAACTATAAATATCTCATTTAGTCCGTTGCGCCGCGTTCGACTGTGTCCTGTTGGCCGCACGAAAAAGCCGCCGGAGTTTTCTCCGGCGGCTTGATTTGCGTGGCGCGTGCCCTGGTTTTGCGTCAGCTGGCGCGGCGCATCTGCTGGGCCATGCCGCTGAGCGAGGTCGACTGCGAGGCG
>NZ_BJZP01000111.1 GCF_007992095.1 Paenirhizobium naphthalenivorans
TCAATA
The DNA here is from genome assembly GCF_007992095.1 of Paenirhizobium naphthalenivorans. GTDB lineage: Bacteria > Pseudomonadota > Alphaproteobacteria > Rhizobiales > Rhizobiaceae > Allorhizobium > Allorhizobium naphthalenivorans. Next base: position 7 of record NZ_BJZP01000111.1, read on the forward strand.
GATCACGACGCCGCGGATGCTCTCACCCTTGTGCATCATGTCGAAGCCCTTGTTGATGTCCTCGAGGGGCATGGTGTGGGTGATCATCGGGTCGATGAGGATCTTGCCGTCCATGTACCAGTCGACGATCTTCGGCACGTCGGTGCGGCCGCGCGCGCCGCCGAACGCCGTGCCCATCCAGTTGCGGCCGGTGACCAGCTGGAACGGACGGGTCGAGATCTCCTGGCCGGCGCCGGCAACCCCGATGATGATCGACTTGCCCCAGCCGCGGTGCGAGGCCTCGAGCGCCTGGCGCATGACCTTGGTGTTGCCGGTGCAGTCGAACGTATAGTCCGCCCCGCCGATCAGGTCGCCATTGCGCTTGGTCATGTTGACGAGATAGGGCACGATATCGTCGCCGACTTCCTTCGGATTGACGAAATGGGTCATGCCGAATTTCTCGCCCCATTCCTTGCGGTCGTTGTTGATGTCGACGCCGATGATCATGTCGGCGCCGGCCAGCCTCAGCCCCTGCAGCACGTTGAGGCCGATGCCGCCGAGACCGAAGACGATGGCGGTCGCGCCGATCTCCACCTTGGCGGTGTTGATCACTGCGCCGATACCGGTGGTGACGCCGCAGCCGATGTAGCAGATCTTGTCGAAGGGCGCGTCCGGATTGACCTTGGCCACCGCGATCTCGGGCAGAACGGTGAAGTTGGAAAAGGTCGAGCAACCCATGTAATGGTGGATCTTGTCCTTGCCGATCGAGAAGCGCGAGGTGCCGTCCGGCATCACGCCCTGGCCCTGCGTCGAACGGATGGCGGTGCACAGATTGGTCTTGCGCGACAGGCAGGAATAGCATTCGCGGCATTCCGGCGTGTAGAGCGGAATGACATGGTCACCCTTCTTGACCGAGGTGACGCCTGGGCCGACATCAACGACGACGCCGGCGCCCTCATGGCCGAGGATCGCCGGAAACAGGCCCTCCGGATCGGCGCCCGACAGGGTGAAATCGTCGGTATGGCAAATGCCGGTCGCCTTGACCTCGATCAG
>NZ_BJZP01000112.1 GCF_007992095.1 Paenirhizobium naphthalenivorans
TCGGCGCGGCGGTTGACCCTGCCTGCTCGGCGTAACGTCCAGCCATGTCGCCGGCGATCGCGCTTGCCACGGGACCTGTTACCGTCGAGGGCGCGGCGCTCGTCGTGAGCGCGTCTGTTCCGGTCTGGCAACCAGAGAGAAGAACGGCAGCAACAATAGGAAAATGGCAAAGGCGCATCGATCAGCCTCCCCGCCGGATGGTGATTTTCTGCTGACGCCAGCCGACGCCCGAAACAAGGACAGCCTTGTCGATATTGTAATCGACGATCATCATGTCGTTCTTCATCCGGTAGTTTACGATCCGGTTTTGCCCGCCAGAAACCACGAAGAGGACCGGCGCATCCTGACCGGAGAGCGTTCGCGGAAACTGTATGTAGGTCTTCTGCCCATCCGAATAGACGCGCTTCGGCTTCCAGGGCGCGCTGCCGCTCAGCGAATAGGCGAAGGCAAGTTGCTCTGGCGGTACGCCGCCGTCGGAATTGGTCATCGTCTGAATTCGAGCGTTGATGTCGGACAATCTCGTCGCGGCCTCTTCCGGATACTCGAAGCCGACCCGGGCCATATACTGGTTTGGATGCGATTTGAGCTGAATATGATAGGTGCGCCTCGACGTCGTCACCACCATCGACGTCACCAGACCCGCTTCAGACGGTTTGACGATCAGGTGAATTGCCTGGCCCCCTGCAGCACCGGATGTGGCCGGCTCGACCTTCCAGCGCACCGTGTCCCCAACAAGCACGTCGCGGACAATCTCCCCACCCTGAAGCTCGATGTCGCAGACCTGTAAAGGTGAGCAAACGACAGAGGGCTGCGTCTCACCGAACAGAAAGATGACTTTTCCGTCGGCACCAGTTGTTACCAGTCCCCGCTGCCCACGCCATTTGTTGGAGAGGGTGGTTCCTTTCGCCTCATTCGGCGTCAGGCTCTGGGCAAAGCCCGATGTCGTCGCCGTGATCAAAAGCGCAAGTGCGG
>NZ_BJZP01000113.1 GCF_007992095.1 Paenirhizobium naphthalenivorans
CTGCACTTGCGCTTTTGATCACGGCGACGACATCGGGCTTTGCCCAGAGCCTGACGACGAATGAGGCGAAAGGAACCACCCTCTCCAACAAATGGCGTGGGCAGCGGGGACTGGTGACAACGGGGGCCGACGGAAAAGTCATCTTCCTGTTCGGAGAGACGCAGCCTTCTGTCGTCTGCTCACCTTTACAGGTCTGCGACATCGAGCTTCAGGGTGGGGAGATTGTCCGCGACGTTCTTGTCGGCGACACGGTACGCTGGAAGGTCGAGCCGGCCACATCCGGTGCTGCAGGGGGCCAGGCAATTCACCTGATCGTCAAACCGTCGGAGGCGGGTCTGGTGACGTCGATGGTGGTGACGACCTCAAGACGCACTTATCATATCCAGCTCAAATCGCACCCGAACCAGTACATGGCCCGCGTCGGCTTCGAGTATCCGGAAGAGGCCGCGACAAGATTGTCCGACATCAACGCTCGGATTCAGACGATGACCAATTCCGACGGCGGCGTGCCGCCAGAGCAACTTGCCTTCGCCTATTCGCTAAGCGGCAGCGCGCCCTGGAAGCCGAAGCGCGTCTATTCAGATGGACAGAAGACCTACATACAATTTCCGCGAACGCTCTCCGGTCAGGATGCGCCGGTTCTCTTCGTGGTCTCCGGCGGGCAAAACCGGATCGTAAACTACCGGATGAAGAACGACATGATGATTGTCGATTACAACATCGACAAGGCTGTCCTTGTTTCGGGCGTCGGCTGGCGTCAGCAGAAAATTACCATTAGGAAAGGAGGCTGACCGATGCGCTTATGCATTCTTCCTTTCGTCTCCGCCGTTCTTCTCTCTGGTTGCCAGACCGGAACAGACGCGCTCACGACGAGCGCCGCGACTTCGACGGTAACAGGCCCCGCGGCAAGCGCGATCGCTGGCGACATAGCTGGGCGTTATGCCGAGCAGGCGGGATCGACCGCGACGCCAA
>NZ_BJZP01000114.1 GCF_007992095.1 Paenirhizobium naphthalenivorans
AGTCCCGCCCTTCGGCTGCAGATCGACGATCTCGCCGAGTTCTTCCTCCAGATCAATATCGATCGGTGTCGGCTCGCCATTGTAGAGATCGGCCGGCAGGAGGTCGATGGCAGCGGCGAGGGCAGTTTCCAAATCCACTCCATCGCGTGGGCGGCATGTGTAGGTCTCGCCGAACGGGCCGGAGGTCAGGGCGTGTGTGCCGAGCACGAAGTCCGGATGCCGACCAAACCAGCGATTGACCCTAATGGCGCCTTCGTCCTCGTTGGCCGGCCTGATCTCATCGACATCGAGCCACAGCTGATTTCCCTCGGGCTCGCCGGGCTTGCGCTTGCGGAAGAAGAGGATGTCAACGACAACATCCGTGCCGGCGTCACGGCGAAAGCTGCCTTCAGGTAGCCGCATCGCTGCGATCAGGTCGGCCGACTTGGCGATATGCTCGCGTGCCGTGGTATCGGCCTTGTCCATCGTACCATGCGATGTGACAAAGGCTGCGAGCGCGCCGGGCTTCAACAGGTCAATCGACCGGGCGATGAAATAGTCGTGCAGGCGAAATCCTAGCGACCGGTAAGCGCGGTCCGAGCGGACGGTGCGATCGGAGAAGGGTGGATTGCCGATGGCGAGATCGTAGATCGGCGCCAGATCCGTGCGGGCAAAGTCGCCATTGATGATCCGCGCCTTCGGCTGAAGCAGGCGGGCGATGCGGGCGGTGACCGGATCGAGTTCAATCCCGGTCACATAGGCGACGTCGCGATATGGCTCCGGCATCAGGGCCGGGAACAGCCCCGTGCCGATGCCAGGTTCCAGCACCCGGCCCCCGCGCCAGCCCAGTTTCTGGACCCCAGCCCAGATTGCTGCGATGATGAACTCCGGCGTAAAATGCGCATATTGGGTGCAGCGGGCAAGCGACGCGTAGTCGCTCTCGCAAACCGCGGTTTCGAGCGAAGAACCAATATCGTCCCAGCCTT
>NZ_BJZP01000115.1 GCF_007992095.1 Paenirhizobium naphthalenivorans
GGAGCCGCCTCTCGGCTGCAAGGCGACGATCTCGCCGAGCTCGTCTTCCAGATCGATATCGATGGGCGTCGGCTCGCCGTCGTAGAGATCGGCGGGCAATAGATCGATTGCAGCGGCGAGGGCGGCGTCGAGATCCTCGTCAACGCGGGGCCGGCATGTGTAGGTCTCGCCGAACGGGCCGGGGGGCAGGGCGTGTGTGCCGAGCACGAAGTCCGGATGCCGACCAAACCAGCGATTGACCCTGATGGCGCCTTCTTCGTCGGTGGCCGGCCTGATCTCATCGACATCGAGCCACAGCTGATTTCCCTCCGGCTCTCCGGGCTTCCGCTTGCGGAAGAACAGGATGTCGACGACGACATCCGTGCCGGCGTCACGGCGAAAGCTGCCTTCGGGCAGCCGGATTGCCGCGATTAGGTCGGCGGATCTGGCGATATGCTCCCGTGCCGTTGTATCGGCCTTGTCCATGGTGCCATGCGATGTGACGAAGGCGGCGAGCGCACCGGGCTTCAGCAGGTCAATCGACCGGGCGATGAAATAGTCGTGCAAACGAAGGCCAAGCGACCGGTAAGCGCGGTCAGAGCGGACGATGCGATCGGAAAAGGGTGGGTTGCCGATGGCGAGATCGTAGATCGGAGCCAGATCCGTGCGGGTAAAGTCGCCATTGATGATCCGCGCCTTCGGCTGCAGCAGGCGGGCGATGCGGGCGGTGACCGGATCGAGCTCGATCCCGGTTACATAGGCGGCGTCGCGATATGGCTCCGGCATCAGGGCAGGGAAGCCCGGTGCCAATGCCAGGTTCCACCACCCGCCCGCCGCGCCAGCCCAGTTTCCGCACCCCAGTCCAGATTGCCCGGATGATGAACTCCGGCGTGAAATGCGCATATTGGGTGCAGCGGGCAAGCGACGCGTAGTCGCTCTCGCAAACCGCGGTCTCGAGCGAGGAACCAATATCGTCCCAGCCCTC
>NZ_BJZP01000116.1 GCF_007992095.1 Paenirhizobium naphthalenivorans
GCGCCTGCCTGAGCTTCGCCGATCTGGAGCGCTGCGTTGCGCTGGCCGTCATCGATCACAACCTGCAGGCAAATTCCAAGACCCTGAGGGTCCCCATGACGGAATGGCAGCGCAACGCAACCGCCCTGCCTCGTTTCGACGATGACCCGAAGCGCGTGCTGTTGTCGTTCTTGCCGGGTACGGAAAGGCAATTGTCACCGCAAGGGATCAGCATGTTCGCCATGCACTATTATTCACCGTGGCTGAGCGCCGTCGTTCCCGAGCGTGACCGGCTCGGAAGGCTTGAGGTGCGATACGATCCCCGTGACATCAGCCGTGTCTATGTCCGCGACCCGGAAACGCGACTATTCCGACCGGTCGAGAGACGCGACGGCCAACTGACGTCGGTGACGCTGTGGGAGCATGCGGCGGAACGCTCCCGTCGGCGTGCGGCAAACCACCGCTCAAGCACTGAGAAGGTGGCGCTCCGCCGTGAGATTGCAGCCATTGTGCAATCGGCGAAACCCTCCAGGCGCCAGTTGCGTAATGCTGTCCGCAATGTCCATGCCGCTGCGGCGGAGAAGCCTTATGCGGTCATGCAACCGCCGACGCCTCCTCCCGCCGAGCATCTCCCACGCCAGAAGAGCCGGTTGCCGGTGGAGGATTGGTAGAAATAGTGGATCATTTGCTCGAGCATGTCCGGCCGCATCTTGGTCATGATCAGGCGGCAAGGATCGCCTACATTCGTGCCCCACGGTGGATCGGGCATCATGTCGCCCAGGACAGCCATCGGCGGCTGGCCGAACTGCTGGATCGGCCTCCGTCTTTGCGAAGCCAGGGACTGATGTTGGTCGGACCTTACGCCAACGGCAAGACGATGATCGCCGAGCGGTTTGCCGTCGAACACCTGAGAACCTCGCCCGAACAAA
>NZ_BJZP01000117.1 GCF_007992095.1 Paenirhizobium naphthalenivorans
CCAACATCTGCGCCGCCCGGCCAGATGCCGAAATTTTGGCCTGGTGGCTGGCCGACCGCCTGCTCGCGGAAAAACTCGCCTGGGCGTGTGGCGTGCCGCTCACGATGGGCGAGCGTTATGGCGCAGCGTTCAAGACCATCGGTGGCCGCGGGCGGGTGCGGCCCGGGGAGCCCGCTTTCGCGCGGACGGTGTGCCTGGCGCTCGTGTCCGCCACGGTCGAGGCCTTGCGGCAGGCCAATGACATTGGCCGGCGTGCCGAGACATTGTTGGCGGTGGCGCCGAAGGTGCGAACCAAAGGCGCCGGCGTCGTCATCGAAAAGCTGCTCAACGAGGATGCCATGCCCGCCTCCGCGCCCGGCAGCCATCTCTCCCGCTGGGCGGCGACGCGATTGTTCGAGCGGCTGGAAAGTTTTGGCGCGGTGCGTGAACTGTCCGGCCGAACTTCGTTCCGGATTTTTGGGTTGTGACGATGGCGGGATTAAGCGCAACACGACGGAAGTCACGGCCGCAGGACGAAGTGTTGCTCGATCGCGAGCTCGAAGATCTGCCGCCGGAGCTGCGCTGGCGCGAATGGATGCTGCGGGTGGAAGCAGTGATCTTTGCCGCCGCCGAGCCGGTCAGCCGTGAGATTTTGGCGCGCGTGGTCGGTTGCGGCTGCAGCATCGATCTCATCATCGATGATTTGCGCGAGGATCTGCGGTCACGTCCCTATGACATCGTTGCGGTCGCCGGGGGCTGGCAGCATCGAAGCCGTTCGGCTTACGCGTCTGCGATCCGTGCCTCGCAGGCGCCAACGCGTAGCGTCGCCGCGTCGCTGT
>NZ_BJZP01000118.1 GCF_007992095.1 Paenirhizobium naphthalenivorans
CGAATAAGCAAATTCCGAGGTTTTCAATCTAGCCGAAACGATTTAGAAAACCATTCCGTGATGGTCAACTTACGCGATTGAATATGCTTCCTTCTTTACCAGGTCACTGTTCGCGCGCGTCGCGGTCCTTCTGACTGCCGACGCATTTCGCCACCCCGCAACGGGTGCGATTTACAGGGAGAGTATGGATGTCAAACTGGGTCGAGAAACTGCTGGATATCACGGTGATCGGAAACGATCAGTCCATGGTGAAGGGCGCCCTGGCCAATCTTGCTGATCGGTTCGATTTTGTGGGCTATGCCTTCGTCAACATTCGTCCGGGGCAGACCTATGCGGTCTCCAACTATGATATCGACTGGCAGAGAATCTATGACACGCTGGACTACCGGTTCATCGATCCGGTCATGCGGCAGGCCCAGCTGATAAGGCGCGCTTTCGCCTGGTCCGGCGAAGCCGACAAGAGCTCGCTGTCCAAAAAGCAGAAAAACTTCTTTTCGAAAGCCGCTGATTTCAACATTCGCTCGGGCGTTTCCATCCCGGTCGCCACCGCCAACGGTGCCATGTCCATGCTGACCTTTGCATCGGCGACGCCTTCGCTTGCGAGTGATATGGAGATCGATGCCATTATGGCCGCATCAGCGGTCTCCCAGCTTCATACGCGTCTTGAGCACTTGCGGGTCACGCCCTCTATCGAGGAAAAGATTGTCCTGACGCCGAAGCAGGTGAACTACATTCGTTGGCTTTCGCTTGGCAAAACCGTCGAGGTGATCGCTGAACTGGAGCAGGCAAAGTATGCTGGCGTTCGCTCGG
>NZ_BJZP01000119.1 GCF_007992095.1 Paenirhizobium naphthalenivorans
CAGAGCGGACGCCAGCATACTTTGCCTGCTCCAGTTCAGCGATCACCTCGACGGTTTTGCCAAGCGACAGCCAGCGAATGTAGTTCACCTGCTTCGGCGTCAGGACGATCTTTTCCTCGATGGAGGGCGTGACCCGCAAGTGCTCAAGACGGGCATGAAGTTGAGCGACCGCTGATGCAGCCATAATTGCATCAATCTCCATATCACTGGCAAGAGAAGGCTTCGCCGATGCAAAGGTCAGCATGGACATCGCACCGTTGGCAGTGGCGACCGGGATGGAAACGCCCGAGCGAATGTTGAAATCAGCGGCTTTCGAAAAGAAGTTTTTCTGCTCTTTTGAGAGCGAGCTCTTTTCGGCTTCGCCGGACCAGGCGAAAGCGCGCCTTATCAGTTGGGCCTGCCGCATGACCGGATCGATGAACCGGTAGTCCAGCGTGTCATAGATTTTCTGCCAGTCGATATCGTAGTTGGAGACCGCATAGGTCTGCCCCGGACGAATGTTGACGAAGGCATAGCCCACAAAATCGAACCGATCAGCAAGATTGGCCAGTGCGCCCTTGACCATGGACTGATCGTTTCCGATCACGGTGATATCCAGCAGTTTCTCGACCCAGTTTGTCATCCATACTCTCCCTGTAAATCGCACCCGTTCCGCGGTGGTGAAGTGCGTCGGCAGTCAGAGGGACCGCGACGCGCGCGAACAGTGACCTGGTAAAGAATGAAGCATATTCAATCGCGTAAGTTGACCATCACGGAATGGTTTTCTAAATCGTTTCGGCTAGGTTGAAAACCTCGGAATTTGCTTAGTCA
>NZ_BJZP01000120.1 GCF_007992095.1 Paenirhizobium naphthalenivorans
TCTTTTTCAACGCCACCGGCAAACGAGCTGACCAGGCTGGTCTTCGCAGCTTCAAGCCATTCATCGAGCTTTCGTGCTGTCTTGGAGCGGATCATGGATTGGAAGTCACCAATGGCCGTGCGGGCGACTATCAGTTCCGGAACGTTCACTTCGATAGCCGCCACCAGGATCGCTTCGGATTTTGCGAGGTCGTCGCGTGCGGTTGTCATCAGCCGGGCGATGACCTGTGCCGATGGCGTTCGCGCAAGCCCACTCTGGTTGGCCTTCTCCGCAAGACGCCGCCGCTGTGCCCATTGCGAGACGACCCCGCTCTGTCCCGGAAAGCCCTTCGTTTTCATCTCTCGCCAGAGCGCCAATGCGTTTCTCGCGCCTTCATCCCAGCGGCTGTTGAGCCAAGGCAGCCAGCTATCCAGTGAGCTGGACCGTGTTCGAAAGACATCAAGGCGCTGGCCCCTCAAAACGTCGCGGACAATCTTCCGGCTATGGCCGGTTTGCCGGACAATCTGTCGAATTGACGTTCCCTTCTTCGGCAGCTCTCGGATCGCCTCGTTCGTCTCCTGGCGGCGCAGATATCCCTCGTACTGCAGTTTCTCAGCGTAGGTCAAAAGCTTGGGATCAACGACATTGCTGCCGACCGCCTGCCTGATCTGGCGCATCGACTTGTCGACTGCATCGAGAAACGCCCGGCTGGAGTTCTCCATCAGGTGCCAACGATCAGCGACCTGCTCAGCATCAGGCAAGGCCTTCGCGATGGCCTCACCATAGCCGCCGCTT
>NZ_BJZP01000121.1 GCF_007992095.1 Paenirhizobium naphthalenivorans
CCAGCATGGTCGAGCGCCTGCGCGGCGTTGTTGCCGATGCACTGTCGGCTTCCGACAATGTATCTTCGGGCAGCCAGGAACTGTCGGCCAGCTCCGAACAGTTGAGCCAGGGTGCGACCGAACAGGCCGCTTCGGCCGAAGAGGCCTCCGCCTCGATGGAGCAGATGGCTGCCAACATCAAACAGAACGCCGACAACGCCGCCCAGACGGAGAAGATCGCCCGTCAGTCCTCCAGGGATGCGGAAACCAGCGGCGATGCCGTCAACCGTGCCGTGGCCGCCATGCGCACGATTGCCGAGAAGATCTCGATCGTCCAGGAAATCGCCCGCCAGACCGACCTGCTGGCCCTGAACGCCGCCGTCGAGGCCGCCCGCGCCGGCGAGCATGGCAAGGGCTTTGCCGTCGTCGCCTCGGAAGTGCGCAAACTGGCAGAGCGCTCGCAGTCGGCAGCCGCCGAGATCAGCGCGATGTCGACGGAAACCGTGCAATCGGCCCAGGATGCCGGCGAGATGCTGAACCGTCTGGTGCCCGACATCCGCAAGACCGCCGAACTGGTCGCCGAGATCTCCGCCGCCTGCCGTGAGCAGGACATCGGTGCCGCCCAGATCAACGAGGCGATCCAGCAGCTCGACAAGGTGACACAGCAGAACGCCAGTGCCTCCGAAGAAATGTCGGCAACGTCTGAAGAGCTGGCCGCCCAGGCCGAGGAACTGCAAAGCTCCATCGCCTTCTTCAAGGTCGACGGGGC
>NZ_BJZP01000122.1 GCF_007992095.1 Paenirhizobium naphthalenivorans
GCGCCATCCTCTCGTTCAATTCGAACGCCTCCGCCGAACACTGGGAGGATATGGTCGGTGCGCATCGGAGTGAATGGGTCGATCTCGCGTATCTCGTCCACCAGATTGCCGTGTTCGAGCTACATGGAGCGAGCGATCCGATCCCGGTCTTGAGTCCGCGGGAACGTGAGTGCCTCTACTGGAGCGCGCTCGGTAAGGATTACAAGGATATCGCGCTTATTCTCGGCCTTTCGCATCACACGACCCGCAGCTACATCAAGTCGGCGAGGACAAAACTTGGTTGCGCTACGATCTCGGCGGCGGCGACTCTTGCCCTGAAGCTGCGCGTGATCACGATATGAGCCGATCGCACGCCAGCCAGACTTTGACAATACCCGCATATAGGCTTGAGCATATGCGGGAATATCTGGCTCCTCCGCCAAGCGGCATCTTCCAGCCAAGATCAACAGCTGGAGATAAACCTTGTTCATTCTGGTTCAGGCGCATCAGTACACCCGTTATAAGCCTCTCATGGATCAGGCATTTCGCCTGCGAAAACGCGTCTTTCACGATCAACTCGGTTGGGCCGTGACAATCGACGGTGATTGCGAGCGTGACGAGTACGATGCTCTGCGGCCGGCTTACCTGATGTGGTGCAATGATCGCGCGGATCGCCTTTATGGAACGTTGCGACTGATGCCAACCACCGGCCCGACGCTTCTCTACGACGTGTTCCGCCACACTTTTGCGGGTG
>NZ_BJZP01000123.1 GCF_007992095.1 Paenirhizobium naphthalenivorans
GCGCCATCCTCTCTTTGAATTCGAACGCCTCCGCCGAAGACTGGGAGGATCTGATCAGTGCTCATCGGAGTGAATGGGTCGATCTCGCGTATCTCGTCCACCAGATGGCAGTGTTCGAGCTACATGGAGCGAGCGATCCGATCCCGGTCTTGAGTCCGCGGGAACGTGAGTGCCTCTACTGGAGCGCGCTCGGCAAGGATTACAAGGATATCGCGCTTATTCTTGGCCTTTCCCATCACACGACCCGCAGCTACATCAAGTCGGCGAGGACAAAACTCGGTTGCGCCACGATCTCGGCGGCGGCCACTCTTGCCCTGAAGCTGCGCGTGATCACGATATGAGCCGACCGCACGCCAGCCTTTGACAATACCCGCATATGGGTTTGACCATATGCGGGAATATCTGGCTCCTCCGCCAGGCGGCATCTTCCAGCCAGTATCAACAGCTGGAGACAAACCTTGTTCATTCTGGTTCAAGCGCATCAGTACACCCGTTATCAGGCTCTCATGGATCAGGCATTTCGCCTGCGCAAACGTGTGTTTCACGATCAACTCGGTTGGGCCGTGACAATCGACGGTGATTGCGAGCGCGACGAGTACGATGCTCTGCGGCCAGCTTACCTGATGTGGTGCAATGATCGCGCGGATCGCCTTTATGGAACGCTGCGGCTGATGCCAACCACCGGCCCAACGCTTCTCTACGACGTCTTCCGCAACACGTTTGCGGGTGC
>NZ_BJZP01000124.1 GCF_007992095.1 Paenirhizobium naphthalenivorans
TCCCGATGCTGATGATGATAGCCATCGCCCTCGCGTTGCCGGGGATCGAACAATGGCTTGCGACGTTCGGAAAAACGGCAGAGGCGAAATTGACGCTCGGCCGGATCGGCCTGGCGTTGCCCTATGTGGCGAGCGCTGCGATCGGGCTGATCTTTCTCTTTAGCGCCCAAGGATCGGTCAACATCAAGACGGCAGGGTGGGGCGTCGTTGCCGGATCGGGCACCGTTATTGCAATTGCCGTCGTTCGGGAAGGAATGCGGCTTTCGCAATTTGCCGGACAGGTGCCTGCGGCGAGGTCGATTCTGTCCTATATCGACCCGGCAACGATGACAGGTACTGCCGCAGCTCTCTTCTCTGGCATGTTCGCACTTCGCGTGGCCGTGCTCGGCAACGCGGCATTCTCGCGTTCCGAGCCGAAACGCATCCGGGGTAAACGCGCGCTGCACGGCGAGGCGGAATGGATGAAACTGCCGGAAGCAGAGAAGCTGTTCGCAGAGGCCGGCGGCATCGTGATCGGAGAGCGGTATCGTGTCGATCGCGACAGCACGGCGGCACTTTCTTTTCGGGCCGATAAGCCTGAGACATGGGGCGCCGGGGGCAAGTCACCGCTGCTCTGCTTCGATGGTTCGTTCGGATCGTCACATGGCATCGTGTTCGCCGGCTCCGGCGGCTTCAAGACCACGTCGGTGACGATTCCGACGGCGCTGAAATGGGGCGGT
>NZ_BJZP01000125.1 GCF_007992095.1 Paenirhizobium naphthalenivorans
TTCCGCCGCTGGTGATGATCGCCATCGCACTGATGTTGCCGGGGATAGAACAGTGGCTTACCACGTTCGGAAAAACGGCAGGGGCGAAATTGACGCTTGGCCGGATTGGACTTTCGTTGCCCTATATCGCAAGTGCTGCGATCGGGCTGATCTTTCTCCTCAGTGCCCAGGGATCGGTCAACATCAAGACGGCAGGGTGGGGCGTCGCTGCCGGATCGGTGGCCGTCATTGCACTCGCCATCGTTCGGGAAGGAATACGGCTTTCGCAATTTGCCGGAGAATTGCCAGCGGCCCGGTCGATCCTGTCCTATATCGACCCGTCAACAATGACAGGTGCTACGGCAGCTCTCTTCTCTGGCATGTTCGCGCTGCGCGTCGCGGTGATCGGCAACACCGCATTCTCGCGTTCCGAGCCGAAACGCATCCGCGGTAAACGCGCACTGCATGGCGAGGCGGAATGGATGAAACTGCCGGAAGCAGAGAAGCTGTTCGCAGAGGGCGGCGGCATCGTGATCGGCGAGCGATATCGCGTCGATCGCGACAGCACGGCGGCAATCTCGTTTCGGGCCGATATCCCTGAAACATGGGGCGCCGGGGGAAAGTCACCGCTGCTCTGCTTCGATGGCTCGTTCGGATCATCGCACGGGATCGTCTTTGCCGGGTCAGGGGGATTCAAGACAACGTCGGTCACGATCCCGACGGCGCTTAAATGGGGCGGC
>NZ_BJZP01000126.1 GCF_007992095.1 Paenirhizobium naphthalenivorans
GGATCGGTCCAGACCCAGTCCTGAAACGCCTGTTTGATCCTCTGCAGCTTGTCCCGCGCGGCTTCGGTGTCAACGACATTGAGAACGCGCCGCTCGCCATCCACATCCTTGAAGGTGTCGAAGATCTGAGGCACTCGGCTATTCAGCGCATCGGCCAGCAACTCGCCGGCATGGCGGCGGCTGGTTCCCCATTCCGATGTGCCACCGGCGCTGTAACCGAGCTGCCGTGCCTCCACCGTCCAGGACCCAAGCTCCGGCATGTGGTGGATGCGGATTTCCGCCCCCATCTTTTGCCTGACGAAGGCAACGACATCGGCGGCCGGGATCCACGGGGCGCCGAGGCGGGCTGTGATGTCGGATGGCCGGAGATCAGCCGGCTGCACCTCCTGGAGGGCGCAGACATTGCGCTCATAGGCGGGGTCGAGCTCGGCCGCTGCCTGCGCGGCCGCAAGCTTTGTGCGGACGGCCCCTGAGAGATATCCGTCTGCCGTCTTCCACGATCCATCGGCCGGATCACGGAAGATAGCTTCGCCCAGCTCGTCGATCACATCAGCAGGATCGCTGTGCAGCAGCTCGGCGACATGGTCGATATCGACGTGGCCTCGTTCATTCAGCACGACGGCGAGCGCATCGGCAGGTGAGGTAATCGTCGGTGCTGCCGGCGGGGCAATCACCCGTTCCGAAAAGATCGGCCCCGGTTTC
>NZ_BJZP01000127.1 GCF_007992095.1 Paenirhizobium naphthalenivorans
GGATCGGTCCAAACCCAGTCCTGAAAAGTCTGCTTGATCTTCTGGAGCTTGTCGCGGGCGGCTTCCGTATCGACAACATTGAGCACGCGGCGTTCGCCGTCGGCATCCTTGAAGACGTCGAAGATCTGAGGGACCCGGCTGTTGAGCGCGTCAGACAGCAGGTCGCCGGCGTGGCGGCGGCTCGTTCCCCATTCCGATGTGCCAGCGGCGCAGTAACCGAGCTGCCGTGCCTCCACCGTCCAGGACCCAAGCTCCGGCATGTGGTAGATGCGGATTTCCGCCTCCATCTTTTGCCTGACGAAGGCGACGACATCGGCGGCCGGGATCCACGGGGCGCCGAGTCGGGCTGTGATGTCGGATGGCCGGAGATCAGCCGGCTGGACCTCCTGGAGGGCGCGGACATTGCGCTCATAGGCGGGGTCGAGCTCGGCCGCTGCCTGCGCGGTCGCAAGCTTTGTGCGGACGGCCCCTGAGAGATATCCGTCTGCCGTCTTCCATGATCCGTCGGCCGGATCACGGAAGATGGCCTCGCCCAGCTCGTGGGCCACAGCCGCAGGATCGCTGTGCAGCAGCTCGGCGACATGGTCGATATCGACGTGGCCTCGTTCATTCAGCACGACGGCGAGCGCATCTGCAGGGGAGGTAATCGTCGGCGCCGCGGGCGGAGCAATCACGCGTTCGGAGAATATCGGGCCACGTCTT
>NZ_BJZP01000128.1 GCF_007992095.1 Paenirhizobium naphthalenivorans
TTCGCGAACTGGCACTCGATCTGCGTTGGTCGTGGAGCCATGCTTCGGATGTTCTCTGGCGGGAACTGGATTCGCAGACATGGGAGGCGACGCGCAATCCATGGGGTGTTCTTCGCACCGTTTCATATGACCGGCTCGATAACTTGCTCTCCACCCCGCAATTCGCGGGCAAGCTTGAAGAGTTGCTCGCGGAAAAGCGGGTCGCGGAGCTTGCGCCCGCCTGGTTTCAACACGCTCACCCGACCGCGCCGTTAAGCACCATCGCGTATTTCAGCATGGAGTTCATGCTAAGCGAAGCGCTGCCCATTTACTCCGGCGGTCTCGGAAACGTGGCGGGCGATCAGCTGAAGGCAGCAAGCGATCTTGGTATCCCGGTCGTCGGCGTGGGGCTTTTGTATGCGCAGGGCTACTTCCGACAGATGATTGGGCCCGATGGCAACCAGGAGGCTCTTTATCCCGTGAACGAGCCGGACCAACTGCCGATCCAGCCCGTCAGGACATCCAGCGGCGAATGGTTGCGTTTGCAGATCGATCTTCCGGGATGCACGCTCTGGCTCAGGACGTGGGAAGTCCAGGTCGGAAGGACCAAACTCTATCTGCTCGACATGAACGATCCGGCCAATCCGGCGATCTACCGCTGCATTACAAGCGAGCTTTATGGCGGCGGCCCTGAAACCCGCCTGAAGCAGGAAATGAT
>NZ_BJZP01000129.1 GCF_007992095.1 Paenirhizobium naphthalenivorans
TCAGCGGCGCTCGTTGCGCTTATCGGTACCGGCATCGATATGGCAGTTCCGGAGAGCTCCACCCTCGCCACACAGGATACGGCCTCTGACGCGGCGCGCAGAAACTTTGCGGAGACCTTCGGCCGCGTCGCGGAGCAGACAATTTCCAAGAATCTGAATGTTCAACCCACCATCCAGATCCGGCCGGGTTACAAGTTCAACGTTCTCGTCGACCAGGACATTGTCTTTCCCGGCAATTATGGCGGTTGAGGCACACATTGCCGCAACCGCCTTGGGACAACTCCTGGATCAGGCAGATATGCGCACGGGCTCGCTGGCTGCATTTTTGCGCGGGCGATATCCTGCATATAGGGGAGCCGCGACACCAAGCGCCTGCTGCATGCGCGTGCGAACTTCCTCTGAAACTTCGAAGATACCGCAGCAAACCGGAGAGCGACCATAGCCGTGCGCACGGCCGACCTCTTCAACGGCGAGCCCCGCCCGACGATAGACGCGCGCCAGGTGCGGCTCGTAGTTCGAGACCAGCGTCTCGATGCCGTGGGACAATCCGCATTCGCACAACGCCAGCAGCAGAATGCCGAACGCCTTACCCGTTTCCAGCCTCGGGAAGTCCTCGGAGAGTGCTTCCTCGTCGAGGCACATTCTCGTTCCCTCATATATGCCAGGTGCCATCAGGCTGG
>NZ_BJZP01000130.1 GCF_007992095.1 Paenirhizobium naphthalenivorans
AAACCTGATTGCACCCGGTATCTATGAGGGAACGAGAATGTGCCTCGATGAGGAAACACTTTCCGAGGATTTCCCGAGGCTGGAAACGGGTAAGGCTTTCGGCATGCTGCTGCTGGCGTTGTGCGAATGCGGATTGTCGCACGGTATCGAGACGCTGGTCTCAAACTACGAGCCGCACTTGGCGCGGGTCTATCGTCGGGCGGGGCTCGCCGTTGAAGAGGTTGGCCGCGCAGAAGGCTATGGTCGCTCTCCGGTTTGCTGCGGTGTTTTCGAAGTTTCAGAAGAAGTTCGCACGCGCATGCAGCAGACGCTTGGTGTCGCGGCTCCCCTTTATGCAGGATATCGGCCGCGCAAAATTGCGAACAGCGAGACCGTGCGCATATCGGCCTGACCCGGGAACTGTCCCAAGGCGGTTGCGGCGACGTGTGCCTCAACCGCCATAATTTCCGGGAAAGACAATGTCCTGGTCGACAAGAACGTTGAACTTGTAGCCCGGCCGGATCTGGATGGTGGGCTGAACATTCAGGTTCTTGGAAATCGTCTGCTCCGCGACGCGGCCGAAGGTCTCCGCAAAGTTTCTACGCGCCGCGTCAGAAGCCGTATCCTGTGTGGCGAGGGTCGAACTCTCCGGAACTGCCATATCGATGCCGGTACCTATGAGTGCAACAAGCGCTGCCGAT
>NZ_BJZP01000131.1 GCF_007992095.1 Paenirhizobium naphthalenivorans
TAGACGAAGTGCTTCCTCGGTTGCCGGGGGATCGCGGAGGCCGCCGATGGTCACCGCATTTTCCAGTTGAAGGTAGTCACCTTCGGGATCGATAACGCAGAACTCCTGGCCTTTGTCCGCCATACGCTCCGTCAGCAAGGCCATGAAGCTGGATTTGCCGCATCCGGAATTGCCTGCAACCAGCACCAGATCGCTTTGGTCGATATAAACGTCCAGACCCTGCCGGTCGACGCCTACCAGAATACCGCGTCGCGGAAGCGGCAAAATCCTGTGATCCTTGAGCAGGATCCGGTCGATCAGTTCGGCAACGCCTTCACCATGGTCCTTCTGCAATTGGATATCGACTTCCAGTTTGAGGGACGGGACGGCATTGGCGACGGCTGCGGAGCATCCGCAAGCTGCAAGAAATGCATGATCGTTCTCCGCGTCACCCACGGCGACGATGTTCAGCCGAGAAATATCCAGGTGCTTGAGAGCATGGAGCAGTCCTGACGCCTTGTTGAAACTAGTGGGAAGCACCATGACGGCGCCCTTGTTGAAGCTGATCTGCAATTCCAGCCCGAGTTCCTGAATGGCGCGCATAACCGCCTGTTCATGAGGATGCCAGGTGGCGATGATTGAGCGCCCCACCGAAATCGGCGTGACATTGTACTCGGCAAGCTTGTTCAGCAGTGCCGTC
>NZ_BJZP01000132.1 GCF_007992095.1 Paenirhizobium naphthalenivorans
CAGACGAAGTGCTTCCTCGGTTGCCGGGGGATCGCGGAGGCCGCCGATGGTCACCGCATTTTCCAGTTGAAGATAATCGCCTTCGGGATCGATAACGCAGAACTCCTGGCCTTTGTCCGCCATCCGCTCCGTCAGCAAGGTCATGAAGCTGGATTTGCCGCATCCGGAATTCCCTGCGACCAGCACCAGATCGCTCTGGTCGATATAAACGTCCAGACCCTGCCGGTCGACGCCTGCCAGAATACCGCGTCGCGGAAGCGGCAAAATCCTGTGATCCTCGATCAGCATCCTGTCGATCAGTTCGGCAACGCCTTCGCCGTGATCCTTCAGCAGCCGAATATCGACTTCCTGCATGAGGGAGGGAACGGCATTGGCCACCGCTGCGGAACATCCGCAGGCCGCAAGGAAAGCGTGATCGTTTTCCGCGTCACCCACGGCGACGATGTTCAGCCGAGAAATATCCAGGTGCTTGAGAGCATGGAGCAGTCCGGATGCCTTGTTGATACTGGTCGGAAGCACCATCACCGCGCCCTTGTTGAAGCTGATCTGTAATTCCAGTCCGAGTTCCTGAATGGCGCGCATGACCGCCTGTTCGTGAGGATGCCAGGTGGCGACGATCGATCGCCCCACGGAAATCGGCGTGACATTGTACTCCGCAAGCTTGTTCAGGAGCGCCGCA
>NZ_BJZP01000133.1 GCF_007992095.1 Paenirhizobium naphthalenivorans
GCGCGGATGAGGTTAGGTCGCTATAAGCGCTGGTGAGGCAGTACGCGCTGCCTCCGGGCTTTGTAACCCGAAGCACACCGGTTTGGTGCCCGCCGTTAGGGCGCCGAATTCCTCGACCTATGGTCGGGGAGCCGTGGACGTATGTCCAGGTTCCTCGGAACTAAAGGTCCATGGGCTGAGTGTGCTCGGTTACAAACTCCCCGATCGCCAGGGGTCAGGAACTATGCGGGGGCGAACCGCGCATTCCTGTTTTGGGAGTTGAACATGGACGCCGACGACCGATTGAATGGCGAGGCAGTCGATCTGAAGCCGCTGATAGGGCTCCTGCATGGGCTTCCGTCACCGCTTGTCGAGCGTCTCACGATCGATGCGATCCGTGAACATCGCGAACTGTTGGAGCGGGCAGAAAATCTGTTCAATGAACTGCCGGCTGACGTTAAAGCCGGTAAGGAGCTTGTTGGCGATGCCAATATTGCCTATCTCGAGGCAACCATCAGGATGCACGCGCAAATGTCAGCCCTGACGACCCTGCTGCACATTCTGGGCTATACGCCCAAGGCCTGATACGCCGGATCAGCTTAAATCAGGCCGCGTCGGATAGCCAAAGCCACCACCTGCGCATGATTGGCCAGATTGTAGCGCGTTCTGACATCGTCAATCG
>NZ_BJZP01000134.1 GCF_007992095.1 Paenirhizobium naphthalenivorans
AACATACCATTGGTCAGTTCGCCGGCGCCGAAGCCCGTGAAGCGGATCAACTGCGCCTGTTCCTTTGCCGTCGCCGGCCGGTCCTGCTTGGCAATGCCGTCGGCGACGAGTATCGCCGCGACATTGGCGCGGGCGCGATCCTTCCAGGAGGCGGCCAGCTTGCGGTCCCCGTCGAGATAGAAGTTTGCCCGAAGCCTTGCGCGCCGGACAGGCGTGGCAGCGACGGGGAGGGCGGGTGCAGGTGCTGGGGGCAGGGGATCTGGATCGTCGTCATTGGCGGCATCAGGCGAGAACCCGCCGAACGCTGTCACGCCAAGCCCGGGGACAAGCACGCTCGAGCCGAACATGTCGAGCGAAAAGGGATCGTTGCTCATGTGAAAGCTCCTTTCGATTGAGGGAGCGCGCTATCGCCCGGCCGGAAAATCGACCAGCTGCAGCGCGGGTTTTGCGAGGATTGGATCTGGCCTAGGCGGCCAGGGTTG
The DNA here is from genome assembly GCF_007992095.1 of Paenirhizobium naphthalenivorans. Taxonomy (GTDB): domain Bacteria; phylum Pseudomonadota; class Alphaproteobacteria; order Rhizobiales; family Rhizobiaceae; genus Allorhizobium; species Allorhizobium naphthalenivorans. Next base: position 483 of record NZ_BJZP01000134.1, read on the forward strand.
AGGGGAGATGGCGCAGGTGTACCGGCAGCTTGGCGGCGATTTCGTCGTCGGTCAGCGTGTCGAGCAATTTCAGGAAAGTGCCTCCCTGGCCGCCATAGAACATCACCGTGCGATGGCCTTGGATCGGCTTGGGCCAGCGGTCGCTT
>NZ_BJZP01000135.1 GCF_007992095.1 Paenirhizobium naphthalenivorans
ATATTTACTGGGTTCCCTCGGCTTGTCTCCGAATGCATACACCATCGATTGCCTCGAATATTACGGCGACCTCAGCTATCTGAAAGGCGGCTTGATGACAGCGGATGCTATCACCACCGTCAGCCCCACCTACGCCCGGGAAGTCCTGACGCCAAAGTACGGAATGGGGCTTCAAGGCGTCCTGAGAAAGCGTGTCGGCAGCCTTCGAGGCGTCGTCAACGGAATTGATCAGGACATTTGGAATCCTGAGACTGATCACCATTTGCCCGTCAATTACGGAGTGCATGATATCGGTAGCAAGTTCGCGAACCGAATGCCGCTTCTGAAGCGCTTCAAACTGGATACCGATGACGGGCCAGTCTTTGCGGCCATCAGCAGGCTGACCTGGCAGAAAGGGATCGACATCCTTGTCGAGGTCTCGGGCGAAATCGTTTCGCGTGGCGGCAAGCTCATCGTTCTGGGCCGGGGCGAGAGGTCGATCGAGGAAGCCCTGGTCGCAACCGCAGCTTGTTTTCCGGGCCGAATGGCTGTTGAGCTGGGCTATTGCGAGGCCGACGCTCATCTGATTCACGCCGGAAGCGATATAGTTGTGCAGCCGTCACGGTTTGAGCCTTGCGGTCTTACA
>NZ_BJZP01000136.1 GCF_007992095.1 Paenirhizobium naphthalenivorans
TATCTACTGGGGGCTCTTGGCCTGTCCCCGAATACATATACCATCGATGGCCTCGAATATTACGGCGACATCAGCTATCTGAAGGGCGGCTTGACCACGGCGGATGCGATCACCACGGTCAGCCCTACCTACGCCCGGGAAATCCTGGCGCCAAGGTTTGGAATGGGGCTTCAAGGAGTCCTCAGAAAACGGGCCGGCATTCTTCGGGGCATCGTCAACGGGATAGATCGGGACATCTGGAATCCTGAGACCGATCACAATTTACCCGTCAATTACACAGTGCATGACATCGATCGCAAGTCCGCAAATCGATTGCCGCTTCTGGAGCGCTTCAATCTGGATCGCGATGACGGGCCGGTCTTTGCCGCCGTCAGCCGGCTGACCTGGCAGAAAGGGATGGACATCCTTGTCGAGGTCTCGGGCGAAATCGTTTCGCGTGGCGGAAAACTCATCGTTCTGGGGCAGGGCGATCGATCGATCGAGGAGGCCCTGGTCGCGAGCGCGGCTTGTTTTCCGGGCAGAATGGCCGTTGAACTGGGCTATTGCGAGGCGGACGCCCATCTGATTCATGCCGGAAGCGATATAATCGTTCAACCTTCACGGTTCGAGCCTTGCGGCCTTACG
>NZ_BJZP01000137.1 GCF_007992095.1 Paenirhizobium naphthalenivorans
CGGGCATCATCGATGTCCTGAAGGAATCCTGCCCAACCAAGATCTGCCTCCCGAATGGGGCTGCCCGCGAGTCCGGGACACGGGAATTCTATGAGCGCATCGGCTTTAATCCTCGCCAGATCGAAATCGTCGCAGCCGCTATTCCAAAGCGGGAATATTACGTGACGTCGCCGGACGGACGCCGCCTTTTCGATATGGCGCTGGGGCCGCTCACCCTCTCCTTCGTCGGTGCTTCCGGCAAAGCCGACCTCGCTCGGATCCGGCAACTTCTCTCAACCTACGGCAAAGACTGGCCGACCCAATGGCTCAATGAAAGAGGGATCAATCGCTATGCTTGACCATATCCTATCGCTCAGAAGTAAATCCGCGACCGCTGTCGTGGCAGCTTTTGCAGTCTGCGCTTCGGCACCAGCATTTGCCGGCTCAGCGACGGGCGCTGCGACCGAGTGGACACAGCTTGCCAACAATGCACAGCTCGTCGACCTTCTTAAAAGCTCCGGCCTGCAAGTCGACAATCAGCTGACACAGATCAGTCAGTTGGCCGAGCAGATCCAAAACCAGCTGAACATCTACGAAAACATGCTGCAAAACACGGCGCAGCTGCCCG
>NZ_BJZP01000138.1 GCF_007992095.1 Paenirhizobium naphthalenivorans
CCCACCCCCCCCAGACCAAACCAAAGCCACAAACCAAAACCACAAACCAATGACCGTCAGGAACACGAACCGGCCTTGCCCCCAACCCGGCGCGGCGGTTCCCGATGCCCGCGGCGCTGAGCCAGGCGCCGATTGACGCTTGAACAGCGCGCCGCTCTTGCTAGTGTCGGCGCGCATTCGACCAAGGAGAAGAGTATGCTGGTACTGCACGAAGGCGAAACCGCCGACGCCCTCAAATGGGCAGAACTGATCGACGCAATCGAACGGATGTTCCGAAGCCAATGCGTCATGCCGGTTCGCCACCATCATGATGTCGCCGTGCCGGGAGAAGCGGATGCCACATTGCTGCTCATGCCGGCATGGGTACCGGGCGACTATATTGGCATCAAACTGCTATCGGTCTTCCCCGACAACCACACGCGCGGACTACCGGCAATCTACGGCAGCTATATTCTCTCCTCCGGCAAGACCGGCAAGATGCTGGCCGTGGTCGACGGTGGCGAGCTGACCGCGCGGCGGACCGCAG
>NZ_BJZP01000139.1 GCF_007992095.1 Paenirhizobium naphthalenivorans
AGGGGTTCGTCCCGAACCCGATCGAAGCAACTGGCCAGCCGTCCGCTGATCCAGCCGCACGAAGTCCTGCGCATGCGGGCCGATGAGCAGATTGTGTTCACCGGGGGAAATGCGCCGCTTCGATGCGGTCGCGCAATGTGGTTCCGGCGAGCCGACATGAAGTCTTGCGTTGGCGATAACCGCTTCCATGGAAAACGTGGACCTTTGGAAATGAAGGTCTGAGGGACAACCCGGACCTGGAGATCGAGCGATGAGATATTGGGAAGCCTGAGGCCCAGGTCACGGCAGAAGCGGCCATCGAAGAATGCCGCATCCATCAAATTGAGGCAATCGTTCGAGACAGCGATAGCGCTTTGGTGGATGTCACGACCGGTGATGTCATCGCTCATCCAGACGAGCAAGCCGACTATCGTGGCGCCGATATTCTCGGTTACCTGGGATACTGATCAATGGCGGTCTGCTATCGCGAGAGGATCGTTACCGGGATCGGCGAAGACCACAGTTGGGCTTCGTTC